>NZ_CP121354.1:2055000-3255000 GCF_029674545.1 Mesorhizobium sp. WSM4904 | reverse complement strand
ATAAGGCACGAAAGGACAAGCGCGAAGGAAAGTCGGCAAGCACGCAAGCGGGCGAATTCGTGCATGAGGAGATCAAGAAAGTTCGCCGCGGCGAGCACGGCGCGCGTTCCACCAAGCAAGCAATTGCAATTGGCCTTTCTGAGGCGCGCCGCGCGGGCGTCGACCTGCCGCCACCCGGAAAAGGCAAGGTCAAGAAGAGCACGCGCAAGGGCGCCGAGTACGCCTACGAAGTAGGCCAGGGTGAACGCAAGCCGAAGCATCGCCCGAAGGTCTCGCACGCAGTGTCGGAGGTTCTCGAGGACGAGCCGAAAAGCAGTGCATCACACAAGGCACTCTCGCAACAAGCCAAGAGAGCGGCATCCCGCCGGACGGCGGAAGAGCGGTCGGCCGCTGCGAAGAAGGCAGCCAGAACCAAAGGCCCGAGTGATCGCTCCGCGGCGGCCCGGAAGGCAGCCAAGACGCGCGCACGTCACAGTCACAGCTAGCCGACTACTGCACCATGAGAAAAAGGCGCAAAGCATAGATCCGGCCACCCGCTTACCGACCGCATGGCAACCGCTTCGCCATGGCCTGTTTGGTGAAGCCTAGCGGCGTTGGTATGGTCGAGCGGCCGCGGCAAAGCTTGCGCCTCACGTCGGGAGCTTCGCGCCGGTTCGCCTGGCTTTTCTGTGGCTTAGAGCTGCCGCATCACAGCAGGGAGGAGCGATGGTAGCTGCATCCGAAACCAGCTTCCCGCTGCCTCTCGACACGCAGCCGATGGAGGCGCAGACCGCCGAGGCGCTACCCGAGGATCGCGGCGCGTGGGAATACGAGCCGAAATGGGATGGGTTTCGCTGTCTCGCCTTCAAGGGCCGTGACACCGTCGACCTCAGGGCGAAATCCGGGAAGCCGCTCGGTCGCTATTTCCCCGAACTTACGGCCATTCTGCGCGACATCCATGCCGAAGATTTCGTCGTCGACGGCGAGATCGTGATCGAGATCGAGGGCCGCGCTTCCTTCGACGCACTGCAGATGCGGCTTCACCCGGCCGAGAGCCGGATCCAAAAGCTGAGCGTGGAAACGCCGGCGCAATTGATCCTGTTCGACATGCTCGTCGCACCGGGCGGCAAGTTGCTGCTCGCAGAGCCCCTGCAGGAGCGGCGGGAGGCAATTGAGGCTTTCGTGACGGAGGTCGACAAGGCCTGCTTGCGGCTCTCGCCATCCACCACGAGACTCGCAACCGCCAAACGATGGCTGCAAGGCGCGGATCACGGCTCGACCGATGGGGTCGTCGCCAAGGCTCTGGACGAACCCTACCGGCCGGGCGAGCGCGCGATGATCAAGGTCAAGCGGCTGCGCACGGCCGACTGCGTGGTGGGCGGGTTCCGATACCTGAGCGGCAAGCGCCTCGTCGGCTCGCTGCTGCTTGGCCTCTACAACGAGCGCGGCCTGCTCGATCATGTCGGCTTCACCTCGGCGATCGGCAATGACGTCCGGGCGGCGATCACCAAGAAACTCGAGGAGTTACGCGGCGGGTTCGGCTTCACCGGCAAGGCACCGGGCGGCCCGAGCCGCTGGAGCACCGAGCGCAGCGGAGAATGGGAGCCGGTGCGGCCGGAACTGGTCGTGGAAGTCCGCTTCGACCACGTCACCGGCAACCGCTTCCGCCACGGAACAAGGCTGGTGCGCTGGCGACCTGACAAGGCGCCGCGTCAATGCACATTCGAGCAGATCAAGCAGTAAGCGCCGTTCCGCAAAAGGGATGCCGTTGAAGGCAACAAGGTTTTCGTCGAACGACTGCTTTCCTTGGAAAGATCGCGGTACTTATCGCTTTGAACTAAACTACAGCCCGAACGGGAAGGTATCCGGGACCCGACCGCCGCCCTCGCCTTCAAACGGTAACGACGTCACCGCCTTCGTCTCATCAAACCAAACAAACGCATCAAACTGCCGCGATAACGAAGCCTCCGCATAATGGCTAAGCAGTTCGGTCTCGGGCCGGTATATCACGCCGATGAACCGCTCGAGTCGCTGCGTCGCAAGGGCCTCCGTCGCCTGGTTGTCCTGTCGAAAATCGACGATTGCGCGGGGCTTTCCCGCCAAGTTGAAGCATCGCTCCACGCTTTCTTCGTGAGACGGCCTGACCTTCTTCACCTCCATCGGGCCGTCCCAGTCGCTCGCAGCCGCCACGGTTCCGGCATGGGTGCCAAAACCGATCAGTGCAATCTCGCTGCCGAATTTCTCCCTACAGAGCTGACCGATGTTCAGTTCCCGACGAATCTTTCCTATCTCGGTTTCGCGAGCATCACCAACATGCGAATTGTGTGCCCAAACGACGGCCTTGGCGTCCGAGCCCCTTGCATCGAGCAGATGCTCGAGCGTTTCGAACATGTGCCGATCGCGCAAATTCCATGTTTCCGCGCCGCCGTAGTACATGACGCGGTAGTACCGCTCCGCGGACGCTATCAGCCTGGCGTTTTGCGCGGCATCGAGAAACTCGTCACCGCCGTCGCTCGCATAGCGAAGCTGATTTTCAAGAAGCTCCCGACACTGCTTCGCCACGGCGTCCTCACAGTTACGGTATCCGGCAGTGAGCACTGCGCGCCCGTAAGTGGAGGGTTCGTTTTGCCACGGTGTCAGGCAGCCGTATCGCTCGCGGGCCACCGCCGCCGCCTCGGGGTCGACCTCGTCGAGGTATGCCAGAACAGCGGCGATCGAGCCGCTCATATTGTAGATGTCGAGACCGTAGATGCGGGCTTGTCGATCGGGGTCGGCGGCTTCATTGTGCGTACGAAGATCGCGGAGGAAAGCATCAAACTCCCGGTTGCGCCACATCCAGGTCGGAAAGCGCCTGAAAGGCGTGGGTTCGCTTTCCCGCGCCGGTAGTCCGCGAACGAAGCGGTTCACAGCTGATGCATCAGGCCAGTCAGCCTCCAGGGCAATGACCGAGAAGCCATGATGTTCAATCAGCCGCCGGGTAATCGCTGCGCGGGCCCGGTAAAACTCCGACGTGCCGTGGGTCGCCTCGCCGAGCAAGACGATCCGTCGATCCGCAAACCTGTCGAAGAACCCGCCGAACGCCTGATCCTCCGGTTCCGGCAGGTCTTCTGCGGCGTGGCAAATCAGTTCGGGCAAACTCTTCTTCGAAAAACCGGGAGAGCGTTCAGCCGTGTCGGACCATCCGTGTTCCCCGATGAGCGGCACAAACATCACGCCGCCCAAATCTTCTTCCTCGAACTTCTTGGCGCCGACGCGGGTCACGCGGACCAAGCGCTGCTCTATCTCGTTGATCCCCACGGGAATGATCAGCCGGCCGCCAATGTCGAGCTGGTCCTTGAGGGCTTCGGGCACGACCGGTCCGCCAGCCGCCACGATTATGGCATCGAATGGCGCTTTCTCTGGCCAGCCCTTGCTTCCATCGCCGATGCGCAGCTCCACGTTGCCGATATCCAGCTGCTTCAACCGACGTCGTGCCATTTCACCAAGGGCACCGTGTCGTTCGACCGTGAATACGCGATCGGCAACCTTGGCAATGATCGCGGCGGCATAGCCAGATCCGGTGCCGACCTCGAGCACGCGGTCCGTCGCCTCGACCTCCGCCATTTCGACCATATGGGCAACGATGAAGGGCTGCGAAATCGTCTGGCCGTGACCGATCGGCAGTGGCGAATCCTCGTATGCGAACTCCTCAAAACCTTCCTCGACGAACACCTCGCGTGGAACTTGACGCATCGCTTCAAGCACTCTGGGATCGCGAATACCGCGTCGCGCGAGATGGGCGGCAACCATGTGCTGCCGGGCATTTTCGAAATCGAGCATCGGGTTCCTCCCTGCTATCGAACTTGCCAGAACCAAAACTGTTCCGTTCGATTCGGTGGCAGGCGAACGGCCCCGCAAATTGCTCCAGCCAGATCTACCGCTGCGTCTTGGAAGTCTCGGAGACTGCGAGCCGCTGCTGTTGGCCACGGCGCTCGTGTTGCCTGTCGCTTTGGAGCAACAGGAATGGGAAACCTCGATAAAGGCCCCCGATAAGGCAAGGAAATCAATGTGATGCAGTGGGGTTTGCCACCCCTGAAGCGGAGAGTTCTGGCTTCAAGCGATCCTTTGCTCGAGCTGTGCCATGTCCGCGTTCTGCCGCAGGCCCGTTGCGACGACCGACACCCGGAACTTTCCCGCCAGCGCCTGGTCGAAGATGGCACCGACGATAATGTCGGCGTCGGCATCGACCTCTTCGCGTATCCGCGTCGCAGCTTCGTCGACCTCGAACAGTGTCATGTCCATGCCGCCGCAGATCGATACCAGCAGGCCCCTGGCGCCGGTCATGGAGGCTTCGTCGAGGAGCGGATTGGCGATTGCGGCCTCCGCCGCCGTCCTTGCGCGACCCTCTCCGGAGGCCTCGCCGGTTCCCATCATCGCCCGGCCCATGTCCCGCATCACTGACTTCACGTCGGCGAAGTCGAGATTGATCAGGCCTTCTTTCACGATGAGATCGGTGATGCAGCCGACACCCGCGTAGAGAACGCGGTCCGCCATGGCAAATGCGTCGGCAAACGTTGTCCTGGCGTCGGCGACCCTGAAGAGGTTCTGGTTCGGGATGACGATGACCGTATCGGCGCTCTCGCGAAGGCGTTCTATGCCTTCCTCGGCGGCCTGCGTCCTGCGCTTGCCTTCGAACACGAACGGCTTGGTGACGACGGCCACCGTCAAGATGCCGGCATCGCGCGCGGCGCGCGCAATGATGGGCGCGGCGCCGGTCCCTGTGCCGCCCCCCATGCCGGCGGTGATGAAACACATATGCGTTCCCGCCAGATGATCCATGATCTCATCGATGGATTCCTCTGCCGCCGCGCTGCCGACCTGGGGCAAGGATCCGGCCCCCAGGCCCTCGGTCACGTGCGCGCCCAACTGAATCAGTCTTGGCGACTTCGACATGGTGAGCGCCTGAGCGTCGGTATTGGCAACGACGAACTCGACCCCTTGCAAGCCTTCGGCAATCATGTTGTTGACCGCGTTTCCGCCGGCGCCGCCGACCCCGACTACGGTGATCTTAGGTCTCATCTCCAGGATTTCCGGCTTGGCGGTCATTGTGATCCCTCTACGGCAGGCACCCGCCGCGCCGCACCATGCGGAGCCGGCGCAGCAAGCGCACGAATCAGGCGATCCCCACCGACGTTAAGGAATCAGAGTAGGCGCCTCGCTGCAAGGCCAGGCTGAGGACTGCCGTCGAGGCGTTTGCCCGTTGCCGCCCTTGCCGGCATAGGCCTTGGTCACGACAGAACCGTCTAAGGAGAGTTGAAGAGGCGCGACGACAAACGCCAGCGCAGTGAGTGCTCGCAAGCCAAGCCTGCAGCCCATGCGCGCTGCGCGCATCCCATTCTCTCCATACCGGCCTTCGGCCAAGCTACCCCACCGGCAATGTCGCCGCACCTGCATCCCCAATCGGCGTGTCCTGGCGAAGCGGGCCTTTCCAGTTTTCTCAGGCTTTGTTTCGTGAACATATCTGACTTACGCCTCCTCAACCAGATGCGGTCTGGCGCCGTCGCGCGTCCGCCGGTTCTTGGGTGGGGCATGCCGCAATGCCGTCGCGCTAAACGCCCCCGGACCTTTTGGCCGCGACACTGAATGGCGGCGTCGATATCCTGCGCACCCGCATGAGCGTACCGGAAGTGATCGGGCCTGCCGGGATTTGGCCTAATTTTAAGCGATGCTAATGGAAAGCCGACCTGGTTGGGGTACACTCGCGGCTTGAAGCGCGTCGCGTTCGAACCGCCTTTTGTGAGGCGCTCCACTGTCTTGCTTGCAAGCATGTGGCAAACGCGGGGCATTCTTGGGCGACATGTTCTGGAAACGGTTGCACCAATGCTGCTCGAGCGAGAGGGACCTCTCAAAACTTTGCTGGCAACCGCGGCCAGTGCCGCCGAGGGGCGGGGCGGCATCGTGCTGCTCGAAGGCGAGGCCGGGATAGGCAAGACTTCGCTGCTGCAGGAATTCACCGACCGCGCGGGCGAAGGCTGTCGGGTGTTGTGGGGCTGGTGCGAGGCGCTTTTCACGCCCCGTCCGCTCGGGCCCCTGCAGGACATGGCGCGGGCGCTCGACCCCGAGGTCGCAGCGCTGCTCGACCAGGGAGCCGCGCCCGAGCGGCTCTTTCCCGCGCTCCTCGATGCGCTTCAGCACCGGTCAGGAACCACGGTACTCGTTTTCGAGGACGTGCATTGGGCCGACAATGCGACGCTCGATCTTATCCGATATCTCGGCCGTCGCATTTCCGTGCTTCGCGCCTTGCTGGTGCTGAGCGCGCGCAGCGACGAGCTCGTCGCCGACCATCCGCTCACGCATATAAGAGGCGATCTGCCGGCGGCATCGCTGACCCGCATCGCGCTGAAGCCGCTTTCGCCCCAGGCGATCACGGCACTCGCCGAACAGTCGGGCCGCGCCGGCGCCGATCTTTACCAGATCACCGGGGGCAATCCGTTTTTCGTCTCCGAGCTTCTGGCAAGCAGCGAGGCGGAGCCGGGGCACGTCCCCGATTCCATCCGCGACGCCGTGTGGTCGCGGTTGTCGCGCCTGACGGCCGGCGAGCGCGAGGTGCTGGAGATGATGAGCATAGAGCCGGGCAGCGTGGAGCCGTGGCTGATCCGCGCCCTTCTCGGCGCCGAGGTCGACGCTGTCGTGGACCGCTGCGTGGCTCGCGGATTGCTGCGGCGGGACGCTCAAGGCGCCCTGACCTTCCGCCATGAGCTGGCCAGGCAGGCGACGCTCGAGCGGCTGTCGCCCAGCCTTCAGCGGTCGCTTCATGCCAAGGCGGAGGCAGCGATGGCAAGGCTTCCGGCAGCACAGGCTGGCGCCCAGCTTGCGCGCCGGGTGCATCACGCCGCCGCCGCCGACAACGGCGCGCGCGTTCTCGAACTCGCGCCGCGGGCCGCGGCGCAGGCCGCGCGGCTGGGGGCGCATAGCGAAGCCGCCTCGCATCTGGCGACGGCGCTCAGATACATCGCGCAGGCGCCGCCGGCCGAGGCGGCCCAGCTCTACGAATCCTGGGCCTACGAGGCCGGGCTGGCACTGCAGGTCTATGACACGATCATCGAAGCGCGGCATCGCGCCATCGCGCTCTGGCGGGAACTCGACCGCCCGGACAAGGTCAGCCTCAACCTGCGCAACCTTTCCAGGCTGCATTGGCGCCGCGGCGAAGGCGAGCAGGCGGAACATTTTGCCAACGAAGCGGTGCGCGAGGTGGAAAACCTGCCGCCCGGGCCGGAACTGGCGATGGCCTACAGCACCTGCTCGCAGCTGCATATGCTGCACTACCGCTTCGACGAGGCGATCGAGTGGGGCCTGCGCGCGATCACCCTGGCCGACCGGCTAGGCGAGGTCGAAACGCGCGTCCATGCCTTGAACAATGTCGGCACCTCGCTTTTGTTCGACGACCGTCCGGGCGGTCGCGAACGAATGGAGGAAAGCCTGGCGCTCGCGCTCGAGCACGGGTTCCACGACCATGCGGCGCGAGCCTACACCAACTATGCCGAATATGCGGTCGTGTCCAAGGACTTCGCGCTCGCCGAGCGGCTGCTCTCCGAAGGTATCGTGTTCGCCGCCCGGCATGACCTCGATTCGCCGGCGCAGTATCTGCTCGGCCGGCAGGCGCAGCTTCGCATGGAGCAGGGCCGCTTTCGCGACGCCGAGACCATAGCGCAGGGCGTGATGAAACTGGAACGCCTGCCGGTGGTCATGCACCTGCCGGCGCTCACCGTGCTTGGCAGGGTGCGCGTGCGGCTGGGCGAACCCGGCGGCCCTGCCCTGCTGCAGCAGGCGCTGGAGGAGGGACTGCCGACCGGCGAGCTGCAACGCATCGTGCCGGTTCGTATGGCGCTGACCGAGGCCGCCTGGCTTGCCGAGGACCGCGCAGCCGGCCACGAGCAGCTGGCGGCGCTGGCTGCGATGGATCTCGCCAACTTCCGCCCTTCCGATCTCGGCGAACTGGCTGTGTGGTGGCGACGATGCGGGATGGAGGAGCCGCTGCCGGCGCCGACGACACGCATTCCGTGGCGGCGCGCGGTCGAGCTTTCCGGCGATCCGTTGACAGCGGCCAGGGAATGGGAGCGCCTCGGCCTCCCCTACGAGGCGGCGCTTGCGCTGATGCAGGTGCAAGGCGCCGATACCGCGATGGCGTTGGCGAGCGCCGTGACAAGGCTGGAGGCGATCGAGGCGCGTCCCGCCGCGATGCTGGCGCGCAAGCTGGCGCAGCGCCTGGGCATCGCCGGCCGGCTGCCGAAGGTGCGCCGGGGTCCGTACACGGCCGCCCGCCAGCACCCGCTCGGCCTGACGCAGCACGAGCAGCAAGTGCTCGCGCTGATCGCGGAGGGCAAGAGCAACAAGGAGGTCGCCCGGACCCTGTCGCGATCGCCGCGCACCATCGAGCACCAGGTCTCATCGGTGCTCGGCAAGTTCAACGCCGCCAACCGGATGGAAGTGCTGCTACGGCTGCGCGGCGAGCCGTGGCTGCTCCCCACCGTCGCCGCGCCCTGATCCGAAGCCTTTCGTTCCTGATTGAATCGTTTTGCCGGAGGGTTTCCCCCGGCGGACTTCCCCTTTGTCAGGCGGCTTGCCGTCGGAGAAACAGGACCGGTTCAAATGGAAAGCGCTGTAGCGAAATTAGGAACGCGACAGCCGAAATTTGGGTGATCGTACCGATGTGCGGGAAAGCCGCGGCGC
The DNA here is from genome assembly GCF_029674545.1 of Mesorhizobium sp. WSM4904. Lineage (NCBI taxonomy): Bacteria > Pseudomonadati > Pseudomonadota > Alphaproteobacteria > Hyphomicrobiales > Phyllobacteriaceae > Mesorhizobium > Mesorhizobium sp. WSM4904. Next base: position 3,246,312 of record NZ_CP121354.1, on the reverse strand, counting down.
GTAGGCTCAAGTCAGTTGATATTCCGGGCGGGCCGCCTGTCCGGGAGTTCGCTGAACCGAAGGAGAGATAGCGATGACCAGACGTTTTGGCGCATTTGCATTTGCGCTGCTCGCCGCCACGGGTGGCGCGGCGGCATCGGAACTGGTACCGGGCAGCGGCCACAGCATCCAGCTCGGCAGCTTCAGCGGCGCCGTCTATTACACGGTCGAGCAGGACGGCTACCGGGTCGTCGCGACCATGGCTTCCGGGGCCGAGCAGCAGCCGGTCCGCGTCGTCTCCACGCTCGCGCCGGGCCAGCGCATGATGATCTCCGTGCCGCAGGCCGTCGGCCAGCCGTCGATCGATTTCGAAATATTGCGCGACGGCAAGACACTGCTCGTGAGCGACCCGAACTTCGTTCCGGCCACCGCCGCGGAGAACGACCTGACGCTGGATAGCGCGGAGCCGGTCAGGACGTCTGCCACCGCGCCCTGAATAGGGCTGGCCGGCACCGTTGGGGGGCGCCCATTCCATCGTCATCCTGAACCGGCGTGGCGCAGACCTTCGGGATCCTGCGCCATGACTTCAGAGCGTTGCGACGGCGCGGAGTTCTGTTCTGCCGCGTTTTGCGGCGGAGGGTACGGGATCCAGGGGCGCCACGATGGAGCTTCGCTCCTGTTTTCGCCCAGGAGCGACCAAGTAGGGTGATTTCGGCCTGTCGGTCCGGCGAATGGATTTCCGCCGCTGTTGGATGACGGACAGATGGGTAGCTTGCTGCAGAGGGTTGTCCTGGCTTCCGCTGTCCTGAGCCTCACGGCCGGCGCAGGAGCGGAGGCGCGGGATGCCGCCGCTCCCGGAAAGTTCTATAGGGTCGTGGACGGCAAGGCCGATGCGCGGACCTATGACGGTTTCAGGCGTTATCATGCGGGCTGTGGCCGCTGCCACGGCCCCGACGGCGTGGGGTCGACCTTCGCGCCGTCCCTGGTCAGCCGGCTGCCCGACATCGAAGCCTTCCGGCGCGCCGTGCTGAACGGCCGTGCCGACGGCGGCTCGGTGATGAAAGGCTTTGCCGGCGATCCCAACTTCGCACCCTATGTGGACGAAATCTATGCCTACCTGCAGGCCCGTGCTGACGGCTCGCTCGGCCGCGGGCGGCCCGGCAGACTGCAGCCGTAGAAAGCCCTGGAGCGTCCGCTTCGAACCGGATCGATGGCGATGTTCTTCGCCGGCGAGAAGAATGGCCGCCAGCCGTCGCTGCGTTTCCATCGCGGTGGACAGCTCGTGAATTCCGACCCTGCGGTATCGCGAATTGGCTATCTCCACGGATCGATCACAGCGCCAAGATGGGCGGTGGATTCAGATGCTCCGAGGCGCTCGGCGAGGAATATGGCCTCGCCGAGCGCCCAGACGTTTTCGGCGCGGCTGACGCGCCCCCCGCCGCGGCAATGCGGACTATGCCGCCAAAGCGCCTGATTTCTTGGCCGTCCAGGTGGCGATGTAGTCCATCAGGCCTGGGTTGAGGCAGTCATAGGGTTCGAGCCCGATCGACTTCAGCTGGGCGCGGATGCCGGCCATGCGGCTCGGGTCGACGCCGGATTCGATGATCGAGGAGACGAAGGCGGCGAAGCCAGGCGGCGACCAGCCGTCCTCCTCGAAGCGCTCGGGATGGATGAAGGACAGGCCCTTGAAGGGATGGTCGCGCTCGACCGGGCCGTACATGTGCACGCCGCAGCCGGTGCAGGCATGGCGCTGGATCAGCGCCGCCGGATCGACCACCTTCAGCTTGTCGCCGTTCTCGGTGACGGTGACGTCGCTTGTGCCGGCAACCGCCACCACCGAGAAGATCGCCCCTTCCGGCTTCCAGCATTTGGTGCAGCCGCAGGCGTGGTTGTGGGCGATCTGGCCCTTGACCTTCACCCTCACCGGGTTGCTGGTGCAGGCGCAGACCAGCGTGCCGCCAGCAAAGGAAGCGCTTTCCTTCGGCAGGCCGTTGTCGATCTTCGGATGCAGTTTTTCCGCCATTTACACTTCCTCCCATGTTGACCACAAAGGGCGCGGGCGTTTCGGCCCGCGGCCTAGCGGCATTGCTTCAGTAAACCACGACACTGCGGATCGACTTGCCCTCATGCATGAGGTCGAAGCCCTTGTTGATGTCTTCCAGCTGCAGCGTATGGGTGATCATCGGATCGATCTGGATCTTCTTTTCCATGTACCAGTCGACGATCCTGGGCACGTCGGTGCGGCCGCGCGCGCCGCCGAAGGCGGTGCCCATCCAGGTGCGGCCGGTGACCAGCTGGAAGGGCCTGGTCGCAATCTCCTGGCCGGCGCCGGCGACGCCGATGATGACCGACTTGCCCCAGCCGCGATGCGAGGCCTCCAGCGCCTGGCGCATCACCTTGGTGTTGCCGGTGCAGTCGAAGGTGTAGTCGGCGCCGCCGATCTGGTCGGCGCCGCGCTTGGTCATGTTGACCAGGTAAGGCACGATGTCGCCGTCGATCTCCTTCGGATTGACGAAATGCGTCATGCCGAACTTCTCGCCCCAGGCCTTCTTGTCGTTGTTTAAATCGACGCCGACGATCATGTCGGCGCCGGCAAGCTTCAGCCCCTGGATGACGTTCAAGCCGATGCCGCCGAGGCCGAAGACCACCGCGATCGCGCCCTGCTCGACCTTGGCCGTGTTGATGACCGCGCCGATGCCGGTGGTCACCCCGCAGCCGATGTAGCAGATCTTGTCGAAGGGGGCGTCGGGATTGACCTTGGCAACCGCGATCTCCGGCAGCACGGTGAAGTTGGAGAAGGTCGAGCAGCCCATATAGTGGAAGAGCTTTTCGCCATCGACCGAGAAGCGCGAGGTGCCGTCGGGCATCAACCCTTGCCCCTGCGTGGCGCGGATGGCGGTGCACAGGTTGGTCTTGCGCGACAGACACGACGGGCACTGCCGGCATTCGGGCGTGTAGAGCGGGATGACATGGTCGCCCTTCTTGACCGAGGTCACGCCCTTGCCGACGTCGACGACGATGCCCGCGCCCTCATGGCCGAGGATCGCCGGGAAAATGCCTTCCGGGTCGGCGCCCGACAGCGTGAACTCGTCGGTGTGGCAAATGCCGGTCGCCTTCACCTCGACCAGCACCTCGCCCTCGCGCGGCCCCTCGAGGTCCACCTCCATGATCTCAAGCGGCTTTCCCGCACCAACGGCAACTGCGGCTCGCGTTTTCATGAGGCATTCCTCCCAAGGCAGTCGAAGAATTTCCCGTCCCGGCGGGCTTGAGGCCTGCCCTGCAACAAAAAATTCCATTTCCTGGTTGCCGTGAGGTCGCGATAATCGAACGATCCACCTCATAAGTCTATTCTACCAAGGTCCCCCTCCCTCACCCGCCTCGAGGCAGTTGCGTTGTGGACGCGGTGCCGATCCCGAGGCTCGGTTCGGAAATTTCCGCGCAGTTCCGGCGAGCCGTCACGCCCGACCTCCTCGCTATGGGAATAGGACTAAAGCAGAGCCGTGACGCTCTGCTCGCCAGGTTGATAAATCCCGCGGGTTCACTAAGCTCGCCTCGGGGCACCTTGACTTTGCGCCGGTCCGGCAACGATCGGACTCAAGCGCAAGAATGGGTAATTCTGTCGATGACAAGCGCGGTGCCGGGCACCTTGGCGGCCCTTTTGTGCTTTCTGTCCCTGACCGCTGGAGCTCCGGGTGCGTTCGCCCAGCAACCGACCGTGCAGCCGGCCGGAGCGATCAGGCCGCAAGGACAGATAACCGAAATCAAGATCGGCTATTTACGGGCCTACGCGCCGCGGCTGACGCTTTCCCTGCTCGACGTACCGCCGCGTGACGAAGGGGTCGCCGGCGCCAATGTCGCCATCGGCGACAACAATACGACGGGCAAGTTCATCAAGCAGAAATTCAGCCTCGACGTCGCCGAGATAAAGCCGGAAGCCGATGCGGTCCAGGCATTCGACGACCTGATCGCCAAAGGCGACCGCTATGTGGTCGCGGACCTCTCGGCCAAGCAGTTGCTGTCGATCGCCGGCATCGCGCGCGACAAGGGGGTGCTGATCTTCAACGTCGGCGCCACCGACGACAGCCTGCGCGAAGAGGACTGCCGCATAAATGTTTTCCACATCGCGCCGACGCGAAGCATGCTCGCCGACGCGCTGGCGCAGTACCTCATGGTCAAGAAATGGCCGAACTGGGCGCTGCTCTATGGCTCGCATGATGAGGACCACCTCTATGCGGACGCGTTGCGCCGCGCGGCGGCCCGCTTCGGCGGCCAGATCGTGGCGGAGAAGGAATTCAAGGACACCGGCACGGCGCGCCGCACCGATACCGGAGCCACGCAGATACAGCAGCAGATTTCGGTATTCACGCAAGACCTGCCGGAGCATGACGTGCTGCTTGTGGCCGATGAAAGCGAGGTGTTCGGGACCTACGTGCCCTACCGCACCTGGACGTCGCGGCTGGTCGCAGGCACGGCCGGTCTCGTGGCATCGTCATGGCACCCCGCGAGTGAGCAGTGGGGCGGCATCCAGATGCAGAGCCGCTTCCTGAAGACGACAGGCCGGCGAATGCTGTCCAAGGACATGTCGGCCTGGACGGCCGTGCGGGCCGTCGGCGAAGCCACCACGCGCACCAATGGCGACGATCCAAAAAAGATCAGCGATTACATCCGCTCGGACGATTTCTCGGTCGCCGCCTTCAAGGGACAGAAGCTGACCTTCCGCAAATGGAACCTCCAGCTGCGCCAGCCGATCCTGCTAGGCGATACCAAATCGGTCGTTTCGACATCTCCCCAGGGGGGTTATCTCCACCAGGTCTCGGAGCTCGACACCCTCGGCATCGATCAACCGGAAACGAAATGCGTTCTCAAGTAGCGCCAATCGGGAGGAATTCGTGCAGAGACGAGCTTGGGTACTCGCCATTGTCGCAACCGGCATCATGGCCGGCCCCGCATCGGCCTACACGGCCTATGTCTCCAATGAGAAGGACAATACGATGACCGTCGTCGACACGGCGACCATGCAGGTGGTCAAGACCGTCGACGTCGGCCAGAGGCCGCGCGGCATCACCATGTCGCACGATGGCAAGTTCATCTATTTGTGCGCCAGCGACGACAATACGATCCAGATCATCGACACCGCGACGCTTGAGGTCGTCGGCACGCTGCCCTCCGGCGACGATCCCGAATTGTTCGTGCTTTCGCCCGACGGCAAGACGCTCTACGTCGCCAACGAAAACGACAATCTGGTCACCGCGATCGACGTCGACAGCAAGGAAGTCAAGACCGAGATTCCGGTTGGCGTCGAACCGGAAGGCATGGCCGTCAGCCCAGACGGCAAGACCATGGTCAACACCTCGGAGACCACCAGCATGGCGCATTTCATCGACACCGAGAGTCATGACGTAACCGACAACGTGCTGGTCGACACACGCCCGCGCTTCGCTGCGTTCAAGCCCGACGGATCGCAGGTCTGGGTCAGCGCCGAGGTCGGCGGCACCGTCAGCGTCATCGATAACGCCAAGCGCGCGGTGGTAAAGAAGATCAAGTTCGCGATTCCGGGATTAAGGGCCGAAACCATTCAGCCGGTAGGCATCGCCATCAGCGCCGACGGCAGGAAGGCCTATGTCGCGCTCGGCCCGGCCAACCATGTCGCGGTGATCAACACGGAAAGCTACGAGGTGGAAAAGTACATCCTCGTCGGCCAGCGCGTCTGGCATCTGGACTTCACCCCCGATCAGAAAACACTGATCACCACGAACGGCAATTCCAACGACATCACTTTCATCGACACGGCGACCGACGAGCCGGTTCAGTCGGTCACCGTCGGCCAGCAGCCCTGGGGCGTGGCCATATCGCCCCAATGAAGCAGCCGGAAGACTGGGCCTGCCGCCAAGGCCAAAGGCGGCGAGCGCGCTAGATAAGCATCCGAAGAGAGCCATCCATGCAGCACGCGAGGACGAGGAAAGCGGAAGATGAGGTGGCGGCGCTCGACGTCGCCGGCGTCAGTCATTCCTATGGTCCGAAGCGGGCGCTCAACGACGTCTCGTTCTCGATCGCGCCGGCGACCTTCACCGCGCTACTCGGTCTCAACGGTGCCGGCAAGACAACTCTGTTCTCGTTGATCAGCCACCTTTACGACACGCGCAGGGGATCGATCCGCATCTTCGGCCATGACGTCAGCCGTGCTTCCGGCGAGGCGCTCAGGCGTGTCGGCATCGTGTTCCAGGCACGCACGCTCGATCTCGATCTGAGCGTGTACCAGAACCTCTCCTATCACGCCTCGCTGCACGGCATCGGACGGCACGAAGCCCGGCAGCGCATTGCGGCGCTGATCGAGACGGTCGACATGCGGGGCCGTCAGCATGACAAGGCTCGCAGCCTTTCGGGCGGCCAAATGCGGCGCATCGAGATCGCCAGGGCGCTGCTCCACCGCCCTTCCCTGCTGCTGCTCGACGAGGCGACGGTCGGTCTCGACATCCAATCGCGCGCGGGCATTCTCGCCACCATCCGCAAGCTGGTCGAAACCGAGGGCATCGGCGTGCTTTGGGCCACCCATCTGATCGACGAGGTCGATGACGGCGACCATCTCGTCGTGCTGCGTCAGGGTGACCTTGTCGCCAAGGGCAAGGTCGCCGACGTCGTCAAGGCAAGTGGCGCCGGTTCGATCAGCGACGCCTTTTCGAGGCTCAGCCGCAGCGAAGCAGCCGGCATCGGGGAGATCTCGCCATGAGCGCTTCCGCAATGCCGGAAAAGGTCGCCGCCGCCCCGCCGCGGGCGTCCGACGCGTTCGGCCTTCGTCACTATCTCATCTGCCTCAAAGGTATCGTCGTGCGGGAATGCCTGCGCTTCCTGCACCAGCGCGAGCGTTTCATCTCATCGCTGGTTCGACCGCTCGTCTGGCTATTCATCTTCGCCGCCGGATTCCGGCAGGTGCTCGGCGTTTCGATCATCCCGCCCTACAAGACCTACGTGCTCTACGAGGTCTACATCACGCCAGGCTTGTGCGGCATGATCCTGCTGTTCTCAGGCATGCAGTCTTCACTGTCGATGGTCTACGACCGCGAGATGGGCAATATGCGCATCCTGCTGGTCAGTCCATTTCCTCGCTGGTACCTGCTGCTGTCGAAGATGCTTGCCGGTGTTTCGGTATCGATCGCGCAGGTCTATGCGTTTCTGATCGTTGCCTGGTTCTGGGGCGTGAAGGCGCCGCCGCTCGGCTATTTGTTCGTGCTGCCGGCCCTGTTCCTGTCGGGCATGATGCTTTGTGCGCTCGGCATGCTTTTGTCCTCAATGATCAAGCAGCTCGAAAACTTCGCCGGCATCATGAACTTCGTCATCTTTCCCGGCTATTTCGCTTCTCCTGCGCTCTATCCTTTGTGGCGCATCCAGGAAGCGAGCCCGCTTCTCTACAAGCTCTGCCTCGCCAACCCCTTCACCTACGCCGTCGAACTGATCCGCTTCGCCTTCTACGGGCAGGTCGACTGGGTGTCGCTGGGCGTCGTGGCCGGCTGCACCCTGCTGTTCCTGGGAGGTGCCATCATCGCTTACGACCCCTCGCGCGGCCTGATAACCCGCAAACAAGGCACGGGAGGAAACGGTTGATGGAACGGATGAGGCTTGTTTGCAGCCTGGTTGCGGCTGCCATGCTCGTACCGAGCGCCGGCGCCACCGCCGCGAATACCGATCCGGACTGGCCCTGCGTGCAGCGCAAGGTGCCGCAACTTTCGCTCGGCCAGGTCTGGAACGGGCCGGATATCCCGGCAGCGGCGAAGGACTGGTCGGAGGACCCTTCGGTCTCCGCCTTGGTCGAGGAGGTGGCGGCTCGCAGGCTGCCGATTGCAGACGCACAGAAGAAGATCAAGGATTTCGCGGCCTCGCTGCCGGCCGGGCAGCTTGCGCCGAAAATGGCGATGCTCGAGCAGGGCATGTTCGACCACATGGACGCCGAGCGTTCGCATGTGATTTCCGGCATATCCCGCTACGCCCACAGGCAACTCGAAATGGCCGCCGAATTGCGCAAGGAAGCGTCCGATGTCGATGCGTTGCGTGCAAAACCCGACGCGGATCAGGACGAAGTCGAGCGACGGACGGACCAGCTGAATTTCGCAACGCGAATCTTCAACGAGCGTGCGCAATCGCTGACTTACGTCTGCGATGTGCCGACGATAATCGAGCAGCGGCTGTATCAGCTGTCCAAGACTGTCTCGGAAACGCTTGCCCCGAAGAAATAGTCCGTTAGGTTCCCCGGCCGGGCAGCACACGCCAGCGCTGCACGAAATAGCCAGGATGTGTCTCCAGCCAATGGGCGACCAGCGGCTGCGCCTGCATGAAGGCCACTCCGGGATTTATGGCCAGGCCGTCCGCCATTTCCTCGCGTTGCTCGCAAGTCTGCGGCACCGCCGTCATGCAGACCATCATCACGATTGTATAAAGCATTGCCCCTTCCCCTTCGAATTCCCGAACCCCACGCCCGGGACGCATAGCGATTTGCATGCAGGGTTGGCTGCCCATCCGTCTTGTTTGCGAGTATGAAGCGCGTGCCCCTGCCCTTTCGCACTGCAACATACCATGCGAGCCAACCAACCGCCATCGATGGCGGTGCGTTTTCCACGCCCTTGTCGGCTTTTTGTCGCATGATTTCTTCGGCCGGTATGTCTGGCGCTTCACTCTCTGGCCGCTTTCCAGGCGCTCTCATTTTTGCCTCGGTGCTGCTTCCTTCGCTTCGGCGTGCGGATACAGTTTGCCGAACAGGGGCAGATACGTTGCGCCCTTGCGCATCAGGAAATCGTTGAAGGTCGCCATCGCCGGCGAGATCACGTGGTCGGTGCGCATCACCGAAAACCATTGCCGGCGGATCGGCATGCCGACCACGTCGAGAATGACGAGCCGGCCCGCTTCCGTTTCCGCGGCAATGGTGTGGGCGGAGATGAAGGCGATGCCGAGACCTGCCATCACCGCCTGCTTGATCGTCTCGTTCGAGCCCATCTCGACGCCGAGATCGTCGATCCGGCCGGGCACGTCGCTCAGGAATATCTCCAGCGAGATGCGCGTGCCCGAGCCCGGCTCGCGAATGATGAAATGCTCCTCGGCGATCCTTTCCTTGGAAATGTCGCGTGCCGACGCCAGCGGGTGTTCCGGCGGCGCGATGATGACCAGCGGGTGATCGCCGAAGACCGAAGCGCGCACCGAAACTTCCTTGGGCGGACGGCCCATCAGCGCGATGTCGATGTCGTGGTTCTTCAGGCTATCGATCGTTTCGGCGCGATTGCCGATAGCAAGCCGCATGTCGATGTCGGGATGCTGCTTCATGAAGCCGGCCATGAGTCGCGGCGCGAAATATTTGGCGGTCGAAACGACGCCGAGCCTCAGGCTGCCGGTGCGCACGCCCTTGATGGCGTCCATCTCGTCGTCGAGCAGACGAAGCCGCTCCTCGATAGCCTGAGCCGCCTCGACGAAGGCCAGCCCTGCGGCGGTGGGACGCATGCCGTCCGACGTCCGGTCGAACAAGGCCAGTTGGAACTCCTCCTCCACCTGTCGCAACTGGATCGTCACGGCTGGGGGAGAAAGGCCTAACACCTTGGCAGCGCTGACGATTTTCCCGTGGCTGACGATTGCCTGAACGGTCTTGAATTGCTTGAGCGTGAGGTTTCTCATGCAACATACTAAATTATTTTTATTGGCTGAGTAAAGTTATTGAATTTTACTTAGTTCGGATCGTTTGGTTTCATCTCTCCATCCGGCCCCGAGGAGATACCGCCGGAGCGGGAGGTTACGATGCCGGCGCCAACACTCGACGCTTTTCTGAACTCCTATCTCGGCGACCCGCCGGACGAACGCCGCTCCGCGGTCGTTGCCACCATCCGTCAGCTCACGCAGGCCGCCACCAGGGTCCGCAACGCCATCAACCAAGGGGCGCTCGGCACCGCTTTTGCCGGGACCCGTGGCGCCAATCCCAACGGCGATGTCCAGACGGATCTCGACGTCTTCGCCGACGACATCTTCCTCGACGCCATGCGTCACGCTCCGGTCGCGCTCTATGCCTCCGAGGAGCTGGAGCAGCCGGTCCTGCTCGACAGGCAAGCCCCCCTGGCCATCGCCATCGACCCGTTGGATGGCTCCTCCAACATCAACACCAACGTGTCGGTCGGAACGATTTTCTCCCTCCTCCCTGCAACTGGCGCGCCGGACGCCAATCCGGCCGCCTCCTTTTTGCAGGCAGGCGTGAGCATGCTGGGCGCCGGGTTCTTTATTTACGGCCCGCAGCTGGCACTCGTTCTGTCGCTCGGCAGCGGCACGCATGTCTTCGTGCATTCGACCAGGCTGGGCACCTTCGTCCAGGCCTACGAAAGCCGGATAATCCCGGAGCGGACCCAGGAGTTCGCCATCAACGCCGCCAATTACCGCCACTGGGACGAGGCCGTGCGCCTCTACGTCGACGACTGCCTGGAAGGCACCGAAGGCCCACGGGAGAAGGACTTCAACATGCGCTGGATCGCCTCGCTTGTCGCCGACTGCTATCGCATATTGATGCGCGGCGGCGTGTTTCTGTATCCCGGCGACCAACGCAGGGGTTACCGCCAAGGCCGGCTTCGGCTCGTCTATGAGGCCAATCCGATTGCCTATTTGATCGAGCAGGCGGCCGGTGCCGCGACCGATACGATTACCCGCATCCTCGAAATCGAGCCCGACAGCCTGCATCAGCGCATACCCGTGGTCTTCGGATCCGCGCGGGAAGTCGCGCGGATCGCCCGCTATCACACCGAACCCAGCGCTATCGGCGAGCGTGCGCCGCTGTTCAGCCGTCGCGGACTTTTCAGGGCCTGAGCAGCATCATGTCGGCGAAGCACCCCATCATCACCATCACCGGGTCGTCGGGCGCGGGCACGACCTCGGTCAAGCGCATCTTCGAGCTGATCTTCCGGCGCGAGAACATCGAAGCAGCCTTCATCGAAGGCGACGCCTTTCATCGCTACGACCGCGCGGCGATGAAGGTGGCGGTCGCCGAACAGGAAAAGGCCGGCAACCCGAACTTCACCCACTTCCATGCCGAGGCCAACGAGCTCGGCATCCTCGAGGAGGTTTTCGAGGAATATGGCCGCCGGGGGACCGGAAGGACCCGCACCTACGTCCATGACGAGGACGAGGAGAAGCTCACCGGCACACCGCCGGGAAATTTCACCGAGTGGCGCGAATTCGCGCCCAGCGACCTGCTCTTCTACGAAGGCCTGCACGGCTGCGTCGTCACCGACAAGATCAACCTGGCCAGGCATGCGGACCTCAAGATCGGCGTGGTGCCGGTCATAAATCTCGAATGGATCCAGAAGATCCATCGCGACCGCGCAACACGCGGCTATTCCACCGAGGCGGTGATGGACGTGATCCTGCGCCGCATGCCGGACTATGTCCGCTTCATCGTCCCGCAATTCTCGCAGACCGCCATCAACTTCCAGCGCGTGCCGATCGTCGACACCTCCAACCCGTTCATCGCACGCTGGATTCCGACCCCAGACGAATCGATGCTGGTCATCCGCTTCGCCAATCCTCGCGGCATCGATTTCCCTTACCTGCTTTCCATGATCCACGACTCCTTCATGTCGCGGCCGAATTCCATAGTGGTGCCGGGCAACAAGCTCGACCTTGCCATGCAGCTGATCCTGACGCCGCTCATCCTGCAATTGATCGAACGCAAGAAACGTGTGTCGTGAGGAGGACGCCATGACCAGCCTGGCAGCATTAAAATCCGTCGCCGCCGCCGTCTCCGAGCGCGACATGGCGAACGCCATCCGCGCGTTGGCCATGGACAGCGTGCAGAAGGCCAACTCCGGACATCCGGGCATGCCGATGGGCATGGCCGACGTCGCGACGGTACTGTTCGGCCGCTTCATCAACATCGACCCGACAGCGCCGGACTGGCCAGATCGCGACCGCTTCGTGCTTTCGGCCGGGCACGGCTCGATGCTGCAATATGCGCTGCATTACCTGCTCGGCTACGAAGACATGCCGATCGAGGAACTGCAGCGGTTCCGTCAACTGGGCAGCCGTACCGCCGGACATCCCGAGCATGGCCACGCGCTTGGCATCGAGACGACGACCGGTCCGCTCGGACAGGGCATTTCGACCGCTGTCGGCATGGCGCTGGCGGAGCGCATGCTTGCTGCCCGTCACGGCGCCGATCTCATCGACCACTACACCTACGTGATCGCCGGCGACGGCTGCCTGCAGGAAGGCATCAGCCACGAGGCGATCGACCTCGCAGGTCACCTGAAGCTCTCCCGCCTGATCGTGCTCTGGGACGACAACGCGATCTCCATCGACGGACCGACCTCGCTGTCGACATCGATGGATCAGCCAGCCCGGTTCAAAGCAGCGGGATGGCTTGTCCAGTCGGTGGACGGCCACGACATGGAAGCCGTCGCCGCGGCAATCGAGACCGCGCGGCAGTCGGATCGGCCATCTCTGATCGCCTGCCGCACGGTGATCGGCAAGGGCGCGCCCAATCTGGGCGGTTCGGAAAAGACGCATGGCGCGCCGCTGGGCGATGCGGAGATTGCCGCGACGCGGCAAAACATCGGCTGGGCCTACGCACCGTTCGAGGTGCCGGACGATATCCTTTCCGCATGGCGCGAGATTGCCGAGCGCGGGCAAGCGGCGCGGCGCGCCTGGGAGCAGCGGCTTGCCGCCTCGCCGCGGCGCGAAGCCTTCGAGCGCGCGATCGGCGGCAAATTGCCCGATGCCGTGTTCGAGGCACTTGGCGCCTTCCGTAAGGAGCATGTCGAGAAGGCGACCAAGGTTGCAACGCGCAAGGCCTCCGAAATGGCGCTTGCCGCGATCAACGGCTCAACCGACCTGACGGTCGGCGGCTCCGCCGATCTCACGCATTCGAATCTGACGATCACCAAAGGCATGGATCGCATCGTGCCGGGTGGTTACGCGGGCCGCTACATTCACTACGGCATCCGTGAGCACGGCATGGCCGCGGCCATGAACGGCATCGCGCTGCATGGCGGGTTCGTGCCCTATGGCGGCACCTTTCTGTGCTTCGCCGACTATGCGCGCGGCGCGATGCGGCTCTCGGCGCTGATGGGCCAGCGTGTCGTCTATGTGATGACGCATGATTCCATTGGCCTCGGCGAGGACGGCCCGACCCATCAGCCGATCGAGCATCTGGCGATGCTGCGGGCGACACCGAACCTCAACGTCTTCCGTCCGGCCGACATCGTCGAAACGGCGGAATGCTGGGAACTGGCGCTGAAGAGCGAGACCCGGCCGAGTGTGCTGGTGCTCTCGCGTCAGAACCTGCCGATGCTGCGCCAGGCACACGGCGACGAAAACCGATCCGGCCGGGGCGCCTACGTATTGCGCGAGCCGTCCGCGCACCGAGCCGTGACACTGATCGCCACCGGTTCGGAGGTCGAGATCGCCGTTGCCGCCGCCGAACGGCTGGAGACCGAACACGGCATCGCCGCCGCGGTCGTCTCGATGCCGTGCTGGGAACTGCTCGAGGAACAGGATGGGGACTACCGCAAGTCCGTCCTCGGCTCCGCGCCGCGCGTCGCCGTGGAGGCGGCCGCCCGCCTCGGCTGGGACCGCTGGATCGGCGACACGGGCGCTTTTGTCGGCATGACCGGCTTCGGCGCCAGCGCTCCCGCGCCGGACCTCTACCGGCATTTCGACATCACGCCCGAAGCTGTCGCCGCAGCGGCGCTGAGGCTCATCATCTAGGAGGACCGACAATGGCCCGCATCACCCTTCGCCAACTTCTCGACCATGCCGCCGAGCACGGTTACGGCGTGCCGGCATTCAACATCAACAACATGGAGCAGGGCCTCGCCATCATGGAGGCGGCGAGCGCTTGCGACGCGCCGGTGATCATCCAGGCCTCGCGCGGCGCCCGCTCCTACGCCAACGACATCATGCTGGCCAAGATGATGGAGGCGCTGACCGAGATGCATCCGGCCATTCCGCTGTGCATCCATCAGGATCACGGCAATAACGAAGCCACCTGCCTTTCGGCGATCCGCCACGGCTTCACCTCGGTGATGATGGACGGATCTTTGATGGCGGACGCCAAGACCCCGGCCCCATACGACTACAACGTCGCCGTCACCGAACGCGTCGCACGCATGGCGCATTGGGTCGGCGCTTCCGTCGAAGGCGAGCTCGGCGTGCTCGGCTCGTTGGAAACCGGCCAGGGCGAGGCCGAGGACGGTCACGGCGCGGAGGGCGCGCTGTCGCACGACCAGCTCCTGACCGATCCCGATCAGGCGGTCGACTTCGTGCTCGCCACCCGCGTCGATGCGCTGGCGATCGCCTGCGGCACCTCCCACGGTGCCTACAAGTTCACGCGCAAGCCGGACGGCGACATCCTGGCCATGCAGGTGATCGAGGCGATCCACGAGAAGCTGCCGAACACGCATCTGGTCATGCACGGTTCGTCCTCCGTGCCGCAGGAACTGCAGGACATCATCAACAGATATGGCGGCGAGATGCCCCAGACCTTCGGCGTTCCGGTCGAGGAGATCGAGCGCGGCATCCGCCACGGCGTGCGCAAGGTCAACATCGACACCGATTGCCGCATGGCCATGGCCGGACAGTTCCGCCGCATTGCTACGCAGGATCCGCGCGAATTCGATCCGCGCAAATTCCTGAAGCCCGCCATGGACGCCTTGCGCGACCTTTGCCGTGATCGTTTCGAACGCTTCGGCACCGCCGGCAACGCCTCGAAGATCAAGGTCATCGCCATGGACGAGATGGCGAAACGTTACGCCGCGGGAAAACTCGACCCGCAAATCGCAACCGCCAAAGCCGCCTGAGCGGCGGTCCGCCAACAAGGGAAAGGACCAGCGTCATGCCCAACAAATCCGAAACCGTGACCGGCAAGGACCGCTACAGATCCGGTGTCATGGAATACAAGAAGATGGGCTATTGGGAGCCCGACTACGAGCCCAAGGATACCGACATAATCTCGGTGTTCCGCATTACACCGCAGGACGGCGTCGATCCGATCGAGGCGGCGGCGGCGGTTGCTGGAGAATCCTCGACCGCGACCTGGACGGTGGTCTGGACCGACCGGCTGACGGCGAGCGAGAAATACCGCGCCAAGGCCTATCAGGTCGACCCCGTGCCGAATGCGCCCGGACAGTATTTCGCCTACATCGCCTACGATCTCGACCTGTTCGAGCCGGGTTCCATCGCCAATCTCTCGGCATCGATCATCGGCAACGTCTTCGGTTTCAAGCCGTTGAAGGCATTGCGGCTGGAAGACATGCGTTTTCCCGTCGCCTATGTGAAGACCTTCCAGGGCCCGGCGACCGGCATCGTCGTCGAGCGCGAGCGCCTCGACAAGTTCGGCCGCCCGCTGCTCGGCGCCACCGTCAAGCCGAAGCTCGGCCTTTCCGGCCGCAATTACGGCCGTGTCGTCTATGAAGCGCTGAAGGGTGGGCTCGATTTCACCAAGGACGACGAGAACATCAACTCGCAGCCCTTCATGCATTGGCGCGAGCGTTTTCTCTACTGCATGGAGGCGGTCAACAAGGCGCAGGCCGAGACGGGCGAGATCAAGGGAACCTATCTCAACGTCACCGCGGCCACCATGGAGGACATGTACGAGCGCGCCGACTTCGCCAAGGAACTCGGCTCCAACATCGTCATGATCGACCTCGTGATCGGCTACACGGCGATCCAATCGATGGCGAAGTGGGCGCGCAGGAACGACATGATCCTGCACCTGCATCGCGCCGGCCATTCGACCTACACGCGCCAGAAGAGCCACGGCGTGTCGTTCCGCGTCATCGCCAAATGGATGCGGCTGGCCGGCGTCGACCACATCCATGCCGGCACCGTCGTCGGCAAGCTGGAAGGCGATCCGGCGACGACAAGGGGCTACTACGACATCTGCCGCGAGGACCATAACCCGATGAAGCTGGAGAACGGCATCTTCTTCGACCAGCACTGGGCCTCGCTCAACAAACTGATGCCGGTGGCGTCGGGCGGCATCCATGCCGGCCAGATGCATCAGCTCATCGACCTGCTCGGCGAAGACGTCGTGCTCCAGTTCGGCGGCGGCACAATCGGTCATCCGATGGGCATCGCCGCCGGTGCCACCGCCAATCGCGTCGCCCTCGAATGCATGATCCTCGCCCGCAACGAGGGCCGCGACTATGTGCGGGAAGGACCGCAGATCCTCGAGAACGCGGCCAGGAACTGTCTGCCGCTGAAACAGGCGCTCGAGACCTGGAAGGATGTGACCTTCAACTATGCCTCGACCGACACGCCGGACTTCGTCCCCGTGGCAACGGCAGCCGAATAAGGAGAACCGTCATGCGTATCACCCAAGGGGCCTTTTCCTTCCTGCCCGACCTGACCGACGACCAGATACGCGCGCAGGTGCAGTATTGCATCGACAACAAATGGGCTGTCAGCCTGGAGTTCACCGACGACCCGCACCCGCGCAACGTCTATTGGGAGATGTGGGGTCACCCGATGTTCGACAATCCCGACGCTGCGGCGCTGATGATGGAGCTGAACGCATGCCGCAAGCTCTATGGCGATCGCTATATCCGCGTCGTCGCCTTCGATTCCTCGCATGGCTGGGAATCGGTGAAGCTCTCCTTCATCGTCAACCGTCCGGCCGAGGAACCCGGCTATCGGCTCGAGCGGCAGGAAGCCGCAGGCCGCATGATCCGCTACACCACCAAGCCCTACGCCGCCGACAAGCCGGCTGGAACGAGGTACGGCTGATCATCGCGACGAGAGGAGAATGCCATGTCGGCGCCAGCCCTGGCCGAAACGGAAGTGCCTCAAAAAGCCGTCCCGGCGGCGATCGACCTGCGTGAGGAATTCGAAACTTCCGGCGTCAAGGACGTCCTGGCCGAGCTCGACCGCGAGCTGATCGGACTCGCCCCGGTCAAGAGACGCATCCGCGAAACGGCGGCGCTCCTGCTGGTCGAGCGGGCCCGCCGCCGCATGGGCCTCGCGCACGAGACGCCGACGCTGCATATGAGCTTCACCGGCAACCCCGGCACCGGTAAGACGACCGTCGCGCTGCGCATGGCCGACCTGCTGCATCGGCTGGGCTATATCCGCAAGGGCCATCTGGTTTCGGTGACGCGCGATGACCTGGTCGGCCAGTATATCGGCCACACCGCGCCCAAGACCAAGGAGATCCTGAAGAAGGCGATGGGCGGCGTGCTGTTCATCGACGAGGCCTACTATCTCTATCGCCCCGAGAACGAGCGCGATTACGGTCAGGAGGCGATCGAGATCCTGCTGCAGGTGATGGAGAACCAGCGCGACGATCTCGTGGTCATCCTTGCCGGCTACGCGCAGCGCATGGATCGCTTCTTCGAAAGCAATCCGGGATTCCGCTCGCGCATCGCCCACCACATCGACTTTCCCGACTATTCCGACGACGAGCTTCTCAGAATCGCGGAACAAATGCTCGACCAGCAAAATTACCTGTTCGACACGAAGGCAACCGCCGCAATGGCCGACTACATCTCACGCCGCCGCTCGCAGCCGCATTTCGCCAATGCCCGCTCGATCCGCAACGCGCTCGACCGGGCACGGCTGAGGCAGGCCAATCGCCTGTTCGAGAGCGCCAAGGGACCGCTCGACGCGAAGGCACTGTCGACGATCTCGGCTGAGGACATCACCGCCAGCCGGGTGTTCGCGCTAAATCCTGGGCAAGGAGACAGCAAATGACCGGAAAGACCATCATCGCCCCTTCCGTTCTGTCATCCGACTTTTCGCGCCTCGGCGACGAGGTCGAGGCCGTCTCGGCAGCAGGCGCCGACTGGATCCACCTCGACGTGATGGACGGGCATTTCGTGCCCAACATCACATTCGGCCCGCCGGTGATCAGGACAATCCGCGATCGAACGGACAAGGTCTTCGACTGTCATCTGATGATCGCACCGGCCGATCCCTATCTTGCGGCTTTCGCCGATGCCGGGTGCGACATCATTACGGTGCATGCCGAGGCCGGGCCGCATCTCGACCGTTCGCTGCAGGCGATCAGGAACCTCGGCAAGAAGGCCGGCGTGTCGCTCAATCCGTCGACACCGGAAAGCGTCATCGAATATGTTCTCGACCGGCTCGATCTGGTGCTTCTGATGACGGTCAATCCGGGTTTCGGCGGCCAGGCCTTCATTCCGGCGGTCATCGACAAGGTCAGGCGCGTCAAGGCGCTCGTCGGCCAACGTCCGATCGACATCGAGATCGACGGCGGCGTCACGCCCGAGACGGCTCCCCTGGTCACCGCGGCCGGCGCCAATGTGCTCGTCGCCGGCTCCGCAGTCTTCAAGGGCGGCACCGAGGCGGCCTATCGCGCCAATATCGGCGCAATCAGACAGGCGGCCGACGGAGCGATCCGGCGAGCCGCTTGAACTGCTTGGTCGGAGGATGACATGGCGGCGATCCCACCTGTTTGCGATTTCGGCTGGCAAGCCGTCGATGCCGTTTTGCCCGGCACCGACGGCAAATCGCATTCGATCTTCGGCCAAGCCGGCCCCAACGGGCTGGTCGTCGCCTTCATCTGCAACCACTGCCCTTATGTGAAGGCGGTGATTTCGCGCATCGTGCGTGACGCCAACGACCTCAAGGCCGAAGGGGTGGGCTTTGTCGCGATCAACTCCAATGATGCCGACACCTATCCAGACGATTCCTTCGACAACATGAAGCTATTCGCCAGGGCGAATGCTTTCACCTTCCCCTACCTGCACGACGAACAGCAGGCGGTGGCGCGCGCCTATGGCGCCGTGTGCACCCCGGATTTCTTCGGCCTCAACAGCGAGTTGACCCTGCAATATCGCGGCCGGCTGGACGCATCGCGACGGGACGCCGGACCGCCCGGCCTGAGGCGCGATCTGTTCGAGGCGATGAAGCAGGTCGCTCGAACAGGTGACGGACCGCTGGACCAGATCGCTTCGATCGGCTGCTCGATCAAATGGAAGGAGGCCGCATGAACGTCGGCGCAAGCAGGCCGTTTCGGTCTCCGAGGGCGATCCTGTTCGATCTTGACGGCACGTTGATCGATTCGGCGCCCGACATAGCGGCGGCCGTCAACGAGTTGCTGGCCGGCCGCGACCTGTCGCCGCTACGCGTGGATCAGGTCAGGGCAATGATCGGTGGCGGCGTGAGGAAGTTGGTCGAGCGGGCTTTCGCGGCTTCCGGAGCCCCGCTTCTCGCCGGCGCGCTCGACGAGGTCAACCGCGCCATGGCGCCGATCTACCGCAGACATCTGACCGGCCTGACGAGGCTGATGCCCGGCGTCAGGGAAGTGCTCACGCACTTCTACCTGAACGGAATGGCCATGGGCGTCGTCACCAACAAGCCGCAACTGGCGGCCCGCGAAATCCTGCTGCATTTCCACTTGACGGAATATCTCGGCGCGATCGTCGGCGGAGACGCGGTGACATGCCTGAAACCGGCACCCGATGCCCTGTTGCTGGCGCTCGATCAGCTTGGGGTCGAACCCGCCGACACGCTGATGGTGGGAGACAGCGGCAGCGACGTCGGCGCCGCGCGCGCCGCCGGCATGCCCGTCGTTCTGCTGCGCGGCGGCTACACTCAGGCCCCCGTCGAAGAGCTTGGCGCAGACCTTGTCTGCGACAGCCTGCTCGATCTGCCCTCCGCGATGCGAAGGCTGCATGCCGCTGCCTGAAGCGCGTCGCATGTCATTCTCCCAAAAACGCGATTTGGGCGACATGCAATACCGGCTGCGCCGATTGTGGAGGCAGTCGCCGGCCGATCGCAATCGAGCGGCCGGCAAGGCCGTTACTTCGAGAACTGCTTGAGATAGGCGATGACGTTGGCTACGTCCTTGTCGTCCTTGAGGCCGGCAAACGCCATCTTCGTGCCTTTCACCATGGCCTTTGGATCATGGAGATAGGTCGTCAGCGTTGGCTCGTCCCATTTCACGCCGGACTTTCCAGCCGCAATCATGGCCTGCGAATAGCTGAACCCCGGATGCGTGCCGGCCGTACGGCCGATGACGCCGTTCAATGACGGACCGACCTTGTTCTGGTCCTTGTCCGCGACGTGGCAGACCTTGCATTTCATGAAGACCTTCTCACCCGCCGCGGCATCCTGCGCTTGGGATTGGTTCGTGATGAAAGTCGCTAAGAATACGACGGCGAAAAATGCGATAGCGCGCATGGCATTTCCTCATTGATCGTCAAGACGCCCCGGATGATTTGCACGCC
Organism: Mesorhizobium sp. WSM4904; assembly: GCF_029674545.1. NCBI lineage: Bacteria > Pseudomonadati > Pseudomonadota > Alphaproteobacteria > Hyphomicrobiales > Phyllobacteriaceae > Mesorhizobium > Mesorhizobium sp. WSM4904. The sequence continues at coordinate 3,226,132 of NZ_CP121354.1, read as the reverse complement.
ATTGCCTTGACGAAGTCAACAATACAAAGGTCCACACCGACTGTCCTTTCGCCTTTGTTGACGGCCTCAGGGTGAACGCGTAGCTTCAAGTCATTCCGGATTCTCATGGGCACCTCGGGAACCCGGTCAGGCTGCGTTTGTCCAGGCTGATATTTTCCCAGGCAATGGGGCGGGCAGGATTTCGCCAGAGCGGGCGTCTATGCGCGCAAGAGGTGCAGCATGAATATGGTCGACCTCATATTGACGGTTTGCCTGAGCGCCAATCCCGGCAATTGCAGGGATGAGCATCTCTATTTCGAGAGCCGTGGCTCCCTGTTCCAATGCATGATCCTGGCACCCAGCGAGATCGCGAAATGGTCGCAGGATCACCCGACCTTCAAGATCAGGCGCTGGAAATGCGCTTTCCCGACGAAGGACCGGGCGATCTGACCGGCCAATCCCGGGAGGAAACACCATGATTTCGCGGCGGGAAACGCTCCGTTTGACGGCTCTCGGGACGGCAGCGTTTCTTGGCTCGCACGCCATTGCCGCCTCCGCCGCGTCCAAGGTCCGCATCGGCGTGCTGAAATTCGGCACGGTGAGTTGGGAGCTTGACACGCTGAAAGAGCACAAGTTCGACGCGGCCAACGGGATCGATCTGGAAGTCATCTATTTCGCCGGCGAGGATGCGACCAATGTCGCCATACTGGCCGGCGCGATCGACATGATCGTGACCGATTGGCTGTGGGTCTCGCGCCAGCGCTCGGCCGGCGGCGACGTCACGTTGGCCCCCTATTCGACGGCCGTCGGGGCGATCATGGTGAAGGACGCATCGCCGATGCGCACGATCGCCGACCTCAAGGGAAAGAAGATCGGCGTCGCCGGCGGGGCCCTCGACAAGAGCTGGCTGCTGATACAGGCGCTGGCCAGGCGCGATCACGGCCTCGACCTGCAAGCGATCAGCGATGTCGTCTTTGGCGCGCCGCCGCTGATTTCGGAAAAAGCAATTCAGGGCGAACTCGATGCGGTGCTCAATTTCTGGCATTTTTGCGCCCGGCTCGAGGCCAACGGCTTTCGCCGGCTGATCGGCGCCGATGATGCGGAAAAGGCGCTCGGCGCCGCGGGCCCGGTGTCCGCGCTCGGCTATGTGTTCCACGACAAATGGGCGAACGACAATCCGCAGGCCGTCCGCGGCTTCCTCAAGGCTTCCGCGCAGGCCAAGGATCTGCTGGCAAGGTCCGACGAGGAATGGCTGCGCCTCGCGCCGATTGTCCGCGCGGATGGCAAGGAACTGGCAAAGCTGCGCGACCGCTATCGCGAGGGCATCCCCAGGCGGCCGGTCGCCGAGGAAGCGGCCGACGCCGGCAGGCTCTATCGTGTGCTGGCCGGGATCGGCGGCGAAAAGCTGGTCGGCAGCGCGCCGGACATGGCGCCGGGCACGTTCTGGCAGGAGCCCACGAAATGACCGCAAGAGACGACGGCGATCGCAAGCCTGGCGATACGGCTGGCATTTCCAGCCGTTCCGGCCCCGCAGAGGCGCTGATGCCCGCGCTGACAGTGATATTCTCTCTGCTCGGGCTTTGCCTGCTGTGGGGCCTGGCGGCGAACGCTTGGCCGAGCCGAGCCCTTCCAGGGCCTGGACAGGTCTGGCAGGTATTGCTGAGAGAGGCGGCGAGCGGCGAGCTTTTCTACCATCTCGGCGCAACCCTCGGCCGGGTTGCCGCGGCATATGTCGTTGCGATGATTGTCGGATCGGTGATCGGTATTCTCCTCGGCAGCTACCGCGGCGCGGACCGGTTCTTCAATCCCTGGGTGATCCTGTTCCTCAATATTCCCGCGCTGGTGATCATCGTGCTCGCCTACATCTGGTTCGGCCTCAACGAGGTGGCCGCGATAGGCGCGGTTGCCGTGAACAAGATCCCGAATGTCGTGGTAACCATGCGCGAGGGCGCCAGGGCCCTGGACCCGAGTTACGCCGAAATGGCGACCGTCTACCGCTTCGGTCCCCTCGACCGCGTTCGCCATATCCTGCTGCCGCAACTGCAGCCCTATCTGGCCGCCGCCTCGCGTTCCGGCATCGCGCTCATCTGGAAGATCGTTCTGGTGGTCGAACTGCTCGGCCGCTCCAACGGTGTGGGCTTCCAGATCTATCTCTATTTCCAGCTTTTCGACGTCGCTGCCATTCTGGCCTACACGCTGGCTTTCGTGGCGGTGATGCTCGTCGTCGAACTTCTTCTGGTGCAGCCCGTTGAACGACATGCAACCCGTTGGCGCCGTCGCCCCGCTTAGGGTCGACATCGCCGAAAAGACCTTCAGGTCCGCGCAGGGCGTCTCGGTCACGGCGCTTAAAGATCTTTCCTTCGAGGTCCGGCAAGGCGAATTCGCTTGCCTGCTCGGACCATCGGGCTGCGGCAAGACCACGACGCTGCGTATTCTGCTTGGGCTCGACATGCAGTTTTCCGGGTCCTTCCAGCTGCCTGAAGGCGGCTCGAACCGCATAGCCGCCGTGTTCCAGGAGCCCACCCTGCTGCCCTGGCGGACGGTGGAGCAGAATGTCAGGCTGGCGCTGCCGAAAGACCTACGAATGAAAAATCTCGACGGGCTGTTTGACACTCTCGGTCTCGCCGGTATGCGCTCGCTCTATCCGGCGGAGCTTTCGCTCGGCCTTGCGCGGAGGGCAGCAATCGCGAGGGCCTTCGCCACCGAGCCGGCGGTGCTTTTCCTTGACGAGCCCTTCGTCTCGCTCGACGGGCGGACCGCCGAGCAGCTCCGGCAGCTGCTTCTTGCGGTATGGTCGGCCCGGCCTACAACCGCCCTGATGGTGACGCACAACCTGACCGAGGCCCTGACGCTGTCGGATCGCATCATCGTGCTCGCGCCGCGGCCCGCGCATGTGCTCGGCATTTTCGACGTAGCGCTGCCGCGGCAGCACCGCGGCCCAGAGGCGACGAGCGACCTTCTGCGGTCGTTCCACCAGCAATTTCCGGGCGTGACCTGATCGCCCAGCGGGGGCGAAATTCCCTTGAAGGGCAAAGCGTTAGAGCAATTCCAGGAAAAGTGGAAACGGTTTTCCGTCCGGAATTGCGTCAGGACAAAGAGACAGAGCGGGTTGCCGTTTCCGTGAGACGGTGAACCGCTCTAGAAGCAACGCACGTCGGCTTCCGCCTGCGCACGCTTCAACTCCGTACGCGCGGCTTTCGCCGGCGCGCTTTCGCGAAACAGGCCTGCATTCTCGCCGGTCGTCAGAGACATGCTCTTGAAGGTCTCGGCCCTCTCATAATGGTCGTAAGGCAGGATCGAGGCGATGACATCGATCGAGCAGGAACAACTCTCCAGCGCCTGACGTGTCTGGCCATTCGTCTGCATGCAGCCGAGCACATAGTCGACGATCGTCGCCGTCGGGTAATCTCCCGCGGCGCCTGCTGGGTTTGCAAGGACCATTGTCGATGAAAAAAGGAGCGGCAGGATCGAAAATCCAACATATCTGACCATGAGAAATTCCTCCTGTTGCCCGAGCGCCGTGCAGCGAGCCATCATCGTCGCGCCAAGTTGGCGACATGCCGCGAGCCTGGTCAACCTCTCATTGCCCCCGTATAGGACCAAAGGAGGAATGCCCTGCCCACCGGCAACAGTGGTTCAGGGCAGCCTCGTGATCCGCCTCCGCACTCATCTTCTTGGCTTCTTTTCGGCCCTCGCTCACTACCGGGCAACCAAAGATGGCCATGCCAACAAATTCAGTAAAATATGCTGAAATAAAATTCAATCATATCATATCATGAATATGGAAAGGTGAGAATTTTATATATAGCATGACATGGCTGAAGCCGTTCGGCGAACCGTTGCTGGGACTATTTTTTACCCTTCTTCTTTATATTGCGTTGCAGCAAATCGATGACGCAATGCAACATGCCCACAGGGGTTTTTCCTTGCCTGGCATTTTGCGATGACATAGCCTTACCTTGTTTCCGGCTTCAAGGACGTCGCCGTAACAAGGGAGCGGCGGCAGTCTTTCGTAGGCCAATTGGGCGGGTACAGGCTAGGCTGAATGGGTGGAGGGCAGAAATGTGCCTCTACTGGTTGGTTTAGGTCGTGACACGCTGCCGGAAATACTTCCCAAATGAATCGCTTGGACTGCCCCTTGTGGGTTTAACAATCGATTCTCGTCGTTAACCTGGGAGGATATTGATGCGCGCACTTACGCAAGCTACCTACATTGTAACGGCCTCGGCGCTACTGTCGTTCGGCGCGCTCTATGCGGCGTCAGCCAACGAAGAGCTCGCGAAGATGGCCGAAAACCCGAAAGACTGGGTGATGCAGACGGGTGACTACGCCAACACCCGCTATTCCAAGCTCAAGCAGATCACGAAGGAGAACGTGAAGAACCTGCAGGTCAAGTGGACCTTCTCGACCGGCGTGCTGCGCGGCCACGAGGGTGGACCGCTGATCATCGGCGATGTGATGTATGTTCACGCGCCCTTCCCGAACACCGTCTACGCTCTCGATCTCAACAAGGACGGAAAGATCCTCTGGAAGTACGAGCCCAAGCAAGACACGAACGTCATTCCGATCATGTGCTGCGACACGGTCAATCGCGGCGTCGCCTACGGAGACGGCAAGATCATTCTCAACCAGGCCGACACCACCGTCGTTGCGCTCGATGCCAAGACCGGCAAGGTCGTGTGGTCGGTCAAGAACGGCGAAAACACGAACGGCGGAAAGGGTGAATCCGGGACGTCGGCGCCCGTGGTCGTCAAGGACAAGGTTCTCGTCGGCGTCTCCGGCGCGGAATTCGGCGTCCGCGGCTGGTTGGCCGCCTACAATCTGAAGGATGGCAAGCTCGCCTGGAAGGCCTATTCGGAAGGTCCGGATGCAGACACCCTGATCGATCCCGAGAAGACCACCCAGCTTGGCAAGCCGGTGGGGAAGGACTCCGGCACGAACACCTGGGAAGGCGAGCAGTGGAAGACCGGAGGCGGCACGACCTGGGGATGGTATTCCTATGATCCGAAGCTGAACCTCGTCTACTATGGCACCGGCAATCCCTCGACATGGAACCCGGTCCAGCGCCCCGGAGACAATCGCTGGTCGATGACCATCTTTGCCCGCGATGCCGACACCGGCATGGCCAAATGGGTCTACCAGATGACCCCGCATGACGAATGGGACTTTGACGGCATCAACGAGATGATCCTCGTCGACGGCATGGAGGTCAAAGGCAAGAAGCATGACGTGCTGGTGCATTTCGACCGCAACGGCTTCGCCTACACCATGGATCGCGCCACCGGCGAACTTCTCGTCGCCAAGAAGTACGATCCGGCGGTGAACTGGGCGACGGAAGTCAACATGGACCCCAAGAGCAAGGAATATGGCCGCCCGCAGGTCGTGGCGAAATATTCGACCCAGCAGAACGGCGAGGACACCAACTCGACGGGCATCTGCCCAGCAGCACTTGGAACCAAGGACCAGCAGCCGGCCGCCTACTCGCCGAAGACCGGCCTGTTCTATGTGCCGACCAACCATGTGTGCATGGACTACGAGCCATATAAGGTGAGCTACACGGCCGGCCAGCCTTATGTGGGCGCCACGGTGTCGATGTATCCCGCGCCTGGCGGTGACGGCAATATGGGCAACTTCATCGCCTGGGATGCTGCCAAGGGCGAGATCGTCTGGTCGAAGCCCGAGCAGTTCTCGGTGTGGTCGGGCGCACTGGCGACCGCCGGTGACGTCATCTTCTACGGAACGCTCGAAGGCTACATCAAGGCGGTCGATGAGAAGGGCAAGGAACTTTACAAGTTCAAGACTCCGTCCGGCATCATCGGCAACGTCACGCCCTTCGAGCATGACGGCAAGCAGTACATCGCCGTTCTCTCCGGCGTCGGTGGATGGGCCGGCATCGGCCTCGCCGGCGGGTTGCTGTCACCCGACAACGCCGCTGCCTGGCATGGCGCCGTCGATCAGGGCCGCGCGCAAGGCGATCAGGCCGCGGTCGTTGGAACCGCCGGTCTGGGAGCAGTCGGTGGTTACGCAGCACTTGCCGACTACACGACGCTGGGCGGCCAGCTGACCGTCTTCGGTCTTCCGGACTGATATCCGGAAACGGCCTCAGGGACCGAAGACCTGAAAATACGAGAGCCCGGTTGCCCGGAGGTATTTCCGGGCTCTCGATTTGCCGCGCACCCGAAACATCGATCAACGCCGCGGCGCGGCGGCAACCCTTTGTCCTTGGCAAAAGAAGGAAGCGTCTGAATGTTTGTTCGCATTGCAATTTCCGTTCTCGCCCTGGCTCTTCTGCCTCCGGCCGGCTCAGGTCCGGCGCGGGCTGAGGACAGCGCAGACAAAGCCAAGGCGGTGAAGGAAGAAGGCGGCAAGTATTTGGACGCGGATGGAAATCCAACCTACAAGATCGGAAACGGAACCGTGGATTGGTACACGTTCAGCGGTTATCGCCGCTATCACTCGGACTGCCATGTCTGCCACGGACAGGACGGAACAGGTTCGAGCTACGCGCCGGCCCTGGCGAACAGCCTGAAAAACATCGACTACCCCACTTTTCTCTCGATCGTCGCCCAGGGCCGCAAGAATACCGCCAACGGCAAGGAAAACGTCATGCCCGCCTTCGGCGACAACAAGAACGTCTATTGCTACCTGGACGATCTCTACGTCTATCTGCGTGCCCGCGCCGATGGCGCGGCACCCCGTGGAAGGCCGCCCAAGCACGAAGACAAGGCTCAAGCGGCGAAGGATGCCGAAAAATCCTGCATGGGTGGGTGACATGACCGGCGGTGACGCATCGAAACGCGTTGTCTTGCTGATCCTCGGCGCGCTCGCCATGTCGCCGTCGAACGCCCAGGCGCAAGGCGCGGGCCTCGGGGCAGCGGGCGAACTGGTCGATCCCGATACGCTGCGCGTCTGCGCCGATCCTTCGAACATGCCGTTCACCGACCAGAATGGCCAAGGTTTCGAAAACAAGCTGGCCGAGCTGGTTGCCCGCAAGACGGGAAGGAAGTCGGTCGCCTACACATGGTTTCCGACTGTCATAGGCTTCGTGCGCAACACGCTTGCCGCCAACCGATGCGACGTCATCATGGGCTATGCCCAGGGCGATGAGCTGGTGCAGAACACCAATGCCTACTATCGCTCCTCCTATGTTCTCGTGCATCCGAAGGGCGACGACCTCGAAGGTGTCGAGACGATCGAGGATCCGAAACTCACCGGCAAGAGGATTGGCGTCGTCGAACGCACGCCGCCGACTGCCAACATGGCCGCCAACAAACTCCTGCGAACGGCAAAAATCTACCCGTTGTCCATCGACACGCGCGTCACCCCGTCGATGGGAGAGGTCGTGATCAAGGACATGCTTGCCGGCAAGATCGACGCGGCAATCTTGTGGGGGCCGATGGCGGGCTACTATGCCAAGCAACTCAACGCGAATGTTGCGATCGTCCCATTGGTCAAGGAAAAGACCGGCTCGCGCATGTCCTACCGCATCACCATGGGGGTACGTCCATCCGATCAGGAATGGAAGCGTACGCTCAACAAGGTGATCCGAGAAAACCAGGCGGAGATCAACAAGCTCCTGCTCGACTACAACGTGCCGCTGATCGACGAGCATGACAACGCGATCACCGCGGCACCAGGGTGACATATAGGCGTGAAACTGGACAGATGATGGAGAGAAGGAACGATCTTTGAGATAGATAATCGTGCTTTGCTCATTTGCTTTTGATTGTTTGAGAACCCATTGTTTCATTTGTCCATTTGTGAGGTGATGGACGAGCCATTGCATTGCCCGCAATGGCGCAAACGACATGACCGGCCCCTTCGGGCTGGCAGAAGAGGAGAATGCCATGAAGAAGAAGAGCTGGAAGAAACCGACCATGTGCCAGGTTGCTGCGGGCTTCGAAATTTCGCGGTATCTGCCTGCTGAAATTCCTCCCAGGAAGTAGGCCGCAAAGGTGCATGTCCCTGGCAACAGGGGCATGCACCCCCTTGCCGCGTGAGGTCCTCGCGACGGGCTTTGCCGTGGGCAACGCGGGCGCGAAGCCGTTTACCATCGTGAATTTGCTGCCGGTCAAATGGGCCGCGGAGCAGGCATCGTCATGCGCGTGAAGATCATCGGATCGGCGGCGGGAGGCGGCTTTCCGCAATGGAACTGCAACTATCACCTGAGCCGCGCGGCTCGCGCCGGGATGCCCGGCGTGCATTCACGAACCCAATCATGCATTGCCGCATCGTCGGACGGGGCAGGCTGGGTTCTCTTCAACGCGTCGCCTGACATTCGCCAGCAGATTGCGCAGACGCCTGAACTGCAGCCCGCAACCGACGCGCCGCTGCGTTCGACGCCTATCCGCGCGGTGGTGCTGACCAACGCCGACGTGGACCATATCGCCGGCCTGCTCAGCCTGCGCGAACGACAGCCTTTCGCAATCTATGCAACGGCGCAGGTGCTGGCGACGCTGGCGGCGAATTCGATTTTCAATGTTCTCGATCCGGCGATCGTGCCGCGGCGCCTCCTGGCGCCAACGGAGGAACTGGCGATCCGCGATGCGGACAGCCGCGAGACCGGTGTGGTCGTCGACGCCTTTCCCGTGCCCGGAAAGATCGCGCTCTATCTCGAGCAAGGAGACGATCCCAGCGCCGATTTCAGCTCCGACACGGGCGACACGATCGGAGTCCGCATCACCGGGGCCGGCAGCCGCGGCGCTGTCTTCTACATCCCCGGCTGCGCGCGCATAGATGCCTCCCTGCGCGCTCGTGTACGCGATGCCGAATGCCTGCTGTTCGACGGCACCGTCTACACGGACGACGAGATGATCGTTGCCCGTGTCGGCCAGAAAACCGGTGCGCGCATGGGGCACATCGCGATGTCTGGACAAGCGGGTTCGATTGCCGGCTTGGCCGATTTGAGGATCGGCCGCCGCATCTTCGTCCATATCAACAACACCAATCCGGTTCTCGACGAGAATTCCGCCGAACACGCGGCGGTCAAAGCCGCTGGCTGGGAAGTCGCCGGCGATGGGATGGAGATGGAATTTTGAGCGATTTCCGCGATGCGGCCGCAGGTGGCCTGTCCAAGAGCGAGCTCGAGGCCGTGCTGCGGCGCGTCGGTGACGAGCGCTATCACAATCGTCATCCTTTCCATCACAGAATGACCGGCGGCGACCTGTCGAAGGCCGAAATGCAGGCCTGGGCGCTGAACCGCTATTGCTACCAGGCCGTCATTCCGCGCAAGGACGCCATGATCCTGGCACGTGCCGAGGACCCCGCGTTTCGCGCTGCCTGGCGCAAACGCATCGAGGACCACGACGGCGAGGACGGCTGGAGCGGCGGCATCGCGCGCTGGCTGCACCTGGCAACCTCGCTCGGGCTCGATGCCGAAGCCGTCAAGAGCGAAAGGCTGGCACTGCCGGCGACCCGTTTCGCCGTCGGCGCCTACCTTTCCTTCTGCACGAACCGGACGCTGCTCGAGGCGGTCGCGTCTTCGCTGACCGAGATGTTCTCGCCGCGCATCATCGGCGAACGGGTGCCGGCGATGCTGGCCAAATACGACTACGTCACCGAGGACACGCTGGCCTATTTCAGCCGCCGGCCCGAGCAGGCATCGCGCGATGCCGACTTCGCCCTCGCCTATGTGCTCGGCCACGCCGATACGGCGGAACGCCAGCAGCAGGCGATCGATGCGCTGGTGTTCAAATGCGATATACTCTGGGCCATGCTCGACGCGCTTCAACATGCCTATGGCGCGCCGGGAAACATACCCCCCGGCGCTTTTCGCCCGGAGTCGGTCTGATGATGGCGCTGCGCGAAAGAGCCCTGGTGTCGTTGCAATCCATGCCGTCGCTGCCGAAGCATGTGCGCATACAGTACGACCCTGTGAGGCAGGCCTTCGCCGTGCTTTCGCCAGAGAAGGTATTCTGGCCGAACGAGATCAGCCTCGACATACTGCGCCGCTGCGATGGACGATCCACCGTCGGCCACATCATCGCCCACCTTGCCTCCGACTATGACGCCGATCAGGAGGCCGTGGCGGCCGACGTCATCGCCTTCCTGCAGGAATGGTCGGACAAGCTGCTGGTGAGGCTATGAGCGAGGCCGTTCTCCCTCCGATCGGCATGCTGGCGGAACTGACGCATCGCTGCCCGCTGCAGTGCCCTTATTGCTCCAATCCGCTTGAATTGCTGAAGGCCAATCGCGAGCTCGACACACCGACCTGGCTCGATCTCTTCTCGCAGGCCGCCGATCTCGGCATTCTGCAGGTGCATCTGTCCGGCGGCGAGCCGACGCTGCGCCGCGACCTCGAGCAATTGATCGCCGGACTTTCGGCGCGCGGTGTCTACACCAACCTCATCACCGCCGGCATCAACATTGCCGATGGCCGCATCGAGGCCTTTGCCGAAGCCGGTCTCGACCACCTGCAACTTAGCTTTCAGGGTGCCCGCCCAGCGACCACCGACCGTATCGGCAATCATGTCGGCAGCCATGAAAAGAAGCTGGAGACGGCACGCCGCGCCCGCGCGGCCGGGCTGCCGCTGACCATCAATGCGCCGATCCATCGCCACAACATCGAGGAAGTGCCGGAATTCATCGATCTGGCCCTTTCGCTGGGCGCGGAGCGGCTTGAGATCGCCAACGTGCAGTATGCCGGCTGGGCGCTGGCCAATCGCAATGCGCTGATGCCCGAACGCGCCGCGGTCGACCGGCAGGCCGACACCGTCGCGGCGGCGCAGGAACAGCTGGCCGGCGTCATCAACATCGATTTCGTCCCGCCTGACTATTTTGCCATCTACCCCAAGCCATGCATGGGCGGCTGGGCGCGCGATGCGTTCATGGTGGCCCCAGATGGCACGGTGCTGCCGTGTCATGCCGCGCAGACGATTCCTTCGCTTCGCTTCGAGCGCTTCGGAGAGCGCACGCTTGCCGAAATCTGGACCGATTCACCAGCATTCAATGCTTTCCGCGGCACCGAGTGGATGCAGGAGCCGTGCCGAAGCTGCGAGCGTCGCGAGGTCGACTGGGGCGGCTGCAGGTGTCAGGCGATGGCGATTGCCGGTGATGCCGCGGCTACGGATCCGGCCTGCATCAAGTCGCCGATCCACAAGCACATGACCGACGCCGCGCTGGCAGGGGCAGCGCCGGAGAGAAACGGCGCGGAACATTTCATCTTCCGGCGGATCGGCGCCACAACCCGACCCGACAACGAAACGCACGCTGCGCGCGCCTTGTAATGCAAGTTCACGCCGAAATAGCGGGCGTAGACCTGGCAGATTTCCTTGCCACGGACCTTTCCTGTGTTCGTGATGGCAAAGCTGACCGCGACCTTCTCGCCGGATCGCAGGACGGTTCGGTCAAGCGCTAGATTCGAATAAGCGAATTCGGTGTAGCTCAGCCCGAAGCCGAACGGGAAAAGCGGCTCGATACCGCGCGCATCGTACCAGCGATAGCCCACGAAGACTGACCAGCCCAGAAACCCTTCCAGTCTTGATCTGGCGACGCCGGTGACGGCGTTGACCTGCATCAAAGCCGTGCGGTCCGGCGCTTCTATTGTGCGATCGACGAATTCAAAGGAGATCGATTATGGCAAAGACAATGAAGGCCGCGGTGGTCCACGCATTCGGCAAGCCGCTGACGATCGAGGAAGTGCCGATCCCCGAGCCGGGGCCGGGAGAAGTCCTGGTCAAGATCATTGCCAGCGGCGTCTGTCACACAGACCTTCATGCGGCGAGCGGAGATTGGCCGGTCAAGCCAACGCCTCCATTCATCCCGGGCCATGAAGGGGCCGGCATCGTCGCCGCCTTGGGGCCAGGCGTCACCGGACTTAAAGAAGGTGATCCCGTCGGCATCGCCTGGCTGCACGACGCGTGCGGCTGCTGCGAATATTGCGGCACCGGGTGGGAAACGCTGTGCGAGCACCAGCATATGAGCGGCTATACGGTGAATGGCAGCTTCGCCGAATACGCCATCGGCAGCGCTCCGTACGTGGCGCGATTTCCCAAGAATGTCGATTTCGCCGAGATGGCGCCGATCCTCTGCGCTGGCGTGACCTCCTACAAGGGCATCAAGGAGACCGAAGCCAAGCCGGGCGAATGGATTGCCATTTCGGGGATCGGCGGTCTCGGGCACGTCGCTGTGCAATATGCCAAGGCAATGGGTCTGCATGTGGCCGCGCTCGATGTGACTGACGAGAAACTGTCCCTGGCGCGCCAGCTTGGAGCTGACGCTGTCATCAACGCGAAATCGCCCGACGCGGCGGCGCAGGTGGTCAAGGCGACCGGCGGCGGCGCTCATGGCGTGCTGGTGACCGCCGTTCGGTGCCGGCCTTCTCACAGGCCCTGCAGATGGTCAGACGCAAGGGCACGATCAGCCTGAACGGCCTTCCGCCCGGCGAGTTTGGCACACCGATCTTCGACGTTGTGCTGAAGCGTATCACGATCCGAGGGTCCATCGTCGGCACGCGCAAGGATCTGGCGGAAGCCATTGAGTTCGCGTCCGAAGGCAAGGTCAAGACACACATTCACAAAGCGAAGCTCGAGGATATCAACACGATCTTCGACGATCTCGGAGCCGGGAAGGTCGATGGCCGCATGGTGATGACCCTATAGTTGTCGCCATGGGACGAGGGCTGCGAAAGCCGTCTCGCCCCGATCCGCAAACGGCGCGTGTTCGACGAGATGTTTTGTCGTCACCGTGCCTTCGCCGCAGCCTTCGGTGCCCGTCTCGGTGGCCGCCAAGCCCGCCGTTCCTCCGAGATCTGGTAACCGCTGCTTGGCCGCGTCGTCCCGCTTTGCCTCGGACGCAAGTTTCGTCCTCGGGCCGGGACAACCGCCGTCATGACCCATCAGCTTGATGACCCGCAAGTGCAAGCCGCCGCTGATCATCGGTGCGTCTGCGACGCTGCCGTCTCTCGGTGTTTCAAAGCCGGGCCGTGGTTTTGATCTGGGACAAAGAATCTTGTGAGCAGGTTATGGTAAATGATTGACTAATCTATTGTTTTGTAAGTCGGAAAGGGCGTGTCCATGTCAAGTGAAAAACAGGTTCTCAAGCGCAAAAAGTTAGTTGCCTCGATCATTTTACTTGTGACGGTTGCCGGGTGCTCGCAGACCACTGGCTCTATTGGCACCACCAGCAACTCACATACGAGCGTGCCTCAATGCCACCGCTCGGTTCCACTCGGCGAATTCGATCCAAGCTGTGACGAGCCGCGACTTGGCTTCAAGAACTTTTCGCCGCCACCAATCGTCACCGGCTTTTGACCAGGCGATGCGAAGATCGCCCGGTCCTTGACGCGCATCAATGATGGCGGCTGATCAGCGGCTATTTCGTAACCCATATGAGAGTTGACGCTTGGTTCGGCGAAAGCATTGAAGTGCGGAGATGCACAGTGAGTGCGCATTCGGAGGTCGGACAGTTGCGGGAACATCGTCAGAAAGTGTGTGCGAGCTCCAATTGGAGGTCCCCTGATTTGGGACCTCGGCCCGAGCTCACGATCGCCATACTGGTCGACCTCGGCCTTTCGACCGAAAGGATTGGTCGCTACTTCAGGATGGCCGCTTGCAGGGTCGAGGCCCTGCGCAAGACGCTTGATTATTCGAATTCTGTCTAACCGACGGCTGTCTCGGAAACTCTGGATGACAATGCTAATGGATGAGACCGGAACCGATCACCAGCGTGGCCGCCTGCGCAGGCTGGAAAGCTCTTCAGCGATCGGCCCGCCCGATAGTGCCGAGCTGTGATCGCTCCGCTGTCGACTCGCAACAGCGCAAGAAGCGCTTCAAGCAGTATGCGGTCAAAACGCTCATAGAGCCAATTTCGAGGTATGTCTCCTACGGGTTCCGGCCGGGCAACAGCAGGCACTTGCGTTGGTGCATGTCGGCGAAAACGACATGCGGGCATCTCAGCCCTTTTTCTCCGCAACAGATAATTATCGTACCAATCGGCTTCGCCTGAGAAATTTGCTTCAGATCAACGTTCGGTCGCGACTGCTTGCGGTAAGAAGGCTCTCCGGTCAACTCACCCGTAGGATCGAATGGCGTGCCGGTTCGGAATCGGTCGAACTCACGACGAGAAACAGCTTTGCGCTATGCCATCGCCTTGGCGGCGGTCGCTATCGCCTTCGCCGCGAGGTTTGTCGTGGCATCGGTTCTCAAGGATCAAGCTCCTTACCTCTTCTTCCTGCCCGCCGTGCTGCTCGCGGCGGGAGCGGGCGGCTTCGGTCCTGGCGTTCTGGCCACCAGCTTGAGCGTTCCCCTCGTTTTCTTTTTCATTGCCAATTACAGGGCAGTCGGTTGGACGGAGGTCGCCAATGGCGCTGTCTTTGTATTGATCGGGGTCGGGACGGCCTGGATTGGTGAACGGCTGCGGCAGGCGCGCATTCTGGCCTTGACGCGGGAGGCCCATCTCCAATCGATCATTGACATAGTTCCCGAAGCCACGATCGTGATCAACGGGCACGGCATCATCCAGTCCTTCAGCGCGACCGCCGAGCGGATGTTCGGCTACACCGCGGCCGAGATGATCGGGAACAATGTGACGCTGCTGATGCCCTCGCCTTTTCGAGAGGAACATGATGGTTACATCAAGCGCTACCGCGACACCGGAGAGCAGCGCATTATCGGAATTGGCCGTGTGGCTGCAGCGCGACGCAAAAATGGCTCGACGTTTCCAATCGAACTGGCCGTCGGAGAGATATGGTCGGCGAGCCAGCGATTTTTCACCGGGTTCATCCGTGATCTGACGGAGCGGCAGGAGACCGAAGCACGACTTCAGGAGCTGCAGTCTGAACTCGCCCACGTGTCACGCCTAACTGAGATGGGCGGGATGGCATCGGCGATCGCTCATGAACTCAACCAGCCGTTGGCGGCCATAGCCAACTATCTGAAAGGCTCACGCCGCCTGCTCGACGACAGCACCGGCGAGCGGCTGGCGATGCTTCGAGACGCGATGGACAGCGCGGCCGATCAGGCGCTGCGGGCCGGTCAGATCATTCGGCGCATGCGCGATTTCGTCGGTCGCAGGGAGAGCGAAAGACAGGTCGAACACATTGCCAAGCTCGTCGAGGAAGCATCCGCGCTTGCGCTTGTCGGCACCAAGGACAAGGGCTTGCGCGTGACGTTCGACTTCGACCCCCGTGCCGATCTTGTCCTGGCCGACAAGGTTCAAGTTCAACAGGTCCTGGTCAACCTGATCCGAAACGCCATCGAGGCCATGGAGGAATCAAGTGAGCGGACTCTGACCGTTCGCTCGAAGCCTGCAGATGACATGATGATTGTCGTGCAGGTCGATGATACTGGTTCGGGCATTTCGGAGGAAATGGCGGCGAGACTGTTTCAACCATTCGCCACCACCAAGCCGCGCGGGATGGGAGTGGGCCTTTCGATCTCTCGCACAATTGTCGAGGCGCATGGCGGGCAGATCGAAGCCAAGCCGCGTCCAGGCGGCGGAACGACGTTTCGCTTTACATTGCCTGCGGTGACGAAGGAGGAGGCCACCGATGCCCACTGACAGCGTCGTCCATATCGTCGACGACGACGAGGCAGTGCGCAAGTCGCTCGCTTTTCTGCTTGGCACGGCCCAACTCTCGGTGCGCAGCTACGAAACGGCCGTTGCCTTTTTTGGCGAACATCGAATGCGCCGAACGGGGATGCATCGTCACCGACCTGCGAATGCCGGAAATCGACGGGCTCGAGCTGCTCCGGCGAGTAAAAAAGCTTCCGCATCGACTTGCCGGTCATCATCATTGCGGGCCACGGCGATATCACGCTCGCGAGAAAAGCCCTGGAAGCCGGTGCGGTCGATTTTCTTGAGAAGCCCTTCGACGACGAGGCAGTATTGGCTGCGGTTCGGTCTGCGCTCAATCAGCATGAGCGAGACGCGACGCAGGAAGCCAAATGTCTGGACGTTCAGGGTAGGCTTGCCCATCTGTCCAATATTGAACGGCAGGTGCTCGAAGGCCTTATGGCCGGATATTCGAACAAAACGATCGCGCACGATTTGAAAGTCAGCCCGCGGACCCTCGAGATTTACCGGGCACATGTGATGACCAAGATGCAGGCTTCGAATCTGTCCGAACTCGTGCGTATGGCACTGATCCCGAGCGTGCTGAACGAGCGCTCATAGCAGTGCCATCTTCCCAAGATCGGCGACATCTGCAGGCCGTTTCGCTGTTTTTGCCTCAGGTCAAAGCGAAGTGTCTCTGGTAACGGCTTACTGGATCGTGAACGGATGCTTGGAGATCAATGCGATGGAAGCTGCGGATTCCGTATCGCGCGACAAACCGACAGTAATCGTGGTTGATGACGACCCGGCGGTACTGAGATCACTCAAATTCTCGCTCGAGCTCGAGGGGTTTTCGGTCCGCACCTACGCCGATGCGACAGAGGTGTTGAACGAGGTGACGCTGCCGCCCTTTGGCTGCCTGGTCATCGACTACGACTTGCCGGCAGTGAACGGGCTCGAACTGCTGCAGCGACTACGGAACGGGCAGGTTCGGCTGCCGGCGATCTTGATCACCTCGTCTCCGAGTAAGATGCTGCGGGAGAGCGCAGCCGCCGCCGGGATCCCGATTGTCGAAAAGCCGTTCTTCAATCACACCCTGAGTGACAGCATTCGGGGCGCCTTGGAGCGTCAGGACAGGCATTGAACGAACGGCGTAAGCACGTCTGGGCGGGCCTTCAAAAATGTTGGGCGTGTCGGGATTGGCGAGTGCAGGGTCGGCGATCAGGCGGATTGCGACCACCGCCTTCCTCCGAAACCGAAGTCACTGTGCCGGCTTTCGCTTCTGGCAACTTCGGCGCCCTTCAGGTTCCGCAGCTGGTAACGGCCGTCGTGGCGCTGCTGGCGCTGATCGGATCTGACGCACTTGTCATACACCGCGCCCAACCCACGCAAGTTGGCCATGCGGCTCGTTGAGACGCTGTACAGCCAACGACTTCCCTCCGGCGATCGGAGCGAACACGATGAGGGTCACGAGCCACAGCGCCGCGGTCAGCATCGCGACGTCACATCATGGCGGCGCTGATCTTGCGGAAACGCATGATGGAGAGGGCGAAGAATACGCCGCCGGCGATTCCGACGACAGCAAACTGCGGCCAGACCACGTCAATGCCGGCGCCTCGATAGAGGATAGCCTGCGCGAAGCTTACGAAATGGGTCGAGGGCGACAACTGCATTACCGTACGTAAGAACGCCGGCATGCTGTCGAGCGGCGTGTTGCCACCGGACAGGATGTTCATTGGCAAAGCGACCAGGACGAACAGGAGCCCAAGCTGCGGCATCGAGCGAGCCACCGTGCCCAGGAAGATGCCGATGGCGGTTGCGAAGAACAAATAGATCGTGACGCCCGCCATGAAGAGCGGGACGGAACCGACGATCCGAATTCCGAGCAGCGTCTCTATCACCAACCAGAGTGACAGGCCGACCGCGACGGTGATCACCAGGCCATTCGCCCACACCTTTGCAGCCGCGATCTCGAAAGGCGTGAGCGGCATGATCAGCAGATGATCCATCGTGCCGTGCTCCCGCTCGCGGATGATTGCCGCACCCGCAAGTATGATGGCAAGCATGTTGACGTTGCCGATGATGGCCATGACCGCATTGAAGAGTTGCGTGGTGAGATTGGGATTGAAGGCGACGCGAACAGCGAGATTCACAGGCTCGGCCTGCGAAGGTTCGGAAGCCGCAGCAGAGCGGGCGATTTCGCGAGCGATGATCTGCTCCAGATAGCCGGCGCCGATGCCTGCCTGCATCATGGCGGTGGCGTCGACATTGACCTGGATGACCGGTTGGCGGCCCGCCAGCATGTCGCGCTCGAAATGCGGTGGAATATCGAGGACGAACGTGCTGCGGGCGGTGTCCATCAGTTCGTCAACCTGACCGGCGACGACCTCGGTCGGGGAGCTGAAATAGGGCGGCAGCAGGGCTGCGGCAATCGCACGCGAGAGCGCCGAATGGTCCTCATCGACAATGGCGACGGAAGAGTTGTGGGCCTCTTGCGCCGGGCTCTCGGCCTGCGCATAGACCGCCAGCGTGAAGGAATAGATGACGAAGCCGAAGAGCACGAAATCGCGCGAGAAGCTGCGCAGTTCCTTTGTGCCGAGCCAGAAGATGTTCGCCAGGTGCTGCATGACATCATGCCTCCTGGCGGCGCAGGAATGCCAGGCTGATCAAGATGAGGATCGGGATGAAGACCGCGAGCGCCAACAGGCTTCCGGCAAGTTCCCGGAAGCCGAGCGCCTTGGTGAAGGTGCCGACCGAGATGCGCAGGAAATACATCGCCGGGAAGGTATGTGCCATGAAGGCCGGAAAGCCCACCAGCGAGGAGACGGGCGCCAACATGCCGGAGAACTGCACGGCGGGCAGCGAGGTCATGATTCCCGCGACGAAGAGCGCGGCAATCTGGGTTCGCGTGAATGCCGAGATCACCAAGCCGTAGCCGGTCATCGCCGTCACGTAGAGCAGCGCGCCGAGAAGGAGCACCCAGAAGCTTCCTTTCAGCGTCACGCCGAACAGCAAAACGGCCATTAGGAAGAGGGTAAGAAAGCTGATCAGGCAAAGGATGACGTAGGGCAGTTGCTTGCCTAGGAGAAATTCCAGCCGCGTGACGGGAGTGACGTAGAGATTGACGATCGAACCCAGTTCCTTCTCCCTGACGACGCCAACAGCCATCAACATTGCAGGCATGAATGCCAGCAGCATCGCGATCGTCCCCGGCACCATGGCGAAGATGCTCTTGAAGTCCTGATTGTAGACGAATCGAGTCTCGATGACCGGCGACACTGGCCGACTGCCGGCCGCGTCGGCGACATCGGCGACATATTGCTGATGCAGGCCAGCGAGATAGCCGCGGACGGTTTCAGCACGGAAAGGCATGGCGCCGTCAACCCAAGCGCCAATCTCGGGTGCTGACCCGCGCCGGAGGTCGCGGCCGAAGCCCGGCGGTACCTCGATGGCCAATGCGAAGGCGGCGCTGCGCAGCGCCCGATCAAGATCGTCGTAGCTGGCCAGTGTTTTGCGTTCCGCAAAATAGGGCGATCCGCGGAACTCCTGCAGATAGGCTCGGCTTTCCGGCGTGTTGTCGCGGTCCAGGACGGCGAAAGTCACCTGATTGACATCGGTATTGATGCCGAGCCCGAAGACGACCATGAGGAATGCCGTACCGAGCAAGGCGAAACCGAGCCGCACTGGATCGCGCCAAAGCTCCAGCGCCTCGCGCCACGAATAGGCGAAAAGCCGCCCCAGGCTGAAGCCGGCCCGCGGTGCCACGCGCGCGGACGAAGAGGTCGCGGCGCGCTCAGGCTCTGGTGGACCGCTGACCAGGCTTGAGCCTTCGCCGCCTGCAGACTGCAGATAGGCCACGAAGGCGTCCTCGAGATCGGCTGCGCCTTTGGCTTCGGCCAGCTCCGTCGGCGTGCCGGTGGCCACCACCCTGCCGCCAT
This sequence comes from Mesorhizobium sp. WSM4904, assembly GCF_029674545.1. Classification (NCBI taxonomy): domain Bacteria; kingdom Pseudomonadati; phylum Pseudomonadota; class Alphaproteobacteria; order Hyphomicrobiales; family Phyllobacteriaceae; genus Mesorhizobium; species Mesorhizobium sp. WSM4904. The sequence goes on along the minus strand of NZ_CP121354.1, from coordinate 3,206,723 downwards.
GCATGAGCGCGACGCGATCGCACCGCGCCGCCTCGTTCATGAAATGGGTCGAGACGAAGATGGTGACGCCTTGCCGCCGCGAAAGCTCGACGAGCAGCTCCCAGAAGCTGTCGCGCGCAAGCGGGTCAACTCCGGAGGTGGGCTCGTCGAGGATAAGGACCTCCGGCTCGTGCACGACGGCGACGGCGAGAGAGAGCCGCTGACGGATGCCGAGGGGCAGCTCCGATGCCCGCTGGTCCACATAAGGGCCGAAGCCGAACCGCTCGATGAGCGCGGCGATGCGCGATTTCGCCCTGTCGGCGGCGATGTGGAAGAGACGGGCATGCAGATCGAGATTCTGCCTGACGGTCAGCTCGGTATAGAGCGAGAAAGACTGGGACATGTAGCCGACACGCCTACGCAGGCGCATGTTGGTGGCATCGATCGGCTGTCCCAACAGCCAGGCACTGCCGTCGGAGGCCGGCAGCAGCCCGGTCAGCATCTTCATCGTGGTGGTCTTGCCGCAGCCGTTCGAGCCGAGGAAGCCGAAGATCTCGCCGCGTTCGATGGCGAAGCTCACGTCATCGACCGCTACGAATTCGCCGAAGCGCCGAGTGAGGCCACGAGCGATGATGACCGCCTCGTGTTCGCCCGATGGCCGCGGCGGAATGAAGAGCGCGCGACGCCCGTCGCGAACCGCCTCGGGCAAAAGCGCAATGAAGCTTTCCTCCAGGCTCCCCTGCCCTGTCAGCCGTTTCAGTTCAGCCGGCGTGGCCGATGCGAGGATCCGCCCGGCATTCATGGCGATGAGCTCGTCGAAGCGCTCCGCCTCCTCCATATAGGCGGTGGCTACGACCACGCTCATGCCGGCCCGCCGCGCTCGCATGCGTTCGATCAACTCCCAGAATTGCCGGCGCGACAGCGGATCGACGCCCGTTGTCGGCTCGTCGAGAATGAGCAGGTCAGGGTCGTGAACGAGCGCGCAGCAGAGGCCGAGCTTTTGCCGCATGCCGCCTGAGAGTTTCCGGGCCGGGCGGTCGGGAAAGGGTGCCAGGCCGGTCGCCTCGAGCAGCGCGTCAATGCGCCGGGCGCGCTCGCCGGCCGGCTCGCCGAAGAGGCGTCCGAAGAAATCGATGTTCTCGCGGACGCTGAGATCGGGGTAAAGGTTCTTGCCAAGCCCCTGCGGCAGAAAGGCGATGCGCGGACACACGGCAGAACGATGGAGCTGGTCGGCCATATCGCGGCCGAAGACCTTCACGCGTCCGGTCTGAATGCGTTTGGCTCCGGCGACCAGGCTGAGCAGGGTCGATTTGCCGACGCCGTCCGGGCCGATCAATCCGACCAGCGCTCCGGTCGGGACCGTAAGCGTCACGCCTTCGAGCGCAAGCCTGCGACCGTAGGAGTGCGAGAGCCCCTCGACGGCGATGACATTAGCGAGATGGCTCATCCGTCCGCCCTGGTGCAAGGAAGGTCGGCCACTCGGCACTGCCGTTGAGGTGCACATAGGCGAGCCCGGGAACTCCCGAGCTCACCTCCGCTGCATGGATGCGCAGATAGTCGGGATCAACGCGCACGCGGACTCGGAACATCAGCTTGTCGCGTTCCGCCTTGGTCTCCACAGCCTTCGGCGTGAACTGTGCCTCTCCGGAGACAAAGACGACCTTGGCCGGGATCGGTGATTCAGGCGCGGCGTCAAGCACGATGCGCGCGGCGCTACCTACGGTCGTGCGACCGGCTTCCGCCGTAGGCAGGAAAATGTCCATATAGACATAGCCCGTGTCGATCATGATCAAGACCTTGCCGCCGGCGCCGACCACCTCGCCGATATTGGCGAGGCGATATTGAACGCGGCCGTCACGCGGAGCGACGAGCGAATTGTCTGCGATATTGATCCGGTAGAGGTCGACATCGTGGTTGGCGGCCGCCAGCGTCTGTTCGGCTTGTCCGACGCGCGCATTGGCCGCCGCGAGCGCGGCATTGGCAGCGCTCATCTGCTGCTGCCGCTGATCGAGAATCTCGGCTGTCGCGTAACCTTTGTCGACGAGGACAATCGCGCGGGTGAGTTGCTGCTCGGCGAGCTTGGCCTGGGCATTCTGCTGCTCGACGCCCGCCCGCGCCTCGTCGAGCATCCGATTGGCCCCAAGCACCTGTGCCTCGGCTTTGCGGAGCGACATCTCAAGGTCCTGCGTGTCCATCCGCGCGACCACTTGGCCGGCGCGAACGACATCACCCTCATCAACGAGAAGCGCGGCGATGCGACCACTGAACTTGGCCGCGATGTCGATCTCGTCTGCCTCTATCCTGCCGTTGCCGAAGGCGATCCCGGCGGGCAGTGCGGGAGCGGCATGCAGCCACCAATATCCGCCTGCCGCCGCGCCGGCGATCGCAACCAGCGCCAACGCGAGCCAAAGCCGGCGGCGCCGTTTCACGGCGGCAGGAATGATCTCCGGGAGGCTGATCTCGGGCTTATTCGGCACAAGCATTCGGCCCGCCGAACGGTCATTCGAGGGGAGCAACTCAGTGCCGTCATCGATGACCGTTGTGTTGGGCATTCGTCGATTCCTAATCACCAGAGAAGACGACGGGCGCCAGCGCCTTGTTCTTACCCTTGTCCGGATGCGACGGATGGTCGTTGATCTGCGTCAAAAGGATCCGCATCAACTCGGGCGCCTCAGCGAGTGCGAAATGCCTGATCCATGTGCATGTCAAGCAGGTCAAGGCAGTGTGCAGGGTCGGGCCGATTCTCTGAAATCGCCGCCGGGCAACCCATGGACTCAGATTCCTTCAGGGACGCGGGAACAAATTTCGCGCATCGAAGCTAGCAAGCGCTGCTTACGGGGACTCATCCGATGCTCCTTGCCCTGGACGATGCGATCTCGACGGCTGTCTTGGCCGGCAGAGGTGCGGATGCAGAAATCTTCGGAGTGATCGATCTCACCAGCAAAATTGAAGCGCGGATAGGCGCGGTCAGCCTAGGGCGCGCCATCCAATTCGTCGCCAACGCGTCGGTGCTTGGATACGACGTTCGCGGTGCAATGGTCTTTTACGGGGAACCAGGAACGCCAAGCTTGAGAAGCTGGGACTGCGAACACCTTTGGGCGCAGTACGGTGGCGCACTTCTCCAGCCGTAGCGCGTGGCGCCACACCTAGAGCGGCGCGAACGGCCTTGGCGCGCGCCCCGTCGATCATCTCGGCCAACGCGTCCATATCGGCCATGCTAAAGCCCGGACCGACCAGTCGCCTTGCCGCGATCGCCAGCGTGCCCGTCCCTCAGGCGACGCCGAGCACCGTCTCGCCTGGCTGAAGGTCGGCGAGGCTCAACATTCGGTCACGGAACGGGTCCTCGCGGCCCACCGTCGGTGCGCGCACCGGCCGAAATCCCCTGCATTGACAGCCGGCCGGAGCGCACGCCCGAACGAATGACGAGGCACTTGACGCGACTGCAAACGGGGGCATGCTCGGCGGGCGCGGCCTGCTTCCCGACCCGACGGAGTCACATCATGCAGTGGTCCTACCCGATCCTCCGTGTCGGCGACACCGAAATCCGCATCCACCTGACCTTCCTGCTGCTGCTCGCCTGGATCGGCATCGCCTATTACCAGGAGGGCGGAACACGGGCTGCGATCGAGGGCATCGCCTTCATCGGTGCCGTGTTCGCCTGCGTGGTATTGCATGAGCTCGGCCACGCCGCTGCCGCTAGTCGCTACGGCATTCGAACTCCAAAGATCACGCTCTTGCCGATCGGCGGCGTCGCGGAGCTGGAGCGCCTGCCCGAGAAGCCGTCGCAAGAGATCGTCGTCGCGTTTGCCGGCCCGTTGGTCAATGTCGTCATCGCTGCCTTCCTCGTCGCCGCGCTTGGCACCACCGTCGGCATCGACGCGCTGACGTCGATGGAGAACCCGCATGTCGCGTTCGTGGCTCGCCTCGCCGCCGTCAACATATGGCTGGTCCTGTTCAACCTCATTCCGGCCTTTCCGATGGATGGCGGGCGCGTGCTGCGCGCCTTGCTCGCCACGCGCTACAACCGCCAGCGCGCGACGGAGATTGCAGGGACCGTTGGTCAGTTCGCCGCCTTCGCCTTCGGCTTCATCGGTCTGGTCGTCGGCAACGTGCTGCTCATATTCGTTGCGATCTTCGTCTACCTCGCCGCCGCTGCGGAAACGCAGGCGATGGGGCTCGAGGCAGCGGCGCGCGCCGTTAACATGCGCGACGTCATGATCAGCCGGTTTGAAAGCCTGCCGGCGACCGCGACCCTCGACGAAGCAGCACGGGCCTTGTTGCGCACGACGCAACACGAGTTCCCGATCGTCGACGATGGCGGCCGGCTGCGCGGCGTGCTGACACGTGAGGGGCTCGTCACCGGCCTGCAGAAGCACGGCGGTCAGACCCCTGTGATCGAGGCAATGGCGGCAAATATCCCAGTGATGCGCGACGATGATAAGCTCATCAATGCGCTCGAACACCTGAAGAGTGGAGCCGCACCTGCCGTCGGTGTGGTGGACGCCCAGGACCATTTGGTCGGCTATGTCATCATCGAAAACATCGGCGAGCTGATGCTGCTGCGCAGCGCCGTCGCAAGCTGACAGATAACGATTCGGCCGCGGCCAATGGAAAGCCGTCCGCCACCTTGGTTTGGTAAGTCTTTAGCCGCTCGGTGACCGGTGGTGAAAGCGGCATGCCAGTCGGGATATGGAACAATCCCTGCTGCAACGGGCATTCAATCGTCTGGCCAAGGCGCCCGTAGGTGATCGGCGACTGGACTGCAGTTTCAGAGGGTCGCGGCACACGGAGCCAGCCCAAGCCGAATGCCGAAGAAGCTGCCATCATCGCGTGACGCGAGTCGGCGCTTGCGGCACAGTCGCAGCCAAGGCTGTGGAATCGATCCCCGTTCACAGAGGCGAGCGAAGATGAGCGTCGCAAAAGTGATGCGAACGGCCAAGCTTGCGGGAAAACCAGGGCGCAAACTCATTAACACTATGAGTACGCGCCCTAGTTTAGGCCCTGACCCAACGAGCGGTCAGTAATCCCAGAAGACCGGCACCCAACGAAAGACATCGCCGTCCACCGCCACATGGCCGACGGAGGGGAACGGCATGTGAGTAGCCACCAGCAGCTCTCCGGTCTCCGCCAGTTCCCGCAAGAGTCGGACCCGAACGCGAGCTGCCTCCTCGGGATCGTGCTCGAAACCGTTGTACCAGTCAGGGTGTTCGAACCCGACAGTGAACACGGCATCGCCAGCAAACATCAGCCGGTCTTTGCCGGATGCCACGCGGACTACGCTGTGCCCGGGAGTGTGGCCGCCCGTTCTAGAGACGATCACGCCCGGCGCCACCTCGTGTTCCTCATCGAACAGCCGCAGCTTGCTCTCGTACTCTTTCCTGAACCGCTTGGCGGTTGCCCGAAGCGCATCCGGGAACCCTGGTGGCATTGAGACGCGGGAGAAATCGGGCGACTCCCAGAACTTGACCTCGGCGGCCGCCACGTGGATCCGCAGGTCCGGACGCAATTGGTCTTTCACCCCGTCGACGAGCAGCCCGCCAACGTGGTCCATGTGCATGTGGGTGAGCACCACGTCGGTCACGGATCCGAGATCTATGCCGGCGGCCTCCAGTCGCTTGATCAACTGCCCGGCCCGCGGCAAGTTCAACTCCGGGTCCAATCCTAGCCCGGCATCGATGAGTATGGTCTGCCCGCCGCTGCGCACCACGACCGCGTTCAGCGCCCAGTCGAAAGCGTCCGGCGGCAGGAACATGTCCTTCAGCCAGGCCGCATGCACGGTGGGGTCGGCGTTGTATCCCAACATGTTGGTTGGAAGCGGTAGCACTCCATCGCTGACCACCAGCACTTCGATCTCGCCGACTCGTACCGCATAGCGAGACGGAACCAACTCTTCGGTCCCCGTTCTGCGGGGGTGTGAGGTTTTGTTTAGGCTCATGTTCATCTCCTGCTGACCGCCGCCTTACACGCGGCATCGACGACGTACATCGAGGTGCGTTTGCTGGTCGATTGTGTTGAGGGAGAGGGCGAGCCACACCACGGGATAGGTTGCGGGGCATCGAAATAAACGACTGACGCGTCGGCTTCTTTTGCCAGCGAATGGCGACCCGCTTCGACAAGCTCGCGAGCAACTGCTTGCCTTCAGTACCCCTTCACCCCGATCGCTTGAACCCTCACTCAGGGAAGTCGAGCAGCCTTGTCCGCAACGCAGGATCGCCCATACCTCATGGATTTCCATGACGTGCGGCCGAGGCATGGCCACGTTAAGCTGGCAAGCCAAATCGCCACCCAGATCCAAGGATGAGTGCTACACAGGGCGCTGACGGTCTCCGGCTTTTTGTGTCCGGGAGGAGAAGACAATGACGACAGCGTTTAAGTCCATTGGCGGAATCGACCCCGAAGCATTGCGAGCGGCTCGGATCATCGAAGGCGTGGTCGGCAACGCGTGGGCGACAGACGCCTCGGGCACATTCACCTACGTGACGCCAAGTGCGCTGACGCTTCTCGGCACAACGCTGGAGGAGCTCAATTCGCCTTCGGAAGAGGGCGCGGTCGGGTGGAAGCGGCTAGTCCATCCAGACGATTACGACGCAACCGTCACTATGTGGCGTCGCTGCCTGCAAACAGGTGACCATTACAATATGGAGCATCGTCTATTGCGCGCTAGCGGTGCTTACGGTTGGAGCAGAAGCTCGGGGCAGCCGTTGCGCGACAGCACAGGTCGTATCCTTGCATGGTACGGTGCACTGATCGACGGTGATGTTCCGTCCGCGGCCAAGGAACGATTCGCTGACGTCATCAGTGATACGCTCGAAAGCAAAGCCGTTTCCGATGCTCCGCATTCGCTGAGCCTTGTCCATCCGGATGACCGGACTGCCGCAGCTCACGCTGCCGCCCGCGCCTTCTGGACGGGTGTTCCTCAGGTGACGAGGCATCGGCAACTCCAGGCCGACGGTAGTTATCGCTGGAACGAGACGCGGTCAGAACCAGGTTACAGTGTGAGTGTCGACATCGACGATCTGGTGACGGATAGGGAGGCACTCGCCTCGGCAGGGTTGGACCCATCGGTAGAAAGCGAGGCTGAACCAATTCGATCGGCGAAGGTTGTCGAGAGCATATTCGGGAACGGATGGGCGTTCGACGCGGCCGGCAGATGGATTTACCTGCACCCGTTTGCACAGAATTCTCTTGGGGTGACGTTGGAAGAACTGAACGCGTCTTTGGACGAGGGGCATACCGCCTGGAAGCGTCTGCTTCATCCGGACGACTATGAGCAGATCGCGGCCACATGGCGCCACTGCCTAGAGACAGGCGATCACTTCAATGTCGAGTTTCGCTTTCGGCGCGCGAGCGGCATCTATGTCTGGGCTCGAGCAGCCGCGCGGCCAGCACGCGACAGCCGCGGTCGTATCGTGGGATGGTATGGCATTGCACTCGACAATGACGTCTACAAGAAAACCGTGACGGCGCTGCGTGGCCGGGAAAGGGAACTTTCTCAGCTCGTCGACATGGTCCCGGTCCAGATCAGGCGTCTGACACCCGAAGGTGAGCCGATCTTCTTCAATAAACGCTTGCTCGACTTCTTCGGACTGAACGACGTGGCGCAATTGGACAGGCCGGGAATGAGCCGGATGGCGGCAGCCATCCAGTCTCTCGTCCATCCGGAAGATGCTGCCCGCCTTTTGAAAAGGCTCCATCATTCCTTGGCTACCGGCGAGCCCAACTCGATGAAGTATCGCATGCGTCGAGCGGACGGCGCCTACCGCTGGGTGGATGGTCGCTGGGAGCCGGTTCGTGATCATAGCGGCGCGATCGTACAATGGTATGCAATTTCCATCGATATCGACGATGAGATGCGCGCCCAGGAAGCGCTGCGTCTCCGCGAACGCGAGCTCTCGCAACTTGTCGATATGGTGCCGAGCTTCCTTTGGCGCCTGTCTGCGTCGGGCGAGCCGGTCTTCTTCAGCAAGCAAATGGTCGAGTTTCTCGGTCTCGACGTGGGAGAATACGAGAGTGCGGGAGGAAATGGTCTGACAGCTGCCATAGCGGCTGTCGTACATCCCGAAGATGCGGCCAAGCTGGAAGCTGCGCTCAACCATTCCATCATCACCGGCGAGAGCTTCTCGCTGAACTATCGCCTGCGTCGCGCGGATGGCATCTATCGCTGGATGTCGAGCCGTGCAGAGCCGATGCGGAATGAGGAGGGATCCGTCGTACAATGGTACGGGTTGTCACACGACATCGATGATCAGGTGCGAACCGAAGAAGCACTGCGGAGCAGCAAACGCCAGCTGGAACAGATGATTGACGTCGTGCCCGTGAATATCCTGAGCTTCGCTCCTTCAGGCAGGATCACCTACACTAGCAAACGATATCTGGAGAAGGTCGGTTCGCCACCCACGCACATCGAGGACTTCGATGCCTTGGCTCGGGACCTGGCCCACCCTGAAGACTTTCCGACAATGTTCCGGAGGGCATCGAATGGCTTTGCCACCGGCCAGCCTTTCGTGAACCGGTTTCGTCGTCGCGAGAAGGATGGCGTCTACCGCTGGATAGAAGCGCGAGCGGAACCGTTACGGGACGCCGATGGCGCGATCGTGCAATGGTATATGGCTTCAATCGACATCGAAGACGAGATGCGAGCGCAAGAGGCATTGCGCGAAAGAGAACGCGAGCTTCAGCAGCTCGTCGATGCCTTGCCTGTCCACATCTGGAGCTGGACGCCCGATGGCAAGCTGGCCTACGTCAACAGGCGGTCTTTGGAGGATCTCGGCATCTCCGGGGCGAGCTTCGAAGATTTCACCAGGGTGGCGCAAGAGCTGGTTCACCCCGAAGATGCTCCCGAGGTGCTGGCTACGTCGGCCAACTGCCTCAAAACTGGCAACTCCTTCATCATGCGATATCGCCGGCGTTGGAAGGACGGCAATTATCGCTGGATAGAGGGGCGTTGCGAGCCTCTGCGCGATCGAGACGGAACGATCGTGCAATGGTACCAGGTTTCCATCGACATCGACGATGAGATGCGCGCGCAGGTGGCGCTGCGCGAGAGAGAACGTTCGCTGTGGCAGCTGGTTGAAACGCTGCCGGTGATGATCGACTGCGCCGCACCGAATGGCGAGCCGATATATCGCAGCCGTCAGCTCCGCGAATTCCTCGGATATGAGTTGGAGTCAATGGACGGCAAGGGAAAGTCGCGCCTGGCCCGCACACTCGACGAAGGTGTTCATCCTGACGACTTGGCGGGCGTCAAAACGAACTATGCCCATTCGTTGGCCACTGGCGAACCATATGCGCGGAGGCACCGTCTGCGGCGCTTCGATGGCGAATATTGCTGGGTCGATACGCGCGCAGCGCCGATGCGCAATGCCGAAGGGGCGATTGTTCAGTGGAACGTCGTCTGTCTGGACATCGATGGTGAAGTTCGAGCGCAAGAAGAGCTGCGTCTGGCGCAAGAGAGACTCGCACGTGCGAGCCAGGCGGCGAGTCTTGCCGAGCTTTCGGCCTCTATAGCGCATGAGGTGAACCAGCCTCTGGCGGCCGTCGTCGCCAACTCGTATGCCTGCCAGCGCTGGCTCACGGCCGAACCGCCAAATATCGAGCGGGCGCAGAAGACGGTGGAGCGTATTATCCGGGATGCCAATTCGGCGGCGGATGTCGTCAGCCGCATCCGCGCCTTGTTCAAGCAGTCCGCAGACGCGATGGCCTACACAACGCTCGGCAGCGTCGTCGCGGAGGCGCGTGACCTCATGGCTGAAGAGGCGGCGCGGCGTCGTGTTCGTATGGACATCGATGTCGAAAACGACCTTCCTGTCGTCGCGCTCGATCGGGTGCAGATTCAGCAGGTTCTGGTGAACCTCATCCGCAACGGCATGGATGCGATGGACTCCGTTGCGGGCGACAGAGTTCTTGGACTTCGCGTGCGCCGGGTAAGGAATGCGATCCAGATCGAAATCAGCGATCGTGGCCCGGGCATCGAGTTTCCCGACCGAATATTCGAGCCGTTCTTTACGACGAAAGAGCACGGCATGGGCATGGGCCTCGCGATCTGCCGTTCGATCGTCGAGTCGCACGGGGGACGGTTGTGGGTGGAGAAGAACGAGCCGCACGGAACGACGTTCGTCTTTACAATGCCCGTTGAAATGAAAGCGGCAGCATGACGACCTACAACCACATGGTCTTCATCGTCGATGACGACGTGCGCATCCGGGAAGCGCTTGGTGAGCTTCTAGAGTCGCACGGCATGCGCGCCATCGCGTTCGGATCGGCCGGCGACTATGTCCTGGCGGAAAAGCCGGACGTCCCCGCCTGCCTCATCCTCGATGTGGAATTGCCGGACATCAACGGCCTCGATCTGCAGAAGCAGATCGCCGAGGGCGATCATCCGCCGATCGTCTTCATAACAGGGCACGGCGACATCCCATCCTCGGTGCGCGCGATCAAACACGGCGCCGTGGACTTCCTGACAAAGCCTTTCAGTGACGCCGACCTCATGGCCGCAATCCAGACGGCGATCGCCCAGGATCGGGAAAGGCGATCGGAGCGCGCCGAACTCATCATGTTGAGGCAACGCTATCTGGAGCTCACGCCGCGCGAGCGCGACGTGCTGCCGCTTGTCGTGAGTGGTCTCCTCAACAAACAGGCCGCGGCTGAGTTGGGAATCAGCGAGGTTACGTTGCAGATCCATAGAAGGAACGTGATGCAGAAAATGATGGCGGCGTCGCTCGCCGATCTCGTGCGCATGGCGGAACGATTGGAGATACCGATTACCCACTCTCGACGAGCGGGAGGGATCTGAGTGTGAGCAAGATGCGACCTGTCGTGGCGGTTGTCGACGACGATCCGAGAGTCCTCGAGTCGCTGGAGGACCTCCTGGAATCCGCGGGCTATGTCGCTTGTTGCTTCTCTTCGGCGCGATCGCTGCTCGCCTGCGGACTGTTGGGCGTGGACGTGCTCATCACCGACATCGGCATGCCCGGCACAGATGGCTTCGAACTTCGCGACCTAGTGAAGAAGGCTCGTTCGGAATTGCCGGTGTTCCTTATCACCGGCCGCCACGAGATAGCGGATCAGTTTCGCGCCCAGGGTATCAGCGGTTTTTTCCGCAAGCCTTTCGACGGTCAAGCCCTGCTCGCCGCCGTTGCCAACGCCTTAAACGATCGAGAAATGGAGGGTAATGATGAGAGTTGACCAGCCGCTCCAGCGAAGATCGGCACCGTCACCGCACATAGGCGAAGCGGAGCAGCCGCTGGTAATCATTGTCGATGACGATGCGGCGGTTCGAGAGGCACTGTCAGAGCTGATCCTGTCGGCGGGTTTCCAGCCGGTCTGCTTCGGCTCGACGCGAGAATTGCTCCACGCCGACGTCTTGCGCAAACCCGGCTGCCTGATCCTGGACGTGCGCATGCCGGGAGCGAGCGGTCTCGATCTGCAGCATCATCTGGCCCAGAATGGCAACCCGAAGCCGATCATCTTTCTCACTGGTCATGGCGATATACCGATGACGGTTCAGGCAATGAAGGCCGGCGCAGTGGATTTTCTGACCAAGCCGGTACGAGACCAGACATTGCTTGATGCTGTAATCGCAGCCATAGCAATGGACGCCTCGCAACGGGCGAAGGCGGAGGTGGTCGAGCGAAATGTCGAACGACTTCGAACATTGACGCCACGTGAGCGTGAGGTCCTGCATCACGTGGCGCGCGGCCGCCTCAACAAGCAGATTGCCTTCGACTTCGGCATCAGCGAAGTGACGGTGAAGCTGCATCGAGGCAACGTTATGCGCAAGATGGAGGCGGCCTCCATCGGCGAACTGATCCGGGCTTGGGAGACATTGCCCATCCCGCTGCGCGAGACCTCGGCCTGATCAGGTAGCGGCCGTCAACGGGATTCGGCGCGCCAGAATTGCAACGTCGACTAACGGCGACTGGCTGAAAACCGAACTCGTCAGGCGGCAAATTCATGCGACCTGTTTTGCGTGCTGCTATTCGTCGAAGGGGGCGCTTGCTACAAAATCGACGGAAGAAGGTGCCCGGTACCCGGGGACATAGCGTTCACCGAAATCCCGAACGAAATTGTCATAGGTCGTTTCGGGCCTTGTCTCGGCGATGCGACAGAAGCACCGTGTCATGCGCCGCTTCATATCGAGTCGCGGGAATTCTTCGACGATCCTTGCGACCTCTGCGGCAGGGACGACCTCGTATTGCAGGCCGACGACATCCAGGCAGATTCCGGCGGTGCAAAGCGCTACCTCAGCCTCCTTGTAGAGACCGATCGACGGTGTCGAGTTCAGGGCGACGCTATCCCAGATCAATTGGGCTCGGCGCTCGTCGACACCTCCTTGCCGCGCGAAGACCCGCGCCAGATCCGCGCCCTCGACTTCGAAACGACGAGGACCATGGAAGCGCTCGTTTAACGTGATGTCGTGCAGCAGTGTTCCCACGGCTACGACTTCCGCGTCGTGAGCGATGTTGCGAAGCTGTCCTATGCGCGTCGCGAACAACCAGGAACGAACGACGTGATTGAACAGATAAGGCTCGCATTCCCGGCGAGCATAGTCGAAGGCCTGCTCCACAAGCGGCGTGTCCGGAACCGAAATTCCTGCAAGCTCACGACTGTTGGCGCTGTTCATCTTGCTGGTCTCCTCAGCGGATTTCGTGCAGCCGGGGCAGAAGTTCATTGTCCGCGATCATGTGAGACCCAGACCTCCGTCGACGGCGACGACCTGCCCGGTCACCCATTCGGACGCCGGATCGGCGAGATGCAGAATCCACTTGGCCACGTCATCCGGGCTGCCGCGTCGTCTGAGCGGTATCTGCTCGCGCTCCGCTTCCTCGATGACGGCAGCATGCTCCGGGGAGAGCCCCATCATGCCCGTCAGCGCGCCGGATTCGGTCGGGCCGGCGGCGACGGCGTTGACGCGTACGCCCTTGGGCGCGAGCTCGAGCGCCCAACAGCGAGTCAGGTGCTCCAGCGCCGCCTTGCTGGCGGCATAGTGGGAGAGGCCAGCCGCGGGCCGATGACCGAACGTGCTCGATATGTTGATGATCGCTCCTTTCGTCGCCGCCAGATGCGGAAGTGCTGCCGCCGCCAGCAGGCTGGGGCCGAAGACATTCACGGCAAATATGTTCGCGACCCGCTCAGCGGCAGCATCACGCAGGGACAGAAGAGCACCGGCGCCGGCGTTGTTCACCAGCACGTCGAGGCGACCCCATGTGTCGATTGCCCTGGCGATGGTGCGCGGAGCATCTTCGGGCTCCGCGGCGTCGGCGACCAGGCTGACAATGTTCGGGTGCTCGGCGACCGTCTGCTTCAGCGGCGTCGCGCGGCGGCCGGTTACCATCACCTTTGCGCCTTGCCTGGCGAAGCCAATGGCCGCAGCGCGCCCGATGCCCGAGCTTCCACCCGTGACGATGACGACCTTGTTGTCAAATGCGGACATGGCTTTGCTCCTTGGCTTTCATTCGCCGTAGGGTGTGGTCAGTTCCTTCTCGGCGGTGTCGACGACGAACACGGCAAGCAGCTTGGCAGGCTCAGTCGCGCTGGCGTTCTCGCTGACGCCGTGACGGTCGCCCGGAAACTCGGAAAAGCTCTGGCCGGCGTGATAGGTCGTGACCGCCCCATCATTGACCTTGCTGCGGATCGCGCCTTCGAGAACGGTCGCATAAATGAAGGCGGATTTCGGGTGAGTATGTGCCGAGGAGGTGCCGCCAGGTGCATATTCGACCAACACGGCGCGCATGCTCTTGCCCGGCACGTTGGGGAGCGGATGGTCGTAGACGAGCTTGACGTTCTCGCCGATCGTATCGTGGGCAAGTGCCCCGTTTGCGAGAATCGTTACGGTTGCTGCGCAGCAGAGGATGGTCTTGATCATTGTCTGGCTCCAGTCGCGGTTTGGTTTGATTGGGAGCCGCCGGCCGGAGGGGGGAGGACGGCCGGCGGCAGGCTCTAGCTGGCGGTACAGCGGGAGCCTATGACTTGAGGAAAGCGAGAAGGTCGTTGTTCACCAGTTCGGCATGGGTCGTGCACATGCCGTGCGGCAGGTTCTCGTAGGCCTTGAGCGTACCGTACTTCAGGAGCTTTGCCGACAAAGGCGCCGAATCCGCGAACGGCACGATTTGATCATCCGTGCCGTGCATGACGAGAGTTGGCACGTCGATGATCCTGAGGTCGTCGGTGAAATCAGTTTCCGAGAAGGCCTTGATGCCGTCGTAGTGCGCCTTGGCGCTGCCCATCATGCCCTGCCGCCACCAGTTCTGGATGACGCCCGGGATCGCTTTCGCGCCTGGCCGGTTGAAACCGTAGAAGGGCCCTGACGGGAAATCGATGTAGAATTGTGCCCTGTTGTCGGCGAGCGACCTGCGCAACCCGTCGAACACCTCGACTGGAAGGCCGCCTGGATTTGCCGGCGTCTTTACCATGATCGGCGGCACGGCGCCGATGAGGACGAGTTTCGCGCTGCGCCCCTTGCCATGGCGGGCGACGTAGCGGGCCGCTTCCCCGCCGCCGGTCGAGTGACCGATATGAATGGCGTTCCTCAAGCCGAGGTGCTCGATCACCGCCGCCGCGTCGGCGGCATAGTGATCCATGTCGTGACCGTCGCTCACCTGTGCGGAGCGGCCGTGCCCGCGCCGGTCATGGGCGATGGTGCGATATCCCTGGCCGACGAAGAAGAGCATCTGCGCGTCCCAGTCGTCGGCGCTAAGCGGCCAGCCGTGGTGGAAGACGATCGGTTGGGCATCCTTCGTACCCCAGTCCTTGTAATAGATCTCAGTGCCGTCCTTGGTGGTAACGGTGCTCATTGTCCTTGGTCCTTTGTCTGGTCTGAGAGAGGAAATATCTTTCGCACGCTCTGCTCGCGCGGGCGCAGCTATGGAGAGGCCGGTCGCTGCGGTGGCGGCCAGTGCGCCTAACAAGATGTCCCGGCGTGATGCTGCGGCGGAGGAGGAAAAGTCGTCTTTCATCGGTTCGCTCTTTTCGCGTTGAAGGTAGACTGCGCGTGATTGGCGATGCGCGACCGCGGTGGATCAGCGTCGTGCGAGCGGGGCGTGGGTGAACCAGTCCTCGAAACGGATCGCTCCGATGCGTGGATGATCGCCGGGGACCAGCGAGCTGTCGTCCAGTTCCGTGCCGAAATAGCGCGCGTGGGGGTCCCCGATCACCTTGCGCGGATCGTTGGTCGCCTTCAGGAACCGCGCGACGAGTTCGCTCATGCGGATCGGCTCAGGCCCGGCGATCTCGATGATGCCGTTGATCGGGGCCGAAAGCGCTACGTCCGTCATGGCGTCGGCCACGTCGTCCGACGCGATCGGCTGAAAGTAGGCGGACGGAAGGGTTACGGTATCGCCGACCGTTGCCGACTGGGCGATGCCGCCCAGGAATTCGAAGAATTGCGTCGAATGAACGATGGTGTAGGGAATTCCAGACTCCCGGATCAGCTTTTCCTGCACCATCTTGGCGCGCAGGTAGCCGCTATCGGGCAGGCGCTCGGCGCCCACGATCGAGAGCGCGATGTGATGTTTGACGCCGGCCGCCTTGCCTGCTGCGAGGAGGTTCCGGCCTGAGGTCTCGAAGAATTCCAGAACGGCCTTGTCCTCAAACGAAGGCGAATTTGCGAGATCGATGACGACGTGCGCTCCGGCGAGAGCTTCCGCCAGGCCCTCGCCCGTGACGGTGTTGACGCCGCTGTTCGGTGAAGCTGCGAGCACTTCATGACCCTTCTTGCGCAGCCTCTCGACGGTCTTCGAACCGATGAGTCCTGTGCCGCCTATGATGACGATTTTCATATCCAATCTCCTGTCTTGCATGCTGAATTGCGTTGCGGAACGGAATGCCGGCCGTAGCGGGTAGCCGGCTCTTCACCGGGCTGAGGCAGCTTCCTCGATGAGCGCTGCGACCTCGTTGGGATGCGAGACCATCACGGCGTGGGAAGCGCCCTCGACGACCACGGTTTTCACGGCATGCGCACGTTCCGCCATGAACTTCATGACCGCAGGCGGGATATTTCGATCGGCTGAGCCATAGATCGCGTACGAGGGGATCGTCTTCCATGAGGCGACACCCGATGGCTCCGCCAGAGCGGCTTTGGCGACGGGACGCTGGGTCGCCGCCATCAGGCTGGCCTCGGTCGACGGTACGTCGGCAGCGAACTGCTCGTGGAACTTTTCCGACCGGATATAGAGATCCTGGCCGCCGTCGGGCTGCGTCACCGGCAGAAGCGCGTCGCCCAGCGTGCTGCCGGGGAATTTTGCCGAAAGCGTGAGGCTGGACTCGCCGGTCTCCGGCGCAAACCCGGCCACATAGACCAGCGCCTTCACATTGTTCTTTCCATTGGCTGCCTCGGTGATGACGGGCCCGCCATATGAATGGCCGACCAGCACGACCGGTCCTGAGATCGAGCGGACGACTGCCGAAACCGCGGCTGCATCGCCCGCGACGCTGCGAAGAGGATTGGCCGCAGCGATGGCCGTGTAGCCGTCCTTGTTGAGGTCGGCGATCACCGCGTTCCAGCTCGACGACTCGGCGAAGGCGCCATGCACCAGCACGATTGTCGGCTTGACCTGCCGGCCCGCGGGTTGGGCCATGGCCTCACCCGAAACGGCAAACGCCGTGGCGAGCATCAAAATTCTCGTAGTCCTTAGCACTTCCTTCTCCTTTGCGACCGGGCGTTACCAGTTGCAGCGAAGAATGCTCCGAGCCTGTGCGCTGAACTATTCTACGGGGGCATCGGTCTTCCGATGCGAAAGTATAGGGTTGGTGCACTCGACAACTCGGAGCTCTAGCCGACGAGAGGCAATGGGCAGCGTATGGAGGCATCGATCGGTCAGACGATACGGATAAACTTGGAGGGGCGGAGCGGACAGTACGGGCTAGGCAGCCAGCATGTCGGCCGAGAATCGGACAAGCGGACGACCAACTCAATAAAGCCCTGGCACCGATCGAACGGGCTTGGTCCAACGAGATCCGCAGCAAGACATATACCGCGGTATGGTCGGCCCTCTCCCTCGATCCAATCGATGGCAAAGGCTCGTCGAAATAGCGTCCCCGGAGACAGAGGCCGTTGCCGAACAGAAGAGGCCAAGATGCTAAGCGCAGAGCCAAAAGCCGACCCAGCGGGCGAGTATGCCCGTGACTCATCCGCCGAAGCCGCTCGGCACAGCCTGCACACGAAGCCGCCGACAGCTGGCACCGTTCACGATCTGGGCAATCTTATCCAGATCGCGTTATCCGCGCTAAACCGCATCGCACGGGAACCTGGCGCCTCGGTTGCTCCAGCGCTTGAGCCCGTGATCGGCAGCGCCAGGACGGCCTTGCTGCAAGCCGGCGCGCTTGTCCGGGAGACGATAAGCAGGGCTCAAGAGAGCCATCCCGAGATCGAGGAAACCAACGTAGGTGCTTGCCTGATCGAGGTCGAGGCCCTCATCCGGTGTTCTTGCGAGCCGCATATCCAGCTTGAGCTTCGTGTCGGATCCGGCCTGCCTCGCGCGAAATGCGATCGCTTGGGCCTGCAGAATGCGGTCCTGAATCTTGTATTCAACGCGCGTGACGCAATGCCAGGCGGCGGTTTGATCTTAATCGACGCCACCGTCGTTCAAGGCCGTCCCACTCTTATCGAGCTTCGCATCGTCGATAGGGGTATCGGAATGACGCAGCAGACCGTCGCCCGCGCCTTCGAGCCATTTTTCACCACGAAGGGCAAGGGCCTGGGTGGTGTCGGCTTGCCGATGGTGAAGCATTTCGCCGCGGAGCACGGCGGAAGCGTCGAGATCGAGAGCGTCCTGGGGGCCGGTACAACCGTGATCCTGCGAGTGCCGGCAGCACCGTCGGAACTCGACGCCGGGCGAACCGATCGACCTGCCTTGTGAAGCTGAGCGCTTGCAAATTTGACGCGAGGGCCACGGAAATACGCAACAGCATCCTGCGTGAGAAATGAGAACAACCCGCCCGTCCTCAGCCTGTAGTAGGCGGCTGCGAACGCACCATGAGGCAGATCCTCTCAATGTCGCTATGATTTTGACCTTCGCCGAGTAGCGCGCGCCACGCATAAAGTTCCGTAGCCGCATCCGTAGGAAGCAATTCTTCCTATCCTGAACTCGGTGTTTCGCCCCGTGGGATGGTCATCGCTTCCTCCGCTCTTGCGAGGGCTGCGTCCCGGTGTCCAAAAGGCGTCCGAGCGGAATGTCGCGAAAGACCGTCCGAATGGCCTTGATCAGCGCGGATCTCGAGCGCGTGTGCTGCTGCTCCGGAGCGCCGCTTTCGCCTGAAGTTGATAGGCCGGTTGCGAGCACCGCCGCGAGGTCTTCGGCCATTTCGGGCCGGGCGAGCAGCAAAGGAGCGAAGCTTGTCTGGTCAATTTCGTAGACCACGACATGGGTCAACGCTCGCAATGTCGAGGTCTCGCCGATGCCGGCCAGCAGACCTGTCTCGCCTAAGAAGTCGCCGGGCGCGAGACGACCGATTTCCTGCATGCGGACATCGTCCTCGCCCAGTTGCCGGGCGATGATGCCTGCTCGAACGATCATGAGCGACGGCAGAATCTCTCCCTGTCGTGCGATGATGTCGCCCTTTCGGTAGGTACGAACCGAGGTCGTCGCGGCAAGGGCCTCCTGCTCGTCGTCCGTCAGCGCCGAAAAAATCGGTATGGCTCTTATAAGGTCAATCGGGGTGACGCTTGGTGGCCTCGCGGTCTCTTCAGTCGGCAGGTTGCTCACGGCGATCGACGAGGGAGGCGCCGCAAGCAGCAGGCCGGTGGACTTGGCGTGGCGGTAGACGAGATCGAAGACTTCATTCCGCGCTGCGATTCGTCGGCCGAGATTCTCGACATGAACAACCAGATCGATCTCGATCGCCACGGCGTTCAAATCCCGAATGACCACCAAGGGCGCCGGTTCTTTCAAGATGGAGTTGCAGCTCAGCAAGGCTGTACGCATCACGTCCACCACGATTGCCGGCATTTTGGTGGGCGCGATTCTTATGCTGAAGGCGATTCCGTGACTCTCGTCTGGTCTGCTCATATTGGTCAACCCAAGCTTGGCCAGAAAGCTATTCGGAAGTGCAACGACGTTGTGGGTCCAGGTGAGCACCTGGGTCGATCTCCAGCTGGTTTCTACGACGCGGCCTTCGGTGCCATCACTCAAGACGATCCAGTCCCCAAGCACGAAGGGGCGGCCGAGGTTTAGTGCGACGCCTGAAAACACGTCGCTTAGCGTATTCTGCAGGGCCAGTCCCAGGATGATGGCAAAGACACCTGAGGTGGCGATGAGGGTGCCGACCGGCACGCCAAAGACGAAAGCAAGGACCGACAGCAGCATTCCAACATAGACGATGCCGACGACGAGATCCTGCAAGAGCCGCGCCTCGCGTGGCTTGCCCTCGAAGACGAGAAAGATGCGGACGAAACCGATCAGCGCCCATGCGAGATGAAGCCACCACAACGCTTTCGCCACCCCGAAGAGTATCGCTCGGGCGGTTGTCTCACTACTCCGAGTTAACTCGTACGGGACGACGGCTCCGTCCAGAAGGAGAACCGACATCGTAAGGAAGAACGCAATCTGAACGATCAGCCTTGTGTTGGAGAGACGCTGCGGAATGACGTACCAGACGACAATTCCGGCGACGCCCACCAGAGCCATGTAGAGAGGAGGGGCGATCCACCAGCTCATGATCAAAGCCTCAACAAATGCTTCCAATCCTCAATGCCACTAGCCCGCCGCCTTGAGCCGTGCGCTCGATCATACGACAGGAGCGACACCGATTAGACCTCTTGCGAGCTTTCACGAGCAGAATCGGTGGCCACTCTGTTCTTCTCGAGGACCGCCCAGATTATCGAGTGCGGCAAGCGCGCGGGGCCTCGATCAAGTCGGATATCGGCATAAAGGCCGCTCGATCCGAAGAAAGACCGAGTGGCTCATTGCTATTTTTGCTCTAGCGTCCCCAAATACCCTGTCCGTATTTGTCGTTAGGCGCGACTGGCTTTCGTACCGTTTGACCGGCGTCATGCTTGGCATGTCCGTCGATCATTTCGACCGAGGAGGTATGCAACTTGTCGGCAGAAGTCGCCTTTTCTGACCCGTAGTGGTCGCTGCCGGCAAGAGCGGTTCCGGCAGAAACAGCAAGAGAGGCGGCAGCAAGTGCGATGAGTTTCATTCTTCTTCTCCAATGTTGGACACTGCGCCAGAATGATACGGAACAGGCCGTAGCCAGACGATCAGACGACCGAATAGTTGGATATATACAGAAGCATTGGATAGCACTGGCCGAAGACGAGGGAACGATCTCGCGGTTGCCACGCAGGGGCAAAGCATTCGGCCATAGGGAGCAACTCAGCCGTGTTACGTTCAACCAAAATACGAAAACAAAATTGAAACCAATAGCTTACGGGAAACCAATACGTGCTGACTAGGTTCGCTTTTTTTGGAACCCAACTCGCTATTTTTTGGATCCAAATCGCTATTTTTTGGAACCGACAAATGCAATCAATGGTCATGGTGGGCCCGGAGGGTGTGAGACTGCCAAAGAAAATCAATGGCTTACAGGATGGTTAGCCAACCGATATCCTTCGTATAATCTCGTATGGTCGGGCGAACCTAGGGATCAGGAAGAGGAGTAGTTTTCAATGCAGTCGGTGGCTCTTTCCTATCCTCCAAAAGGGCCATGAATACATGTTGACTAAGGGCGTTAGCGCGACCGGTTTGGGGCCGATTCCGGACGGTCTGGTTCTGGAGAAGCGATCCGTAGCTAGCTGCCGTCGGAGGAGGCCGGCTGGCCACCGGACGGGACGGAGTGAGTTTCGTAGAAGCTGCTATCAAGTCAACCCAAGCTGGCGGCGCTTGGATAGACCCGAGAATCGATGCCGTTACCCGAAGCTCGCATTTCCGGATAGGTCAGCTTGCGCCTTGTGACGGCAGCAGCCAGCCCTGATCACTTACGACCATCAGTTCCGTCAGCGCTTCGATGACCTTGCCAGCCGCCACCCCCGTTGCCGAGCGGTCGTTGGCGATGATCGCGGTGCGAAACGGAATGTTGAAATCAATCGGTTTCAATATCAGCCCGAATTCGGAATAGAAGCTTGCGGTGAACGGATCGACAACCGCAAGCGAGGGACTGCCCCTGACCAGCGCGCAGGCAAGAAAGGACTGGAAAATATCGGCCACGGTGTTGGCGGCGGTCACTTCAAGGAGCTTCGCGCCGTCGTGGCTGCGCCGGAAATAGAGTTCGCCCAGCGACACAAACGGATGGCGGGAAAAGTCCTTCAGCCGAACCCGGTCGTGATCAGCAAGCGCGTGGTTCTCGTCCATCACGCAGACGCTGTTGCTCTCGAACATAGCTATGCATTTCGCGTCAAGAAACGAGACGCCGGCGTCTACCACGCCGATGTCGGTCAGACGCGAAGCGACTGAGGACACTATTTCTGTCGAGCTTCGAACCGCGATTGTGGTTCGCGCTTCCGGAAATTGCGTTCGAAGTCGCTGGATCGCGGCCGGCACGATGTTGAACGACATCGCCGCTAGCGTGCCGATACGCACGACGCCGCGTTTCAATTCGCGGATTTCCTGAGCCGCCATGATTAGGTTGCGTGCGCCGTGAAAAGTCTTGCTGACCTCGCCATAGAACAGCAGGCCCTGTTCAGTCGGCGCCAGCCGGCCACGCGATCGGTCGAACAGGCTGAGCCCCGTGTCGATCTCCAGCTCCTGCAATAGCCGGCTGACGCTCGGCTGCGAGACGTTGAGCGCCATCGCCGCGGCCGACACCGAGCCGGCAACCATCATGGCCTCGAAGGCCTCCAACTGGCGAACGCTAAGCCCGGAAAAACGCATTTCTGCCTCCTGGTATAGAACTAGCACATACCGGCCGAAAATCTTGATCTTTGATTTCGCTCCACTTCGGGCCGTAGCTGTACCTGTGGCATGAACGGGTAGAACGGTCTTGAAGCCAGCCAATCTCATCTTCATCTGCGCCGATCAGATGCGCTACGACGCCCTGTCGATCACCGGCAATCGCATCGCCCGCACGATCAATATCGACCACATCGCGGCGCGCGGTGCGACGTTCCACCGGCACTTCACTCCCAACCAGATTTGCTCGCCAAGCCGCGCAACCATGGCGACGGGGCTCTATCCGCGCCATCATGGTCTGTGGCGCAACGGCGTGGCGCTCGACGAGCGGCTGCCCAATATCTGGAAGGCGCTCTCGCAAGCGGGCTACGCCACGAAGGGCGTCGGCAAACTCCACTTCCAGCCGTTGCTTGCGCCCGCCGAGCGCGCCATGCCGGAATCGCTCGCCTATTGGGAAAGACCCGGCCGCGAAGGCTGGCGCGGCCCCTATTTCGGCTTTGATAGCGTCGACCTCGTGATGGGGGAAGCGAATGAATCAACGCGCGCGGGACACTACGCGGCCTGGCTCAGGCGCAACCATCCCGAGGTGGTCGACCTCTACGAGCCGGAGGCCGGGGGCGGAAGCCGAGCCGAGGACCTGCGGGAGGTCTGGAAGAGCGCGGTGCCGGCCGAACTGCACTACACGAATTGGATCGCAGACCGGGCCGTCGACTTCATCGAGCGCCAGAGCAAGCGGCGGGAGCCTCTCGGCATGTTCGTGTCGTTTCCCGATCCACACCACCCTTTCGCCCCTCCCCGGCCCTATTGCGACCTGTTCCGGCCGGAAAGAATGCCAAAGCCGACGATCCGCGCGGGCGAACTGGAGCGGATGCCGGCCTATCTCCGCGAGGGCGACGACCCAACGAAAGAGCCCTATGTCGCCAGCGGCGAGCAGCCGCGCGAGCAAGGCTTCCTGCTGCGCACCGACGCCATCTCCGATGAGACGCTGTCCACCGCGATCGCCCATACGCACGGCATGATCCAGATGATCGACGACGCCGTCGGCAGGCTGTTGGAGGCGCTGGCCGGCGCCGGCATATTGGAGAGCACCTACGTCCTGTTCACCGCCGATCACGGCGAGCTGCTCGGCGACCATGGGCTGCTGCGCAAGGGACCGCCACCCTATCGCCAACTGCTGCAGGTGCCGCTAGTGCTGTGTGGTCCGGGCATTCATCCAGGCACCAACATCGATGCCCTCACCAGTCATCTCGACCTGTTCGCAACGCTCGCATCGCTGCTCGGCCTGCCGACGCCGGCGACCGACGGCATCGACCTGAAACCGCTGCTAGAAGGGCGGATAAGCGACGTCCGCGACTTCCTGTTCACCGAATACCACCCCCGCCGTGATGCGTGCCTCTACAACCAGTCGGTCATCTCCCGGGAATGGCGCTTCACACGCTATCCAAACCAACCCGCATGGGGCGAGCTCTTCGACCTCCGTCGTGATCCCTGGGAGCATTGGAATCTGTTTCCCGAGAAAGCGTTCAGCGAGCAGGCGCGCGCGCTGAACGCCGTTCTCGACCGGCGGCTGCCGCCGCAGCCGCTGATAGCCAACGAAGTCCTCGGCGCCTACTGAAACCAATGGGGAATGACATGAACGACAAAATCGTTTTCTCAAGCCTGGACAGCATGAACCGCCGCAGCTTCATCAAGACAGCCACTGCGGCTGCCTTGGCCACAGCGGCGTTTCCTCGCCACGGCCTTGCCCAGACGCCGCGGAAAGGCGGTGCGCTGCGCCTCGGTCTCAACGGCGGCAGCTCCGCCGACACGCTGGACCCGACGCAGCTGATCGGCACCTTTTCCATCAATGTCTCGCGGCAGGTCTACAACACGCTGGTCGAGATTGGCGACGACGGCAAGCCGGCGCCGGAGCTCGCGGCAAGCTGGGAAGCCAGCGACGGCAACAAGCGATGGATCCTCAACCTCAGGCCCGGGGTGCAATTCCACAACGGCAAGACACTCGATGCAGAGGACGTCAAATATTCGCTCGGGCTGCATATCAGCGATAAGACCAAGTCAAAAGCCAAGGGGCTGGTCGCCGACGTCGCGGAGGTGCGGGCCGCCTCGCCGTCGCAGGTCGAGATCCTGCTCAAGTCGCCCAATCCTGACATGGACTATGTGCTGTCGGACCTGCATTTCGCTATAGTCCCAGCAGGGTTCGTCGACTGGTCGAAAGCGGTCGGCACCGGCCCGTTCAAGCTCACCGCCTTCCAGCCCGGCGTTCGCGCCACAGCAACACGCAATGAGGTCTACTGGCGCGGTGATCGCGGCCACGTGGACACGGTCGAAACGGTGGTGATCAACGACGCAACGGCTCGCGTCTCGGCGCTGCAAGGCGGCTCGGTACACATCATCAACGGCATCGACTACAAGATCGCTCCGCTGCTCAAGAAAGATCCGCGCGCGTATCTGGTGGTCACGGAAGGCAAGCAGCATTTCTCATTGCCGATGGACGCCACCAAGGAACCCTTCAACAATCCTGACGTCGTGCTGGCGCTGAAGCACGCCATTGACCGTGAGCAAATGGTGAAGCTGCTGATGGCGGGCTACGGACACGTCGGCAACGACCATCCGATCGCCGCCAGCGATCCGAGCTTCAACCCCAACATCGCGCAGCGTACCTACGATCCGGACAAGGCCCGCTTCCATCTGAAAAAGGCCGGCAAGAGCGATCTCGCGCTGGAGCTGCACGCCGCCCCGGCGGCGTTCGAGCAGGCCGTCAACACGGCCGAGCTGTTCGCGCAATCGGCCAAGGCCGCCGGCATCGCCATCACAGTCAAGCGCGAACCAGACGACGGCTATTGGAGCGATGTGTGGATGAAGAAGCCCTGGGTAGCATCCTTCTGGGCCGGCCGCCCCTCAGCCAGCATGATGTTCTCCTCCGTGTACGCCTCAGGCGCGCCCTGGAACGAGACGCACTGGAAGAACGACAGCTTCGATCGCAAGCTCGCAGAGTCACGTTCGCTGGCAGATCCGGCCAAGCGCCGCGAAGTCTATTTCGACTTGCAGCGGATGATCCACGACGACTGCCCTACGATCATACCGGCCTTCGCCAGCTGGATCGACGCCGCGCGTCAAGAAGTGAAAGGTTTCGTGGCGAACCCGAATTTCCTGCTCAGCGACCATCGCGTGGCTGAGCGAGTCTGGCTGGAGGCATGATCCAAATCGAACCTTCCCTACAGTCTCGATATCAGGCGGATAACCGACTTTCCGCCTACCTTGGCCGGAGGCAGCTTTGAGCGGGCTCGACGTCGGCTTCGCGTCCGTATTGAGGCGCGTTGCCGTCCGGTTTCTACTCAACGAGAAGGAGGGCCAGTAGCGGAATATCCGCTATCGGCGGGGAACGGTTAGAAGCGTCGGATCTATCCAGTGCTGCGCCGACCAACAGACGTAGTGATTTTGCAGATCGCGCATTCTCCAGCAGGATGGCTTGAAGTCATGCCTCGGCAGGAATTCGGACCGATCGGTTCGGATGCCTGAGATGGGTCGGCGTGATGCCGGTGTGCTGGCGGAAGACCCGGCTGAAATGGCCGGCGTTTTCGAAGCCGCATCGGTAGGCGATGTCACCTATCTGCAGATCGCTGCCTTCCAGCAGCGATTTCGCGTAGTGCACCCTGAGCGCCAGGTAGGCGGCCATCGGACTGGTGCCGAGTTCGGTCGCGAAAAGACGCTCGAGCTGGCGCCGCGAGCAATTGAGGCGGCTTGCGATCTCTGTAACCGACACCTTCTCCTGCAGATTGCTTTCCATCAAGAGCAAGGCCCGCTTCACCGCGCGGCTCGCGGCTTCGGGAAACAGGTCGCCCACGGGCTGCACGTCCCTGATGTTGCGGATCCGGTCGAGCACCAGGATCTTGGCGGCCTTCTCCGCCGCCTTCTGGCCGATGAATTGCGACACGAAATAGCCAGCGAGATCGGCCGCGCCCGTGCCGCCGGCGCATGTCGCACGGCCGCGGTCGACGGAAAACAAACTATCGGCATGCGCGTTCACGTCTGGGAACTGGACCCGGAAATCCTTGATGTGGAACCAGCTGACGGCGGCGCTGTAGCCGTCCAGCAAGCCGTAGCGGGCCAGCACGAAGCTTCCCGTGCACAGCGCGGTTATGGGCACGCCCTTTTCGGCGGCCCGCAGAAGGAAGGCTTCCTTTTCCGAACTCAAGCCGCGGTTGATGTCGAGCAGGCCGCCGACCACCACGACGTTGTCGAAATCCTCCGGATTGCCGATCGCCTTGGTCGGCAGCAACTCGACGCCGCAGCTCGCCCGGATCGGCAGGCCGCGCTCGCCGACGATCTGCCAGTCGAACTCCACTCTGCGGCTGCGGTCGCCCTCATCGCCCGCCAGGCGAAGCGTGTCAATGAAGAGCGAAAGCGGCGACAGGGTGAAATCGCGAACCAGGAGAAACGCAAACTTCTTGGCCATTTTTTTCCGGGACTGTCCGTCGTGCTATCCGAAGCTCATCCAGACGGAATTGTCTTTTTTGTCTCTCCTACGGGCGAGCACCGATCCATCAGCTATATATTGTGTACCAAGAAAATACAATCCGTTGACTCGCATTCGCGTGCGTGCGATTCTTCCAGCCGTGCCAAATAGTATCGATTGGCAGAGATGATTCCGAAGGTGCTCGATGAAGGGAAGCAAGGGCAGTCTCTACGACGATCTGAAGCGTCGCATCCTGACCATGGAACTCGATCCCGACGAGGATCTGGACGAAGTGGCGCTGAGTGAGCGCTACGGCCTGTCGCGCACCCCGGTCAGGGAAATCTTCCGCCGGCTGGAGGGCGAAGGCTACATCGAAATTCGGGCGAACCGGGGGGCCAGAGTCGTCCCGATGAACCACTCGACGCTCAGGCAATTCTTCCTGGTCGCCCCGATGGTCTACGCTGCGATCGGCCGGCTGGCGGTGCAGAATTTCAAGCCTTCACAGATGTCGGACCTGAAGGACACGCAGGAGCGTTTCCGCGCGGCGAGCAAGTCGGGCGACGCGCTTTCCATGGTGGTCGAGAACAACAGGTTCCACGAGATCATCGGCGAGATGTCCGGCAACGTCTATCTGCAGCCCAGCCTCGGCCGCCTGCTGATCGACCATGCCCGCATCGGCCATACCTTCTTCCGCCCGCGCAATGAAGACATGCGCAAGCGCCTCAAAAAAGCGGTGGAACACCATGATGGTTTCATCGCTGCTATTGGCGGTCATGACGAGGACGCCGTCGTCGATCTGGTGTTTGAGCACTGGGAACTGTCGCGCGAAAACATGGAAATGTTCATCGCGCCCCAGGGAATGAAGGCGGACGCCTTGGTTGGGGACAACTGACGGCGCTTTCACCCTTCGGATCGACATCCTTCCAACTCTGCGTGCGGAGCCGTTTCAGCATCCGTAAAGGTGCATAAAGCACGCCTCGCTCCGAAAGGCACGCCTCCTCTCAACTCTGATGTATGACTCCACTCGGTGGCGCGCGCGGCTTTCTGTCTGCCTCGGGGGCTTCCGCGGCAACTGGGCAGCTGTCGCACTTGTGGCTCCGGAGGACGCTTCGACAGCCTTCGGCAGCATTGTGTTCTGTCCGTATAAATTTTGTGTACGTATATAATACAATCTGTTGACTCCGCTTCGACGGCGTGCAATCTTCCGCGCCATCAAATGCGATCGACCGGTTTCGGCGCTGGGGACTCTCACTGGAGAGTTCGCAGACAGCTCCCCTTTGGCCGAACGACGCTTTGGTCGAAACGGCCACCCCAGGGACGGAGAACTGTCTTGAAGTTCGAGGGCATCTATACGCCGGCGGTGACGCCGCTTGGCCCGGACGGGCAGATCGACAACGCCGCTTTCGCCGACGTTCTTGAGTCACTCATCGAAGCCAAGGTGCACGGCATCATCGTCGGCGGCTCTACCGGCGAATATTACGCCCAGAGCGCGCAGGAGCGCTTCGATCTCGGCGCTTACGCCAAGCAGGTGATCGGCACCCGCCTCCCCCTCATCATCGGCACCGGCGCCATCAGGACCGAAGACTCCGTCGAGTACGCCAAGGCGGCGAAGGAGATCGGCGCCGACGCGATCCTCGTCTCGTCGCCGCCATACGCGCTGCCGACCGAGCGGGAGAATGCGGTTCATGCGCTGACTGTCGACCGCGCGGCCAACCTGCCGATCATGCTCTACAACTACCCCGCCCGCATGGGCGTCATGATGGGCGAGGAATATTTCTCCCGCATCGGGAAGTCCCGGAACGTCGTCGCCATCAAGGAAAGCTCCGGCGACATGGGCAACCTGCATCGGCTTGCCCGCAAGTTCCCGCACATCGCGCTGTCCTGCGGCTGGGACGACCAGGCGCTCGAATTCTTCGCCTGGGGGGCCAGGAGCTGGGTCTGCGCCGGCTCGAACTTCCTGCCGCGCGAGCATGTCGCGCTCTACGAAGCCTGCGTGCTCGAAAAGAACTTCGACAAGGGCCGCGCCATCATGACGGCAATGCTGCCGCTGATGGACTTCCTCGAATGCGGAAAGTTCGTCCAGTCGATCAAGCATGGATGCGAGCTGGCCGGCCTCAAGACAGGCGGCGTGCGCACGCCGCTGCGGCCTCTGAATTCCGAAGAAAAGCGGACCCTGCAGACTGTCGTCGCCACGCTGAAGCGCACGGTCGCCCAGATCACGTCGGGAGCAAACCAATGCATGAACCTTTGACCGCCGCCGAATACAAGGCGCTCGCCGCCGAGATTCAATTCCCGACCAATGCCTTCATCGACGGAGCCTTCCGCCCGGCGAAATCCGGCAAGACCTTCAGGACGACGAATCCGGCGACCGGCGAGGTGCTTGCCGAGATCGCGGCCTGCGATGCCAGCGACGTCGATTTTGCCGTGGACAAGGCCCGTGAAGCCTTCGACGACGGCCGCTGGCAGCATCTCGCGCCCGGCGAGCGCAAGGCCGTTCTTCTAAAGTTCGCGAAGCTGCTGGAGCGCAACCGCCACGAACTGGCGGTCATGGAGAGCCTCGACAGCGGCAAGCCGGTCCGCGAATGCCAGACCGTCGACGTGCCGGACACGATCCACACCATCCGCTGGCATGCCGAGCTCATCGACAAGCTCTACGACAACACCGCGCCTGTCGGGTCGAAGGCGCTGACGATGGTCGTGCGCGAGCCAGTCGGCGTCGTGGGCTGCGTCCTGCCGTGGAACTTTCCGCTCCTGATGCTGGCCTGGAAAATCGGACCAGCGCTGGCCGCGGGATGCTCGGTGATCGTGAAGCCCGCGCAGGAGACGACGCTGACCACGCTGCGTGTCGCCGAGCTCGCCCACGAGGCGGGCATCCCTGCGGGCGTCTTCAATGTTGTGCCCGGCGGCGGCAAGGATGTCGGCGAGCCGATCGGCATGCATATGGGCGTCGACATGGTGGCGTTCACCGGATCGACGCCGACCGGCCGCCGGTTCCTGCGCTATGCGGCCGACTCCAACCTCAAGCGCGTGGTGCTGGAATGCGGCGGCAAGAACCCGGCGGTGGTTCTCGACGATGCCGAGGACCTCGACCTCGTCGCCGAGCAGGTGGTCAACGGCGCGTTCTGGAACATGGGCGAGAACTGCTCAGCCACCTCGCGACTCATCGTCGACGCCAAGATCAAGGACGAACTGCTGCAGCGGATCGGCGCATATATGCGCGAATGGAAGACCGGCGATCCGCTCGATCCCGAAAACCGCATCGGCGCGCTGGTCAGCAAGAACCATTTCGAGAAGGTGAAATCCTTCCTCGCCGACGTGAAGACCGAAAAGCTTTCGCTCGCCCATGGCGGCGGCACGCATAAGGGCGCCTACATCGAGCCGACCGTCGTCGACGGGGTCACGCCTGCGAGCCCCCTCTTCCAGGAGGAGATCTTTGGGCCGATCCTTTCGGTGACAACGTTCAATTCGCTGGCCGAGGCGATCGCGCTTGCCAACGACACGAACTACGGCCTGACCGCATCCGTCTACACAGGGAGCCTGCGCAAGGCGATCAAGCTCTCGCGCGAGATCCGGGCGGGCGTCGTCACCGTCAACTGCTTCGGCGAAGGCGACGCGACCACGCCGTTCGGCGGCTACAAGGAATCCGGCTTCGGCGGGCGCGACAAGTCGGTCTTCGCGCATGACAACTACTGCGAGCTGAAGACGATCTGGATTGATCTTTCCGACCGTTCCGTCGACGAGACCGTCCGGTGAGCGATCTCGTCGTCAAGCGGCTTCCGGCTGAATCCGGTGTCTCGGGCTGGGAGGCGATCAGCAGGCGCTGTTTCCCCGTCCGCACGCTCGACGGCGATATCAAGGCGGACTGGCTGATCGTCGGCGGCGGCTTCGCCGGCCTTTCCGCGGCGCGGCGGCTGGCCCAGCTTCGGCCCGGCGACAGAATCGTCCTGCTGGAAGCCGGCGAGATCGCCAAGGGCCCGGCAGGCCGGAACTCCGGCTACATGATCGACACCCCGCACAATCTGTCTTCGGGCGAATATTCGGTCGCCGGCGAAGCCGAAACAAAGGCGGAGATCGCCCAGAACCGTTTCGCGATCGCCTTTGCCGCCGAGGCGGCGGCGGAATACGGCATGTCCGCGCGCACCTTCGACCCCTCAGGCAAGATCAACGCCGCGGCGACCGAGCACGGCATGACGCTCAATGCCAATTACAGCCGATCGCTCAAGGCAATCGGAGAAGAGCATCGCTTGCTGGGTGCGGACGAGATGCGGGAGATCACCGGATCGTCATACTACCTCGGCGGCCTCTACACGCCCGGCGCCGTGATGATCCAGCCCGCCGAGTATATCCGCGGGCTCGCGGCGGGGCTCGCATCGAAGGTCGACATGTTCGAGCACTCGCCGGTGCTCAAGCTCACCCGGGCTGCAGGGGCCTGGACAGCGGTGTCGCGCACCGGAAGCGTCATCGCGCCAAAAGTAATCCTTGGCGTCAACGGGCATATCGACGATTTCGGCTACTTCCGCGGCCGCCTGATGCACATCTTCACCTATGCGTCGATGACTGCCCCCTTCACCGCGAAGGCGACGGGAAAGGACAGATGGGCGTTGCTTCCCGCCGACCCGATGGGCGCCACTGTCAGGAAGATAAGCAGCGACGGCATCTCGCGAATCGTGATCCGCACCCGGTTCACCTATGACTGGCCCGTCCGGGTCAGCGAAAAGCGGCTGGGCCGGATCGCTTCCGAGCAACGGGCGTCGCTCAATGCCAGGTTCCCGGACCTCGCGGACGTGCCGTTTGAATATGTCTGGGCCGGGAGGCTTTGCCTCAGCCGCAACCACGTGCCCGCCTTCGGCGAGATCGAGGAAGGCCTCTATTCGGCGTGCTGCGAGAACGGCCTTGGCACCGTCAAAAGTACGCTTGCCGGCGTCATGGCCGCGGACCTCGCGACGGGCACCCGCTCGGCAATGCTCGACAGATACTCGGATCAACCTCGACCCGCGCGGCTTCCTCCCGAGCCGTTCGCGTGGCTTGGCGTCAACGCGGTGATCCGTTGGCAGGAATTGCGTGCTGGCCGCGAGGGATGAGCCCTGGCCGCGCAATGTGAAGACTGAGCGACCGCAGAGGTCTTCAGGGGAATGAAATGAGAAAAGCAGGAGCAAACAAATGAGGACTTTGTGGAAAGCGCTCTGCGCTGCCGCGATGGTCGGTATGACCATGCTGTCGGCCCAAGCGGAGGAAAAGACCATCACCGTAGGCACGATGTCGTGGGAGGATCTCACTCCCATCACCGGCATCACCAAGAAGGTGCTCGAAGACGCCGGCTACACCGTCAAGGTCGTCGACTTCTCCGAATGGGGCATCGCCTACGCCGCGCTGACTAAGGGCGACATTCAGCTGCTCGCCTCGCAGACGGACTATGTCGCCCAGGACTACTGGGACAAGAACAAGAAGCGCCTTGAGAAGGTCTCCCCGGTCTCGCACGGCCTCTATCAGGCGATCGCGGTGCCGAACTACGTGACCATCGATTCGACGGATCAGCTCAACGACAACGCCGACAAGTTCGGCGGCAAGATCGTCGGCATCGAGCCGGGTTCGGGGCTGATGCGCGACGCCGCCAAGGCGGTCAAGGAATATGGCCTCAAGCTGCAGCTCGTCGAAGGCAGCACGGCCGCCATGACTGCCGCCCTGAAATCGGCCGTCGATCGCAAGGAATGGATCGCCGTCACCATCTGGGAGCCGTCCTGGATGATGCAGAAATATCCGGTGAAGTTCCTTAAGGATCCCAAGGGCGTCTTCCCGCCGCCGCAGAGCTATTACTGGATCGCCAAGAAGGGCTTCTCGGCCGACCATCCGCATGCTCGCGAGGTCATCGCCAGCGTCTATGTCCCGCTCGCCGACATCACAGCGATCAACGGCGAGGTCAGTGACGGCAAGAAGATGGAAGAAGCCGTCAAGGACTGGACCGACGCCCATGCCGATCTCCTGAAGCGCTGGGAAAACATCAAGAGCGAGTGAGCCAGTCGATGGCGGGCGGCCAACCTGGCTGCCCGCCTGCAAACAAGATGGCCAGTTGGTGCCCGATGGGGAAAGCAATGAACACTGCCGTGAATGCCCCCAATGAAATTCTGGTCGACTGCCAATCCGTGTGGAAAGTTTTCGGGAGCCGTGCGGCCGCCGCCGTCAAGGCCATCTCGGATCGCGGGCTGTCCAAGAAGCAGGTGCTCCAGGAATTCAACTGCGTGGTCGGTGTCGCCGACGCCTCGCTCCAGGTCCGCCGCGGCGAGATCTTCTGCATCATGGGCCTCTCGGGAAGCGGAAAGTCGACGCTGATCCGGCTGCTTAACCGCCTGATCGAGCCGAGCCTCGGCAAGATCACGGTGAAAGGAAAAGAGATTGCAAAGCTGAATGCGGCCGAGCTGCGCGACATGCGCGCCCGCAACATCGGCATGGTGTTCCAGAGCGTCGCGCTGCTGCCCCACCGCACGGTTCTCGAAAACGCCGGCTTCGGCCTGGAAGTGCGCGGCATTGCGAAGGAGGAGCGCAACAAGATCGCCCGCGCGGCGCTCGAAAAGGTCGGGCTTGCCGACTGGACGACGCGTTATCCCTCGGAGCTCTCCGGCGGCATGCAGCAGCGCGTCGGCCTTGCCCGTGCGCTGGCGGCCGACCCCGAGATCATCCTCATGGATGAGCCCTTCAGCGCGCTCGACCCGCTCATCCGCCGCCAGTTGCAGGACGAATTCCGGCAGTTGACGAAGTCTCTCGGCAAATCCGCGGTCTTCATCACCCACGATCTCGAGGAAGCCATTCGCATCGGCGACCGCATCGCCATCATGAAGGACGGCGTTATCGTCCAGATCGGGACGGCCGAGGATATCGTAACAAAGCCCGCGGACGACTACGTCTCCGATTTCGTAGCAGGCATTTCCCGGATTCACCTGGTCAAGGCGCATACCGTGATGATGCCCGTCAGCGAATTCAAAAGCGCGCAGCCGCACTGCGACGTGAATGCCCTTCTCCAGACTTCGCCCGAAGCCGACATCGGCGCGCTGATCGACCTCACCACCCAGTCCGATCGCGACGCTGTGGCGGTGGTCGAGGACGGGACAGTCGTCGGCGTCGTCACCATCCGCGGCTTGCTGCGCGGAGTCGCCGGAAAGCCTGTGGGAGAGCTCGTCGCGGCGTAGCTCTCGGGAGGAGCATCATGGACATCTCGACCATCACCGACACGTTCGACAGCTGGACGGACACGGCTCTCGGCTGGATCAGCGACAATGGCGACTGGCTGTTCGAAACCCTGAGGGCAGTGCTTGAAGGAACCTACAACGGTATCCTCTGGCTCCTGCAACTCGCGCCATTCTATGTGATCGCGATCGTCGCGGCGCTGCTGGCATGGCGGCTGATCAACGCCGTCGCCGGCGTCCTCGCCGGGGTCGCCCTGATCTTCTGCACGATCATGGGGCTATGGCCCGAGACGATGAGCACCTTGGCCTTGGTGATCACCGCCACCATACTGGCGCTGCTGTTCGGCATTCCCATCGGCATCGTGGCGGGCTTCGTCAGGGCGTTCGACCGCTTCCTGGAGCCGATACTCGACCTGATCCAGACGCTGCCGCCCTACATCTACCTTCTCCCGGCGATCGCGCTGCTGGGCTACGGCCCCGCGACCGCGCTGGTCGCCACCTTCATCGTCGCCATGCCGCCGGCCATCCGGCTGACCGCGCTGGGCATCCGGATGACGCCGCGCGAATTCGTCGAACTGGGGCACGCAACAGGCCTGACCCCGTGGCAGATGTTCGTCAAGATCAGGCTTCCCTTCGCTGTCCCCAGCGTGATGGCCGGGATCAACCAGAGCCTGATGATGGCGTTCGGCATGGTCGTCATCGCCGGCATCGTCGGCTCGGGCGGTCTCGGAGAGACGATCTATTCGGCCGTGCGCACGCTCGACATTGCCACCTCGATCAACGCTGCCATCGCCATCGTCATCCTGACCATGGTGCTCGACAGGCTCACGCAGAGCGCGGCTCGCCGCGCCAAGGGAGGCACAAGATGAATTTCAGTCTTCCCAGCTTTTCGCCAGGGGCTTATCTCGCGCCCGCCGTGGATTGGCTGAACACCAACTTTCATCCGATTTTCGACGCCGTGGCCAAATTCATCGAGGCAGTGCTCAGCGCCATCGAAGCCGCACTGCTCTATCCACCTGCCTATTTGACGATCGTCGTGGCCGTCGCGCTTGCCTTCTTTCTCGTCGGCATCCGGGTCGCCATCGTGACGGCCATCGCACTCCTCTTCTGCCTGGTCGCCGGCTTCTGGGCCGCGTCGATGCAGACATTGGCGCTGGTGACGGTGGCGGTGATCATCTCTGTGGCGGTCGCCTTTCCGCTCGGCATCCTGGCCTCGCGCTACAAAAAGTTCGAGGCCGCCATCCGGCCTGTGCTCGACATCATGCAGACGGTGCCGCCATGGGTCTATCTCATCCCCGCCGTCATGATCTTCAGCCTTGGCCGCGTCCCGGCGATCATTGCCACGATCGTCTACGGCATTCCGCCGATGCTGCGCCTGACGACGCTCGCCTTCAACCAGGTACCGAAGGACCTTCTGGAGCTCGGGCGCGCTACGGGTGCCTCGCCACGCTCTATCCTATTCAAGATCGAGATTCCTTCGGCGACGCCGACGCTGCTGGTCGGCCTCAATCAGTGCATTCTCTTGTCATTGGCGATGGTCGTTCTGGCGGGCCTCGTCGGCGCGGGAGGACTCGGCGCGGAGGTGACCCGCGGGCTGACCCGCATGGAGATGGGGCTCGGCCTCAGAGCCGGGCTCTCGATCGTCGCGATCGCCATCTTCCTCGACCGGCTGTCGCGGGGCGCGCTGCAGCGCAGCCGCGCACCCGGCGCAGCAAAGTCTGCCTGAAGGGAGAGATCATGCGCCGCAGCTTCTTTTGCATCGACGCCCATACTTGCGGCAATCCGGTTCGGCTCGTTGCCGGGGGCGGTCCGTTGCTGCCGCATGTCCCGATCGCCGAACGACGCGAACTGTTCGTGCGCAACCATGACTGGATCAGGCAGGCCTTGATGTTCGAGCCGCGCGGGCACGACATCATGTCGGGCGCCATCATCTATCCTGCCTATCGCGAGGATTGCGATTTCGCCGTTATCTTCATCGAAGTCAGCGGCTGCCTGCCGATGTGCGGTGCCGGCACGATCGGCCTGGTGACCGCGGCGCTCGAGGAAGGGCTCGTCACGCCGCGCATACCAGGCAGGCTATCGATCGAGACCCCGGCGGGAAAAGTCGACATCGAGTACAAGAAGCCCGGCGAATTCGTCGAAAGCGTGCGCATGTTCAATGTCGCCAGCTACTTGCATACGGCCGATGTCGGCGTCGACATTCCCGGCCTCGGCCGGCTCGTCGTCGATATCGCCTATGGCGGCAATTTCTACGCGGTCGTCGAGCCGCAGGAGAACTGGCCAGGTCTGAACGGCATGTCGGCCAGCGACATCGTTGACCTCAGCCGGCGTCTCCGCGACGCGCTGGCGCCCGTCTGCGATCCGGTCCATCCCGAGGACGAGCGGATACGCGGAGTGCACCACGCCATCTGGTGCGACAAACCTTCAGGCGATGCCGATGGCCGTGGCGCGGTGTTTTACGGCGACAAGGCGATCGACCGTTCGCCGGGCGGCACGGGGACATCGGCTCGTATGGCGCAGCTTCATGGCAAGGGCCGCCTGAAGGTCGGCGATGCCTTTCGCCAGGAAAGCCTGATCGGCACCGTCTTCGAGGGTCGTGTCGAAGCAGAGGTCTACATCGGCCCCTTCAAGGGCATCAGGCCGAGCGTCGGAGGCTGGGCCCGGATCATCGGTCACAACTCCATATTCGTGGACGACCGCGATCCACTCGCGCACGGGTTCCAGATCCGGTGATAGAATGTGCAGGCTTGGCATTCGCTTCGGTAGGATAGCGCGTACGACTTTACCCCTTACTCGGCGTCTGCGTTGGACCAGAACGGGCCATTGACTCCGTTCGGGTCTGAAAGGTCCGCTTCAGGATGATGCAGAAGCTGAGCTTAACGACCGGGATGGAGCGCAAAGCTGCCATTGGTCGGCGAGCGGCTGGACCAGCTTCTTGAATCAACTTTGGCGAACGGCGTTGTAAGATATTGATCTGTAACGATTTTGTTAGTCGCCGAGGGTGTGGGATTCAAAAAGAAAATCAATGGTTTAGCGGATGGTTAGCCAATCCATATCCCTCGTATTCTCTCGTATGGTCGGGCGAACCTAGAGATCAGGAAGAGGAGTAGTTTTCAATGCAGTCGGTGACTCTTTCCTAACCTCCAAAAGGGCCGTGAATACATGTTGACCAAGGCGTTAGCACGACCGTTTGGGCCGGAACTGGACTGTCAGCTTTCGGGATAGCCTACCAAGAAGCGAATGATGGCCTAAGGTAATTGGGCAGCGGGCCAATTGCGGGTTCGCGCAGCGATCTGCGCGACACTGAAGGAGGGGGCGGCAGGGCGCTCATTCCAAATCACCGGGCACACAAACTGGTTTACGGCTTGGCTCCTTTCTTTGCCGAAAGGTTGCGCATCTTGATAGTGATACCCTCAGGCTGGATCGCAGTGAACTGTGACGCGAGTCCGTACTTTTCCCATTCGGGACCGAAGCCCGCCATCACCGGACCGAGACAAAAGGTAAACCGCTTCGGATTCTTCGCAACACCGGGCTCGCACTGATTGGTGATGTAGCAATGCGGTGCCTGATTGGTAGCGACGCTGTCGGCGGAATAGATTAGCTCGTCGTCGCAGGTGACCCTGATCCAGCCCGTCCTGTCGGCTGCCCATCGGATCTTCATGGAAAAGGCCACCCAGGAACCGAAGCGCGCCGGCGCTTGGCATTCTTTGCCGAGGAAGGTAACGCCTTTGGTTGCGTCTACTTTCAGCATGTAAAGAAAGTTGTGAATGAACGGCCCCTCCCAACTGGCGATACGAAGGCGGCTGTCCAATGCGCCCGGCAGGAAGCCTATAGCATGGTCGTTGTAGAAGCCGGGGTAGGTGAACGATGGATCGATCCATAGATCGAAGCGATACTCCATGCTCTCGCCCGTTTTGCCGTCAGGGCCTATTAGCGTGGAGCGTACGTTGCCGTTGTGGCAGTCGTTCTCGCCACGGCCGTCACCGTAGTCCACACTGCTGCATTTCCGGTCGAATATCTGGAAAGTAGTGATGCCGCCCTTCGTCACCGGCCTCAATGGGCCGTTGAGGCCATTGTTGTTGAAACCGGCGGGAAACCTGTCGGCCAGCGTGGAACCTGCAAAGAGCGCCACTGCCAACGTCACAAACAGGAGAATGCACCGTTTCATGCTCCCCTCCCAATTCTGACAGGCGAGGCTATCAGCGAGGTGCCGGCCAGGCAATCAAGCGCTGGCCATCATAGATAGAGGAACAAACTTTACGGGAAACACAGAGCCGACCGGTTAGGCTCAGGGCACGCTTGCACCAGTGGTCAGGCCGGCCAGCAAGTCGTTCCCGGCACGGCTCCTGGCCGGCAAGCTACCGCTGTTCCGTCACAAGCTGATGCACAAAGGCCAGCGCTTGGCGTTTGCAACCGCTGCTCACCATCCATCCAAGAACTTCCAGCGGATTCTCGAGAACGGCGTTTTCCGGAAACACCTTTATTTCGATCAAAGCCGATGTCTTGTTGGTCTCGACGACAAAAGATTTTACACCGGCGGGAATAGGGTCCGGAAGAGAGTAAGTGGGCTTGCCGGCGTTCCAGATCAAGCCGGTCAAAGCCTGTCCACCACCGAAGCGAACCGAGAACACTGCTCTGTTGCCGATCCCGCGGCGCGCAAGAACCACCTCACCATTGCGGATGCAGCCGGGAGCGGATTCTTCGATGGAGATCGCCCAGGGATCGTCAAGTCCACTTGGTCTGGATTGGTCGGCGGTGGTGCGTGCGCTTCCGATAGACTCGCTTCTCTGGCGCTCATTGGTCAACAGGCTCGCTATCAGCGCAAGATTTGAAGCCTGTCCGTCGCCGGTCGCCTGCGAACTTTTGGACGTCAAGGCATCCTCAGTGACCACGAAGGCAGCAGGCCCTGAAATGGGATTCACGCTGCCGTCCTCGCCCAGCAACGTGACGACCGTACCGGCGGGCACATTGATAACGTCGCTTGGCGCGAAAACCTTGCCGGGCGGCAGTTCATCCACAACCGGCTCAGTCGACAGGACCACATATTGGCTGCCGGCCACCGCGAATTGCGCCGTCACGACAAGGGCTACGGCAAGGGTCAGAGAGGTGATTTGCGAGATCGGACGCATGAAGCTCATCATGGCCCCTATTTTTCGGCAAGATGAATGTCTGCCCGGAAATGTCCGCTTGCAAGACGGCCATGGTGAAAAGCGATCAGAGCGTCTTGCGGGTAGTTTGCGACCAATTTCTCAAATGCCACTGTCGCGAGCTTGTCGTCGGTGGCAAGCAGGGCGTACGCCTTGGCATATTCTTCGCAAAGTATCGTATTTTCTGACGTACGGCTCATTGCCTCGAAGGCCTCGATGCCCTGGATCTTGCCCTTAAGGTGCAGAACTCCTGCAGGGCGCAGCAAGAAGCGCGTTGCTTTTTTCGCAACTTCCGAGCTTATGCAGTTTTTGGTGCCAATGTACTTGTTTGCACCTTCCAGTCGGGCCGCGGTGTTTACCGTGTCTCCGATGGCGGTGTAATTGAAGAACCGATTTCCCCCGAAGTTGCCGACGATTGCTGGCCCGCCATGAATACCTATGCGGGTGGCGCCGAATGAATGGCCTCGTCCTCCTTCTCGAAGCCGCTGCGTCAGATCCTGCACAGCCAGCGCGAAGGACACCGCCCGGTCCGCCTGGTCATCTTGCTCTGCCGGAGCTCCGAAGAAGCCGACCACCGCATCCCCGATGACCTTGTCGATGGTCGCTCCGTGCATGACGAACAGCTCGCAGAGTCCGTCCAGATATTCGTTCAGCATCTCCGCGAGCACCTCTGGCGCGAGTTTTTCGCTGAGTGATGCAAATCCCTCGATATCCGTGAATACGCAGGTGATCTCGCGCCTCTCGCCACCGAGATGGAGAGCGTCGGGCTCCTTGACGATCTCAGCAACGACGGCCGGGCTGACGTATTTGGAGAACGCGCTCTGAATGAAGAGGCGAGCGTTCGCGTCCCGTCTCCAAGCCAGGAAGCCAGCGAACGCCGACAGACCGAGCACGAGCAATGCTGGGGCGACCATCGGGACGAGGATTGCGAACCTCGCGAAGGCCCACGCCTCGCCGATCCACACCAGCAGCACCGCACCGGCGACCGCGACGGGTTTGAAGACCACCGGGATCGGCCGCGAAACGAGCCACAAGCAGAACAGCCCGGCAAGAAGCATTGGCGCGTAGCCCACTCCAGACGTGGGGATCATTATTCTGTCCCCAGTCAGGAGCCCGGCCAAAGCGTGGGCGTGGATGACGACGCCAGGGAGAACACCGGTTTGCGCGCCGCCCAACAATGCGAATGGTGTTGGATGATGGTCTATCTGCTGCGCGTCCAGGCCGATAAGAACATATTTCCCCTCGAACCAACTTAACGGTGCCAGCGCAACGGCTTGCGCCGGATAGGTTGGAAAGTTGAAGGGCAAGCCGTTGATCGTGCGGTAATAGACCATTTCTTCCGTCCTGCGGCCGCGACTGACGCCAGTGGATGCTGCAATCGCGGCGGCAAAGCTCGGCGTCCAGCCCTCTTTCGATTGTCGACCGGGAAAAGCCCCGCGGATCACGCCATCGAGATTGTCGTGCGACAACGCGGCAAGGCCCCGCCTTGCAGATGGAGCGAACGCGTTGAGATAGTCGAACTGCCTCGGGGTGAGGCCATCAGCGCGCGACGCCGAGCCGATCACCACAGGCACAGCGGCGGTTTCGATAACGTTCTCCAGCCGAGCATCCTTTTGCGGCTCCGTTGGCTGGTCGAACAAAAGGTCGATACCGATGACAAGAGGGTGAGCCTGCTCGATCCGGGCCACGATCTCGGCTAGGAACCCGCGGTCCAGCGGTGACCGGTATGGAAATTTCTCCAGGGTTTGTTCTGTTATTGCGACCACGACGATGTTGGGAGGAGCGCGCGTGAATGGCGAGATAGAGACCATCATCACATCGCGCAGAACATTCTCCAACGGCGGTGACACGAGAGCAGTCGAGATGCCCAGCATAACCAGATAGGCGAGCGAGGCGGCGATGCCATCTCGCGGGAGGTTGACGATCCCTCTAAGTATTCGCACCCCGAAATAGCCCCCTAAGCCAGAGGAAGCGCTACTCGCTGCGAGCATAGCCGTTCACCTTTACCAAGCAAACTGTCACCCGCTCGCATGGGAATGCACGGACCAGCACCTGAGCGCTATCTGCCAAGGCAGGCCACTCGTCCGCTGCCAGGGGCCTAGCTCTTTTCGGTTGCATTAGCCTCTGCTACAGTTTCTTGGGGAGCCGTTTCTGCCATGCGCAGCGCGATCATTCTCTTGGTTTTATTGTTTATTGCTGTTTCAGGACAGGCAGCCGCCGAGAAGCGGGTGGCATTGGTCATTGGCAATTCGGCCTACCAGCACGCCGCACAACTCGCCAATCCGAAGAACGATTCGTCCGACATGAATGCCAAGCTTCAAAGCCTTGGCTTCGAGGTTGTCAGTGGCCAGGACCTCGACCTCTCGGACATGCGTCGTACGGTGCGCCAGTTCCTGGAAAAGCTCGACGGCGCTGACATAGCGTTGTTCTTCTATGCCGGGCACGGCCTGCAGGTGAACGGCAACAACTACATGGTGCCGGTCGACGCCCAGCTATCCAGCTACAATGACCTCGACTTCGAGGCACTTCCCATGGACCTCGTACTTTCAGCGATGGAGCGCAGTTCCAAGGTAAACCTCATCTTCCTGGATGCCTGCCGGGACAATCCGTTCGCCGAGAAGCTTTCCCGCTCGATGGGGACCCGCTCAGGTTCCGTAAGCCGGGGTCTGGCCAGACTTGGCAGCGGAGTCGGCTCGCTCATAGCTTTCGCGACGCAACCGGGCAATGTCGCCATGGACGGAGCAGGGCGGAATTCTCCATTCACGAGCGCACTGGTCGCTCACCTCGGCACACCGGGCGAGGACATCATGCGCGAACTCATCGACGTGCGCCGCGATGTTCTGGCGGCCACGGATGGCAAGCAAGTGCCGTGGGAGAACTCGTCGCTGACCGGCGAAGTCGTGTTGAAGCCTCTCCCCACAGAACCGAAAGCGGTATCTGCCCCCACTTCACAGTCTGCGTCGCCCGACAACGCCGTCGAGCTTGCTTATTGGGCGACTATCAAGGACGCGACCGACAAGAGCTTCTTCGAGGCGTATTTGCTGCAATTTCCGGGCGGCGTTTTTGCCGCCCTTGCGAGGTTGAAGATCGACGCGATCGACAAGCGCATGGAAACGGAACGGCAGGTGGCGCACCTGCCGGAGGCGGGACGCGCCACCAACGCAACCGACGATGCCAAGGGGACGGAAGTCGCAAGCCTTGAACATCGCGACCCGCTCGTCCAGTCATCCGCTCCTGCCACAGACCCAAGCGAACTTGTGCGCGCCACCCAAAGAGAACTCTTGCGCATAGGGTGCCTTTGGGGCTGGGCTGACGGAGACTGGGGGGCCGGCAGCCGCAAAGCGCTGCAGGCCTACGCGGATCGCCAAGGCGTCAGACTGGCATCGCTGGAACCGACGGCAGAAATTCTGGAAAGGCTAAGGGCGGTCCGAGGCCGTGTCTGCCCGCTTACTTGCGACAACGGGATGAGGGTGCAGGACGATCATTGTGTGCCTCAGGCGAGCGGTCTAAGCGCGTTTAATGGCACATGGACATTAATCAGACGTGCAACAACGGACTGCGGCGATTGGCGAGAACTCTCGACAACCGTCTTCATAAATGACGGCAACGTATCGTCCAGCTCCGGATTTACGGGAAGTATTTCCAGTAGTGGTGCCGTCAATATCAAACACACATTTGTTTATAAGGGAAAGACAGGCGGGAACATCCTGACGGGCGTCATAAGGGGTGACAACGGAACCGGCAAATTTAAGGGGACCGGAGCTGGCAGCGGGTGTTCAGGAAAAATTACGATGGAGAGAATGCGTTGACTCAGAGTTGGCTGTCGTCCGCACCCACGTTGAGTAACCAATGCCACGAGGCTTCATGATTGACCCACATGGTCCGAGTGATTTCTTCGGTGGGGACGCCGGCCGACAGGGCACGATATCTTTTAGTTTCATATTTAGCCCGAGGTTCCGTAGCTGCAGGGCTGGGCACGCGTGTGCCGTGTTGCGAATGAATGACTGCTTCGAGCGTCCGAGAATTTGGACTTCAAAGCTTGATCTGAAGGCGCAAAGCTGCCGTTCATTATTGGGAGATGCGTGCTGACGCGCGCTATCTGAACAGCGCGCACACCATTAGTCGGTGCCTTACAAACCGTCCAAAAACCGATCTAGTATCCTGCTTTGTCCATAAGCACCCGCAATTCGGGCTGAGGCGCTACCCAGAAAGTTCGAAAAGCTTCCAAGAACCCCAGTCGAATACGAATTGTAGAACCGTACACTGGATTTGAGCAGGAGGGATATGCGGGCAAGAAGCCGACCTAAGATCGCTGAAAACGCGGCCTCACCTTCTGACGATCGATGCAATCGCTCCTTCAGCTCGGCTTACGCTGAGCCTGTTGATCAAGAATATAATTGCGAAAGCAGTTCTGCATCTCTTTGAAGGGCCTGAAGCCAAGGCGTGGAGCGAGGCGAGATAGGGTGCATGAGGCCATGATGTGGCAATCGAGAAGGAGCTGCTGGACCGTTTGCTTGCGGGTCGCGATCCGCAGCATCTGTTTGCCAAGGATGGCTTGCTGGAGACCTGAAGAAGGCGCTTTCAGAACGGATATTGAGCACCTAGCTGGAAAAGGGTGGCTTGCCGGGAGGGCATCGCACGCCGTCTCCAAATGTCGCGGCGGCGCCGCGGCAACGCGGGCAGCGGCCGGCTAGTCTAGGTCAGCCGAGCCGGTGCTCGTCGTCGATCAGCTCGAGCCTGGATGGGGCAGCGTCACCCCATCGCCACAGAACGAGATTCGAGTCGCCGATTGCGGCGCCCTTGGCGAAGCTCGGCACGAGCAGGCCATTATAGCCTTGCGCGACCAGCTCACGGGCAAATCGCTGCGTATGCGCCTCGCCATGGTCTCTCATCTGATCGCGCCATGTCGGGTCGGCGAGGGCCGTCGCATCGAGACCCATTGCTGCAAGTGCAGTGGCGTCGCCCGCATCAAAGACGGCCTCGATCTCGACACGATAAGCGACCAGCGTCGTCGGCTGCAGATCGCCCGCCTGGTTGGCTTCGCGCAAAGCCGTCAGGACCGAGGTCGACGCGTAGAGCGCCGGCATCCCCTTGGGGTTGAAACGCCCTCCATAAAGCTCGGCACCGCGTCCCGACATAGGCTCGCGGGCATACACCGGATTGAGGGCGCGGTAGAGCCGGCCCGAATAGGTGATGGCGGCGATCGTCAGGCGTAAATCCCCGCATCGACCGCGTCGATGAAGTCGAGGACCTCATTGGCTCGACCCTCCCGAACGAGCTGCATTGCCGTCTGCCCCGAAAATCCCGGCAGCGGCTCGGACCGATACCAAGCATAGGCCATGAGCGCGGAGCCAAATCGCGGCTCGACCTTGTTCACGATTTCCACCATTTCGCGCAGGCGGCGCTGCGTCTTGTCTGAGCGCACCCGTTCCCGGCGCTGGACCGCGTCTTTGCCCAGACCAGCG
Source organism: Mesorhizobium sp. WSM4904 (assembly GCF_029674545.1). Classification (NCBI taxonomy): domain Bacteria; kingdom Pseudomonadati; phylum Pseudomonadota; class Alphaproteobacteria; order Hyphomicrobiales; family Phyllobacteriaceae; genus Mesorhizobium; species Mesorhizobium sp. WSM4904. The sequence goes on along the minus strand of NZ_CP121354.1, from coordinate 3,162,674 downwards.
GTACGTGCGATCTCCTCGCTCGTGGTGCGGAAAGCCTCCGCAATCTTCTTGGGTGCGAACAATCCGTCATCCGCATATTGTGCCAGACCCATCGCAGCACCTCCGTGCACTGCCAGAAACTATGACGCTATATAGCGTCAGTAACGCCGTCATTTCAAGAGATGCCCGGCTTGCCCTCGCGACGAGGGCTGTTCCAGCGATCAGTGTAAACGGCTCTACGGCCGACCGCGCGGGGACGTGCGGCAAGGCCACTCCGATGATGGCACCCCGATCATATGACGCCGGCGGGAGCGGCAGAGCGAACCCAATGATAACATTTGGAATCTATCCGTTCAGCGATTCCGCTAGTCGGAACGCACACGGTTCTTTCTCGTTTTTGGCTCTGAGGGAACCATGAAACGGAGACAGAACGATGAGAAGGCTTTTGTTACCTGCAGTGACAGGCGCGCTTGTCGCCTTGTCTGGCGCAGCTTTTGCGGACACTCCCGTATCCGCCACTACAAACCTTAACGTTCGTGCCGGCCCGGGCTCGCAGTATCCGGTCATTGGCGTGTTGCGGGCGGGCCAGACGGCCACGCTGAACGGCTGCCTGCAAAGCTCGAAATGGTGCACCATCGCCGAGGCGGGTGGTCAAGGCTGGGTCTATTCCGACTACGTCACCGCAGAATTCGGCGGCAATCGGGTCGTCTTAACCGAGCGGCCGGCCAATTCCGGCATCGCGGTCGTGAAACCTCCTCGCGATCAGGCTAATGCCGGAGCCGTCGCCGGCGGCGCTACCGGCGCGATCGCCGGCGCCATCATCGGAGGACCGGTAGGCGCTGCTGTGGGCGGCGCGGCGGGGATCGTCGGCGGCGGTGCAGCCGGCACCGTGATCAATCCGCCCGAACAGGTGCGCACTTACATCAGCGCGCATCGGGTCAAGCCTGTTTACCTTCAAGGCAAGGTTGTCACCGGCGCGACACTGCCTGACACGGTAGCCCTACAGAAGATCCCGAACTACCGGTACAGATATGTCTATGTGAACAATCGACCGGTGCTGGTTGAGCCATCGACGCGCCGCATCGTCTATGTGGTACGCTGAAGCGCCAATCGGCAATGAATACCGACCGTCGGGCGAGTTGCACGGCGGTCAAGCCGAGGCGGGCTTTCGACCGCAACACAATTGGCCCGGCTGTAGATAGCAATCGCCCTCCACCGTACCGCACTGGAGGCAGCGCTCAGAGAGGAGCCGCGCTCCGGGCGGAGCCGCAGTCGCTGGACGCTGGACGACGACAGTTCGCCGAAGCGATGACGGCCTCGCGCGACTCACGCGAGGCCGTCATCGCTCAGATTTCAGTTCCCCTTCGATCATGTTGGACGAAAGCTCGATCCCATCGACGCGCAGGCCGGCGGCGACCAGTGGCAAGGCAATTCGCCCCGAGCCGATCGCGAACTCCAGGCAATCCCGTCCGGCCGCGATCTCGGGCAGGAACAGAACCGTCTCGTCGTCCTCATCGCCGCGCAGCTCATCGTCGTAACGCCTTGCAACGTCGCCCCGAAAGCTGTCTTCGGGCTTGAACCCTTCCATATCGCATCCTCCAGCTAGGGAACTTATTTGAGGTGCAACGCCACTAACAATCGGGCGTTCCGAGGATCGACAATCTCGAAGAGCGGAATACCGAATTGGGGCCCGATGCCGCAGCCGGAACCCTGCTATCAAACCCCGAAAGTGCTCGCATCCGCTTTTGCGTCGACGTCGGTGATCAACATATGCCCTGGCGATACCGTGATCGAGATCGCGAGTTCGGCGCGAGCAAGCGCATCTTGCGCGGTCAGGCTGCTGGCCCAGAACACCGGGACTTCTCCTTCCATGATTTCGACCGCATCACCCCAGTCGGGAGCGGTCAGATCTCTCACTCCGATAATCGATGGTTCGCCCACATGGATAGGAGAACCATGGGCGAGCGGGAAGCGTGCAGTGAGGGCGCGAACCTTGTCGACATCGCACCTTCTTATGGGACGCATGGAGACAACCATCTCGCCGCCAAACGGTCCTGCGCCGCGCGTCTTGATTTTGGTCCGAAACTTGGGAAGCGCTTTGCCGGGGCCGTTGCTGCGGAGCTTGACGCCCTTTTCCATGAGGGCCGCTTCTATGGTAAGCGCGCTGCCGAGCGCGAAGGCGGCAAAGTCATCCCGCCACAGGTCGATAATATCCGTCTTCTGACGGATCACTTCCCCGAAGTAGTAGACATTGTACTGGGGAGCATCGGTGCGGATATCGACATCACCCAGCGCTGGCAGCAATGGGCTGCCGGCGCGGCTCACTCCCACCAGCGGACAGGCTTTGGGATTGCGGACGCAAAACTGATGGAAATCGACAGCAAAGCGACGGGGCACAATCACAACATTGGCCTGGAGCTTGCCGCTCGCAAGCCCTCCGGTATGTCCCTCATAGGCACCCGTCCTAACCAGACTGCGCAGCTTATCCGCATCGACCAGTCGCAAATTGTCATAGAACAATGAAGTTGTCTGGCGAGGCATGGCTTCCGGAAATATGCACGTTTCACAGACGCATCGAAAGATGCGAAAGATCATCGGCGATCCGTCCGGTTGTCAAATTGCAAAAATCTTTTCTCTTCGATAAATTGTATTTATTGGTTAGTCGGCGAAGACTACAACATTAGAATTTTAGCATAGACATACTGACTCTCACTGACAGCTTAGGCAGCCGATCGCTTCTATCTGGTGGCCTGCCTCTCGTAGGAAACCAAGGTCGAGGTTCATGTAGGAGAGCAGGAACGCCGCGTAGAGGACAAAAACGAGGCTGAAGACGAGCGTCTTGACGACCAGCGAAAGCGCAAAAACATTGAGGTGCGGCGAGGCGCGCGCCAGGAAGGCCAACACGATGTCGGACAAGAGCATGCTGATGATGAGCGGGAAAACGAGGGTCAGCGCCATCACCAGGATGCGGTTCAGCAGACCGAGGAATATCCCGGCCGCGTCCTTGCTGAACACCGGCAGAAGGCGGTCGATCGGCCAAAGGCCGTAGCTGTCGTAGAGGCCGGTCAAGGAAAGCTGCAGGCCGCCGGCTGCAAGATAGAGCGTGACCATGATAATGGCGAGTAAGGTGCCGGTGGCCCCCGTCTCATGGGTCATCATCGGGTCGATCAACGCACCCATTGAGGAGCCGCGCTGCAGATCCAGGATATCGCCCGCCGCTTCCGCCGCCCAGAACGGTATGCCCATGGCCAGCCCGAGTGTCACCCCGACCACGACCTCCTTGAGCATGTACAGCACGATCATCGTCGTCGGGACATCGGGGCTCATGAGCTTGTTCACGATCATCGGGAAGACCGGAACCGCCAGCGCCAGCGCCACGCCACTGCGCAGGAGCCCTGACAGCGGCACGCGCGAAAAGAGTGGCATCAGGAGCATGAACCCGGTCATACGTGCGAGCGCGAAAGCGCCTGCCAGGAGATAGAACTGAAGTTCCTTGACCGAGGTGAAGAGTGGTTCTACCGGCATCCGCGTGCCTCAACGCGTGACGACGGGGAACTCGTCGAGCGCCGTCGAGGCCTGCCGTGCGATCTGCTGGCCAAGCAGCGGACCGAAGACCATGATGACCAGCAGGATCACGACCAGCTTGATGGTCTGCGGCAGCGACTGGTCCTGAATCTGCGTCAGCGCCTGGGCAAGGCCGACGAGAATGCCGACCGCCAGCGCCGCGATGATCGCCGGGCTGGACGCCAGCAATACCGTCAAAAGCGCGCCTTGGACCTTCGCAAGGATGAAATCATTACTCATGCAAAGCCTCCAGCGGCGTCAGCCATAGCTCAGGATGAGGCCATGCATCAGCCGAGACCAGCCGTCTATGGCGACGAAAAGGAACAGTTTCAGCGGGATCGAAATAAGGACCGGCGAAACCATGATCATGCCGAGCGTCATCAGCACGTTCGCAACGACGATATCGATGATGAGGAAAGGCAGATAAAGCAGGAAGCCGATTTCGAAGGCACGGGTGAGCTCGGATGCGACAAAGGCAGGAACAAGAATCGACAGATCGTCGTCCCTGAGATTCTGCCGCGCCTGTTGCGGCCACAGACGGTTCGTCCCATCGAGAAAGAACTGCCGCTCCTGCGGCTGGGTGAATTTCATGAGGTGGCGCTGCAACGGCTCCCTGACCAGCTGTGCTGCCCTGGCAAGGTCATCCGTCGTCTGGAACTGCACCTGCCCTTCCTGAAGCCGGCTCGACATTTCGCTCAGCAATGGCGTGGTGACATAGACCGTCAGTACGAGCGCTATGCCATAGAGCACCAGATTGGGCGGCATCTGCTGAACGCCAAGCGCGTTGCGGATGAGAAACAGCACGACCGAAATCTTCAGGAAGCCCGTCATCGTGACGACCGCCAGCGGCAGCAACCCGACCACACCGACGGCGATCAGAATTCCGAGCAGATTGGGCGAGTTATCAAGCATTTTCGAACATGCGCACGATCCGCACGCCCAGGCTTTCTCCGATCCGCACGATCTCGCCGCGACCGACACGCCTGCCGTTGGCCAGGATGTCGACAGTCGCCTCGGCTACATCGGCGAGCGAAACGATGGCGCCGGGCGCAAGCTGCCTCACTTCTCCGAGAGGCATTGCCGTGCGGCCGATCTCGAAGGCCAGGGCAACCGACAATTCATCCAAAGTCGACTCTTCCAAGGTGTCAGGCGGCGACGTTTTCTGGTTCATGGTCCACTCCCAATTCGATCCAGCGATTGCAGTCGGCGCGGCGAGCAATTGCGGGCCAGCGGCGGTCAGGGCCACCGGCGCAAAAAGGCGCTCGGCGATGACCAGCGTCGCCATGCGCTCCTCAGTCGCATCGCTGAAAAGCACCACATCGTCGGCCTGCAGACTTTGAAGCTCGCCAAGGGTGATCGCGAGCGGGCCGCGCCGAAGGCAGACCGGCAGCGGGAATTCGGCCGGGATCGGCGCGCTGATCTTGCCGAGCTCGTCGAGAACGCGACCGATCCGCACCGCCAGAGAGGCATCATTCGCGGTCAAGACGCAGCCTATCGTTTCATCCTTGCCGGTCAGGACAAAAGCGAATGGAGTTTCGCCCGAGATGGCATTTCCTCGCGCGACCGAGGTGATCGCGATCCCCTCGCCCAGCTTGCCCTCAATCCATTCGAGGTCGTCTTCGAACGCAGCCTCCAACAGCAGGGCGGCATGACCGGGCGTCAGTCGTTCCATGTCGATCAGGTCGACAGCACCGGCGAAACCCCGTTCGACAACAGCAAATGGCAAGCGCAAGCTGCCAATCGTGTCTCCGATCGTGAACTCGATGGTGCATACCAACTCGTCATCTGGCTGCTGCGCCGGCCAAACGGTCCTAACCGCCATGGCCTTTCCTGCAATCGTGATGTCCGCAGGGGCGCGCCGGCGGTAGAAGATGCTCAACGCGTCGACGTCCCCCGGCGCGACGGGTTCCAGCGGCAGCGGTCCGACGACGCCCGACCGTGTCGCCGCACGTTTCGCCGGTTTCACCCGCGCTTTCCTTTTCGCCGACGCGAAGGCTTGTGGCATCACATCCATATTCACGATCACGGATTGGGCTAGCGTTCTGTGGACAGGCGCGGTTGCCCGCGCTCCTCTTCCTCTGCGAGTTCGGCAAAGGCCTGGCGACGACGGGCGTTGCGTCTGGCCAGCTGCTCCGACAGCCTGTCCAGCTTGGTCACAGCCTTCATGCTCGCGCGGTGGTCATTGCGGGCTTCCGACAACTCGACTTTCCGTCGTTGCTCGGCGACGCCAGCCATCTTCTCGCCTTCCCGCAACTGCCCTGTCTTCCTGGCGGCGACCTCGAACCGTCCCTGAAGCCGATGAAGGCTGGCAGCATTCACTGGCTGTCCAACCAGTGCACCGAAGGCCGCATATTCAGTGTCAGCCGTGCGCTGGAGATGTTCCGTAACGGCGTCGGCGGCATTCTGAACGTCCCTTGCGGCCTGGTTGGCGGCGGCGCGCCTTCTGATCACTTCTTCCTCTGCGCGCTCCTCGCGGCGGCGTCTGAGGTCGCGCAGTCGAGCGATCATGTCACGCTCGTTCATTGACGATCTCCCGCATCAGTTGGCGAGTCTTCTCGATGCTCTCGTGCATGGCGGACGGCTGACGCAGGAAGGCGTTGATGGCATCGATCTTCGCTACCGCCTCGTCCGCAGCGGCATCGCTGCCCTTTTCGTACTCGCCGACGCGCAGCAGCAGTTCGATGTCGGCATGGCGGGCGAGCAGTTCGCGCAAGCGGCCGGCGTCGGCACGATGCGTGGACGGCACGACGGCATCCATCAGGCGGCTTCGGCTGCGCAGGACATCGATGGCAGGAAAATGGTTGCGTTGCGCAAGCTCGCTCGACAGGAAGACATGGCCGTCGAGCAGCGCCTGGATTTCCTCGGCGACCGGATCCAGCGTGCCGTCGCCTTCCAGGAGAACGCTGTAGAGGCTGGTGATGGATCCGACGCGACCGGGCCCGGCGCGCTCGAGCAGGCGCGGCAGGACCGCAAACAGCGAAGACGGAAAACCGCGCCGCGTCGGCGGCTCGCCTGAGGCCAGGCCGATCTCGCGCTGCGCACGTGCAAACCGCGTTATGTTGTCCATCGCAAGCAGCACATGCTTGCCCTGGTCCCGGAAAAATTCGGCTATGCTTGTCGCTACATAGGCGGCCTTGACGCGCTCGATGGCGGGCCGGTCCGAAGTAGCGACGACGACGATTGCCCGCTCGCGCCCTTCCGATCCAAGCTGGCGTTCGAGGAATTCGCGCACCTCGCGACCGCGCTCGCCGACCAGAGCGACCACGGCAACGTCGGCGTCGGTGCCGCTGACGATATCGGAAAGCAGGATAGACTTGCCGACCCCTGGCTCGCCGAAAACACCGACGCGCTGCCCGCGCGCACAGGTGAGCAGTCCATCGAGTGCGCGGATTCCGAGCTGGATCGGCTCGGAAATCAGACTGCGTTCCAGCGGGGATGGCGGATAGGCATTGACCGGGTAGCTGCCTGCAATGCCGTCCGGTGAAAGCGGCTTGCCATCCAAAGGCTCACCGAACGCGCTGATCACCCGGCCCAGAAGGCCGGGTCCGACGGGCACCAGCTGATCCTTGCCGGTCGCAATGACCTCGGTCAAGCTCGAAAGACCGGCCAGATCGCCCAGTGGAACGAGGACCGCCATCTCATCCATGAGGCCCACGACTTCAGCCTTGGTCGTCCTGCCGGTTCTGGGGTCGACCAGCTCGCATATCTCGCCGATCCTGGCTTCCTCGACAGTCGCATGAATGACCATTCCGGTCACCCGCCGCACACGTCCTTTGCGGGGGCGGCTTGAATCGTCACGAAGGCCGGAACGGAGATTCGGAATGATGGAAGCCAGACGGCTTTCGATATCGATTGCCGAACCCGTCATGCCGGCGCCCCGGCCTTTGACCGGATTGCAGCGGCGATGGCATCGAGCTGCGCGTCAATGCTGGCATCAATGACGGCGATATCGGTCGAAAGGATGCAAGCCGCCGGCGCCAGCGTATCATCCGCATCGATCTCAACCATCATGCCCAGATCGTTCTTGCGCAAGACCGCGTCGAGCTCCTCGCGAACTCTGTCCACGGAAGCGGGATGGACGCGGATTTTCAGATATCTGGCGCGGCGAATTTCGGTCACGGCCTGTCTGGCGGCCTTGGCTACAAGTGTGCCGACGTCGAATTCCCCCAGAATTCGCCTGACGACTTCGAGGGCAAGCCCGGTGACTTCGGCTTCCAGTCCACCGAGATAGCGATCCACCTTGACTGCGGTTTCGCTGATCAGCCGGCTGGCATCCGCGTCGCCTTGCGCCTTGCCGTCCTCATAACCCTGCGCGTATTCGGCTGCGTAGGCGCGCCGGGCGGCTTCGCGCATTTGCTGGGCATCACGCCTCGCCGCATCGAGAAATGCATAGCCATCCTGCCAGGCGCGCGCCTCGGCGGCGCGCAGGATGCGGGCATGGGGGCGCCTTGGTGTTTCAACGGTCGCAGTGTCCGCTGTCGCAGTGTCCGCTTCGGCCATTACGCTAACCCATCGCTCGGCGCACAATTGCCGGGCCGACCTCGATGAACGGCTTGGCGGTCCGGTCGACGAATTCGTTCGGCACGAGCTTGATGCGGACGCGCGCACCTGTCTCGCCGGGCATTGCCTGGCACCATCCGCCAAGGCAGCTCAGACCGTCGGCATAGACACGAACGCGGATATCCTCAAGCGATTGCAACGCCCGTGCTGGACCGGCCAGATCGCGGTTGGCGACCGCAAAGGTGCAGAGATCCGCGCCAAGCGCCGCCTGCAAGGCATCGGCTTCGCGCCCGTCAATGACGGCGGCAAGATTGCCGGCCCAGTAGATTGCGCCCGAGCGAAGGGCGAGGTCCTCCAGCTCCTCGCCCGACAACAAGGCAATCGCCCGATCCACGTCATCCGAGGGTTCATCGACCGCGCGAGAGAGTCGGTAATGCTCGAGCAGAAGCTTCGACAACCGCTCATGCAGGCGTTGCGACTGCAGCATGCGCTGGCATGCAGCTTCGCTGATCGCACCGTCAAAGCATTCCGCGAGTCGGGCCGCATCCGCATAGGATGCGAGGCCGGAGATAAATGCCTGCCATTCCGGGCTGGCGGCTTGCCCTGAACCGGTCCCGGTCATGCCTTCCTCGCGGGCATTGCGGAAGCGTCGAGGGCGTAGACATCGGGCCGCCGATACCACTGCAGGTAGGCCAGCCGGGCAGCCAGCGCGAGTATCGCCGCCGCCATGCCGTAGAACAGCCACATCGCGGCCGCCACGCTGTCCGGATGCAGCCTGAGCCCAAGGAAAGTTGTGAACCCTGGCTCGGATGCCTGCTCCGGGGCTGTCGCGGCGACCGGAATGAGCGTGACGGAGACGTTGTCGTAGGTCAGTCCGGCGATACCCTTGGACACCAGCATCTTGACCTGCGGGACCAGCTCGTTCATCGGCACGGATGCGCGATGCCTGATGAAAACCGACGCGGACGACGGCACCAATTGCTGCCTCAGTGGATCATTCTCGGGCAGAACGAGATGAACCCGCGCGGAAAGCACGCCGTCGATGTCGGAGATTGTCTGCGACAGCTCCTGGCTCAGGCCATAGATCATCGTTGCGCGCTCTTCCACCGGCGAGGACACGAGCCCTCCCCTCTTGAACACCTCGCCAAGCGTCTGGAATTCCTGTTTGGGCAAACCGCTTTCGTCGAGGATAGCCATGGCTTCGGCAAAACGGCCCTTCTGTACGGAAACCGTCATCTTGCCGTCCTTGCCGGCCTCCCGCTGAGCCGGAATTCCATGACGCATCAGCGTGGCCACGATCTCGTTGGCCTGCCGCTGATCGAGGTTGGAATAGAGCTCCACCGAGCAGGCCTGGAGCATAAGCATGCCCGCGACGACAAGCGCAACGCGACACCCGGCGACGCATCGATTGAACAGCGCTGACCGCCGAGGCAGGACCAATTCGCGCACGAACACTCCGCAACGCCTACTGTTGCTTGATCAGCGTGCTGGTGGACGACGTCACGGCCTTCACGCTGCTGGTCACGATTTCCAGATTGGCTGCTGCCCACATCACGGAAATGGATCGCTCGAGCAGTTGCTGGGCATTCTTTGCCGGCGCATTCTCGGCTTCCTTGCCTGACGGAGCGGCATCCTGGGTGGTGGCCGTTTCGGTCTGCGCTGGTGTGTTCGCCTTGCCGAGAGCCCTTTGGACCTGCTGCATTGTTCCTTCCAGCGACTGGACAGCAGAACCGAACAGGGCCGAGGAATCCGCGGCTGCCCCCCCTCCGGTCTTTTCCACCTCGGCCAGATAGTCGAAGAGTTTGCGCTCGATGATCGGCTCTGCCCGCTCCGATCCGGAAGATTGGCCCGCCATCGCCGGATTGGCTCCCGACGACGCCTGCGCCACCTGTCGGCCCGCGCCTGTGGCGACATCGCCGCGCTCAGATGCGTTGGGCTTCGCCGCTTCGTGCTTTTCCTGCTTGGCACCCACCATCTGGTTGCCCGGCTGCGCCGCCGCGCCGGCGGTGATCTGCTGTTGCGAGCCTATGCTGGTGGTCAAGCTTGCCAGCGAGGCCTCCAGGGCTCCAATCGGCGCGATCTGCATGAAGCTGCCCTCCTATTCCTTGGTCGGTTTTCCGGAGGGGACATTCTGCGCCTCCGCCTGCCTTCCGCGAAAAACGCGGACCGAAGCGACCTTGCCGGGCTCCTGTTTGCCGCCTTGCGCGGCGGGAACTCCGAGTGTCTTCCTGACGAGTTCGATATAGGATGGCGGCCCCGATACCGAGACGACGTCGTCCTGCATGGAAACCTTGACTGGAAACTTCGGATCGATGACGCCCAGTCGCGAAAGCCGGTCTTCCGCGCCGGCGGCCCTGTTGGCATCAAGCGGAATCAGTTCGGTCTGGACCTCTGCTTCAGTGGCGACATTCATGACGATGCCGTCGAAATGCCAGACCAGACCGTATCGATTGCAAATCTCTTCCAGAAATTCGCGCGCCGTTCCAACCGGCATGCCGGCGCTCAAACGTCCCTTGACGAGCTTGCTGATACGCATCGGCACCCGCATGTTGCGGCCGAGTTCGACAAGCGCATCCGTCACCGACTGATCGATGGTGATGTATTTGTAGGGACCCTGCGGCCAGCGCGGCTCGGCGGCATCGGCCCGCGAAACAGCAAGACCGAACGTCATGATCGCCGCCAGCCCGCCGGCCATGATGGCAGCGCTGGCTTGCGACAACCGATCGACATGGCAGGTACCGCGTCCAGTCAACATTGGTCCTATCGCAGGGACGAGGAGCGAAGGCCCCGCGTCGCCCGTCTCATGGTTTACCCGCCAAATTCACCCTATCGCGCGCGTCGTCAAAATGGAAGTCCAATTGGATTGAACTTGTGTATTTGGTTCCAAATGTTGCGATCAGCGAGCAAAGCGATATGGTGCGGCCTGGAATCGGAGCAGCGAGGGCTCGCGGTCGCCGGCTTGTTGCTGGAATTTGAAGGGATCAGCCCCGGTGGCGGCACACAATAACCTGCTCTTGAGCTTGAATGCTCCGGCCGGCGTTCCTTGGCGCTGGGCTCTGGTCCGGTCGCGCCTTGGCAAGGGCTTGGGTGAAGCGGTTCTGGTTGCTGCCGTGTTGACTGCCGCGATGGCGCCGGCGCAAGGTCAATCGAACAGCGGCTACGACCCGCGAAGCTGGAGCTACGATCAAGCCCGAAATGTGCTGGTCTCGCCATCCGCTCCCGACCAGACCGCGGATGGCGAAATGAGGCCGGCATGGTCGGCAATCCCAAGAGAGATCGTCGATTTCGGTGAGACGCAACCGAAGGGATCAATCGTGATCAACACCAGGGAGCGGCGCCTCTACTACATATTGGGAAATGGCAAGGCGCTGCGATATGCGGTCGGTGTCGGCAGGGAGGGGCTGGAATGGTCCGGTCGCGACACGATTTCGAGCAAGAAGGACTGGCCGGATTGGCGGCCGCCGGCCGAAATGCGGTTAAGGGAGGCATCGAAAGGCCGCTTATTGCCGGCGCGTGTCGCGGGAGGGCCGAACAACCCATTGGGCGCACGTGCGCTCTATATCGGCAACACGCTTTATCGCGTTCATGGCACCAATCAGCCATGGACCGTCGGCCAAGCCAACTCCTCCGGTTGCATCCGCATGACAAATGAAGACGTTATCGACCTATATGACCGAGTGAAGATCGGCGCCCAGATTATTGTCCGGCATTGAAACGTGATCCCTTTCAACATCAAACAGCTCGAAACCTTTCTCCTGGTCGCGACTTTCGGAAGCTTCCGGAAGGCTGCGGAACGCTTGAACACAACACAGCCGGCGGTATCGACCCGAATTGCCGGTCTGGAGGAAGCGCTCGGCGCGAAGCTGTTCGAGAGGCAGAGCGGCACCGTAAGACTCACCGCCGAGGGCCAGCGCCTGCTGCCGCCGGCGCAGCGTGTCCTGCGTGTCGCCGAACGGCTGCAATTGACGGCAAACTCCCTTTCAGAGACAGCGGGTGTGCTCAGGCTCGGGGTTGCCGAGACCATCGTGCACACCTGGCTTCCCGATTTCCTCAAGGAATTGCAGGCAAACTATCCGTTGGTCGATACCGATATCGTCGTCGACACGACGACGACCCTTCGCAACGAGCTCATGTCCCACCGGCTTGATCTTGCAGTGCTTATGGGCCCCATTCAGGAATACAGCATCGAGAATATTGAACTGCCTTCCTTTCCGCTCGTATGGGTTTGCTCGCCGTCCTTGAAATTGCCCAACTGCGGAAAGCTGACGCTGAACGACCTGATGCAATTCCCGATCATCAGCTATGCGCGCCCGACGAGACCCTACAGCGAACTTTACCGCAAGCTGAGCGGCGAACTTGAAGCGGCGCCGCGTATCTTTCCGGCCAATTCGCTGGCCGCCTCCATCACGATGACGCTGAACAGCATCGGCATCGCCTCCCTTCCCAGGGAAGTCGTCCAGGATCATACTGCCAGCGGCGCGCTACGCATCGTCGACTGCGAATGGCATCCCTCCGACCTGCGGTTCACCGCTTCATATTCCTCTGAACCATCCAACCCTGTAGCGGAGCGGGCTGCAAAGCTGGCCGGCTGCATTGCACATGCATATGCCGCGAGAATCGGCAAGGCGCAGCCTCCCGACGAACTCGGAGTTGAGCCCGTAGCGTCTCAGCCGACCGACGCAATCGGCAGGTAGATGCGGTCGCCGGAGAAAATCATATCCGGGCTCAGAATATGATCCATGTTAAGCACCACCGTATCCGCCACGTCGGCCGAATGCGCGTTGGCGATGAGGCGAATGCTGTCGCCGTCCCTGACTTCGACCCACCGATAGCCGTCTTTCTCCAGGGTTGGATTCGTGCGGCCCTCCGAATTGCTGCTGCCCGCGGGATGAACCTCGACATAGTCGCCGGAGACCCAGCCGCTATGTTTTTTGCCGTCCGGTCCGAACCCTTCGACGGGTATCCAGGCCTCTCCTGACGGATCGGTCGAGGGCTTCGCGGTCTGCTCGACGAACGTGCCGGGTTGCAGGACCGTCACCACGGCAGAATCGTCCTCGGGCTGGCTCCGCAAATTCAGGCCGTCATCCGCCGACACGACGAGTTGCGGGAAGTCTTCGGGCGGGGTCTTCGGCTTGCCTGGAACATCCGAGTGATTGTCGGGCTGCGGGGACGACGTATCGCCATCCGGTTTCTTCGGATTGGGCGGAGCGGTCGTTTTCGGGTCCCAGGGCTGCGCGAGCATGGAGTCCAGAGAGAAGAGAAGCATTCCGATGCCGAAGGTGATGCCCAGCGTCCATCGATCCACTGTGGCCCATCGTTTGTCGGACTTTGCAGCCGCCGCGATATCGGCGTCGGTTCGCGGCACCGAACGGCGATTCGTCCGGTCCGTTCTTATCGCCGACGCCCAGAACTCCGCGCAGCCGAACGTGAACATGGTGCCGGCGACCGTGGCGATCGGCGCGGGCCAGGAGTGCAGTGTGTAGACGGCGCAGCCGAGCACATAGCCAGGACCCGCCAGATACTCGGCCAGGTTTCGGATCACCGGCCTGCCGGTGAACGACTGCAGCATCGACTTCGTGCCATAGACGACATTGCCGAGTGAGAACGTGCTGTTGACGACAATACCCTTCCCCTGGACCATCCCAGTCGCCGCCCCTGGCGCCGCGGCAATGAATGTGGCCCCGCCGAGCGCATTGAGGAACCGCCCGAACGGCTTATGGTTTGCGGTCGCGTTGGGGAAGACAGCCTGCGCGCCGAAAACGAAGCCCCGCACGCCGAATGCCACCGCTCCGGCAGTAGCGGTCCAGGTCGGAGGCAGCGAGCTCCACAGCACGTAAGAGGTGGTCGACATGCCGCCAAAGGTGGCGAGTGCCTGAGCGTTCTCGCGCATCCTGGCATGGCTCAGCGCCAGATCGACGCTGGCGGCCTGGTCCGGCATCATCGCCTTTTTATGGGTCGCCCGGAAGGTCGTCAGCTGCAGCACGGAGAGAGCGTTCTTCTGGTCCCCGCTCATCCACTCGAACTGCTCGGGCGTGAACTTGCGGAACTGGCCAGGGCTCGTCTCCCCGAACTGATTTGGTGTCGCCGCTTCGATCTGCGGCTGGATGAAAGCCTCGGTGTGGTGAATGGTGAAGGCGCCCCATTGATCGCGGGTCAGCACCGGGATCTGCTTTTCGGTCAGCCACGGCACCTGCCTGGGATCGAGCTTTGCGACGTCCACGGAGCCGACCATGGGTTCGGGGATCGCCCGAACCTGCCGCTCGGTGACATGCTTAAGCAAACCGGCCTTCGCCAAGTCCTTGAACTGCGGTGACGTGAACTTGGCGACCTGACCGGGCCTGAACCACGGAACCTGGCGCGCGCCCAACGTCGACATGTCGACGAACTGGACCTTGTCCCCCTTGATCGCCTGCAGCTGTGGTTTCGTCAGGTGCGACGTCAGACTGGCTTTACCGAGATCCTGGAACTGCTGGTCCGTTGCATTCCGGATTTGGCCCTCTGTCAGCCATGGAATCTGCTTCTCGCCGAGGCTCGCTATATTGACAAAGCCTGTCTTTGCCTTGGGGATGCCGCGCAGTTGGCTCTTGGTCAGATAGGGCAGCAAGCCGGCCTTATCCATGTCGCCGAACTGCTGTTCGGTCAGCTCGGCGACCTGCTCGCGCTTCAGCCATGGAACCTGGGTCGGCTGGAAATCACCCATGACGAGATCCGGCACCTGATCAAGCGGGGTAGCCCTGACGCCGTCCCGGGTGAGCGGCCGACTGTTCGACGCCGACTGTCCCTTGCCGCGCAAAGGCTGCGCGGCGGCATTGGCCTGTTGATTGTTCTCTTCCGGACGGCCCAGGCTTCCCGGCACGTGACCGTCGGAAGCTCCACGTATCCAGGGCAGCACCACGGCCTCGCCCGTATCGGGGTCGTACACCAGTATGTGCGTCTTGTCCGCCATCTCCGGGGCATCGCCCCATACGTGCGTGCTGTCTGAGGGCGGAACATGGACCTGCTCCGGGCTCCTCGGCCCGGTACCCAGCACTGCCGCCGTAATCACCTCGCCACTCTCGTCTTCGAGCTGAATGGCACGGCCGGAACCGCTTCTGACCGCCGCGGGTTGGGGCGGCGGTGTTGTTGCGGCAGGTTTGTTGTGTCCGAAGATGTTACCGACAATCCCGGCATCGTCGAGCGCCCCTTGCAACTCGGCCGAAGGCGGCGCATCGAGGAAAACCCAGCGCGGTTGATAGCCTGAGTTCTCGTTCCGCAGCGCCACATCCTTGTTGATCTGCTCCTGCAGCTTCGGCGTAAGCGGAACTTCGCGCATCTGGGCGACGCCATTGATGGTCGTCCAGCGATGATAGGTCTTGACCTCGATCGCCTCGATCACGTCCTGGCTCTTGAAGACTGGCGCATCCACGTAACGCCCACCCTGGCCGGTAACAGGATGGGGACCGTCCGGGTTGGCCTCGACCGGAAAATGGGCTTCTCCAAGCGACCTGTTGAGTTCGCGCGTATAGGTCTCGCCTGCCTTCCACTTTTCCGGCTGCCGCATGTTGCGGATCTGTTGCAGCGAATAGGTTGTCGGCGGAGCCGCCTCGATTGCTTTCCTGGGTGCGTGCGCCGGCGCCGCCTCTCCCGTTGGCGTCGCTTGGCCGCCCGGCACATGGTCCTCCGAGGCACCGCGCGTCCATGGCAGGACGTATGCTTCGCCTGTATCCGGATCCCGGAACAAAATATGCGACTTGTGCATCAACTCCGGTTCGTCGCCACGCGCTTGCGGCCCGTCCGCCGGCGGCACATAGACGTTCTCTGCGCTTTTTGGCAGCGGTCCGTAACGAGTGGCCGTCACGGATTGCCCGTTCTCGTCCCTTATCTGGATCGGGCCGCTTCGGCGGCTTCCTACCTGCGAGGACAGGAACGTCAGCACGCCGTCGGCAACGTCCTGGCGTATGAACCCGCCGTCGACGATCGACGGGCCGAATTCGGTCCGGAACTGCTCTATCGCGGCGCGTTGGTCGGGCCTGGCCGTCTTCTCCAACTCGCCGAGGAACTTCTCCAGGGAGGCCCTGCCTCCCTTCGGAACGCCTTTCGCGGCACCATCGCCCGACGGCTGCACGGCGTGAGCAAGCCAAGCCGGGACCGTCAGCGTTTCGCTCTGCCCATTGGCCCGATCGAAGGTCAGTGTCGCGTCTTCGCCCTTGGCGATCGAAGGAGCGGTCTTGGCCGCCTTCGACTTGTACTGGAACCTCACTTCGGCACTGTAAGCCACCGCTCCTGCAGGCAGAGGCGGCGTCGACATTGAAAGCGTGTAACGCGTGGCGGGCGTGCCGTCCGAGCCGTACAGTTTCCGATAGATGTTGCCGGCGCTCGGCATGTAGCGGGACTGTGGCGATCCCTCGGGGCGAAAACGCGCCGGAATCCAAGACTGCACTGTCGATTTCACCTTGTAGGTCGCGGACGTGACCATCCGGTCCGGATTGAAACCCAGCGCGCCCGGCAGCCTGTTGCTGTCGTTGAAGATGACGTCGACGAGCATCGCCTCGGGGTTGACGACGCGAGCCTTCTCGCCCGTCAGCAAGACAATATCCGCCGTAGGCGACTTGCCCGGTATGGCTGAAAGCCGCAGTCCGCTCTGTGTCGGCTCATCGACAAGGGAAACCGTGTTCGATGGATCGATCTGACCGGACTTGACGAGGTCGCGAATCGACCGGATGCCATCGCCCTGCCCGATCGCCGTGATTAGTTCGGATCCCTTGGCCGGGTCGTTGACGGCGAACTGGACCTTCAGCTTTGTCGCGCCAAGAGCCGACTGGATCTGGTCGAACGCCTGTGCCGACACGACGTCGCCCGGCCGCAGCGTGTCGGTCACAGGCAGTTCAGGACGCTTCTCGAAACCGATGCGCGGCATCTGATCGACTGCCGCGACATGATTGGCCACGATCGGCAGGCGTATTCCGGCCTTGGTCTCGGTCATGACGCGATCGAAAGGAAGCGTGCCTTGCAGCACGACATGGCCGGAGCTGTTTTCCGCCGGCACGCCAAAGAAATCGTGCTGGCCCGGCGCGAGGCTGACCTCCTTGCCACTCAGCGAGGGCGTGTAGATCATCTCGATCACGGTGCCTTTGCCGTCGGGTGTCATCCCCACGATGGCGGCATCGACCGGCTTGGCCTCGTAGCCGCTGGCATCGTGGAATATCGCCTTGCTCGCCGCTGCGGACAAGTCGCTGCTGCGAACCGGGAAGGCCGTCTGATTGGATACCGGCCAGACACCAGCCTGAAGGCTGGTTATGTTCCTGTATTCCCGTGCCCGGAAAGACACCACGCCCTGGGTGCCGAGGGCATCCTTGAACGGCGTCAGGCTGCGTTGGCCGACGCTGTCGAGGATCGACCATCCGATCATGCCGAAGTCGGTTTTGGTGCCGACGCCGAAGCCAACGGCCGCAACTGTCGGCGAGCCGATCCCGAACGCCTGGCCCGTGTTCAGCCTGACCCGGACGGTGACGCCGACGCGGAAGTCGGGCAAGGTCTCGCGGAGGGGCGTGCGCGGGATTTGAACGCCATCCGGGCCATAGCGCTCGGCCATCTCGCGGCTCGAATAATAGCCTTTCTCCTGTTCATAACGGCTCATCAGCTGCTCGGCGCTCAGGCCGTCGAGATAAGCCGATGGCGTCTTCGGGTCCTTGCCGCTGGTGTAGACGTAGCCACTCGTGTCGCGATCCGGCATGCCGGTGAAGCTGCGTGTCTGCGGATCCCAGACAAGACGTACCGGCCCTTCCTTTACTGTCGGCTCGCCCGGCACGACGATGGGGTCGCCGTCAGCGGGGTGCGGTATGCCTGAGGCGGTCGAGCCTTCAGGATCGCGGACCGGCGCCGCCGTCGCGCCGTTGCCGCCGACGTCATCGGTTTTGATCACTTCTCCCGGGATCACCGGGAGGCTGGGGTCGTGGAAGACCTGCTCTCCCGTTGGCCGGTAAACCCCGTCGGCGCCGATTTCGTAGACATTCATCGGACGTCCCGAAGGGCCGGGTTCCAGCGCCAGTTGCGACGGTCGTTTGCCGCCGGGCGGTTGCTGGAACGGTCCGTCGCTGCCGGGCGGATTTGCATCAGCGCCGGGAGCGTTGGGGTCCTGTGTGCCCGTTCCTGGCCGCATCGTGCGCAGACCATGGATGCCGAGCCCCGTGCCGGTGATGCCGGTGCCAAGGCCCGTAAGCGCGTTGGCAAGCTGGAGACCGTTCATCTGGTCTCGGTTGGCGGCGAGATCGTAGGCCGATGTTGCCAGTAACGGCGAGCCGACAACCACCGAGCCGACATCCATCCCCCAGGCCGCCTTGTTCAGTCTGGCAGTCGATTGCATGTATGTGCGGGTTTCAGATGCCAACGCCCAGTTCGATCGTGTTGCGCCGATGCTGCCAGCGAAGGCGCGGGGACTGGCAGCAACGCCTGCCAGGAATGACTCACTCTTCGCCGCCATGCCGATCGTGCGTAGGCCGCTGGAAGCCATGGGCAGAACGGTGGTTGCTGCGCTGGCGATGTTGGTCAACGACTCGGTGTCGTACCACTCGCCACCATGGTCCAGGTGGTTGACCTCGTTTATGACCGCTCTGGTCCCGAGATAGGCCGCGCCGGTATAGGCCAGCGGCGCCGCGACCGGCGCGGCCGGCGTGAACGACAGGATGGTGGCAATGCCGGTGCCGATGCCAACCAGCGGATCGACGACCTTGTCCCAGACGGAGACATTGCGGGCCTTGACCACGTCGAGCGCGATCTTGCCGTCGGGTCCCGCCTTCATCTCGAGGTCCTTGGGAACGACGAGCTTGCCGTTCTCGCCGAACTGGCTGTTGTTGTCCTGGAAATCGCCGAGGTCGTCGAACTTCTTGCCGGTCGCGTCGACATAGCGGGTGTTGCCATCCCCGTCGCGCACCGCAAACAGCGTGACCTGCTGCGTTCCGACCTGGTCGTCGACATAGAAGATCGGCACGCTGCGCACATACGGATTGTCGCCGCCGATATCGCGGATCTCGTCAGTCACATTCTCTATCGCGTCGCGGCCGTCATCGGTCGAACTGTCCAGGCCGAGCTTCCGGGCCACCATTTCATCGAGATCCGTGCCGCGCTGCTCGCGAAATTCGTTGTCGTAGCCTTTCTTGAGCAGTTGCTGGAATCTCGGCTGATACATGGCGTCGAGCGTCAGCTGCTCGTGCTCGTCCAGATAGGTCTTGTCGACACTGGTGTTGTCATCGGCCAGCAGAGACGGCTCACTGAGCCGAAGCTCGTGATAGTCGTTGAAGCCCTGCAACTGTCTGCGCAGATCCCCGATCTGACTTATCTGAAGTTTTGTCGCCTCCAGCCTGAGCTTGGCGACCGCCAGTCCGGGATCGACCCAGCGACCACTTTTATCGTCATCTTCCGTATCAAGGTCGATCCAGATTGCCTTCCCGCCCTGGGTCAGGGCGTCGATCCCATTCTGCTCATAGTTCTGGGCGACGTCCGGCGCCACCTTGATCGTCTGTCCGCCGACTTTGATCTCGACCGGCTGCGCGCCGTTGGGCAGTGTGCCTTCGGGAGCGTCAACCGATCCCGGCTTGTGATGTGTCAGCGCATTGTCGAAATTGGTCTGCAGCATCGGCAGCTTGGCGTTCAGATCGGCGAGGCTGTTGCCGAGCTGGCGATCCAGGACGTCGTTCAAGCTCTTTGCCGCCTGCTCCTCGCTGGACCTTACCGATTGCAGACCATTTGCCGTGCAGACTTTCGCGTTGGAACCATAGCCGGCCAGAAGCGCCTGCCAGTCCTTGTTGAGTTGACGATCGCGATATTCGTCCCTGACGTTCTTGTCGCTCAGGCTGTAGGTCAGCTGCTGTTCGGTGGTTCCCTCGTCGAAATGGTTGATGACCCAGAGCTGGCCGTCACGGATCTCGAGCGTCGAGTTCTTGTAGTGCCCAAGGTAATCGCCGCTAATGCGATTGTACTTCTCGTCAAAGTTGAACTTCTGTTCGCCAAGATACTCGTTGGACAGCTTCTGCTCGAGGTCCGTCTGCCGCGCGCTGACCTGCGTGGCATTGGCATGGGCGTCGAAATAGTCCTGATAGGCCTGCGCCAGTTCGAGCTGACTGCCTGCCGTCGTCTGCAGGGTCGTGAGTTCCTTGTATTCCTTCGAGTCCTTGGGAACACCGTTGAGGTCAGCCTGACCGACCAGGAAATCGATTGTGAGCTTATCACCCTTGCTCAGATGCAGGCCGACCTCGGAAAACAGCTTGTCGACAGCGGAGTGGTCGGCGACGCTTTGATCGCGTTGCGGATGAAGGTCGGGAGTGCCCCGCGCGCTGACTGACGGCGCATTCGGATCTCCAAGAGGCGTCAGCGGACCCTGCCCGGCGATGGCGTCCTTGAGGACGCGCCCGGCGTTCTCATATTCGCCGCGGGCATCCTGCGCGTTCTTCAGCAAGGTGTTGGCCTTGGTCACCCGCTCGCGTGCATCGGCAAGCGTGCCTTTCGGCTTCTGGGCGTTCCATTGCAGCCCGTGAGGCGCCAACGCCTTGTTCAGGATGGTCTGCGCACCACCGACGGCATCCTTGTAGGCGGGATCGAGCATATCGACATTGAGCTGTTCCTGTCCCTGGACTGCCAGAGCCCGCATCTCGGTGACGCGTGACAGCGCGATGTTCTCGTCGATGATGGCCTGAGCGACCTGTGGGTCGACCCAGGTCCAGACGCCGTCGATCTTCATCGGCATCCACTTTCCCCCGGAGGGCGCGTTGCCCTGCGGCGGATCGCCGAAAGGATCGACAACCCTGTTCTGCCCGTCAAGCTTAGGCTTGGCGGGCATACCCAGGTGGTATTTGTCGATCAGGGCCTGTTTGTCCTGTCCGGCCTTTTCCGCGGCGTCGATGAGACCGGGCAAGGCCTCTCCTGCCAAGATCCCTTCGACGAAGGTCTTCACGACCTCGCCTTCCTTCGCCTCCTTGGGGTCGCTGCTGTTGGGGTTCACCGCCAGCAGCGTCCTGGCCAGGGCCTCTTGCGTGCTTCCAGCCTCGATCTTCAGGTCGGCGCCGGTGGTGTTGTTGTGCAGCGTCATGCTGCCATCGGGCTTGGTGGTCAGCGTATAGCCGTTGAATGTGACCTCGACCGTCGTGCGGGTGCCGTTGTCGATGGTAATTTTTTCGCCTGTATGGATTGTGTTCGGGTCGCGCGACGAGCTGAAAAGTTCCGGATTCGTGCGCCTGAGGTCAGCCAGCGTGACGCCATATTGCCGCGCGATCTGGGTCAGGTTGTCGTCCGGCTGGACCTCGTACACGACAGGCTTGCCGCCATTGATCTTCTTGGTGGTGGTCGTGGTCACCCGACCGTCCTTGTCGGTGACCGTCTTGGTTTCGGTTCCGTTGCCATCGACGGACAGCGACGTTTTCTTGCCGTCCGCGGTGGTCGTGACGGTGCGTACATCGTGCTGATAATCGTAAGAATAGACGGTCTTGCCGCCAGTGCGCGGATCGGCGAGCTCGACCGACTGCGCGTCGCTGCTGTTGTTGGTCGTAACCTTGTAGCCGGCGGCTTGCAGTTCGCCGATCACCTGCTCGTTGGTGAGGCCATTTTCCTTAGCGATTTGGTCGATGCTTTTTCCGTCGGCAAGATCGTGGTTGATGTCCTGCGTGGTGGACCCACCTGGATCCTGGGAGGGCGCCAGTATGGTTTTGCGGCCGTCCGGGCCGGTGACGGTGGTCATTGGCAGGGAAGGACCAGCGCCCGGCGTCACCGTTTCCACCGATGCGCCGTCGGGCAATGACGTCCGTTCGGTGACGGTTCCGGTCCCGAGATCGTCCTCGTAGCGCGTCGTTATGGCGCCAGTGTCTGAATTGTAGCTGGTGGTTTCCTTGCGTCCGAGCCCATCCCGGATCGGTGAGGTCGTCGTCGCGCCGCCGGGTTGTTCCTGGACTGTCGCATAGTAGCTGTCGTGCTGGTAGTCATAAAACTGTGTGACGGTCCGGCCGCTGGCATCCGTGATTTTCGTCGTCTGCGTGTCGCCGTTTGGCGCACTGCTGTCTGACACGATCATCCCACCGGACCTGAGCGCGGCGATAACCTGCTCGCGCGTCAGGTGGCGATCAGACGCGATCTGCTCGATGCTTTTGCCTCCGGTAACGTCGTTGACGATATCGCGGGCGGTATTCGCTGCTGCGGGATTGTCCTTGGCCGGACTCCCATTGAGATCCACCAGCGTCACAGCCGGAGTTGCCGGATTGGTGTTCACATAGAGTGCCGGGGTTACCGTCGTGCCATTGCCGGATGTGCCATTGCTCGCGTTCGCGACATTGACGCCCGGCGCCGCCGGAGCTGTTGCCGGGCTCGGCTGAAGGGAACTCAATTGCGTGTTTACCTGCGCCAGTTCCTGGCGAGCCTGTGCCGCCCAATCGCGCTCGCCCATTCTGTTGGCGAGCCTGATCTGGTCCCGCAGCGCTGCCGCCTGCACCTCCAGCCGTGCTACCTGGGCGGCATCCGCGTTGGCATTGACCTTCTGTGTCTGGAGGGGCGGCTTGGCGAGCGTTATCGGGCGAACCATCTAGACGACCTCCGGAAATCACTTGCTGCCGGCGGCCCGCCGCCGTCACGCCCGTCCCGATTTCAACCTTTCTTGTCGTTATCGAGGGAGCTTCCAATAAATGCCGAAAGCAGCAAGTTGCTCTTCCGACTGTTTAACGCGTTCCGCCGCATTCGCCCCAGACCGCACTGCCGTCAGCGCCGCCAGGATTTCGACGGCAGCGAATGCCGGCGCCATGCTTCGGAAGAACGATTGCGAATTCGAGGTGACGATGATCGCTTCCCGCGCGATCCGGGTCAGCGGCGAGACGCTGCTGTCGGTGATCGCCACCACGCCGACGCCCTGCCGGGCCGCCTGGCGCGCCACCTCTATCGTTGTGCGCTCGTAAGGCGACATGCCGACGGCAAGCAGCACGTCGCCGCGTCCCGCATGCTGAAGGGCTTGCAGGCCTTGTCCGGCCATCTCGCCGACCAGCATCACATTGCGGTCGCCGCCAGCCGCAAACGACATGATGTCAACGAAATGGCTCGCGACCGGATAAGCCGAGCGCAAGCCTAGGCCGAAAAGATTGCGCGATCCCGCAACGAGGTTGGCGGCAGCGATGAATTGCATGGCGTTGCCGTACTCGCCAAGACTTGAGATCTGCGCAGCGAGAGAGTCGGCAACGACCCCGGCTGTCGAATATCCCGAATCGCCATCCCGTTCGCCACCCTGCCGGGCCGGTTCTCCGGCTGTCGTCTCGCGCAGCGCGCGCGCATAAAGGCTGCGCATGTCCTCGTAGCCTTCAAGGCCAAGCCAACGTGCCAATCGCATCATCGTGCTGTGCGAAACGCCGGCCTGCTGCGCCTGCTCGCGCATCGACATCAGCGCCACATCCTTGGGGTGATCCAGGACGAAACGCGCCGCCACCCGCAGTTGCGGCGGCATATTCTCAAACCGTTCGACCAACAGCTCCGCCAACGGACCTTTTTCCATTCCCATTACCCCATCAAACCCCGTCGGTCAGGCTACTCCGTGAGCGCCTGAAACGCAACAGTTGGAACAAACAAGCCTCAAATATTCCAAGTGGACTTTCATTTTCGATCATCCTGTCCTAGATTGCTTCGGCAGGTCCTGGACCGCATGCACGAGCCCGGGCTTGCAACTTGAACAGCCCCTCAAGGAGACAATGATGGCTGCCACCCCTCCCATTACGTCCGGTTCTGCAGGGTCACCGGAACAAAACCTGGACAAGATGATCAAACAACAGGAACGCATGTTTAACCTGGAGATCACAAAAGATATCGCGAAATCCCAGCATGACATGCTGATGAGCACCGCCAAGACGCTCGGCGAATCGGCTGAGAAGGCCTGACGCGAGGATGCTCAACCTATGCGCCGCCGACAGCAAGCGGCGGCGCACTTGCATGACTGAAGCCCATTTGTCCGGCTGCATTCGAAATCGTCATCGGCGGGAGATGAGGTGGCATGACCGCTAGCCCTATCGGCAGATATTTGGACGCTGCGCCGGCGCGCCAGCTGCGATCGATTATCACCCAGTCGTCGTCACCCGCACAGCCCATCGCGCTCAGCGTGACGCAGGGTTTTCATGCCGGCGCCGAGCTCCGTCTGATTGAAGCGCTTTATACGATCGGCTCCAGCACCGAGTCAGACATCGTCCTCAGGGATGCGGGCATCGCTCCGATACACGCCAGGCTGCGGCGCAACGGCAACCAGTTTGAAGTCGAAGCCGTCGGCGGCGATGTTGCGCTCGCCACAGGCGAAATCATACGTCAAGGACATGGCAGCCGCTGCAGGTTGCCGTTAGTCATCGGCATCGGCGACGCCCGTATCCGGCTGGTCAGTCCGGGACACCCGTCGAGCCGGTGGTCGATCGGCAACCGCTCCATGCTGGTCGCGGGGGGCGTTCTCTTTGCCGTTTTCGCCGTTTCCGTCGGCGCCAACGGATTCTCGCTCGCCAAGTCCGACATTGGCCCACAGGCATCTTCTCAAGACGATCAGCCGGTCAGAATGGCTTTCGCCGGGGAGCGCGGCCAGGAAGTGCTGGACGATTCATCGCCGGCGCAAATTCAAACTGTCGCTGATGCGGAAAGCCAGCTCAAACAGCGTCTCGATCAGTCCGGCATAAACACCTTGACCGTCCAGCGATCGCCCGGGCGCCTTGTGGTTTCGGGCGTGATCCCGGATGACAAGAGAGGCGTATGGACAGAGACGCAATCCTGGTTCGACCAGACCTTCGGCGGTCATGTTCCCCTCGTATCCAATGTCATGACCGGCAACACACAGCAGGCGCCGCGCCTGACGCTGCAGGCGATCTGGTATGGCGACCGGCCTTATGTCATCGCAGCCGACGGCGCGCGCTATCACGAAGGCGCATTCACCGATGACGGCTGGACCATCAAGCATATCGGCGAGACGGAACTTCTGCTGACCAAGGGCGGCGCCACAGTCGCGCTGAAATATCCGTGAACCGCCGACTAGAAGGGCCGCGCCTCGATTCGGCGAGGGTGGAAACCGCCGGCCGCGACGTGCATCAGGCCGAAGGCGGGCGCGGGCAAACGATCAGCCGGCGACGCATGAATGGCGTCGATAAAACCGCCAAGGGTGCTCAGGGGACGAAATCGGCCGCTGCCGCGGGAGGGTCTGAAACGGCGGAATTCCAAGCTTCTCGACATGCGGCCGGAGAATCGCTGGATGATATACTCACCAATTTCGTCATGCCCATCATTCCGGAGCCGGCCATCCTGCGCCGCTCGGTACCTATTCTACAGCATTTCATAGCGAACCTGGTTCCCGACCTTGAGGGCGGCGAGCAACTCAAGACGCTCGCCAGAACGCTGATCGAGGATGAAATCGAACGTCATCGTGACCTGCTTGGCCGCATGCAGGAAGGAGTCGAAATCTGACCGACCCGCGTGACACCGTCCATCTGCTGCATGTCCTGGGCTATCTCTACGGCTGCCACGGGCAGGCCAAGCGGGGGGCTGCGTACCTGCTTATCGCCGCGCAGCTTTCGCCGGGAAATGCCAGCGTTCTCAGGACGCTGGCGCATCTGCTCATATTGGATGGCGAGGCCGAAAAGGCGCTTGCGACGATTGCCAGGCTGGAAACCTTGGAAGGAATGGACCACCCGGTGCTTGCATTGCTGAAGAGTCGCGCCCTGCTCGTGGCCGGGCGCAAAACCGAGGCGCACAGCGCGTTGCTCAGTTTCCTGTCGCATCGGGCTGCCTGATGACCGCGTCGGAGCGACTTCTGCAATTCCTTGCCAGACTGTCACGCCGCAGCGACCTGGTCATCGCCGTCCTGATGCTCGTCGCCGTAGTGATGATGCTCATCCCATTGCCGACGTTTCTCGTCGACTTTCTCATCACCGCGAACATCGCCATCAGCGTGCTTATCCTGCTGGCGTCGTTTTATGTTTCTCATCCGCTGCAATTCTCATCGCTGCCGTCTGTCATCCTCATAGCCACCTTGTTCCGGCTGGCGATCACGATCACGACCACGCGACTGATCCTGCTGCAGGCCGACGCCGGGGAGATCATTACCGCCTTCGGCACCTTTGTCGTCGGCGGCAGCATCGCGGTCGGCCTAGTTATCTTCCTGATCATCACCGTCGCGCAGTTCATCGTGGTTGCGCGGGGCGCCGAACGCGTCGCCGAGGTAGCCGCGCGCTTCACGCTCGATGCGCTTCCGGGCAAGCAGATGAGCATTGACGCCGAGTTGCGCAACGGCGATATCGATCAGGCTGAGGCACGCCGCCTGCGCCAGCAGCTGGAGCGCGAGAGTCAGCTGTTCGGCGCGATGGACGGCGCCATGAAATTCGTTAAGGGCGACGTCATCGCCGGTATCGTCATCATTCTGGTCAATCTGGTCGGCGGTTTCGCCGTCGGCACGCTGCAGCACGACATGTCGTTGGGAGACGCGGCCGCGACCTATTCGCTGCTCACCGTGGGTGACGGGTTGGTCGCGCAGATACCGGCGCTGCTCGTCGCGATCGCCGCCGGCACGATGGTGACGCGCGTCGGCAGTGCCGACGGAACAGGCGACCTTGGCCGGCAGATCACCAGCCAGCTTCTGCGGGACTCGCGTGCGCTTGCCCTCGCAGCAGTGATCATGGTTGGCCTTGCCATGGTGCCGGGTTTTCCGTCCATCGTATTCCTGGTCCTTGGCGCCTGCTTCGGCGCGGGCGCCTATGCAATCAATCGCCGCAGCGCTCAGGACTCCGAGCCTCAGGACGTCAGCCAGATCGCGGTGCAGGAACAACGCAGTGGTTCCGCTTCGCTATCGGCAATCTCCAGCGGAACGCTGCCTGCTTCCTACCGCATCGTCGTACGCTTCGGGGCTGAACTCGCGGAGACGATTCCCGAGTCCGAATTCGCCGTGTTCGCCGACGGCGTGCGCCGCGAAGTCTTCGGCGATCTCGGTGTCGACGTTCCGGCCATCGGCATGCAGGCCGACGAGATGCTCTCCCCGCGAAGCATCCGCATCGACCTGGAAGGCGCGCCCATACTGGATGCCGAAATTCCCGCCGGCCGTGTTCTCGTCGAAGCCGATGCAACGCATCTGGATCTACTTGAGCTGACTTACGAAAAAGCCGCATCGATCGCCGGTCAGCGCAAATTCGTGTGGGTCGATGACAGCCACATTTCGACGCTGAAAGAGGCCGGTTTCATTTTCTCCACACCCGTCGAAACGGCGGCCAGATGGACCGGAAATGCACTTCGGCTTTATGCAGGACATTTCGTCGGGATTCAGGAGACGCGCAGGCTCCTGTCGGACATGGAGCCGGACTATGCGGATCTTGTCCGGCAGGCGCAGGAGATCGTGCCGCTGCAGAAAATTGCGGAAGTGCTTCGCCGGCTCGTCGGCGAAAACGTGCCGATCCGCAATCTGCGCCTGATCCTTGAAGCGCTGATCGAATGGGGCCAACGAGAACAGGACGTCGTCCTGTTAACGGAGTATGTCCGCACATCCCTGAAGCGCCAGATCAGCTTCCGTTCCGCCGACCGCAACAACATCATCGCGGCCTATGTGCTGCAGCGTTCAGCCGAGGATATCCTGCGGAACGCGGTGCAAAGCACATCGTCAGGCACATTCCTGAACCTCTCGGACGACGATGCGCAGGCCTTGGTGAGCGAAATCGAGCGGGCCCTGTCGCACAACTCCACCGACGCCTCGCCGGTCGTGCTTGCCGCGATGGACGTGCGCCGTCACATGCGCAGCCTGCTCGCGCACAATGCGATCGAGCTTCCGGTCCTGTCCTTCCAGGAACTTGCGCAGGAATTCAACGTCCAGCCGCTGGCGACGATCACCGGCCGTGGCGGAAGAGCCGGCGCGCGCGCCCAGGCGCTGCCGTCGGCTCAGGCGAAAGTCGCGCAGGAGACAGTCTCATGACGAAGGCATGGCGAACGGGGATATCTGGGGAATCAGGAGAGGAACGGGATGACAATCCACGATACCGCAGCAGGCGTTCGATCCGCCGCCGGGCGGACGGATATGCGCTGGCTCGCTATCGCGACGGTTGGTGTTTTGCTGGCTTTGTTGTTCACGATCGGCGGCGCGGCGGCGCAGAATGCTTCGCCCCTGCCGAGCAAGCCAAGCCTCGATCTGCCGGTCGGGCAAGGACGCTTGCTGCGGTTCAATGAGCCGGTCGAATCCGTCCTGGTCGCGGACACCACGATCGCGGACCTCCAGATCGTGTCGCCAAGTTTGGTCTATGTCTTTGGCCTCAAACCCGGCCTGACCAACCTTATTGCGATCACGGCCGACGAGCGGATCGAGGCAACCGCTCAATTCCGCGTCACGCCCGATATCACGCCCGCCGCCGAGGCCAAGCATGCAATGCAACCGAATTCGGCAACAAATCTGCACATTTTCGGAACCCGCATCGCCATCACGGGCGAAGCCCGAGGCGTCGACGAGGCGAAAGATCTGGACAACGTCGCAAGAACGTTCTCGCCGCCGGAACAGCCGCCACTGAACAACATGACCGTGCAGGGCTCGCAGCAGGTCAACATCCGGGTCCGCTTCGCCGAAGTCTCGCGCACGGAGTTGCAGTCGTATGGTGTCGACTGGTCCGTCGGGTACAAGAGCGGTGGCTTCGAATTCAACATGTTCCAGGACAATGGCGTGCCCTCGGGCGGCGATGGGAATTTTGGTCTGAGCCTCAACCAGGCGCACGGCCTCAATTTCGACGTCCTCATCGAGGCCCTGCAACGCAACGGCGTGGTCAAGATACTGGCCGAGCCGAACCTGACTGCCGTTACCGGACAGACGGCGAACTTTCTGGCTGGTGGGGAGATTCCCGTGCCTATCGCGCAGGGATCCGACGTCACAACCATCCAGTACAAACCCTTCGGCGTATCGCTCGGTTTCACCCCGACGCTCATCGGCCGCAATCGCATCGCGCTGCACGTCCAGCCGGAGGTCAGCTCTTTGTCGGATTCCGGCTCCGTAAGCGCCAACGGCTTTGCCATGCCGAGCTTCGTGGTGCGAAGAGCGGACACTACGGTGGAGGTGGCAAGCGGTCAGACCTTTGCGATCGCTGGCCTTTTCCAGCAGCGGACCTCTCGCAACCTGGAAAAATTTCCGGTTCTCGGCGACGTGCCCGTGCTTGGACCCCTTTTTCAATCGCAGCGGTTCCAGCATGAAGAGACCGAATTGGTCATCCTGATCACTCCCTATCTGGTGGCGCCGGTGCGCGACAGCCTCGCCACGCCGCTCGACCGTCCGGCTGCCAAGCGTCTCAGTCGCAAGCACGCCAACGACGCGTCGGCGACCGGTCTGATCATCAAATAGCGGGAAACGACCATGACATTGCGCATCGCTTTCTGCTTCGTTGTTCCCGCGCTGTTTTTGGCAGGCTGCATGAACAGTCCGCAACATCGGCAGGATTATTCACCCGGCTACAGCTATGTCTCGACCGACACCGGCGGCTCCGAGAAAGGCGTCAGCGGCTCGGTCCTTGCTCCCAACGCATGCCTGGCCGAACCGGCTGATGATGACAATCCAGCCGCTAGGACCGATTTGACGATCGTCTCCGGTGTCGGCTCCCACCTGCCGTCCGGCTGCTCCAATGCCTACAATCTTCAGCGCATGGCAGAAAGCCAACGCGACCTTGTCGAAGGCCAGCGCATGGGGGCGGCGCCGGCGTCGCCGACGGCGCGCGCGGCCCGTCGTTACCTCGATGGCGAGGAGGCTCCGATTGGCGGAGCCAATACAGCGCCGGCGACGACGCAAACGACGCAGCCAGTCGAGTGAGCCTATGCCAACTCCGCGCCCGCAGCGCCGCTCCTCGCGTCAAGCTTGACGCGAGATCGGTCTTGGTTCTGCGCTGCCACGCGCTAGAACAGTTCGCAGTTTCACGGAATCGGCGAACTGCTTTATCTCGTTGTTTTAATGCAGTTCCGGACGGAAAACCGCTTCGCGCTTTTTCTGGAATTGCTCTAGCCCAGGATGGAGCCGAGCGCTTTGGCCTTGGCCTGCGTGCTGCCCTTCGACCGGATGGTTCTGGCGCGCGCCAGCAAGGTGGCCACCTCCTTGGTCGTCAGACCGATAGGCGGCGAGGCCTTGACCTGATCGGGCTGGCCAAGAAGTCCATAGACCATCACGACATTGCGCTTCTGGTGCAATTGCGCATTGGGTGCAGCCGCAATCTTCTGCACCAAAGGCAATGCCGCCGCGGAATTGTCTTCAAGGGCCGCCGCCAACGCCATGTTGGTCTGGACGTCGAGGTCGCCGGGCGCAAGTTTCAACGCCTGGGCGAAAGTCGCCTGCGCTTCGGTGATCTGGCCGGCGAATGTCTGCGCCACGCCCAAACGGTTATAGGCGCCACTGGTGTTGACCAGAGGCGCTGCCTGGGTGAGCGCGCGCATGCCGGCGTCGATGTCGCCCGCCTCTATCATAGCCGAGCCAAGGCCGAGCATCGCCTTCCCGTCATTGGGAGCTTTCGCGAGCGCGGCCTGATAGGCCTTGGCCGCGTCAGCCGGGTATCCGGCCCGCATATAGGCATCGCCCGCCTTGACGAACGCGCCCGCCTTGGCGTCCGGCATCGTTGCCGCACGCTGGTAGAGCGCGATCGCGGTATCACTTTCCCCGCGCGCGTCGATATCGTCGGCAAGCTTGATCAGCCGATCCGACTGCGAGGACGGGCCTTGGGCTTTCGCGTTGATCGAGCCGGTTTTGGCCGTCTGGCAAGCGGACAGCGCCAGCGCGATGGCCACAGGCAAGAATACGACATGCAACCGCATATCCACCTCTCCGTATTCAAGCCCGGCGCCACCTTACACAGCCCATAGGCAGACTGGAACCACAACAGTGCGGTAAGATTGCAACATGGCCGAAGAAGCTGAGGAAAAGAAACTACCGGCATCCGACAAGAAGCTGCGCGACGCCCGCCGCAAAGGCCAGGTTCCCCAGAGCCGCGACCTTATCTCGGGCTTCACTTTCTTCGCAGCGCTCGCGTATCTTTATTTTTCTTGGCCGATGCTCTTCAGGCACCTTTCGGAACTCGTGCAGACCGTAACCGTGCCTGGCGGTTCGTTTGGCGATGTCAGCCTGCGCGCTGTCCGGCATTCATTCTCGCTGCTGATGCTTGCCACGCTGCCGCTGGTCGGCATCGTTGTCGTTCTCACTGCGGCCTTCGGCATGCTTGGGACGTTCGGGCCGGTCTTCTCGTTCGAGCCGCTCAAACCGCAGTTCGACCACATAAATCCGGCCAGGGGCCTGCAGAAGATCCTGTCGCTCCGCAACGTCATCGAGTTTGCCAAGGGCCTCATGAAGCTGGTGCTGCTGGCATGCCTGTTCGTCGTGGTCCTGACCACATGGCTGCAGCCGCTTTTCGATGCGCCGGGTTGCGGTCCGTCATGTCTGGAGCCGGTGATCAAGGCAGTCCTGACGCCTCTGGGAATCGCCGCCGGCCTGGCTTTTGTCGTCATCGGCGTGATCGATGTCCCTATTCAACGCTGGCTGTTTCTTCGCGACATGCGCATGACGACAACCGAATACAAGCGCGAGCACAAGGACCTCGAAGGCGATCCCTTGATTCGCCATGAACAGCAGCGGCAGCGGCGCGAAGCGGTGATACGGCCGGCGAAGCTGGGCGTAAAAAATGCGGTCATCGTCTTCATATCCGGTGACCGGGCCGTAGCGTTGCGTTACATCAGGGGCGAAACGCCGGTGCCGACGGTCGTCGGCAAAGGTCAGGGCCGCGCTGCCAACGAGATGGCTGCTCAAGCGCGGCAGGCCGCTATTCCGGTGGTCGAGGACAGCGCCCTCGCCGAAGTGCTCTTCGAGAACACGAACATGGGATCCTATATCGGCCAGCAGATGTTTTCGCCGGTCGTTCGCCATCTCGTCCGGCTCGGCCTCACGTGAGGCCGAGATCGCTTGCAAACGCACTGTCGACTCAGTCTTGAGCTGTCGCTTGAGGTCTATCTGGCGGAAGCCGGGGCCTCGACCAGGCTGCCCATGGACTTGCTCGGTCACGACGACATCGATCATGCCGAACTCTATTCGCGCGAGGCATCGCAGGTTCGACTGGCGGTCCAGGGGATGGACCGAGTCGTGCGTCTGGTTACGCGCAGCCTCGTGGCGAACCGCCCCATAAAGCATTGATAAATAACGACAATGGTAGGCGCTGAGGGTGTGAGACTGCCAAAGAAAATCAATGGCTTACAGGATGGTTAGCCAACCCATATCCTTCGTATAATCTCGTATGGTCGGGCGAACCTAAGGATCAGGAAGAGGAGTAGTTTTCAATGCGGTCGGTGGCTCTTTCCTATCCTCCAAAAGGGCTATGAATACATGTTGACCAAGGGCGTTAGCGCGACCGCTTTGGGGCCGAAAGAGGAACGTCGGCTTGAGGGATGATCTGGCTAAATAGCCGACAGCCTTCACCTCAATAGCGCTCCGAACTCGTCATCGGCAAAACATCGGAAAATCTTCAGAAACCGTTCGGGATTTCGCGCCGCCGAAATCGCAAAACGTTCTGGCCGGCGCATGAGAGAGCCGAAACACCGTTTTCTCCCGCAGCCGGCACGATTTTCAGCCTGCCGCGTCCTCCCAAGCGCGGCCGCACCCTTGCGCATGGAGACAACATGATTGCCGCACTCTTTGATAACAAGCCGCTCAGGCGCCGCCTCGTCGCCGGCTCGATCGCCGCCCTGGCCTGCGGCGCCGCCATAGTCTGGCATGGTGCGAGAAGCGAGGCATCGAACGCGGCGCCGGCGACTCCCGAGACGAAGCTCGTCAAGGCTGTCGCGGTCTCGCCGACCAGCAACGCCGAGATTCGCGTCGCGATCGGTGAGATCAAGCCGCGGCTGGAGAGCGATCTCGGCTTTCGCGTTTCCGGCAAGCTCATCCAGCGCATCGGCGAGATCGGCGCGATGGTGAAGAAGGGCGAGGTCCTGGCCCGCATCGACGACCAGGATTATCGCAACCAGCTTGCCAGCGCCGACGCCGACGTTGCAGCGGCCGAGGCGGTGCTGGTCGAAGCCAGGGCTGCCGAGGCACGCATCGGCGCCCTGCTCGCCAGGGGGTTCACCACCCGCGCCAACCACGATGCGACGCTGAAGAATTTGCGCTCGGCCGAAGCGAAGCTGAAATCGGCGAACATCGCCTTCGCCATGGCCAAGGACCAACTCGGTTACACCGAGCTTCGGGCTGAGTTCGACGGCATAGTTACCGCCACCGGCGCCGAAGCCGGCCAGTCCGTCAATGTCGGCCAAATGGTGGCGCGCGTCGCCGACCCGAAGAGCCGCGACGCGGTGTTCTCGATCGCGGAAGCCGCCTTTGCCAACACGCCCGATACGCGGCATCCGCCGAGGGTGACGGTCTCTCTGCTCAGCAACCCGGCGGTCACCGCGATCGGCCCGGTGCGCGAAATCGCGCCGATGGCCGATGCCGCCACCCGCACTTTCCAGGTCAAGGTCTCGCTCGAGAATGCGCCGGACGAGATGCGCTTCGGCGCAAGTGTCGCCGGCCGGGCCGAGATCGCCAGCGCGCCGGTGGTGTTGCTGCCGGGCAGGGCGCTGTTCGATAAGGACGGCCAGCCGGCCGTCTGGGTCGTCAGCGCCGCGTCGGCCGTCGAGCTCAAACCCGTCACCGTTGCCCGCTACGAGACCGACCGCGTCGTCGTCAGCGACGGGCTCGCCAGGGGCGACCGGGTCGTCACCGCCGGCGTAAACCGGCTGCGGGAACACGAAAAAGTCCGTATCGTTGAGGGAGAAGAAAAATGACCATTGCTAACACCAAGGTCCTCATCGCCGGCGCCGGCCCGACCGGGCTGACGCTCGCGCTCTGGCTGACCAAGCTCGGCGTCCCGGTGCGCATTTTCGACAAGGCCGCCGCTCCCGGCGAAACCTCCAGGGCGCTGGCCGTCCAGGCGCGCACGTTGGAGTTCCACCGCCAGATCGGCATCGTCGATGACGTGCTTGCCGCGGGCGTGAAGATCGAGCAGCTCACCGTGCACACGCCGGCTGGAGTCGCAGCGCGGTTGCCGCTGTCGGATTTCGGCCGCGGCATCAGCCCCTATTCCTTCGCCTTCGCGCTACCCCAGGACATCCACGAACGCGTGCTGATCACGCATCTGGAACGCGCCGGCGTCGAGGTCGAGCGCGGCATCGAGCTAGTCGCTTTCCAGGACAAGGGCCACGCCGTCATTGCGACACTGAGCAAACAGGGCAAGACCGAAACCGTCGTCGCCGATTACCTCGCCGGTTGCGACGGTGCCCACAGCACGGTGCGACACGAGCTGAACATCGGCTTTCCCGGCGGCGCCTATGAGCAATCCTTCTATGTCGCCGACGTGAAAGGCCGGGGCGAGATCACCCGCAATGGCATGGACACGACGATCAGCATCTATGGTTTCGCCATCGTCATGCCGGTGAGGCAGTCGGGCTCGATCCGGCTGATCGGCATCGTGCCGAAGGCGCATGAGGCGGACGAGACCATCAGCTTCGAGGCGATCCGCGCCGATGTCGAGCGCGACACCGGCGTCACCGTGGACGAGGTCAATTGGTTCTCGACCTACCGCGTCCACCACCGTGTCGCCGAGAATTTTCGCGTCGGCCGCGTCTTCCTCTGCGGCGATGCCGGTCACATCCACAGCCCGGCCGGCGGCCAGGGCATGAACACCGGCATGGGCGACGCGGTGAACCTCGCCTGGAAGCTGGCCGCCGTCGTGCAAGGCCGGGCCGATGCCCGCTTGCTCGACAGCTACGAGCCGGAGCGTATCGCCTTTGCTCACAAGTTGATCGAGAGCACGGATACGGCTTTTCGTTTCATCACCAGCCGCTCACTGCTCATCGGCCTGTTCCGGCGCTATGCGATGCCGAAGATCCTGAACATCGCACTGCACACCTCGATCGGCTCGCGCGCCTTCTTCGGGCTCATCTCGCAGGCGGCGATCCAGTACCGGGCCAGCCCGATCAGTTCGGGCACGGCCGGCAAGGTGAGCGGGGGCGACCGCCTGCCCTATGTGCCGACACTAGGCAGCGACAATTTCGAGCCGCTGCGCTCGCTCGACTGGCAGGTGCATGTCTATGGCGAGGTGAACGCCGAGTTCCGGGCGATGTTGGCGTCGACCGGCATTCCGGTTCATGCCTTCGGCTGGTCGGAGAGCGCGGGGAAAGCCGGCCTGGAGCGCGACGCCGCCTATCTGGTGAGACCGGACGGCCATGTCGCGCTGGCCTCGCCTGTACAGGAGGCGGCCGGCTTCCAGCGCTATCTCGCCGGTCTCGCCATCAGGCCGAGGACGGCGGAGCGCGCGCCGTACCGCGTGCCCGGCACCATGCACAGCCTGGCCTGACCAACGACAGCGCCCGCCAAATAGCGGGCGCTGAGTTGAACCCAACCGTCATTTGTTTTGGCCAGCCGGCGGAAGCCGGCGGAACGCGCCTTCGCGCGCGCTGAGAGGGATTTGTCATGACCAGCTTCAATCTTTCCGAATGGGCGCTGCGCCACCGCAGCTTCATCGTCTACCTGATGATCGCGGCCGCCCTTGCCGGCCTCTATGCCTATCGCGGCCTCGGCCGCGAGGAGGACCCGCCCTTCACCATCAAGACTATGGTGGTGAAGACGCTGTGGCCGGGCGCCAGCACCAGCGAGACGGTCGAGCAGATCACCGACCGCATCGAGAAGAAGCTCGAGGAGCTGCCCGACCTCGACTACGTCAAGAGCTACACCAAGCCCGGCGAATCCGTGGTCTTCGTCAACCTGAAGGACACGGTTGCCGACGATCAGGTGCAGCCGCTCTGGTACCAGGTGCGCAAGAAGCTCAACGACATCAAGCCGACACTGCCATCCGGCGTGCAGGGTCCGTTCTTCAACGACGAGTTCGGCGACACCTATTCGCTGATCTACGCGCTCACCTCCGACAGCCTCAGCCATCGCGAACTGAAGGATATGGCCAGCAGCCTGCGCGCCGGCCTGCTCACCGTGAAGGACGTCGCCAAGGTCGACCTGATCGGCCAGCAGGACGAGAAAATCTATCTCGAATTCTCCACGCAGAAGGTCGCGGCCCTCGGCCTCGATGTCGGCATGCTGACGCAGGCGCTGCAGGCGCAGAACGCGCTGACGCCAAGCGGCACCGTCGACGCAGGCCCGGAGCGCATAGCCATTCGCGTTTCGGGTTCCTTCACCTCGGAAGAGAGCCTGAAGGCGATCAACTTCTACGCCAACGGCCATTACTTCCGCCTGGGCGACGTCGCTGACGTCAAGCGCGCCTATTCCGACCCGCCGCAGCCGATGTTCCGCTTCAACGGCAAGCCTGCCGTCGGCATCGCGGTGTCGATGACGGCGGGCGGCGACGCGCTGGCGCTGGGCGAGAACGTCAAGGAGAAGAAGCATGAGATGGAAGCCGAGCTGCCGCTCGGCGTCGAGCTCGGTCTGGTCGCGGACCAGTCGCATGTCGTCGAAGAATCCGTCGGCGAGTTCACCAAGAGCCTCGGCGAAGCGATCGCCATCGTGCTTGCCGTCTCACTCCTGGCCCTCGGCTGGCGTCCCGGCGTCGTCGTGGCGGTCGCCATCCCGCTGGTTCTGGCGATCACCTTCGTCACCATGGAGTATTTCGGCATCTCCTTGCAGCGCATCTCGCTCGGCGCGCTGATCATCGCGCTCGGCCTCCTGGTCGACGACGCCATGATCGCGGTCGAGATGATGATTGCTCGCATGGAGGAAGGCTACGACAAGATCTCGGCCGCCACCTATGCCTATACGTCGACCGCCTTCCCGATGCTGACCGGCACGGTGGTGACGATCGCCGGCTTCGTGCCGGTCGGCTTCGCCAAGAGCGGCGCCGGCGAATACTGCTTCTCGCTGTTCGCGGTGGTCGCCATCGCGCTCGTCGTCTCCTGGGTGGTGGCGGTGCTGTTCACCCCGCTCACCGGCGTCTTCCTTTTGCCCGACCGCATCAAGGGCCATGGCGGCAGCCATCAGCCGTCGCGCATCGCCCGCGGCTTTCAGGCGATGCTTGAAATGGCGATGCGGGCAAAATGGCTTGTGCTGTCGGCGACCGCCGGGCTGTTCGCGCTTTCGGTCGTGGCGATGGGCTTCGTCGGCCAGGAGTTCTTCCCGAAGTCCGACCGGCCTGAGGTCATGCTCGACCTCACGTTGCCGCGCACCGCTTCGATCAAGGCGACGGATGCCGTGGTGGAGCGCGTCGAGAAGCTGCTCGCTTCCGATCCCGACATCGACCATTGGAGCTTCTATGTCGGCCAGGGCGCGGTGCGCTTCTACTTGCCGCTCGACGCACAGCTCGCCAACGACTTCTTCGCCCAGGCGGTGGTGGTCACCAAGGGCCACGCCGTGCGCCAAGCGGTCATCGACCGCCTGGAGAAGGAGCTTTCGACCGGCTTCGACGATGTCATGGCCCGCGTCACGCCGCTGGAGCTTGGCCCGCCGGTCGGCTGGCCGCTGAAGTTCCGCGTCTCGGGTCCGGACCCGGACAAGACGCGGAGCCTCGCGCAGCAGTTCGCGCAAGTGCTCGGCAGCGACGCAGCGGTACGCAACATCAACTACGACTGGAACGAGCCGGCCAAGGTCATCAAGGTCGAGGTCGACCAGGACCGGGCGCGTGCGCTGGGCATCTCCTCGCAGCAGCTTTCGGAGACGATCAACGCAGTGCTGTCGGGCTCGACGATCACGCAGATGCGCGACGACACCTACCTTGTCGACATCGTCGCCCGCGCCGTGGATTCGGAACGCGCCAGCATCGACACGCTGCGCGGCCTGACGATCAGCGCTTCGGGTGGACGGCGTGTGCCCCTCGAACAGGTGGCGAAGCTCAGCTACCAGACCGAGCCGCCGCTGATCTGGCGCCGCGGCCGGCTGCCGACCGTGACCGTCCAGGCCGACGTCGCGCCCGGCGAGAACGCCACCGTCGTCTCGAAGCGGCTGGAGAAGGCGATCGCCACCTTCAAGGCGGAGTTGCCGGCGCGCTACAGCGTCGAACAGGGCGGCGTGATCGAGGACAGCGCCAAGGCGCAGGCCAGCATCTTCGTGGTCTTCCCGCTGATGCTGTTCATCATGGCGACGGTGCTGATGATCCAGCTGATGAGCTTCCAGCGCCTGGTGCTGGTGCTGCTCACCGCTCCGCTAGCCATCATCGGCGTCGCCGGCGCGCTGCTCATCTCCGGCGCACCGATGGGCTTCGTCGCGATCCTCGGCGTGATGTCGCTGATCGGCATGGTGATCCGCAACTCGGTCATCCTGATCGCGCAGATCGACCAGCACATTGCCTCCGGCGAAGAGCCTTGGGCCGCGGTGATCAGCGCCACCACGCATCGGCTGCGGCCCATCCTGCTTACGGCGGCGGCAGCCATCCTCGGCATGATCCCGATCGCACCGACGGTGTTCTGGGGACCGATGGCTTACGCCGTGATGGGCGGGCTGATGGTGGCCACCGTGCTGACGCTGGTCTTCCTGCCGACGCTCTACGTCACCTGGTTCGGCATCAAGGCGCCGGCTGAGACCATCGCTGCGGCCGACCAGGCGACAGTCGCTGCCGAACCGGAGGCAATAGCGGCCTGAGCCTACTACCCAACCCGAGTTGTCACGGCGGCAGCACCGCCGTGGCAACCCCCAACCTGAAAGGAAACGGCTATGCCCCCCTTCTACGGAAATCTGCTTGTTCGCTTCAACGCCGGCTTCCTGATGCTGGCCTCGGCGGGCGGGCTCTTCACCGATATCGCCGGCTCCTTCTTCGGGCGCGGCCCGGAAGCGATCCTGCTCGGCGATGCGCCCGGCACCGGCATCGGCTTCATCGAGGCGCACGGGCTTGCGCTGATCGTTGGCGTGGCGCTCTGGCGCATCGCCTACTCCCGCAACTGGCACGCCGTGCTGGCTGCCGTGCATGTACTGCTCGGAACGGCAAATCTGCTGTTCTGGCAGTTCTTCATCGCCGCCGACGTGCTCGTCGTCGGCTACGTCACAACCGCGGCGCACTTTCTGTTCGTGGTTGCTCACCTGGCGGCACTGGCGGGTTCGGCCCGGCTTTCCGCTGCATCCTCCCACTAGACTTCAACCCAACATCTGGAGAAACGGAAGTGTCCATGAAATCCTTGAAGAAATACCGCTCCGCGGCAGCCCTGCTTGCCTTGGCACTCACCACCGTCGAGATCGTCAGCAGCGCCGTGCCGGCGCTGTCGCTGGTCAGCGCCGCTGAGGCCCGCATCGGCGCGCCTTGGACGCCGCGCAGCGCCGCCGGCGTCGCCCGCCGCACGACCACCTGGCGCGTGCTGCGGCACACCACCGCCTGGGTCGCCACGCTGCCTGCCGGCTGCGTCCGCAAGAAGGTCAACGGCTTCGACGTCTGGCGCTGCGGCGGCACCTACTATCGTGCCTATCAGGGCCGCTACATCGTGGTCGTGGCCGATTGATCGGCCCCGGATATAGTCTCGCCGAGGGCAAGCCTGACGCCTTCGGCGAGATGCTCGGCATCGGCCCGGTTCTCGAACGGCACGCCGCGCAACGCATAATCGAGCGGCGAGAACGGATCGCCCTCCTCGATGAGGGCGATCTGCCGCTTCGCCTTCTCCATCTCGCCCATCTGGGCATAGCAGGCCGCCAGCCGCGTGCGGATCCACGGGGCCGGCCGCGTCGCCAATTCCAGCGCGTCGGCCGCCTGCCGGTATTCCCCCATCATATAGAGCGCCAGCGCGCGGTCGAACTGGTACCAGTGCGGGTGCAAGGGATCGATGCGGATGCCGCGCGCCAGCCAGGTCAGCGCCTCCAGCGGCCGCCCGCGCATGGTGAGCAGCATGCCCATCTGCTCGATGCTATCGGCATCGTAAGGATTCAGCTGCAGCGCGATGCGCATGTGATGCTCGGCTGCCTCGTGGTCGCGCATATAGAGGCGGATCAGCGACTGCACGCGATGTCCCGTCGGCTGGTCCGGCGACAGCGCCAGGCCCTTGTCGGCAAGGTCGCGCGCACTTTCCAGAACCGCGTCGCTCGCGCGCCCGAATTCCCCGTCCAAGGACCGCACGAGAGCGAGATAGGTATAGGCCAGCCCGTAGTTCGGATCCTTCGCGATCGCCGCCTCGAACAGGGCTTCGGCGCCTCGCTGGTCGGTCTGGGCGGGATCGCGCAGCATGGCAAAGCCGCGCAGCAGAAGCTCATAGGCGGCAAGGCTGGTGACCGGCTTGCGTGATGCCTGCTCCAGCCCGGCATTGGCGACGCGCGTGACCAGCCGGCTGACGATCTGCTCGACGATCTCGCGCTCTATCGCGAACAGCCCTTCCCCCTGCGACTGAAAACGGTCGCCCCAGAGCTGGCTGGCGGTGGCGATGTCGACCAGGCTGACGGCGACCACGACATGCTCGCCCTGGCGGCGCAGCGAGCCTTCGACGAGATAGTCGGCGCCGATGCGGGCGCGGATCTGCGGCCACTCGGCGCGGCCGAACGATGTGAAGGAGAAGCTGGAATTGCGTGCCAGCACCGTGACCGTGCCGAAGCGCGCGACGCCGTTGATCAGGTCCTCGGCGAAGCCGTCGACCATCGCCTCGTCGGCCGGGTCGCCGCTCTCATTGCGGAAGCGCACCACGGCTACGATCGGCTGGGTGCTGATCTCGGGCGCCGCCTCGGCCTCCGCGGCCAGCATATAACCGCGCTTGGAGACGGTGCGGACCATGTCGTCGCCCAGAACCTTGCGGATTTCGCGCACCGACTGGGTCAGCGAATCCTCCGTGACGTAGACGCCCGGCCAGACGACGTCCATCAGTTCTGATTTGGGCACGACACGGCCCATGTTGCGCGCGAGATGGGAAAGCAACGCATAGGCTTTCGGTCGCAGGAACAGCGGCTCGCCGACGCCGCGCAGCGTACCCATGGCAAGGTCGAGCGTGAACCCGCCAAACCGAAAGACCTGATCGGCCGTCGCCGTCGTCATCGGGCCACCCTTTGCTGCACGCGGTAGTCACTGCCCATCGATTTCCACCCGATGCAGGTGCGCATTGGCATTATCGCCCAGTCCGCAATTCCAATCAAATTGGGTGCCGGCGCTCATCGACCGGAAGCCTGCAGCCACAAGACTTCAGCCCCAAACGCGACAATGAAGCTATAAACGTCCGGTTTTGGGGGGCGACTGGCTACTTCGAATGGCTGAAACTGAGGCGCAAAGCGGACACGCCTTTACGCACCCGTTCTACGCCATAGTGCTCCCGCCATTCGAAAGCACT
This sequence comes from Mesorhizobium sp. WSM4904, assembly GCF_029674545.1. Lineage (NCBI taxonomy): Bacteria > Pseudomonadati > Pseudomonadota > Alphaproteobacteria > Hyphomicrobiales > Phyllobacteriaceae > Mesorhizobium > Mesorhizobium sp. WSM4904. The sequence continues at coordinate 3,121,436 of NZ_CP121354.1, read as the reverse complement.
TTACTTGATCCGGGATGTGGGCGCAGATCGCGTCTGCCGGATCAGAGATGGAGATCGTTAGCCGAACTAGGAGCCAGATATGGACAGGAAGGCAACGCGCTCGGCAGCGAAAATCGCTGCCGAAATTACGCTATTGTCGCCGTTCCTCTACTCCCACTCGATTATTCGGGGCCAAGCTAACCATCTGATTTTCCGTATGAAAATATTTTTCAGCGCAATTAGTACCGTCTTCGAGCCCGTCAGAAAACGACGCTACCGATTTTGCTCAGGAATTGGTCCGAACCACCAATCGCGGTCTATCGCCAACTATCGACATTAGAACTGTGTTTTCCCTGTCGATGAATGACGCACGAGAGCCGGATAAAGTACCGTCAGCGTCCATCTTAGTCGGCTCTACGACGGAGAGAAATCTCCGTCGAACACGACGCCGCATCCAAGCTTCCCTTCAAAAAGCTTGCTAATTGGCTCGCCGAAGCAACCCACCGCAACCCGTCGGGCTGTCCCAAGCTGATCGCAGCGAAACCCGCGCGTCAGGCCGGGAAATCGACACCCGACAACTCTCCGCATCTCCGCAGAAGGCGATCTTGAAGAGCGACGTCGGAGGCCTCGGGGTTCGCGACGCGGTGGCGCTGATGATAGAAATATTCACCGGTGGCGCGCGCAGCGGCATCGTCGCTGACGGCGAGCCACGCTTGCGTTCGATGCGCCTTGTCCATGTCGTCCGGCGCGCCCGGCCCACCCATTCGGGTCGGCACCCAGCCCGGTTCGAGCGCATTCGACACCACGTCCGGCCACCGGCGAGCGACCGCGAAGGCGAGTAGGACGTCGAGCAACTTACTCTCCGCATAGGCCGTGGACCCATCCCAACGACGCTGCGTCCAAAGCATATCGTCCAGATTGGCGCTGGCATGGTGGTGCATGCCGGAACTCAGATAGACGAGACGGGATGGACGCTCCATCAGCGCAGTCAGGAGATAGGGCGCCATTACGTTGATCGCGAAGACGTGCGGCAGGCCATCCTCCGTCTCGACCCGTCGCGGCTCCCGGTAGCCGATCCCGACATTGTGGATCACGGCGTCGAACCGGCCCAGCCTGTTGGCGCTCTCAGCGAGCGCGCGCGTGCCCGCGATTGTCGCGACGTCGCCCTGGAGGACCGCTTCCGCACCGGGGAGCCCTCTGAGAGCGACATCGGCGCGTTGCGCATTGCGCGCGTGAAGGACCACCTGATGGCCTTGCTCCACAAGGAGCTGACCCGCCATCAGGCCGAGGCCCTCTGAAGATCCGGTGATGAAGACTCTTGCCATCTTACTTCTCCTTTCCGTCAGCGCCGCTCGACGAGCGCGCGGACCACATCGTCGAGCGAGGTCATCCCGGTGCGCTGCTCTGCGGAGCCGCCCTCGAACACGATCCAGTCGTTGTTGAACCCGTCGAGCATCGCCATCCGCCCTTCGGAATGCTTCATCCCCTCGTTCCGGAATCGCGCTTCCCAGGTGTCGCGCGGGACAGCATCGATGGCGACGTCCGTGCCGAGGGCTCGGCTGAAGGCGTCCGCAATATCCTGCGCGCTGACCTTGCCGGGACCGCGCAGCTCGACGGTCCGAGCGCCCTGCCATGTCTGGCCCAGCAGGTCCGCCGCCACGGCGCCGATGTCGCGCACCGCAACCATGTCGATGCCGTGATCCAAGGGCTGAAGGAAGCTATGGATGCGCCCCTTACGAGCGTCCGGCACGTCCCAAGCCGCATTTTCGAGAAACCAGGCCGGTCGCAGGAAGGCCACCGGAACCGGGACGCCGCGCAAGGCCTGTTCGACGATCCCGCCATCGTTGAGCAGGTTGAAACGCTCGATCTGCGCGCCGACGGTCGACAGAAAGACCGCTCGACCCGGCCGGCTTCTCTCCAGCGCCTCCGCAAAGGCCGCAGCGACCCGGCTTGTGTCCGGAAAGCCCGGCTCGCGATCGTAGTTCGGCGGATTCATGAGGAACACGCCCTTGGCGCCCTCCAGGGCGGCTCCGAGCGCGGCGGCGTCCGACGCGTTGGGCACGATCGCGATATTGCACCCGCGCTCCGCCCAGGCTGCTCCGCGCTGAGCGTCACGAACGACCGCTCGAACCGGCTGGCCGGTGGCGAGCAATTGCTCTGCCACCGCACCGCCGACCTGGCCTGTAATTCCAGTCACTACAAACATCGTCTTGTCTCCCGTCTCAGGCCGCGGGGTGCAGCAGATCGGACAGACCGACCCGATGCAGCATCTCGGCGCGGATACGGTCGATGACCGCGAAGCTCACATCGGCCCCATCCTGGGTCGGGTCATAGGTGACCCGGAACGGGCGCTTGCCGAACGGCGTGTCGACGATGTCGACGATCGCATCGGCCACGCCTTGCACGTCGGCGTTGTCGGGCACGATATTGGCGAAGGCCTTCTGCACCCGCTCGCCGAACCCCTTGTAGGGGCCGTCATTCTCGTACTCGGCGAGACGGTCCTTGTCGGCGGGGCTGCCGGCGTTGGCGAAATGATTGGTGCCTTTGGTGAAGGCGCCCGGCACGATGATCGAAGTCTCGATGCCGAAGCGGGCCAGCTCGCGGGCATACTGGACGGCGAGCGTGTCCATGGCCGCCTTCGCCGCAAAATAGGGCGAGAGGTAAGGCGGCGTGCCGCCGGCGACGCTCGAGCTCGACACCCAAACCAGGAGGCCGCTCCTGGCCTTGCGCATGTGCGGCAGGACCGCGCGGTTGACGCGCTGAGTGCCGAGCACATTGACGTCGTATTGCTGGGCGAACTGATCGGGCGTGAAGCTCTCGGCCGGGCCGTACATCATGTGGCCGGCGTTGTGGACCAGCACGTCGATCCGGCCGCTTTCGGCGATGATCTTCGCGACGGCGGCGTTGGCCGAGTCCTCCGACTGCACGTCGAGCTCGATCGGGCGAATGTCGGTGTGCGGCATGGCGACCATGTCGGCGGCATTCTTAGCGTTCTTGCCGGCAACATCGCGCATCGAGGCGTAGACGGTATACCCGGCACGGGCGAGCGACTCGGCGGTCAGCCGGCCGAAGCCGCTCGACGCGCCGGTGATGAGAACGATCTTCTTGGTCATGACGAATTCCTTTCCTTGTCGGGGTTGAGTTGAGCGCGGGATCAGATGATTCCGCCGTTGGCGCGCAGCACCTGGCCGTTGATCCAGCCGCCGTCCGGGCCGGCGAGGAACGCGACCGCCGCGGCGATGTCTTCCGGCTGCCCCAGCCGCTCCAGCGGCGCGAGCTTGGTGAGCTGATCGATGACGGCCTGCGGCTTGCCGTCGAGGAACAGCGCCGTGGCCGTCGGCCCCGGGGCGATGGCGTTGACCGTGATGTTGCGGCCGCGCAGCTCCTTCGAGAGCACATGCGTCATGGCCTCGACGCCCGCCTTCGTCGCGGCATAGGCCGCATAGGTCGGCTGGTGGAGACCCACGACGCTGGACGACAGGTTGACGATCCGGCCGCCCTCGCGAAGGCGCTTTGCGGCCTCGCGCAGGGTGTTGAAGGTCCCCTTCAGATTGATCGCGACCTGCCGATCGAAGAGCGCGTCGTCACTGTCGGCGACCGTCGCCAGCTTCATGATGCCGGCGTTGTTCACCAGCACGTCGATGCCGCCGAATGCCGCCTGGGCCGCGTCGAACATGCGGGCGACCGCGGTCGGATCGCTGACATCGGCCTGCGCCGAGATCGCATGTCCGCCCTTGGCCTCGATGGCCTCGATCAGGGCGTCGGCCTCTCCGGCGCTGCCGGCATAGTTGATCACGACGGTGAAGCCATCCTTGGCGAGGCGCGTCGCGATCGCCGCACCGATCCCGCGCGAAGCGCCGGTGACGATCGCGACTTTGGTGTTGTCCGTATTCATTTCAGTTCTCCGTTTGGACGCTCGTCGTTGAGCGATGAGTGCTATTTGCCATTCCGAGAGAACGAGATAATCTACCTCAAAACAGCAACACTGTTCTGACAGAACAAACAATGGACCGCCTGGGCGCAATGCGCTTGTTCACGCGCGTGGTTGAACGCCGCAGCTTCACGGATGCCGCGCACGACCTCAGCATCCCGCGGTCGACCGCCACCCAGGTGATCCGTCAGCTTGAGGAACGCCTAGGTGTCCGGCTCCTGCAGCGCACGACCAGGACCGTGCGACCAACGCTGGACGGCGAAGCCTATTATCGGCGTTGCCTCGCCATCCTCGACGACATCGAGGACGCCGAGGGCGCGTTCAGGGGCGCAGTTCCCAGGGGCATGCTTCGTGTCGAGGTACAGGGCACCCTTGCCCGCCACTTCGTCATGCCTGGCATCCCGGACTTCATGGCCCGCTATCCCGGCATCGAGATCGCGATGAGCGAAAGCGACCGCTGGGTCGATGTCGTGCGCGAGGGCGTCGATTGCGTGCTGCGATACGGCGCGTCGCCCGACAGCGACCTGGTCACACGAACGATCGCGCAACTGCCGCGCATCACTTGCGCTTCGCCGGCCTATCTGGACCGTTTCGGGCGGCCTGGCTCACTCGATGAACTGGCCGGCCACCAGATGGTCGGCCTGCGATCCATCACCACCGGCACGCTGGCCCCGTTCGAGTTCGAGCGCCGGGACGGTACGACCGCAATCGAACTTCCCGCCCCCCTAACCGTCACCGGCACAGAGAGCTTCCTCGATGGCGTCCTGCTTGGGCTCGGCTTGGCCCAAATGCCCCTCTTCCACGTTGAGCCATACCTTGAATCCGGGCGGCTGGAGCGCGTACTGCACGACTACCCCCTCTCCAGCGGGCAGGTCTCTGTCCTCTACCCCCGCAGTCGGCAGCTCTCCCCGCGCGTCCGCCTGTTCATCGATTGGGTTGTCGGTCGGTTCGTCTAACTTGCTATTCGCTGACTCTCAGACAGACCTGCGGCGCCCATGTGGGGCGCCGCACACTCGCGGTGCTCAGCTGCGGTCTGTGGAGACGGCGACGTGTTTTTGAGCCTCCAGTTTGGCGAGGAAAGCGAATTGCCCACATCTGTTTCTGGGTGAGCGGCCGTTTGGTTCCCACCGTCTTTCCGGCATTCCAAGCTGCGCGCTCGCGACTAGCATCATCAAATTGAGAATGGCCCATGTGAGTTCTCCTCGGCCTTGATTGGCCGAGAAAGAAACGTCGCAGGACACTACCGCTCAGGGGCCGGCACTTGGCGGGCTGCTTTCGGACGGATTCGTCAGAAAGCAGCCGTTCCGGCTAGATCCGATTGTATTCGAGCTGCTGGTGACCTTGTGGTCTCGCCGGTCAGTCGCCTGCGACGGGCACTCTCTTCCTCGGATGAAGAGGGGTCGGCTGCGATCAATGCATGGGGACGAGGAAGTACCTCGGTCTACTCCTGCCTGTCGAAGGCAAGTACGCGAAGCGGGCTAGGCCCCAGCCAATGACCTCAACTGAGATTACCCGAGCGCTAGCAGAGAACGCCGCCGATGATCCGCATGATGGTAGCGTCTCGCGATCTTTGTCCTTGCGGGCCCTGCGACAGAAGATCGTGGCCGAAGGCGATGCCGCCGACAGATGCCAGCAAGACGTCGATCCCCTTTCATATGCTCGGCTGCGGCGCTGCCCCTGCCGGCCTTTCGCCGAAAGACGACATCGCCTTGTTCTTCAACTCGCGGAACTGGCGCGACGCTTCGGAGAGCCTGTGGTCCCATTCCGGGTTCGGCACTTGGCCCTCGATCGTCTTCAAATAGACCTGCATCAGCGAGGCGATGGCGAAGGGCTCCACAAAAGCCGCCTTGAGCGCCCAGGCGAGGACGATGGCCAGCACAAAGCTCCAGCCGCTGAACTGGCCCGGCATGAGATAGACGACCGCACCCGCGGGCGCCAGCATGAGCAGGAAGATGACGAAGGTGACGCCCCACAGGATCAGCGCCAGCCACACCGCGTTTTTCAACATCTTCGTGCCGTTCTGGGCGTAGAGCACAACGCCTTGGCGGGCGGTCTCGAAGGGCGAGGACGAGTCGATGCGGATGTTGTAGCCAAGGATGATTTCGTCGACATAGGTCAGCGAGATGCGGATTACTGTATTGGCGAAGCGCACCAGCCCGTCCAACCCCGGCAGGAAGGCGGCGATGCCGCCGAGCAGACCTGTGACGGCGCGGATCGCCCCCTTCACCAACTGGTCGACGACGAAAAGGAAGTTGGCCTCGGGGAAGCGCTGCCGGACGACCGCTTTCGCATAGGCGATCTGTCCCTGGCCGCCCGGCACGTCGCGGCCGTCCATCAGGTGCACCATGACAGCGATGTGGCCAGCCTTCAGCACATAGAGGATGTATTCGCGGATCCAGTAGATCGCGATGGAAACCAGCGCGAAACCGATGATGCCGCCATAGAAGGCCGTTCCTTCTGGCCCGCCGTCGGCGAAGATGTGGCCGACGCCCCAGCCGATGCCAGCGCCTGTGCCCGCCGCAGAGATGTAGGCGAGCGTCATGGCGAAATAGACGACCATGCGGAAAAGGATGAACGGCCATGTCCTGAGCATGATCGCCACGGATTTGCTGACCGAGAAATCCCACATCACCCTACCCTTTCCCAAAGAGACAAAGCAGCAAGATCGCTAGCGGCTTGCAGCACCGGGCGCTGAATGGCCCCTCCGAAGCACCCGCTTCCGCGGGCGGCGACGACAGCGATACCAAGCAGCACAGGCAGAAGCGGCGGAGCGATTTTCGAGAGTGACATTGGAATTCTCCGTTCGACCAAGGGGTTGCCGAGACCGCGGCGGCCAGTTGCTTGCCGAGCGTCCGACAGCCTTAGAAGCCTGGAGGGATACCTCCTTGGGCTCTCTCGGGGGCGCAGGTGACGTGGCCCTCTGGAAATAGCTTCTGCAATGAAGACCGAATCGATGCCTCCGCCTCAGGTGGAGTGCTGTCGCTGGAACAAACGTAGGGGGCCTCCTTCGCCTGGCTTGCAGCAAACGTTTTGAAGCGCGGCGGGCGCAGGGACTGCGCCACCTTGGTCAGCCTGAGCGGGAAATCCTTCCTTCGGTTCGCAGAACGCGCCGTATTTGTTCTTCTCCTTCAGGACCACATAGCCGGGCGGGCATGAGCGCTCGCCCTCGTTTCCGATGTCGACGTCTTTTTTCTTCTTCTTGCAGCAAGACCCGCCCGCGCGTCGCAGGGCTTGCGGGACTTGGTCAATCCTGCGGCGCCTCCAGGAAGGCAGGGCGGCTCACGTTCGGTTCCGTCACCCTCATTACCACCCTGCTGCCCGTCGGTACGCCTGTGCTTCTCGAGGGTGCCGCAGATCAACTGGCCGTTGCTGAACGTGCAGCCGAAGGTGGCGGCTCGTATCACCGGGGTGCTGTACGGCCCCTCGGCCGCGACCGCCTCCCCGGCGGTGACGAGCGCGATAGCAAACAGGACTGCCGGGAGCGGCCGAGCGACTTTCAGGGATGACATTTGGAATTTCTCCGTCCAGAGACTCCGCCAGGCCGCGAAGGGATCGCGGCGCGCTAGCTGTGAAAAGGGAACTCGACTTAGGAACGCGGCCGGCGCTCCCCGACGACGCTTTCGCGCCAGTCATTGCCGGGCACTGCTTATGCCGGTGCCATTTCCCCGAAGCCATCGTCGGTGCAAGAAAGTGCGAACGCGCTGCCTGTCCGGGAGTGGAACCCCGGACGACAGGCACTTCTCTCCATTGACAGCGCCGGCGTCTCCGCCGGGCATCAGACCGGCTTCAGAGCACGTGAAAGTCCTGCGTTGCACTGCGCTGGGCAATTGCTCCGCGTTCGGTGTCAACGTCGGATTCGGCAATCGGCGATCCGGCACGCAAGAACGATAGTACCGGCCGGCAACATAGCCTGGCGGGCAGTCCCACGCCACCTCGATCGCCCGAACGGCGCTCGCCGCCGTCGATCCGGCCGGTACCAGTCCCGGCAACGAGGCAGCAGCAATTGTCGCCTGGTCGTCATTGCGGCTCCCATCATAACTGCTGGCCAGGGCGGGTGAACTCGCGAGCGGACCGATGCAGAGCATCACTGCGATTGCTTGAAGCGTTCTCATGATTTCGACCTCGCTTGCAATGCGGCTACTGCCGCGTTCCGTTCCAGTTGCCCTCGACCGCGTCGGGGTTGTTGCCAAAATTGTAGCTGCCTGCGAACGACTGGCCGTCAGCGGCGAGCGTGAACTTGCCGCTGCCTCGGGTGCCGTCCTTCTGGACCCAGGAGAAGCGCAGCACGTTGCCGCTCACCTTGCCGTTGATCTGCCCGGCGCTGCCGTCATCGCCCCGGTAGCGGCCGGAGACGCCGTTGCCGTTCTGCTGCAGCGAGAGGTCGTAGGCGACGTTGTCGGCATTGGCGCTCCAGCTTCCGCCGAAGCCGGCCGCTGCAGACGCCGATGCCTGCTTTTCTTTCGGCTTGGCGAATCCAGCCGCGCTCTTGGCAAAGCCGGCTGCCCCGCCGCCGAACTTCAGAAACCGGGCTGAGACGCAGCCGGACACCGGCGCGCTGATCCGGCACCAGCCATCGCCGCCGCTTGGCTTGTTTGCGATGATACCTGCAGCGCCGCCTGTCCCGCCGCACGGACCGGTCACCGACACAGCCTGGCCTTCCGGGACCGTGCCGGTCACCTGGCCATCGGGACCATTGCGCACGTTGAGCTTGTCCAGCCCCGGCTGGTTGATCACCACCGTCGCTGTCCCCCCGCCGCAGGAGCCGCCGGTCTGGTCACCACCGCCACCTGCATTGCCGGTGCCGCTGCCACAAGCGGCCAGCACATCGGATCGCGCCTTGGCTTCCATGTCCAGAAGCCGCATGTCGTCCTTGTGACTCATGCACCACTTGACGTGATCCTCCCCGCTCGAAGTCCATCGTGAGCCGGTGCCACCACAGCCGCGACTGCTGTTTTCCTTCTCGGCCTTAACGGCTGCCATCGCATAACGAACGCAAACTGTCCCCCACGGGATTTCGCCAGACGAAGTCGAGCACGCTCCCTGATCCCCGGCCCGGCAGGTATGCTTGATGGGCTTCTCCGGCGGCGGCGGCGGTGTCCCCGTAGTGACACAGGATGTGCCCGACCAATTCGCCGAAACAACCTGGTCGGATTTCCTTCGTGCCCTGACTCTGAAACAGTATGTGGTATTTGGCTCTACATCTTCGATCTTGAAGCCGACCATGTTGATTGGGCTGGTCGGCAGCTGGTTGGGCGTCGTGTGGTAATCGAAGGAGTAAGCGTTCCAATTGGCTCCAACCTCCCGAGGTAATGCCGACCTCCGTGGCGCATACTTGTTACCATTTTTGGTCATCTCAACTTCGAAGCCGACCAATTCGGGACGCACTCCGCCGATTGTAAAAACGGTTCCCGCCGTATTTTTCCATATCACGGTAATGCCAAGCCCCAACCCTCCATATATTTGCGGGTCTGTCGGCGTTCCCGGACGGTCGCGAGCGGACGCCGAGGTGGCGATTACTGCGCATGACATGATCACAAGACCGACGACCGATGTCCGCAGAACTGACATGAGAGGCATGATGCACTCCAAGATCGGTTGAATTGTTGTGTTGATAACCGCAGCGGAAATCCAGCCATGTGTCGTGGGGCGAAGCTCCCCTCTTCGCCTCTTCCCCAGATGGCGTCACTTTTCCAAAAGGCATTGGGCTGGAAGAGGCTCGACGGTCATCGCCCCGTCCGGCGCCCGACTTTCCCCCTCGTATCTGAGCCTGAGATCCACAAAGCCGTCCTCGCCGCTCGAATCGCCCTCGTCGGCGAGCAACCCGATCCTCAGTCCCGCCACGACATCGGCGCCTCCCGGCGCCGGATCGAGCTTCTGCAGGCACGCGTCGCGCGCGTTGAGGAACGCGTCCTTGTCGTCCGGCTTCGACGCCGGATCGCGGATTTGCTCGATGCATGCTTCAAGATCGGCGAGAGTTGGCAGCTTGACGCGGACATTGGCGGTGCCGTCGAGGGCCTCGCCGGCCTCACCCTGGATTGACGTGGAGGAGCGCTTAACAGCGATCGAAAAGTCGCCGAAAGGCCCGCTGACCGTAACCGGGCCGGCGTCGCCGCCTGCGTACGCAAACGTCATCGGCAGACTCCACTTAGGGTTCATGACATCGGCGCGCCCACATGTGAGCTTGAGGGCGGCGGCGAGCGTCTCGTCCGGCAGCAGGAGAACGCCAAACATTGCCAATGGCGGCAGGAATCGACTGATGGTGTTAACCGTCACGATCATGCGCTCCCTTGCCTATTGCCGCGTCCCATTCCAGGAGCCCTCCACGGCGTCGGGGTTGTTGCCGAAATTGTAGCTGCCCGCGAACGACTGGCCGTCAGCGGCGAGCGTGAACTTGCCGCTGCCTCGGGTGCCGTCCTTCTGGACCCAGGAGAAGCGCAGCACGTTGCCGCTCACCTTGCCGTTGATCTGCCCGGCGCTGCCGTCATCGCCCCGGTAGCGGCCGGAGACGCCGTTGCCGTTCTGCTGCAGCGAGAGGTCGTAGGCGACGTTGTCGGCATTGGCGCTCCAGCTTCCGCCGAAGCCGGCCGCTGCAGACGCCGATGCCTGCTTTTCTTTCGGCTTGGCGAATCCAGCCGCGCTCTTGGCAAAGCCGGCTGCCCCGCCGCCGAACTTCAGAAACCGGGCTGAGACGCAGCCGGACACCGGCGCGCTGATCCGGCACCAGCCATCGCCGCCGCTTGGCTTGTTTGCGATGATACCTGCAGCGCCGCCTGTCCCGCCGCACGGACCGGTCACCGACACAGCCTGGCCTTCCGGAACCGTGCCGGTCACCTGGCCGTCGGGACCATTGCGCACGTTGAGCTTGTCCAGCCCCGGCTGGTTGATCACCACCGTCGCCGTCCCACCGCCGCAGGAGTTGTCGGCCCGGTCACCACCCCCATCTGCCGCGGCGGCGCTATCTCCACCGCCGCTCTTACAGTCATTCAATCGCTGCTTGAACCTGGCCTCCTCGGAATCGGCGACACCGTCACCGGAATGCGCCACGCATCGCAGCAGCCAATAGTCGTGGGGATTGTTCCAAGGGGCGATCTGGACGAATTTGCAGCCAAGACCGCGCGCCTCGCCGGCAATGGCTGACATGCGATCGCCGTAGGCGACACACGCGTTGCCCCTGCCGGTGTGCTTGATGGGCTTCTCCGGCGGTGGCTGAGGTGCCGAGGCTGTCTGCGCCTTCGCACCCGAGACGCAACAGCCGTTCGGCGTTGGCGGTGGCACAGCCGATTTCAGCCAGCATATTGCTTTCGGACCTTGAATGCCCGCCTTGACGTAAGTCCAAGCCTTGCAGTTCGCGTCGGACTCGCACGCCGACTTGCAGGATCCGAAGCCTGCGATTGTGGCCTCCAAATCGAACCGGTCGTAATCGTGGCCCGGTCGATCGACACCCGTTTCGGCAGTTGATAAGGTCGAGTCTCCCCTGTTTCTGCCGGTATTGGCAGTAACGAGCGGCGGGAATCGCCGCGTGACCTGGCGCCAATTCCCGCAACTCGACGAGAGTCCATATTTGCCGCCGAAGCAACCCTGTGCCGAATAGGTCACCGTGCCATCCGGCTGAACCGCTAGCCTTAGAACTGAACCCGTTTTCCATTCCGTCTGGGGTTGTCCGGGCACGATTACGTTAAAGACGTCAGTATTTCCATCTGGCCACAGGGTGATCTCGAGGATGCGGGAGTTTCCGTTGAACGTCAGGCGCTCATCCACGCAGACGCCTGAGAAAGAGGTGCAGTCGCTGGCATGCGCCGGGTCCGGCTGGGGAAGAGACATCAGCATCAATATCGTGAGAAGCCCGCAGAAGCGGCGCGCCATCCGCCCGAAAGACATGGCCCAACTCCTGCGGGTACGTGTTGAAGCTGCGTCCGACGAAAACATCAGATCCCCGCGATCATTGCCGGGTCCCGCTCCAGCTTCCCTCGACAGCATCGGGATTGCTGCCGAAGCTGTAGCTGCCGTCGAACGACCGGCCGTCGTCGGCGAGCATGAACTTGCCGCTCCCTTTGGTGCCGTCGCGCTGCACCCACGAGAAGCGCAGGAGATTGCCGTTCATCTTGCCGCTTATCGTTCCGGCGCTGCCGTCGGAGCCCTGGTAGTTGCCGGAGACGCTGTTGCCCTTCTGCTTCAGCGAGAGGCTGTAGGCGACGTTGTCGGCAATGGCGCTCCAGCTTCCGCCGAAGCTCGCCGTCGCAGACGCCGATGCCTGGTGCTTGCCCTTCGACCTCACGATCCCGGCCGCACCGCCGGGTTGGCCAACGTCACCGCCGCCAAACGCAAGAAACTGGGCAGAGACGCAACCGTGCACCGGCGCGCTGATCTGGCACCAGCCACCGGCGCCGCCACCTCCGCCGCCTTGCTGCGTCTTCCGCTTGGTGATGCCGGCCGCCCCGCTAATCGCGCCGCACGGGCCGATGACGGACACCGTGTCGCCTTCCGCCACGGTGCCGATCACCTGGCCGCCAGGGCCGCTGCGCACGTTCAGTTTGTCGAGGCCCGGCTGGTTGATCACCACCGTCGCCACTGCATTGCCACTACCGCAAGTGCCTTCTGCCTGCTGCATCGGCGGCATGCCACCCATATCCGCCGGTGTCTCAGGCGTGCCGCCTCCCCCGGTCTCGTCCACCGGTGGGGCATCGCCGCCGCCGACCGGCCTGAATGTCTTGAGCTTGTGGCCGGTGCTTGTGCCCGACCCTGGCACGAAGTCGACATTCAAGCTATCGACCTTGTTGATCTGGATGGCATTGCCCTGGACCGACCCGTGGCTCAGGAAAATGCCGCCGTTTTGCGCGGCCTCGACGAGCGCCTCCATCTCGCTCTTTAGCGACGGCAGATAAATCCGCTTAGGACCCGACGCGCCGATCGGCGCGATCTCGCGAACTTCCGAGGCAGCTAAAGCCGGCCAGCTCAAACCGAGCAGGGCAGCTATGCTCAAGAGAATGAACTGGAACCCGCCGGCCCCGGTCCGGCATTCTTTGGTAGCCATTTGACGGTCCTTCTCGTCTGTTGCCACGTGCCTTGTCCTGCCTAACCAGCATCGCCGGAACTGGCTCGAGCGCCTCCGCTTCCGCCAGGCGCACCACCACTCAGGTCGTCCCGCTGTAGTTCGACGCGGCGGTTTTTGGCGCGTCCTTCTTCGGTATCGTTGGAGGCGACCGGCTCCGTCATGCCGGCGCCATCCGATGCGAGGCGATCGGCGGCGATGCCATATTGGGAGACGAGCGCCGCAACGACGCTGGCAGCGCGCCGTCGGGACAGATCGAGGTTGTAGTCCGCGCCGCCCTGGTCGTCGGTGTGGCCGACGACACGCAGCTTCAGGTCTGGCTCCGACGTCAGTAGCTGCGCGATCTCGTCGAGCGTCGGCTTGGACTCGGGCTTGATGACGTCCTTGTCGAAGTCGAACAATATCCCATAGATCGCAATCTTTCCGGTGTCGGAGAGCGCCGAGCCGATCTCCTTTGCAGTGACCACCCGGATCTTGCCGGTTTCCATCTCCTTCGTCTCGACGACCCGGACGACGGCGACGTTGCCGCTGCTGCTTTCGCCAAGATAGAGAGCCGCGTAGACCGCGCCCTCCGGGCGGTCGAGCCGGGCGAGAAGATAGCGCCCACCTTGCTGGAACCAGTTGTGCACGTAATCGTCCGAAAGTTTTGGCAGACTGAGCGGATCGCCGACGGCCTGGCCGAGCAGATATCCACCCTCCGGCTGACCGGATTCGAAGCAGGACCCGTTCTTGGTGGCGCAGGTGAAGACCTCCGAGAAGCCCTTTGACTTCAGGCTATCCTCGTAGTTGCGGAGCACCTCGAGCGTCGAACGGCCTTGCGGCAGCGCGTAGTAGATGAGCGTGATGTGGCCCTCGACCGTCTTGAAGCCGGTGCCGCCATTGGTGCTCGTCGGCGAGAAAGGACCTTCGACGAGGTTTGCCTCATCGTATTCCGTGACGTCGTAGCCGACGATCTCGGAGCCGTCGTAGCGTCCGACCAGCGGGTGATCGGAACTGCCTTCCACGTCCGCCGCCCGGGCAGGCAGCGCCATGCCCAGTCCGCCAACGATCAGCAGCACGGCGATGGCGCCGATCCCCTTCGTGCTGGCCATGGTTCTCATCGTCTTATACCTCAAGACAAACGGGATTGGTGGACTGCTGCGCTGACAAGCCCCGCGACCGGAACCGCGAACACGGCGCGCAGCGGAGACATTCGATCGAAGCAGCTGTAGCGCCGCTCCCATTGCTAGGGCTGTGATCTGACTCGGGGAAATTGAATGATTGTATGCCGGATATTGGCGCCATGAATTTGGGCGCGTTCGATCTCAATCTGCGCGTTTCGACGCGATTGCCCGGCGGGGATCGTCCAGTCGAACATGCTAGCGTATTGGGCGTTCTCTTGCAGGTCGCGAGGATGGCCACCTGCTCGCCGCCAAGCACGGTAGTTTCGTCCCGGCTCAGCAGGCTCTCAAAAGATTGTGAACCACGGACAACGCTTCCAAGCATCATCATGCCCCTTGCCGATGGGCCATCCCTCGGCAGACGAATTGCGGCGTCGCTCTCGTAAGCGGGATAGCATCAGGCGCCGCAGATGAAACTGCCGCGAAAACCGTGGGTCGCCTATCATCATATGATGATAGGAAGGGTGACGGGCTGCGTTCGAAGGGTGGCCCCTTGGGAGCCCCGGTCAGCGCGGAAGGGGGTGCGCCGACTTCAGGAGGGCAACCAACTGGCTTTGCTGGTTTGTACCGGTCTTGCGGAAAACGCGGTTGAGGTAGGTGCGCACAGTCGAGAATTGCAGGCCTGCTTCGGCTGCCGCCGCCTTGAGGCTATGTCCCTTGGCCAACGCGGTCACAAGATTTACCTCGGCAGGCGTCAGGTCGAACAGGCCCGTCAAGATGGTCGGGGACGGGACGAGGGCGCTTGCCGAGATTGCCGTCGCGACGACGAGCAGATCACCTCCGTCGAAAAGGTCATGCGCGCTGCGTTCGAGCGGAAGCACATGCACTACCGCCGACGGTGTGCCCGGCACAGGGATGGACCGCGGGAGGAGTTCGCCACGCTTCGCCTGCAGCGCAGCCTGGAACAGACGGTTGCTCTCAGAATGGGCAACGGCGACGCCGCCAAACGCCATAGGCAGGAAAATCGACTTCTCGCGATCGAACAGGCTGTTGGTCGCCCGGACACGCCCATTGGCGGCGAGAACGGCGGCCGGAAGCCCGATGTTGGCCAAGGCGTCGACGGCGCCGCGCGCCTGCGCAAGGCCGAGCCGCGCGGCCGCGAGTGTGGCGCGCGCCATGTCAGGCCTCATCCGGTCAAGAACTTCAAGTCGGCGCTCGTCGTAGCCCCCTTCGCCCAGCCCGCGCTGGAAAACGAACATCGCCATCTCACCGGTGGGCATCGGGATGGCCGCGCAGGCATTCACGCCCAGGCCACGCGCGCGCAACCGAACGCGTATCGGATCATCCCGCACCTCGTCGGCCGTCATGAATCTGTCTACATCCACAAAGCTCGAGGGCCGAACGGTGCCCATACGCGCAGCGGCAGTGGACAGGCGCAGGCTCTCATCCTCAAGGAATTCGTTCATCAGTTCCTGGAGCCATGCAACGGCCTTTCCGCGAACGGGCGCGCCATCCGCGAAGACAAAGAGAGCACCGCCTTTCGAAGCCGACGCATTGGTGATCTGCTCGAGCACAGAGGGCCATTTTTCCGCTATGAACGCTGCTTCATAAAGCGCATCGACAATTTCTGTGAGCATTCGCACTCGTCTTACACAGCCTGCTTCTCGCCCTTGCGGGCGCGTACTGCGTCATGCATCAGCAGCATAGCGAAAAATACCTGAAAACTCCAAGGAATGACGCAAAGCGGCACTAGGTCTGTTTGGAGTAGCGACAATGATCTGGTGCGCTTGGAAAGCGCACGCTTAGGTCCGGTTCCTCCCCTTCGTCCCATCATCGAAACTCCGAAGACTTCCGCAGCCAGATATTCCCGCTGTCCTTGTCTTTCTTAGCTAGGCGCTCGGAAGTAGCGAAACTTGCGGGCCGTTATGGAATCGAGTTCCGTAGCCCGGCCAAGTGGCCAACTGGTTTCGAGGTCAAAGAGAAGCTGCAATGGCGAAGTTAGCGCGGTGTTCCCGCGTCGCAACGTCATGCCCTTTCCGGACGGGCGACCTGTTCTGGGTCGGGAATCCGTGCGACGGGGCGCCGCTTCGGGATCGACCGAATGATATGACGGTGCGCGAGCAGGCATAGAACGCGCAACCTCGACCTCCAGCGTCATGCCCACAACGTCTGCCTTCGGGATATGGCAAGGCTGGTCTCTACGGCCGACAGGCGCAAAGCTGCCATTCACTTCGCGGCTGACGAAGGGCGACTTCGGGTCATGATTTCCGGTCCGCGAACGCGCGAGCGCACCGCATGACAACATGACAATCGCACTTCGCGAATGTCGCAGTCTAAGCTTGTGCGTGGTCGAGGCCGTCGAGGCTTGAATACCAGGTGGCATACGAGCCAACAGTCAACCGTTATGGATCGGCTTTGTAGGCCAACTGGCGCGCCAGAGAGGATGAAAGTGAGAACTGGAGCGTCAGGCTCATAATGAAGGTCACAGATTCAAGATCCGGGCAGGTCGCCGCGTTTGATCTGACGCCAGAGAACGTTGCCCATGTCGAGCACTTAGGTAGCAACCGGGTTCAGTCGAAGCGCTCATCGTGGTTTCCTGGCAATATAAGCAGCGGGCAGAAGATCGAACTGGCCGGCGAAGTCGTCCGTCTCGACGAGGATACCGTGACTGTCGGCGGCAAGGATCTCGGATTACGGTCAAGCGCAGTGCTGTGCGCTTGGTCACCAGCCATGTCGCGCCGAAGCGGAAGACATCCACCTGATAGAAAAAGCCCGTCGCCAAATGACACAAGCGACGGGCTGAAATTGGTGGACTACAAGCTGAGCGGCCCAGGGGAGATGAGCCGCTCATTGTCGAAACTCGCCGGCTCCAAACGGTTCCAGGCTGCCGCGGAACATTTTAGCTAAAGCGAATGTTTGTTCATCATGGAAACGATGGATATCACCGAGTGCCGGGCCGCGCTGCGCATGATCCGAGCGACGATCGAGGAGCACTGCCCGCCGGGCGTGCTGATGAGCGAGGAGCAGGTGAACGGGCATTACGGCCCGAGGCTCCTCGACGAAGCCGAGGCGCTGTCGGTCGCGATTGTTGCCACGGTGGAGCGGCTCAGTTTTCAGCCCCAAGAGTTCCCTCCAGCGCCGAGCATAAAGACGTGAGTTCCTCTCAGCACCGGCGCTGCCAGCTGCCCATGACGTCACGAAGCCTAGCTGCTCACCGAAAGTCGGCGGGACGCGGTGAGCCGGGGGGGTGCCGCCTAGCTCGCCCGGCGGTAGGCCTGCGTAGTCTGAACCGCCTCAAGCAGCTCTTCTTCCGTTCTCCGGCCGCTCTCGAACATGTTGACCAGTAGCTAGGCGGTCGCCTCGGCGTCCGGCGACCTCGGCCGCCTCGCCCCGACGTGTCCGCTTTGGGTCTGGAACTAGGCGGCGCCAAAGGATGCGGTCGTTGAGTGGCTCGATCAACTTCTTGAATCAACTTTGGCGAACCGCTTCATAACCCGTTGGCAAATAACGATTATGTTAGTCGCTGAAGGTCGTCGTTTTCTACGGGAAAACAATACGTTAGCGGCTGGTTCGCCAACCCGTTTCCTTCGTATTCTCTAGGATGGCCTGGCGAACCAAAAGACACTGAACGAGGCGATCATTAGCTCAGAGACTAATCCAACGGGTGCCATCTCGAGCGCACCGCAGCCTCACGGATGACCAATATGGGGGCCGAAACCGGACTGGGCGGGTTCTAGCCTGAGGCCGGCTCTTCTTTGTCGGCGAGAACACCGAACTAACCGAGAGTTTGGCTAGCCAGGGCATAGGTCCTCGGCCTGGCCGAGCCACCGTTGGAAAAATCGGCGAAGCGTTTGCCCAGCGACATGGTCAGCACCGTGTCAAAGACCGGCATTCCGGCGTGCGACAGGAAGGCGGCGAACTCTCCATTGTCCATATGGGTGTCGACCCTGAGGAAAGATCCTGAATGGTCGGCTATGTGCGGCCGGACAATTGCTACGGCATCAGCATCGCTTTCGGCCACGACCGGCCCCACGACATGACCACGCCCGAACGGGCGGCAGAGCGCGAAAGCGGTCAGCTTGTTTCCGTCGAAAACCCCATAACCGGCCGAATGCGCGAAGAGTTTTTCAATGAGCGCCGACCGCCTCACGCCAAAGCCCGCCGCGTCGAGCGCGATCGCTGCCGTAACATCGCCTGCGTCCAAAGTCCGGATGTCGCCGCGCGCCTCCGCCGAACTGCCGGTGGTAGGCATGCGGGCTATGCCCTGGCATTGGTAGACCGCCTTCTCCGGCTGGAAATCGAGCGAGAGATAGAGACGCCGCGCAGCGCGGGTAGCGTTGAGACGCAGGTCGCGCCCAGGGATCTTGTCGAAGACCCGCTTCATCAGCCATTGCGCCGCCCCTAACGTCTGAAGCCGAGGCGAGGTGATGACCATGCCGATGGTTGCGAAGCCGGGACCATGCTCGAACCACATTGCCGAACCGAGAACACGGCCGATCTCATCGAGCGCCACGAAACCGTGCCCCGATTCGCGCAGGAACTGCCAATCTTCGGCCCGATGTGGCCAACCCACGGACAGCGAGTGCGCATGCAAGCGGTCGAGTTCGATGTCTTCGATGTCGGCGATGCGCATCGAGAAGGCATCGATTTTCAAGCTTTCGGACGGCCTCAATTCCTTGCCTCTGAAAGATTGCGCAACGGGTGACACACGCCGCCCCTGCCCTGCCAACGCTAAACAACCAGACCGATACGATTTGCTCGAAAGTCGAGCACCAACGCAAGATTCAACTGAAACACTTCCGCTTTCGGCATGCAATCGCGAAGGAACGTATGCATCCTCTAGGGAAATTCACCAGCAGCGGCATCGATGCCGGCGAACCTTAGATGCCTTGAGGGCTGGAATGAACGTCTTCGACATCCTCGACTGTCTCGTCGCCTTTCCATCGGTCGCCGGCAGGGCGAACGGTGACATCGCCGGCTGGATCGAGGCACATCTTGCCGAAGAAGGAGCGAAGGTCACCCTGTTCCCAGGACCGGAAGGCGACCGTTTCAATCTTTTCGCGACGATCGGTCCGGCCGATGTCCCAGGCTACGTCCTGTCCGGCCACATGGACGTCGTTCCCGCCGGCGAGCCGCAATGGAGCTCGGCTCCTTTCACGCTGCGCCGGGAGGGTGAGCGGCTCTATGGGCGCGGTACCACGGACATGAAGGGGTTCCTTGCCGCCACGCTCGCAGCTGTGCCGCACCTGGCCGGTCTGCGCCTCGCCAGACCGATCCACCTCGCCTTCTCCTATGATGAGGAGATCGGGTGCCGCGGCGTGCCGCACCTGATCGCCCGCCTCCCCGAGCTTTGCGCAAGGCCTCTCG
This sequence comes from Mesorhizobium sp. WSM4904, assembly GCF_029674545.1. NCBI lineage: Bacteria > Pseudomonadati > Pseudomonadota > Alphaproteobacteria > Hyphomicrobiales > Phyllobacteriaceae > Mesorhizobium > Mesorhizobium sp. WSM4904. The sequence goes on along the minus strand of NZ_CP121354.1, from coordinate 3,102,010 downwards.
GCGTCATCGTCGGCGAGCCGAGTGGCATGCGCGCCGTGCGCGGCCACAAGGGCAAGGCGGCCGCCCGCGTGACTATCCACGGGCGCTCTGGCCATTCCTCGCGGCCCGACCTTGGGCTCAACGCGATCCACGCCATGGCCGATGTGCTGAGCTCGGCCGTCAGCGAAGCGGAACGGCTGACGCATGGTCCGTTCGACACAGCATTTGAACCAGCCTACTCCTCTCTACAGGCGGGCGTGATCGCGGGCGGACAGTCGGTCAACATCATCCCCGCCACCTGCACGTTGGAGATGGAGGCGCGCGCCATACCCGGCGTCGACCCGACCAGCTTGCTCGCGCCCGTCAAGGCGAAGGCCGAGCCCCTTGCGGCCGACGGCTTTCGGGTCGAGTGGACGCCGATCAGCGCCTATCCGGCGCTGTCGCTGTCGCATGACGCGGCACTTGCGGCATTGCTGCGCGAACTGACGGGTGAAGCGCCGCTCGCCGCCGTCAGCTACGGCACCGAGGCCGGGCTCTACCAGGCCGCCGGCTTCGATGCGATCATCTGCGGCCCCGGTAATATCGGCCGCGCTCACAAGCCGGACGAATATATCCTCGCCAGCGAGCTCGCCGCCTGTCGGCGGATGATCGAAGCGCTGGGCGCGCGCTGCGCTGCTTGAAGGAGCAACCGGAATGACATTCCTGTTCAACTCCGATGCGCGACGCGGAGCGGTCTTTGCCGACGCGTTTGCCAAAGAGTTGCCGGACCTCCCCTTCGCGATGGACGGCGCGACAGTCGATGCCGACGCGGTGCGCTATCTGATCACCTGGACCGTACCGGATAATCTCGCCCGCTACCGGAACCTGGAAATCCTGTTTTCCATCGGCGCCGGCGTCGATCAGTTCCGCTTCGACGCGGTGCCTGCTACGGTGAAGATCGTGCGCATGGTCGAGGAAGGCATCGTGCGCATGATGCAGGAATACGTCACGCTGGCCGTGCTTGCGCTCCACCGCAACCTGCCGGGCTATTTGGCGCAACAGCGCGCCGGACAATGGCGCGATATCCCGCAGCCCCAGGCCGGCTCTCGCCGGATCGGCGTGCTCGGCCTGGGGCAGCTCGGGCAGGCTGTTCTCGACCGGCTGAAGCCCTTCGGCTTCCCGCTCGCCGGCTGGAGCCGCTCGCCGCGGCGGATCGAGGGCGTGACCTGCCATCATGGCGAGCTTGGGCTGGAGCAGCTGGTCGCGGCCAGCAACATACTGGTCTGCCTTTTGCCGCTGACCGAGGAGACGCGCGGATTTCTGAATGCCGACCTGTTCGCGAAACTGCCCGGAGGGGCGGCGCTCGTTCACACCGGCCGAGGACCGCAGCTCGACCACCAAGCGCTTGTCGCCGCGCTCGACAGCGGTCACCTCTCGGCCGCAATGATCGACGTGACCGATCCCGAACCGTTGCCCGCGGGACATACGTTCTGGTCGCATCCGAAGCTCGTCCTGACCCCGCATGTCGCCAGCGTCACCCAGCCCGTGACTGCCGCGCAGGCCGTCATCGACAACATCAAGCGTCACCGCGCCGGGCTCGATCCCATCGGCCTCGTCGACCGGTCGCGCGGCTATTGAGCTCCAACGGAAAGGTCATCCATTGTCCCTGCTTAAAACCGTCGACATCAACCCGGCCTTCCAGCCGCGCGAATCCAAGGCGCTGCCCGAGCGGCTGATTGCCGGCGACCCCGCCTTCAAGACCTGGGCGCAGGACGTTGCCAAGGGCGACCTCGTCCATACCGGCGTCTGGGAGGCGACGCCGGGCGAGACGCGCTCGGTCAAGGGGGAGACTTTCGAGTTTTGCCACATCCTCTCCGGCGTGGTCGAGATCACGCCCGACGCCGGCGAGGCGGTGACCTACCGCGCCGGCGACAGCTTCGTGATGAAGCCGGGCTTCACCGGGGTCTGGAAGACCATCGAAACGGTGCGCAAGATCTACGTCACGGTCGGTTGATGACACTTAGCTTCCAGCCACCGCAACAGATTTTGCCGCCCCTCGCGGCCAGCACGCAAGATTCGTCGGTGGCGTGTCGCCGAACAACGCATGCTGCGTGTCAGCACACGCTAGGCTAGGGTCGATGCTGGAGGGTGGTCGCCCATGAGCTTGAGTTTCGATCCGGACACGATTCCCCTTCCCGTCGGCCACTTCGTCGGCGGTGAACTGATCTCGGCCGAGGGCGGGATCGAAATGCGCCGCCCTTCGGACGGCAAGGCATATACCGCCTGCCCCGTGGCCAGCGTCGACATGGTCGACCGTGCGGTGGAAAGCGCCAAGGGCGCGCTGAAGGCCAGCAACTGGGGCGGCGTTCGCCCGCGCGAGCGCACAAAAGCGCTTCACGCTTGGGCCGACCTGATCGAGGCGGAAGCCGAAACGCTGGCCCGGATCGAGGCACTGTGCTCGACCCGGCCTGTTGGTCAGGTGGTTGCCGGTGACATCGCCGTGACCGCCGAGCAGATCCGCTTCTTCGCCGAGTTCGCCGACAAGGAAGGCAGCGAACTGGTGCCGACCGACGACGCCAGTCTCGGCATGATCGTGAGCGAACCCTATGGCGTGGTCGGCGCCATCACCCCCTGGAACTTTCCGATCTCGATGGCGGGATGGAAGCTCGGCCCGGCGCTGGCCGCTGGCAATGCGGTTGTGCTGAAGCCATCGGAGATGACACCGTTTTCCGCTATCTACATGGCGCAGCTCGCCTTCAGAGCAGGACTGCCCGCTGGACTGATCAACGTGGTGCTCGGCGATGGTGAGACCACGGGCACGGCGCTGACCGGCCATACCGAGATCGCCAAGGTCAGCTTCACCGGCTCGACCCGCGCCGGCTCGTCCATCATGGAGAACGTCGCCCGCACCGGCGTCAAGCCGATGACGCTGGAGCTGGGCGGCAAGAGTCCTCAGCTCGTCTTTGCCGATGCCGATCTCGACAAGGCGGCAACGGCAATCGCCAGCAGCGTCACCTTCAACGCCGGCCAGGCCTGCGTGGCCAGCACGCGCCTGATCGTCGAGAAGAGCGTGGCCGACAGGCTGGCGGCCGCAATCCTGGAAAAGATGAAGGCGGTGCGGCCAGGGCCGACATGGGACGAGACGACCCACTATTCGCCGATCATCTCGGAACGGCAGCGGGCACGTGTCGATGGCATCGTGCTGGCCGCAGTTGGGGCCGGCGGCGAATGCCTGACCGGGGGCGCCGCCATGGATGCTCCCGGCTATTTCTACCAGCCGACACTGATTGCCAATGTCGATCAAAACAATCCGGCGATCGTCGAGGAGATCTTCGGTCCGGTCCTGACCGTCCAGAGCTTCGAGACCGAGGACGAGGCGCTTTCGCTGTCCAGTCACCCGACCTACGGACTGGCCTCCGGCCTGTTCACCTCCGACCTGTCGCGCACGATCCGTTTCGCGCGTAAGCTCGAAGCGGGCACCGTCTGGGTCAACCGGTACAGCCGCTCGCGCGACCACATCCTGCCGACCGGCGGCTATAAGCGCTCCGGCATCGGCAAGGACCTTGGCCGCGAAGCCTATCTCGCCAACCGCAGGACCAAGAGCGTCCTGATCAGCCTCTGAAGAGACGCCGATGAAAACCTATTCGATCGCCCTTATCCCTGGTGACGGCATCGGCCGTGATGTCACCTCCGCCGCTTGGACGGTGCTGGAAACGGCAGCCAAACATTGCGGCTTTGGCTTGACGGGAACCGAATTCCTCTGGTCCTGCCGCTTCTTCAAGGAGACCGGCCACATGATGCCGCAGGACGGTATCGAGACCTTGCGGAGCTTCGACGCCATACTTCTCGGCGCCGTCGGCTGGCCGGCGGAAGTGCCGGATTCCGTCTCGCTCCACGGCCTGCTGCTGCCGATCCGCAAGGCGTTCGTGCAATACGCCAACATCCGGCCGCACCGCCTGCTGCCGGGCGTGACGAGTCCCCTCAGAGCCGAAAGCTTCGATATCCTGTGCATCCGCGAGAACACCGAAGGCGAATATTCCGGCGCCGGCGGGCGCGTTCACCAAGGCACGCTGGACGAGGTCGCGGTGGAAACCTCGATCTTCACCCGCGCCGGCGTCGAGCGCATCCTGCGCTTCGGTTTCGAGCAGGCGCGAGCGCGGCGAGGCAAGCTTGCCTCCGTCACCAAGTCCAACGCGCAGAAATATTCGATGGTCTTCTGGGACGAGATCACGCGAAAGTTGGCTGCGGATTATCCGGATATCGCAGTGACCAGCTATCACGTCGATGCGCTCGCGGCGCGCATGATCATGGAACCGCAGAGCCTTGATGTGGTCGTCGCTTCCAACCTGTTCGGCGACATACTGACGGACATCGGCGCGGCGATCCAGGGCGGGCTCGGCTACGCCGCCTCCGCCAACATCAACCCGGACCGTTCGGCACCGTCCATGTTCGAGCCGGTGCACGGCTCCGCGCCCGACATCGCCCATCTCGGCATCGCCAATCCGATCGCCGCCATCTGGTCGGGCGCGATGATGCTCGACCACTTGGGCGAAAGAGACGCAGCCGGCCGCGTCATGAAAGCGATCGAGTCGACAACCGCTCGAGGCCTTGGAACCATTGCCGGCAAGGACAGCACGGACGCCATCACCGCCGCCGTCATCTCGGCGCTCAACTGAATGCAGGGTCGTTTTCGATGAAGAGCCTGAACGACAAAAGTCTATTCCGCGAGACCGGCCTGATCGGCGGCAAATGGGTCGCCGCCGCCTCCGGCGGGACGGTCGATGTTATTGATCCGGCGACCCAGGCCGCGATCGGCACAGTGCCCGACATGGCCGGCTCTGACACCCGCGCGGCCATAGACGCAGCGGCTTCCGCCTATCGGAATTGGCGGAAGAAGACCAACGCCGAACGTGCTGCCCTGCTGGAGGCCTGGCATGGCCTGATGCTTACGCATCTGGAAGATCTCGCGCTGATCCTGACGACGGAACAGGGCAAGCCTCTGGACGAAGCGAGAGGCGAGATCCGCTACGGCGCTTCCTTCGTCAAATGGTTCGCGGAGGAGGCGCGCCGCATCAACGGCCACACCATCCCCTCGCCCACGGCAGACCGCCGCATTATCGTGCTCAAGGAACCCGTCGGCGTTTGCGGCATCATCACGCCGTGGAATTTTCCCAACGCGATGATCACCCGCAAGGTCGCGCCTGCGCTGGCGGCCGGTTGCACAGTGGTCATCAAGCCGTCCGAGTTCACGCCCTTTTCGGCGCTGGCGCTCGGCGTGCTCGCCGAACGGGCGGGCATTCCCGCCGGCGTCATCAACATCGTCACCGGCATGCCGGCCGAGATCGGCAAGGAGATCATGGCGAACGAGACCGTGCGCAAGATCTCCTTTACCGGTTCGACGCGCGTAGGCTCGCTGCTGATGCGCGGCGCGGCCGACAGCGTGAAGCGGCTCAGCCTCGAACTCGGCGGCAACGCGCCCTTCATCGTCTTCGACGACGCCGATCTCGACCTCGCCGTCGAGGGCGCGCTCGCCTCGAAATTCCGCAACGGCGGCCAGACCTGCGTCTGCGCCAACCGCATCCTCGTCCAGGCCGGGGTCTATGAGGCTTTCGCCGCCAAGCTCACTGCCCGCGTCAACGCCTTGACGGTGGGGCCCGGCACTCAGGCCGGCGTCGCCATCGGACCGATGATCAACATGGCGGCGGTTGAGAAGATCAACCGCCACGTAGACGATGCGCTTGCCAAAGGTGCTGAGATCGTCACGCTGAGGCCGGCCCTGCCCGAAGGGCCGCAATATGTTGCCCCGCTGGTGCTGACTGGTGCGACAAATGACATGCAGCTCGCCGGCGAGGAAACCTTCGGTCCGGTCGCACCGCTTTTCCGTTTCGACACGGAAGAGGAGGCGATCGCGCTGGCCAACGGCACGCCTTACGGACTTGCCTCCTACTTCTACACCGAGAATCTGAAACGCGCCTGGCGCGTCGGCGAGGCGCTGGAGTTCGGCATGGTGGGGCTCAACACCGGATCGGTCTCGATGGAGGTGGCTCCCTTCGGCGGCGTCAAGCAGTCCGGTCTCGGGCGTGAGGGCGCCCAGGCCGGCATCGAGGAATATCTCGAGATGAAAACGTTCCACATGGGAATAGGGCAGTAGGCAATAGGAAAACACTGCCTACTGCCTACCTCACCCGATCGAGCGCCTTGTAGTAGAGACCGACCACCGGCAGGAACCAGGGCTTGCCGGAATAGCCGGGAATGGCAGGCCACTCGACGCCTTTCATCGGGTTGCGGTCCTCGCGGCCGAGCATGGCATCGGCCATGATCATGCCGAGATGGGTGGATAGCTGCGCACCGTGGCCGGAATAGCCCATCGCGTACCAGATCCCGTCATGGTAGCCGGCGCGCGGAAAACGGTCCTTGGTCATGTCGACCAGCCCGCCCCAGCAATAGTCGATCTCGACCTTGGCAAGCTGCGGAAAGATCGCAGCGAGGCTCGCCCGCAATACCTGTCCGCTCTTGGCGTCGGAACGCTGGTCGGATCTCGCCGAGAAGCGCGCGCGACCGCCGAAGACCAGGCGGTTGTCGGGCGAAAGCCGGAAGTAGTTGCCGATGTTCATCGAGGTCACGCATGTCCGATTGCCCGGCATGGTGGCGGCGATCTCGGCCGCGCTCAACGGCCGCGTCGCGATGATGAAACTGCCGACGGAGATGATCCTGCGGCGGAAATAGCCGAAATTCGGCGTTGTGTAGGCGCCGGTCGCCACCAGCACGTTGTCGGCACTGATCCGGCCACGGGACGTGGTCAGTTCATGCCTTCTGCCGGTCTGCTTACAGTCAGTCACCATGGTGTTCTCGTGGATGACGACGCCGTAGCGGACGGCCGCCGCAGCCAGGCCGCTCACATAGCGGCCCATATGCATCATGGCGCTCTTCTTCGACAGCATCGCGCCATGGAAGCACGCGCCGATCTCGGACTTGAGATCGGCCGGCGACAGCAGCGCCGTGTCCGGATCGACCTCGGCATGGATGGCTTCGAAGTTGCGGGCGATCACTTCGAAATGCTGCGGCTTGGAGGCAAGCTTCAGCTTGCCGGCGCGGCGGAAATTGCAGTCGATGCCTTCCTCGGCGACCAATGCCTCGATGGTGTCGACCGAGTCGTCCAGCGCCCGGTAGAGCGCGATTGCGCGCTCCTTGCCGAGCTCTGCCTTGGCCGAGAGGTAGCTGTGGGCAAGGCCATTGTTCAGGTGCCCGCCATTGCGTCCGGATGCACCCCAGCCCACGCGCTCCGCTTCCAGCACGACCACCTTGGCGCCGGCCTTCGCCAATTGGCGCGCCGCGGCGAGGCCGGTGAAGCCGCCGCCGATGATGGCGGCATCGTAATGCCCCTCGAGCGTGCCTTTCACCCCGCCGGAAAAGACAGGGGCGGTGTCGTGCCAGTAGGAGACGAACTTCATCGGCAATCCGCCTGACTCAAAGACCGACCACGCTCGGAAGGCCGGAAATATCGGCGATCTCGACATAGCCGTAATAGGGGTTGGCCGGCTCGTGGCCGCGATTGACCCAGACCTTGTTCTTGATCCCGAGATCGTGAGCCGACATCAGGTCGTAGCGGAACGACGACGAGCAGTGAAGAATATCTTCGGGGCCGCAGCCCAGCCTGTCGAGCATATATTCGAAGGCCCTGAAGCGCGGCTTGTAGGCCCGCGCCTGCTCGGCCGTGTAGACGGCATGGAACGGCGCGCCGAGTTTCTCGACGTTGGACATGATCTGCGCGTTCATGGCGTTGGAGAGGATGACCAGTGGAATTTCCTTGGCGATTTTCGCCAGGCCGGCCGGAACGTCGGCATGTGGTCCCCAGGTCGGGACGCGCTCATAGACCATCCTGGCGTCGTCGGGGCTGAAGGCGACGCCGTTGCGCTTGCACGTGCGTTCGAGCGCGTTGTGGACCACGTCGGCATAAGGCTTCCAGTCGCCCAGAATCTCGTCGAGCCGATACGCCGCGAAGTTCCTGATGAATTCCTGCATGCACGCTTCGTCGAGTTGGCTGCCATAGAGGTCACGCGCCGCCTCCGCCATCTGGAAATTGGTCAACGTGCCATAGCAGTCGAAGGTGATGTATTTGGGCCTGAAAGAAGCCATATCCGTCGATCTCCGGTGGAAGCGCATCCGCGTTGGGATGTCTTTCATCATAGGCCGGCAGGCAGCGATCCTCCCGACCGAAAAGCGCCTCCCGAAAGCAGAAAGTTCCGTATCCGGCATCCGGTTTGGCACGCTGTAGCATCTGCGCGTCGATGGATACCGCCGATCGAGGCGTAAGGCGCATCCAGTTCGATAGGCGCCAGCACAAGATGCGGCACACCCCCTGCGCAAAGGCAAATGATACTGTCGAAGTCGAAACTTCAGACGATCTGCGGCGCATCGATGACCGAGACTGGGGCCAGATGGAAAGGTGCCTCATGCAGCAAGGCGAGATCGAACTCCAGGACTTCGGGCCGGATCATATCGAGGGCGCAGTCGCGCTTTCTCGCCAGGAGAATTGGCCGCATCGCCCGCAGGATTGGCAGATGGCGCTGCAGCTTTCGAGCGGCGCGGTTGCGCTCGACGATCACGGCCGGGTCAACGGAACAATTCTGGTAACACCCTACGGCGCCGATTGCGCCATGATCAACATGGTGATCGTCGACAGGAACGCCCGGGGCAAAGGGCTTGGGCGCCGGCTCATGGAACAGGCCTTCGCCCTTGCCGGCGACCGTCCGCTGCGGCTGGTCGCGACGGCGGACGGCATGCCGCTCTATGAGAAGCTCGGCTTCGTGCCCTCCGGCATCGTCCTGCAGCATCAAGGCAAGGTTGCCGAGCTTGGCCTGCCCGAAGGCGTGGAGGCCGCAGGCCCTGGCGATCTGCCGGAGATCAAGGCGTTGGACCGTGACGCCTATGGCGCCGACCGTGAAGCCCTGATCGACGCGCTGGCTGAGCGGGGCGAATTCGCCCTCGTCCGCCGCAATGGCGTGATCGAGGCCTATGCCGCAATCCGCCCGTTCGGGCGCGGCGAGGTGATCGGTCCGGTCATCGCGGGAAATGCCAACGACGCCAAAGCACTGATCGGCTTCTTCGCTGCATCGCGCCCCGCCGCCTTCCTGCGCGTCGATACCGACAGCCGGACCGGCATAGCCGACTGGCTCACGAAAATCGGCCTCGGCCATGTCGGCGGCGGCGTCGCCATGGATCGCCCGTCCAGGACGGACGCCGCACGGGCCAGGCCAAAAGTTTACGCCCTCGCCAACCAGGCGCTCGGCTAGTTCGGAGAAAACAATGCTCGCCAATTCCCTGATCGAACTCGACCGCGCCCATCTCATCCACCCGGTCTCCTCTTATCGCGGCCACGAGGCGCTCGGCGTGCGCGTGCTGAAATCGGCCAAGGGCGCCACCGTGACCGACGCGTCCGGCAAGCAACTCGTCGACGGCTTCGCCGGGCTGTGGTGCGTCAACGCCGGCTACGGTCATGACAGCATCGTCGAGGCGGCTGCCCGACAGATGCGCGAGCTTCCTTACGCCACCGCCTATTTCGACCTCGGCTCGGAGCCGGCCATCCGGCTCGCCTCGGAACTGGCCGAGCGCGCGCCCGGCGATCTCAACCACGTCTATTTCACGCTCGGGGGGTCCGACGCGGTCGACAGCACTATTCGTTTCATCCGCTACTACTGGAATGCCAGGGGTGAGCCGAAACGCGACCAGTTCATTTCGATCGAGCAGGGCTATCACGGATCCTCGGTGGTCGGCGCGGGCCTCACCGCGCTCCCCGCCTTCCACGCGGGCTTCGGCATTCCATTCGAATGGCAGCACAAGATCCCCTCGCCCTATCCGTATCGCAATCCGGTGGGCGAGGACGGCGACGCGATCATCGCCGCATCGCTCAGCGCGCTGGAGGCCAAAATCGAAGCTATCGGTCCGGAACTGGTCGCCGCTTTCTATGCCGAGCCGATCCAGGGTTCCGGCGGCGTGATTGTCCCGCCGAAAGGCTGGATCAAGGAGATGCGCGGACTCTGCCGCAAGTACGGCATCTTGTTCATCGCCGACGAGGTGATCACCGGCTTCGGCCGCACAGGGCCGCTGTTCGCCTGCACGGATGAGGACATCGTTCCCGATTTCATGACGACGGCGAAAGGCCTGACATCGGGTTATGTTCCAATGGGCGCCGTCTTCATGGCCGACCATGTCTACGATGTCATCGCCGATGGCGCGGGCGCTTCGGCGATCGGCCACGGCTACACCTATTCCGCCCATCCGGTCAGCGCCGCCGTCGCGCTCGAAGTGTTGAAGCTCTATGAGGACGGCCTGCTGGAGAACGGTGTCAAGGCCGGCGCTCGCCTGACGGCGGGGTTGGAAAGCCTGAGCGACCACCCGCTCGTCGGCGATGTGCGTGGCCGCGGCATGCTTGCCGCGATCGAGCTTGTCGTCGACAAAGAGAAAAAGACGCCGCTTCCTGCCGCGGCCATGCCGGCGCGGCGCATCTTCGACCGGGCATGGGACAATGGCCTCATCATCCGTGCCTTCGCGCATGGCGTTCTCGGTTACGCGCCGCCGCTCTGCTGCACCGACAGCGATATCGATGCGATCATCGAGCGCACGCGCCTCACACTCGACCAGACGCTGGCGGATCCGGATGTCCGCAAGGCCCTCGCATGAACGCCGCCGATTTTTCGCATCTCGAAATATCGCGGGCGCGGACGATTTCGCAATTTTGTGCCGCAGCCCCGCGCCTTTTCGGCGAATCCAGCGCGGGGGAAGTGCCAGACTGCTTTTAAAGACAAGGCCAGAATGCCCGAATTTGCGGGCTCTTGAAGAAGGTGGACGTCCTGAGCGGCACGGAATTTTGTTCTGTTCAGCACCAAGCAATTCAGCCACGCGCGCAGAGGAGAGCTAGTTCTTGGCCAGGGCCTTTAGCGAGTTCAAATACATGACCTTCGATGTGGTCGGCACGCTGATCGACTTCGAGGGCGGCATCACGAGCTGCCTGGCCGGAATTGCGGCCGAGGCAGGTGTTTCGGTAGACGGTGAGGAGGCATTGGCCCTTTACCGGGAGGCTCGCTACATGTCCGATGCGGGCCTCTTCCCCGACGATCTTGCACGCGTCTACATGGTCATCGCACCGCAGCTCGGCCTGCCGGCCGAGGAGAAATACGGCGTCCGCCTGCGGAATTCAGCCAGCCTCTGGCAGGGCTTTCCCGACAGCGCTGCGGCATTGGCCAGTCTCGCCAAGTCACACAAGGTGATCGCCATGACCAATGCTCGGCGCTGGGCGCTCGACCATTTCGAGAAGCAGCTCGGATCGCCCTTCTTCGCCACCTTCACGGCCGACGATACCGGCACGGAGAAGCCCGACCCAGCCTTCTTCCATAAGGTCTTCGATTTCGTGGCGTCCCGCGGCGACAGCAAGGACGACATCCTGCATGTCGCGCAAAGCCAGTATCACGATATCGGCATCTCCCGGACGCTTGGCCTGACCAATTGCTGGATCGAGCGCCGGCATGCCCAGAAAGGCTATGGCGGCACGATCGAGCCCGAGGCCTTCACCGTGCCGGACTACCACTTCACCTCGATGGCCGCCTTTGCCGCGGCCGTGCGGGAAAGCCTGAAGGAACGAACCTGAGCCCAAGCCCGGAAAGCCGCATCAAGACGAGCAACCCGATGAACAACCAGAAAGGGGAATGACATGACCGACAAGATCACGAACTGGACCAGCGCAGACGATGCCATGGTCGAAAACGCCATCCGGCGGGGCGCGAGCCGCCGCGAACTGCTCAAGATGCTGCTGGCCGGCGGCGCAGCGGTTGCCGCGGGCGGCATGGTGCTCGGACGCGCCACCAATGCCGTCGCCGCCACGCCGGTCTCCGGCGGAAATTTCAAGGCGGCCGGCTGGTCGTCCTCGACCGCCGATACGCTCGATCCGGCCAAGGCGTCGCTTTCTACCGACTATGTCCGCTGCTGCTCGCTCTACAACCGCCTGACCTTCCTCGACAAGGACGGCAAGACGCAGATGGAGTTGGCCGAAAGCTTCAACAGCAAGGACGCCAAGACCTGGACCGTGAAGCTGCGCAAGGGCGTCACTTTCCACAACGGCAAGGACCTCACCGCCGACGACGTCGTCTTCTCTCTGAAGCGTCACCTCGACAAGGCGGTCGGTTCCAAGGTGGCCAAGATCGCCGCCCAGATGACCGGCTTCAAGGCAGTCGACAAATCGACCGTCGAAATCACCCTCGCCGACCCGAATGCCGACCTGCCGACCATCCTGGCGCTGCACCACTTCATGATCGTCGCGGACGGCACCACGGACTTCTCGAAAGGCAATGGTACCGGCGCTTTCGTGCTGCAGACGTTCGAGCCGGGCGTGCGTTCGGTGGTTACCAAGAACAAGAACTACTGGAAGTCGGGCAAGCCCTATCTCGACTCCTTCGAATTCATCGCCATCAGCGACGACAGCGCCCGCGTCAACGCGCTGCTTTCGGGCGACATCAATTTTGCCGCCTCGATCAATCCGCGTGCGATGAAGCTCATCAGCGGCCAGCAAGGCTTTGAACTGTCGAAGACGACCTCGGGCAACTACACGGACCTCAACATCCGGCTCGACATGGATCCGGGCAGCAAGGCCGACTTCGTGGCCGGCATGAAGTATCTCGTCAACCGCGAGCAGATCGTCAAATCGGCATTGCGCGGCCTCGGTGAAATCGGCAACGACCAGCCCGTCTCGCCGGCGAACATCTTCCACAATGCCGACCTCAAGCCGAAGGCCTTCGATCCGGACAAGGCGAAGTTCCACTTCCAGAAAGCCGGCCTGCTCGGCCAGTCCATCCCCGTGGTCGCCTCCGACGCCGCGACCTCGTCGATCGACATGGCGGTGATCATTCAGGCCGCCGGCGCGGATATCGGCATGAAGCTCGATGTGCAGCGCGTCCCCTCCGACGGCTATTGGGACAATTACTGGCTCAAAGCGCCGGTCCATTTCGGCAACATCAATCCGCGCCCGACGCCGGACATCCTGTTCTCGCTGCTTTACGCCTCCAACGCACCCTGGAATGAAAGCCAGTACAAGTCCGAGAAGTTCGACAAGCTGCTCGTCGAGGCACGCGGCCTGCTCGACCAGGCCAAGCGCAAGGAAATCTACGGCGTAATGCAGACCATGATCGCCGAGGAGGCGGGCACCATCATCCCGGCCTATATTTCCAACGTCGATGCCCTCTCTAGCAAGGTGAAGGGTTTGGAAGCGAACCCGCTCGGTGGCATGATGGGTTACGCGATGGCGGAGTACCTCTGGTTCGAAGCCTGAGAGGCGCCTGCCGGGGGCCGGTCAGCCTGTCCCCCGGCACTGCATTGCGCAAGATTGTTTGGCCGAACGCAACCGCAGGGAGCGCTTCCATGAAGTCTGGGGTTCTCAAGCTCGTGGCGAAGCGGCTGACGGTTGCAGTCGTCACCCTTCTGATCGTGTTGTTCGCCGTGTTTTTCGCCACCAGCATGCTTCCCGGCGACACGGCATCGATCCTGCTCGGCCAGGCTGCGACTCCCGAAGCGGTCGCAGGCTTGCGCGAGGCCATGCATCTCAACGATCCGGCGATCCTGCGCTTCCTGCGCTGGCTTCTCGGCCTGCTCCACGGCGACCTTGGCACCTCCTATGCCAACGAGATGCCGGTCGCGGCGCTGATCGGCGGCCGCTTCGTCAACACCATGAAACTAGCAGGCATCACCACGCTGATCTCGGTGCCGCTGGCGCTGACGCTCGGCATCACCGCCGCGATGCTGCGCGGCTCCCTCTACGACCGCACCGTCACCGTGCTTTCGATCGGCGTCATTTCCGTGCCGGAGTTCATGGTCGCAACTCTCGCAGTGCTGCTCTTTGCCGTATATCTCAGATGGCTGCCGGCGCTGTCCTCGGTCAACGAGGCGCATTCGCTTACCGACCTCGTACGTATCTATGCGATGCCCGTGATCACGCTCACCTTCGTCATCTCCGCCCAGATGATCCGCATGACCCGCGCCGCGGTGATCGAAACGCTCTCCACGCCCTATGTCGAGATGGCGCTTCTCAAGGGCGCCTCGCGCAGCCGCATGGTGCTTAGACATGCGCTTCCCAATGCGCTGGGACCGATCGTCAACGCGGTCGCGCTCTCGCTGTCCTATCTGGTGGGCGGCGTTATCATCGTCGAGACGATCTTCAACTATCCCGGCATCGCCAAGCTGATGGTCGATGCGGTCGCCACCCGCGACCTGCCGCTGATACAAAGTTGCGCAATGATCTTCTGCCTCGGCTACCTTCTGCTCATCACGGCCGCCGATATCGTCGCCATCATGTCCAACCCGAGGCTCAGATGACGATGGCGCGCGCGGCATCTTCCCGGCGGTCCTTCTTGGGCCACAGCTACAACCTCATGGGCGTCGTCGCCTCGCTGGTCATCCTGGCGTGGACGCTCGTGGCGATCTTTGCGCCTTACATCATTCCGCATCCGATTGGCGACATCGTCGACGATGACTATTTCGGCCCAATACGCCAGGGCCTGTGGCTCGGTTCCGACTATCTGGGGCGCGACATGCTCTCCAGGGTTCTGATGGGCGCGCGCTACACCGTCGGCATATCGCTCGCCGCCGTTTCCATCGCCTGCTTCTCGGGTGTCGTGCTCGGCATGCTCGCGGCCGTGAGCGGCGGCTGGTTCGACACCTGCCTCAGCCGCTTCCTGGACGCCATGAACTCCATCCCCAGCAAGCTGTTCGGCCTCGTGGTGGTCGCCGCGGTCGGCTCCTCGATCCCGGTGCTGATCCTGACGCTCGCGGTTATCTACATTCCCGGCGCCTACCGCTTCGCACGGGCACTCGCAGTCAACATCAACACCATGGATTTCATGACCGTCGCCCGTGTCCGTGGGGAAAGCACGGCCTATCTCATCGGGTCCGAGATCCTGCCCAACATCATCCGCCCCGTGCTCGCCGATTTCGGCCTACGCTTCGTCTTCATCGTGCTCTTGCTCTCCGGCCTGTCCTTCCTCGGCCTCGGTCTGCAGCCGCCTTTAGCCGACTGGGGTGCACTAGTACGCGAGAACATCGGTGGTCTGCCCTTCGCGGCTCCCGCCGTCATCGTGCCCTCGCTGGCGATCGCCAGCCTTACCATCAGCGTCAACCTGCTGATCGATAACCTGCCGCAGAAGATCAGGGACCGCGACGCATGACCAATCTCGTCGAGGTCAGGAATCTGAGGATCGAGGCGACGACCGACGCCGGACGTCTGGTCGAAATCATCAAGGGCGTCAGCCTCGACATCGCCGACGGCGAGATCATCGCCCTGATCGGCGAGAGCGGCTCCGGCAAGACGACGGTGGCGCTCTCGCTCATGGGCCATGCGCGGCCCGGCTGCCGGATAACCGGCGGCGAGATCAATGTGAACGGCAAGGACATGGCTGCGCTTTCCGAGAAGGAACGTGCAAGGCTGCGCGGCACCGACATCGCCTATGTTCCGCAAAGCGCCGCCGCCGCCTTCAATCCCTCATCCACGATCATGGAGCAGGTGATCGAGGTCACGCGCATCCACAGGCTGATGCCTCCCGAGCAGGCGCGAAAGCGTGCGGTAGAGCTGTTCCGGGCCTTGTCGCTGCCGGACCCGGAAGGGATCGGCGCCCGCTATCCACACCAGGTTTCCGGTGGGCAATTGCAGCGCCTGGCGGCGGCCATGGCGCTCATCGGCGATCCCAAGCTGGTCATTTTCGACGAGCCGACGACGGCGCTCGACGTGACGACGCAGATCGACGTGCTGAAGGCATTCAAGGCGGTCATGAAGGCGGGCGGCATAGCGGGTGTCTATGTTTCCCATGACCTCGCGGTTGTCGCCCAGATCGCCGACCGCATCGTGGTGCTGAAGGGCGGCGAAGTGCAGGAGACCGGAACGACGGCTGGGATACTTTCGGCTGCCAAGCATCCCTATACGCGCGAACTGCTGGCCGCCTTCGAACCTAAGCCGCGGCAACCGGCGGCTGAGGCGGAAGCCGCAACGAATGAGCTGCTGCGTATCGACAATCTGACGGCCGGCTATGGACCGGTACGGGATAACGGACTGCCACTTATCCGGGCGGTCGATTCGGTCAGCCTGGTGGTGGACAAGGGGCGCAATCTCGGGATCATAGGCGAGTCCGGCTGTGGAAAGTCGACTCTGGCGCGGGTCATCGCCGGCATCCATCCGGCGGCAGCCGGCGACATCATCTTCGACGGCAAGGAACTGGAGCGCGCCGCGAAGAAACGCAGCCAGGACCAGCTGCGCGAGATGCAGATCGTGTTCCAATATGCCGATACCGCGCTCAATCCGGCCAAGCCTGTCGAGGACATCATCGCCCGGCCCCTGGCCTTCTATCACGGGCTGGACAGGCACGCGCGCTCGAAGCGTGTCGATGAACTGCTCGACATGGTGCGACTGCCCAAGGCGCTGCGCTATCGCCATCCCTCGGAGCTGTCGGGCGGCCAGAAGCAGCGCGTGAATTTCGCACGCGCGCTGGCGGCTGCTCCCAAGCTGATCATCTGCGACGAGATCACCTCGGCGCTCGATACGGTGGTAGCGTCCGCCGTGATCGAGCTGCTCAAGGAGCTACAGCGCGAGCTGGGTCTGTCCTACATCTTCATCAGCCACGACCTCTCAGTCGTCGAGGCCATCTGCGACGAGATCATGGTGATGTACAATGGCCAGCGGGTGGAGCAGATCACGCCCGACAAGGTCAAGGCGGCCACCCACCCCTATTCCAAGCTTCTGTTCTCCTCCGTGCCGAATCTCGATCCGACCTGGCTCGACGGCCTTGTCCGCGATCCTGAGCTCGTCAGCCAGTACGGCCACCGCTGACGAGTCAAACGGAGTCTCACATCGGGAACAGGCTGGGCAGCGGCATATGCGCCTTGACGATGGGAGACTTCAACACGACGAAGCTGAAATATTTGTCGATGCCGATATCCATATCGGTCAGCCGCTCCATGATCGTCTGGTACTCGCCGATGCCGGCGGTGACGAATTTCATCAGATAGTCATAGCCGCCCGAGACGAGGTGGCACTCGATGACCTGATCAATCTTTTCGACGACGGCGAGAAAGCGGGCGAAGTCGACCTGGCGATGGTTCTTCAAGGTGATCTCGGTGAACACGGTGAGCGTCTGGCCGAGCTTGCCGATATTGACCTGCGCCGAATAGCCCTCGATGTAGCCTTCCGACTGGAGCTTCTTGACCCGCATGAGGCACGGGCTCGGCGACAAATGCACCAGCTCGGCCAGTTCGACATTGGTGATGCGGCCGTTCTTCTGCAATTCGTGCAGAATCTTGACATCGATCCGATCCAGTTTCAC
Organism: Mesorhizobium sp. WSM4904; assembly: GCF_029674545.1. Classification (NCBI taxonomy): domain Bacteria; kingdom Pseudomonadati; phylum Pseudomonadota; class Alphaproteobacteria; order Hyphomicrobiales; family Phyllobacteriaceae; genus Mesorhizobium; species Mesorhizobium sp. WSM4904. Next base: position 3,084,701 of record NZ_CP121354.1, on the reverse strand, counting down.
AGCCGTCTCCGTAGAAAGCGCGCCATAGCACAAAATGCTGCAACGCTGGTTACCATTGACACTACCACGGCTCGCTAGCCTGTCCATCAGAGCGGATGCCGCTTTGAAACGCAGCGGCTCCCGATCTCGGCAGGGTTGCCGGAATAAAATTCTGCCTCTGCCTCAACTGCAGCAGCGCCTGCCTGCGCAACACGCTAGACTGGCGCGTCAAGGTGGAGAGACGATGCGCGCACTGCTGCAGCAAATCGAGACGTCCGGCGAACTGCCGCAGTCCGCGGATGCGGTGGTGATCGGCGGCGGCATCGTCGGTGTCTTCGCGGCCTATTTCCTGGCGCGGCGCGGCATGAAGGTCGCGCTTGTCGAAAAGGGACGCATCGGCGCCGAGCAGTCCTCGCGGAATTGGGGATGGTGCCGCCAGCAGAATCGCGACGCCCGCGAATTGCCGATGGCAACCCACAGCCTCGATTTGTGGGAGCGCTTTGCAACGGAGACCGGCGAGGACACCGGCTTCCACCGCTGCGGCCTGCTCTACCTCAGCAATGACGACGCGGAACTGGCCGGCTGGGCGCGTTGGCGCGACTTCGCCAGGACCGCCGGAGTCATCACGCATATGCTGGACACGGCCGAGGCCAGCGAGCGGGGCCGCGCCACGGGTCGGACGTGGAAGGGCGGCGTCTTCTCGCCCACCGACGGGACCGCCGATCCATCGCGGGCCGCGCCCGCGGTCGCCCGCGCCGTCCTGAAGCTTGGGGGCAGCGTGCATCAGAATTGCGCCGCGCGCGGCATCGAGACCGAGGGCGGGCGATTGAGCGGCGTGGTCACCGAAAACGGCACGATACCAACCAAGGTGGCGGTGATGGCCGGCGGCGCCTGGGCCTCCTCTTTTTGCAGGCAGTTCGGCTTCCGCTTTCCGCAGGCGTCGGTCCGCTCCTCCATCCTGTCCGTCTCGCCCGGCGCGCAGGGTCTGCCGGATGCGCTGCACACGGCACGGATCTCGGCCACGCGTCGCGGCGACGGCGGCTACACGCTCGCGATTAGCGGGCGCGGACGCGTCGACGTGACGCCGCAGCAACTGCGCTTCTCCTCGCAGTTCGTGCCAATGTTTCTGAAGCGCTGGCGAAGCCTGGCGCCCGGCGGCCTGCAAGGCGCGCTTTCGGGCCATGAAACGCTGAAACGCTGGCGGCTCGACCGCACAACGCCGATGGAGCGCATGCGCATCCTCGATCCAGTTCCGGATCAGTCGACGATCCGCCTGACGCATTCTCGCGCGCTCGAACTTCTGCCGGACCTCAGAAAGACCAGGATAAGTGCCGCCTGGGCGGGCTACATCGACAGCACGCCGGATGGCGTGCCGGCCATCGGCGAGATCCATTCCGTTCCGGGTTTCTTTCTGGCCGCCGGATTTTCGGGTCATGGCTTCGGCATCGGACCTGGTGCCGGACACCTCGTCGCCGATCTTGTGACCGGGGCGGAACCGATCGTCGATCCGGCATGCTATGACCCGCGGCGCTTCGACGCTTCGTCCTGGGGCAAAGTCGCTGACTTCTAATCTCACGCTCGACATTCCGACATCGCCTGACAGGCGGAGCCTTTGTGACTGCATCAGCCCTCCCGGAGAAAGGCGCCGATCGGCACCGGCCGAACAGGGGCCTGCCCGCGAAAGCGGCCGACCGCGTCGGGCGTACAGCCTAACTGCGCCGCGACGACTTCGGCGGCGGCCAACTGGCAATAGCGCCCTTGGCAGCGCCCCATGCCGGCACGTGAAACCGACTTCACCCTGTTAGCCTCGCCGCCGCCGAAATCCGCGCCCTCGCGCACGGCGCCGGCGGTCACGTTCTCGCAGCGGCAGATGACTGTTTCGTCGGGCAGTGTTCGCACCATCTCGGCCGGCCAGGGAAAGGCGCAAGCTAGGCCGCGGGCAAAGCGCCCGAGCCGCGCCAGCTTGCGCAGATCGGCTTGGATAGGAGGCGCCACATGCCTGAGATCCATGAGACATGCCACGGCCGCGAAACGCCCCGCGATCTCCGCTCCATCCGCGCCGAGGAGACGAGCCCCGTCGCCCGCAAGGTAGACTCCATTGCCGGCCCGACCCATCGCGTCGGTCTTCGGCAGCCATTGCCGCCACTGCTCGTCATAGCCGAAGACGCATCCAACCAGGTCTGCCAGATGGATCTCCGCCTGCAGGTGCCAACCCATGCCGACCATGTCGCAAGGGGTGAGGCGCTGCCGTCCGCCGGCGTCGCGCCAGCGCACCGCCGTAGCGCCCGACGCGTCCGCCTCGATCTGATCCAGCGTCACGCCCGCATGATAGCGGCCACCGAGCCGGGCCCGCAGGACGAGACCGCGCGCCGCGACGATCGGCCGGGCCGCAAGTCCGGAGAAACCCCGCATCTGCTGGCGCCAGGAGGATGTATCCAGCACCGCCGCCACATCCGCTCCAGCCTTCATGAGTTGGGCTCCGACCAGCGTCAGCAAAGGCCCAGATCCCACCAGCACAATGCGTCGCCCAAGGGCTACGCCCTGCGCCTTGAGCGCGATCTGCGCAGCACCAAGACTGTAGACGCCGGCGTTCTGCCAGCCAGGAACGGGTGCGACACGGTCGGACGCGCCGGTGGCGAGGATCAGGCGGTCATAGCCGATCACCTTTACGCCGCCCTCCCCCAGCACGTGCAGCCGACCCTCATGCACGGCGATGACCGAGCTGTCAGCAAAATGGGTAAGCCGCCCTTCCTCGGCAAGCCGGTCGAAGAGAGCATGCAGCGCGCGCGCCTTCGCCGCCTCCGACCCGTAGAGCTGTTTCAGCGTGCGGACGAACCCATCGGGTGGGCGCCGATAGATCTGCCCGCCCGCGCGATGCCCTTCGTCGATCACCACCGGGTGAAGCCCAGCCTCGACCAGCGTCGCCGCGGCCCTTATGCCGGCCGGACCGGCGCCGACGATGACGATCCTCGACGATGAGCCCTCGCTCACCGCCAGCTCTCCCGCGGGGTCGTCCGCAACCGCATGCCCTCAATAACCGGCGTGGAACATGTGCGCAGGCGCGGCCCCTCTTCCTGCCACACCCAGCAGTCCTGGCAGGCGCCCATCAGGCAGAAGCCGGCGCGCGGCTCGGGCCCGAACTCGGAGTTTCGTAACGCGAGTCCGGACGCCAGCATGGCGGTCAGCACGGTGTCGCCGGCAAGCGCACTGCATGTCTCACCGTCGATAACAACACGCACCTCTGGGCGGTCGCGCTCGGCCAGCCGAACGATGCGGCCAGTATTCATTCCGCGGCCTCTCGCACCGGCCTCGGACGTGGCAATTCAGGGAAGCGTTCGCAGACCGCATCGAAGGCGGCCTGGACGCCATGCGCTCCAGAGCGGTCTTTCATGCGCCGAAAAATCTCCGTCTTGGCGAAGAACCGCCAGTGGATCGGCAGGGCGTCCAATATGGCATGAAATTGGTCGTAGGCGGCCGGAGTCCACTGTGCCTCATAGCCGTCACGCTCCGGCCCGAAATGGAAATGGCTGGCGGCCGGCTTATGCCGCGCTCGCAGTTGCGCGGTCGCCTGCTCGTCGACCTCGCCGCCGCGGAAGACGACGCCATAGTCGCGCTCGGCAGCAGTTGGCGAGACATAGCCGCGCCGTACATCCTCAGCCACCCGCCAGGGCTCGCGCTGGTGTGGATCGCCGCGCCCGCCGCCGCCGGCGGAGCGGATCTCGAGCACGTCGCCCGGCTGCAGCACTGCCGTATCGATGTTTCCCAGCCGCCGCTCGTGCTCAGTTCCCGCGTTGACGACCATGTCCGACAGGCCCGCCGCCTTGCCGCCCAGCACGCCCCACGGGCGGAAGAAGCTGCGGTCGCGGTTGCGCGCCGTGATCCTGGAGTCCGGCGCGAAAACGCGAAAAGCCATTTCGGTCGCCAGCCCGCCCCGCCAACGCCCGGCGCCGCCGCTGTCCCTGGCGAGGCCGTATTTGACGAACTCGACCGGGGTCTCGGTCTCGGTGATCTCGATCGGCGTATTCTTGAGATAGGCGGCATCGGCACCCGATCCGTTGGTGCCATCGCGATGCGGCATCGCGCCGCCGCCGCCCACAACCGGGTTCACCGCCGCGATGACGCTGCGGCTGGTGCGCTCGTCGGTGGTCATGACATTGACGATGCAATTGTTGCCGGCAGGCGCCGCCGGCAAACGTTCCGGCACCGCCTGCGAGAAGGCGCCGAAAATGACCGAGCGCAGCCGGGCGCAGGTAAGCGAGCGCATGCCAACGGCGGCGGGATGGACCGGGTTCAGCACCGAACCTTGCGGCGTGATGCAGGTGAACGGCCGGGTAAGCCCGGTGTTGAGGAGGATTTTCGGGTTGAGCGTGTAGAGCACATAGTAGACGCCGACGAGCAGCATGGTGTGGCGCGGGTCGCCGCCCGAAGGCACGTTGAGCGAGGAGCCGAGCTGCGGATCGGAACCAGTGAAGTCGAGCACCGCCTCGTCGGCCCTGATGGTCAGCGTCAGCTTGAGCCGGCAGGGATTGGCCTCGACCGAATCCTCGTCGGCGTAGTCGGCGAATTCCCATGTGCCGTCGGGCATGGAATGCAGCACGTCGCGCGCCTGCGCCTCAGCATGATCGAGAAGAGCGGAAACGCCTTCGATGAAGCCGGCTTTGCCGAACTTCCTCACCATCGCCTGGATCTTGCGCTCGCCGGTGTTGAGCGCGCCCACCAGCGCCTTGATGTCGCCGATGTTGAGGTCGGGTTTGCGCACATTGGTGCTCATGATCCGCAGGATCGTTTCGTCGAAGACGCCTTCCCTCACCAGCTTCATCGGCGGAAAGCGGATGCCTTCCTGATGGATCTCGGTGAGCGCGCGGCTCAGCGAAGCCGGCACGGCGCCGCCCATGTCTGTGTTGTGGATATGCCCTCCCGTCCAGGCGACGATCTCGCCTTCGACGAAGACCGGCTTCCACAGATGCGTGTCGGGCGCGTGTGTCGCGACATGGCCGGAATAGGGATCGTTGGTGAAGGCGACGTCGCCCGGCCGATAGTCGCCCACCATGGCAATAGCGCGGTGATAGGAAAGCCCCGGATACCAGGTGGCGCCGAGTTCCATCGGGACGGCGAAAGTCGCCCCAGAACGGTCCATCAGCATCACCGTGAAGTCCTGAGTCTCCTTGACGAAGGCGGAGTGCGCGGTGCGGTGCAGCGTGTGCGCCATGTTCTCGGCGGCCGCGCGGGCATGATTTGCCAGAACCTGAAGATTTGTCCGGTCGAACAAGGCGTTACTCCGCGAAGGTCAGCAGAAGGTTGAGGTGGCGGTCGACCCGTGCCTGCGTTCCCGCGGGAATAGCAAAGGTCGTGTCTTCCTGCACCACCACGGCGGGCCCGCGGAACGTGCTGCCGGGTAGGAGCGTCTGCCGGTCGTGGAGGTCAACGGTCTCGACGCTCAGGCCCGTATAGACGGGAAGTCGACGCGCCGGAACGGCCGGGACGTCGATCTCGTCGTTCTCCGGGAAGGAGAGTGCAGGGCCTGCGCCTACCGCGGACAGCCGGACATTCACAAGCTCGATCTCGCCCTCCGGATCCTGGAAATCGTAGAGCTGCTCGTGGGTGCGGTGGAACGCATGCTTGACGGCCTCCGCGTTACCATCGACCAGCCATTCCGGCGAAAGGACGACCTCGATCTCGTAGCTTTGCCCGACATAGCGCATGTCGCAGGAGAGATTGAGTTGCGCGGCCGCATCGTGCCCTTGCGCCGCGAGCCAGTCGCGGCCCTCGCGCGCAAGCGCCTCGAAGGCCTCGCGGATTGTGGGAAGCGACGCGCCCGACAGAGGGCTGAAGATCGTGCGGATGAAGTCTCCGCGCAGGTCAGCCACCAGCCCGCCCAGCGCCGACACCACGCCGGGGCGGCGCGGCGCCATGACGCGCTTCATCCCGAGCTCGCGGGCAAGAAAGGCGCCGAGCATGGGGCCGCCGCCGCCGAACGGCATCAGCGTGAATTCGCGCAAGTCGACGCCGGCGCGCGAAGCGAGTTTTTCGACCTCGACGAACATTTCCGACACCGCGATGTCGAGGATCGCCTGCGCGGTCTGCTCGACCGGACGGCCGAGCCGGGCGGCAAGCTCGCCGACAGCGCGATGCGCCAGGCCGGTGTCGATCCGAAGCTGGCCATAGGCCATCTCGCTGTGACCGAGCCACCCACACGCCACCATGGCGTCCGTCACCGTAGGCTGCTCGCCGCCGCGGCCGTAGCATGCCGGTCCAGGCGTCGAGCCGGCCGACTCGGGTCCGACCCGCAACACCCCTTGAGCGTCGACACTGGCGATCGAGCCGCCGCCGATCCCGATCGAGCTGACCGACACGGATGGGATATGGAGCGGAAATTCGCCGATCAGCTCGCCGGTTCCGAACTGCGCCTCGCCATCGATGATGAGCGCGAAGTCGGCCGAGGTCCCGCCGATGTCGAGCGTGAGAACCTTGTCCTCGCCGGCCTGGCGAGCCAGCCATGAGGCGCCGATGACGCCGGAGGCCGTTCCCGACAGCAGCATGTTCACGCAGGCGCGCTTGCCTTCGGCGGCATTCATCAGCCCGCCGTTCGACTTCGTCAGCATCGGCCGAGCCGGCACGCCGTGATCCTTCAGCCGCTCTTCGAGCGCAGTCAGATAGCCCGAGACGCGCGGATGGACATAGCCGTTGAGGATGGCCGTCGAGCTGCGCTCATATTCGCGGATGACCGGCCACACCTCGGCCGAGGAAAAGGCGAAGAGGTCTGGTGCCAGGCGAGCAATGGCCGCCTTGACTGAGGCTTCCTGCGCAGCGTTGCGCCAGGAATGGAGGAACGACACGATGATGCCTCGCGCCCTGCCTGCTTTCGCCGCTGCGACCGCTCTCTCTACAGCCGCCATGTCCGGCGTCTGGGATTCAGTCCCGTCGGCACGCATGCGGACAGGGATGCCGAACACCATGTCGCGCGAGATCAGCGGGTCCGGCCGCGAGCAGAACAGCGAATACATGTCCGGCATTCGAAGCCGTGCGAGCTCGATCACGTCCTCGAAGCCGGCATTGGTGAACAGCGCGAGCGGCGCGCCCTTGCGCTGGATGATCGTGTTGATGCCGACGGTCGTGCCGTGCACGAAGCGCGTCATATGGGTAGGGTCGAAGCTTTCGCGCTCGGCAAGCAAGGTGAGACCGGTCATCAGCTCGGCGCCCGGATCCTCCGGCGTCGTCAGCACCTTCAGCGAAGCGACGCGTCCGGATTTTGCCTCCAGCGCGCAGAAATCGATGAATGTCCCGCCGATATCGACGCCGACCTTCCAGTCGGCCCCTTTCTGTGCTCCGTCCGCCGCGCGAGCGATGGCGCTGTCCATGGATGCGTCCCTTCCTGTCTGCCAGGCAAAGCTGGCACGACGGGATGGTGCGGGTCCAAGATGTATGATGAGCAAGGATATAAGACTTGCTTATGCCATTGAGTCTCGCTCGCCCAAGACAACGGCACAGGCCGAACGGATTTCATCGCGCATCATCTCGTCGGCCAGCGAAAGGGCTCGGGCGCGCGAAGTAAGCAGCGCGATCGGAAATTCCGGTCCCGCCGCGAGCGGCCTGACGGCAAGCCCGGCAAACTGGCGCCACGGCAGCAGTGCATCGACGAGGGCGATACCCAGACCGGCCTGGACGAAGCCGATCGCGGAGATGGATGCGTCGATCTCGATCGACGGCGAAAGCGCCACACCCTGCGCGCGGGCCGCATGGGCCAGTTCGTCGGCGGGACGCGTGTTTCCACGGTAGGAGACTAACTCTTCCCCGGCGAGGTCGGCAAGCGTCAACTCGGTCTTCTCCTGCAACGCGTGGCCGGAGGGTAGCAGGCATGTGAAGCCCACGCTCCCGATCACCTCGGCCTCGATGTCGGGAGGCAGGCGGTCATCCATGGCTACGCCGAGGCTGGCGTCACCTGCGCGCAGCATATCGACGATCGCGGCGATCGGAGCGCTATGGGAACGCAGCAATATGTCTGGGTGCTGCGCCCGAAACCTGGTGAACGCGCACGGCAGTATCGCCATGGCCGGCGGCGGCGAGGCCGCGACCCGCACCAGCCCCGTGCGACCGAGGCGGAGATCCGTGGTCTTGCGGCGCAGCCCATCGAGCCCTGCCGACAGCCTCTCGGCATCGGGGAAAATCTCCAAAGCCTCCGGGGTCGGGCGAAGCCGGCCCTTCACCCGCTCGAATAACGTGAAGCCGAGTTCGTCCTCCGTATGAAGCAGGGTTTGGCTGAGCGCAGGCTGGGAAATGTTCAGCATCCGCGCCGCTGCGGTCACGGTACCCGCACGCATGATGGCGATGAACACTTCGAGCTGCCGCGCCCGCATTGCCACTCCATAGGTAAAGCTTATGGCTTTTGTCCAAACCCATCTTTGACGCAATGCCGCCGCGCGGACAAGATTGGCATATTCAAGGATCATCCGCTCTGCACAAGGAATGACTATGGATGTGATCGTGCTGGGCGGCGGGCTGATGGGGACGGCCTCGGCCTATTTCCTCGCCAGGCGCGGCGCGAGCGTGACCCTGATCGAGCGCAACCGGATCGGCAGCGGGGCCACTGTCGCCTCTTTCGGCAACATCCGGCGCACGGGGCGTCATCTGTCCCAGCTTCCGCTGGCTCACCGCTCGCTCACACTATGGGGCAAGGCCAAGAAGATGCTTGGACGCGACGTGGAGTTCCGCGCCACCGGTCATATCCGGCTGATCTTCGATGATGGCGGCCTCGCCGACATGCGGGCCTACGCTCAAGCTGCGCGGTCATGGGGGCTCGAGTTGGAGGAGCTCGACCCGCGCGGGATCCGTACCCGCTTTCCCGGCCTCGGTCCCGACGCGATCGCGGCATCGTTCTCGCCGCAGGACGGCAGCGGCAATCCGCGGCTGATCGCGCCGGCCTTTGCCGAAGCCGCCCGCAAGCTCGGCGCGGAAATCATCGAGGGAGCCCCGGTCGAAAAGATCGAGCGGACCGACTCCGGTTTCCTTGTCGCCACCTCAAAAGGTCCATTCGCCGCCGAATGCCTGCTCAATGCCGCAGGCGCTTGGGGCGCGCGCATTGCCGCGCTGTTCGGCGAGGAGGTTCCGCTCGATGCCCGCGGACCGCAGATCGGCGTGACCGAGCCGTTGCCGCACCGAATCCTGCCGGTGGTCGGCATCTGGACGCGCGACAAGCATTATGGCGCCTATTTGCGTCAGGTCGAGCGTGGCAATATCGTCTTCGGTGGCGCGGCCGAAAGGGTGCCGGTGGATCTTGATCCGGGCCGTGCGAAGGCCGATCCCATGCGCCTTCCGGTGCAGCTGCGCGCCGTCGCGCGGCTTCTGCCGGCAATCGCAAAGGTCGCGGTCATCCGCACTTGGTCCGGCTGCGAGGGCTATGTGCGCGACATGTTGCCGATCATGGGGCAATCGGCAACGACGCCGGGCCTGTTCCACGCCTTCGGCTTCAGCGGACACGGCTTCCAGCTCGGCCCGGGCGTGGGCGAGGCCATGGCCGAACTCATCACGACCGGCCGCTGCGAAACACTGCTCGATGATTTCAGAGCGGATCGTTTCAGTCGCGCGGCCTGATGAAACAGCTGTCGACCATACGGGCACCATGCTTAAAAGAGTGGGAGAACCGCTCTTGGACTATTGTGTGCCCCGGGTGCGCAAGGTGATAGGCGAGGCTGCAGTGGCGTCCTTCTCCGGCAAAGCATGAATGGCCGGCCCGTTCAGAACGCTGCCGTCAGGTGCGAACTGCGATCCGTGGCATGGGCAGTCCCAGCATTGTTCGGTCGAGTTCCAGTGGACGATACAGCCGAGATGCGTGCAGGAAGCGGAACGCATATGGACTTGCCCGCTTTGGTCGCGGCAAACCGCGAGCTTGCTCAGGCCGTCCCGGAGGATGCCGCCTTCGCCAGGTTTGAGATCTTCGGCCGACGTGATTTCGCCCGGCAGCAAATATTCGGCGAAGTTCTTTACCGCCCTGAGGTTCTCGCTGACGTAATTCGCCAGCGCCGCCGGTGGCATCCGATCGGGAGCATAGACACTTTCCCACTTGCTTGACCCCTTGACGATCAAGTCGCGGATGAGAAGTCCCGCCAATGCGCCGTGCGTCATGCCTTGCCCAGAATCTCCGGTGGAGATGAAGACGTTGTGGCTGCCAGGGCTGCGGCCGATGAAGCCGCAATAGTCGACGGTATTGAGAACCTGGCCCGACCATCGTGCCGTCTCATCTTCCAAGCCAGGCACCAGCGCTCGGATCCATGCCTTGAGAGCATCAAAACGCGCGTCCCCATCGTCGGCTTCTCCGGATTTGTGATCTCTTCCGCCCGCTATCAGATAATCGATTTCGGCCGCACCGGGATGGAGACGAACGTAGTAGTAGGGATCATCCATATCCCAATAGAGCGCGTCCGGAAGCGAGCCCTTGGGCAATTCGAAAGCCATGGCGTAAGTGCGGTAGGGCGCCATCTTGCTGTGGATCGCGACGACGGTGTTGATGGGGGAGTTGGTGGCGAAGACCGCACTCTTCGCCATGATCGTCCCTCCACCCTCGACACGGAGGCGACCCCCCTGCTCGCCTTCCTCGACCTCGACGACGGCGCTGTCGGCGAACACCTTGCCGCCCCGTTTCTCAAAGTCGGCCAGAAGCGCCTGGAGATATTTGAGCGGGTGGAAGGTGGCTTGGTTGGGATAGCGCAAGACAGGTGCCGACTCGTGCCCTTTGAGCGGGACGCCTTTGCCGTGCTCGGCCGTGGCACCAACCTTGCCGGCCGCCTCGTATTCTTCTTCGCAAGTCTTTCCGGCTTCCTCTTCGTCCATCCACGCCGCCGGAAAGAGAAAACCGTCGAGACGCCGGAAGTCGCAGTTTATCCCGAGGTCCCTTACATGTTGCTCGATCCGGTCGACGGCAGCCGCTTGGCTCTCCTGGAAACCTCGTCCTAGTTCCTCGCCACGTACCCTGACGAGTTCGCTCAGCCCGTCGTCGCAGATCGGCGCCAAGTGAGCGGTCGTGCGAGACGTCATGCCCCCCAGTAGCGGGCCGCGGTCTACCAATACTACTTTCCGCCCCGCCAGGGCGAGTTCGTAAGCCACGGAGACACCAGCGATGCCGGCGCCCACCACAGCGACGTCGCATCGCTCATCTTGTTTGAGCCGTTGAGCCGGAGGGAATTTCGCATTCTTCATCCAAAGGGATTTGGTGGTTTCGCCGCTGACGTTCATCTCTGTCTCCGGGATGGCTCCGTCTCTAACGGCTGGCGGAACTATTCGATCCAAGCCGACTGATGAATCCGAGGAATGTCGGCCGCACGCCTGCTCAGGACTGGATCGAGAGGCCAGGACGAGGGTGAGGCCTGGCCCGTCTATCGGAGAAACCGGAAGAGACTCAGGCTCGCCATCAGCTAGCCCCAAACCAGTCGATGACTGGGCGTGTAATCATCAGCCATAAGATCGCGGCGACGGCGCCGAAGGCCGGAAAGCCGAAGAGGAACCAGAGCCGGAATAGCTGGTGGTAGCTGTGCGGAAGCGGCTGACCGGCCTGCGCTGCCGCCGACGCCCGGTCGCGCATCTCCATCTGCATCCACACCACCGGGAGCCAAAAAAGGCCGGTGACGATGTAGAGAACGATCGACAGCGCGATCCAGCCTTCCCAGAGCGAATAGCCGACGTGCCAGGCTAGCGCGACGCCGGTGATCGGCTGCGCTACGACTGCGGTGGCGGTGAAAAGGAAATCCGCAATGACGACGATGCGGGCGACAGCTGCCACGGTTGCGGCATTGCCGGTCCGGTGCGCGAGCAGCATGAAAAAGGCGATACCCGCGCCTGTTCCAAGCAGGATGGCCGCGCCGACCACATGCATGTATTTGAGGACAAAATAAAGCATCAGCGCTCCTCCAGAACCGCGAGCGCCACGAGATGCAGTAGGACGATCGGCAGGATCTTGATCAGCGGCCCCAGCGGCTCGTTCCAAAGGTCGGGTCGCAGGATCGTGCCGGCCAATGCGTAAAAGATGCATATGCCGATCGCTCCCAAGAGCCCGGTGCGCGCCGTCTTGCGAAACGCAATGAGCGCGCCGACGATCATGTCGGCCAAGGCACCCGCGACTACCAGCGGCGCTGCCAGCGCGCCGACCGAAGTCCCGACGAGAAGCTGGACTCCGCTTGCCCAGCCCGTAGTCAAGGAAATGACGCCCGTCATGATCCAGAAGAACGGCAGTACCGTGAAGATCACCGGCTTGATGAAATACAGGCCCGCAAACCACCTGTCCTGCACTGTGGCCGGGTTAGCCGCAAGCGCAGCCGCGAGTCCTTGAGGCTCAATGCCTGTGGCTGTCTTCCATGGCTCTGGATCACCGATCGCACCTCGGGTGATTTCACGGGCAGCGTTGGTTCGCACAGGCGGGCGCCACTCCAAAATGCTTGCCGCATCGCCGAGGCGATAGAGGAGACGCGCCGCCCAGTGCGGGAGAGCAAACACGCGTGCCGTTGTCCATCCGAACCATTTGCGGTAGTGCGCGATCAACTCCTCCATGGTGAATGCATCCGGCCCCGCCAGTTCGACAGCAACACGGGACGGGCTGTCGGCGCTCAGGAAAAAGATCACCGTTTCCACGACATCGCCGAGTTGGACCACCTGGAGCCGGCCGGTGTCCGGCATCAATGGGAGAACGGGCAGAGCGGCAAGCCCGCGAATGAGGGCGCTTGCACCGAACACCGGTTGCCCCAGAACGACAGAAGGCCGCAGGATGATCCAATCCAGGTCAAGCGCCATAAGCGCCTCATCTCCGACCAGCTTGCTGGCGGAAAAGGCTGACGGCTGCTCCCGATCGACACCGATAGCGGAAAAGTGGATAATCCGGCGCACGCCTGCTCGCGCGCAGGCGCGAAACAGCGCCGCCGCGCCCGAGGCGTGAACCTCCGCCATATGATCGAGGGCGCTGTCCTGCAGGACGCCGGCACAATTCACTACCGCATCGATACCTTGAAGAGCATGGTTCCAATCCTCGGGGGCCAAGGCCTTCGCCATATCGATGACGACCCTTCCGTCTCCGTCGGCTCGGTCCGGTTCTCGTCGCGATACCCGGACAACTTCGCATCCCTCGGAAATCAGTCGTGCGCAAATTGCCGTGCCGATCAAGCCGCCAGACCCTGTGACGAGAACTCTCATCTCCGGGTTGCCGTCGGACGTGATCCCGCGCTTGAATGGGTGATGATGCCGCTCCAGAATGATTGAAGGCATTGACGGTTCACCCACGCCTCCTCTCTGCCTTCTCCTTAGGCCTCATAGGCCGCTTGCCAGATGACGCGAACGCTTCGTCAGCCGCGCTTTCCATTTCCTTCAATGACTTTGAAAGCGTCAGACCCCAGACGATATGAGCTGCTATCATCAGCGAGTTTCTTCTGAACGCATGGCGATGCGCAGGCGCCAGAATGCGGGCGGCCGGAATCCAGCCAAAGTAGCTCAGCGCCCACACGCCAAGGCCATAGACTACCCCATCCCCTCGAATGGCAGGCAGCAGGGCGAATAAAGCGCCCGTGAAACCGCCGAATCCGAAATGCGCGAGCAATGTCTTCGACCGCAGGCCATCCTCGTCAGCGGCCACGACGGAGTTGTCGACAAGTTCACGAGGTGGAAGCGGATAGCGCTCGTCGTCAGGCAAAATCGCGTGCAGCCGTCTCATCGTCGCAGTCATCGCCATGGTCGCCGCGACACCAGCAAGGATGCCGAGCAACGCTCTGTCGAACGGCCGACCGCTCACCACCTTTCCTCCGTGTTTCGATTTGGTAAGCCAATGCCGCAGCATACCCAACCAAGCCTTTGACTCGCGCCATAATTATAACGCGGCTCAAAACGTTCAGGTGCGTCCAAAGTGCCGGCGTGTAGCGCAAGCTCATCCTGATTTGCATCGTAACCCAGCGTGAGCGGCGTACCGCAATTCTCGCAGAAACCGCGCTCGGCTAGCGGTGACGAGCGCCGGTATTTTGGCCTTCCGCTGGTCCAGAATAGAGCATCGACTGGCATCCATGCCAACACCACGAAGGCGCTGCCGGTAGCCCTGCGGCACATGTCGCAATGACAATAATGGACGCGAGGCGTGTTCGTAACGCGATATCTTACGATACCGCATAAGCAGCCACCCGCGATCTCCGTTTCGGACATATCGAGGTTGTCGTTCTTGGGCGCCATCCAGAACAACCGCGACCCGGCCGCTTCTGTTCCCGCAGCAAGATAGCCACAAGAGCCGTATCATCGCAAAGCGGCGTGACCATCCGTATCTCTGCGGCGAGCGCGCGATGATAAAGATCAAGCGCATGCAGAGCGCCGACTGCGTGGTTAGCGGATTCCCTTACCTCGCCGAACGACAGGAAGTTGGGTCCTTGCTGCTCGGCCTTTATAATGAAGACGGCAAGCTCGACAATCTTGGCTTCACTTCGACGATAAGCAACGAGAATAGGCCCGCAGTAACCCGGCGCCTGGAAGCGTTGCTCGGGTCGCCGGGTTTCACCGGCAAAGCGCCCGGTGGTCCTGGTCGCTGGAGCACAGAACGGAGCGGAGCCTAGGAACCGGTCCGACCGGAACTGGTCGTCGAGTCCGACACGACCACGTCACTGGCGATTCCTTTCGACACGGTACGAAGTTGCTGCGTTGGCGCCCGGACAGAGCACCGCGCCAATGCACTTTTGAGCAGATCAAATGACGCCAATCGAGCTGCTTTCCCTAACAGCGTTCTTCCCGAGCAAACTCTTGTGAACGCGCATAACGCTCCGCTTTCGCGTCGGCCATGCATTGTTCGGCTAGCTTCTCGGCGGTGATTTCGGCCGGGATTGCAGCCGGTGGTTCCGCCTTATACTCGTCGATCCATTCTCTGACGAAGCGTGCGGTCCGCCTCATTAGATCCATCGCACGCCGATTGCGTGCGAAGGATGCACGGTTTTGTCGAAAGTTGTTGTCGCTTCAGGCTCGCTTCCAGCGCCTAGCCCACGAGCTGGAACCAGAATCCGGGCCGAAGGTTTTTGAAGATGGCAAATCACTCGATCACAAGTCTGGTGACCTCAATCGGCACATTAACGTCTCGGCCTGCAGCATTCCTGGTTCTGTTGGCTTACGCGGCGCTCTGGTTGGCTTTCGAGCCTCATAGCTTAAATTGGCACGGGGCGGCCACCCTCTTCACCTGGGCTATGACGTTATTCATTCAACGGGCAGAGCATCGCGACACCCAGGCAATCCACGCCAAGTTGGATGAGATGCTGCGGTCAAACAGCTCGGCCTCGAACATCACCAGTATTGACGATAAGGAGCCTGAGGAAATCGAAAAGCATCGCAGCCGCAAACAGCAGGGCGATTGAGACCTGGCAGAATGGAGAGCACGTCCCCCGACCGAGAAATTCACGGACTGGCTGGCCAGCAGGCTTCATTCGCAGCTCTAGTCATGCCTCCTTTGCCGTCCGTCAAACAGATCAATAAATAAGCAAGATCAGCATCCACTGGCCGCCTCTTGACGCGGAAAATCGCGCTTCCAATATTTCCGTCTACGGCGTCCCTAGTGCGCCCAAGACGATGCGGAAGGTGTCCCTTTGGTCGTCGCCGAGCGGCGGATTGACCGGAGGAACGAATGGGCCCCAAAGTCTTTCAAGAACCTGTGCCGATCGGCCCCGGACATCCGGGCAACATCGAAATTTGCGATCCAGAAACCGGCCCATCACTGGCTGCATCAGCAGCAGGATGTAGCGCGATGAAGTCCGATGCGTTCTCAGAGCCCGTTCTCGTCGATGACGCGCCATTCGGCGTAAGGAAAATACGCTGCGCCATGGACGCGATCGAGTTTCTGGAGGAATGGCCGTTCGAAAAGCGCGGCAGGCTGCACGGCCGGGCCAGCGACGCTTGCTGCGCAGCCTATGACGGCCGTGGCGCGATCGCTGCAGCTAGGAGGGTATTCGTGACCTGGGCTGTCCAGGCCGGCGTTTGCGCCTGTGCGCCTCGCCTCGAACTCGACGCTGGCGAGACCGGAGGGCCGAGTCATAAACAGTGGCAAGTCCTGATCAGGAAGAACACGCCCACCCCGTAAGGGAGAAACACGTGCACAAGGGCCAGCCAGTAACCGCGCTGCGCCATTGCCGCAAAATCTGATCGAAGCTGCTCCATTGCCTGCCAACGCAGGCCGGTTCAGCTTGTTCCCCGGTCCGCACGTCATAATCCAAGGCCAAGAACCTCTCGACAGCTGCAAACCATCCAGGAAGGGCTGGCCCGCAATTCTTGCGGTCCCTTCTTGGACAACAGGAACAAAGAAGCCCGTTATCCGTTCGGTTTCGCGCAGCAAGAGCAGGATCAGATTGCAGGACGGAGCGACTGGAGTCTCCGCCACCCCGGTTCGGTCGTTCCCTTGCTGTCCGAGTTGAACGAGGTGGGTGTTCCGAAGGCCATGCGTTACCGCAAGTCTCCGTCAGCTGCTCTTGGCCTCCTGATCCTGGCCATCGTAGCGCTGTCGCAAACCCCTGCGCGGGCGCAGGCGCCCTGCCCGGTCGATCACGACAAGCTGCTCTCGGCCCTCAAGGCCAATGTCAAGGCAAGCGGCGGTCCGGCGAATGGCGGCTTCGAGACCAATGAATGGGCTGCAATCGTCGCCCGCGACGGCACGGTCTGCGCCATGGCTTTCAGCGGCCCAACGGCGGATGCACAATGGCCCGGCAGCCGGCTGATCGAGGCCGAGAAAGCGAACACAGCCAATGGTGTCAGTGTGGCGAACATGGCCCTCTCGACCGCCAATCTCTACGCTGGGGCGCAACCGGCTGGGCCGCTTTTCGGCCTGCAGACCACAAGCCCCGTCAATCAGGCGGCGGCTTACGCCGGGGACGCCGGGACATTCGGCAGCGCCAACGACCCGCTGATCGGCAAGCCGATCGGAGGCGTCGTGGTGTTCGGCGGAGGCCTCGCTCTCTATGACGGCAAAAGGATCGTCGGCGGCCTTGGCGTTAGTGGCGATTCCTCCTGCGCCGACCACAACGTCGCCTGGCGCGTTCGGACGGCGCTGGGTTTCGACAAGGTTCCGGCAGGCGTCAATCCCAATCTCAAGGACGCCATCATATATGATATCGACCCCGGCGGGAAAAGCGCATCGGGCTGGGGTCATCCTTTGTGCCAAGGCAAGGAAGGCGACGTCGCCGCGGAACTGGGCGCCGGCGTCGGAGGCTCCGACCCGAAATGACGAGGACACAGCAGCTGGCACCGAAGCGCGTCGACGCAAGACGAACCGGCCGATCAGCTAATGGACGGCGTTCTGCCGGGCCCGGTTTCGTTAGAGCGCTGCTGCTGGCATGCCTTCCATTTCTGGCCGCTGCCTCGGAAGCTCCTTCCACCTCGACGATCGCGCCGCCTGCCTCCGCAGCGCCGCCCGACGATGGGCAATGGACGATGCCCGCCAAGAACTACGCCTCTACCCGCTACAGTGAGCTGACGGAGATCAACGAAACCAATGTGAAGAACCTGCAGGTGGCCTTCACATTCTCGACCGGCGTGAACAAGGGCCAGGAGGCTGCGCCGCTGGTGATCGGCAGCACGATGTTCATCGTGTCGCCGTTTCCCAACGTCGTCTACGCGCTCGACCTCTCCAAACCTGGCGCACCGATCAAGTGGAAATACGAACCCAATCCCGAGCCCGCGGCGCAAGGGGTAGCGTGCTGTGACGTCGTTAATCGCGGTGCCGCTTTCGCCGACGGGCGCATCTTCTTCAACACGCTGGACGGCCACACGATCGCGCTCGATGCGAACTCCGGCCAGCCGGTCTGGAACGCCCATATCGGCAACATCAATGTCGGCGAGACCATCACGATGGCGCCGCTGGTGGTGAAGGGCAAAGTGCTGGTCGGCAATTCGGGCGGCGAGATGGGCGTGCGCGGCTGGGTTAAGGCGCTCGACGCTGGCGACGGCCATGTCGTCTGGACGGCCTACAATACTGGTCCCGACGACCAGGTACTGATCGGCCCGGAATTCAAGCCACATTACGACATGGACAAAGGCAAGGACCTTGGCGTCACGACATGGCCGCCGGAAGCCTGGAAGATCGGCGGCGGCAATATGTGGGGCTGGATCTCCTATGATCCCGATCTCAACCTGATCTTCCACGGCACCGGCAATCCGGGGCCTTGGAATCCGGATCTGCGCCCCGGCGACAACAAATGGACATCGGGCATTTTTGCCCGCGATCCCGATACCGGAGCGGCGAAATGGTTCTATCAGTGGACTCCGCACGATCTGCACGACTATGACGGCATCAACGAGCAAGTCCTGCTCGACATGAACTGGCAGGGCAAGCCGCGCAAGGTGCTGGTCCGCCCGGAACGCAACGGCTACCTCTATGTCCTTGATCGCACCACCGGCGAGGTGCTGTCTGCAAAACCCTACGGTCCGGTCAACTCCAGCAAAGGTGTGGATCTCAAGACCGGCAGGTTGATCGAAAACCCGGACAAGAAGATCGGTACCGGCAAGGTTGTCCGCGACATTTGCCCGACCGCATCGGGGCTCAAGGACTGGCAGCCTTCCGCCTTCTCGCCGAAGACGGGGCTGCTCTACATCCCGCACAACAATCTCTGCATGGACGAGGAAGGCGTCGAGGTGAACTACATCGCCGGCACGCCTTATGTCGGAATGAACGTCCGCATGATTCCGGGCCCCGGCGGCAATCGCGGCGCCTTCACCGCCTGGGACATCGCGGCGGAGAAACCGGCCTGGAGCCTCAAGGAAAACTTCCCGGTGTGGAGCGGCGGCGTCGTAACCGCCGGCAATGTCGTCTTCTATGGAACCATGGAAGGCTGGTTCAAGGCCGTCAGCGCGAAGACCGGCGAATTGCTTTGGCAGTTCAAGACCTCCTCCGGCATCATCGGCCAGCCGGTGACTTATCGCGGCCCCGACGGACACCAATATGTCGCGATCCTGTCTGGTGTCGGCGGCTGGGCCGGCGCCATCGTATCGGGCGATCTTGATCCGCGCGACGCCACCGCCGCGCTTGGTTTCGTCAACGCCATGAAGGATCTGAAGAATGCAACAACGGCGGGAGGCACACTCTATGTGTTCCGGCTGCCTTGATGCATTCAAACTGACCCCGCTGGCGAAAAGGTCTGCCCTGCGGGCCTTCGCGGCCGGTCTCGTCACGATGGTCTGGCTGGTTGTGGCCGGTGCGGCGGATGCGCGGGAACTGCGCGCCTGCGCCGATCCCAACAACATGCCGTTCTCCAACGCCAGCGGCCAAGGTTTCGAGAACAAGATAGCCCAGATCGTCGCCGCCGATCTCGGCGCCAAGCTGTCCTACACCTGGTGGGCCCAGCGCCGCGGCTTCGTTCGCAACACGCTGAAAGCCGGGCTTTGTGATCTGGTGCTCGGGATGCCCACAAATGTCGAAATGCTGCGCACCACTACGCCCTACTATCGTTCGTCCTATGTCTTCGTGAGCCGCCAAGACGGCCCGGATGTGACCTCCTTCAACGACCCGCGGCTCCGCGACGTGCGTATCGGCGTCCAGCTCATCGGTGACGACGGCGCCAACTCGCCTCCTGTGCAGGCGCTTGGCCGCCGCGGCATCGTCGGGCATCTCATCGGCTACCCCGTCTATGGCGATTACTCCGCTCCTAATCCTCCAGCGCGCATTGTCGAGGCGCTGGCGAACGGCGAGATCGACGTCGCGGTGGTCTGGGGTCCGCTCGCCGGCTATTTCGCCCAGAAGCAGAAGGTGCCGCTGCGGATCACGCCGGTCTCACCTCGCATCGACGGGCCGCAATTGCCGCTGATGTACGACATCTCCATGGGCGTTAGGCGCGAGGACGATGCGCTGCGCAGCGCAGTGAACAGCGCTCTCGCCAGGCACAAGACCGAGATCGACGCGATCCTGACGCAATATGGCGTGCCGCTTCTCGACATGGCCGGGAGCCCGGTGCAATGAAACCGGCCGCCGCCACGCTTCTCTTGGCGGTCTTAGCGCTGGCGGCATGCCAGCGCGAGGAGCGGGATACGCGCCCGCAATCGGCGCTCGGCTCCGGCGAACAGCCGACGCCGGTAACGACTTTGGAACCCGGCGGACAGCGCCCCTCCCCCACAGACAACAAGGCGGCGAGCTTCGAGGCCAATGCCTTTCATCTGAGCGAGGGCAAGCGCCTGTTCGGCTGGTTCAACTGTTCGGGGTGCCATGCCAATGGCGGCGGCGGCATGGGCCCCGCGCTGATGGACGAAAAGTGGATCTATGGCAGCTCGATGGAAAGCATCCATGCCACGATCCGCGACGGCCGTCCGAACGGCATGCCGAGCTTCCGCGACAAGATCCCCGACGATCAGATCTGGGAGCTTGCAGCCTTTGTTCGCTCGCTGAGCGGCAACGCGCCGTCCTCCGCCGCGCCTTCCCGCAATGACGACATGATGGCGCATCCCTCGGAAAACCGCATGCCCGATGCCGCCACGCTGGGGAAGTCGCCGTGAAACGCTTCGCCTCGATTGCGTTGGCCACGGCAATCGCCCTGTTTCTTCACGGGTGCGCGGGCTGGCAATCGGCTCTCGACCCGAAAGGCCCCGCCGCGAGCGAGTTGGCATGGCTGATCTGGTTCTTCACCGGGCTCTGCGCGGTGGTGTGGGTGCTGGTGATGATCGGTCTTGCCGCGCCGCTGATGATGCAATCGCGAGAACGTCTAGAGCCGCTTGTACTTGACGCCGGCGCCGACAATCGGAAGCTGCGCGTGGTGATGACCGCCGTCGGGCTGACCGCCGTGATCCTGGTCGGGCTCACTCTGCTCAGCTTCTTCGCCAACAGGACGCTCGCCGCGATTGGCTCGGACGCCGCGCTGACCATTCGCGTCACGGGCCATCAATGGTGGTGGGAGGTTCGCTACGAAGACGCCACGCCGAGCCGCATCCTGACCACGGCGAACGAGATCCATATTCCCGCCGGTGAGCCAGTGCGGCTTCTTCTCACCTCCACGGATGTGATCCATTCCTTCTGGGTCCCGAGCCTTTCCGGCAAGCTCGACCTCATTCCCGGCCGAATGAATGTGCTCGACATTAAGGCGGACAAGCCCGGCGTCTATCGGGGCCAATGCGCGGAATTTTGCGGCGCGCAGCACGCCAACATGGGCACCTTCATCATCGCCGAGCCGCGCGCAAAGTTCGACGCCTGGTGGCGGGACCAGTTGCAGCCGGCCTCCGCGCCAATGAGTGACGAGGCCAAGGCCGGAAAGGATCTCTTCCTGAAACGGCCCTGCGTGATGTGTCACAAGATAGGCGGCACGCCCGCGGGCGGTACGGTCGCGCCCGATCTCACCCATGTCGCCAGCCGGCAAACGCTCGCGGCCGGAACATTGACGATGAGCCGCGGCAATCTCGCCGCCTGGATAGCCGATCCGCAAGGCGTCAAGCCCGGGTCTCACATGCCGGTGGTCGATCTCAGCGGCGACGAGCTCAACGTCATCGTCGCCTATCTAGAGGGGCTGAAATGAGCAGCGCGGATCTCACAAGCGAACGCGATTTGCCGCCGGAGCGCGAGGCATCCGCCAAAGGCGATATCGCACCAGGGCGAGACGGACCGCGCGACACCGGCATGGATGACGCCAGCCTGCATCGCTGGCTGGCGCGGACGTGGCGCACGCCTGCCGGCATCATCGGCGCGCTGTCGAGCGTCGACCATAAGGTCATCGCACGAAGATACCTGATCACCGCCTTCCTGTTCCTGTGTTTGGGCGGGCTCAATGCCGTCGCCATGCGCATTCAGCTGTCGGGCCCGCAACGCGGCCTGATTGGCCCGGATCTCTACAACCAGCTGTTCACGATGCACGGCGTCACCATGATGTTCCTGTTCGCCGTGCCCATCGTGCAGGCGACCGGGATCTATCTGGTTCCGTTGATGGTCGGCACCCGCAACATCGCCTTCCCCCGCCTCAATGCCTTCAGCTACTGGGTCTATGTCTCAGGCGGGCTTTTCGCCTGGGTATCCTTCGCCCTCTCGATGGCGCCGGATGTCGGCTGGTTCGCCTATGTGCCGCTGTCCGGCCCGGAATACGGGCCCGGCAAGCGCGCCGACGTCTGGGCGCAGATGATCACCTACACCGAGGTGTCCTCGCTGGCTGTCGCCGTCGCGACCATCGTCACCGTATTCAAGCAGCGCGCGCCTGGCATGTCACTCGACAAGATCCCGCTCTATGTCTGGTCGCTTCTGGTCACGTCCTTTGTCGTCGTCTTCGCCATGCCGGCCGTGATGATCACCTCGACCTTCCTGATCCTCGACCGGCTCGTCGGCACGCACATCTTCAACCCGGCCGAAGGCGGCGACGCGCTGCTGTTCCAGCACCTGTTCTGGTTCTTCGGTCATCCTGAAGTCTACATCATCTTCCTGCCGGCTACGGGCATGGTCTCCGCCATCATTCCGGCCTTCGCCCGGCGCCCGGTGTTCGGCCATCTCGGTCTGGTCCTGTCGCTGATCGCCGTCGGTTTCCTATCGTTCGGCCTCTGGGTCCACCACATGTTCGCGACCGGACTGCCGAAGCTCGGCGCCAGCGTCTTCACCGCGTCCAGCATGATGATCGCCATCCCCAACGGTATTCAGATCTTCTGCTGGCTGGCGACTCTCTGGGACGGCAGGCCGGTGATCCGCACGCCGCTGCTGTTCGTCCTCGGCTTCTTCTTCATCTTCGTCATCGGCGGCCTCACCGGCGTCATGCTGGCCTCCGTGCCGCTCGACCTTCAGGTGCACGATACTTATTTCGTCGTCGCTCACTTCCATTACGTGCTGATCGGCGGCGCGGTCTTTCCGCTGCTCGGCGCGGCTTATTTCTGGTTCCCCAAGATCACCGGCCGCATGATGAGCGAGCGCCTCGGGCGCTGGCATTTCTGGCTCGCCCTGATCGGCTTCAACGCGGCTTTCTTCCCCATGCACATCGTCGGTCTCTGGGGCATGCCGCGCAGGGTCTACACCTATCCGGCCGAGCTCGGCTGGGGGAACATCAATCTCTTCATCAGCGCCGGCGCGGTGCTCTTCTTCCTGAGCTTCGTGCTGTTTGCCTTCAACCTCGTCCACAGCGTGTTGAAGGGTGCGCCAGCCGGCGACAATCCCTGGGACGCCGGCACGCTGGAATGGGCGACGTCCTCGCCGCCGCCCAGCTATAATTTCGCGCGCATTCCGGTCGTGACGAATGTCGAGCCGCTCTGGGCCGAACGCGAGCCGCTTCCCGTCGCGACCGGGCTTCGCGTCGATGCTCGCGAACTGATCATCTCGACAGTGGCGGAGGCCCATCCCGACATCCGCGAAAAATCGGCGACGCCGTCGATCTGGCCGCTGCTGGCGGCCATCGCCGTGGGCGGCACCTTCCTCTACTCAATCTTCACACCCTGGGCGATTGTCTGGGGCGCCGCGCCGATCGCCGTTACCCTGATTGGCTGGTTCTGGCCGAAAGGCGATCCGGAGGACGAGGAATGAACCAGCGCCCTGCCATGGATATTTCCGGCCTGCCGACCTTTGGACATGGTCCGCGCAGCCCCACCTGGTGGGGCACGCTTGGCTTCATGGCGCTGGAAGGCACGGGCTTTGCGCTGGCCGCCGGGGCCCATCTCTATCTCGCGACGTTGTGGCCCAACTGGCGGCTAAGCGCCCCGCAGCCCAACCATTGGCCGGGAACGATCGTGACGCTGCTTCTCATCGTCAGCCTGGTGCCGAACCATATGCTCAACCGCTACGCCAAGGAATGTGCGATCGGGCCGGTGCGGATCGGCATGGTGGTGATGTCGCTGCTCGGCGTTGCACCGCTCATCGTGCGCTGGTTCGAGTTTCCGGCGCTGAACATCTATTGGGACACGAACGCCTACGGCTCGATGCTCTGGGTGCTGCTCGGGCTCCACACCACGCATCTGATCACCGATGTCGGCGATACGATCGTTCTGACAGTGCTGATGTTTACGCACCATGGCTATAGCGGCCGGCGCTTCGGCGATGTCGGCGACAATGTCTTCTACTGGGATTTCGTGGTCCTCACCTGGATCCCGATCTACCTGCTCATATACTGGCTACCGAGGTGGGGCTGAGATGCGCGCGCTGCGGCTTGGCACGTCCTGGGGAGGTTTGTTGTCGGGGCCTTTGGCCTGGGCAATTTCGACGCAGCTGAACTACGCGCTCGTGCACTGGCAGTGCAATCGCCAGGTGCAGGTGGTGCTCCCGTTGGCGCTGTTGCTCGCGGTGTTTTCGCTGCTCGGCGGCGCGCTGTCATGGCGGGCGAAGCGGCAGGGCGGCGCCGCCTTCAAGCCCGAGCGCACACGCGGCACCGAGCGTTTCGTCGCCGATCTCGGGATGCTCGCGGCGCTGCTGTTCGCCCTCGTCATCGTCATGCAGGGCAGCGCGGCGCTCATCCTCGACGAGTGCCTGCGATGAGCCTCGAAGTGTTCTTCTCGACCTCTATCTGCTACGGCGCCGGTGCGCCGGAAGCCGGATGGACGTTGGCGCTACCCATCACCCTTCCCTTGCTGGCGATCGCTATGATCTATGGGATCGGCGCAGGTCGTCTGTGGCGTCGCAGCGGCCGAGGCCGTCACGAGCGGCTGCAGCAAGCTCTGTTGTTCGCGGCCGGCTGGAGCGTGCTGACCGTTGCGCTGGTCAGCCCCATCCATGCGCTCGGCGAGCGGGTGTTTTCTGCCCATATGGTCGAGCATGAATTGCTGATGGCCGTGGCGGCGCCGCTTCTTGTCGCCGCCAGTCCCGGCGCGGCCTTGATGTGGGCATTGCCAACCACACTCCGTCGAGAGACGGGAAAGCTCACCCATGGCAAGGTGCTGCAGGCGCTCTGGGCCTTCGCCGCTCGTCCGCTCAGCGCGACGATCCTCCATGGAATAGCGATCTGGATCTGGCATATCCCGGTGCTGTTCGAGGCAGCGCTGCAGCAGGGTGTGCTGCATTATGCGCAGCATGCGAGCTTCCTCGGCACTGGCTTGCTGTTCTGGTGGGTGCTTCTGCCGCGCTCCGGCCGACAGCAGACCTATGGCATCTCCGTCATGCATCTGTTCTTCACCTCCCTGCACACCGGCTTGCTTGGCGTCCTGCTGCTGGTCTCGCCAAGACTCTGGTACCCGGAAAATGCCTCCGGCGCCGCGCTCTGGCGCCTGAGCCCGCTCGAGGATCAGCAACTCGCCGGGCTTGTGATGTGGGTGCCGGCCGGGCTGATCTACGGCGGAGCCGCTTTGCTGCTCGCCGGCCTCTGGATAAGCAACAGCGGAACCAGGGAGGCGGCCCATGCGCTCCGACCTGGCTAAGCTGCTCAGTGGCGTGATCGTCGGTGTCGTGCTTCTGGCCATCGGGGTCGCGGCGGGAAGCCTGTGGATTGACCGGCGCGAGCGTGTTCGGCACGAGTCCGATGTCGCAACCGGCGGCGTGGGGGATCGCGCCATTCCGATCATGACCGCGAATGGCTGCTCCGGCTGCCATACAATTGCCGGCGTGCCGGGGGCGCAAGGTCAGGTCGGGCCGCGGCTCGACGGCAGCCTTGCCGGGCGCATCTACATCGGGGGTGTGCTGGCGAACAATCCGGAGAACCTGATCCGCTGGATCCGCTCGGCACGGGAAATCAATCCGCACACCGCCATGCCGTCGACAAGGATCACCGAGCAGCAGGCGCGCGATGTCGCGGCCTACCTCTACGGGCTGAGATGATCCGCAAGGGACCGAGATCGCAAGCCGCGTGCAAGATCACCGCGGTTCCAGGATGAGAATGACGAATAGGCAGACAGGCAGGCCGCTCGCCCGCGGTTCCGTCCGGAACTAGGTCAAAACAAGAAGATGAGGCGGTTCGCCGTTTCCGTGAAACAGTGAACCGCTCTAATCGCCGTCTCAGCGCTTGGCGCTGTCGCTGTCTGCTTCCGCACGCGTCAGGAACGTCTGGGTGACCTGCGGAAGGTGGTCCTTCAGCCACTCGGCCATGGCTTCCTCTTCGCGCAGGTTCTGTTCGCACACGCGGGCAATCTCGGCTTCGCCCACTGCATTGGCCGCAGCGATGAGGATCGTGTAGGACGCGATTTCCATATGCTCGAACGTGTAGCTCGCCAGAGAGCCTTTCATGACTTCGTCACCGGCGAAGACGCCGCTGATAGACTGCGCGGTGGCGGTCAGCTTGCCGCCTGCGTCCTTCAGCACGGACGATCCTTCGTCGAGGCCATCCAGGCAGGTCTTCAGCCGTCTGGACTGCTCTTTCGTTTCTTCCAGATGGCTACGGATTCGCTCGCTGAGTTCAGGGTAACTGTCTATCCGACTCAATTGGCCCGACAGCATCGTCTCGGCCTGTTCCTCCATTGCGTGAGCGTCCCTCAGCCATTGAACAAGCCATTCGCGCGATTCAGCCATTGCAGTGTCTCCATCGTTGACGCTGCCCAAACCGAGGGTGGCGCGCATTGTTCCTTGGACGTGTTAAAAAGCATCAAGATTTCCGGGACGAGGACAGGTCGGAACCGGAGAATTGTTCTCGCACCGATTCGTCGGTCTTGTCGGCCGCGGCTTTGACGACGCCGCCGACCTTGTCGGCCAGCGTTCCCTCGCTCGAGGCCTGCCGTCCGGCTTCGTCGCTCGCCGTCTGGTAGGCTTCGGCCGCGACTTGCTTTGCAGCGTCGAGGCCTTCTTTCAAAGTGTCTTCGGCACTGTCCCGAAGCCTCTCGCGATAGGCACCCAATCGCTCATCCTCGACCTCAGTGTGGGGCAGCATGGCGCCGATCGCAGCGCCGATGGCGAGGCCGATGGCGGCTGCAGCGAGAGGCTGGTCCTGAAGCATACCATGCGCCGAGCGGCCGGCACTCGTTGCCATGTCGGCCGCAGCCGCCGCCGAACTCGCCAGTGTGTCGGCTGCGCTGCTTGCCACGTTCGACATTGTGCCGGCAGCTTCGGTTGACATTCCCGCGACAGTTCCGGCCGCTCCGCTGGCCGCTTCGGCAACAGAGTCCGCGGCATCCGAGGCGGTCGAACCGATTCCAGCGCCGAATGATCGATGATCGGGGCCAGGACCGCGCCGCGTCGCATCATCGGTATCAGCTGAGGTGGCGGAAGCGCCGCTGCCCAACATCAGCCAGGCCAGGCCCGCGCCGATCACAGTCAGCGGCAACGGATTGTCCCGCACCTGGGCCTTCAGGTTGTGAAGCATGTCGGAGCCCGCGCTGCCTCTGAAAAGCCCAGTAAATTCGTCGAAGAGCTGCCCGGGGGTCATTTTGTCGCGAATGGAGTCGGCGGTCGCCACCACCCTTGCGCGCGTAGCTTCCGCCTCGCGTTCGATCTCGGCTGCGGATCTCTCGGTCATCTCGCTTGTTCCTTGATCACTTTCACGTCACGCTTGAGCTGTTCCTGTGTGCGGTCCGGCGCGAGCTCGGAAAGCGCCATGCTCGCCGTGCCGGTCCGCAACAGGATCACCCCAAGCACGGCCACGACGACGCCGATGAGCAAAGCGGACCACCCGGCGCCCAGACCAAGGCGGGCCAGGGCGATGACGAGTGCCTGCAACAAAACCAGCAGCGCTGCGAGCAGGCATATCGCGCCGCCCAGCACCTCGACGGCGCCTGCGCCAGCCCTGGTCGCATTCTCCGAGATCTCCGCTCTTAGGAGCCTCGCCTCCGTTTGCACGAGCGTGCTGACCTGTTGCGCCAGATCGGCGACCAATATGCCGAGACTTGGATTATCCTGAGTGCTCATTTCTTCAGCTCCGCTGCTTTGCCGGGTATGCCGCCATCGGAACCCCAATTTGCTGGAGCGTTATCCCGGCGCGCGCTCGTTCCGATGCCGGTTTGTCCGGAATGTTCAGGTTTGGCCGCGTCCTGCGTCGGGTGGCGCGTGCCGGGCGGCGAAGCCTTTACGAAGCGGCCAAGTGCCAATCCCGCCAGGACCGAACCGGCAAGAAGCGCTCCAGGATTTCGGCGGCCAAAGGACTGAACGTCTTCAAGCACCTGTCCGAACGACTTCTCTTTCCACGAGGAGGACAGCCGTTCCAGCCCGCTTGCGGCCTCCTGCATGAAATTGGAGACCGCACTCTGGTCACTGTTGGCCAAGTGGTCGCTCGCGGCGCGCAGGGCGCCGCCGAAAGCGGCCAGGCTCGATCCGATATCGCGCTGCGTCTGCTCCGCCTTTTCGGCGGCAGCCTGCCGAGCTTCCGCGGCATAAGCCTCCGCCCTGCGGGCGACCTCGTCGCGAGCATCGTGAAGAGCTTCGCCGGCGCTTTGGGTTTCTTGCCGGATTCGGTCGGAAACTTCGTCCTTCGCCTCGGAAAAGTCGGCGGTCTCGCGGCCCCGATCATTCTCGCGCTGCATGGTGCCTCCTAGTGAAAGCCGAGGAAGGAAAGCACTGCTAGCACAACGACAATCAGACCTATCAGATAGATGACACTGTTCATGGTGCACCTCCTCGATCTAATCCGAACCTCCCGCCCGCCGCGATGTTCCCCTGGACGAGCAGCTTTTTAGCGAGTTCTCATTTCCCCTCGGGCTTTGCTCTCAAAGGGGCAACCTCCTCGTCTGGACAAAGCAGCCCCGGAGCGTCGTATCGGAACGTTCCTCGTGCTGTCGACGCGGGCGTGTCTTAGGGACCGGAGAGTTGAATAGATTCCCAGAGACCGGGCCGGCAAAGCTCGCGAAAGCGGCAATCTTGTCGATCATCGTCAGAACCGCCTGCGGCTTGCTTTGATGCACCATATGTCCAGCATCCCGGACGATATCGACCAGCGAGTGGTCTATCTCGGCCTGCAGCCGTAGCGCCTCGGCCTTGGCATCGAACAGCTGATCGCGGGCGCCGGCAATTATCCCAACAGGAATGGCGATGTCGGCATATTGACGATGTGGGAACAGTGCTGAGGCAAGCATCAGGAACGACTCCGCAGAGATGGACCGCAGTTGCGAGGGGCGGCTCGCGAGCCCCCTTGTCGTTGCTGCGAAAGGCGTCGCGACGGTTGCCGGGTGGAATATCTTCTCCATCGCCCAGCGCCAGTTCAGCCTGACCAACGAAGGCAGTAGGGCGTGACGCAAAACCGTACCTATCAGCGGGATGGCCGGCAGCGCCGAGATGGCAAGTGCCAGCCTTGGCGGCGGATAATGGTAGCCAGCGACAACGACAACACCGGCGACGGATCGGGGATGCCGTCGCGCCATCTCGAGCGCCACGGTGGCTCCCCATGAGTGCCCGACAACCACATAGCTCCCGATGCCGAGTTTTTCGGCAGCGGCCTGGATGAGATCGGCCTGGGCGCCGGCTGTCCAAGGTCTGCCTACCGGGCGTGGGCTCAGGCCGAAGCCGGGCCTGTCAAAGGCAAGCACACGATACCTGGCAGCGGCTTTGTCGAAGATGCCGCTTGTTGTGAAGTCCTCCGCCGAAGCGCCGTTGCCGTGCAGGAGCAGCACCGGTTGCCCATTGCCCGCTTCCAGGAAATGCAGCGTGGTTCCGCGGAGGTGGATGAAGCGCCCGAGCGGACGTCCAGCCAATGCCTGTCTCGCGAGGAGATTGTTGTAGAGCGCCAGCCCAGCCGTTGCCGCTGCAAGCAACAGGAGCAGGTTCCGCCTGGACCTTGTCACGAGAGCAGTCGCGTCGCTGCTCGCGATCAGGCCGACCCCTTCTGAGGCAGTTCGGTCTCTTCCTCGACCTGATCCCGCAGCGCCTGTCGTCCGGACTTTCGATCTTCAGCCCGAGGCGAGCGCTTTTGCCGTTCCAACTCGCGATCCACCGTCTCGCTCGAGCCTTCCGCGGGGTCTTGCTCCGGCAATGTCTCGGCTTGCCGGTTTGCCCGACCGCTGCTGGATTCCGACGCGACAGGATCGCTCTTTCCGGGGGACTTATTCATCGTATGCTTCTCTGTTGGACCGAAGGGCTGCATGGCTGCCGTGGATGAATCGGGTGCCAAACTCCTGACGTCGCTCTTTGTTCCGCCACTGCTGACCGTTACCGCAGGCCCTCGGCGTCGTCCGGCGCCTCATGGTCGGGCTCGGCAGCTTCCAAGGCATCGATAACCGGTGCCAGTGAATTCTCCTCATCAGAATTCGATTCGGTCTCCGCATTCTCGGCGCCGCTTTTATCGAGCGCGCGTCGGACGACGTCTTCGATGTTGCCCACCTCCTGCTCCCGCACTTCGCGGCGGTAGCCGGCGGCATCGGCGTCCTGCTCGAACTGCCGCGCCAGCATCGGAACACTGACCTCGGTGTCGGCGGGCAGGGTGCCGACATTCTCCTCCAGCCAGCTGCGCAGGAATTTCTTCGTCGCATTCATGGGCATCTCCTTGCAGCGAGATAACCCGACCCTGGCACCGAGGTTCCCGCTAATCCGAGACCACGACGAACGAATGGATCGATGGACGGTTGGGAGCCCGAACATTCCCGCGAGATTCCATGACCTTCCATGTTCACAGCATTTCACACGAGCGGGATGGACCAGCCTGGACCGAGACAAGCTCCTGTTCCAGTCCAATATTTCCATCAACGGGCTGATCGACGATGAAACGGTCAGCTTCTTCCTCGGTCGTTTGGACACCGTGCGCAAAAAAACAGTCAGGACATGATCATGGAGCTGAACACGAGCGGCGGCGAAGCGGACTCGGCGCGGCGCCGAAGCCCTTCAACGTCAGAATGATAGGCGGCGTTCTGCGTTAGACTTGGATACGGGGAACCTTCGTATCGCAAACCAGAGGTCACGGGAACAAACAAGCCTGTCTTCGGTTCGGAAATTACAACGGAGACAAATCAATGAAAACGTTCGCTCTGACGGTCGCGACGGTTATGCTTGCGTCGCCGGCCTTGGCCCAATCAACCTCGACCACGGAAAAGACCGGCGTGAATTCGGTTCTGGGTGTTGCACCGTCGACGCAGGACTTCGTTACCGAAGCAGCCGCCAGCGACATGTTCGAGATTGAGTCCAGCAAGCTGGCGCTTGAACGGTCCGACGAAGCGACGAAGGCCTTTGCCAAGCAGATGGTCGCCGACCACGAGAAAACCACCGCCGATCTGAAGGGCCTCGTGACCAGCGGAAAGGTGAAGGCCACGCTTCCGACGGCCATGACCGACAAGCAGCAGTCGACCCTCAACGATTTGAAGGCGCTGCAGGGCAATGACTTCACCAAGCGGTACCATTCCGATCAGGTCGATGCGCACAAGGATGCGGTCGATCTCTTCAAGCGCTACAGCGAGGGTGGCGAACAGGCCGATCTGAAGGCATGGGCAGGGACGACATTGCCGCATCTGCAGCACCACCTGGACATGGCCAACGGACTTAACAAGTAGGCCTACCCTGACTTGGCGACGCGTAGGAGGCACTGCACCTCGCGTCGCCAGCCGATTTGGCGGGAACCCGCATTGCCCTCAGCGTTTAGCAGGCATGGCGACATTGCAGCTTCAAGAAGCGCTCACCAAGGTCGGCACGATGACGTCCGGCCAGCGGCCTTTTTGATTCTGGGCGGCTACACTGTTTGTTGGCTTGTCTTTGAACGAGAAGGATCGGATTGCAGCACAACGCGATATCTTCTGGTCGCGGCGCCCGTTCCGATGCGCGAACCTCGTTCCACGGGCAGAGTAATAGACCCACAGCAGCACGACCATCAGCGCGCCGGCAGCGCCATAAAAGGCGGCGATGGCGCTGGTCGAAGCACCAGCAGCCGGTTTGACATTCCGATCAGTTCAGGCATGTCTTCCGAGGACAGGATTATGGCGAGGCCCTGCGCCGCCTTCTGCCTTATGATGCGGTAAATTTCCGCGCGGCGCCGATATCGACGCCGCGCGTAGGGTTGTTGAGCAGGAGCAGGCATGGCTGGACGGCTAGGCATTTGCCGATCACCACCTTTTGCAGATTACCTCCGGAGAGCGAACGACAGGACGCTTTGCGCCTTGATGCCGATCTGGGCGATGAGATCGCCCGCGATGGTGGTTGCAGCGGCGCGATCGAAGACCGGCCCATGATGCGGGGGGCGGGCCATCACCAGATTCTCGAGTACGCTGAACTCGGCAATCAGCCCTTCATTTTTGCGATCGCCCGGCAGATGAGCAACACCCCGCCGCCAAGCGAAAGTCGGGCTCGACGGCGCGTATGAACCGCCCGCGAGCTTCATGGAGCCATGGCGCAAAGGCAAGTCGCCGCAAATGGCCGCAAACAGCGCTTCGGCACTGGCGCCTTTCAATCTGGCAAGGCCGAGGATTTCGCTGGCACCAACATCCAGGCTGACATTATTGAGCTCGCGGCCAACGGCAGCGTCACTGACTTCGAGAACGACGGGCCCTCGCGCCTTGTCATCTCTCGCCGGTCGCGGCGGATAAATGCTTTTCGCAAGCTCGCGCCCCACCATGCGACGATGAATTTCACCCGACGCGATCTCGCTCGTGCGATACGTGCCGACGAATTGCCCGTCTTTGAGAATCGTCAACTCATCCCCTACGGCAAGCACCTCGTCGAGGTGATGAGAAACCTCGCAGGTTCGGCTGGCGGTGCAGGGGATGGATCGAGTCGTGCGTCTGGTGACGCGCAAGCCGATGCTTGGCGAACCTCGTGGCGAACCACCCTACCATTGATAATAAAGATAATGGTGGGCCCGGAGGATGTCAGTTGATTGAACTCTAACCGATTTCAATAAAATCAATAACTTACGGTATATTTTGTAACGTTGTGACGCACAGCCTAATGACCTGGAATTGGGATAAAAAGCGAAGTCTTGGTTGTGCCAGGTGAATCAGGCACGACGCAGCCGACGGCGAGCGCCCAAACTCAAGCACTCGCCTACTCGATGTGCTGCGACGACGAGCTACAGGTTTTTAGACGTCGGCTGCTGCCCTGGCCCGAGAGCCCTAAGACGCAGTAGCGAGCCCTGTGGATAGTAATCGCCTGTTTACCATGGCGATGGCTTCGAATTGCTCGAAGACCAATTGCAGGCCCCACCTATCAGCGTTGCCTGAAAGGGCAACGCCCCCGCCGAGGGCCGGCGGCCGAAGCGTTCAGTTGTTCCCCAACACATGATATGCATCGGTCGCCGGTTCTCACCTGAGTCTCCATTCATGAGCTTCGTTCCGCTCTACATCGCGGCCACCGGCGCCGTAGTGCTCGCGCTCGCCTCTAGCTCACCCCGCCCGAGCCGAACGCAGCTTTGAAAGCGCCCGCCACAACTCCGTTTCGTCGGTGAGGCCGTTCTCGAAAGCATCGATGACTTCGCGGGCAAGGCGCTCCCTCTGCTCCGAATCTTTCAGGGCCAGACGGCGCTCTTTGCACAGTTGGTCGAATACCCTTTGAAGGATGTCGATATCGGCGGGCATGTATATGCCGCTGTATCTTTTGGAAGCCATGACGCTTTCATTCCTCACCGGGGCGAAGGCGTGATGAGCGCCTGCTTGCCTCGGCTGGGCGCGGACGACAGAGGCATTTTACACTCGCCGCAGCTACCTAGCGAATCCTCCGTAAGAAAACAGACCATTGCCCCGAATAGGGTCCAGCCAGCACGCGGTTCGTCCAAGGAGCTAATAGCCGGATCTTCATTCGCACGTATCGTATATTAGCAATGAAATGTCCTCAGCCGGTGCCCGTCCCCCGGACCCCACCGGTTAGGCCGGCACTGTTCTGGCCTACCCCGCCCAGGTGCCGGGCCGCCCCCCGCACACCTTACACATCGAGATACACCCAAAAGAAGTCAGGCCCGCTTTCTTGAAGGCTTAGGACTTTGGGCCGTATGAACCCCGTTATGACGAGCAAGGCAAAACGGCTTTCGGCATTCGACCTTGACGAGCTGCGCGAGGCTTTCAAGAAGTCTGTTCGCGAGCAGGAGCAAACACCTATCGATTGGGAGGAATGCGCCAAACAATTCCTTCAGCGAGCCATCCAAGGAGGCGCGGAACGATTCCGCCGCTTTCGAATTAACCGTTAGGTGGTCGATCACAGGACTGTAGCCGCCTCAGTGACAACCGAAAGCCCGTCGCTTACGCTCATTAGCTGCGACGGGTTTTCCGTTTGGGCGCTGCCAGATTTCAAACTCAGACCGGTCCATATTAGCGAGCGCTTGACGAAGCCGCCAGCCGCGCCAGACTCTCACCCATGGCGAAGGGCATCAAGGTCGGCGATGAAGTCGCCATCACAGCGACCGTGCGCCGACGTGTGACTGAGGATCGCGTCAGCGTCTCGATCCCGTCTTATGGGTTTCCGCACTCGGTCGTCGACCGGACATCGACGGTGAAGAAAGGCCAGCACATAGAATTGACAGGCGACGTCACGCATATCGAAGGGGATTGGGTGACTGTGAACCTGGGTGTTCCTGTGACGGTGAACATGGATACCCTCAGGCTAGTGACATCCTATGTGCCACCGAAGCGGAAGGCCCCGCTGGTGGACAAGGCCTAAAGAAAAACCCGCTGGTCGAGCCAGCGGGCCAAGGTCCACTTTCTGAATCTAGCAGCCTTCGGTTGTCGTTTTCATCTGGCCCGGCGCAGCGGCTTTGGTGTCGGTATCTTGTTGCCCGGGCGCTGCCTGTTTCGCGCTGCCGGTCTGTTGTCCAGGGGCGCAATCCTTGGCCGAGTTGGGATTGGTCGACTTGGTCGTTGTCGTGTCCGTGTTCTGGTCGCTCGGCATTGTAGTGCTTGTTGTGGAAGAACCACTGGAAGTGGTGCTATTCGTTTGCCCGAAGGCAAGACCGGTAGACAGGGCCATCATGGCTGCTGCGAATAAAAGCCGGGTCATCATCATCTCCTAATGGGCGGTCCCTTCCAATTCATAACCCGAGTGTCCGCATCCGGTTCCTATATCGATGCAATCGACCCTCGCCGTCGCTCCCCACTTCCTCTCCGATTTCATCCGCGCTTTGTCATCGCTTTTCGCCAGGGCGCCTGACGTGGATCTCTCCTAGATTCCATCTTCCCGAAAATCATGCAGCGAGGCGTGGCGCAAGTCCTCCTCGCCGCGCAGATGCTTCACGCGGCCGATCAGCCCCGGTTTGACCCATTGCGTCGCCGGCCGCCCATCCCCTTCGGCGCCGGCCCGGCATGCTCTTGAACGCACTGCCAGAGCCGCTCGCGCACCGCTCTTCCGGCATTGATGAAAGCCGAGCCGACATAACGCCCGGTGCCGCGCTCGGCCATCAGCGCGAAGGCCGGCTTGCCTGGCTCGCGCTCGACGCCGATAAGGTCATGTTCGTCGACAGTGTAGCACTTCGCCTTCAGCCAGTTTGTCGACGGTCCTGAGCGATACTTGCTCTGTCGAGACGACACCTTCAAGGCCTGCCTTGTCCATCAGGTAGAAGACCGCCGCGCCTGTGCCTCGAAGCGCTGTTCGCTGAACTGGATCCGCTCGCCTGCAGGGATCGATGCCTGCAGCACTTCTCGCCGGTCTTCTAGAGCCATGTCCCGGAGATCATGGCCGTTGAGATGGAGGAGGTCGAAGGCCACGAAATAGAGGTCGTCCTGACGCTGGGTGATCGCTTTGCGCAACACGCCGAAGTCCGAAACGCCTGCTTCATTCAGGACGATGATTTCGGCATCGATGATCGCGCTTTGACCGTTGAGCCCTCTGGCTGTCTCGACTAGGGCGCGATACCTGGCTGTCCAGTCGAGCCCGCGTCGGGTGAAGATGCGAACGTCAGCGTCATCTATCACGATCTGAGAGCGGTAGCCGTCGAACTTCACTTCATGCAGCCATCCCTCACCTTGGTGCGACCCGCATACAGATCGCGGTCCTTTCCGAGCACATCCGGTATGCCGTAGGCAATCTGGCTTGCGAATTCCGTTTCGCCTTCGGCCGGGATGCCGCCGGCGCCCCCGAGTGGGTTCGGCGTTTGCCATGTGCCCGACGCATCGATAACCGCACGCGCCCTGTCTCGCCTTAGCGAGATCGAGTTCCGCGTAGGGCGTGCCCTTCTCGCGCAGCAACTGGGGCGGCGGTGAAGCCCATCG
Source organism: Mesorhizobium sp. WSM4904 (assembly GCF_029674545.1). Taxonomy (NCBI): domain Bacteria; kingdom Pseudomonadati; phylum Pseudomonadota; class Alphaproteobacteria; order Hyphomicrobiales; family Phyllobacteriaceae; genus Mesorhizobium; species Mesorhizobium sp. WSM4904. Next base: position 3,048,851 of record NZ_CP121354.1, on the reverse strand, counting down.
CCTTGATCAGTTCTACGAGCTTCTCGCGCGACGGCGGGTTCTTCAGATATTCGATCGACCGAGTTCGTCGCCGAGTCGATCCAGGAGGTCTACAAGACGATCCTCGAGGCGATGTTGCTGGTCATCATCGTCATCATCGTCTTCCTGCAATCGGGGCGCATGGCGATCGTGCCGATCGTGGCGATCCCCGTGTCGCTGATCGGCGCGCTGGCGGTGCTTTACGCCGCCGGCTTCTCACTCAACATGCTGACGCTGTTCGGCCTCGTTCTGGCGATCGGCATCGTCGTCGACGATGCGATCGTCGTGGTCGAGAACGTCGAGCGCAATATCGCCAGTGGGCTGGCGCCCAATCCGGCGTCGCACCTGACCATGGACGAAGTCGGAACGGCGGTCATCGCGATCTCGCTGGTGTTGATAGCCGTGTTCGTACCGACAGCCTTCATCCCCGGCATTTCTGGGCAGTTCTACCTGCAGTTTGCGATCACCATCGCTGTGTCAACGGCGATCTCGGCATTCAATTCGCTGACGCTTTCGCCGGCGCTGGCCGCACTGCTGTTCAAGCCGCACCACGCTGCGGCGGCGCCGCCGCGCTTTTTCCTGGCGCGGTTCGGACGGGCGCTCGCCGACGGCTTCAATCGCGGCTTCGACAGGGTCGCGCATTGGTATTCGAGCATCATCCACGCGCTGGTCGGCTCGCGGATAGCGATCGGCGCCATGCTGGCCGTTTTCGCGGCCCTCATCTACGCCACCGTCTACATGGTGCAGACGGTGCCGCGCGGTTTCATTCCGTCGCTCGACCAGGGATATGCGATCGTCGTCGTCCAGTTGCCGGACGGCGCCTCGCTGTCGAGAACCGATGCGGTCATCCAGCAGGCGTCGCAGATCATCCAGAAAACGCCTGGCGTCGACTACGCAGTCGCCTTCGCCGGCTTCTCCGGCGCGACCTTCACCAACGCCAGCAACGCGGGTGTGATCTTTGCCAGGTTCAAGCCGTTTGACGAGCGGCTGAAGGCCGGCCAGTCGGCGACCAAGGTCATCGGCAATCTGTTCGGCAGCCTGCAAAGCATCAAGGAAGCCTTCATTATCGCACTGCCACCGCCGCCAGTCCGCGGCGTCGGCAATGCGGGAGGCTTCAAGCTGCAGATCCAGGAGCGCAACAGCGCCGACATGCGGCAGATCTTGGCGCTTGCCTACGAAATCGCCGGCAAAGCCAACAAGACGCCGGGGCTGACGGGCGTGTTCACCACGTTCTCCGCCTCGAGCCCGCAATTCTTCCTGGCGATCGATCGCGACAAGGCGCGCATCCTGAACGTGCCGATCCCCAACATCTTCGAGACGCTGTCGATCAATTTGGGCACCGCCTATGTCAACGACTTCAACGCTTTCGGGCGCGTCTACCAGGTGCGGGCGCAGGCCGATCAGGCGTTCCGCCTCGATCGCGCCGACATCTTGAAACTGAAGGTGCGCTCGGCGACCGGCGCGCTGGTTCCGCTCGGCACGTTGATCGAGATCCGCGATGTCACCGGTCCGGCGCTGGTCCAGCGCTACAACATGTACGTCTCGGTGCCGTTGCAGGGCAACGCCGCGCCCGGCGTTTCCACGGGCGACGCGCTGGCATTGATGGAGGGGATCACGGCAAAGACGCTGCCGGCCGGTACCTCCTATGAATGGACCGAGCTCGCCTATCAGGAGCGCAACACCGGCAATGCCGCTGTCTATATCTTCGGACTGTCGGTGCTGTTCGTGTTCCTGGCGCTGGCGGCGCAATATGAAAGCTGGGTGCTGCCGTTCGCCATTGTGCTGGTGGTGCCGCTCGGCGTGCTCGCGGCGTTGCTGGGCGTGACTTTCCGAGGGCTGGACAACAACATCCTCGTGCAGATCGGCCTCATCGTAGTGATCGGGCTTGCCGCCAAGAACGCGATCCTGATCGTCGAATTCGCACGGCAAGCGCAGGAACGCGGCCTGTCGGCCGCCGAGGCTGCCGTCGAAGCCTGCCGCCTCAGGCTGCGGCCGATCCTGATGACCGCCTTCTCGTTCATCCTCGGCGTCGTGCCGCTGATGATCGCAACAGGCCCGGGCGCAGAAATGCGCCAGTCGCTCGGCACAGCGGTGTTCTCCGGCATGCTCGGCGTCACCTTCGTCGGCCTGTTCCTGACGCCGGTGTTCTACGTCATGCTCAGGTCGCTGTTTTCACGGCGCAAGCCCCATGCCGAGGCCAGGCCTTCGGGGCCGGCAGAGGAGCCATCGGAGACGGCTGCCGAGTAGCGCAACCGCGACCTCCGGAGTCCTCGCTTGCGATGTCTGCTTTCAGGACGCGGCAGCTGATCTCTACGGACGAGATGGGGTCGCAACTTGCCTGATGTCTAATATAAGCGCACACTAAATTCAGGAGAGAGGCTCACCAACAAGATCGGGAGGAAATCATGAATGCCATGAGCTTTGCCACCCTTGAAGGCGGCACGACGACCGTCGAGGCCGCAACGCTTGAAGCCTTTTCGGCACAAATACGTGGCACGGTGCTGCGGGAAGGCGACGCCGCCTACGACGACATACGCAGCATCTGGAATAGCATGATCGACCGGCGGCCTGCGCTGATCGTTTGCTGCGTCGGCGCCTCGGACGTCATTGCCGCCGTGAACTTCGCACGGGAAAACAAGCTCCTCGTCTCCGTGCGCGGCGGTGGCCACAACATCGCCGGCAGCGCCGTCTGCGATAGCGGCCTGATGATCGACCTGTCGCCGATGAAGTCGGTGCGGGTCGATGTCGGGGCACGGCGGGCCTGGGTCGGACCCGGCGCCACGCTCGTCGATGTCGACAGGGAAACACAGGCCTTCGGATTGGCCCTGCCGACCGGCATCAACTCGACCACGGGTATTGCCGGCCTGACGCTGGGTGGCGGCTTCGGCTGGATCACCCGCAAATTCGGGCTGACGATCGACAATCTGGTTTCCGCCGACGTGGTCACCGCCGACGGCAAGTTGCTGCGCGCTAGCCAGAGCGAGAACCCCGACCTGTTCTGGGCGCTGCGCGGCGGCGGCGGCAATTTCGGCGTCGTCACGGCATTCGAGTTCCAACTCCATCAGTTCGGGCCGCAAGTGCTGTCGGGGCTTGTCGTCCATCCTTTCGCCGATGCGCGGAAGGTGCTGCGGGAGTATCGCGAGGCGCTGGAAGCGGCCCCCGACGAACTGACTTGCTGGGTGGTCATGCGGCAGGCGCCGCCGCTTCCCTTCCTGTCGGCCGAATGGCACGGCAAGGATGTGCTGGTGCTGGCTATGTGCTATTGCGGCGATACCCTGGCCGGCGAAAAGGCGACGCAGGGGCTTCGCGCCATCGGCACGCCGATCGCCGACGTCGTCGGTTCCAATCCGTTCACCGGCTGGCAGCAAGCCTTCGACCCGCTGCTTGCGCCGGGCGCCCGCAACTACTGGAAAAGCCACGACTTCACCGAGCTCTCCGACAGCGCGATCGAGGTCACCACGGCGGCGATTGCCAGGCTTCCGGGTCCGGAATGCGAAATATTCTTCGGCCATGTCGGTGGGGCGGCGGGCCGGGTCACGGCGGACGCCACCGCGTTTCCGCAGCGCAGCTCGCATTTCGTCATGAACGTCCATGCCCGCTGGCGCGAACCGGCAATGGACCAGGCGTGCATCGACTGGGCTCGCAGTATCTACGAGCAAGCACGACCCTACGCCGCTGGCACGGCTTATGTGAACTTCATGCCAGAGGACGAGGTCGACAGGGTCGAAGCGGCCTATGGCGGCAACTATCGGCGGCTGCTGGACATCAAGCAGCGCTATGACCCGCAAAACCTGTTCCGCATGAACCAGAACCTGCGTCCGATGGTGGGCCTGCGGGCGGCCTAGACATCAAGCTCCAGGGGACGGCGCGCTTAGTCGCATCGTCCCTGACGGTTTGACATGGCTTGATCTCGCATCAGCAGGATTCAGAAACACAGGCGGTAGCTTTCGCTGCGACAACCGGATCGTACGTCCTCACCTGGTACCGGCACGACCTCTGCACCCGCTAGCCTGCTACGGCAGCTTCAGGGAACGGCAACGCTGATCTGTACGGCCGAGATCGGGGCGCGAAGCTGCTGATCATGAAATGGGGCCCGCGTTCCGATCTACAGAACGATCTATCCCGAGGCGGCCGGAGAAGGTTGCTCTGTCAGTGAGAGCGAGCTCTTGAAGCCCAGACAGGCGCGGTCTGCAGCAAATAGCTCGGGATTGCCACTCGGCTCCAACGAGCGAAGTGCTGTCCAAATTTGGCGACATTCTCTAAGGCTGGGGAGTGGGCTGTTCCACTCCCCAGCTTTATATTTCAGCAATTTCAGCGGGACAAAGGCTCCGAGGTTGACGGCATTTTGCGTTTATTTCGCTTAGGAAAACTGGGCGGCCAAGTGGCTACATCTCTAACGCCTTGGGCCCGCCATCAGCCTAGTTTGGACTGTTGTATATGGTGCCCGAACCAGTATCGACGCCGCCACCTCCATCAGTCCCGTTGTAAATATTGCCGCCCCCCAATGTCTGGAGTGGGGGCAGCGTAACCGGGCTCGTAGGGGTGCGACCGTCATTTACAGCATCGCCTTGGACGACGCCGGACACGCCGCCAGGTGGCGCCGAATTACGCAGCGCAGCGGTCGACACTGGCGAAGTCGATGGGCCTTGGCCGCAAGCCTGGGACCAAGCTGGCGAAGAGCAGGAGTAAAAGCGTTCTCCACGATAGCACAGAGCCGCAGCGGTCCTACAAGCTCCGATGGGCGCGGGGGTAAGTGTATCATTTTAATACAATCCTCAATTTGTAGACTCCTGCGATGCATCGGCAGCTAGTGTCTCGGTCCGGGCCTATGGAGGGAAGGCCGCGGACCGGGAGGAAAGCGATGTCTGTCCAAGAAGACTATCGAACGAACAGAGCCGACTATGTGATCGCCGCGACGAAAGGCCAAGCGGCCGTCGATTTCGATCGCAATCATATACTGGAAAGAAAAAAGAAGTCTCTGTGGCTAAGGGACCCGCGAACCGCCAGACTGGCTGCAAATCCGTGTGAAAGCTTGCCAGGACCAAGATCCAGACCACGCGGGAATTAGAGACCGGTGTTCCGCAGCGGCGCGTGCGGCTACTCTTGGATCCGCCTTATAGATGCGTGCCGTTCATTGCGGCAGGAGCGTATATTTATCATCAGCCGGTGCCGTGTTTGTTTCCGAGCCCCCGCCTGTTAGACCCGGCTCGTGCTGGCCTACCCGCCAGTGCGCCGGGCCGCTCCCGCAGTTCACCTATTCATCTCGCCAGACCACCCGCTTCTCCCATCTGATCTCCACCAGGCGCCGGAGGCGGATCGTGTGCGACTGCTCTCCTGTCGGGTGGAATAGCTGCGCGCTCATCCACTCCCGGCTGCCGCACTGCTGGCAGCGCACCTTGTCCCGCACCTCATCGATCGTAACGTTGCCGATCACCTCCCGCAGCTCGAGCGGCTTGTAGTAGCGCGTGATGTTGCAGCGGGCGCAGCGGATGCCCGCCACTTGCCCGGCATCATGGGCATGCGTCAGGGTCCAGGCGACGCCTCTCGGCCACTTTTCGGGTTGTTCCGGCATTCCTTGAAGTGAGGAACATATTCCTGTGTCGTCAAGAGGTCTCTTGACTCCCGCGTTCTCTTTTTGTTCACTGATGGCAGGATAGCCACAGGAGGCGGAAATGCCACTTCGATTGGTGATCGAGAACGCAACGTTTGAAGAACTTGCCCGCGGGGTAGCCGCTGCGGGGGCGGTTTTTGAGGACTCTGGAATTTCCTACGAGGACGCGGCGAGCGGCATGTTCGCGGTTGAACTGTGGGATATGAAGGGTTTTCCTGAAGATGCGGAACCCACTGAGGATCAGGATGCGACGGCCAGTGTTTGGTTGAAGGCCGAGCGGGCCGCGTGCGAAGCATGTTGTGCTGGTTGGCCCGCGGATAAGGTCGTCCGAGCCCATGGAGTTTTGGGAATCGGCGCGGTCGAGCCGAGGGTGAAGATGGCCAATCTGGCGACTTGGCCGGACAGGCAGCGGCGCTACCGGGAGATCATTCAGCGCCTCGAAACAGCCACCGGTCCTGACCGGCAGCTCGACATCGACATCTGCTATGTCATGGGTTGGGTCAATGAGCCGGGGACGCCCGAAGAGGCCGCTGCTTTGGGCCTTCCGTATCTCACGAGCAACCTGGCTGAGGTTGCGGCCATCACCGAGAAATCCCTTCAGGGCTGGAAGATCGAGGTCGACCAGGATCCTTGTGATGCCCGCATTATCCAACTGGACCGCTACGAAGATGACGACGATGACTTGAGCGTCGCCGCGTGGCGTTGTGCTGATGGCTATCTGCACATGGAGAAGCCGCCAGCCAATACCGCGATTGCCCTCACGCTGGCGGCCATGCGTCTTCAAGCTGATAGTTTTCTGCCTCCGGCATGGTGAGGCGAAGCCGTGGCATCCCGGCGCCTTCGATCATCGATCGTGACATGCCGCACCAAGTTGCCCTGCCCGACGACATCTGCACCGATCGCAACTTCTCGCTGATCAGGCGTTTCCTTCAGGAGCGAGGGCTGACATGCAGGACAAGAGCGGTGATCGCGGTTTGGGAGGGCGGCAAGCAGGAACAATGGCGGCTGCATTGCTTCGCCGATCGCGAGGCCGCCAGGGCTTTCCTTGACCACTTCGGTGGCATCGTATTCGATCCGAAGCGTGACAGGGAAAACGGGCGTGCACGCGGCGTGTGGCGCCGCCAGGGCGCCTATGAGCGAATTCTGGAGATCGGGCCGCTCAGCGTGCCGGAAATCCTGCGGAACTGAGGTAGAGGGAATGTGCGGACGCTACACCCGTTATCTGCCGTGGTCGGAGATCCACCGCCTCTACCGGCTGACGGCTCCCGCCGACGTCGGGCGCAACGACGCACCGCGCTACAACATCGCGCCGACCGACGAGGTGCCGTTCATCACGGCGGCCGACGACGGCAACCACAAGGTACGCACCGGGCGATGGTGGCTGGTACCCTTCTGGGCCAAAGAGATGCCGAAGGCGGCGATGTTCAATGCCCGCATCGAGAGCGTCGACACGAAGCCGGCCTTTCGGGACGCCTTCAAGTCGAAGCGTTGCCTTGTCCCGGCCGACGGCTATTACGAATGGACGATCTCGCCCGCCGACGGCAAGAAAGACCCCTGGCTCATTTTCCAGCCGGGCCACGCGCCTTTCTCGTTCGCCGGCCTGTGGGCCTACAATTCGAACCTTGACGTGACGAGCTGCACGATCATCATCGAGCCATCCGCGGCACCGGTCGATCAGATCCACGATCGCCAGCCGCTCATTCTCGATCCCGCCTATTACGATGCCTGGCTCGACCCCAAGACGCCGGCAGGCGATCTGAGGGACATTCTGAACCACGACATCGACGGGCAATTGCAGTTCTATCGTGTCGGTCGAGAGGTGAATGCTGCGGCCATCGACAAGAAACCGAATGACCATGCCGGGCTCATCGAACCGATCAAGCTGCTATGAGCGATGAACCGACGCGACCCGGCGAACCGATCCAGCCGCGCGAGCATGGCCCTCTCGGGCATGCCTGCGAGCACGCCGGATGCGGCAAGGATGCCGGCTGGGGTTTTGCCCGACCGCGCCAGCCGTCGCACTGGTTTTGCTTTGAACACCGCGGCGAGGGAGAGAAATTCCTATGATAAGCCCTCCTAGGCGCGCCAGTGCCTACCCGGACCGCGAGATTGACTGTCAGGAAGCAATGGAGCCGGGGTTCCAAGCCATTGTTGATTGCATGTTGGATGCGGGCTGGCAGCGCGGCGAAGTTATTCGCGCCCTGCGGCGCCTGATCGCCGCCGACAACATGACCCAGAAGGAAAACGCCAAGGTTGAGGCAGAGCTTGCCATTGCTCGGGCGATGATCCGCGCCGGTAAGCAGTTTTGATGAGGTAGCGGCCTTCGGCCTTTTATTTCAGAATTCGCCGTAGCCCCGTTTTTCTTACGTTAGCGAATGCTCATATTGACGAAGCCGTTGGCTGCACCAGACTCTCCTGGGTGGATAAAGAGCATCACATGTCCGAAGCGACTTCATTGAAGGCGCCAGACAGGCTGCGGCTTGCTGTGGCGTAGCTGCAGGAGATCAGAAATGAAAACAGCTGTTTCGACCCCCTTCACAAGACGAGGCGTTGTCGCTGTGTTGGCGGCGGCCGCCGCGTCTATGGCTGTATTGCCGGCTCACGATGCACTCGCGCAGACAAAGCCAACGAAGCCTGAGAAAAGTCTATATGAGCGGCTGGGTGGCGTGTTCGCCATAGCTGCTGTGGTGGACCACTTCAGTGACGCCGTGGTGAAGAATCCCATTGTCGGCCAGAAGGCCAAGAACCCCCAGCTGCGGGAATGGCATACCAAGAACCTTGAACGGCTGCCCGGCCTCAAGTTCATGCGCACGCTTTGGGTCTGCGACGTTTCGGGCGGTCCTTTTAAGTTTGTGGCCACCAGGCCGGGCTCGACACCACTCGGCCTTGAGGAAGCCCACCGCCGCTTGAAAATCTCGCCCGCGGAGTTCGATGAGGTCGCAGCGGAGCTCGGACGAACCCTGGACCACTTCAAGATTCCCAAGCCCGAGAAAGACGAGGTTCTGGCAGCCTTCGCCGCGCACAAAGACGAGGTTACCGCCGGCTACCGCGAAAAGGGCTGAAGCCGCTCGCGCAAGGCTGCGCGCCTTGGCCGCCATGTTCCCATCCCTGTCGTCGTTCTGATCAACAGGAACATTTGGCGGCCAGCAGCTGCCTAGCTTTCTTCCCGAAAATCCTTGAGTGAGGCGTGGCGAAGTTTCTCCTCACCCTTCAGAAACTTGACCCGGCCGACTAGACCGGGCCTCAGCCATTCAGCTCTTTCTTTCGTCAGGCCCTTTGGTGGCGGTGCCCCGGTCTTACCCTGCACGCGCTCCCATAATGCCTGCCGCTTGTCGGCTTTGAAAGTGACGAAGGCACCGCCCATGTAGCGGCCGTTGTCAGCCATCAACACCATCGCCGGCTTCCCGGTCTCTCGCTTGACCCCGATGATCTCCATCTCCTTCTCGACGTAGCATTTGATCTTGCGCCAATTCATCGTCGAACCGCTGCGATAGACGCTGTCCAGCCGCTTCGAAACGATGCCCTCCAGCCCGGCTTCGCACGCGAGGTGATAGACGGCATCGCCGGTGCCTGGCAGCGCCTCGCTGAATTGGATATGGCCGCCAGAGGGAATGAGCGCCTGCAGAATCTCCCGGCGGTCTTTCAGCCCCATGTCGCGCAGGTCGTGGCCGTTAAGGTGAAGGAGATCGAACGCGACGAGATAGAGATCCTGCGGGCGTCTGGTGATCGCCGCGCGCAGCGCATGGAAGTCGGACAGCCCAGCTTCGTTGGTCACGATCGTCTCGCATTCGATGATGAAGCTTTGTGCCTCGATCGAACTCGCCTCCGTGGCAAGCGGGAGATATTTGGCCGTCCAGTCAATCCCGGTCTTGGTGTAGAGGCGGATGCCGTCAGCATCCTTGATGAGCTGGGTGCGGTAGCCGTCGAATTTGACCTCGTGGCTCCATCCCTCGCCCTTGGGCGGCTGCTCGACCAGATCGGGCTCCATCGGACGAATGAAGGATAACCGGACGCCGCCGGCGGGCTTACGCATCGAAACCCCACGCGATACTCGAATTTGATTCAAATATCGCACAGCCGCAGGCGTTCCGTTAGCGATTGCTGAAAAAGCAGATTGGAACGTTCGTGCCCGGTGATGGGTTTCCCTGCCAGGAGGAACAGCGCCATGACGGACGACAAGAGCAAACGTGATTTCCGCGACCGCGACCGCGTGTCGGCAGATGAGGACTACGAGGTGAGGTATTTCGCCAAGCAGCACCGGATCACGCCCGAGCAAGTTCGGGAACTGATCGGCGAGCACGGCAACGACCGCAAGACGCTCGAGCGCGAGGCTAGGAAGTTGCGCGGGTGACGAAGCTTTCGGACCTTGGGCCACCCATCCTCGGGCGACGACACGGGGGCGACCCTCCCCGCGAGCAGGAGCATTTCTACGATTGCAGGAAATGCGGCCAGCCGGTCGACCGGCGCGATCTCCGCCAGGTCATTTGGCATGAGCGGCCGGACCATGAGCCGCTTGAACTGGATGGTTGATCTCAGATTCTTTCGGGCACGCGGAACCAATTTCGCACATCGAAGTTAGAAAGCGCCGCTTTGAGGGACTCTCGCGATGTTGCTAGCTCGGGACGATGCGATCTCCATGGCTGTTTTGGCCGGCAGAGGCGCCGACGCGGAAATCTTCGGAGTGATCGACCTCGCCAGCAAAATTGAAACCCGGATCTGCGCTATCAGCCTAGGGCGCGCCATCCAATTTGTCGCCAATGCGTCGGTGCTTGGTTACGACGTTCGCGGTGCGATGGTCCTGTATGGGGAACCAGGAACGCCAAGCTTGAGGATCTGGGACTGCGAACACCTTTGGGCGCAATACGGCGGCGCTTTGCTCGAGCCATAGGGCATGGCCATAGCTGTCGCAACGAAAATACGCGGTCCGGAGGTCGGGGCCAGTCGTTCGATCAAATAGTGCGCGATTTTCGCAACAGGCATGCCCATCGGATTGGCGTATAGTGAAGGCGATCAACCAAGATCAGTTCCCAGAGACTCTATAAATAGTCAAAGTAACAGATGAAGACGTGCCGAGATACTGCAAACTTTTTGCCATAGTTGTGGGCACGGCGCTAACTAGTCTTCCCGTTCTGCCCGCCGATGGTCTCGGCGGCATGTCCGCTCAGACATGTCCTCCACCCCGAGCGACAACCTACTCGACGCTGGCCGCAGCCCTGCTCAACAGGCCGGGAAAACATTTCCCAGTCCCGCTCAGTCTGCCCCGCGCGAACGTGTATTCCCCATAACTCAACGACCGGGATGGGGCGTAATCGGTCGCTCTGCTTGGAGACACGAGGACGAAAATCGGACATTCCGCCGGCCCACCTCGCCGAAGCGGCAATCCATCTAAAGCTGATATTGATAGCAAATGGATGATTCCACTTATTCCAGGACGGGTACGGACAAGCTGTGAAACTCTTCAAAATGGCCGGGAAAATTATGGGCCAAATAACGCACAACCTTGGAACTATCCATCAACCGGTCAAAATAGCGGCTGGCCGCGACCAGCTCCAGGCTCGCTGGCCCGCGTCGTTCCACGGCGCTTAGATACGCCAAGCAAAGCTTGGCCAACTCGGGCTCCATCTCTGCCATTTGATCTTCGGAAAGGCCGGCAATCTCCTTTCGCGGATCGGCATCCTTGGCCAGAAGGGACCGTGGCGTAAGAGCGACGAGCATTTTCACGTAGTTGAACCTGACCCGCTTCATGGCAATCATCAGCCGGGCAATCTCCACTTGCCTGACCGGAACGACCAGCCCGAGCAAGGCGAAAAGCTTTGCCGGTCCAGTGCAGTCCCGCAGCAGATTCCGGACTTCCGGGCAAACCTCGCCGGCGGGGAGCAGGGGGGCGCTCGGTACAGAGGCGGGCTGAAGCGAGCGTTGTGCGGGCGGCAAGCCTTGAACCCTCTGTGCCAATGATTTTGGCATCGTCGCAAGGCCCTCGGATGCAAGCAGGGCGCGGAACTGCCAGTCGCCCGTAATCAAAAGAACCGCCGCGGCGATACATTCCAGGCGTTTTTCCAGTTCTTCTGATTCTTCTATGAAGGCACGCTTTCGTTTGCATTCCGCGACATAGGTCTTGAGGAGCCTGGGGCCGAAACGACGCATCCTTGGCGCTTGCTGGTCGAGGGCAAAACGCCTCGCGTTTCTGCGGTCACTGTGCAGGAGCGCCTCGTAGGCGGCTTCCCGGCTCAGGCGCTTAACGTTCATAGTGCGCCCTCGACGGATACCCGCTCCGCCAACGCAACAAGCGGCTCGAGCGTGGGAAAGAGATATGAATCCAGCCGCGCCCCGTTGTCAGCATGCAATTCCCGTTTGCCAGCGATCTCACATGCGGGAGCAATCAGGTAGTCTCGAATGGTGAGGTCGCCGGGATTCATCCGGATCAGGACAAAAATGTCCGGCGTTGGCTGATGATCAGCCCTCGAGAACCAGCGCGGATAGCCAAGGCCGGAAACCCTGCAGCGTCCTACCGCGATCGCCACAGTGATCTCATGGTTGATCCGCAACAGGTCCGTCTCCGTATCATAGGTCGCAAACGCGCCACACTTTTCAAACGCCGCCATCAGATCCTGGATCGCCCCCTGCCTCATCGTTTCCAGGCGCCGGTTCACATGGATGAAGCGGCAACTCTTGGGTGGCTGGTATCCGATCAGTTCATAGGCTTTGACGATGCTTCCGAAACGCGAGTGATAGCGCGTGGACGGCGGGCAATCGGGTGCGGCGTCGACAATCGAGGCGGACAAGGCGCCGCGACGGGCCAGGAGCGCCTTGAGGGCGGCCAACATCTCCTCGTTTGTCATGTGGCGATAGATGGTCTTGAGGATAGCCTGCGCTTGGCTGAACACCTTGCGGTCCACGATCGGCTCCAAGACGTTTTCCGCCCGCACCCACTGTTCCGGGGGATTGCTGACATGACAGCCTTTGAGCCTGGTCGAGCTCCTGTTCCAAACGCTGTTGCCGATGTAGTTTTCGTTGGTCAGCAGCGAGTGCATAGACTCCCGTGTCCATGGGCGCCCGCGGTCGGTCAGCACGCTGCGTTTGTTGAGCAGTCTTGCGATCTGAAGCTCTGTCTTTCGTGTTTTGACAAAGTGATCGAAGATCCATCGCACGGTTGCGATCTCGCCGGGCGGGCCGGGCACCAGAACGATTCGATCCGTCTGCAGGCTCTTGTATTCGTGGGATGAAAGAATGCCTTTTGGGTGCCCCTGTTGGTCGATAAGTAAGCGTCGTAGGCCGAGCCCAGCCTTTGCGCCTTGGCGAAATCCCATCCGGATCAGCCTTACCTGACCCAGGAACACTTTCTGCGACAGCATGCGGCTATGCTCGGCCGCCATGCTGCGCTTGATAGCCTTGAGCACATCGGATCCGATGCTTCCGTCGTTTGCAAACTGCTCGGCGCAAAATTCGATCCGCACCCCGGCCATCTGGCACCGGTACTCATAAGCGGCGCTCTCATCGATATTCTGGAAGCGTCCCCAGCGGCTGACATCATATACAACGACCGTCTCGAAATCGGCTGTCCCGCTCTCGACATCGGCCAGCAACTGCTGAAGGCCCGGACGCCCTCCCAGCTTTAGACCACTGCGACCGACGTCCTCATAGGTGGCGACGATGTCGTAGCCCATGATATCGGCATAGTCGCGGATGGCATCCTTCTGGTTGTCGATCGAGTAAGTCTGGTGCTCGGTCGACATGCGCAGATACTGGGCTGCGCGCACCATGCGCCTGCCCGAGGGAGCACTGCGAACCGATGCAACCTTGTCCATCGCTTTCCGTCGTCTTATCGATGTCTCAAACTAGCGCCAAGCGCACAGAGGAAAAGGGTATGCGGCACTACGTCGGGCTAGTTCATAGAGACGGCGACAGCGACTTTGGAGTGTCTTTTCCCGACTTTCCGGGCGTCGTCACTGCCGGTGCAAGCCTGGGCGAGGTGCGTGAGCTCGCTGCGCAGGCGCTGGCGTTCCATGTCGAGGGCCTTGTTGAGGATGGGGAAACAATTCCCGAGCCTTCATCGCTCAGCACGGTGACGGCTGGAGAACAGTGTTCAGGGGTCCCGATCTTGGTCCCGCTAAGAGTGAAGCAGGCCGGGCAATCGTTCCTCGGGTAAGCGCCGTCTTTCCGTTTTGGCGACCATGCTCTTCAACAGCCGGGAAACCATGACTCACTTCGTGAGCGGGCTTTGCCGCCGTTCCGCCGCAATGCGAGACCACTGCGGCCGGGTACGCCCCTGTTTCTTTTGGTCTTTGGGGCTTCAAAGGAGTTCTGGAGATGATGATCAAGAAGGTTTTCGTGGCGGTGCTGATGACCGCAGCCCTTGCCGGATGCGAGACACAAACCGAGGGTCAGCAGAGGGCCACCACGGGCGCGCTGATCGGCGGCGCCGGCGGCGCGCTGGTCGGCCAGGCCATCGGCGGCAACACCAAGAGTACGGTGATCGGCGCTGCGAGCGGCGCGCTGCTCGGCGCCGTCGTCGGCAGCGCGACCACTCCGAAGCGCCGCGGCGAGCAGCTCTGCCGCTACCAGGACCGCTACGGCCGGATTTACACCGCGCCCTGCGACGACCGCTACTATAACGGCGATTACTGATCGCCAGCCTTTTGACGGGAGGGGAGACTGGTGGTCTGGGACGCCCTTCTCCCCTCTAAATGTCATTCTTTTGTGCGCTACTCGATGTAGAAAGCGTTGGCGGCGGTGCTTGTGGCGGTCGAATTGACGACGAGCCCTGGCGCCCTGAAAACCCGATACATGCGACCGAAGCCGCGCAGCCTGAAATCTACGCACCGTCTTCGAGGATGACGAAGCTTTCTAAGCTCGGCCCTCGTCCAGAGGTGACGGTGCACCGCCAGCCGGCCGCTGACGAAGATTCGAACTTCTGTGGTATGAGACGTGCGGCCAAGTGGTTGAAAGACATGTGGCACGAGCAGGACGAACACGAGCCGCTTCAACTGGACAGCTAGTCAGGAACTTGGCGATAGCGGAAGTGATTGCGAATATGGTCGTTGAAATAGCGACCTTTGACAAACGCCGACCGTAACGCCGCGTAGGTCTCCGGCGGCACCTCCTCGAAATCGTAACGCTTGCCGCTGGCCACGAACCAGACGGACAAGATCCTGCTTGTCGGATCGTATTTGGTTTTCTCTATCGAGGTGGATGGCATGGTGGACCCATCGTTGCAGATCGCTAACGATCGGCCGCGCCTTTTGTTTCGAGACCACTTTAATGCGCCCATGAAGACGGTAGCGACTTTCGATTCGGCGGCGGGCACCTTCACGCTCGAGAAAGACATATGGCGAGGAACATTTCCGATCGCTGACTTGCCGAAGTGGCTGAACTTCTATCGCCAGCAGATGCAGCGGTACCCAGCGCATGCGGCCAACTACGCGCCCGACATGGAAGCGCTTGAAGCGCTAGCCGCCGAGTTGCATGCGCGGCAATAGGCGAAGAAGAAAGTAGCCATCTGCAGCACCGGGTCCCTTCAGTCGCTCTCCGAGTTTGCAAATGCGGCGATGATTGCCTCAAGCGCTACGTTCAACGCACTGGAAAACGTGCGGCCCTTCGGAAATACAAGTCCCTTAAGCGCCATCTGGCAACCCGGCGCGGAATGACGCCCGATAAACACCGGGCGAAATGGGTTGGCGAAGGATTATCCCATGGTCGCCCCAGACGATTGGGCTGTCCGCTCAGCGCTGGCAAAATCGTTGGGAAGGAAGGCCGCTCCGGTCAAAAAGCCCACCGCGAAACTTGGCGGCCGATCAAAGAGGCTGAAGGCGGCGCCCAGGTTCAAGAGCCTGTCCTTCTCGGAACATCCCGCGCTACGCATTGTCTGCTGTTGAAGCTGATTGCCGTCGCGGTTTCTCAAACGCGACACCAGGCACACCTTCCTTTCGGGCCTTGGCAAAAGCTCGGTCGCTTTGGAGGAACTCCGACAGCATGAATGGGATGAGTTCAGCCACCGTTTCCGACTGGCCGTAGGTCTGGCGGTAAAGCGCCGCGTAGTCGTTGAGAGCTTGGCTCAAGGCCGCGCTAACGGTGATGGTGATCTTCGAAGGTGTCCTGTCGGGAAGCTTTCCTAGCTTTAGGCTGGCCATGATTATTCCTCTTCAACCCGTGTATGGCCTGAGCAAGACGTCTCTGTACAAAATCACCCGCAGCGGCCAACCAGGGCGGACCGTGATGGTGGGCTGAATGTTGAGGTTCTTGTCCGTGATGCGCTGGCCAGCTTGACTGACGTTCTGCTGAGTGGATTGCCGGATCGCCTTGACCAGATCGCTTTCGTTCCTCCCGAAACTCAACTCAGTGCCGACGCCCAGCAACGTAGCTACCGCCACTCCCTTGATCAGCTGCCAGGTGTGCAAATCCACCTTGTCCTCCAGCCCCGCATAGCCGGCAGTGTCTGTCGCGGGTAGATTGTCGATTTTGATCGACGAGCCGTCCGGCATCACAATGCGTTGCCAGACCAGCAGTGCCCGTTTTTGCCCAAAAGCGACCACGCTGTCATAGGTACCGATCAGCCGTGACCCTTGTGGAATGAGCAAGGTGCTGCCGGTGACCGTGTCGTGCACATTCTCGGTGACCTGTGCGACGACAAGGCCGGGCAAATCGGAGTTGATACCCGTAATGAGGCTCGCGGCGATTACGCTACCGGCCATGAGCTGATATCGCGAAACAGGTGTCTGCAGCGCGTGTGGATTGTAGATCCCGCCCGCGTCCTTTTGGTCGATAAAATCGAGTTTGCGCTGTTGGTTGTTTTGGTCGCCCTCGGCTGGTGCAACCGAAGGCGATCCGCGTGTCGCATCGGACTGTGGAAGCGGCTCAAACGACTGCTGGGCACCTCGCCCCTTACCAGCGAGATCTGTCTGGGTAGGTCGATTGTCGATGCGGAAGAGGACTTGCGATTCACGCGCCGAAATCGCCTGCTGGGCAAGGCGCTGCTCCTCGGCGGAGTTATCCTGTCCCGGCGCGATGCCGAGCTGTCGCTGGCGCTCGAGGATGGGACGGCCGAGGTCGCCCGGCAGTGGTGGCCCAAGGACCGGAGCCTTCGGCGTAACCCCAGAATAGTCCTTGGGAAGCGCGTCGATTCCTTCGGCGGTTGGCTTGCGCTCGGTGTTATAGCGGTCTTCCATCTGGCCGTTGATGCGCCAAGCTGGCCCTCGAAGTGCCACCATGGCGACGCCGAATATGGCGCTGGATCCAACAGCGGCGATAGCAATAATCACGCCGCCCCTGAAGCGTACGGCGCGTCTCGGAGAAGCGCGCAGCTGCAGTTGCTCAGGATCCAGCTTCGGCGAAGTATTAGAGCGGTGAGTATCGGTCATGAGCCCTCCCCCTCACCTGCCAAGACGCGGAAAGTGTGACATACGGGGCGATGGTTGTCGGCCGTCTGCCCGCGTGATGCGCACCACCTGCTGCTGCTTAGTGCCTAACCGAAGCTCTGCCGCGGCGAACAGGCGATCGACGATATAGAAGTTGCCGCGCATCCGGTAGTTGACGAGCTGGTTGTTCCCGTCAGCACCGACGATAAAGAGCGGCGGTGCCTCACCCTGATCGATGCGGCGCGGGAATTCGATATAGACTTTGCTGCCATCGTCGAAAGCGCGCGTCGGTCTCCAGGGCGGTGTATCGCCGGTAATCGCGTAGCGGAAGTGAATGTTCTCGAGCGCCACATTCGACGCGACCGGCATGGTCTCCTCGGCTTGAGCGTTGCGTTGGCGAACCGCGACGATCTGATCCTCGCTGTAGGTCCAGGAGATCGCCGCCATTGCGATCTTCTCGGTGCTTTGGAGCTGCAGGTGGTAGGTGCGCCGGTCCGTCGTGATGACAAGGTTGGTAATAAGCCCCGGCGCAAAGGGTTTTACCAACACATGGGTGCGCTGATTGTCACCGGTGCCGCTGACGGTGTCGCCAATGACCCAGCGCACAGTGTCGCCGGCCGACACGGCCGTCAGTTTCTCCCCCGGCTGTAGAGCGATATCGGTGACGCGCTCCGGCGCGGCATAGAGCTGATAGAGCGCGCCATCGGTGAAGGGATAGACCTGCACCGCATTGACATAGCCGTATTTGGTCGGTTGCTGTGTCGCCGCCTTGTTGGCGTCGGCGACGCGTTCTTCAGGGGAGCGTTTGTCCTCGGCGACCTTGCCCGGATCGGGTTGCAACTGGCCGGGTAACGGCAAGGGTTTTGGCACCTCGACGATCCTGACCGGCTTCTCCGGCGGCTTCTCGACTGCGGCCGGCTTGAAGTCCGCATCGTCATAGGAAATCTGAGGCGGCGGCACCGGTTTCGAAGCACAGGCGGAGACAAGGGCTGCTGACGCGGACAGGACCAGCGCGGTACGGAGCGATGAGGCTTTATTTGTCATTGGCGGGCTCCTTCGGGGAAACGGATGCAGGTGCTGCGCTGTCGAGCTCGCGCGACCAGTCGATGGCGTTGACGAAGACGCCGAGCGGATTGTTGCGCAGCTGGTCTGTATTGCTTGGCGGGCGGATCACGATGGTGAGGATCGCGGTCCAGCGCGTCGTGCTGGCCAGGCTGCCGCGCTCAAAGACCTGCTCGGTCCATTTGACCTGGAACGAACTGTCGGAAGCCCTGACCACGCTGGTCACCTGAACCGACACGCTGCGTGTGCCGATCTGGCCGAAGGGGTCGTTCGCCTTGGCGTATTCGTTGAGAAAGAGCGCTGCGCGATCGGTGGCGAAATCGTAAGCCGCCAGCCAATTCTGCCGCACCAGCACCGGATCGGTGGAGATCGAACGGACATTCTGGATGAAGCGGCCGAGATGCCAGGCGATCTGGGCATCGGTGGGTTCGTAGTCTCGGATTGCCGGCGCGACGGCGCGGGCCTCGCCGAACCGGTCGACCTCGACAACATAAGGCACGACACGGCTTTGCATCGACTGCCACAAAAGTCCGCCGGAGAGTCCTGTCGCCAAGGCCAGACAGCCAAGAGCCATCAGCCGCCAGTTGCGCGCCTGTACTCGAGACGAGCCGATGCGCTCGTCCCAGAGCTGGCCGGCCTTCTGATACGGCGTGACCGGCTCGGGTGTCTTGCCGTAACGTTGAACGGGTCGCTTGAACAGCATCTAGTCGTCCTTGTCGTTGAGAGAGGGGTTGGCGCTGCCTCCAGGCCTGTCGCCGTCACGGACGGCCTGCATGGCGGCGTGGCGATGGGCGCGAGCTGTCTGCTCGGACCGCAGGCGCCTTGCCCAGGTCGGCGCGACATTGGGGCCAGCACCGGCAGGGCTTCCGCTCATTGATGCAGTCGGTGCACCGCCCGTGGCAGTCCACGCGGCTTCGCGACCGGCATCCGCGCTGCGTCCGAACGCTCCTGTGGCAGATCGAGCTGTGCGCATCGCGGCGCCGGTGACGGCTCCTGCCAACCCCTGCATTCCAGCAGCCACACCTGACAGGCCGGAGTCAGGCGAGGTTACCCGTCCCAACTGCCACGCCGTGGAAGCGGCCGATCCCATGGTTGTGCCGGCACGGACTGCAGCGAGACCGCCGCCGGTTGCCATGCGCGCCCCGGCAAACGCCGCGCCTCCGGCAACGAGCGCTGATCCCGCGGCTGCCGCCGTGGTCCCGAGCGCGGCGCCTGTGCCAAGCTGCGGAGCGCCGGAGACAAGACCCGAAGCGATGCCGGGACCAAAAATACCGAGCCCGAGCAATGCCAGTGCTCCCAGCACCTGTGACATGGCCGCGGCCAAGTCCGGTTCCTTGCCTTGCAGCGCGGATGCGAATTCGCCAAACAGCGTGGAGCCGATGCCGACAATGACGGCAAGGACCATTACCTTGATGCCCGAGGAAATCACGTTGCCGAGCACGCGCTCGGCCAGAAATGCTGACCGGTTCCAGAGCGCGAAGGGGACCAGAGTGAAACCCGCCAGCGTGGTGAGCTTGAACTCGAGGATGGTGATGAAGAGCTGGATCGACAGAATGAAGAACGCGATGATGACCAGGAACCAAGCCACGAGCAGTACGAAGATGGTGAGCGCGTTGCCAAAGATTTCCGGGAAGCCGAGAAGCTGGCTCGCCTGATCGAGCAGCGGCCAGGCGCCTTCAAAGCCGGTTGCGGCAATACGGCCTGGATGCAGGAGATTGTCGGCCGAGAGATTGCCGGAGGACGCGTCGATGCCTAGGTCGGTAAAGGACCGATAGATGATATCGGCGAGATTCTTGAAGTTGTTCAGGATGAAGGCGAAGACGCCGACATAGAGCACCTTGCGGATGAGCCGGCCGAAAATGTTGGGCTCGCCTGCAAGCGCCCAGGCCAGACCGGCAAGCGTGATGTCGATGCCGATCAGGGTGGTAGTGAGGAAGGCCACATCGCCGGAGAGCAGACCGAACCCGCTGTCGATATAGCGGGTAAAAGTCGCCATGAAGAGATCGATGACGCCGAGGTCATTCATGTCGCCGCCTTCCTCGTCGTGAAGAGTTGATGGTCAATTGCCGGGATAGGCCGTGCCGGTGCCGAGGAAGCGCTTTGTCGTCTGGCGAGCGGCTTCCTCGGACTGCGCCTTGCGGGCAGCATCCTCGGCCTCGGCTCGAAACTGCGTCGCGAGCAGCGTCTGGATCTGCATTTGCTGCTTGGTCGAAAGGGCGATCAGCTGATTGGTGGCCTGGCTTGCCTCGAGCGCACCGGCCGCCCCTTGACTGCGGTTGACGAGATCGGCAAGCAGATCGCCATCGCCGCGCACATTCTCGGTGATCTGCGACTGAACCCCCATGGTCTGGCGGAACGCCTGCATGGCGCTCTGCCAGCGCTCGCGGGCGGCGCTCGCCACATCGCTGGCCTTGATCGTAGCGTCGTAGCTTTCCGGATATTGCTGACGCCATTGGTTCTGAAGCTTATTGAGGTCAAAGCTCAGGCCACTTGCCTGTTCCATCAACCCATCGATGCGCTGGAGCGAACCGGTGAGCTGTCCGACCGAAGAAAAATCCAGATTCTGAAGGTTGCGCGCCATGTTCTGAAGCATGGTCGCCTGGTTCTGAAGCGACTGGATCTGGTTGTTGATCTGCTCCAACGCGCGTGCCGCCGATAACACGTTCTGCGTATAGTTCGACGGATCGAACACGATCAGGGCGTAAGCCGGCCGAACGTAGTCGGCCATCGGTTTGGCGATCAGGGAAACAGTGACGAGGCTGGTGAAAAGGCGGCGTCCCATCATGACGATTGCTCCGTGTCTGGTTGAGGAAACTGCTGGAGAAGCTCGGCGGCCCAATCGAGGCTGCGCGCATTCAGGAAATGAGAGGCAAAGCTGTCCTGCCCGTGCTCGGACAGCACACTGTCGACCAGGGTCTGCGTGGCCGGATCGGAGGCGGCGCAAAGCGCCAGAGTGATGGGACCGAGCGCGAGCTCGAACAGACGGTTGCCGCGGCGCGATTGCAAATAGTATTGCCGCTTCGGCGTGGCGTGGGCGATCAGTTCGATCTGCCGCTCATTGAGACCGAAGCGCTCATAGGCCGCTCTCGCCTGCGGCTCCACCGCACGATCATTGGGAAGAAAAATGCGTTGCGGGCAACTCTCGATAATTGCCGATGCAATCGAAGAGCCCGCGATATCGGCAAGCGACTGTGTGGCGAAGATGACGGAGACGTTCTTCTTGCGCAGCACCTTCAGCCATTCGCGGATCCGGGCGGCAAAGAGCGGGTTGTCGAGATAGACCCACGCCTCGTCGAGCATGAGCAGGGTCGGCCGGCCGTCGAAACGCTCCTCGAGGCGATGGAAAAGATAGGTGAGAACCGGCAGTACAGCGCCCCGGCTGTGCATCAGCTCCTCGGTCTCGAAGCACTGCACATCCGACAAGGCCAGCCGATCGTCATCGGCATCGAGCAGCCGGCCGAACGGACCGTCGAGCGTGTAGGGCATCAACGCGGATTTCAGCGCATTGGACTGGAGCAGGACCGACAGACCAGTCAGCGTGCGTTCCTGGGCCGGCGCAGTAGCTAGGCTGGTGAGTGCCGACCAAATCGCCTCCTTCACCTCAGGCGTGACGGTGACATTCTCATGGGCGATGAGACCTGCGATCCATTCGGCCGCCCAACCGCGGGCCGCCTGATCGTCGATGTTGCGCAGCGGCTGGAAAGCAAGCGCACCGTCCGCGCCGAGCGCGTGGTGCTCTCCACCCATGGCGAATGTCGCCGCGCGCGCCGAATTGCCCTTGTCGAAGACGTAGACCTGCGCGCCGGCATAGCGCCGGAACTGCAAGGCGATCAGCGCAAGCAGCACCGACTTGCCGGCGCCGGTCGGTCCCACGATCAGCATGTGGCCGACATCTTCGACGTGCGTGGAGAGCCGGAATGGTGTCGATCCACCGGTTTCAGCGAAGAGAAGCGGCGGGGCTTCGGCGCGGGTGACTTTGGCCAGATGTTCGTTCTCCGCCGGGCCGGCCCACACTGAGGACAGCGGCATGAGATGGGCAAGGTTCAATGTGTGAACGAGCGGCTGGCGAACATTGGCATAGACATGGCCGGGCAATGAGCCGAGCCATGCCTCCACCGCGTTGACGCTCTCACGGATCGTGGTGAAGCCGAGCCCGTTGACGATGCGCTCGACAGCGCGAAGTTTCTCCGCGGCGGCTTGGCGATCCTCGTCCCATACCGTCACGGTCGTGGTGAGATAGCCGAAGCCGACATGATCCCCGCCCAATGCCTGAAGTGCTTCGTCGGCATCGAGCGCCTTGTTGTCGGCATCGCTGTCGACCAACGGAACCGGCTCGTTGGTCACGACTTCGCGCAGGATCGCGACGATCGATTTGCGCTTGGCAAACCATTGGCGCCTCAACCGAGTCAGCGTCTTCGTGGCTTCCGTCTTGTCGAGCGGAATGAAACGCGTCACCCAGCGATAGGCAAAATCCAGATGATTGAGCGCGTCGAGTAGCCCGGGCCGGGTGAGGTTCGGGAAGCCGAGGATGGTAAGGGTACGCAGATGCTGCTCACCCAGCATCGGCTCCAAGCCGCCGGTAAGTGGAGCATCGACCAGGACGCCGTCGAGATAGATCGGCGTTTCTGGAACGGCGACGGAATAGCGGCGGGTTGAAATTGTGCCGTGCAGATAAGTCAGCGTCTCGGCATCGTCGAGCACGCGCACTTCAGGCATGAAGCCCGACAGAAGATCCAGGACACGGTCGGTCTCGTCACCGAACCGCGCCAGCTCCTGGCGCCAGTTTCGCTCGCCGTCCGAATGATGAGAGTCGACAAGCGCGCTTTCCGCCCGCGCCTGGCTGTCCGGCGGCGGCATGAACAGCAAGGTCAGGTGATAGCGACTCTCAAAATGCGCAACCTTGCCCTCGAAGGCCGCACGCCGTTCTTCGTCGACCAGCCATGAGGCGGCATCGGGAAAACGTGATTGCGGATAGCCAAGCGCTTCGACGCGCTCCGCTTCGAAGAAGAGTGCCCAGCCGGAGCCAAGGCGTCTAAGCGCGTTGTTGGCCCGGGCGCAGATGCCCACGAGCTCGGCTTCCGTCGCGCTTTCGAGATCCGGACCGCGGAACCGCAACGTCCGCTGAAAGCTGCCGTCTTTGTTGAGCACGATGCCGGGCGCGACGAGTGCTGCCCAAGGCAGATGATCGGCAAGCCGGTCGGCCTTGCCGCGATATTCTGAAAGGTTCAGCATGCAAGCCATCCCTTCAGACGAAGATGACGGACAAGCACGGCGGCGAAGTCAGGATCGCGTCTTGCGGCAAAGACTGCGAGCGTGTGGCCGGCGATCCAAAGCACCAGTCCGGCGATCCACTGCTGCAAGCCAAGCCCGATTGCCGCGGCCACCGTGCCGTTGAGGATCGCCACCGCTCTCGGCGCACCGCCTAATAAGATCGGCTCGGTCAGTGCCCGGTGGACGGGAACTTCGAAGCCCTCGACGTGCTGCTCGCCCGCGACCATCAGACGAGCGCTCCGCCGCCGAAGGAGAAGAAAGAGAGAAAGAAGCTCGATGCCGCAAAGGCGATCGACAGGCCGAAGACGATCTGGATCAGCCGGCGAAACCCGCCTGCAGTGTCCCCGAAGGCAAGCGTCAAACCGGTGGTGATGATGATGATCACTGCGACGATCTTGGCGACCGGCCCCTGCACCGATTCCAGGATCTGCTGCAGCGGCTGTTCCCAGGGCATGCCGGAGCCTGCCGCGTAAGCCGGCGCGACAAGAAGAAACGCGAGCGCGGTGGACGAAAGAAAGCGAAGCTTCTTGCGCATGAAATGACCTTTCAAAGCTGCTGGAGTTGCGGAATCGTGAGCGGGGTGATGGCGTAGTCGCCACTGCCGTCGAGACCGGTAACCTCGGCGATCGCATCAATGCGGCGCGAGGATCCGCGCCCGGCGATGAAGACGACCAGGTCGACAGCATCGGCGATGAGCCGACGCGGAACGGTGGCAACGGCTTCCTGGGCGAGTTGCTCGATGCGGTAGAGAGCGGAGCGCGCTGAATTGGCGTGAACGGTGGCGATGCCGCCAGGGTGCCCGGTGTTCCAGGCCTTCAGCATGTCGAGGGCTTCCGCGCCCCTCACTTCGCCGACGATGATGCGGTCGGGCCGGAGCCGGAGCGTCGAGCGCACGAGATCGGCCAGTGTGACCGAACCCCGCCTGGTTCTCAGGGCAACGCAGTCCTGCGCCGCGCATCGCAGTTCGCGCGTGTCCTCGATCAAGATCACCCGCTCGTCGCATTCGGCGACTTCGGCCAGCAGTGCGTTGGCAAGTGTCGTCTTGCCCGACGACGTTCCGCCAGCGACCAGAATGTTGCGCCGCTCGCGCACAGCCTTCTTCAGCGCATCGGCCTGGAGTGGCAACATGATGCGGTCGGCGACATAGTTGGCCAGCGTGTAGAGTTTTGCCGCTGGCTTACGGATCGCGAAGCATGGCCCCAACACCACCGGCGGCAGCAGACCCTCGAAGCGTTCGCCCGATGGCAGCTCGGCGCTGACGATCGGATTATCCGCGTGTGCCTCCGCACGTACATGAGAGGCGACCAGGCGGATGATCCGTTCCGCTTCCGACGGGTGCATGTGCACGCCGGTTTCAACGCGACCTTCTCCCAGCCGGTCGAGCCGAAGCGCGCCGTCCGGATTGACCATCACTTCGATGACCAATGGATCGGCCAGCGCCTCGGTGATCGCCGGCCCCATGGCGGTGCGCAGCATACTGCGACGGCGATGGTCGGCTTCGGGATGAGAGCTCATGCTTCGCCTCCCATGCCTTTGTCTTTGCCAAGCGAGCGCTTACCCGAAGCGATCTGCCGGCCGACCTGCTCGACGAATTTGTCGAACCGCTCCTGGGCAACAGCCTGTGTCGCCCTGTCCGGGACCGGCGTGTGGGCATGAAGCGTGATCGAAAAGCGGATGAAAAGCGCCAGGCTCTCCAGGATCATCTCGCCATCACGCCTGACGTGGGCGAGGTCGCGCGAAAGACGATCGAGCCTGACGCCGTAGCGCCGATCGAGCTCAGTCTCGCCCTGCCGCTCGATGAAGGCTTCTACCGCCTTCGCCACAACGGCGGATTTCGTGGTCGATGGATCGCGGCTGAGATTGTCCAGCTTCTCGCTCAACTCGGGTCCGAGCAGAAACTGATGGCGAATGCGATGGGACTTCATGCGGCTTGTTCTCGACAGGCCGGCGTTGCGCCGGCGACTGGAACAAGCATCGGTCAGACGCCCGAAATCGCTTATCGCCGTTATCTACGCTGAGCTGCGCTCTGCCTCAGAGCAGGCCTCAGAAGCCGGGGACGATGTCCTTGTCGTCGCCCCTGCCCTCATTGATGCCGTAGGCACGTGTCGCGGTGGAAATTCGGTCTATGACACGCTTGTCGGCGAGTGCTTCGCTATCATCGTCGACGGGCTTGAACAGATCTTCCTGGTCGGGCTCGTGGGCGACGACGGCCTGTTCTTCCGGCAAACCAGGATGACGCTGCTGCTGAACGCCGCCCTCGTCGTCAGTTGCCGCTCCGACACTTTCGTCGTCGACAGCTAGACGGCAGTCAACGCTGCGCAGCTGTCCAGTCCAATCGTCCGGACGCGCGGCAGGGCAGTCGCAGTAGGAACCGTCGTGCAGGACCGGCGAAGGCAGTACTCGCTCGGTGAAATTCTGATCCTCGTAATAGCGCAGCTTCTTCGCACGGATCGGCGGCAACCCAGAAACCAACACCAGTTCGTCTGATGGCGGCAGCTGCATCACCTCGCCGGGCGTCAGCAGCGGGCGAGCGGTCTCCTGGCGGCTGACCATGACATGCGAAAGCCAGGGCGCCAGCCGATGGCCGGCATAGTTGCGCATGGATCTGAGTTCCGTGGCAGTGCCAAGCGCATCAGAGATACGTTTGGCCGTGCGCTCGTCATTGGATGAGAAGGCAATGCGCACGTGGCAGTTGTCGAGAATGGCGTTGTTCTCGCCATAAGCTTTGGATATCTGATTCAAAGATTGCGCGATCAGGTAGGCGCGAATGCCGTATCCCGCCATGAAGGCGAGCGCAGTCTCGAAAAAGTCCAGCCGACCGAGCGCCGGAAATTCGTCGAGCATCATGAGCAGTTGATGCCTGCGGCTCTTCTTTGGATCGCCCTCGAGGCGCTCAGTGAGCCGCCGGCCGATTTGATTCAGCACCAGTCGCACCAGCGGTTTGGTGCGCGAGATGTCTGACGGCGGCACAACCAGGTAGAGCGACACAGGTCGCTGGGCATCCATGAGGTCAGCAATACGCCAGTCGCAGACCGACGTTGCCGCGGCCACGGTTGGATCGCGATAGAGACCGAGAAACGACATAGCGGTCGAGAGAACACCCGAACGCTCGTTCTCAGACTTGTTCAGCACCTCACGCGCCGCGGAAGCCACGACGGGATGGACCAGAGGCTTGTTTGCGGCTCCAAGATGGTTCGTCGTCATCATGCGCTGCAGCGTTGCGGCAAAAGAACGTTGCGGATCCGACAGAAAGTTGGCGACGCGTGCGAGCGTCTTTTCCTCCTCGGCGTAGAGCACATGGAGGATGGCGCCGACCAAGAGTGAATGACTAGTCTTTTCCCAATGATTTCGCCTTTCCAGGGCACCTTCCGGATCGACCAAGATGTCGGCGATGTTCTGGACATCGCGAACCTCGTCCGAGCCCTTGCGGACTTCCAGCAATGGATTATAGCGCGCCGACCTTGGATCGGTCGGATTGAACAAAAGACAGTATGAGAACTTCGATCGCCACCCGGAGGTCAGCTGCCAATTCTCGCCTTTGATGTCATGAATGACAGCTGAACCAGTCCAGGAAAGGAGCGTTGGGACAACCAAGCCAACGCCCTTGCCTGAGCGTGTCGGGGCAAAGGCCATGACGTGTTCCGGGCCACTATGGCGCAGATATCGGTCCTCCAGCTTGCCGAGGAAAACGCCGGTCGGTCGAAATAGCCCTGCCTTCGCAATCTCCTGCGTCTTGGCCCACCGTGAAGAGCCATAAGTGGTGACCAGCCCGCACTGTCGTGCGCGCCAGAGCGAACCGGCGATTGCGGCCGCACAGCCCAAGAACCCGCTGGCACCGGCAAGCGCACCTGCCTGGTCAAAGACCTCGGGCGCGTAGGCGTCGAAATGGAACCACCATTCGAACAGTCGCCATGGCTTGTAAATCGGCCAGCCAGCCGCCACGAACCATGGCGCTCCAAGTTGCTCTTGATAGTCCAGCGTGTGGGCGCACCATTGGGTCGCGGTCCACATGCCAAGAATGACAATGGCAAATACGAGAGCAATCTGGCCGACGAGTAGTTTCGTAGGCGTCATGTGCTTTCTCCGTTTGGAAAATGTATCAAGCATCGCGCCTGCCAGCGGTAACTGGAATACTCCTCACGTACGATCGAGCCCAATGGAAGAGGACATTGACGCTGGATCCGTTGCGTGGCCCTAAGTTGGTTGTCGTAGTGACCCCTTTTTCGAACAGTTCAGAGCGCCTCATCCTGAACGACGCCTCTCGTTCGATCGCCGTCTTCGCCGTCGCCCTCCCCGACCAAGCCGATGTATCCCCGGCCAAATGCTTCTACTTCGACAGCAGGCCGGCGTCTTCGAGCGCCTCGAGTCCGGCAGCTGGCGCGGCGTGTCGAGCCCGAACTGCGATAGACAAGTTCTCGTCGTCACATAGGTGTAGGGCGCGCCCGGCTGCGGACTGCGCGGCCCGGCGGCGATCAGATCCTGCGCGCGCAACACGCCGATCAGGTCTTGCGTACCTTCTTGCCGAAGAAGCACGACGCTGGGGTGATCGGCTGGAAAGCACATCAGCCGAGAGCCACGGGCGACAGCTCTTTTCTGCCCTGCCCCGCGGCCGAGCCGAACGCACCCTGAAATGACGTCGGCAAAGACCTTTTTGCTCCGGTGCAGCTAGACGCGCGATCTTTCGTCGACTCGTTCTTGCTAACGCGCGGGCGAACCACAGGTGTCTGTCGGGCATACCGGCATCGGTAAGCTGGCTGCGCCGAGTGGTCGGAACCGGCTTGTCCATGCGTTCCGTGCGGTACACTGGAGACGGCGAGGGCGATTCACTCGAGCCTTAAAGAACCGATTGACGCGAATCTAGTGGCCCTTTGTCCGCCATCCAGAGGCGCACGTCCTGGATTGACCGCATAAGCACGGATGGGTTGTCACGCGAAGCGATGAAGCCCCAGCTCTGCCAGTAGCGCTCCGCTTCGGCGTCAATCGCCCGGACAACGACTGCGCGGCCGCCGACGATATCGGCCCCGGCGATGCAGCGCTGCAGGGCATCCTTCACGAGGCCGCTGCCGATGCCCTGCCCAGCATAGCGATGATCGACGGCAAGCTGTCCAATCAGGAGGCAGGGGATGGGGTCAGGTGGCCGCCCGGTGCGGATCGCCCGAGGCGCGCTGTTCGGCTGGATCACGCCTGGCGCAAGACCATAATACCCGACAACGTCCCCGTCCTCGTGAACGACCAGAACGCGGGTGAAACCTCGCTGCTGGTTGGTACGGGCAAAGCCGGAGAGCCACGCGTTCAGCGCCGGCTTGCCGCAGTCGAAAGCGTCAAGCCGATGCGTGTTGCCGAGCAGTTCAATGCCGGAAAGCGCCACCTAGCGTTTCCAGGGTGCTGCCCGTCGCAGCCGTTCGGCCACCTTCGGCGGCGGAGCGGCCGCCGGGGCGGAAATTGCCTGCATGAAGGCGTCATAGGCGTCGGGCGAGAGGCGGATGACGGTCTCGTTGAGGATCGCCGCCTGCGCCTCGTGCAATGCGGCGCGGCGCATGAATTCGGTGCGCGACAAGCCGAGCAGTTCCGCGCCACGATCGATGATCGTCAGATCATCGTCGCGGAATCGCATCGAGACAGGTGTTTCCTTTCTCGGGACTGTGGTGGCCATATCTCGCTCCTGTGCTGCAACTGTATATACGGCACCGTAACGCAGACTGCAATACTGCTCTAAGTGGAGGCAGTTCACAATCTAGCCTTCGCGGCGAATAGCTCGTACTTATTTCTCCGGCACTTCCCGACCCCACGGAGTCACACCATGCAGTGGTCCTACCCGATCCTCCGTGTCGGCGGCACCGAGATCCGCATCCACCTGACCTTCCTGCTGCTGCTTGCCTGGATCGGTATCGCCTATTTCCAGGAGGGTGGAACGTCGGCTGCGATCGAGGGCGTCTGCTTCATCGGCGCCGTGTTCGCCTGCGTGGTATTGCATGAGCTCGGCCATGCCGCTGCCGCTAGTCGCTACGGCATCCGAACTCCAAAGATCACGCTCTTGCCGATCGGCGGCGTCGCGGAGCTGGAGCGCCTACCCGAGAAGCCGTCGGAAGAGATCGTCGTGGCGCTCGCCGGCCCGTTGGTCAATGTCGTCATTGCCGCTTTCCTCGTCGTCGCGCTCGGGACCGCCGTCGGTATCGACGCGCTGATGTCAATGGATAACCCGCATGTCGCGTTCGTGGCTCGCCTCGCTGCCGTCAACATATGGCTGGTCCTGTTCAACCTCATTCCGGCCTTTCCGATGGATGGCGGACGTGTGCTGCGGGCCTTGCTCGCCACGCGCTACAACCGCCAGCGCGCGACGGAGATTGCGGGGACCGTTGGTCAGTTCGCCGCCTTCGCCTTCGGCTTCATCGGTCTCGTCGCCGGCAACGTGCTGCTCATATTCGTTGCCATCTTCGTCTACCTCGCCGCCACTGCGGAAACGCAGGCGATGGGGCTCGAGGCAGCGGCGCGTGCCGTTAACGTCCGCGACGTCATGATCAGCCGGTTCGAAAGCCTGCCGGCGACCGCGACCCTCGACGAGGCAGCACAGGGCCTGTTGCGCACGACGCAACACGAGTTCCCGATCGTCGATGCTGCCGGCGTGCTGCGCGGTGTGCTGACGCGGGAGGGGCTCGTCACCGGCCTGCAGCAGCACGGCGGTCAGACTCCTGTGATCGAGGCAATGGCGGCAAATATCCCGGTGGTGCGCGACCATGATAAGCTCATCAGGGCGCTCGAACACCTGAAGAGTGGAGCCGCACCTGCCGTCGGTGTGGTGGATGGCAAGGGCCGTTTGGTCGGCTATATCATCATCGAAAACATCGGCGAGCTCATGCTGCTGCGCAGCGCCGTCGCAAGCTGACAGATCCCGGTCGAGGAAACCGTCTTTCCGCCAGTTCCAGACTGCCCTTTATGCGACTTTCGAAGCACAAAAAGCGAACATGTCCGTTTCAATATCCCTAGGTCCGTTCTGCGGCTCCGGCGAGCACTGTTAAGGGATAGGCCCTTCTGGCCCGATAATGCTCGATGAGCCCCCAGGGTGACGAGAACGCCCGCTCCGGATCCAGAATTTTGGCCTAATTTAGCTCTTCCGAAACGAAGAACGGGGACGGTATAGTCTCGTTTTCCTTTGCCGCCGACACAATGGCTCAAGAAGTAGATCCCATCATCATTGTGCCTGAGGATCCACAAACGGACACAGTCAGGGTTCCGGTGCTGAAGGTGTTCGACGGCGACGGGTTTCTAACTCGGGTCAGGGTTTCCGAGGTGACAGGAAACCCTAAGGATCAAGCCGAGATCGAGGTAACCGCAAGATTCGGATTCATCGATGCTCCGGAGATGGAACAGCCCGGCGGCCGCGAAGCCAAGGATTTCCTCACCGACCTGATCGGCGGCAAGTGGGTCGAACTTGCTATCTTGATGAAGATGAATACCGGGCGGCCAGTAGACACGTACGGCCGTGTCGTCTGCGTTCCCTATCTGACGCTGGATTACGCCGCCGGCGAGTTCAGAACACCGTCGTCACGCCCTCATGTCATAACAACGTTTGGGGCGCCCTTCCGCGTGACGAGAAACATCGAGCTAGAGATGGTCGTCAATGGCTGGGCTTGGGTTCTGGAGCGATACGGACCCGATCAGCGTTACCTCGATGCCCTCGAAGAGGCCAGACGCGCAAAGCGAGGCATATGGGCCTTCAAGGACAACATCCATCCTTGGGAATTCAAGAAACAGAAATATCGCAGCAAGGCGCCAAAGCCCTCATGCCCGACAGAAAACTGTGGCGGCCACCTCGTTAGAAAGAGGGGCAGGTTCGGCGAATTTCTGGGCTGCTCCGAATATCCTCGGTGCAGGTATTCTTGTTCGGTGGCCGGCTGACCGTCCGACCACG
Organism: Mesorhizobium sp. WSM4904; assembly: GCF_029674545.1. Lineage (NCBI taxonomy): Bacteria > Pseudomonadati > Pseudomonadota > Alphaproteobacteria > Hyphomicrobiales > Phyllobacteriaceae > Mesorhizobium > Mesorhizobium sp. WSM4904. The sequence goes on along the minus strand of NZ_CP121354.1, from coordinate 3,017,629 downwards.
CCAACTACCCCTCAATATAGGGCATCCACCCGGAAAAATGCCAATGATGATGAGGTCTCGATGAAGGGAACATGTGACGAGCGGAGCCTTTCGCCCTTCTCATCTAGGCTCGCCTTAGGTTCAGGTCGCGCACCGGCACGAAGGCCCGGTTGGTTTCTGCTGCACGCCGGTCCTTGTGGCGCAATACCTCGGTTAGGCTCACGCGGCCATCCAGCACTTCATAAAGATCGAGGCCATCAACGCAGATCAGATTGGTCTGGCGGCCGCGCGCAAACGCTTCAAGCCCCTCCGCGGTAAAGCCGGAATTGCTCACAAACAGGCCGCGCGACCAGGATGCTTTTCCTCCAACCTTGCCAGAGAATGTCATCAGGTCGGCGAAGCCGATCTGCGGTCCGTGCCACTTTGCCTCGACAAGGTAGGTTTGCCCATCCAGTCGAAAACTCCCGTCAATTTGCTCGCCAACGAGCCGGAACGAGCCGCGCGGCGCCAACTCGAAGGCGCCGAAGAGTTCACTAAGGAAGCCCTCGAAACGCAGGCCGCGCTCTTGGGGATTTAGACGACCGATTTCGATTAGGAGTGAAGCGAGCACCTTGCTCCGCTCTACGCTGAGGGGGCCCGATTGCGGCTCGCGCCGTACCTCTGATGTGCCGCTCAGACTCTCAAGGAACGCGCGATCCAGCAGTTCGGGAATTTTGAACGAGACGCCCGGGAGCACGCTATTCAGCCGTTCGATCTCGGCACGGGTCAACGGATTGCCTTTGCCACGGCGATAGGTCATCGCTTGGCGCACAATCGACATGATCAGCTTCGTGAACAGGTGACGGCGTCGCTCTAGAGTAGCGGTGAGGAGTTGAACGATCGCCGGACGCTTGCTGCCGGGAACCCACAAGTCGCCGACGCCGGCCTGCGCGGCTGCCAGTGGAAACGCCGTGCGATTGTTTCCGCTTCCCGGCAAGAAGTCATAGAGGAGGTCTGCAAGATCTTCGATGGCCTGCGCCTCAGGAAAGCCCAGCATCGACTTACTCCCGCGAAGATACGACCGTTAACTCCGGCCGACGTTTCGGCGTGGGAGGACGGCCGGATCCGTTGAGACCGGTAAGGGCGAGACCGAAGACGAGCTCATCGACGTCCTCGGCATGCACATTCAGGGCGCAAGCAATATCGTGCTTCCCGATTCCGTCTTCCCGCAACGCTGCGAAGACCTTTTGAAGGATTTGCGAGACCTCCCGCGGCCCTTCGGCAGGCTCGGTCTTGCGATATCCGCGCGAGGCGATCTCAATGTAGAGTTTGCGGTAATGCCAATCTGTCAGCAAACCAAGCTTGTGCAGACGATATGTGATGGCAGCGAGCGAAACGCCCCAGATTTTCTTCAGTCGGATAAGATTGTCGATGGTCGGGAAACGAGGCGCGTGTGCACGAACGCTCGCTGCCGGCATTAGGAATGCCGAGGCGAAGGAATTGGCGTCCTGCTCCGCCTCTTGACCATTCGGCGCAGCATGGCGGTGCAGTACGAGATGTCCAAGCTCATGCGCCGCGTCGAAACGCCCATGCTCAGCGGACTTCAAAGTGTTGAGGAACACGAACGGACGATCCTGCCGCCACATAGAAAATGCATCGACCTCAACGGCGTCGATGGCGAGCGAGTAGACCCGCACGCCCTTCGCTTCCAAAAGGTGAACCATGTTCTTGATCGGCAGTTCGCCGAGGCCCCAAGCTCGCCGCACAGCTTCTGCGGCGCCCTCAGGACTGCCGTCACGCCCAAGATCGGGAACATCGGCGTGAGGAAGATCGAAACGCCCTTCGATCCATTCGTTGAGTAGCAACGCAATCGCGCCGCTCCCGAGCGCTGTGTCCCGCTGTGAGGCGGTCATCTTCGACATCGATCGGAAGCTGGCGGTATCGAATGCGGGCTCCTCGAGATCGTCGCCGAAAAAGAAGTTCTCGGGAAACTTAAGCACGCGCGCGATTCGGGTCAGCTTGTCCGCTTCCGGAGCGAATTCCCCGGTCTCATACGCGGAGACTGACCGCAGATCGACGCCCAGTGAGACGGCGAGCTTCGTTTTCGTTAAGCCACGGCGGCGCCGCGCCCATGTCAATCGAGACGAGTTAAAAATCTCGATGGTGCTCATGCCTTTCGCTTCACGTCGATATCCAGATCGGGCCCCTCCGGTGCGATAACCTCGATAATATCTCCATCGAGCGGGATCGAAGACAGGATCAACCGCTCTTTCCAGCGACTGATCCTGCCATCGGGCGACATCTCGAGAGGCAAGGACAATTCGCAGCGAATTTCGTCGTGTGCACGGTGGAGGAGTAAGAACCAGGTCAGCGGTCCATCGTCATCTGATGACGGAAGTTCCGGCACCGGCAAATCGAGTTCCAACTGGATTTGATTGACCGAGATCGCATCAGCTGTGCTGACGCCTTTGGGGGCCTTGTTGCTCGGGCTGGTATCAGGCCGGCCGGTTCCGGCGTCGCCGGTGGCAACACTGATTGCCATCGCGCCGTCGGGGCTGATCACAAGTGCATAGTTGCGCTCATCTGATCGCACCCAGCCCAAGGGCATAGTCGTCTCGCGCAATGCCGCCACCGCCTCCATCCAAGCTGCGATGCCGATTCCGAACGGCGGGTGGTTCGCCGTGAATCCACTCCAGGCTACATGCCAGCGGCGCGCAGCGTGCAGTAGGTTTTCTTCCGTCAGGCCGAGCCCCTGAAGACGCCCAATCACCTGATCGGGCTGCGACAGAACTAGCGGGGAAGGTGTCGTCATCGAATCCTCGAATCGCCCAAAGTTCCGCTTTTTCTGCCTCAGATGAGGGAGAAAAACAAGAAGTGCCCGCCGATTTCCATCACTATCACGACGAAGGCTCGCAAATGGGAGGATCAAGTCGTGTCTTGTGCGTCAACGCCTTCAAAACAGTCGGGGATCGAGTGAGAAGGGTTCCTGGCCAACGATTCGGACGTCGGCCGCAGCCGGATGGCTGTGATTTATTAACACATTTACGTCCGGTGAATTAGCTACCGGCACAATGGCCGAAGGTACGCGTAACAACAGGGTGGAGCGTCCCCCATGCCATTCGTCTCCCCTGTCTTGACTCCAGGCCTCGTGACGACGCCAGTTCGGCGGCAAATCCGGGAGTCTAATGTCCTTTATCGCTACCGAATCTGGCAGCTCATACGTGACCATGACAAGTTCCGGCAGGAGCGCCGGGTCCTCGACATGAACGAGCTTCTCGAGAACGCAGAGTGCAGGAGACGTCGCGCAGTAAGTGACCGCATGGCCGACAGTGTTCCAGCGTCCGTCAAAGTGAAGACCATAGCCGCCGTCGAGTGCCTGAGCATACTGTTTGCCCGACAAACGCCAGAGGAACATCAGGCAGCGGCGCCCCAAGCGATCTTGCCGAGGATGGTCTCGATGACACGCGCGCCGGCTTCGGTTTGCGCCACCACGAGCGGCGTCTCACCGCCGAGTTCGAGGAGCGGCCGACGAAGCCAGCGGTTCGCTTTCTCCTGATCAGCGAAGGTCTGCTCGGCCAGAGATTGGACTCGCAAGAGCCGGACAGCGCGATCCGACTCATCCACGGTCAATGGCTGCTGCTTGTCCGCGCGGTGACGGCGGGTGCGCTGCGGGATCACAAATGTCTCAATTTCCTGCTCGGACATTCCGGCCTGGCTAAGCCCCCGAAGGGCAGAGAGCGGTAGCCTATTGCGCACGGCCAAGGCCAGGTCGGCTTGCGAACGCACGACCCGGCCAAGCACGCTCTGGCCGCCGAGCTTTCGTGCGACTTCCTCGACGATAGCGATCGACATGACAGCCTCCTTGCTGCAAATGGCAACTTGCCATAAATATAGACGGCAGATTGCCGTTGATCAAGGACGGCGGGCGGTCAGGAGGTACCGAAAGCATGCTCGGGACGGTCGGCATATTGGCGTATGGATCGCTGATCGGCGATCCTGGTGACGAAATCGAGCCTTTCATCACCTCGCGCATTGCCAGTCAAACGCCATTTCCCGTGGAGTTCGCGCGGCAGAGTCGAACAAGAAAAGGGGCGCCAACGCTGGTCCCTAGCGAACTCGGCTGCCCGGTAAAAGCCGAGATACTCGTGGTCGAGCTCGATGCCAAAGAGGCGGCCGACCGCCTTTACCGAAGGGAACTACACGAAGTTGGATCGACCAAAAGCTATGCGCCACCAAAGCAGCCGACGCCCAACAGTATCATCATCGAGAGCCTAACGAATTTCGAAGGCATCGCGACGGTAATCTATACCCGAATCGGCGCGACCATTCTCCATCCGACAGCGACGAGCCTTGCCGAGATGGCCGTAGCCAGCGCCAGAGGGCTGAGCGATGGGACCGACGGCATCTCTTACCTCGATGATGCCGTCAAGGCCGGCGTGGAAACCCTGCTGACAAAAGACTATGTCGCCGAGATCCTGCGCCTGACTGGAGGGAATGATCTTAGGGATGCGAGCGCATACGAGATGGCCGGTATCAGGTGCAGCCGTGACCGTCAGTGACGTGCTTGATTTGGGGCGGATCGAGATTACGACGATCGGGCTGGGCGGACGAATATCCGATGCTGCATAATTACCCGCCGCCAATGCCTCTTCTTAATCGCTGGCTCCGAGGGGCCGCGCAGATGAACGGAAACTATGGACACCTGCTGTTCGAACAGGCGGTCGCAAATGACAACACTGTCGTCGAGGAGTTGCGCCCGTATTTCGAGTCCGCTCACCTCGACGCCCGGGAAGTCTTTCATCGTGCCGCCAGAATCGACCTCCATCCAGACGCGGATGGCCCAGGCGCGGATGCACAGTATCCGAGCTGCCTCCCAGCGACCGCGAAAAAAGGACTGTTCGGTGAGGTAATGGCCGGTCTGATGACCCAAGCTTATCGGTTCATCGGCGGCCACCAATGGACGATTCCTATCTTCCTGTTCCGGTACCATGCCGAAGTGGAGGCCTACATATTTGATCTGGCTCGCGACCCGGCTCGCGTTCGCGAGGTTTCCGGACGTCATGGGAATGACTTCATTGCGCTTGGAATTGATCCGGTCAGTGGTGAGGTCGTACGGTTCATTGCCGGGGAGGCGAAGTGGCGCGCTGCGCTCACGCCGAGTGCCATGAACGACATGATGCTTGGCAGCTGGACTGGCCCGGCAGGGGCGAGAGTGCGAAGCAACGACGGCGTTTGGAATGAAATGAACCGTGGCCTCCCGGCGCCACAAGGCCTTGAGCAAATGCACCGACTACTTTGCGAAAAGGCGCGCGATGAGTATGCAGAAGCGATCGTGTCTCTCGATCGGGCCCTGCTGATCGGGGCAGCACCTCTTCCTCGAACCGATCTGGTCTTCGTCGCCGGCAATCGGGCAGCGCGGAGAGGCGCGGGCCAAGCCTATCTTCCGGTGGCGGCGCCGCCGCCGGAATATACCGCTGGGCGGCCACTGCAGGTCGTCGAGCTGGTGCTTGAGGGCGGCGTCGAGCTCATCGAGCAAATCTATCGGTCTCTATGGAATAATCGATGATGGCTCGGCTCGACGAACAGCGTCGCGAACTGGCGATGAATATCCGCCTTGGCCGGGCCGCCGAAAACGAGCTGACGCCGGCACAGGCGCGTCTGTTCGTTCGAAGTCTGCAGAACTCTTGGCACGTGCCAACTATCGGGTGGGCCCAGAGCGAGTCACATGAGCAGTTCGACGATGCTCGTCGGCTGCTACATGCCGCAGGGATCTTCCGGGAGATAGAGGGACAAGGCTCAGTGGACGCGCTCGGATGCTACCGACGTGCCGCCGAGTTACTCGAATGGCTGGCACGATCGTCTGACTCAGTCACCCGCGACGTGCCCGTCGGGTTGCTTGCTGCCGGCGCCTATCAGTTGGCTGGCCTGCCCGCGATGGCGACAAGTCTGCTGCGTCAGGGGGGGTACGGTCGGGGTGTTGCAGAAATCTTCGCTGCGTTTTTGAGTACCGACTTTGACCGTCTGCTCGAGCGTTCTGCCGCATTCTGGAGAGACAACCCCGCGCTTACGGGGCGGGACGGCTCGGGCCCGCTCCTTGTAGCGGAGGACGAGGCGGACATTGAGAGCGACGAACCGGCCGAGGACGGCGTCGAGGTTGCTCGCGCGCCAGACGATCGGGACGCGGGCGCACCCGCGCCCCCCGCGAGCAAGATTGGCTGGTATGTCGTGGTCGAATTGGTGCGCGCTGTCGGTCTGATTGGCGACAGTCTCCGCAGAGGCAATAGTTCCCGGATCGAGCATGCGGCGAACAAACTGTCGGGCCTGAGCGCATTGGCGACACGCCTCGCCAGCGACGAATTATGGATACTGATCAATCTGATCGAGGCGACCGCAAAGCGGTATTCCGACAACAGCCTTCATGGCCGCGTCTCGCGACTGACGGCAAACGTACCGGGACTGCAAGCGCGGATGTGGAGGTTCGCGCGTGAGCAGTATGCTCGCGGTCGAGGTGTGTTGTGGACGTCGCAGATTCAAGGTCTCGAACGCCTCATCACGAGCAACAGCTTTGCACTCTGCACTCCGACCGGTTCAGGCAAGACTCTGGTTGCCAATCTGGCCCTCGTGAAGGAACTCCTTTTGGTTGACACACAACCAGGGGCCGCACCACTTGCGCTTTACCTAGTTCCCTCACGTGCGCTGGCGAGCGAGGTGGAAGCAAAGCTGACGGCAGAGTTGGGTAGCGACCTGATTGTGACAGGGCTCTACGGCGGTGCCGACTGGGGGATCACCGACTACTGGCTCACCGCTGACCGTCCAGTGGTACTGATCGCCACGGTCGAGAAGGCCGAGGCGTTGATGCGCTATGTGGGTCACCTGCTGGTCCAGCGGCTGCGACTGCTCATCCTTGACGAGGCACATCAGGTCGTCAGCGAGAATGACGCCAACGCGCAGGAGGCGCTCGCCGCCCACACCAGCCGAGCGATGCGACTGGAGGCAATGGTATCGCGACTATTCTCGGTGAAGCCGGGAATGGCGCGAATAGCCTTGACCGCGGTCGCTGGCGGCGCGGCGGGTCCCGTTGCTCGATGGATAGAGGGGCGTGCAGACGCCATGCCGGTTGGCTTGGGTTATCGCAGCAGCCGGCAGCTGATTGGCGGCCTGCGGGTAAATCCACGACGCGCGCCTGAAGCCGTCCTCGATATCGTGAATGGTCAGCCGCTCTATGTCCGAGGACGAGACGCGCCAGTCTACCTTCCGCTACGCCTCCCAGCCATGCCGCTTCCTGCAGCCGGTATTCGGAACAGCTTGCCGCACTACAACGAGTTGTATGTTTTGTGGACGGCGCTGCACCTGCTTGAGGGAAACCGGCGCGTTTTGATTTCGGTCGCTCAATCGCCGGAGCGCTTGATGAAACGCTATGTCGAGGCGTTTGACCTTCCCGGATGGCAAACTGTCCCGCCCTTCGTCCCGCCGATCGACGCCGAGGGGCAGGCGCGCTTTGAGGAAGCCCGTGCAGCTTGCATCGATTATTGTGGCCAGCAGTCGTTCGAACTCCGCCTGCTCGATCGCGGCATCGCGACGAGTCATGGTCAGATGCCACAGCGCCTGCGGCGGCTGATGACCGACCTTATCGATCGCAGGATCTGTCCGGTCACGATCGCCACGGCAACGCTGACGGAAGGAGTAAATCTGCCATTCGACATCATATTCCTGACCAGCCTGGAGCGTCGCAGCTACGACGCCCAAGCTCGTCAGCCGATCGTAGTGCCAATGTCGACTGCTGAGTTCCGCAACTTGGCGGGCCGTGCGGGTCGGCCGGGCGCAGCGGAGTCGATCGAGGGCATGACGCTGGTGGCGCTCCCGGAAGCTGTCTCGACCACCGCGCGCGGCCAGCGCAGAGAGCAATCGCGTCAAATCCGGCGAGCAGAGGCCGACTATAACAATCTGCTCGGCCGACTTCAGGCGGAGCAAGCGGCCGGTCCTGTGCACAGTCCGCTTGTCGTACTCCTGCGCTCCATCTGGCAAAAGGCTGCGGCGCAATCCGGACTTCGAACGGAAGAACAGTTTCTCTCCTGGCTGGAAGCGACACTGCCTGAAGGCGCCGGCGCCAATCTCGGCGTCGCATCGCGCATTCCGGCGGATCAGCTCGGCGACAGTCTTGACGAGCTGGACGGGTTCCTGCTCAGCGCGATCGAAGAACTCGCTCGGGCGGACCAGCAGGTTTTGGATGGGGCGCGAACCGAGGCGCTGTTGCAGGACCTGTGGCAACGAACATTCGCCCGCGTTGCCGCTGCCGAAGAGGCTTGGTTGGAACGAAGCTTCGTGAGGCGGGGACGGGCCTTTGTTGAGCGGCTCTACCCAAACACGGAGCAGCGTCAACGGCTGTACCAGTACGGCTTCACGCCTTATATCGGACGGCGCTTCGAACTTGTGGCACCTCAGCTGATCGCCGAGCTGCAAGGAGCAGTCGAGTATGGCGCGTGGCCAACAGAACAAAAATTCGCACTTTTCATCCGTCTCGGAGAGCGCGTCCGGGCGGAGCCCGGGATTGGCTTCCGCGTGCGAGACACCGTCAACGATCAAGCTTCGCTTGCGAATTGGCGCGGCATCATGGGCTGGTGGATGCAGCTACCCAGCTCTCAAGCCCCGGAGGCCGAGCGCTTACGCTCCTGGCAACGCTTTGTCGCTGACAACATCGAGTTTAAGCTGGGAGTTGCAGTTGGTGCAGCGGTGGCACGAGCCTGGGGCGAGAATGCGGCCGGTCTAGAAACGCCCACTCTCGATACATGGCGAGCGACGACCCGCTTGCCGTGGGTAGGTTTTTGGTTCCGCGAACTTCTGCGCTGGGGCACGCTCGATCCCTTCGTCGCATTCGCTCTCGCACAAGGGATAGCGCAGACCCGCGAGGAGGCGGCGGCGAGACGTTTGGCATTCGAAGCATGGCTCGCACAAGAAGGCTACGATCGTGGCGCTGAGACGCTGATCGATCCGCAACGGTTCCTTGAATGGCAAAGGACGCTCGTGAGGCAAGGAGATGCTGCAGAGGCCGTACGGGGAAGCGCAGCCCGGCTCACGGCAACGGACGGTCGGCGCGGGTCCTATGATGTGCGCCCTGTAGTCCGCGACGACGGCATCGAATGGATTGACGCCGCCGGCTATTCAGTTGCCCGAACGCAATACTCAGAAGCGCTACTGACGGCTCGCCCAGAGCGGCATGATTTCAGATTAAACGTTTGGCCGGCGCCAGAAGTGACTAGGACCTACTAAAATGGATGTGGCGGCGTTGGTGCTGTCACTCTGTGCAGCAATGGCAGGAGATCTGTGCCTGCGGGAGACTTTTGATGATCATGCCGTAAACAGTCTCCAGGAGCTCATCTGCATTTCCAGAGGTGAGACGAAGTGGCTGCAACCCAAATCTATCGGCGATCGCTGCGATGTGCTCGCCAGCCGCAATACGAAATGCTTGATTTTCATCTCGACCCTCGCCAAGGGGAATGCTTGGATCGAGTTCCGTAAGGAGAATGATGTCGTAGTCGCCAGCGTGAGCGGCGGCGATGGTCTGCAGCTCTTCGACTCGCCGAGGAGGAAGCGATCGGCCGGAAATCTGCAACGCAGCTTGAAGATAGCCCAGAGCGTCGAAGACCGGCCTGTCGATCAAGATAACATCTTCATTCAGAGAGGCTTCAGCTTCCAGCCTCATACCCTCTGCCATGATCCAGAGTGTACTTTCGAACGTGTGTTGGGTCAGAATCGGAAAGCCCCGGGCGCGGGCGCGCGCTGCAAGATCTTCGATTTGTCCGGTCTTGTACCCACCATCAGACAACCGAGACCTAAGCCTCTCCAGGAAAGTGGACTTTCCGGTCGAGTGTGTTCCTGCTACCCCGATTTTCACGACGGTTCGTGTCATAAGAAGCTGCTCTGTCGGCTAAAGAGGACATCGGCGTCGCGAAGGCAATCCTCGCGCGCGCTTTGCTCCAGTGGCATCAATAGGTCAGCAAAGATCAGCGCGGTAAGCATCGCATCAAAGAGGGCGGAATGATGCTTGCGGTTCGTTCGCCGGGCGGCCTCATCGATAAGCCCGAAGAATGAACCGAGCTTTTCCAAGCCATAGGAATCTAGGCCCGGTTTCAAGGACCGAGCCAGCTTGAGCGTATCTATCGCGGCGACCGGTTTCCACTCCGGAATCTCGCGCTGGATGGTCTCCAACTCGACACGGACATTGTGACCTATGATCCTCCCATTTTGAGTCCAAGTCAGAATTTCATCGGCTATGTCTGCAATCTCCGGCGCATCGGCGATGTCATCATCTGTAAGCCCATGGATCCTGGTCACCGCTGGTTGGATGGGCTGCGAAGGCTTCACCAGCCAATGGAATTGCTTTCCGGTCGGCACCAGCGCTGAGAGCTCTATCATGGCCAATTCCACGATCTCCGGGGGGGAGGCGCCGTTGCCTTCGACATCTATGACCCAATATCGGTCCGAACTCATTCCCAACCGACCTCCGCTCTGCCGTGACGATATGGTCGATGAGGTTGGGCGCGATCGTGCACTTGGTAGTTCAACGCGTGTTGGATGAAGTAGCGCTGATACTCGGTGCTGCCGCTCACCTCTACGGCCCGGTCCGTCACTAGAGCGTTGTCGGTTGGTAGGTTGACCATTTCCGCCAGTTTCCGCACCTCATCAATATCTGGGCGGCGATGCGCCTTGCCGCAGAGTGCTCGTTGGTCGTTGGGACAGATATCGCAGATCTCGCTTATCCCGAAATGACCGTTGTAATCCGCCGTTCCGTGGGCATATGCAACGCCACACGAGGTCTTGCGAAATATCGGGACACCTTCAAACGCGCGAAGCACGCGCCGCTCGACCGAGCTGGGAAGGATTTTGCGCCGAGCAACTTCCTGGTAAAGGTCAGGGATTCCGGCAGCCCGGAAATGTTCCCGGATTTCCTCCCTGAAAAACAAACCGGTAAAAACGGTCGCATCGGCATACTGCGCGAGTGCGCGCGCGTGCTGCAGATGGGCAAACGTATCGTTCAATCCCGCTATCAACGGCCGCCAATACAGCACGATTTTCGTTCGGCTGGCCGCGCTCCGCAAGACCTCAAGCGATCGTTCCGCGATGCGTGACGAGACGGGTTCGATCCTGTCGTTGTCGATCCCCGACCACGTCACCAGGATCGTCAGCTTGACATTCCTTAGCGTCTCCAGCCAAGCCACGTCCGAGGCATCGATTTCCCATCTGGTGATCACGAGCACCGGGTTTGAAAGACCACGATCATCGATCTGCTTCAAAGTGGCAAAGAGATGATCTTTGACACCGGGGAGAAATGGGTCTGTCGCCCGGTTGAATATCTGCAGAGGTGTTCGATGCGGCACGAACGCCCAATGACCGACCAGTTGCTCAACCGCCACCTCATCGTCCACGATCAGGTGAGGGCGTTTCATCTCGTAGTTTGCGAAGATGTGCCTGACGCAGTAGCCGCAATCCAAAGGACAGCCTACAATGTGATTAAGGCTCAGCCCGGATTTGCGGTAATCGATAATCTCTCGGAGTGCCGGGGGGAGATTACTGGGCGCAGAGCGCACTCTCTTTTGTCGAAGCCTTTCAAAAGCAATCACTCGAAGCACTCCCCTTTCCCGCTTCAGTACCGCCCGATACTGATCGTTTTGCAATAGGTGTTCTGTCCGCGATGAAAGATGGCGCCGATGGCTGTCATGCGCATCTGTTATCGGCGCTAACCGTCAGAAAAAAATATCGCTCTTATCCGACTGTGCTCCTATGAACCCCAGAGAGGTGTCTCCTGCCAGGAGCTTCTCCTTCGACAGCAGGCCCGCGTCCTCGAGCGCCTCAAAATCCGGCAACTGGCGCAGCGTGTCGAGCCCGAACTGCGACAGGAAGGTTTTGGTTGTCACATAGGTATAGGGCGCGCCGGGCTGCGGGCTGCGCGGCCCCGAGGCGATGAGGTCCTGGCCGCGCAGCACGCCGATCAGGTCGCGCGACACCTCCTTGCCGAAGAAGGAAGACAGCTCGCCACGCGTAATCGGCTGGAAATAGGCAATGCACATCAGCACGAGCGCCTCCGACTGCGTCAGCTCTTTTGTACCCTGCCCCGCCGGGGTGCCGAAGGCGGCGTGGATGGCGTCGCCAAAGAGTTTCTTGGTCCGGTGCTGCCAGCCGCCGGCGACGGAAACCAACTCGTAGGGGCGGCCGGCGAGCTCGGCGCGGATGTCGTCGATGACCAGGTCGAGATTGCAGTTTTTTCCCACCACCCGCGCCAGCACCTCGCGCGGCACAGGCTCGCTGGCGGCAAAGATCACCGCTTCCACGCGGCCCATCCATTCGCGCCAGCGCAGTTCCGGCGGCAGATGTTCCAGCTCGGTGTCCAGCAACGCCGGCTGATCGTCTATCTTGCGGCGGACGGAGGCTTGGCTCATCGCTACAGCCCAAACAGCCGGAAGGTCGGACGGCCGGAGAGCTCGCGCACGGCCTCGAGGTGCTGGAGGCGCTCGAACAGCCGCCGCGCCGCAAAGCGCGACAGGTTCTTTGTCACAAGCGATCCGGCCACGGCATCTTCATTCAGGAGCAAAACGATCACGTCGCCGGCGCCCTTGGCGCGCAGTTTTGGCGCCACCGCCAGCAGTTTTTCAGCGCGGCGCGACAACTCGGCCGCCAACCGACAAGCCTCGGCCGCTCCCTGAACCAGCGCGACGCAGACCGCGCGCTCAAAACCCTTTTGCCCGGGTCGGATGCGCGTGCCGCCGCCGGCCTCGGCGCGGAAGACCGGGCCAAAAGCCCGCGCTATCAACAGCGGCAACGGCCGCGGCCAGCGCAAGTCCCGCGCCAGCACCAGGTCGGCGAGCCACCAGGCAAACAGCTCGGCATCGGGCCGCATGGCGACGACGTGAGTGGCGATCGCCGCCGCCGCGAACGGCGCCGGGCGTTGGGAGCCCGCCAGTTGCTCGATCTGCGCGCAGAGGTCGGTGAGAGCCTCATTGTCCCAGGCGAGCCCGAGCATCTCGGCCACTTTTGCCAGCCGATCGGCGCTGACCGCCGGCGGCTGCAGCACCAACTGGCGCCAGGCGCCAAAAATGGTGCCGGCCGGACCCGGATCGGCGCCGGCCGGGCAAAGCTGCCAGGCATCGCGCAGCGCGGCTTCATCCTCGGCGCGGCCGGCGAGCCGCATCGAGGCGGCGGCACAGTTGAGCGCCAGCCGCTGGCGCCAGGCGCCGGCCCAAGCAGGTTGCGCGCGGGCAAGCGTGTCCAGCGAAGCCAGTGCGGCTCCCGCCTGGAAGGCGGCGGCCGCGTCACTGGGCGCGTCCCGGCCTAGCGCCCAGGCCGGAACGGTGGGCGGCGTGAGGACGGACGTAGCGATCGCTGGATCGAGGCGAATCATGCTTTCCAGGGTAAAGCGGCGGTGCGCTTTATGCCATCAATTTCGGCCAAAAACGCACAGCTTGTCGGCAAGACAAAACGAATGATAATGTTGCCTTATCAGTCGCTTAAGCCTTCATTACTTCCATCCCCATTAAATTGGCCGGCTAATCATTAAACTCTCGACGGAGCACCCTGCAGGCACATTTGGACGAAGATTCCGTGCAGCCATATCACGAAACACTCGGCCCGCTCCTCTGCCGGCCGATGGTCCATGAAATCCCCTCCCGCCCCATGATGCCAGAGACGTCTTTGCCAATTTGACGGTCGAGCACCGGCCGCCATGGCACGAGGGTGAACTCGCGCGATTTCTCGATGACGGCAAATTTGCCGCTGGCAAGTTCGATCGATTGGCGCAGCGTGCCTTCTACCCGAACTCCAAGCTTCGCTTCGGAATACAACAGTCCAAATTCGTCCGACAGTTGACCGGCAACGCGGTTCAGCTCGCGCTGACGCAGGACCGCCAGCATGTTGGCGCGACAGACGATCCGGTCCTGCTCCTCGTGCGCTAGCCCTTGCGCGATCAACCACTGGCGCCGACGGGCTTGTGCCTCCCGTACCTCGCGTCCGAAGCCAGAATTGCGCAAGGGCTCCGCTTTGTCGGAAACCAGCTCACTGTCGAGCCAGGTGGCACCGTCGAAGCCGACCTGCCGTTCCAATGGTAATGAAGAAAGCTTGTCGACCATAACAGGCTCGGCCCTTGCCCGCTGGCGCTCGTAGTCCGCAACGCATTTCAGATAGTCCGGCGCGATGATCCAAGTGCCATCCGGCTTTCGCTCCAGGCCACCGGTGGCACGGCGGATCGCCTCAAGCCGACGGACGTGGGTCTCGGCAAAGCGTTCGGTGGCTGATGGATCGTGCCTGAGATGGATATCGCTGTTGTAGCGGCCGCCGTTCACCGCCGCGACGTCGACGATCGTGCGATCGACCTGTCTGGGCTCAGTATTCCGAGGTGTGACCCGGACGATGCAGCCGTCAGGGGTCGGTTCGTTGGCATCGCCTTTGCCGATGTCGATATAGTGGCTTTTACCGTCCAGGCTGTCGACGATGAGGTAATGCCGGTCGTTGATCTCGTCACTCAGTCCGCGCGCGACAACGCGCCCGACAATAGGCTGGGTCTCTTGTCCCGGCCGATCATGGACAACATAGTCTGCGGCACTGCGAGCAGGCCCCCGGCCAGTCAGTTCACGATGCATGGTCTTGATGATGTCGCCACGCTCGCCCAACCGGCGCAGTGTTGCTTCGAGCTCATCGTCCAGGCGCCAGCGGCCCGCGTTGATTTCCGCCGCAAGACCCATCCGCTCGAGCTTACGCAGGCGTCCCTGCTGCAACGTCTGGCGAAATGCATCCCGCCCATCCGGCGCAACAAGTCCGTCGTGATCTCGATTGCGTAGCAGCTGGCGGTCGATGCTGGTGAAGCGTTCCTGCTCCATTTCCTGGCGCAGGCGCTGCTCTATTTCGCGATCCGTGCGCGGACCAAGGTCGAGGCTCACCAGCTCGGCCGCCCGCTCTCGCAGACCAGAGGAGATGTACTCGCGCGCGATCACCAGATTCTCGTCACGATCATCCTTGCCACGGACGATGATGTGGGTGTGCGGATGACCTGTGTTGAAATGGTCCACGGCAACCCAGTCGAGCTTCGTGCCGAGGTCCTCTTCCATCTGCGCCATAAGGCGCCGGGTCAGTAGCTTGAGGTCGTCATACCCAATGCCGTCTTCGGCAGCGACGATGAAACGGAACTGATGCCGGTCGCCGTCGGCATGATCGAGGAAGGCTCTGCCATCGACCCGATCTTTGTCAGCACCATAGAGTTGGCCAGACTCGCCATCGCGGGTGACGCCGTCGCGCTGGAGGTAGCGCAGGTGTGCGCGCGCTCCGTCCGAACCCTTGCCGGCCAGTTTGACGACCCGTGCCTTGACGACGACACGTCGCAGCCGAAAGGCGGCGTAGCGATCGCGTGATTTGAGCAGCGCCGCAGCAGCGCCACCACGCCCTGCCCGGCTTCCTGTGAAGCGGCCGCCACGACGGGGTTTGCCGCCGGCTCGGTTGATCGCCGCCCGGACCTGGCCGGCGAAGCGCTTTCCTGCCTTCGAGCCCTGCGAGCCGATTTTGCCAAGCTTCGGCCTGAATTCATCATTCTTCACGTGAAGCTTCCCGGAAATCTGGCGCCAGATCAAAGGGTTGCCGTCATCAGCCTCCAAGGCACGTGAACAGCCTCCGGCAAAAACGATGTGCAGACAAAGACTTGACCGCCTCCGGGAGGCGGTCCCTTTATCTTGCCTTCCGCGAACCTCCCCCCACCCGCCTCCAACCAAATTCGCCACACTCGGACCTCACCTGCCGTCCGGCCGTTCCGATCCAGCTCGATCTGATCCGAGCGGCACCAGAATTTGCCCGTTCGGATTGCCCGCGCGAACGCCGTCGCGCAGGAAGAAGAGTGACCGCCCGGAGGACGCTTTGGGCGCCTTTGCGGGTGGAGATTTGCTCTTGAACACGTTGATATCCGCAGCCGAAACGCCGGCCGCATTGAGCTTTCTGAGATAATCGACCGTCTCGGACGGCAGCGGTCGTCCGCGCTGCAAATGGTCGTCGTAGCGCTCCGGTCCGGCGTTGTAGGCAGCGAACAAACCAGGGAATCCGAACCGGTCATACATGGCGCGCAGGTAAGCGGTTCCAGCCAGAATGTTGTCGAGCGGATCATACGGGTCGGCGCCGAGACCGTGTTCGATCCGCATCTCGTTATATGTTTTGGGCATCACCTGCATGAGGCCCATGGCGCCGGCGCGCGAGGTGAGTGGACGACCGTGGAGCATGGTCCTGCCGCCGCTCTCGGCATCGATGACAGCGTATATCCAGACCTGCGGGACACGGAAACGTTGGCTTGCTTCAGTAACGAACTGCTGCCACTTTCCAAGCTGCGGACCTAGGGAGATGGCGACCGGCTCAGCGTCGGTCGAGGCGGAACAGGCGCATGGCGCGACAGCGATCATGCCAAGCATGAGGAGGGTCACTCGGTCCATAGCGGCACGAGCCTCCCGATGATGTTTTGGATCGGAACTGGCCCGAAATACCTGCTGTCAAAGGAGCGAGGAGCGTCGCCGTTCAGCAGGAAAACCTCGTCGCCTGCCAGCAAACGGCAGCCCCTCCACCAAGGCAGCGGACGGTTTTGGGTATCGGTTGCGAGCCGCCGCGCGGCGATCTCGCCGCCAATGATGATCGCTTCGTTGAAAGCGCAGACATGCTCGCGCGGTAGTGCTGCGACGCGCTTGACCAGCGGCACATTGCGAGGCAGATAGCCGCGCTCAGCAGCAACATCGGCAATGAATTCCGGTGCGCGTGCGAGGACGAGATCGCCACGCGATGGCGCTCCAGTGACGACGCGGTAGAGGCCGATCGGCGCACTCGCCGAGGCGTTCCAGACGAGCCAAGGCGCCGGTCTGGCGAAGGCCGTGATGCCAATCAGGCTGAGGCCGATCGCAGCAACGGCGATCACCTTGCGTGCCCGAATTCGACGCAGAGCACTGCCGGCCAGATGTATGGACGGGCGCCGGCTCATGAGCGGCCTCCATCATCGGTATCGATCTCGTTCTGGCGGCCTTTCGACCACTCATTGAGCTCGTCTATGTGGTAGCGGACGAAGCGGCCGTGCTTGCGGAACTTTGGGCCGTAGCCCTTGATCCGCATCTTCTCCAATGTCCGTTGTGAAAGGCCGATATAGAAGGCAGCCTGCGCCGTGTTGAGGAACGGACTGCCCTTCTTGGCGCGGGCAGCGCGTTCGTTTTCGTCGTCCATGATGATCCTCGTTTCGCCGATGGAAGGCCGTGCCAAGGATCAGCGAGCGAGAGCGCTTGCGGGACGGGCGAAGAGTCGGTCGGGAGTTTTCGCCGCCCCTTTGGGGCGGGGATGGAGAGCTTTGGAAGTGCCCCCGCGCCGGTGGCGGCGCGGGGGCTTTCTCAGTGCCGGTCAGTCGGCCGGGTTCCAGATGATGGCATAGGTGTCATCATCGTCCTGGCCGGCGGCGCGGCCGAGATTGGCGTAGAGTTTTCGCGGTCCGAACTCGGGGGCGGCGATCGACAGGCTCACATAATCCTTGCCGGAAGCC
The DNA here is from genome assembly GCF_029674545.1 of Mesorhizobium sp. WSM4904. NCBI lineage: Bacteria > Pseudomonadati > Pseudomonadota > Alphaproteobacteria > Hyphomicrobiales > Phyllobacteriaceae > Mesorhizobium > Mesorhizobium sp. WSM4904. The sequence goes on along the minus strand of NZ_CP121354.1, from coordinate 3,000,138 downwards.
TCGCCGGTCCGGACCCAGCCGGCGCCGACTTCGACGCCTTGGGTCAGCACCCGGAAGTCGGGATGGCTGTCGGCGCCCTTGGCCTGGTTGGGCACGATGTCGATGTCAGCACGAACGCTGAGCGTCTTGAGCTGGCCCTTGTAGCTGCCGTTCTCCTGCTTGGTGACATATCCGATCGCGGTCATTTGAAAGTCTCCTTTTTGCTGTCGCCGGGGACCATTCCCCTGCGATGGCGGACCGTGATGGGCGCGTCCGACCCGCCCGAACCCGAAGGGCCGAAGCGACAGCGGAGGACCCGAGCGGGGAGCTTTTTTGAAGCGAAGCGGCGCGAGGAGCCGCCGCAGGCGGCGGGGAAAGAAGTTGCTGGCGAGGGTTTCGGGCGGGCCGGATCCGCCCATAGGTCGACAAGCCAGCCGCAGGGGAATGGTCCTGGCAACAAGCAACGAAGATGGACTGGAGACGCGGTCACGGAGCCAGACAAAGGCCAAGCTACTGTTGAGACCACCGGCACTCCGGTGCCGTGCCAACGCAATCCTGCCCACGCAGCCAGCGCCGATCCAGACCAGCGGCCAAGGTTTCGCCCCAAGATCAAAGGATGGTGCGCCGGGTGAGAACTGGAGCGGCCCGGCGACACCGAAGGCACTTGCCGCGCGCTCGATACAGCCCGGCATGCGGACGAGCGGCGACGTCCGCAACGTCGCCACCCGCCTTACGGAAATGATCATTCAGACACGAACAGCGACTGGACCTTGGACCACTGATCGGCGGTGCGGAAGCCGCCGCGATCCGTGTAGGATTCGACCGGGAATTTCATCCAGCGCGGCAGCCAGAATTCGACTTTCTGCCTGCCGTTCTCGCCGGCAAGAAAATCGCGAATGATCTTCTTTTGCGTCTTCACCTTCTCCGAAGCATTGCCTTCGGCGACGTGTGTGCCGCCGACATCGGCGAGCATTTGATTGGCGACCTCCTTGTCTCGCAACAGCTCGAAGAAGGCGTTGTCCGGCTGGCAATGGTCGCGCATATCGACGTCAAGATGGTTGCCGAGCGCCTCGATGATGGCGCTGCCGACGGCGAGCGTTTCGGCCATCACGAGGGTCAGGACGCTGAAGACATCCTCGTCCGAAAGAACCAGCAGACGCGCGAAGACACTGGCGAGCGCGAAGTCGTCGCCATTGCCGCCGGCGACGGGACCTTCCTCGTCGATCGTACCGAGCAGTGCCAGAACCTCGCGCCGTTTTTCAGCGAAAGCGGCTTCGGCCTTGCAGCTGGCGATGCTTGCGGCCACCGACTCGTTTGCGGCGCGCTGCGGCTCAGGACGCACCTGCCAAAGGCTCGAACCAGTAATGGTATGAGCCACCATCAGGCGCAGGGCGATGCTCGGATGGTCAAGCAAGGCTGTCCGCACGGCTGCGTGGCGATGCAGATCGACATAGTTCTGCATCGGTCCGCTGAGCTCGGACCGTGAGGGTTTCGCCGGTGTCTCTGCTTCCTCGCCTGCCTCGCCGTTGGAACGAGCGCGGCGCGCCTCTTTGCGCGACAGGTAGCCTTCGTGAGCCTCGACCTCGCCGCGCTGCGAGACGGTGATGACGACCTTGCCGCCCTTCTTCTTCGGCGTCTTCTCGTAGTCCCACGAATGGAAGTACTGGCCGGGTTCCAGCACCACCACCTCGGACCATCCGGCTTCGATATAGGCATCACGCTTGGCGGCAATTGCCTCGTTCTGCTTCTGCCAGAAGAGGTCCGCGTCGGCGAAATAACTTTCCTCGCCGAACAGGTCGGACACGATCAAGCCGGGAAAATCCTCGATGGCGAAGAGCGCGACTTTGGTGGAGATCGATTGGCCGCCGAACAGCCATTGCTTCAATTGCCAGCCGCGCGGCGCATGTTGCTCGGGATCGGCGTAGAGCGCCAGCCAGTCCCTCTGCTGCGCTTTGGAGGCCATCGTGAGATGGCGCACCGTCTCGGTATCGATCTCCTCGCGCCGATAGGCCTCGCGAATTTTGGGCAACAGATCACCAAGCGCCAGGATGCGTTTCACCTGATGCTCGGTGAGCCCGAAGGTGACGGCAATATCGGCGACGCCGCGCCCCTCCTTGATGAGCCGTGTGAAGGTTTCCCATTGCGAAACCTCGTCGGGATCGTCCCGCGCGGTATTCTCGATCAGCGAGGCCTCCAGCGCATCGGCGTCGTCACCATCCTCCATGATGGCGCATGGCAGCGGGTCGACCTCGCCGCGTTCGTCGGCGACGGTTCTGGCCGCGAAATAGCGCCGCCGTCCGGCGACGATTTCGAAGCTGTCCGGCGATCCGTTCGGCCGCACCAGCAGCGGCACCAGCACGCCGCGTGCCCGCACCGACGGCAGGATGTCGGAGATATCGGGCGCGCGTTTGGAATGCCGCATGTTGGCCGCCGAGATACTCAAATGGTCGATAGAAACGTGGGCAAGCTGCATGGTTCTGTCTCCTTGTTTGCACTGGTTGAAATTGCCCTTTCCCGCGAGGCCAAAGGCCGAGCGGCGGGCGGGTTTTGCGCCTATCGGCGCGGTCATTCCGTCCTGTCGGGCGGAAACTCGGGCATTGGGATTTCGAGGGATGCGGCAGCCTGCCGCAAAAGCCGCTCGGTCTCGGTAATGTGGCCGGATAGCCGAGCGGCTTCGGCATAAACGGACAGCGGAAAACGCGCTTCGAAATCAACGTCGCGTTCGATGCCAAGCCCAAGCGGCCCTTTTACAGCCTCAAGTTCCGCAAGGCTGACGCTGCCGAGTTCCGGGAACCCGAAACCGAGATCGCAAAGTCCGAACAGCGTGTCGCCGTCTGCGTCGAGTTCGGTCAGAAGCCAGGTCGCGGCACCTGCCGGATTGAACAGTTTCATGACGGGGACGTGGTCGGTTTCCGTATCGGTCGCGCCGTTGGCGAGCAGCCGCGCGCGCAGGTCTTCGGTGATCAGGATCATGGCAACACTCCTTGTCAGAAGAGGTCGAGTTGATTGCGCCGGGCCTCATCGAAGAGGCCGATATCAAGCGGCTTCTGTGCCGTGCGCGGGCGCATCGGCGCGTCTATCAACAGCGCCAGCCGGTCACGCGCGGTGATTGGGCGGACGCCGGGAACGAGCGTCTGCTCGCCTTCCGGCGTCGGCTCGCTCTGCAGCGGAACGGGATCGCGCGCGGTCATGCCGCCATCCCTTCTTGCGCGCCGCTTCTCTCGTCAGCCTGAAAGGCGAGCAGGAAATCAGCGGCTTTGGAGGCAAGGCTGGCGGCGCGGAAAATGGCGCGATTATCCTCCCGCAGCACGGTCAGCCATGAGCCGATATAATCGGCGTGGCGCACGGTCGGCTCGATGCCGAGGCTCGAACAGGTGAAGGCGGCCGTGAGCTCGGCGACCAGTTCTTCGCGCGCATAGGCCTTGGAGCCGAATGAACCGGACAAATCACGCGCGAGCCGGGTCGGATGACCCGTCCAATGGCCTAATTCATGCAGAGCGGTGCGATAGTAGTTGACCGGTTCGAAAAAGGCCGGCTGCGGCGGCAGTTGCACGAAATCGCCGGCAGGCAAGTAGAATGCGCGGTCACCGCCGATGCGAATATCAGCGCCGCTCGCGCGCATAAGCGCTTCGGCCTTCGGGACGATCTCGCGCTCGGGCAGCGGTTCGGCATTGCTGTAAAGGTGCTCCGGCAGGCTATCGCATTGCGCAACGTTGAACACGGTGAAGCGCTTGAGGAAGGGTACCGCGTGCGGCTCGGTGTCCTCGGCCTTGGCGCGTTCCTTTTCATTCTTTGGGATGAAGCGATCGGCGTGAACGATGGTCGTGCCGTGCTCGCCTTTGCGGACATTGCCGCCGAGCGAAAGCGCCTGCCGGAAGGTCAGCCAGTTCTGGCCCGGGTATGAGCGCTCGATGACCGCACCCCACAGGATCAGGATGTTGATGCCAGAATAGCTGCGCCCTGTGGCGGCATTCTTCGGCAGACCAAGCGCCGCCTTCGCCCTCCCCCATGGCTTGACCCAAGGCACCGAACCCCGCTCGAGATCGGCGATAATGCGGTCGGTGATTTCGGAATAGAGGGTGCGCTTAAGCGGCTCGCCCTGTTTTGCGCCGACCTCACCACGGGCTCCACGTTTGCCAGTCTTGCGCATGATCTGATCTCCGCTCGCAACTCTCGCTGCGCCCTTCCCCGGAAGCGGGGTGGGCGGCGAAAACGACCGGAAAGGCCCGCCGTCAGAGGCGGCCGGCATCCGCAGGACCGGAACGAAGTGGAGGACCCGGAGCGAAGCGCAGGGTTGCGGGCCGTCGCGGCGGGCCTAGAAGGGAGAGCCGCCCACACCGCGCCGCCGGAAAGGCCAACCCAAAAAGACTGCGCCGCCCGAAGGGCCGGCGACCGTCACAGCCCGCAAGGGCTGCATGCGCCAAGGGGCGAAGCCGTATGGCCGAGACCGCCTGAGCCTGTCGAAGGAAAGCGGGCTCGGTTCACGAGCAACCGGTGCGCGCCATCAGCGCGCAGGCGCCCTCATTCGAGAGATGCGAACGGACAAGCCAGTTGAGCCGCTTACTACAACTGCTTGATTAGATCACAAGGATCAACGTTGAGGGCTTTTGCAAGTCGTCCCAAAACTGTCACGCTTGCCGCGACCCGACCACGCTCGATTGACCCGACATAGCGCATGCTCAGGTCTGCGCGTGCCGCCAATTCTTCCTGCGTCAGGCCCTGATCATGGCGCACACGACGCATGTTGACCGCCATGACCTCCTTGAGATCCATGGCCAGATACCGACCAGAACGGGAACTATCGTTCTAGGAATGATCGTTCCTATTCGCTATGATGAGCCGGTCAGAGGACGTCATTCTGGATCGCAAGCCACCCGAAGGCTGAACTAACAGACAAGATGAAAACGGAAATCCAAAGCGAAGTGCCCTGGTCGGATCACCTGACCGCCTACGACAGCAGACACTTCTCCATCTATCTCAGTCTCATCGACGCGTGCGCCGACAATGCCAGCGAAGAAGAGATGGCGCTGACCATATTGGGCATCGATCCCAAGCGGGAGCCGGTTCGAGCCCGCAAAGCGGTTCGAAGTCATCTTGAGCGCACGCGCTGGCTGATAGAGAGCGGGTATAAGGAATTGTTCCCCAGCTGACCGGCCGAAGGCGAGCTTACAGCAGAAACCGCCTGTATCCACCGTTCATGAGCACGCGCCCGCGTTTGACCGCACGACGCACCATGTCACGGAGATGGTCGCCGGGATCGGCCCAATCCTGCTCGACGCGAGCCTTCCCGAACAGGGCGAGGCCGATCTCGCGATGCGAGGCGCCGGCAATCGAGCCGTCGAGCGCGCGCAGAACCCATCGCAATCGGGCACACCGGGGCTCGGCCGGGAACAATCTCGGTGGAAGTCGTCCGGTCGATCGGAGGGCATTCAAGCACGCAAGACTATCCAGACGTTGCTTCGTCTCCGCGGATGGCCAGAGGACGTTGGCCGTCAAGCGCACGGGCTCGATGAGATTCGCGCCGGAAACTGCCAGTTGCAGGTTCCGGACACCGTCGGTGAACAGGACGTCCTGATGCCCATCTTCCGCATGAAGGACGGACACCCGGCAGGATAGGGTCGAGACATCGAATATGTCCGTCTTGGGTGATCGCGGCGCCCGCTTGGCAGCAACGTCAAGAACATGCGGACATAGCCGCGGACGCCAGAAGACGTCCGCGCTACTTTCGATCGAGCTTGCAAAAAATCAGCCCCCAGGACGAAAGATCGAATGCTCCAGGCGGCATCCGAAATATGGTACCAGTCAGCGTTTTTGATGAATCAATCCATCGCAAGGCCGCGGCTATCTCAGCTCGGAAAATCCGATTGCGCCTCAAAAACTCCCAGGCCCAGCCGCGGCTGGTGAGCGACGCGGAATAGTGATAGGCATTCTTGTCCTGCCAATCCGGCCAGGCTAGACCAGAACTCGAATCGCTCATCATACGTTCCCAAACGGGGTGGAATGAGCCTTCCGATCAGCCGTTCTTCATGACCGGCGCCCACAGCGCGGGGCCCTTGATCCCGCCATTGCCGCGAATGACCTCCAGGATGTCGGTAGAGACTTCGAGAAAGCCCGCGACCGCGCGCGTGTCGCCGATCGTCTGCGGATCGGACAACCGCTCGAGCGGCCAGCCGGCACGGCGCAGGATCCGCTCGATGCGCAAATCCGTCACGGTGACAATAGTGTGCAGGTTGCGGGACAGGCCGAACTCGATCATGCCGGCGAACAGTTCGTAAGTGCCGAGCGCAATGCCAGCCTCCTTAGGCGCGGAGGGCGGAACGTCGAGCGCGAAGCGACTGCTCTCCCAGATCCCGGGGCTTGCCGGCGCCTGGCGGCCGCCAAGAAGAATGGAGAAGCTGTCGCGCAACATTGTCGGGCCGGTGGTGGGCAACAGGCGGACACAGCCCTCGATGCGTTCAGTCGGTCCCCTGAGCAGCAGATAGTGGGGGCCCAGGGCGTCGAACGAGTCGACTTCATAACCGCCGTTGACCGGCACGTCCCATTTGAGGCGATCCCTGAAGACGCGATGTCGCAAGCGGTGCATCTCCTCGAGCTCGTGGCTGAATTCAGCGTAACGATCCGGCGTGATCAACTGCATCATGGCGGCCTTCTCCTTCGCGACAAATATCGGTCGTGATTGGAGGCGAAGGTCCTTGTCGCCACAACCTGTGCATGTATACAGCGTGGTGGGGTGGTCAGGTCAGATCTGTCGATCTCGATAATGCGAAGCGGATGGCTGCCTGGGTTTTGGTTCGCACGCCAAGCTTCTTCTTGGCATTGTCCAGATGAAAGGCGGCAGTGCGCTGGCTAATTCCCAGAATGCGGCCGATGTCCCAATCCGATTTGCCGCGAGCAGCCCATTGCAAGCACTGAGTTTCCCGACGGGACAAAGCGACGCCATCCACCATTGGCTCCGACGTCAGCCTGCGACGTGCCTGGATGTGAAAGAAGACGGCCACCAATTGCAGCGCGCTCTCGTAGCGCTCAATCATGCGAAAGAAAAGCGGCCGCCGTTCATCTGAGACGAAAGTTAGCGCGGCAAACATCCCCCGACGGTCATGGATCGGAATTGTAAAGCCACAGCGGATGCCGAATTGGGTCGCCTCATCCATCAACTGCCGCTGTGGGGTCGACAAGTCTAGATCGCCTCCGTCCGCATCCCAGCGGAATGCATCCGGGCCTAGCCGGGCCTGCTGGACTACCGGGTCCACATGTTCGTAGCGGCTATTAAGATAGTGAGATGTCCATGGTTGAGGATAGGTGGAGATCAGATCGGTCCCCCGACGCGAACCGAGCGATGGCAGGAGATAAGCGAATGAGGGCAGATCAAGCGAGGACGCAGTCTCGGCCAAGGCATCGCGTAGATCAGCCGCATTGGTGCTTTCGGACAGGTGCTCGACAAATCTATGAAAGACGTCGTGCATACGCAGTCCGCATCTCAGAGTCTGGAGAGCCTACGATCGGGCGATATCGACGGCACCCTTATCGCGGCGCCGATTGATGAAAGATGGGCGATACCAGGCCCTAGGACATCCGCTTGAGGCACTATCATAGCTCCCATTCGTTGCTAGCTGCCGATTAGCGGGGGCCTGTGCAACTCGCCGGCCTCAACCTCATGCTGAGCAACGGACCGTCATCGGCTACGTAATGCTTCGAGCAAGAATGGCCGGGTCTACGGGGCCGGATTCCTAACGCTAGAAGCACCCTGCTCGCATCCCGCCGCTAACTAGTGGGATGTGGATAGCCGAAGGCTCCTGACCACTCGCAAGCTGCCGCTGCAGATGTCGCGCCATGTAAAAGCGATGCTTCACTTGAGGCCCCCTGGAGCATAGCGGCAAGGAAGCCTCCGATGAACGCATCTCCAGCTCCCATCGTGTCGACCACTTTGGCTTGCACGATTCCCTGACGTAAAGTCGACCGACCATCGCTAAAGACGGCGCCGCGTTCGCCTTGGGTAACGCACACTGTCTGCGCGCCGAGCAGATGTGCCTCCCGGATGAACGCCTCTGTCTCGGCGTCATTCATGTCCGAACCCGAAAAGAATGCGATCGTCGCGAGCGGACATATCGCGGCGAAGTAGTCCCTATCGCGACCAGTTGAAAAATCGAACGAAAGGCCATGAGCAATCGCGCGGATGCGAGGGAGTTCCGGCTCGAGATAACTGAAGCACGAAGAATGCACGTGCCCCAGCCGAGAGATGAGGTCGAGATCATCGTCGTCCATGCGCAGCATCACCCTCTTGCGCACACCTCCCTTATTGGAGCCAACGAAGACACGATCACCGTCGACCAGAGTTACTTTCGCCTTGCCCGTCTCGCCTTTCACGACGCGCAGTTGGCTATCTGAGAGTCCCTCGGCCAGGATGCTGGCCCGCACATGGGCGCCCTCCTGATCACAGCCCAAAATGCCGATATAGGCGCTATTGGCCACCCCGAACCGGTGAGCGAGGATGGCAACGTTCAAGGCGTTGCCGCCGGGGTAGTAGACGCCTTGATCGAGATAATGGTCAACGACGTTATCACCGACCCCGACGAGCCCACGTTCGAATTGCGAGGCGGAAGACATGATGCAGAACCTTCGAATCTTGTGGATCTGGGCGTTCGACCGTAGGTGGCAGAAGCGATTTGCACGCTTCAGCCATCCTTTCGTCATCATCTAGCCGACCAGCGAGCCTGGGCGTTGAGGTGGTCGCACGCAGGCAGGCTGGGTACCTAAAAAGCCTGGAAGTCAGTATTCCATCTTCCACATGTAGCGGCGGACGGTCAGCGGATGACCTTTGGCCTCGGACAGCTTGTCGGCGTAGGCACGCAAGACAGGCGAGAAGACCAACGGCGCGAGATACTCGGATACGCTTTCGGGCAATGAGGTCACGCCGAAATCATTCGCGTCCACCACCGTCACGCGCTTACTGTATTTCTGCGCGAAGGCGAGCGCGCGCTCGTCCATCGCGCGGGATGGTCCCAAACCCATGAGTTGGATGAACGGCACGTCAAAGTCAGTGATCTCGAACGGGCCGTGGAAATATTCGCCGGCATGTATTGCCGCCGAGTGAACCCACTGCATTTCCTGCAGAAGGCAAATGGCGAATGAGTAGGCCTGTCCGAAGTTCGCTCCCGACGCCATCGTATAGATAATCGCTTCGCGTTTATGCGTCTCCGCGAATTCAGCGGCCTTGCCACCGTGGTCAGCGACGAGGTTCTCCGCGAGAGCGGGGAACGCCGCCAAGCCCTTCTCGAAATCATCGGCCCTTGGGTTGCCTTCTCGGATTTTGAGAATGCCGAAGGTCAGCCTCTGCAACACCGCTGCCGAATGAATGGGCGACATGGTCAGGGGTGCATGGACGTAGGAGACTATATATTCGGACTCCTGGTCGAGCGGGCTACCAAGATCATGTGTCAATGAGATGGTCAGAGCACCCGCGGCGCGGGCGATTTTGACCGCCTCCACGGTTTCCGGGGTCGTGCCCGAATGGGAACAGGCGATGACGATGGAATTTTTGCCCAGGCGTTTCGGCGCCCGCGCCTTGAACTCGGCCGCATTGAGCGCGTTGCCGATGATCGCCTTTGCTTCGCGCTCCACGATGTATTGGTTTGGAAGCATGTGCGCGTACGAGCCCCCACAGGCGACAAAGAAGATGTCGGTGACATTTTCGCGACCAGCCACGGCGTTCAACGCATTTTTGATTTGAGCGTCAGTTTGTTCGGTAATCATCGTGAGTCCTTCGATGTTTTGACTGGTTTGACTTGTCGCATCGATCTCGTGTGATCGACGCTATTTCGGTGAGCGAGGTTTGGTGAGTTGGCCGATGACGATTAGCAGGATCGAAATGGCGATCAGGCAGGTGCAGATCGCAGCGATCGTTGGGTCGAGCTCGTCCCTAAGTGAATTGAACATCTTGCGGTTTAGGGTCGAGCCGGGTCCAGTAGATATAAACATCGCCACAACGACTTCATCGAACGATGCGAAGAACGAAAACAGCATCGCCGAAATCACGGAAAACCTGATCTGCGGCAGGGTGACGGTAAAGAAAGCGTACAGACGAGAAGCACCGAGGCTGCGCGCAGCGTGCTCCTGATTGATGTCGTACGAAGCCAGACCCGCCGTAACGACGATCATTACGAACGGCAGCGCCATTGCCGTGTGCATGAGGGTCAGGCCGAGCGTTGTATTCACGAGACCCAACCTGGCGAACACGAATAGCGATCCTATCGCCAGCAGGATCACGGGAATTGCCATTGGGAGAGCAAATAGACCCCAGATCGCCGCTCTGAAGCGCGGTTTACCGACCCAGATTCCGTAAGCCCCCGCAGTACCTATTGCGGTCGCGGAAAGCATGCTGAGTATGGCGACGCTAACCGAGACCCATGTCGCCTGCATCCACTGTCGCGACGTGAAGTAGTTCACGTACCAGGTGAGAGAAATGTCCTTAGGCGGGAATTGAAGGAACTTCGACCCCGAAAAGGACATCGGAATGACGATCAACGTTGGCGCGACGAGAAATACTAGCGTCAGAATTGTAAGGGCGTACAACCAAAGCCGCTGCAAATGTGTGACCTGGGTTAGAGACGCCGGTTGCAGCAGCCACTTCATCGGAACATCCCCTTGCCTGCCTTACGACCGACGAAGCCAGCCACGAGGATCAGAAAGACAGTGATAAGCAGAAGGACAATTCCAAGCGCGCTAGCGGCGCCCCAGTTTGAGTAGGCCCGGACATTGGCTTCGATACGCATCGCAGCCATGATCACGCGGCCGCCACCCAGAACTGCCGGAGTAACATAGAACCCAAGGCAGAGGACGAAGACGATCAAGAGCCCCGAAAGGAATCCAGGCAGTGACAATGGGAAAAAGACGTCCCTGAAAGCTCGAGAAGGCTTGGCACCGAGATTGGACGCGGCAGCCATAAGGTTGGGGTCAATCGCCTTCATCGACGCGAAGAGTGGCAGCACGAGAAAAGGCAGCATCACTTGCACCATTCCAACGAGCGCGCCGGTCATGTTGTGGCTGAGCGGCAAGGGCTGCGAGATCAAATCAAGCCCCGTGAGTCCTTTATTTATCAGGCCGTTGTCTTGGAGGAGCACCAACCAGGCGTAGGTGCGTACGAGTACCGGCGTCCAAAACGGTAGCAGGACGCACAGCAGGGCCAGGTTCTGCGAGCGCTCGGGCAACTGCGAGAGTGCATACGTCAGTGGATAGCCGATGATCGCAACCAGCAAGGTGGTAAACAAGGATACCTTGAAGGTCAGTTCGAAGACCTGTCCATAGACCGGGCTCGTCCACAGCCTTGTGTAGTTCTCCACACTGAAGGAACCGCTCTCCCCGATGAAAGATTCATACAGCATTACGCAAAGCGGCAGCAGAATAACGGATGCGACAAGCAGGATGCCCGGCAGAGTGAGCGACAGAAGGATCCGGCGCTCCCGTCCCTCTGCACTGCGTAGGACTTCGACGTTGAAGTCGGTGGTCGCGGTTGAAGCAGCGGTCGTCATATCAGCGCTTCAAGTCGTCGCGAACGATCCGGCTATCGTTCTTATGCAAGCTAAGCGCGACACGGCTACCTGCCGGAGGAAGACCAGTGCTGTTTCCCTCATTCAAATGACGCCGAACAGCAACGCGCTCGCCATTGGCCAAGCGAACGAAGACCACGCTACTCTCGCCTTGGAAAAGAACACGCTCCAGTGATCCCTCAAAGTAGTTATATTCCGGCTGTCGTATATGCGTAGTGACCACCTCGAGTTTCTCAGGCCTCAGCACCAGGAAGCCGTCTTCCAAAACAGCACTACCGTCAGGGACCACGATCGGTTGCTCCCGGTAAAAGGGCATGCCGTCGCGCGACGTTACTGCCAGGAATGCAGACTCGCCCAGAAAACCCGCGATGAATGCTGTTGTTGGCGCGTTATAAAGGGCGGAGGGACTGTCGACCTGCGCGATTTCGCCGTTACGCAGGACGGCGATACGATCTGACATCGTCAGGGCTTCTCGTTGATCGTGCGTCACCAAAACCGTTGTCATGCCCAGGCGTTCATGCATGCCGCGTAGTTCGAGCTGCATCAACTCCCGCAGGTTCTTATCGAGTGCCGATAGCGGCTCATCCATCAGCAAAATCTTGGGCTTGAACACCACGGCCCGAGCAAGCGCAACGCGCTGCTTCTGCCCCCCGGATAGCTCGGAAATGCGGCGCGATTGATACCCGGACAGTTGGACCGTGGAGAGCACCTCGTCTACCGCGGCATCGATCCGTTCCCTGGACCATTTACGAATCCTGAGTGGATAGCTGATGTTTGTTGCCACGCTCATATGGGGAAACAAAGCGTAGTTTTGGAACATCATCCCTATACCTCGCTCGTGAGGCGCCTTTGCGATGACCTCTTCATCCCCAAACATCACAGATCCCGCTTGCGGACGCACAAACCCCGCGAGAACCATCAGAAGGGTAGTCTTGCCCGATCCCGACGGCCCGAGCAGCGTCATGAACTCCCCGCTCTTGATGTCGAGGTTGACGTCCTTAAGCGCGGCGACCGCGCCGTAAGCCTTGTTCACAGACCGAATGGAGATCGGAAGCGACTTGGACGCGACATCAGCGCTGTATGCGTAGTGTTCTGAACTCTCGTTAGCGTCCATTAGTGCGCCCAGCCGCAGAATGATGGGGTGGCCGACGAACAAAAAGTTCGCCGGCCACATTTCGCAGAGGCACGGGAGGATGCGCCGCTGCTGTATTGAAAGTCGTGTCAAGTTGGAGATGAGGGTCCGACACGATAGTCCGCGCCGACCTCATCCCCGCTACCTGCTGGTTTTGCCACCGCACGGCGTTTTCTTCCTCGTTGGGCGAGATGCGCCCTCCGATATTGCCACTCGCCGCGTTGCGCCAGTTGGTATATACCAATCTAGAGAAAGCCGTGACTGGTGTCAATGACGAATTTGTCATCCCGGCAATCCTGTTGAAAGCTCTGGTAACATTGGAGGATGTTGATCAGGCCGAATAACGCCAGTCCCGTGCGTCTTGGCAAAGATTTCCTTTCAAGTAGACCAGCTGAGTACTTTCGTTAGGATCGCTATAGCACCGCCGCCGCTACTGTGTCGCGTCGCGTCATGTTCCCGGTACTCTTGGTCGAGGGTCTGCTGAGCTTGCCCTGCGTAGCGCCCCTACATGTCACTACCAGTTCAATGGATCGTCTCGATCAAGCAGCAGGCCCACACCCGCATGTAAGTCAGGCACCCGGGATCATGAAGAGATCGGGCGGTTTTGCAGCACAACCCATCTGCTTCTTCGGCCGACGAAGCTAATCAACCGTGCACTAAGAAAGAAGATGTTGACCTAGGAGCGTCAAGTCTGCCTCGCTCAGTCGATCGCTGGCCTCGTTCCTCTGATGCCAATACGGATAGATTACCGGTGGCATGCTGATCTCGTCCAAAGCCTTCCTCTCGTCTGCTGTCAGCTTTAGTTCGGCCGCAGCCAGGTTGTCTTTGAACTGTGCATCAGTACGCCCGCCGATCACGACCGACGTAATGGCTTTTCGCCCAAGCGACCATGCAAGTGCGATCTGAGCGGCGGATACACCGCGCCCATTGGCAATCGACACCAGCACATCGATGATATTCCATAGACGGTTCTCGTCGCGGATTGGAGGTTCGGTCCAGCCAGCAAATTGCCGGCTGTCCTGTGGCGCCGCCTGGTTGCGGCGATGTTTGCCGGAGAGCAGGCCGCCGGCGAGTGGGCTCCATACGAGAACGCCTAGTCCCTGGTCGACCGAAATTGGAAGGAGCTCGTATTCGGCGTCGCGAGACTCAAGCGTGTAGTGAATTTGTTGGCTTACGAAGCGATGACGTCTGTCCCGCTCACTGACACCTAGCGCCTTCATGATGTGCCAGCCAGAGAAATTGGAGCACCCGATGTAACGGACTTTCCCGTCACGCACCAGCGTATCAAGTGCCTCCATCGTTTCTTCCAATGGCGTCAGCCCATCCCACTCATGTAACTGATACAAGTCGATGACGTCCGTTCTCATCCGCTTCAGGCTTGCTTCACATGCAGCGATCAAGTGATGGCGTGAGGAGCCAACATCATTTAATCCGTTACCCATTTGGAAGCGTGCCTTGGAGGCAAGAAGGACGCCCCCTTTTCGCTTGCCACCCAGGACCTCTCCAATAATCTCTTCAGCTACTCCGTTGGAGTAGACATTGGCGGTGTCGATGAGATTGACGCCTGCGTCGATGCAGAGATCGACGAGTCGCCTGGCATCCGAGACCCCCAAGTCGCCGGTCTTCTTCGCCCAACCCACGCCACCTAGGGTCATCGTTCCCATTGTGACGGTTGAGATCTTTAGGCCCGAACGGCCGAGTAGACGATATTCCATTGTATCCTCGACTATTGAAATCAGAAGATATCTTCGAATTCGCAATTGACGACCATCTCGGCCATTGCAGCATTGTTCGGAAGCTCGATCGCCGTTCTGACGAGATGGGCTATCGTGGACGGATCCGTCATCTCGTCCTGCTGAATCTTTAGGGTGGGCGACTTGACGCTCATGCTCGTCTTTACCCACCCAGGACAAAGCGCTGTTGCCCGAATTCCTTTATCCCAACCATAAGTCCTGATCGCGTGTGTCAGCCCCATGGCGGCGAATTTCGTCGTGCCATAGCCGACCGTGACATTCTTAATTCGCTTGCCACCCAGTGAAACAAGGTTGACCACACGGCCCTTGCCGCAAGCCTCTAGATACGGCATGCATAACCGGACAAGGCGCAGGGGCGTCTTGACGTTCACCTCCCAGAGCTTATCCAGGTCTTCATCGTTGTCGTCCATGATGGTGACACGCAGACCAAGCCCGATAGCGTTCACCACCCCGTCGATCTGTCCAAATGTCTTAGCTGTTCGATCAACCCAAGACTTAGCACTGGAGCGGTCGAAAGCATCGAATGACTGGTAGATGCGGTCGGGTGTCTCTGGTCCGAATTTCTCAACGAGGGCGCGAGCATTCATCGCACCCAGGCTGAGCCGATAGCCGCGCTCCATCAATTCGCTGACTATCGCCGAGCCGATACCACCGTCACTGCCGGAAATAAGAATAACTGGTCTGTTGTTGGCCATCGTCAGTCGATCCCCTTAAGTTCTGATTTCAGCCTGACTTCGAAGTTGTCTCAGGGCCTATGCGTTCCAACCCTGGTGCATGCCCGATGCAGCGCTGCGCCTGCTAGATGCCCATGCCTGAACTCGGTGAGGTCAAGCCCTCTGGACCGTCCCGCCGCATGGCTCTGAAGCTTCGTCCGGACTTGAGGTTTGTGGTGCCTTGGTGGCGGAGGTTCCGCCACCAAGGCCAATCTTCACTGCTTCAGAAGCATCGCGTCGAATGCTTCCGACAGCTTTGCGCCGTTGGCCCCCCAGAAGGCGGGATCCTGGGGGTACTGCCCGACTAGGTTTTGCGGTGCCAGGGTCAGCTTCGAAAGGACAGCCGGGTCCATGCCTTTGTAGGCCCTCAGATCGGAAGGGCCATAGGCGACATACTTCACCATATCCTTGCTGTATTCAGGCTTGAGAATTTCCTTGAGGAATTTAAGGGCGTTCTCGGGGTGCGGGCTGCCCTTGAGGATCGCATAGCAGTCCGTCTGGAGGATTCCATCCTGATAGACGATCTTCCACGGAGCACCTGCGGTGATGGCTGCATTGAGGCGACCATCCCAACCGTAGGCCAAGTCAACTTCCTTATCCACGATCAGCTGGGTGAGTTGAGAGCCGCTATCCCACCAGGTCACAGACGATTTCAATTGCGAGAGCTTATCAAGCGCTTCCTTCTGGCCTTCGTCCGTAGCCAGGAAACTGTAAACCTCGTTTTGAGGCTTGCCCAGCGCCAGGGCAGCTGCCTCGGCGTTGCCTTTCACGGCACGGGTCATCGCTCTTTTACCCGGGAACTTCTTCGTGTCGAAGAACTCCGCCATATTCTTAGGACCCTTGTCGCCGAATTTAGCGGTGTTGTATCCCATCACCTCTGAGAAGGCGGAATTTCCGATGCAGTAGTCGCTTACGGAGCCCGGAGCGTACTGGGTCCGGTCGACGATATCTGCGGGCAACTTGACCAAAATGCCCGCCGCAACCGCTTGCGGCACCTCGCCCATGTTGAAGTTTACGATGTCCCAAGTGACGGAACCTGAATCCACCTGCGCCTTGGCGTCAGTCCAAGCCTGGGACGTGTCCTCGTCAAAGGTGATACCGAGAGCTTTTGCGGCAGGCTGCCACATCGCTTTTCGTTGGGCATCCTGGGGTGGGCCACCACTTCCGGTAATCACCACGTCTGCCGCTCGTGCGGACAAACCCGCTCCGGCGATCATGATGGCGGCAGCGGCGATAACCGCGAACCTGTGACGTCGGCTATTCATTCCAGTTCCCTCCTGTTGCGGTATTACCGGACGGTACATACCAGTGAAGTGCTCGACCAAATGGCTTTCGCCCGCGAGAACTCCTGCCGCCACAAACCACGTGAGCCGCTCTCCGGCGCAACGAGTTTCCCCTGCCGCTGGAATGTACCAGCGGTGGCCGAAATGCCTGCCGATGCAAAGCTCGACGGCGCGAGGCGTTCAAATCGAAATGCTTCTGCGAGCTGATACCTGCTGCGCTGGCTCTTTTTCGAGCGTAGAGATATTCTCCTCCATAGCCCGCGGCCATTGGTATATACCAATGTTATGCATGAGGCCCGCAGCCTGTCAACAACGATTTTCCGGCAACGAGAAGGCCGAGCTGAAACAAGCTTGTTCGGCGTAGATGTCGATGGTGGTTGACTGCGGCGCTGGCCAGGGTTGCCGCCTTAAACGTGCAGTGCCGATTGGCTTGCGCGGCAGCGTCTCCAGGTTCCAAGCCGCATACTCCTGCTTGCCGAACGCGTGCGCGTTTGACAGGCTCGTCTAATGCGCTGTCAGTCTGCCGAAAATGTGAGGCCGCGCCCTGCACCAACGGCATACATAACTCTCACAGAGTCTAAGGCGTTCACTTCCCAGTGCTTGACATCGTACAGCCTAAAAGGAAGCGTGAACTGGTTCCGGCTAGCTGTTGAACATCCAGCGGATGGGGGGATTGCCCTGGCGAGCGTCCGGCTTCCCCGGCGGTTGGTTAATTGTGAAGCTTACGCGATCAGGATGATTTAGAGAGCGCAGATACTCAAAAGGGTGGCCGTCACTCGTTATCGTCACAGCGTCAAACAAGAGCACAGAGGCCCCCGGCTTTAGGTCAAGGAGTTCTGCCTCCGCTTTCGTGGCGTAGTGGATGCCGATGCTCCCGGTACCACTATGCAGGACCACGTGGAATGTTTCCCGAAAAACTTTATAGAGGGAATTGTTCTCCAGCAGGTCGCTTGCAGACAACCCTGGCACGAGACGTGCTGGGATGTGGCTGAATTCGAGACAGACTGGCACTCCATCGACTGTCCGTTGCCGCTCGATGGCGATAACTGGATCGCCCAGGTCCAGACCGAGCTTTGACGCAACGAGGTTATCGGCCTCCCGTCGCTCGAAGAACAGCAACTTCGATCCTGGGGTGTGACCGGCCTTTTTTACGACGTCGGAGATGCTGTATGGCGAGTGGTCGCTCAACGGGCGGTCAAACAAATGGTCGGGAACGTACGTACCGCTCGTGCCGCGTCGCTCGAGCGCACCCGCCTGCACAAGATGATCAACTGCTTTGCGCATGGTCATCCGGCTGGCTCCAAAACGTACCGAAAGCTCTCTTTCGGAGGGGAAGCGTCCGCCCGGCTCAACCTCTTTGTCATGGATGAGCTTGAGTAGATCTTTCTGGATCCTGACGTAGAACGGGGCGCTGTCCAAAGTAGCGTCTTCCATAAGCTTATCTTTCTTCGGCAGCCCGGGCTATCCAACCGCCGAGAGCTGGCGGCACGCTGGGGCAACAAAGCCCGCCGCAATCCATATTCCTGAATACGGTCGGAGCAACCGGCATTGGCATAAACCAAACAGTGGAGAAGGTCCATTCGGAGCACTTTGGTGCAGGCTCCAGTCCAATGAAGCGCCCCAGCGAGGCGCTTGGCCCAACCGGCGCCGCGCTGATAGCCATGGTGCGCGAGATTTGGCAGCAAAGCCCTTGACAATTTGGTATATACCAATGACAAAGGAGCATTGAATAGCGCTGATGCAGTTCGCACCCAACCTCGCCGCTATCACTGTGACGCTCAGGACTAACCCTCAACATCCCCCCTGCAGCACGGCCGCAACAGGGATCTCAACGTTAAAGGTGATCTTTCGTGAAATTGGAAGGCAAAACCGCCGTCATCACAGGCGCTGGCCGGGGTATCGGACGCGCCACCGCTCTCGCACTCGCCAGGGAAGGTTGTAACATCGTTCTCGCGGCGCCCGAAATGGACCAGATCGAAGCAGTGGCAGCAGAGGTCCGGGCGAGTGGTCCCGGTGCGCTGGCCGTCCTTACCGACATCCAGCATAAATCTCAGGTCACGGCCTTGGCGCAGGCTGCGTTCGATCGCTTCGGTGCGGTGGACATCCTGGTAAACAACGCCGGCGTGGCGATCCACAACGCCATTCCCAACATAAGAGAGGAAGACTGGGATTGGATGATGGCGATCAATCTCAAGGGCACATTCCTTTGTACACAAGCCTTCTTTCAGCATATGTGTGACCGCCGAAGCGGCCATATCGTCAATATCGTCTCGCGTGCCGGCAAAGTGGCCTCTGCGAAATTCGGCGCGTACGCCGCGTCGAAGTTTGGCATGCTTGGCTTCACCCAGACGACCGATTCCGAAGGAATCGAATTCGGCGTCAAGGCCACCGCGCTCTGCCCGGGAGCCGTCGATACTCAACAGCGAGCCGAAAACCATGTCGATGATCACTCGAAACTGCTCCAACCCGAGGACGTTGCAGAGTACGTAGCATTCATCGTCACGCGACCTGCCCGCGTCTACATTGGCGAGGCGTCTCCGGTGCCGCAGTTCATGAAAGCAGCTCCTGCTGGCAACTACTTGAAGCCGGGCATCTGACCGTTTGCTGCTGTCCACGGAGAATCTCAAATGCCCACCGTCAAGGCGATCAGAACTTGACCGATCGTGTCGCGGCACGTAGCGCCGACATGCGCAGCGCTCTACTCCGTCGCCTCGATGAGGCCAAACAGACCGGTGCATACCGTTCTGTCCTCGTTTATGGGAAGCTGGCCCACAGCTTTGCCGTTTCCTCGCCGGCAGATGACGACAAGCTCGGCGTCAACGGCTCGCTAAACCTGGGCATTGTCGGCTCCTACAACGAGATCCTGTACGCGCATCAGAGTCCTGATCCGTCCACCGAGGAGCGGATGTGCGCATGAGTCAGACTTTCCTTTCCCATATCGACAGCGAGCTCCAAGACCTGAAATCGGCCGGGCTCTACAAATCCGAGCGGGTGATTTCCTCCATGCAGTCCGCCGAGATCGAGGTCGGCGGCGAAAAGGTGCTGAACTTCTGCGCCAACAACTATCTCGGCCTCGCCGACAGCCTGAACCTGCGCGACGCGGCAAAGCATGCGCTCGACCGCTATGGCTATGGCATGGCTTCGGTGCGCTTCATCTGCGGCACGCAGGAAGAGCATAAGGAGCTCGAGGCGACGATCTCGTCCTTCCTCGGCATGGAGGACACCATACTCTACTCTTCCTGCTTCGACGCCAATGGCGGCCTGTTCGAGACGCTGCTTGGCGAGGAGGACGCCATCATCTCCGACGCGCTGAACCACGCCTCGATCATCGACGGGGTCAGGCTCTCCAAGGCCAAGCGCTTCCGCTACGCCAACAACGACATGGCCGATCTCGAGGCCCGGCTGAAGGAGGCGAAGGACTGCCGCTTCCGGCTGATCGCCACCGACGGCGTGTTTTCGATGGACGGCATCATCGCCAATCTGCGCGGCGTCTGCGATTTGGCCGAGAAATACGATGCGATGGTGATGGTCGACGACAGCCACGCGGTCGGTTTCGTTGGCAGGAACGGCCGCGGCTCGGCCGAGCACTGCGGTGTCGAGGGCAGGGTGGACATCATCACCGGCACGCTCGGCAAGGCGCTGGGCGGCGCCTCCGGCGGCTACACGTCCGGCAAGAGGCAGGTGGTCGACTGGCTGCGCCAACGCTCGCGGCCCTATCTCTTCTCCAACACGCTGATGCCGGCTATCGCCGGCGCCTCGATCAAGGTGTTCGACCTGATCCGCCACGGCGACGCCTTGCGCCAGCGCCTATATGCCAATGCGGATCGCTTCCGCTCCAGGATGGGCAAGCTCGGCTTTACGCTTGCCGGCGCCGATCACCCGATCATTCCGGTGATGCTGGGCGACGCCGCCTTGGCGCAGGAGATGGCCGCGCGCATGCTGAAGCGCGGCATCTATGTCATCGGCTTCTCCTTCCCGGTGGTGCCGAAGGGTCAGGCGCGTATCCGCACGCAGATGTCGGCCGCCCATTCCAGCGCCGACATCGACCGCGCGGTCGAAGCGTTTGGCGAGGTTGGCAAGGAACTGGGCGTGATTTCGTGACCGGCTGGCACCGAAAAACGGTACCGGATCAAGCGATTCAAGGAACACAAGAATGTCCAACATGATGAAGGCGCTGGTGAAGGCCAAGGCCGAGCCCGGCATCTGGATGGAAGAGGTGCCGGTGCCGGAGATCGGCCCCAACGACGTGCTGATCAAGGTCAAGAAAACCGCGATCTGCGGCACCGACGTCCACATCTACAATTGGGATCAGTGGGCGCAAAAGACCGTGCCGGTGCCGATGGTGACGGGCCATGAATTCGTCGGCACGGTCGCCGATTTCGGCGCCGCGGTCACCGAATACAAGGTCGGCCAGCGCGTCTCGGGCGAGGGTCACATCGTCTGCGGCCATTGCCGCAACTGCCGCGCCGGGCGAGGGCATCTCTGCCGCAACACACTGGGCGTCGGCGTCAACCGCCCCGGCGCCTTCGGCGAGTACATGGTCATCCCGCAGCACAATGTCGTGCCGATCCCCGATGACGTGCCGGATGAGATCGCGGCGATCTTCGATCCGCTGGGCAATGCGGTTCACACCGCACTGTCCTTCGATCTGGTGGGCGAGGACGTGCTGGTCACCGGCGCCGGCCCGATCGGCATCATGGGCGCGCTGGTGGCGCAGTGCGTCGGCGCGCGAAAAGTCGTCATCACCGACATCAACCCGATCCGGCTGGACCTGGCGCGCAAGCTCGGCGTGCAGCATGTCGTCGATGCTTCGAAGGAGAAGCTGCTGCGCGACGTGATGCCCTCGATCGGCATGAGCGAAGGGTTCGATGTCGGCCTGGAGATGTCAGGCGCCGCACCCGCCTTCCGCGACATGATCGACACCATGAACAATGGCGGCAAGATCGCCATTTTGGGCATCGCGCCTACCGGCTTCGAGATCGACTGGAACAAGGTCATCTTCAAGATGCTGCATCTCAAAGGCATCTACGGCCGTGAGATGTTCGAGACCTGGTACAAGATGATCGCGCTCGTTCAGGGGCCACTCGACGTGTCGGGACTGATCACGCACCGGATCGGGATCGACGATTTTCAGGTTGGCTTCGACGCGATGCGGAGCGGCAGTTCGGGTAAGGTGGTGATGGATTGGTGACGGGCTCGCCCGGACGTCGGCCTAGGAGGATGCGTCGCGAACGTTCGTCATGGCGATGATTTCTCAGCTTCCGGTTACTTCTCGGCGCTGCCGACGGGGCGGGGGCGGTGCTGAAGCCCCGTCGAGCCGCTGCCCCCATCGGCCATCCGCGCCGGGGCGCCCGCGGTCAGAACTGATTGTGACTTTCGGGGTCTGCCAACCTCGATTGGTTGCCGAACCGATTTTGGAGAAGTGAATGCCGTTCTTCGATTTCAATGCCGCAGACCTGCCGTCCTATTGCAGCAGCATCGTGCCACCAACCGATTTCGACGCGTTTTGGTCGACCACCCTAGCTGAGGCGAGATCGCTGCCGCTTAACGCGACGTTCGAGCTAGTTGATGCCGGACTCCCGCTAGTCGAGGTGTTCGATGTAACCTTCGCCGGCTGGGGCGGGCATCCGATCAAGGGGTGGTATATCAAGCCGCGCAACGCATTTGACGCTGGTGCTGTGGTGAAGTTCATCGGCTACAACGGCGGCCGCGGTTTCCCGCAGGACCATTTGCTATGGCCTATTTCCGGGCGGCCGCTGCTGGTGATGGATACGCGCGGCCAGGGCGGTGGCTGGTCGGTCGGTGCAACGCCCGATCCCATCGGGTCGGACTCGTCGCATGCGGGGTTCATGACGCGAGGGATCGGGAGCCCGCAGACCTATTTTTACCGACGTGTGTTCACCGACGCCGTGCGCGCCATCGAGGCGTTGCGAAGCCGAGCCGAGATTGATCCGGCGCGGATTGCGACAGCCGGCGGGAGTCAGGGGGGTGCGCTGGCGCTGGCCGCTGCGAGCCTCGATCCCAGCGTCAACGCGGTGGTAGCCGACGTCCCGTTCCTCTGCGATTTTCCGAGAGCCGTCGGACTCGCGCCGCGCGATCGCTATGGCGAAGTGTCACGCTACCTCTCCGTTCACCGCGATATGGTGGAAATTGCCTTCGCCACGCTCAACTACTTTGATGTCGTCAACCACGTGCGCAGAGCGAAGGCCAAAGCCCTGTTCTCCGTGGCGGTGATGGACACGGTCTGCCCGCCATCAACGGTCTACGCGGCGTTCAACGCCTATGCGGGCGACAAGGAGATCAAGTCCTACACCTTCAATGATCATGAAGGTGGCGGCTCATTCCAGGAGCGGGAGCAACTCGCATTTCTTAGCAAGGTGCTTTAGCGGCGTATCCAGGCTGACATGCTGTCGTCTGCTTCGACGCGTGGCCAGTCGCCCCGAACCTCGCTTCCGCCGATCGGGGACGCCTTCGAAGGGTGGTAGACGTCGTCGCCCTGGACCTGAGCACTTGCGGTATCCGGTTGTTGCGCGAGCGCCTGACGGTTCCCTCCCCTTCGTCGCCGGTCTCCTGACGCGGGACCATGACCGACGCTGTTCGAGACGACTAGGACCGCGGCGATGAAGTGATCTATCTCGGCACTTGAGGTTTGGTGGGCGTGCTCGAGACTTGGCTGCTTTTTAGAGTTGGCCTTGGTGGCGGAAGCTCCGCCACCAAGGCCGTCTTCACTACTTCACAAGCATCGCGTCGAACGCTTCCGACAGCTTGGCCCCGCTCTTTCCCCAGAAGTCCACATCCTGAGGATACTGACCGACCAGATTCTTCGGCGCCAGAGTCAACCTCGAAAGGACCTTCGGGTCCATGCCGTCGTAGGCCGTCAGGTCGGCGGGGCCGTAGGCGACGTACTTCACCATGTCCTTGGTGTATTGAGGCTTGAGGATCTCTTTGAGGAACTTGAGAGCGTTTTCGGGATGCGGACTTCCCTTGAGGATTGCGTAGCAATCAACACTGAGCAGCCCGTCCTGATAGACGATCTTCCACGGCGCGCCGGCATCGATCGCCGCATTGATGCGACCATCCAAACCGTAAGCCAGGTCGACTTCCCCGTCCTTGATAAGTTGAGTTAGTTGGGAACCGCTGTCCCACCAAGTGACAGTCGGTTTCAGATCGGCGAGCTTGTCGAGCACAGCCTTCTGCCCATCGTCCGTCTGCAGGTAGCTGTATAGCTCGCTCTGAGAATGGCCCAACGCGAGAGCACCAGCCTCAACATTGCTTCTCGGGCTGCGGAGCAGCGCCCTCTTGCCAGGAAACTTCGTCACGTCGAAGAAGTCCACCATGTTCTTCGGCCCGTTGTTCCCGAACTTGGCTGTATTGTAAGCGATGACCATGGAGAACACTGTGTTTCCCATGCAGTAGTCGTTCACGGAACCAGGAGCGTAGTGGGTCCGGTCAACGATGTCCGCAGGCAGCTTGACCAAGATGCCCGCCGCAACCGCCTGCGGCACCTCGCCCATGTTCAAGTTCACTATGTCCCAGGTGACGGAACCAGAATCGACCTGCGCCTTGGCCTCGGTCCAACTCTGGGAAGTGTCCTCGTCGAATGTCATTCCGAGGGCCTTTGAGGCGGGTTGCCACATCGCTTGGCGGTGGGCGTCCTGGGGCGGGCCACCGTTTGCGACAATCACCACGTCCGCCGCTCGTGCGGGCAAACCCGCTCCGGCGATCATGACGGCCGCAGCGGCAATCACCGCGAACCTCTTGTGTGGGATATTCATTCCAGTCTCCCTCTTGTTTACGGCATTACCGATTGGTAGATACCAGTGAAATGCTCACCAACGGGCTTCTGGCTCAAAGATCCCGGGCTCCCACGAACGACGCG
The DNA here is from genome assembly GCF_029674545.1 of Mesorhizobium sp. WSM4904. Taxonomy (NCBI): domain Bacteria; kingdom Pseudomonadati; phylum Pseudomonadota; class Alphaproteobacteria; order Hyphomicrobiales; family Phyllobacteriaceae; genus Mesorhizobium; species Mesorhizobium sp. WSM4904. The sequence goes on along the minus strand of NZ_CP121354.1, from coordinate 2,975,855 downwards.
ACTCACTTTTCGCGCAGCGAGATCCGACCGCCCTTTGGGATATACCAATGGACCGCGAGGACAACTGCCGATGCGAAGCTCGACTGCGCGACGGGGCAAAGTCGAGATGCTCCTGCAGGCGGGATTTCCCGCTCTGCGGTGCTTTTCGAGCGTAGAGACGTCCTCCCCTCGGTCGCGATCATTGGTATATACCAAGACTATATGGAAGGGCCGACGCCTGTCAACAACGATTTGCTTCGCCAAAGGCAGGCGCACTCTGAACAGCCATTTCGACCGTAGAGGTCTTGCTGGCTATGCGAAGCGCCCGTGCGTGCTCACCCATGCGCGGCAAGGGAGTAGGCGCTGCTGTCGGTGACCCGATCGCCGACACCCATCGTGCTGGAAGAGGACATCCCGTCGCCCATAACCGCGGACCGGCTGTTCCTCCAGACTCGCCGCGGCCACAAGAAGATGGTGCCGGACAATCTGCGCGAGACGAACCTGCTGCCGGAGAAGAAGCTCGGCGGCGGCCAGACAAGCCTATGCTGGCTGGCGGATGACGTGCTTGCCACGATGGAGCCGTCCTCAAGTTCGACAGGGAGCTCGTGGCGCATGAAGCCGTGCCGGATGATGCGCCGCATGGAGAGGGACCATTTTGACCGGAGCGGCGATGGAACACTGCCGACCCTACAAAGCGCGTTCAGCCGCTGCATCTCCTTCAGATCGATATTGCGGTTCGTGATCCAAGAGCTGGACCCAGCGGTTGGGTTTTCGGGACATTCGTTTACGCTGCTGATGTGGCGTCATCGGATCCCTGGCGCCGACTGAAACCGGTTGGGCTGATGTGGGGCGACGACGCAAACGCGACGGCAAACGACGCGCTGAAGGAGAGCGTCGTCAACGCCCAGCTGAAGGGCGTCACCTACGGCTGGGACGGTCGTCCCGAAATGGGTTGGAAGGGCCGATTGAACGGTCCGTTGGGACGCCATGCCGCAAACTCGGTTTTGGACCTACTTGGAGAGAAAAGAAGCAACTTCCAGATCCCGGACACTCTTCCGATGAAACGTTGCGGAGACGCTCTTCTAGACCGCAAGCGAGAACGCTGCGCTCCAACTCATGAAGCAGTTGGTGGGTCGCCTCCCAGAACTCCATCGCCAAGCTGATTGGGCCGTGTCGGACGCTCGGAGGTCAGACCGTGCAGAAACTCCCGTCCCGAGTCTCCCCGGTCCATCGATACCATTTGCGCTTGGTATTTTCATGGATGACGGAAGGAGGTCGGGACGCCAGCTTCCGTACCGTCTTCATTGCCCTCGAAGGCATAATCAAGGACGGCATTCATGTATCCGCGCCAGTCGGCCCTGAAGTCCTTGTTCGCGAGAAAGTCCGGCGGCTGCTCACTGGTGGTTTTCGGATAATCGAAGCGGCCCTTGAAGCCTTGGCTCTCCGCGTAACCCGGCGGAATTCCCTTGACCGGATTGTAGCTCGTGACCACGCAACGGGAATCCGCCGCGTTGGCGACGCCGAAACTCAAAGCGATGCAGGCAAGTACGAGCGTGGATCGTCCAAACATTCTTCCCCCCGAAGAAGATCAACGAAAAAGCGTACTCAAAAATGCGAGATATCTGGCAGGCGCAAGAATTTAAGAAACAGTAAGTCTAAACGAGTTCGTTGTGAAGTTGCGGTAGGTATCTCTCCTACAGCAATTCTCGCTCGCATGGGTGATGATCGGAGTCCCGGCTCATCGAACGGGATCAGGAAGCAAACCGTGGATCACTAGAGTTCGGATCAAAGCACTTTACCAATCTGAGGTGCTTTTTTCTGGACTATGCCAATCACGCTTGTGTCCGCTGCGCCGGCTGTCGCTTATACTCGATGTGCGCGCATCCTCCCAAGCTCGCGCATGGGCCGTCGAGCCGAGCAACGAGGGGCGGAGCTCGACGGCCATTTTCCGGAGCTTATAAATTGCGCAGAAGGAAATCGTAAAAGCGAGGATCATCGGCACGCGAAACGTTGATCCGGATCCCCCGTGCTAGCGGGGTTTGTTTGTCGACACAGAAAACGCTTCCGGGTGCGATGAAGATGCCCTCCTTGGCGCCGTCCCGGGCCAGATCTAGGTCGCTGACACCTTCAGGCAGAAGCAGGTATTGGTAATAGCCTGTGGTTTGATCCGAATAGGTCGCCCAGCCACCAAGATGGAGTTTCTCCTGAACCTTGCTGGAGGCGCTTTCAATCCGCTGCCATAGGCGCTTGAGGTGCCGGTCGTAGTGGCCTTCCGCTATCAACCGGTGCAACAGGCGTTCAATATGCCCGGAACTGTTGACTGTCGTAAGCATCTTGAGTTCGGCAAGCGCCGCGATCCTGTCCGGACGGGCGGCGATGAACCCGGAGCGCAGGCTGGCGGACAGCGTCTTCGCAAACGTACCGACGGATATGACATTGTTCAGCTGATCAAGCGTCGCAAGCCTGTGAATCGACGGGGACGGCAAATCGGCGAATGGATCGTCTTCGACGATGACCAGGTTGTATCGCAGTGCCGCCGTGAGCACTGCGTGGGCGACTGGCAAGGCGATCGAACCGCCCGTCGGATTGTGTCCGAGCGACTGGGTAAAAAACAGCTTTGGCCGTTCGGATATCAGCTTGGCGGTGAGATCCGCGATATCAGGTCCGTCCGGATTTCGACGTATGCCGACCATCCGGACCTGGGCCAAGGCCAGTTTGGCGAAGAGAGGATAATAGCCTGGCTCGTCGACGAGGACCGCGTCGCCGGCGACCAGCATGCTGCGGATGATGAGATCGAGCGCGTGGTTCGCGCCGAACGTCGTCAGGATGTTCTCGTCACGAGCGTCGATGTGCTGTGCCCCAAGGCGGCTTGCGATCTGCTGGCGGAGCGGCTGAAAGCCAAGCGCCGAGCCATAGGCGTCCGACTCGGCCAGCAAGCTTCGCCCTGGAGACGCGAGATGCCGCCTGATCTCCGACTGCTCGGTCCATGACGGCGGCGGCCGACCGTCACCGACACGGATCTGAAAGTCCTGGTCGAGCTGCGCGCTGAGGAGCGAAGCAATATCTACGGCTTCGGTGACATGTTTCGGTCTCTGTGTTCCATCGGGCGCGAAGACCACGACGAAGCCGGATCCTTTGCGCGCCGCGACCAATTCGGCGGCCGCCAATCGGTCGTAGGCCTCGACGATCGTATTCTTGGAAACCTGAAAAGCCTCGGCGGCTTTGCGGATGGAAAGAAGGCGGCTTCCGGGGGGAAGCGCGCCGGAGACAATGTCTTCGCGCAACTTCGCCACGACCGTTTCCGCCAAGGTGGGCCCTCTAGCGGGTGCAGCTATCGCGTTCCTCAAACACATCCCTCCCATGGGTACAATTTCAGACAATATTCTTAAAGTGTACCTTTTCTTTAGGGTACCAAAGTGGTGATAACTCCATCAAGAGGATCCAAAAAAATTCACGTGGGAGGCGGCTTTGGCCGACGTGAACAAGGGCGTACAGCGCCCATCCATCAATTCGCGACTTGAAAATATGCGCAACCTTTCGCCTGCCGAACGGCTGGCAGTTGCCGCGGCTGTCTCGCTCTCCGATGCCGAGAAAGCAACCCTTTCCGGGGACGGCGCGCTCGACATCCATCGGGCCAATGGCATGATCGAAAACGTGATCGGCACCTTCGCGTTGCCGCTCGGCATTGCCACGAATTTCCAGGTCAACGGACGCGACTACCTGATCCCGATGGCGGTTGAAGAGCCATCCGTGGTGGCGGCCGCGTCTTATATGGCACGGATCGCGCGTTCCGGGGGCGGGTTCACGACCTCGAGCACGGCGCCCGTCATGAGGGCGCAGATCCGCGATCCACATGGAGTCCGCATCAATATCCTGGCTGCCAAGGATCGAATTGTCGACTGCGCCAATGCGAAGGACGCTATCCTCGTCGGCTTTGGCGGCGGTTGCCGTGACGTCGAGGTCCATGTCTTCAGGTCCTCCCCTCGCGGTCCGATGGTGATCGTCCATCTCCTGGTCGACGTGCGAGAAGCCCTCATCCCATTGGTCGCCTTCGGCCTGCCGCTCAGCCCGGTCGCCGCAGGCCCGGCCGCGCCACTCTACAACGCAGCCCCCCGTTTCACGGTGGATGCCGCGACCGGTGCCGTGAATAACCTCCATAATCTCCTGACGCCCTTTGAGTTTCTCGTCTATGGATTGATCGGTGTCGCGATCGCTGCGCTGATCGCCTATCCCTTCGCGATGAACCATGCGCGCACCGCCGCCGCCTTCGTGTCGCGCTACGTCAGCCATGAAGCGATTATCGGGACCTTTGTCGGCCTGGTCCTGGTGATCGGGCTGTGGGAAGGCGGGCTGCTGGCGCTCGCTGTCATCCTCGCGATCGGTCTTGTCGGCGGACTGCTTTACCGGATCATCGGCTTCAACACCGGCATGCAATTCATGGGGTACTATGCCGCACTTCTCAGTGTGCCGGCGATCGCCAAGCTTTTCGGGGGCTGAGTTCGATGTCCGTCGCCAGCTCCGATCAGCCCAATCCATCGAAGACAGGCTTCGTTCGCGGGATCATTGCCACGCAGGAAGGCATCGTCTTCACGCTCGCCGTGATTGCTTTCGTGCTGTTCTCGGTGCTGCTGCCGGGATTTCTGAGCGCCGGCAATCTGTTGGTGCTGGTGCGCAGCGTCTCGATCCTCGGCATCCTCGCCTTGGGGATGGCGCTGGTGGTGATCGCGCGCGGCATCGACGTGTCGATGATCGCGATCATGGTCGTCTCGGTATCCTGGGCTTTCGTGATCACCGCCGCCGGCTATCCCTTCGTTCTGGCGCTTCTGATCGGCGCAGGTTTTGCCATCCTTTCCGGCGTAATCATCGGCGCGCTGATCGCCTTCGGCGACGTGCCGCCGATCTTCGCCACACTGGCTGCGGGTTCAGTAATCTATGGAACCGGCCGCACCTTCTTCTTCGCGCTCGAAATGCAGAACGTGCCCGTCAACACCGACTGGTTCGCATTGATAGGCCAGGGCAACGTCTTGGGCATTCCCGTCACCGTGATCGCCTTCCTGCTGCTGTGTGCGCTGTTCCAGTTCATCCTGTCGCGAACACGCTTCGGGTGGATGATCTATGCGATGGGCGACAATCCGAATGCGGCCCGCACCACCGGCGTCCCGATGCGGCCGATGATCGTCGCCCAGTATGCCATCAGCGCCTTCATCGCTTTCGTCGCCGGGCTGATCCTCGCCTCGTCGGCCAATGCGATCAATGCCCGGCTATTCAATTCGACGATGATCTACGACATCCTGCTGGTCGTCGTGCTCGGCGGCATCGGCCTCAATGGCGGCCACGGCAGCATTCGAAACGTCATTCTGGGCACGGTCTTCGTCGGCATCCTGCTCAACGGCATGACGATCATGAACATCGACTACACCATCCAGAACCTCGTGAAAGGCGTGGTTCTGCTTCTGGCAATCGTGGCCGATTCCATTGTCAACCCACGCGACGAACAGACGTCGCAGGCCGGAGACCTTTGATCTTTGTAGCTGAAGATAACTAGGGAGGAGAATATGCAACGTGCCTTGAAGACAATCGCCCTCGCAGCCGTCATGGTCGCCGCTGGGCTCGGCTGGTCCGCCGCACAGGACAGGGGTCTCGAAAACCCGCGCAGCACCACGTTCCACACGTCGATGAAGGACAAGAAAGTGGTGTTCGTGCCGCTTTCCATGGGCTTCGACCTGACCGAGGGCTGGGCGGCGCAGATGCGCAAGCAGGCCGACCGTCTCGGCTACAAGTTCGAGATCCGTGATCCGGCCTGGAGCACCGACGCCGGCACCAAGGCGATCCAGTCGCTGATCACAGAAAAGCCCGACCTGATGGTCATCCACAATCCGGATATCCAGTCCTATGCGCGGCTCTTGAAGCAGGCGCAGGCTGCCGGAATCAAGATCGTCCAGATCAATCTCGAATCCAATACCACGACTGATTCCTATGTCGGCGCCGACTGGACCGAGATCGGCCAGAAGGCAGCCGAGGCGATCGTCGACAAGTGCGACAAGGGCAAAGGCGTCTCCACCAAGATCGCCATCGACACCGGCGTGCCGACCGCGGCGTCGGATGTCTTCCAGCTCGACGGCATCTACAAGGTGCTGAGCCAGCATCCCGACATCCAGGTCGTGTCGCAGCAGGCCACCGAATACAATCCGGAAAAGGCGCGCTCGATCATGGCGACCGTGCTGCAGCAGCATCCCGACCTCTGCGGGGGCATCGGTATCTGGGACAATCAGGACACCGGCACGGCCTCGGCGATCAAGGAAGCGGGCAAAAGCGACCAGGTCTTCCTCGTCACCTCGGGCGGCGGCAATCAAGTCGGCTGCGACAATGTCACCAAGGGCCTGTTCAATCTTTACATCAGCTACAACGTGCCGCTGCAGGGCGACTTGCTCAATCAGGAGATCGCCCGCCTGCTGATGTCGGACAGCCCGGCCGGCGAGACAAAGACGATGTACTTCAATCCCCTCACGCTCATCACCAAGGCGAACGTCAACCAGCGCAATTGCTGGACGCTTGATGAGCTGAAGTAGGCGAGCATGGCAGAAAGCAAGACGCTGATACAATTGCGCTACAGGTATTTCTCCGGCCGCCTGGTCGGAGAAATCCTGTCGAAGAGCTGGATCGACAGCGCGATTCCCGTCGCCGCCCTGCTGGTGGTGACAATCATCATGGCCTCCGTCATTCCGGGCCTGCTCAACGCCGCCTATATCGCCGATCTTTCGCGGCAATTGGCGGAGTTCGGTCTGGTGGCGTTGGCGCTCACCATCGTCATCATGTCCGGCGGCATCGATCTTTCAGTCGGCTCGATGTTCGCGCTCTGCGTGCTCGCCGCCCTGGTCGGCATGAACGTGCTCGGCTTGCCCTTCCCGGTGGCGCTAGCAATGACGCTGGTGACCGGGCTCGTGTGCGGCCTGCTCAACGGCGTGCTGATCGGGTATCTGAGGCTCCGCGCCTTCATCACCACGCTTGTGACGCTGGTCATCTACCGCTCCATCTATGACATCATCTTCCCGAGGCTTGCCAGTGCCATCGTCGGCAACACGCCGGAGTCGCCAGTCTGGGACACGCTCGGCTTCGGCGATTTCCACGGCTTGCCCGTTTCCTTCCTGATCTTCGTCGTCATCGCCGTCGCGATCCACATCACGCTGTCGCGGCTCAGGCCCGGCTGGCGGCTGAGAGCCGTCGGCGGCGCCCGTAAATCGGCCTACAACGCCGGCATCAACGTCAAGCGGACCGTCTGCATGGCCTATGTGTCGTCAGGCATCCTGACGGCGGTGGCGGCATTCCTGTTCTCCGCCCGGCTCGGCAGCACCGGCGCCGACACCGGCGTAGGCCTCGAAATCCAGGTGCTGACGGCCGTCGTGCTGGGCGGCGTGTCGCTCGGCGGCGGACGCGGCTCGGTCGGCAGCGCCATCATCGGCGCGATCCTGGTGCTGATCCTCACCAACGGCCTCATCCGGCTGTCGACGCCCGGCTCCGTCAACCAGTTGCTGCTCGGCCTGATCCTGATCCTCGCCGTGCTCTTCGACGCGAAATGGGTGAAAAACCGCGGCAAGATCCTGAGCAAGGTCTATGTCTCGCCCACCTATCTCGAATTGCCGGAGCGGCGGAAAGCCGCCGACGACCCCTTCGCCCTCAACGACCGGCTCGCCGATGTCGAGATCATCGGTCTCGGCGATGTCGAAGGGCCGGAAGACGTGGTGCTCGACCGCAACGACCATCTCTATACCGGCACGCGTCACGGCACGATCGTCCGTTTCCTCGCGCCCGACTACCGGAGACATGAGATCTTCGCCCGCATCGGCGGCCATCCGCTCGGCCTGTCCTTTGCGCAGAATGGCGACCTTTTGACCTGCGTCGGCGGCATGGGGGTCTACAAGGTCAGCCCGGGCGGCAAGATCGACCGCGTCACCGACGAGACCAACCGCAGCTGGCTGTCGGTGATTGACGATTCCCGCCTGAGGCTGCCCGACGATCTCGATGTCGCGCCGGATGGCCGCATCTTCTTCAGCGAGGCGACGATCCGCTACGAAATGTCCGACTGGGTGGTCGACGCGCTCGAAGGTCGCGGCAATGGCAGGCTGATCTGCCACGATCCCCGCACGGGCAGGACCCGCACCCTGCTGCGCGGCCTGATCTTCCCGAACGGCATCACCATCTGCCGCGACGGCCAGTCGCTGATCTTCGCCGAGACCTGGGCCTGCCGCATCTCGCGTTACTGGTTCGACGGCCCGCACAAGGGCAAGCGCGAAGTGCTGGTCGCCAACCTGCCCGGCTATCCTGACAACATCAATCGCGGCTCGAACGGCGCCTATTGGGTGGCGCTCCTCGGTCTCCGGACCCGGACGTTCGACCTCGCGATGAAGAAACCCGGCTTTCGCAAACGGATGGCCAGGCGGATCGCGGCCGACGAATGGCTGTTTCCCAATGTCAATCGCGGCTGCGTTGTGCAGATTTCCGAAAGTGGCGAAATCCTCGACGTGCTCTGGGATCGCGCCGGCGAAAACCATCCCTCGATCACTTCGACCTGCGAGCACAAGGGCTATCTCTATCTCGGCGGCGTCTCCAACAATCGCATCGGCCGCATCCGCCTGCCGAATGCCGATCCCTGCTGGACGGCGCGCAAGGACTATTGGGGGAAGGACTGATGAGCATCTTTTCCCGCATTTCCGCTTTTCTCGGCCGTGGCGACGAGGATGTGCTGAGGGTGCCTCCCATGGACGGCGTCTACAAGCCCAACAATCTGCTCGATACGACCGAACATCTGCTGGATCTGCCGGCTATCGACAATCTCGCGGCATCGCCGGCCGGACTTTATTGCAGCAGCGGCAACAGCCTGTTCCGCATCGACCTGCAGACGAAATCCGCTACGCTCGTGCGGCAATTCGACGGACCGGTTACGATGACCGCAGCCTCCCCCACAGGCGATGTCGCCGTCGCGGTCGAGGCCACCGGCCTCAAGCTGATCAGGGCGACGGGCGAGCAGCGACAGCTCGACCTTCCGCGCGAATACACGTCCTGCGTCAACGCCGGCCTGTTCGACGGTGAGGATGCCTTGCTGCTCGCCATCGGCTCCCGCCAGCACCCTATATCGGACTGGAAGCGCGACCTGATGAGCCACGGCACAACCGGCGAGCTCATCCGCTATGCCATATCCAGCGGCAAGACCGATGTCGTGCAGAGCGGGCTGGCCTTCCCCTACGGCCTGGCCCATACGCCCGATGGCGCCGTCGCCGTGGCGGAAAGCTGGCGGCACCGGATCGTTGCGGTGGCGCCCGGCGCAGCCCCTCGGAGCCTGCTGGGCGAACTGCCCGCTTACCCTGCCCGGCTCGCTCCATCATCGGATGGCAGCTACTGGCTCGCCCTGTTCGCACCGCGACGGCAATTGACCGAACTCGTGCTCACCGAGGCCGACTACCGCATGGAGATGATGGCGACCATACCGCCCGATGCCTGGATCGGCCCGGACTTTGCCGAGAGCGGCAACGAGGAACAGCCGCTGCAGGCCGGCTCCGTGCGGCAGATGGGCATCATAAAGCCTTGGGCGCCGTCGCGCTCCTACGGCATGGTCGTGCGCCTCGATGCCGATCTGTCGCCGGTCGCGAGCTATCATTCACGTGCCGACGGAAAGATGCACGGCATCGCCTCCGTTGTGGAGATGGACGGCTTTCTCTATGCCGCCTCGCGCGGCGCCGGCACCCTGCTCCGCCTGGACCTTTCGCGAGGCACCCGGTCATGACCGACATCGTCGAATTCAGGAATGCCACCAAGGAATTCCGCAGCGTTGCCGCCTTCAGGAACGTCAATTTCACGCTGCGCAAGGGCGAAGTCCATGCGCTGCTGGGCGAGAACGGCGCCGGCAAATCGACGCTCACCAAGGTCCTCGCCGGTCTCTATCCGCTGACATCCGGTGAGATGCTGGTGGAAGGCGAGGCACGCAGCTTCACATCGCCGGGCGATGCACTGTCGCATGGCGTCGCCATGGTCTTCCAGGAGACGAACCTCATCCCCTCCATGACTGTGGCGCAGAACCTCTTCCTCGGCGAGGAGAATTTCTTCAACCGGCTGCGCGGCGTCAACATCCGGGCACAGCAGCAATTGCAGCGGTTGAGCTTTCACGTCGAGCCGACGGCGCTGGTCTCCTCCCTTGGCGCCGCCAAGAAGCAGATGGTCGAAATTGCGCGGGCGGTGCAGCACAATGCCCGCATCTTCATCTTCGACGAGCCGACGGCCACATTGACGCCTGAGGAGAAGCAGCATTTCTTCGCCCTGGTCGAGCGGCTGAAGGCCGATGGCGGCTCGATCATCTTCATCAGCCACGCGCTCGAAGAAGCCCTCGCGGTCGCCGACCGCATCTCGATCCTGCGCGACGGCGAGCTGGTCGTCACCGACGAGACCGGGAATTTCACCCGCGACCGCATCGTGCAGGCCATGGTCGGCCGCCAGTTGAAGGACGAGCTCTACGGCAAGAAGCGCATCGGCCGGCCGGCGGGCAGGAAGGTGCTGGCGCTCGAAAACGTCTCCATGGGCAAGGCGGTGCGCAGCGCCACAATGTCGATCTTCGCAGGTCAGATCACCGGCATGTTCGGGCTGGTCGGCGCCGGCCGCACGGAGATGATGAAGATCGCCTCCGGCGTGCTGAAGCGGGATTTCTTCCATGGCGGCCGCATCAAGCTGAACGGAGAGACGGTGCACTTCAACGTGCCGCGCAGCGCCATCAACAACCGCATCGCCTATATCACCGAGGACCGCAAGCTCGACGGCCTGTTCGACACGATGGGCATTGCCCAGAACATTTTCTATGGCAAGCTGGCGAAACGGGCCAATCCCGCATCGGTCGTGACCATGTCGCAGGCACGGCGCGAGGCCGCGGAATGGATCGACAGGCTCAGCATCCGCACCATCCGGCAGAACGCCAAAGTCGTCGAACTGTCGGGCGGCAACCAGCAGAAGGTGGTGATCGCCAAGAGCCTGATCCAGGCTCCGGAACTGATCATCTTCGACGAGCCGACACGCGGCGTCGACGTGGGCGCCATCGCCGAAATCCACGAGATGATCCAGAAGCTCGCCGATGCAGGCGCAGCCGTCGTCGTCATCTCCTCCTATCTTCCGGAAATCCTCGCCATCTCGGATCGCATCCTGGTGGCGCGGCAGGGCCGCATCGTCGAGGAGATGGCGATCGAGGACGCGACCGAGGAGAAAATCATGTATGCGGCGGTGCACTGAGATGACGGACGATCTGGTTTCCATTGTCGAGGTGGGCCCCCGCGACGGACTGCAAAACGAAAAACGCCTGATCTCGACGGAAGATAAGGTGAAGCTGATCGAGATGCTCTCGGATGCCGGCTTCAAACGGATCGAAGCAACGGCTTTCGTATCGCCGAAGTGGGTCCCGCAAATGGCCGATCATGAAGCGGTCATGGCGACCGTGAAACAAAAGCCTGGCACTGCCTATTCCGTGCTGGTTCCCAACGCCAAGGGCGCCAATGCAGCGATCGAGCACGGCGCCGATGAGATTGCGCTGTTCAGCAGTGCTTCCGAAACCTTCTCCAGGAAAAATACCAACTGCAGCATTGCGGAAGGGTTTGCGCGCTTTGAAGAGATCCTTGCGCTTGCAAGGGATCACGACGTCCCCGTGCGAGGCTACATCTCCTGCGCTGTCAATTGCCCGTACGAGGGACATATCGATCCAAACAACGTTGCGCATATCGCTCGAAAACTGTTTGCCATGGGATGCCATGAAATAGCCGTGGCTGACACGATTGGCACGGCCAGCCCCGGCGACGTCGACACCATGCTTGGAACGCTGCTCGAAGAGCTTCCGTCCGGCGTGATCGCCTGCCATTTCCATGACACGTATGGAAAGGCACTCGACAATGTTGACGTCGGACTGAGGCGCGGCATCCGGGTGTTCGACAGCGCCGCCGGAGGGCTCGGCGGATGTCCTTATGCGCCCGGGGCCGCGGGTAACCTGGCAAGCGGGGTGCTTGTCCGGCATCTGAAAGCGCGTGGTTTCAGCGTCGATGTTGACGTTGACAGAGTGGCACTCGCCGAAGACTTCGCGATGAAATTGACGGCATAGCAGACCACGCGTCGCTGCCGAACCTCGAGGGTTTGGGCAGTCTCCTCGTTCAAGCCTCCTCTGCGGCATCCGCAAAGAGCGCCCGAAGGAACGGCAGATACACGTCGCCCGGCGCCACCCCGTAATCCTGTGGCGACAAGGCGCTGAACCCGTTCCAAAGCGCAATAAACCCGATCGCCATATGCATGGGCGATAACGGCGGAACTTTTCCATAGCGCGCAAAAAGCACCGCAAAGCCGTCTGCGAACGTGGAGAGATGACCGGCATGCCGTTTGCGGAAGCTGGCACCGAAGTTCTGACTCCGATTTGCATACATCTGAAACTCGAGCATCAGATGTGACAGTCTCTGATCGGCGTGCTGCTCGTTCAGCCAACGCACCAATGCCAACAGCGTCTCATCGAGACTGCACGGTTCCGTCTCTCGGATAAGCGCGTCGAAACTTTCCGCCAGCTGCACCAGCTGGCCGTCCACCAGCTCGACGAGCAGCGAATCCTTGTCCGCGAAATTCCAATAGAACGCGCCCTGCGAATAGCCGGGGGTCTCGGATATGTCGCGCACGCTAGCCGGCACGATGCCGCGCTCGGCAATAAGCGCCGTCCACGGGCTCCCTGTGAGAGGCTACGTCTCCTGCGCCATCGACTGCCGGTATGAGGGGGGCTATCGAGCCGGAAGCGGTGAGAGATGTCTCCGAGCGCCTGATTGGCATCGGCTGCGGGGAGGTGGCCGTCGCGGATACGATCGGACGCGCGAGTCCCGAAAGGGTCGATCGGATGCTGGCCGAGGTTACCCGTGGCATTGCTGCCTCGCATCTTGCCTGTCACTTCCACGACACGTCGGGCCAGGCCTTGGCGAACGTCGATGTTGCCTTGGCCTTCGGCATCCGGATCTTCGACAGCGCTGTCGGCGGGCTGGGCGGTTGCCCCTATGCGCCGGGTGCGGCCGGCAATGTCGCCACGGAGGCTGTCGTCGCGCATTTAACGCGGCTCGGCTACGACACTGGCGTCGACATCCGGAAGCTGGCGCATGCCCGCGCCCTGGCGCTACGCCTGAAAGCCGGCGCGGGTTCGCGCGACTGATCCATCGCTTCAGCGCACGATCCTAATGGACCGCGGCATACATGATTGCCTCTTCCGTTGCGTTGCGGCGATCCATTTCCTCGACGATCTTGCCCTGGCGCGCAATGAGAATCCGGTCCGACAGCGTGAGGATCTCCGGCAGGTAGGAAGAGATCACCGCGATTGCGATTCCCTGGTCGGCGAGCTGGTTGATGAAGGCGTGGATCTCGGCGATGGCGCCGACATCGACGCCGCGCGTCGGCTCGTCGAAGATCACCAGCTTCGGCTTCTGCACCAGGGCCTTGGCGATGACGACCTTCTGCTGGTTGCCGCCTGACAGCTCGATGACCTTCGCATTGGGGTCGATGGCACGGATGTTCAGACGCTTGCGCCAGTCTTCGGCGAGCGAGCGCGCCTGCTTCATCGATATGATGTTCAGGCCGCCATAGGCCTGGCCGCCGAGATGGCCCATATAGATGTTCTCGGCGATGCTCATCGTCTCGAAAAAGCCCTCGGCCTTGCGCTCCTCGGTGACGTAGACGATGCCGTCGCGGACGGCGGGCGCCGGCACCAGATAGCGCTTGGGCTGGCCGCCGATCTTGACTTCGCCGCCGTGGAAGAAGTCGCGCTTGAGCACGCCGCTGACGACTTTCAGCGTCTCGGTGCGGCCGGATCCGACAAGGCCGAAGATGCCCGTCACCTGGCCGGCATAAAGCGAGAAGGACGTGTTGCGGACCATGTTGCCCATCGACAGGTTCTCGACCGAAAGCACTTTTGGCCCGCGCCGACGCGGCGCGCGGCTCCGCGAAGCGCCGCTGTAGATCTCGTCGGTGAGCGTGCGGCCGACCATCGCCTGGATGATCTTCTGGCGATCGAAGGCGGACGCCTTGTCGGATGCAACCAGTCTGCCGTCGCGCAGGATGGTGATGCGATCCGCCACCAGCAGCGCTTCCTCCAGCGCATGCGAGATGAAGATGATCGAGACCCCTTCTTCCTTCAGTTTCCTGATCAGCTTGAAGAAATAGCTCTTCTCCTCGGGCGTCAGCGTCGCCGTCGGCTCGTCGAAGATGATTACCTTGGCCTTGTGGTGAACCGCCCGCGCGATCTCCACCATCTGTTTCTGGGCTGCGCCGAGCGAGCCGACGATCGCCGAGGGATCGACATGGAAATTGAGCGACTGCAGGAATTGCTGGGCCGAGATATAGACGCCGCGCAGGCGATTGAGCGGCTTCTCCTTGCCGAGATAGATGTTCTGGGCGACCGTCATCGATGGCACCAGGCTGTTCTCCTGGTAGACCATGGCGATGCCCTTCGCGAGGCCCTCGGCGGGGGTGCTGAGGCGCTCTTCCCGGCCATCGATGAACAGCTTGCCGCTGCTCAGCGGATAGACCCCTGCTAGGACCTTGGTGAGCGTGGATTTGCCGGCGCCGTTTTCGCCGAGCAAAGCGTGGATCTCGCCAGGCAGCAGTTGGAAATCGACATCCAGGAACGCCGGATTGCCGCGGAAATCCTTGGTTGCCGCCTTGAGATCGACAATGGGTGTCATGCTACGGCATCCAAGGTGGAAACGATGTCGGGCTCGCTAGGATCGAGGTGGTCGATGGCGATGATCTCGCCGCGGCCTTTCGAGGTCAAAAGCAACTGCCCGGCCTGCTCCGCGCAGGAAGTTATGCCGTGGCGCTTGCCGTCGGCCCGGCTGTGCGCGCTCCAGATCGGCTGGAACTCATCGTCAAGCCTAACCACGAGCCCGTAGGAGCGCGTGGGCGCCCATGGCTTGTGAATGCCGAGCCGGATGACCCCGCCCGCCTGCAGCGGCTCCTTAAAGCTATGGCCGCTCGATAGCGTGGGCGCGATCCAGTATTCGGGAGCGACCGTCTCCATCATCTCGCGCTTGTAGCGTTTTTCACGCAGCACGAACTCCTGCAGCTGGGAGCGCACAGCAAACAGGGTCAGCCAATACCCTCCCCGGATAGACGGACAGATGCGGCCCGGATAGGCCGGAAGGTCCGCCAGCGGCGTTGCGCGGCCTTCGCCGCCGATCCCGACCGTCAGTAGACGGTGCCGCCATGCCTCGCTGACGGCCACACGATCGCGGCCGGCGATGCACACGCCGGAAGGATAGCCGAGACCATCCTGGATCACCGAAGCGTCGCGGGCACCGATATTGATCTTCAGCACGCTGCCGCCGCGGCCGAGCTCCAGCAGGTCCCGCGCCCATTCGCCAACGGGATGTGCGCCCGAACCGTTGCAGACCACGAGCGTGTCTTCATCGGCAAACACGCCGGCGGTCGGGCAATTGAGGCGTTGATTGCCGAGGGCGGCCGGCAGCCGCTGACCATCATGCGATCCGCCCACGATCGCGATGCCCTGCCCATCCAGGCCGACTGCGATCGCGCCGCCGGCGGAGGCCGCCAGGAACGTGATGTCCGCCTCATAGGTCGCGCGCGTCGCGACCGAACCGTCGCTCGCGATCTCGACCAGGCTTCTTCCCGACGAGGCCAGGACGAGGTTGCCGGCGATCAACAGATTATCGGCGTCCTTCAGCGTCGCGATGCTGGAGACCTGTTCAAGAAGATTGTTCGGCTTCAGCGCGCCGTCCATGACCGGCACGGTGATCGAATGCTCGCCGCGGCCGCCCATGAACCGGTCGACGATGCCACCGACGAAACGCAAGAGGCTCATGCGCGCGCTCCCCAATAGGCGGCCTGCGACGTCCATTCGGGATCGGCATCGGGCAATTTCAGCCGGCCGATCCTGTCGTTGTAGAGGCCGCCGAGATAGAGATGGCCCTTGTGCTCGCGCATCGACGTCACCATGGGATGGTTCTTGCCGCCAAGGTCCCAGTAGGATTCGACGATCTCGCCATCGGGCCTGAACTTCAGGACGCAGCCGGTGTTGATGTTGGGGAACAGCCACTCGTCCCTGGCGACCCGCTTGGCCATGCGTTTGCGCAGCGACGGCATCCGCATCGCGAGATCCAGAGCGGGCGACCTCATGCCGACCAGGGCCAGCCAGAAATTGCCGTCCGAGGCGCGATTGATATTGTCCGGATATCCGGGAAGGTTCGCGATCGTGACCTCGCGCTTGCCCTTATTCGGCCCCGCGAACCAGTACCGGTTTATGCGGCATCCCCAGGTCTCGGCGAAGAAGAAGGATTCTCCGTCGCCGGCCATGCAGACCCCGTTCGGGAACTGCAGGTCGCGCAGGATCGTCGCCGTCGACCGGTCCCGCGGGTCGTAGCAGATTAGGCGTCCGTTGCCGCGGCTCTCCAGCGCATCGGTAGGCCAGTCATGCATGTCGTAGCGGATGGTCGCTTCCGAGAAGAAGATGCGGCCGTCCGGCGCGATGTCGAGGTCGTCGGCGAGCTTGAGGCGGGAATCGTCGATGACCGACAGGAAGGTGCGCTTGGTCTCGTCGGTGAGCTTGGTCACCTTGCGGTCGGGCGAGACCTGGTAGAGGCCCATGCCGCCGATGCAGACATTGAGGTTGTCGTCGGCGTCGAACGCCATCCCCAGCGGGTGGCCGCCGATATGCACGAAAATCTCCCACTGCGCATAATCGGGCGCCAGGAAGCGCACGATGTCGCCATGGCGATTGGGGCAGTAGAGATTGTCCTGGCCGTCGAAGATGACGTCCTCCGGCCCCTCGATCTCTCCCTTGCCGATCAGCGTGACGTCCTTCAGCCGGTCGTTGAGCGCGTAGGGGCTCGCCGATCCGGCGTCGGTGTCGGGAAGCTCGGGCAGGCGGAAATAACTCGGCGAGAAATAGACCTTGTTGAGCAGCTTGTGCCTGTTCTTCAGCCAGCGAACGTCGATGGCCACGACGCAGAGCAGCACGATGCCGAGGATCATCGAACTGATGCCGCCGGTGATGCCGATGCGGACCATGCTGTCGGTGAGGATGAGCACGACCACCGCGCCCAGCACGGACTTCACGACCGAGCCGCGGCCGCCGCCCAAACTGTTGCCCCCGAGGACGGCCGCTGTCAGCGCGGCGATCTCGAGGCCGACGCCGGTGTCCGATCCGGCGCTGCCGAGACGCGCGGCGAAAAACACACCGGCCAGCGACACCAGCACGCTCGACCAGACATAGGTCGAGAAGATGACGAACTTGACCTTCAGGCCGGCATTGTAGGCCGAGCGGCGGCTGCCGCCGACAGCGGTGATGTGCCAGCCCGTCCTGGCGCGGGTGAGCACCACATGCCACAGCACGATGACGACCAGGGCTACGAGAAAGGAGAACGGGATCCCGAAGACGCTGCCCTCCCCGATGAAGGCCCAGAGGTCGGAATCCGGGAACACCGCCGAGACGTCCACCGCATAGTGGAGCAGGATGATGTCGACGACTGATCGGATGATGATCAGCGTCACAAGCGTCGTCAGGAACGCCCGGATGCGCAGATAGCCGATCAGGAAGCCGTTGACCGCGCCGCAGACGGCTCCGACCGCCAGCGTGGCAAGCACTGTCGCCCAAACCGGCCAGCCGAGCAGCGAGATGCAGATCAGGGCCGTGATGTTGGCAAGCGCAAAGACGCTGCCGACCGAAAGGTCGAGCCCGCCCGCGAGCAGCACGATGCCCGTCGCCACGACCACCAGCGCGAACTCCGAGAGCTGGCGCGACGTCTCGGTCACGCTGTCGAGCGTGAAGAAATGCGGATTTTCCAGAAGGAAGAAACCGACCGTGAGGATCGTGGCAAAAACCGGAACGGCATTGTCGCTCCAGCGCTTCGACAGCACTTCGCCAAGCACCTTTTCAGGAAAATAACGAAAATAGAGGCGCTCGATCGCTTCCATCACAACGTCCCAATCAAATCCGGCCTCGGCCGGGGCCGCCGCCTTGTCGCGCAGCGGCCCAGCCTGTTCCCTACTTCTTCAACTGATCGAGGTCCCAGCAGCTGTTCGCTGACATGGTGTCCTTGGTGATGAACTTGTTGGGGGTATAGAGCGCGAATTTGAGCGAGCCTGCCGGCTCCTTCGACTGCAGCAAGACCTTGATGGTGTTGTTCAGGTCTCGGCCCTGCCCCTCGACGTCATAGGAGATGACCTCGTTGAACGTGCCGTTCTGCACGCCCTGGCACGCGGTCTTGTTTCCGCCGCCCGAGGTGATCAGGTAGATGTCCTTGCCCGACTCCTGAATGGCCGCGCCGGTCCCCGCATCCATGACGTCCCAGAAGCCAATGATGCCGCAAAGATCCGGGTTCTGCTGGATCACCGTCTGGGCGATGCCATGCGCCTTGGACTGATCCCAGTCACCCGTCTGGCTGGAGACTATCTTGATATCGTCATGGCCCTTGAGCGTTTCGGTGATGGCGTTGAGCTGATAGACGCTGGCCGCCGCCGTTGCCGGACCTTGGATGATGGCGATCTTGCCGCTCTTGCCGGTGGCCTTGCCGCATTTCTCGATCATGCGGTTGGCGGCGTACTGGCCAATCCCGTACCAGTCGGCACCGACGAAGGCATCGGTCTGATAGCTCGACTTCATGTTGACCTGGACGACCTTGATGCCCGAATCCTCGGCCTTCTTCAGGGTGCGGGCGTAGGACGCCACATCGAAATTCTGCACGACGATGATGTCCGGCTTCTCGGTGATCGCCTGGGTCAGCGCGCGCGTGCCGGTGTCGGTGCTCCAGTTGGCGTCGCGGATGTCGATCGTGTAGCCGAGCCGCTTGGCTTCCTTTTCCATAATCGCGGCCCAGCCTTCCGGCAGGTCGAAGCTCATCGACATCGGCACGAAGACCACTTTCTTGCCGGCAAGCGAATCGAGCGTCGGCTGCCTGAGCGCATCGGCCATGCCCTCCTGCGCCGTCGCGCAGCTCGTGAAAATGATGGCCGCCGTGAGCGCGGCCGCCGCGTATTTCAGGATCATCATCTCGGTTCCTCCCATTCGATGACTGTCGGTTTCAGATGTCCCCTTGCTGCGATGTCTGTTCATCTCGGGGGTTGAGAAGGGCGTCGATCACCAGCGCGAAGAGCAGCACCGTGCTCTTGAGCAGGTTCTGGACCGTGTAGGAGATGTTGAGGATGGTCATGCCGTTCAGCAGCAGGCCGATCAGCACCGTGCCGACCAGGATGTTGCGGACGCCGCCGCGTCCGCCGGTGAGGCCGATGCCGCCCAATATGACGACCAGAAGCACGTCGTATATCAGGGTGGAGTTGACCATGCGCATGTTCATGCTGGCCACGGAAGCCGCCGTCGCGCAGCCGGCCAGGAAGGCCATGGTGCTCGAGATTACATATTGCAGGATGATGATCGGCCGGACCGGTATGCCGGTGATCCGCGCCGTGGAGATGTTGTCTCCGATGCCGTAGATGAAGCGCCCGAGACCGGTCTTCCTGAGGAAGAGATAGAGTGCTGCCGAGCAGATCGCGAACAGCCAGATCGGCATCGGGATGCCAAGCACGGCGCCGCGTCCGAGAAACAGGAACCAGTGCAGATTGTCGGGAATGTTGTTTACGTCGAGCGACGCTATCACCCCTCGCCCGAGGCCATAGACGATCGCCGATACCGCGAGCGTCGCAAAGATGGCCGGGATTTCGACATAGGCGATCAGGAAACCCATCACCACCGCGACGGCGACCGCGAAGGCCAGCCCGAGGGCCAGGGCGGTAGAGAACGCATAGCCCTGGTTGGCAAGTACGATCGACAAAGTGAGCGAGACCGCCATCACCGCGACCAGGGAAAGGTCGACGCCGCGGCCGATGACCACCACCGCCATACCGAGGCTGAGCATGCCCAGCATGGCGACGTTCCGGATCAGGTTGAGGATGTTCTCCGGGCTGAGGAATCCATTGAGGGCGACCGAGAAATAGACAAAGAGGAGCACCGCGACGACGAACACGATCAGTTCCTGGGTGAGGCCGATCCGGTGCCTTGTCTTCGTCGCCGCGCTCGGCGTCATTTTTTCGGATGCTGTTGCCACGGTCACTTGCCCTTGTTGGCGAAAGCGTCGAGTCCGCGCTTGGCGTCGTCGCTCGTGAAGGTGCGCTGGCCGAGTCGCGCTTCCTGCTGGAAGGCATCGCCAAGCGGCAGGTGTTGCAATGTCAGGACCGCTTCCTTGATCGTCTGGATGGCTGTCGGGCTGAAGGATGCGATGCGCTCGGCGATATCGCGCGCCACGCGCTCGACCTCGCTGCTCGCCACGGCCTGGTTGGCGACGCCCCAGGCGAGCATCTCGGCCGCCGTGAACCGCCTTCCGGTCAACAGAATCTCCATCGCGTGCGCGTAGCCGATCTGGCGAACGAGGCGCACAAGCGTGCCGCCGGCGGGAACGAAGCCGTGAGCCGGCTCCGGCAGTTGGAAGACGGCGTCCTCGGCCACGATCCTGATATCGGTGGCCAGCATCAGTTCGAAACCGCCGCCGATACACAGGCCGCGGATGGCGCCCACCACCGGCTTGTAAAAACCGGAGGTCTTGATATGCGCCGGGTCCCAGGCGGAAATATCGAAGCTGTCGGAGGCCAGCGCCGGAATGGACTCTTTCAGGTCGGCCCCGACGCAGAAGGCCCGGTCTCCGGCTCCGGCGAGCACCGCCACCCGGATCCGGTCGTCGTCCCGCACCTCGTCGAAGGCGCGGCCGAGATCCTCATACATGGCCAGGCTCAGGGCATTGAGCTTTTCCGGACGGTTGATCCGGATCGTGGCCACAGGCCCGTCGACGTTGAAATCGATCGCCATCGCTAGACCGTCCCTCGCGATTTCATGGCGTCCAGCTCTTGCGGCGAAAGCCCGACCAGCCGGGCGAGAACGAGATCGTTGTGCTCGCCGGGCGCCGGCGCCTTCTGCGGCGCCGCCTCGGCCATTTCGGAGAGCTTGATGGGCAGGCCGAACATGCCGAGAAGCTGCCGCCCGATCGGCACCTGAACGATCATGTTGCGGGCGGCTATGTGCGGGTCCTCGACCACTTCCGCGATGGTCTTGATGGCGCTCAGCGGCACCTTGTCGCCGGCGAGTTCCTCAAGCTCGGCCTTGGTGTAGCGGCTGAACCAGCGATCGAGCAGCGGCTTGACCCTGGTCTCGGCAACGATCGGATCGAAGCGCTTCTCCATCGTGTCGATTTCGGGGTCCGTCGCCTTGTCGGGCTCGCCGAAGAGGCCGCAGGTGATGGCCCAGAACTTGTCGGTGTAACCACCGAAGAACACATAGCCGTCCTTGCAGGGAAATTGCCCATAGGGGCGCACGAAGGGATGGTCGTTGCCCAGCGGCGAAGCGATCTCCTTGCTTGCCGTGTAGCGGACGACGGCATTCTCGGTCAGCGTCAGGACGGAGTCCTGCTGCGAGACGTCGACCACCTGGCCGACGCCGGTCTTGTCGACCTGGCGCAGCGCGGCCAGCGTGCCGATCGCGGCATAGAGCGCCGCCGCGAGGTCGCCGATGATGGTGCCGACCCGCACCGGCGGCCTGTCCGGATAGCCGTTCATTGACCAAAGTCCGCCGGCCGCCTGGCCGGTGTTGTCGTAAGCGGGTTTGGAGGAGTTGGGACCGGTACGGCCGAAGCCGCTGATGGCGGTATAGATCAGCCGCGGATTCTCGGCCTTGAGCACCTCATAGCCGAGGCCGAGCTTGTCCATGGTGCCCGGCCGGAAGTTTTCGACCAAGACATCGGCCTTTCTGACCAGCCGCTTGAGCAGGGCCTTGCCTTCGGGCGACTTGAGATTGACGGTGAGGCCGAGCTTGTTCCGGTTGAACTGGGTGAAGAAGGCGCTGAGCTCGGAGCCTTCCTCGCCGACGAAGGGCGGAAAGGTACGCGCATAGTCCGGGTCTTCCGGATTCTCGATCTTGATCACCGACGCGCCGAGGTCGGCGAGCAGCATCGAGCAGAACGGTCCGGCGACCACACGCGTAATGTCGAGGACGACGACGCCGGCGAGCGGGCCGCTCCGCACCGGAAAATCGCTGTTGGGATCCACTTCAGTCACGTCTTGGTTTCCAATGGCCTGATTGAGATCGGGCAGCACAACGGCGCCGGTCATCGAATGCTAGTCGAGACGACGGGTTCACCGCCATCAAGACGAACGTTCATACCTTCTCCGCCCGTATTTCCTCGAGCAATTCCCTGGCGCGATCGACACGCACGTCGTGGTTGGCGGAGAGCGAGGACGCGACCCTGTCGATCTCGTCCCCGGTCGCCCCGGCGACGATGGCGATGTTGCGGGCGTGCAGCGCCATGTGCCCGCGCTGGATGCCTTCGGTCGCCAGGGCGCGGAGCGCGCCCATGTTCTGGGCAAGACCGACCGCCACGGCCACCTCGGCCAGGGTCTGCGCGCTTTCAACGCCAAGGATTTTCAGGCAGGCGCGCGCGGCCGGGTGCGTCTTGGTCGCGCCACCGACGAGTCCCAGCGCCATCGGCATCTCCAGCGTGCCGACAAGATGCCCTTCGGCGTCGAGCTCCCAGGTCGACAGGGACGTGTAGCGCCCGGAACGGGAAGCCCACACATGCGCGCCGGCCTCGATGGCCCTCCAGTCGTTGCCCGTGGCCACGACAAGCGGATCGATGCCGTTCATGATCCCCTTGTTGTGCGTGGCGGCGCGATAAGGATCGACGATCGCAAGCGCGCAGGCCTCGACGATGCCGCGGGCGATCCGATCGCCCTTGTATTCCGCGGTCTCGAGCGTTTCGGGTGCGATCCTCACCATGGCGCGCGCAATGCGCAGGTCGGCGAAGTTGGACAGGATCCGCAGCCGCACGACCCCGCCGCTGATGGCTTCGATCATCGGCGCCACCGCTTCGGCCATCGTGTTGACGGTGTTGGCGCCCATGGCGTCGCGCACGTCGACGATAAGATGGACCACGACCATCGGTCCGGCCGCGGTCTGATCGAACACATGGACCTCGACGTCGCGGCAGCCGCCGCCCAGCGAGACGAGCACCTTGTCCTTGACGTTGGCCGCCGCGATGATCGCTTCCCTCTCCTTCAGGATGCGCGCCCGCGCGCCATGCGGGTCGCGCAATTCCAGAACCTGCACCTGGGCCCGCATGATGGGGCCGGAACTGGAGGCGAAGAAGCCGCCGCTCTTTCTCGCAAGGCGCGCCATGAAGGAAGCTGCCGCCACCACGGAAGGCTCCTCGACGGCCATGGGGACGAGATAGTCTCGACCGTTCACGATGAAGTTCGTGGCAACCCCGATCGGCAGCTGGAAGGTGCCGATCACGTTCTCGATCATCCCGTCGGCGAGCGTCAGCGGCAGGCCACCCGGTCCGAAGGTCGCGCGCTCCGCCTCGGTCAGGGCCACGGCATCGGCGAGCCGGGCCAGACGCTCCGTCGGGGCAAGATTGCGCAGATTTTCAAGCCGCGAGTTGACGGAGGGGCGCGCTGCGCCCTTCTGGGGATCTGTCACAAGCGCCTCCCACGCAATGTGTCATTTTCTTCTTGCAGCAGGATGGATCATTGCTACCATCTACTAAAGGTACAGATATGAGAAATTGTCTCAATCTGTACCCTCAAAGAAGGGCTTGCAGATGGCTGCTTCAGGCGGCAGGCAGGGCGTCACCCTGGCGGAGAATGTGGCGGCGCGGCTGATCGAACAGATCGTGTCGGGCGACCGCGTTCCCGGCAGCAAGCTGCTCTCGATCCGCAACGCGACGCGTGAATACGCCGTCTCGAAGAACACTATCGTCGAGGCGTACGAACGGCTGGCGGCCGCGGGATACATCGTCTCCAAGCCCCGATCCGGGTTCGTGGTCGCCAAGTCCGCGCAGCCGGCGGCCGGCCGGCCCAAGCACCTGTCCGAAGCGGTCGATATCGTGTCGCTGCTCAACGCGCAGTTGGAGGAGAGCTTTGAGATCAGGGTTGGCGACGGCCGCCCGCCCGCCTCGTGGACCGAAGAGTCAGAAATCCGGCGACATCTGGGGCTTCTGGGCAAAGGGCCGTCATCGAGCACGGACGGCTATGGCTCGGCATGGGGCTTCCCGCCGCTGCGGCAGCAGATCGCCAGAAGGTTGGAAAAACAGCATATCCACGCTTCCGAGAAGAACATCATCCTCACCTTCGGCGCCAACCATGCGCTCGACCTGGTGATCCGGGCCTTCCTGACGCCAGGCGACGTCGTGCTGGTCGACGAGCCCGGCTATTATCCGCTGTTCGCAAAGCTCAAGCTCGCCCAGGTCCGCGTCGTCGGCATCAGGCGGCTCCCCGATGGACCAGATGCCGAAGACTTTGCGAGCAAGGCCGCCACGCAGCGGCCGAAACTGTTCATCACGCAGTCGATCGGACACAACCCGACCGGCGGCAGCATCAGCCTGTCGGTCGCACACTCGATACTTACCATATCGGCCAGGCATAATATTACGATCGTCGAGGACGATCCGTTCGCCGATCTGTCGCCGACGCCACCCAACAGGCTCGCCACGCTGGATCAGCTCAACCAGGTGATCTCGATCGGCACGTTTTCGAAAACACTGTCGGCCAGCCTGCGTTCGGGCCACATTGCCGGCCATCCCGACAAGATCGCGGCGCTTGCCGAGCTCAAAATGCTGACGACCGTCAACAGTTCAGGCCATGTCGAGCGGCTGCTGCACCGGGTGACATCGGAAGGGCATTACGATCGGCATCTGAAGCGCCTCGGCCAGCGGATCGAGGCCGCCGCCAATCGGGTCCATGGCGCCCTCGCCCGATCCGGGCATTCGATCTTCGCGGGGAATGGCGGAGGCTATTACCTCTATCTGATGCTGCCTCCGGGTATCAGCGATATCGAGCTGGCAAGGCTGGGGGCTCAGGAAGGCATCTTCATCGCCCCGGGCAGCGTCTTTTGCCTGGACAAGCAGAACCCGATGGCGGCCGGCATCAGGATCAATGTCGCTCGCGCCGACGAGGATCGGTTCTTCGATTTCCTGCTCAGGAAGCTTTCTTAACTCTCAAAGCCCTGCATACTGATCGATATATCGGGCGATGACTTCAAGGCCGTTATCCTCAACTAGGACGCTGGCTGCAAAGGTCTTTGCCGGATGCCGACATGCAATGTTTCCCACGCCCCCTCGCCCGGTCTCGGTGCACGGAGATGACGGCCTCGGTGATGTCGGCGTCCTAGAGTCGTCGCGCAAGGAGCACGCTCAACACGCCGTCGACTTCATCGTCGAGACGGTCTTGAGGCACCCCGGCGAGGTCACATTGTGCGCGATCGGACCACTGACGAACGTTGCTCTGGCCTTGGTCAAGGAGCCGACGATCGCCGCGAAGTTCAAGCAGATCGTGTTCATGGGCGGTGCGGCTTTCTGCCCTGGGAACACCACGCCCGCGGCCGAGTTCAACATCTGGTTCGATCCGCACGCCGGGCAGATCGTTCTCAACTCGGGCGCGCCTCTGGTGATGTTCGGCCTCGACGTCACCAACAAGGTCATTGTCACGTCCGATCGGGTCGCCGTTCTTCAGAACGGAGGATCCGCCATTGCGCGCCAGGCGGCTTCGATGATGGTCAACTACGGTGGCAAGGACCCGGCGCTCCACGACCCATGCGTCACTGCCTTTCTCCTTGACCCCTCAATCTTCGATGGAGTTCGCGCCAAGGTCGACATCGATTGCGTGTCCCCGCTCAATCGCGGCCGCACGGTCGCCGCGGTTTCAGAGCGGCACCGGGAGAACGCTCCCGCGAACTGCTTGGTGGTCACAGGCGCAGACGACGTGAAGTTATTCAATCTCCTGAACCAACGGCTCCTCTCGCTCTAAGTCACGAAGGGCTGATACCCGTAGGCTGTGTAATAAACTGACGGAAATTCGAGCTCGCGCCACTCAAGCCGTGATCACTCTGGACGCAACACCCCGATCAGCAGTGCTATCCAGGAAGATCTGCTAGCGAATGCGATTACCCTCGGCATCGAAAATACGCGCACGGCTGGGCTGGAAGCGCAGCGTGATCGTCTCGCCGAAGCCCGGCTGGTCCTCGCGCCGTTCGGCAACGACGCTCTGGCCGCTCGCCAGGGCGCCGTGCACGTACGAGGTCGAACCCAGGCGCTCGGTGACGTCCACGGCAAGCGAGAGCGCGACGCCGTCCTTCTCGTCGAGATGCTCCGGCCTTATGCCCAGCGTCACCGTCTGGCCGTTCTCCAGCCTCGTCTTGAGATGCGAGATGTCCACCCTCGCCTCGCCTGCTGTCAGCGCCTTGCCATCGTCCACGACGGTCGCCTTGAGGAAGTTCATGCGCGGCGTGCCGATGAAGCCGGCGACGAAAGCGTTGTCCGGGTCGTCGTACAGCGACAGTGGCGTGCCGGTCTGTTCGATCTTGCCTGCCTTCAGTACGACGATCTTGTCGGCTAGCGTCAACGCCTCGGTCTGGTCATGCGTGACGTAGACCATGGTGCGGCGGATCGACTGGTGCAGGCGCTTGATCTCGGCGCGAAGCTCGGTGCGCAAGGCGGCGTCGAGGTTTGAGAGCGGCTCGTCGAACAGGAACAGGCGCGGATCGCGCACCAGGGCTCGGCCGATGGCGACGCGCTGGCGCTGGCCACCGGAAAGCTCACGCGGCAGCCGGGCCAGCAGTGGCTCGATCTGCAGCAGGCGCGCCACGCCGGTGACCTTCTCGTCGTATGTCTTACGGTCGAGCCCGCGCATCTTCAGCGGAAAGGCGATGTTCTGCGCCACCGTCATGGTTGGGTAGAGGGCATAGGACTGAAAGACCATCGCGACATCGCGTTCCCGCGCGGGCAGGTTGGTGACGTTGCGGTCGCCGATGACGATGCTGCCGGAGTCGATTGGATTAAGCCCGGCCACGGCATGGAGCAGCGTCGACTTCCCGCACCCGGACGGGCCGAGCAGCACGACGAAGGAGCCCTCCTCGACCTCGACCGAAACGTCGTCCAGCACAGGGACCGCGCCGTAGGATTTCGAGACCGACCGTATCGAGAGTTTCGCCATCGGTTGTTCAGCCCTTCACGCTGCCAAGCGTCATGCCGCGCACCACCTGTCCCTGCACCAATACGCCGAGCACGATCATCGGCAGCATGATGAGGGTGGCGGCGGCGGTCAGCGCGCCCCACTGGATGCCCTGGAATGTCAGGAACGAGGTGATCGAGACCGGCAGCGTCTGAGTGTCTCGGCCGGTGAGCACAAGCGCCACGAAGAACTCGTTCCAGGTGAACAGCACGCACAGGATGAGCGTGGCTATGATGCCGCCGCGAGCGGCCGGCAAATAGACGTGCCAGAAGATCGAAAACTCGCGCGCCCCGTCGACACGCGCGGCATCGCGCAACTCCTTCGGGATGTCATCGAAGAAGGTGATGAGCAGCGAGATGGCGAAGGGTACGTTGACGAAGGCATAGGCGGCGATCAGCAGCCAGTGCTTATTCAGCGCGCCGATGCGGGTCGCCAGGTAATACATGGGGATGACGAAGAGCAGCGCCGGCGCGATGCGCAGGCTGAGGATGAATTTCTCCCGAGCGCGGCGCAGCTCCGCCGGCTGCTGGGCCAGACCATAAGCGGCGGCCGAGCCGACGGTGACGGCGAGCGCGCTGGAGAGGATCGAGACGATGAAGGAATTGGCGAAGGCGCTAAGGAAGCCGCGATTGGCGAACACCGTCCGATAGTTGTCGAGCGTCGGGCTGAACAGCCAGACGGGCGGAATGGCGAAGGCGTCGCGCGTCGTCTTGAAGGAGGTGACGACGACCCAATAGAGCGGGAACAGCACCGCAAGCAGAAGCAGGGCCAGACCGACATAGAACAGCGCGCGCCTGGCCATCAGCGGTCCCCCGTCTTCGGGAAGAGCACGCTGTACATGGTGAGCAGCGCGACATTGGTGAACACGGTCAGGATGATCGCGATAGCCAAGGCGTAGGAGATGTCGAAATTGGTGAAGGCGACGATATAGCCGTAATAGTTCAGCGTCTCGGTCGACAACGCCGGCCCGCCGCGCGTCATGATGTAGAAGAGGTCGAAGGCCTTGATGCTGTCGATCGCCCTGATCAGCGCGACGATGGCAAGCGCCCGGCGCAGCATGGGAAGGAGCACGTACCAGGTGACCTGCCATTCGCGTGCGCCGTCGACGCGGGCGGCGTTGAGCGGATCGGTGGGTGCCGATTCAAGCGCGGCCATCACAAGCAGGATGACGAAGGGCGTCCACTGCCAGATGTCGGCGACCAGTACCGAAAACAGCGCGATCCGCGGGCTGCCAAGCCAGTCGACCTGGGCGATGCCCACCAGCGACAGAAGATAGTTCGCCATGCCGGTGGCCGGGTCGAAGAGGAAGCGCCAGGTGAGGCCGACGACCACAGGCGTCATGATGATCGGCACCAGAAGCAACGTCCGCACCAGCCGCTTCATGGCGAAGTCGCGGTCGAGGAAGAGCACGACGGCAAGGCCGAGCGCGATCTCGATCGCGGTCGCCAGCACGGTGAAGAGCACCGTGCGCCAGAGCGCGGCCATGGCGCGCGGATCGCCGAGGAAGCGGATATAGTTGTCGAGCCCAACGAACTTCTCGCGCCCTGCCCGCATCAGCGAGAGGTCGTGCAGGGAAATCCAGATGACAAACAGCGTCAGCGCCACCGACGCTACCGTCAGGCAGACGATGATCGGCTGGAAGAAATGCCTTGTAGGATCGGACGCTGCGGCCACGGGTCTCATCATCAATCCATGAATGCAGGGAAATTCACCCTGCCGCGCACAGGGAGCGCACGCGGCAGGGCACGCCTCTCGACCTAGCGGGCGAGCGCGGCGTTGTTGGCTTCGTCAGCTTCCTTCAGGGCGTCGGCCGCGCTTGCGGTTCCGGCGAGCGCCTTAGAGACGGCGATGCCAGTGTTGTTGATGATCTCGTTCGCCTGCTCGACCGTCGGCAGATATTGCGGGTTGCCGGCGTTGATGGCCGCGATCATGCCTTCCTTGAAGGCGCCGTAGCGTTTGCCGAAACTATCGCTGTTGAGCGCCGAGAGCGAGGTCACGCCGGAGTTGGGATCGGTCTCGATCGATTTCAGCTGCTGCTCCTTGGCGGTTGCCCAGGCGGCGAAGAGGGCCGCCGCTTCCTGGTTCTTCGACTCGGCCGAGACATACATGGAATGCACGGCGAGCGAGGACGAGCCGCCCTTGGGCGAAGCCGACTTCATCGGCACCGGCACATAACCGACCTTGCCGACCACCGTCGAGACGGCCGGATCTTCGTTGTAGGCGCCGTTGACGGTCGCATCGAGCGTGATTGCCGCCTTGCCCTGCTGGAAGAGCAGCCGGTTCTCTTCCCAGCCGAAATTGGCGACGCCGACCGGACCGTAGTCCTTCAGCACCTTGGTGAAGGCGTCGAGCGCGGCGATGCCTTCAGGTGTCGCCAGCGCCGACTTGCCGCTGGCGTCGAAGAAGGAGCCGCCGAAGCCCCACAGATAGGCCGCCCAGACATAGACGCTCTGGATGCCCTGCTGGCCGCGCATGGTGATGCCGGCGATCTGCTTGTTGGTCTTTGCCGAGATGGTTTTCGCCGCGTTCTCGATGTCCTCGAAGGACTTCGGCGCCGCCAGCCCGTACTGTTCGAACAGGTCCTTGCGGTACATGACGAAGGTGCTCTCGCCATAGACTGGCAGGCCGTAGACCTTGCCGTCGAGGACGTTGGTGTTGAAATAGCCAGGCACGAAATCGGCCTTGTCGAAATTCTCCTTGTGCTTGGCCAGGAAATCGTCGAGCGGCACGATGTAGCCCGACTTCACGAAGCCCGGCAGGTAGATGATGTTGTTCTGGACGACATCGTAGCGGCCGGACTTGGACGAGAACTCGAGCAGCTCCTTCGCGGTGATGTCGGCCTCGGGCACGACCTCGATCGCCACGTCGATGCCGGTCTTCTCCTTGAATTCGGGCACCATCTTCTGGATGGCGTCGGTGGTCGGATGGCCCTCGAGCAGCACCGATATCTGCACGCCGTTGAACGGCTTGTCTTCGGCCGAGGCCGGCGCGGCCAGCGACAGCGCGGCGGCGGCCGCGCCAAGCATCAGTAGATTGCGTCTGTTCAGCATGTTTTCGTCTCCCATTCTTGGGCCATCTGGCCTCGTTGCAACAGCACCGTCCGTTTGATTGAGCTCAACCGAGGCGCACGATTTCGCCGCTCTGTGCCGACTGCATCATGGCTAGGGTGAGTTCGAGCGAACGAAGGGCTTCCCGGCCGGTGGCGATCGGCATCGCCGCGCCGTCCAGCCAGTCGATGAGGCCGCCGAGCTGGCGCGCGAGGTCGCCGTCGATACGGCCGTTGAGCTGGGGCCAGTGCTGGGTATCGATCTCGCGCGACGTCTCGTTGCTGGCGAAATAGAGCCCGCTGTCGCCGCACTGGACCTCGAAGGATCCGTCGGTGCCGATAAGTTCCATGCGCGCGTCGATCATGTGGCGCGCGCCGGAGGGCAGCGACCAGGCGCTCTCGAAATTGACGACCGTGCCGCCGGAAAAGCGCACGATGGCCGCGATGCTGTCCTGCGTGCCGGAGCTACCCAGCAGCTTGTCGGTCTGCTGCGCATAGACCGACACCGGCTGCTGGCCCTTGAGCATCCACAGCACCATGTCGACGTCGTGGACGGTGACATGCAGCGCCAGCGGCAGCTTGCCGCCATAGCGCTTCGGGCCCTCGGTGCGGGCGCTGTTGCGGCGGGCATAGATGTGGATCGGCTCACCAATCTTGCCCGATGTCATCAGCTCCTTGGCGGCGGCGTAGCGCGGATCGAAGCGCAGCAGGTAGCCGACGCCGAGCTTTACGCCCGCCGCCTCGCAAGCCGCGATGATGGCCTGGGCGTCGTCGACCTTGGAGGAGATCGGCTTCTCGACGAAGACGTTGATGCCGGCTTCGGCCACTGCAACGGCCGGCGCCAGATGCAGATTGTCCGGCGTGCAGATCGAGACTAGATCGAGATCGCGTTCCGAGCCGAGCAACGCCTGATGGCTGTCATAGACCTTGCAGCCCGGCGCCTTGGCCGCCACGGCCTCGGCCAGCGCGCGGTTGGGATCGACGATGGCCGCGAGCTCGGAGCCCACCATGTTGGCGAAGATGCCGGCATGCATGGAGCCCATGAAGCCTGCACCAATGACGGCGACGCGACGGCGCTTGATCATGTCGGGTTCCTTCTCAGTTGCGGACGGGCACTCGAAGCGGCGACCTCGTCGGCGAAGCGGCGGGTGATGGCGTCGGGCCGGGTGATGGCGCCGCCGACGACGATGAAGCGGGCGCCGAGCTCGAAGCAATGGACGGCCTCGTGCGGCGACCATATGCGCCCCTCGGCAACGAAAGGCAGGCCGGCACGGGCGAGTTCCTCCATCAGGGCGAAGGCGGGGCCGCGCTGGTCGCTGGAATAGTTTGTGTAGCCGGCCATGGTGGTGCTGATGAGGTCAGCGCCGGCATCGAGCGCGCGCCGGCCTTCATCGAGCGTGGCGACGTCGCCCATGGAGAGCCGCCCCCTCGCCGCGATGCTGGCGAACATCGCCTTCAGCTCGGCTGGGCGCGGCCGGGCGGTGGCGTCGATCGCGACGATATCGGCGCCGGCCTCGACGACGGCGGCGACGTCGTCGAGCGTCGGTGTGATGTAGACCTCGGTGTCGTCGCGCCTGGACTTGATCAGGCCGATGAGCGGCACGTCGACCGCCGCGCGGACGGCGGCGACGTTGGCCACCCCCTCGATGCGGACGCCGGTGGCGCCACCCAACACGACGGAGCGCGCCATCGCGGCGATGTGGCCGGGAGCGTCGAGCGGCAGGCCGGATTCGGCCTGGCACGACACGACCAGCGTCCCATCGAGTATGGCGAGCAAATCGCCCTGCTTGGCCTGCACCGGGGCATCTCCTGGAAGAGCATTACCCTGCTAACCAAGCGCGGATGAAAGTTTTTGTCAACAAATTATTTTTGATGAAAATTTCTGTCAGGCATTTTCGAACTCGCCAGCATCGCTGTGCCAAGCAGGCCGGCATCGGCGCCCGCACGCGCGGCGAGGATGGGACGCCGGTAGACGCGCGGCAGGTCGAGCGAGCGCGCGTGCAGTGCCTCGATGAAGCCGCCAGCGAGGCCGACTCCGCCGCCGACGGCAAAGCAGTCGACATCGACCGAGGCCGCCAGGTCAGCAAAGGCGTTGACCAGTGCTGCGACCGCGCCGGCGATGATTTCCGCGGCATTGCCGTTGCCTTGTTCCGCCGCCGCAAACAGCTCCGGCGCCGTTACCTTGCGGCCAAGGCGCGCGCTGCCCAGCCGCGCCAGCGCCGTACCCGAGGCGACCGTCTCCAGGCAGCCGCGCCGGCCGCAGCCGCACAGGATGCCGCCGGGCTCGGAGCGCGTGTGCCCGACATGGCCGGCGAGCCCGGTCGCGCCGCTTTCCAGCCGGCCATCTATCACCAGCCCGCAGCCGATGCCGGTGGAGACGGTGAAGAAGGCGAAGTTCCGATGACCCTTGCCGGCACCGATCGTGAATTCGGCCCAGGCGGCTGCCTGCGCGTCATTGACGACGAGCGGCGGCATGCCGAAAGCGCGCTCGATCGCCGAGGCAATCGGATAACCGTCCTCGATCGGCAGGGTTTCGGGGTTCAGCGCCGTCAACGCGCCGTCGCGCACGATGCCAGTGGTGGCGACGGCCACCGCGCCAAAACCGCTTTTCGGCGCAAGCCCAGCGATGGCCGCGATCAGGTCGTCACCCCTGCCGGTGCGTGGCGTCGGCGCCTGGCGGCGGTTGGCGATCCTGCCGCCACGCACTTCGGCTGTCGCGATCTTGGTGCCGCCGATATCGATGGCGAGCACCGGCAAATCAGAAGCTGCGGTCACTCACGACCTCCGCCGTGCGGCTGAGCTCGACCAGTCGCTTCGGATCCTGCCTGGTCATCTCGGCGACCAGCGCATCGACGATGAGCAGTTGGCTGATCTTCGACGGGAAGGCTCCGCCAGTGAGCGGCGTCTCCGGCCAGGAGGCAATCAAAGCCAGGTCGCAAACGGCGATCAGCGGGCTCTTCGAACGGTTGGAGATACCGATGACGAAAGCGCCCTTGGAGCGGGCGAGCTCGGCGACACGCACGGCGTCGATGGTCGAGCCGGAGCTCGAGATCACCACCTGCACCGTCCCCGGCTGCGCGGTTCCCGCCGCCATAACCGCCAGATGCGCATCGCCCAGCGCGCGGCTGAACTTGCCGATGCGGGTCATCTTGTAGGCGAGATACTGCGCCGTGACGGCGGAGGCGGCGATGCCGAAACACTCGACCACGGAAGCGTCGAGGAGTTTTCGCGACGCGACGGCGACGTCTTCGCGAACGATCAGCTGCTCGGTCTCACGCAGCGAGGTGATCGCGGTTTCGACCAGCCGCTGGATGTCGTCGGAAGGAGAGCCGTTATCGCGCGCCCGTTCGTCGGTCGCCAATTCCTTGGCCAGCGCCAGCTTGAAATCCTGGAAGCCGGAAAAGCCTTGGTCGCGGCAAAAGCGCATGACGCTCGCCTCAGACG
Source organism: Mesorhizobium sp. WSM4904 (assembly GCF_029674545.1). Classification (NCBI taxonomy): domain Bacteria; kingdom Pseudomonadati; phylum Pseudomonadota; class Alphaproteobacteria; order Hyphomicrobiales; family Phyllobacteriaceae; genus Mesorhizobium; species Mesorhizobium sp. WSM4904. The sequence continues at coordinate 2,942,347 of NZ_CP121354.1, read as the reverse complement.
ATCCGGACGTTTCGGCAAGCTCGGTGATGCTCTGGCGAAGCGTGGCGTCGGGTTGCGCCAGCACCGTCTCGGCGACGCGCGCCAGCGCCGGCGTCATGTCGCCTGCCGCCGCTCTCAGCGAGGCTATCAGCGCGTGTGTCATGCAAGATCCCTCAAAAGATTCCTGGTGTGAGCATGATTCTGTCCAAAACCGGTTCCCACCTTTTCGGGATCATGTTCAGAAATGTTCCGCCACCCAGGGCGGCGATCCGGCAAAGAGCTGGTCACAGCGGCGTATGTCAGCCGAGTCGCCGGAAACGAGGCCATACTGCGCCAGTTTCGAGGCGCTGCGAAAGCCCGTGAAGAGCTGGGCGAAGGCGGTCGGTTGCAGTGACACCGCGCCGCCCAACGCGCCGGCCGCCTCGCCTACCTCCGCCTTGCCGGCGCGGATGTCGATCTCCAGCGGTGGCGCCTCGCCAATGCGCAACGCGAGCCGGGCCGCGTCGACATGGTAGCCGCGCTGGCGGAGCGCGGCTGCAGGGTCGAGCACGCGCAGCAGCCACTCCTCCTGATGCGCAAGCCGCCAGTCCTTGTCCGGCATGGCCGCCACCAGATCGTCCTGCGGAGCGCCGTGCCAGCGCACGGCCGGATAGACCGAGCGGAAGCGGGCGAGGAAGGAGAGCAGGCCAAGCGCCGCCTCGGGCGAAGCGGCAAACCAGTCCCGGACCTCAAGACGCTTCTCGTTGCCCATGTCGAGGATCAGATAGGCGGCCTCGCCCTCGGCCAAATAGGCGGCGAGCGCATCGGTCGGCGCGCGGCGCAACTCGTTCCAGTGCGCCGTGCCGCGCACGAGCAGCCCGGATTCGCGCAACGTCTTTTCGGCATAGGCGCCGGCCAGCCGCTGATCGTCGAGTTCGACGCGCTCGAAGCCAAGCCGGCTGGCGGAGGGCAACGCCGCGGTATCGGCCTCGTAGACGATCTCGTGGCCAGCGAGCTCGAAGCCCGCCTTGCGATAGACCGGCCGAGTCGAGGCAAACAGCGTGGCAATCGCGGCGCCGTTGCTCTTCGCCTCGTCGCAAAGAGCATCTACAAAAGGCACGGCTAGTCCCTGTCCACGCCGTTCCGGCGCGATCGCCACATGCACGATGTTGGCCGCCTGCACGGGCTTGCCGTGAAAGATATGCGCCGTCTGCAGCAGACCCGCGCACACTACCGGGCGGCCGTCCTCGCCGCGAATGAGTCGCAGCGTTTCGAGCCCGATGTTGGAGATGTATTCGTGCGAACGTGCCTTCCTGAAACCGAAGGCCCAGCTTAGTAGGCTGGCGATATCGACGACATCCTTGGTGGTCGCCTGGTCTGTTGTGAAGTTTTTTTTCATATCTTTCCCATCTATGACGCTTTTTATCATAGCAAGAAAACGATGGTACGCAACGGGGGCCGATCAGCCCTCACAGATTTGGGTTGGGAATGTTCGCAGGATGGGGCTGCGGGAAGGGATGAACTTCAGCCAAGTCTGCTAGCCCTGGACTCACAACGTCCGCTTTCAGGCTGTCGGGAACTTTGCCTAACATCCTATTTGAGGCGCAAAGCGCTCATCCCTGACTGCGTAACAAACTGGATAACAATCGATAAGAAAAAATCTATGTTTTCAATTATCTCTCCGCCAATCATTTGTTCCAGCAAGTTCCCAGCGCCGTTGACGGGTGAGCGGTCGCAGTCCACCTTCGCAGCGATCCGATTCAGCTTCCAAAATCGTCTCTGATCGACGCGCTCGTGAATCATGCAGGACCAAGCAGCAGCAACGAACAGAGGGCGAGCTTCACGCAACGTCCAGGACGCCAGCGTGGATCTGATCGCAGTGGTCGTGGCGGTCACCGATCAGGGGCCGAGTGTCCTGACCGTCGGGCCAGACAGTGGCCTGCCCTCCGGTCCCTTCGAGCTTGGCCATCGGTCCTTGCAGTCCGGCCTGCGAGCGTGGGTAGAACAGCAGACCGGCCACCAGCTCGGCTATATCGAGCAGCTCTACACTTTTGCTGACAGCGACCGGATCGGCGAGCGACGTCAGCAGCGCGTGATCTCGATCAGCTATCTCGCCCTGACGCGCGTCGAGCAAACTGTCGGCCCCGCCAAGCGCGCGTGGCGGCGTTGGTACGATTATTTCCCATGGGAGGATCACCGCGCTGGCATCCCGCCGATCATTACGGAGGTTCTGCAGCCGCGCCTGCTGGCTTGGGCGGACGGCGCCGGCCAAGACCAGATGAAGCGCGAGCGCCGGCAGCGCGCCGCAATCGCTTTTGGCTTCGACGGCCGCGACTGGAATGAAGAGCTGGTCCTGCAGCGCTATGAGCTACTCTACGAGGCGGCCCTGATCGAAGAAGCGGTGCGCGGGCCGCAGCCTGCCGCATCTCCGCCTATCCCTGGCGTATCGATGACAGCCGACCACCGTCGCATTCTGGCGACAGGGATCGCACGGTTGCGCTCAAAGATCAAATACCGGCCCGTCGTGTTCGAGCTGCTGCCGCCCTCATTCACCTTCCTGCAACTGCAACGCACCGTGGAAGCGCTCTCAGGAAGGCTCTTACACAAGCCGAACTTCCGGCGCCTCATCGAGCAGCAGGAACTAATCGAAGAGACGGGAGAGGCAACCGCCGACACGGTCGGACGACCAGCGAAACTCTTCCGCTTCCGCCGCGCCGTCCTGGACGAGCGGGTTGTCGCAGGGACGAAATTGCCTCTATCGCGGGCTTGACACCCTTATTCTCATTGTGAGTATATATCGTAATTATACTCATATTGAGAATAATTTGGAGGACCAGTGCCGGTTTCGCTTTCGACCACCGCCTCCCTCTACGATCGTGTGCGCCGGGTGATCCCGCCGATCGAATGGCCGGCCTTCACCGATGACATCGAAGCCATTCTCGCGTTGAAGCGAAAACGCAACGCGGTCATCCTGGCGCACAACTACCAGACGCCGGAGATCTTCCATTGCGTTGCCGATATCGTCGGCGACAGCCTAGCGCTTGCTCGCAAGGCAATGGCGGTCGACGCGGACATCATCGTGCTCGCCGGCGTGCATTTCATGGCCGAGACGGCCAAGCTCCTCAATCCCAGCAAGACCGTGCTCATTCCGGATCTCGGCGCCGGCTGCTCGCTAGCCGACTCTATCACCGCTTCCGACGTGCGCCTGATGCGGCAACGCTATCCCGGCGTGCCGGTCGTGACATACGTCAACACCTCCGCTGCCGTTAAGGCCGAGTCCGACATCTGCTGCACCTCGGGCAATGCCTTTGCGATAGTGGAATCCCTTGGCGCGCCACGGGTGATCATGCTGCCCGACGAATATCTAGCTAAAAACATCGCGGCGCAGACAAAGGTCGAGATCATCGCCTGGAAGGCGCATTGCGAAGTCCATGAGCGCTTCACGCCCGCCGATATACGCGAGCTGCGCGAAGCATATCCTGGCGTCAGGGTGCTCGCCCATCCCGAGTGCCCGCCGGAGGTCGTCGCGGAGGCGGATTTCGCCGGCTCGACGGCGGCGATGTCCGACTATGTCGGGCGCCACAGGCCGGCGCGCGTCGTGCTGATGACCGAATGCTCGATGAGCGACAACGTCGCCGTCAAACATCCTGACGTTGATTTCGTGCGCCCCTGCAATCTCTGCCCGCACATGAAGCGCATCACGCTCGCCAACATCCGCACGGCACTCGAGGAGAACCGCCACATCGTAACCATCGATCCGGACATCGCCGAGCGGGCGAGCCGGGCGGTGGAGCGGATGCTCGCCATATGACCATGCGCGACCTCTGCAGCCGCCCCGTCATCATCGGCGGCGGCATTGCTGGACTGATGACGGCGCTGCATCTCGCGCCGGAACCGGTCGTCCTCATCTCCAGGGCCTCACTGGGAGATGAAACCTCCAGCACGCTCGCCCAGGGCGGGATTGCAGCGAGCCTCGGCAGCGATGACTGCCCGGGCCTGCATCTTGCCGACACGCTTGGGGCCGGCGACGGGCTTTGCGACGAGTTCGCGGCGAGGCGCGTAGTCGAAGCGGCACCGGAAGCTATCAGGCGTCTCGAGCGGCTGGGCGTCGGGTTCGATCATGCGTCCGACGGCCGGCTTCTGCTCGGGCTCGAAGCCGCGCATTCGCGCCGGCGGATCGTGCACGCCGGCGGCGACGCCACCGGCCGTGAACTGGTCCGGGCGCTTGCCGCCGCCGTGCGACGGACGCCTTCGATCGCCGTCCTTGAAGGCGTCGACGTGCGACGCCTGTTTGTCGAGGACGGCGAAATCGCCGGCGGGCTTGCCGTCGGAAACGGCGACGCGATGACGCTCTCGACGAACCGCGTGGTGCTCGCGACCGGCGGCATTGGCGGGTTGTTCGATCACACGACCAACCCGCTCGGCTCGTTCGGGCAGGGCCTGGCGCTTGCCGCGCGTGCCGGCGCGGAGCTCGCCGATCTGGAATTCGTGCAGTTCCACCCGACGGCGCTCGATCGCTTCCGTCGCCCGATGCCGTTGGTGAGCGAAGCGGTGCGTGGAGAAGGCGCGATCCTGGTAGACGAGCGCGGCCGGCGCTTTCTCGCCGATACACCGGGCGGGGAACTCGCGCCGCGCGATGTCGTGGCACGGGGCCTGTGGCGCGAGCTTCGCGCCGGGTATAGCGTGTTCCTCGACGCGCGGCAGTGTCTCGGGCCGAGATTCGCCGCGCGCTTCCCGGCGATTGCACAGCTCTGCCGGGAGGCCGGCATTGATCCCGCCAAGGAGCCGATCCCGGTGCGTCCCGCGGCTCACTATCACATGGGCGGCGTGGCCGTGGATGCCGACGGCCGCAGTTCGGTTCGCGGGTTGTGGGCCTGTGGCGAGGTCGCACGGACTGGACTGCACGGGGCCAACCGGCTTGCCAGCAACTCACTCATTGAGGCCGTGACATCGGCCACATGGGTAGCGGCGAGCGTTGCCGCTGCGTCGCCTGGCGCTCACAAACGGCTGAAGCCGATGATCGTGCCGCCGCGGCCCGATGCTTCGCGCATCCGCCCAATCGCGTCGCGCGCTCTCGGCATCGAGCGCGACGGCCAGACGCTGCGCGAAGCGGCGGAGATACTAGCGCCAATTGCCTCCGGTCATGATGCCGCCTCAGATCCCGCGCTGGTCGCCCTGATGATCATGATCGCAGCCCTTCGCCGGGAAGAAAGCCGGGGTTCGCACTTCCGGACCGATTTCCCGCAGCGCGATGCACGGCCACGATCGCTGCGGTTGACGCTCGACCAGACGCTCGAAGCGGCAGCAATCCTTTCCGACACGGTGTCCGATCCTATAGCGCTGCTCGACAGGAGGGCTTCACCATGAATCTGACACCGCTGCCGCGTGTGATGGTCGAGCCCCTGGTGCGCGCCGCCCTGCTCGAGGATCTGGGCCGCGCTGGCGATCTAACCACCGACGCGATCGTTCCAGCGGATGCGACCGCGACGATGGCGCTCGCTGCACGACAGCCCGGCGTGATCGCCGGACTCGATGTCGCCGCTCTCGCCTTCGAACTGATCGACCCACGCGCCGAGGTCACCGTAGTCCACCCGGAGGGCGCTGCCATCTCGGCCGGAAATGTCTTGGCCACGGTGCGCGGACCTGCCCGCGCGCTCCTCATGGCCGAACGCACCGCGCTCAACTTCCTTTGCCATCTTAGCGGCATCGCCACGCGAACCGCGGCGATCGTCGAAGGGGTGCGCGGGCACAAGGCCAAAATCGTCTGTACGCGAAAGACGACGCCCGGCCTGCGCGCTCTGGAAAAATATGCCGTCCGCGCGGGCGGCGGGGTCAATCACCGCTTCGGTCTCGACGACGCCATGCTTATCAAGGACAACCATATTGCAATCGCTGGCGATATCCGCACGGCCATCGAGCGGGCGCGGACAGCTGCAGGTCACATGGTGAAGATCGAAGTCGAGGTCGACACACTTGAGCAACTCGATGTCGCACTGGCGGCGGGAGTCGACGCGGTGCTGCTGGACAACATGTCCGTTGAGCAACTGACTCACGCAGTCGCGGTGGTGGGTGGCCGCGCCATCACCGAAGCATCTGGCCGGATAACCGCGCAGACTGCACCTGCAATCGCCTCGACCGGGGTCGACCTGATTTCGGTCGGATGGATCACGCACAGCGCACCGATCCTCGACATCGGGCTGGATTGCCGGTAGCTAATGCAGCCCTCAACAGAACGCCACGCCACCCGACAGATAAAGGCGGTGCGGCCGCATCGAGCTGGCAAAGCATTCATCGTTTGCACCCATCAGACCTGGGAGCGAATGTGCGGCATCCGGGCATACAGAGCGACCATCGGGATGAGCAGCAATCCCACGATCGCCTGCTGCGCTGGGATCGACAGTCCAACACCAACCAGCAAGGACGTTAGGACTGTCAGGACAAGTGCGCCGATCACGGTCGCGCCATAACCACCGGCGCCGCCGAGCAATGACGTTCCGCCAATCACCACCGCCGCAACTGTTGTGAAAAGATAGGGGTCGCCCACAGCTACATAGCCACCACCCGAAAAGCCGAGCAGAAGCACGCCGGTCATTGCTGACATGATGCCGCTGATCGCGTGCACAGCCACCCACAGTCTAAATTCGTTTATCATGAGCCTGGCTGCGGCATTCCGGCTGCCTCCCAGAGCATAGAGGCTGCGGCCGAACCATGTTCTTTTCACCACAAAAGTCATGGCGACGATCACCAGGAACCAGATTACGACGACCGGCGGTATGGGCAAGCCAAATGTACGGCCGTTGAAGGCCGCGAAATTCGTCAGCCAGCTAGGTATCGGTGCAAAAACATTGCCCCCGGTGGCAGAGCCGAGCGCGGTGTAGATCTGTGTCGCACCAACGATCGTGAAGCCGACTCCAAGCGACATAATGAGGGCCTGGCCTTGAAGGCGGAAACTGAGCGCGCCGTTGATTGCGCCAGCCATCAGCCCAAGCAGCAGGATCATGGTGATGGCGATGGGGGCCGGCAATCCCGCATTGATCATCGCAGGCAAAAGGATGTTGGCCGCGCCGATGACATAGGGGATCGAGAGATCCAGCCCCCCAAGCAGGGCAACCATAGTCTGCCCCAGCGATGCCAATCCCAGAAACGCGGCAAGCAGCAGGATGGAGCGCGCATTCTGGACCGAGGCAAACCCTGGCACGAGGAATGACCCCGCAATAGCAAGCATGAGAAGAAGGCAGACGCCGATGGCCAAGGCACGATTGATTCGGATCATGTGCGATATTCCAGAAGAGCCCAACTCGCCCCTCGCTCCGTCCACGGATAGCTGTGTCACGGTCATCTGCTACCTCGTCCTTGGCGCGTTGGCGCTATTCACGAGCACGTTGATCAAGAGCGACGCAATGAGGATGAGGCCAAAAGACATTTGCGTGGCGTAGCCTGAGTACATACCAAAATTGAACGTCGCCAGCAGTCGGGAAATCATGAACATGTTGAGCGCACCCAAGAGTGCACCGACCGCTCCGCCCCGTCCCCCCGCCATGCTGGCACCGCCAAGCACTAATGCTGTGATCGCCTGAAGTGTATAAGTGCCTGCCTGGATCGGATCCCCGGAAGAGATTAGTGCGGTGTGGCAGATCGCGGCTAGCCCGACGAAGACGCCGCCAACGACATGGGCCGCGAAGCGCACGGCTTCGATGCGCACGCCAGCCGTATACGCGGTACGCTCGTCCAAGCCGGTCATGCGCAAATGCGTATGGAACGCTGTGCGCGTAAGAAGACCCCACAAAGCAAGCGCCACAACAACAACGGCAAGGATCGGCGAAAATGGGTCGACGCCAGCGCCCCATTTCGCCAACCAATCAGGTGCCACTCCTCCTGCCCGCGGCATGACCATCAAGTTGACCCCACTGAGAAAGAGATAGCTGCTTAGGGTGACAATGATTGGGGCGACGCGCACAAAGACGATTACGAAGGCTTGGAAGAGTTGATAGACGACACCAATGCCAATCGCCCAGGCGAAGAACTCGACGGGGCCCACGATCCCGTTGCCGACCAGCCACTGGATCAGCGTTACGTTGATTAAGCCAAGAAGCGGCCCCACAGCTAGATCGACGGCACCGCGCCCGGCCATCACGATCGGCGTGAGAGCCATGGTCGCAAGAACGAGCGGCGCTGCCACCAACACGGCCCCTGCGATTCCAGTGCCGGTAAAAAGAGCCGGGCTACGGACAATGCAGGACAAGACAAGGATCATGAACAAAGCCGCCGGAACGATAAGGTGGCTGTCGCGGGACACCCGGCCGGAGGGATGTGCTGCTGAGGTCATTGAACCTTTCCTTCGGTCACTGCTTGGAGTCCGGTATGATTGCCGTGGCCGAACATGGCACTCAGGATCGGAGCCTCGGCGATGTTGTCGCCTTCAAGGGATCGGAACAGGCTGCCGTTGACGAACACATCGACCCGATCAGCGAAGCCCAGAAACTCCTCGATCTCGCTGGAGAGGTAGATCACCGCACCGCCGGCGTCGGCGTAGTTCCGCAGTTCACGGTAAAGGTCCCGTTTGGTGCCAAGATCCACGCCACGGGCCGGATCATTAAGCACGATCAATTGCGGATCCCGCGCGAATGCCCGGCCGATCAGCACTTTTTGCTGGTTGCCACCGCTGAGCGACGTAATCTTGTTGGAGGAATGGCCAGTCTTGATGGAAAGCCTGCGCACCTCGCTTGCAAAAGCCTGTTCCAGAGCTTTTCGCCTGATCAATCCAAGCAGGCCCGTGTTCTGGCGATAAAGACTTATAGCCAGATTCTCAAAAATGCTGAGGTTGGGAAAAATGCCGTCGCGTTTCCTGTCGCCTGATACATAGGCAACGCCGAAGGCGTCAGCATCGGCCGCATTGCGCAAAGCCCGAATCGCGCCGCCTGCCAGGTGCATCAGCGGCGCACCAGTTTCGGGCTTGGAGATACCTGCTGCCGCTGCGGCAAACAGCTCGTGACCCTGACCGTCGAGTCCGGTCACTCCGACAATCTGCCCCGGGCCGATCTGGAAATCAAAAGCCTGCGCCTTTTCGGTCAACTGCACACTGGACATGGTCATCAGCGGTGGCTTAATCACCGAGGATTGGCGCCGATCAAGCGAGGCGATCTGACGATCCTGCGGCGTCATCAAGGCCAGCAGATTCTGCTCGGTCAGCGCAGACTTATCGAGCGTTCCGACCGCAACTCCGTCACGGAGGATCGTTGCCCTGTCGGCGATGCGCACCAGTTCCGCAATACGATGTGTCACCAGGACTACGCAGGCTCCGACTTCACGCAATCGACTGATTTCGTGATGGAGGCGCTCAGTCGCCTCAAGATCCAATGCAGCGGAAGACTCATCCAGGATCAACACCCTTGGCTCGCGCAACAGCGCCCTGCCGATAACGATCCATTGCTTGACGCTGAGCGGTAAAATCCCGACGCGTGTCCATGGCGGAATGTCGCGCCCCGTGAAGCGGCGCATCATTTCCCGCGCGCGGGACTGCTTCTCCCGTGCGGAGACTCTTTTGGCGAGGAGCCCATCTGCGCCGACAAACAGGTTGTCCGCCACGCTTGCTTCGTCGGCCAGCAGGACTTCCTGGAAGATCGTGGCCACGCCTAGCGCTTGAGCCTCGATGGGGTTACGCGGACGGCCGCCGAGTACCCGGACGCTGCCAGAGTCTTCTCGCACCACGCCTGAGATGATCTTGGCGAGCGTACTTTTCCCACTGCCGTTTTCACCGACGATCGCATGCACTTCCCCACCACGGGCAGAAAAGCTGCAGCCACGCAGGGCTTTGGTTTCGCCGAACGCCCTAACGATGTTGTTCAGCTCGATGAAGTTTTTCCCATTGTCCACTTTGGAGCCCCTTCACTGGTCGAGCACTCCGGCGGAGATTGGGCTCCGCCAGAGTGCGAGTTGTCCGCCCGCGGTCAAGGCTTCCAACTGAGGGGATCATGCGGTCTCTCGAAGAAGGCGTCCAGCACGGCAGAGTTTGCCCAATCGTCACCCTTGGGTTCGATCCAGTCGGTTGAGTTCGGGTTGCAGTCCTTCGGAAGAGCCGCATTGACGTCCTCAATCGTGTAGGGCAGAGCCTGGCGCAAGATCGACTGGTTCTTCGGACCCTGCCCTTCAAGAATACGCAAGGTGACGTCCCAAGCCAGCCTGGCGTCGGCACGAGGCGGCCAGAAGTGGAAGCTCTTGCTGACAAAATTGGGGGTATTGCGCCAGAAGCATGCGGCCGAGGCCTCGCCGCCAAGCACGATCGGCATCATTTCACGGCCGGACTGGCGAACCGCGTTGAGCACGCCATTCTCATTCGACGACTGGGCCAGGATGCCGTCGATCTGCTGGGGGTTTGTGGCCAAGAACTTCTGCACCTCGACCTGCGCGACCTGATCGGTCCAGTTGCCTGCGACATTGCCGACAATCTTGACGTCGGGATGGTCGGCGAGGGCTTCCTTGGCACCAAGGTCAAAGCTGTCGGATGTGGCCATACCGGGAATGCCCGACACCAAGAGGATATTGCCCTTGCCCCCCATTTCCTTGGCTAGCCATTCGCCGGCGATATAGCCGTTCTGCACAGCGTTTTCGGTGGCGTTGATGGCCAGGGGTGATGTCACATAACCCGAAAAGGAAATCACCGGGACGCCCTTGTCATGCGCGTATTCGATCGTCTGGTTGAGGGCCGTGACGTTTGAACAGCAGATGATGATTGCGTCGACCCCGTCATCGACCATCTGGCGCATTTGCTGGATCTGCACCGTGTCCTTGAGCTCCGACTGCGTCACCACGAAGTCGGAGACGAGACCGGCTGCCTTGTATTTCGGCAAAAGCTTGTTGGTGAACTCATCCATGATGGCCGCGCGCCAACCATTGCCGGCATAGTTGCTGGCGTAGCCAATCCTCCAAGGTGGCCCCTTCCTGGGCTTGAAGTTCACCAAGGGACTCGGCCCTATCGGCAATTGAGGGTCGACACGTTCATACGCCGCCTTCTGGCCTTCCGGCACGGGGCCTCGTTCAGCGGCGATTGCCGGAAGCGCGCAGGCGATGCCGATTGATGCGGCAAGCGCGAGCTGAAGTAATGCTTTCATTTCCGTCTCCCATTGTGAAGTATGCATGCTTGATTTCACGCACTGCCGAGCGGTGGCCTGAACCTCATGCCGAGCGCCGCCAACCATCTAGGAGCGACGCTTCAGATTGGAGCAAATTCCGCCCGATGCGCTCCAGTGATCCCGCCTGTGACGGGTCATTCTTCGTTCCCCAATGCCCTCACGAAAACGCACCGCGAGGCACTTCGTTACTTTCCGTTCGACAAGGCCGCCGAGACTTGGTCGAGCGCAATTTTCAGTTCATCGACGATAATATCGATCTCCGACTCGGTGATGATCAGCGGCGGCGACAGTGTAATGCGGTCACCGATGACCCTGATCAGCAGTCCGCGCTCGCGCGCCGCGCGCATAACGAGGGCGCCGACGCCTCCCGCAGGCTCGAAGAACGTCCTCGAAGCCTTGTCCTTGACCAGATCGATGCCGGCGACGAGACCGATGCCGCTGATGTCGCCGACCAAGGGATGCCCACGCAGTTCCTCGAGTTGCCCAAGCATATAGGCGCCAGCGGACTTCACCCGGCTCAGGACGTCGATCTCTCGATAGATTTCCAGCACCTCAAGCGCGACCGCAGTCGCGACCGGGTGACCCGAGTAAGTTGAACCGTGAGCGAAGTTGCCATGCTGGCGGCTTTGCTCCAGCATCGTCTCATAGACCCGCGGCCCGACCAGCACCGCTGCAATCGGAAGCATGCCGGCCGACAAGCCTTTGGCGCACGCGATCAAGTCCGGCTTAAGGCCGTAGGCCTCGCTGCCCCACATGTAGCCAGTGCGCCCAAAGCCGCATATCACTTCATCGGCGATGAAGAGAATCTCATACTTCTCCAGCACAGCCTGGATCTTCTCGAAGTATCCACGCGAGGGCGGAATTGCCCCGCCGGCGCCGATGAGTGGCTCAGCGATGAAGGCCGCGATGGTCTCGGGTCCTTCGGCAAGGATCAACTGCTCGAGCGCCTGGGCCAGCCGTGCGGAATAGGCCTCCTCGGTCTCCCCCGCGTCATGGAACTTGTAGTAGTGATTGGTCAGCGTATGGATGAACCGGTCAAGCGGCAAGTTGAACGGGAGCTGCATGTCTGGCTTGCCGGAGGCGCTGATCGCGGCAATCGTGGTACCGTGATAGCCAAGGTCGCGGCCAATGATCTTGCGCCGCTCGGGACGCCCTCGCGCATTCCAATGATACCAAGCAAGCTTGATGGCGGTGTCATTGGCTTCCGAACCGCTGTTCTGAAAGAGAACGCGCGACATTGGGACCGGCGCGATTTTCAGGAGCTTCTCGGCGAGTTCGATGCTCTTCTCGTGAGCGTAATGCCAGTAGTTGTGATAATAGCCCAGCGTGCGGAGTTGCTCGTAGGCCGCCTTTGCCAGGCGCTCGCTGGCAAAGCCGAGCGTTGCGCACCACAGGCCGGCCGCACATTCAAGGTAGCGACGGCCGTTATTGTCGAAAACAAACACGCCCTCCCCACGCGTTATAACTTCTGGCCCCCTCTCCAGATGAGCCGCGAGGTTAGTTTGCGGATGAATCAGCGAGAGCATGTCCCGCGACTCTATGGAATTCGGCGCGGCCTGCAGCATTGCCTTCCCCTTTTTTACCGTGTCATAGGGCCAGTGCGTAACCGGCCGGATCAAACGTCAGCTTTGCTCCCGGCCGGCTGAGCTCTGAAAAGTCGGATCGCGGCACAGGCGCGTAAGACTTTGAGCACTTCCGCGAGAATGGACGGATAGAGCCCGCCGGCCAGCGCCTTGTCGGGCCCGAACAGAACACCAAGCCACGCCACGTCCGGCAGGAAGATCGCCAATTCCCCGATCAGCATCACGATGACGCTGTCGGTAGCCCGCTATGCCCACATAGCAGCTTCCCGACAGAGGATCTGATTTGAAAACGCTCACCGACGCAGCTCCATCCCTTGCGCTGGTCAGATGCTGCTGAAATTGGTGAGCAATGTAAAATTCAAAATAGTGAGGGAGCACTATCTGATCTTTTTATAATGAACCACTCAAACCAGGGCCGGACCCTCTCTCTCCTCAGTTTCCGAGCCGTCAATCCATCACTGCGGCAGCTGCGGGCTGCTGACTATTCGCTGAATGAACGTTGTGAACGTCTTTGCCGCCGGGCTGAGTTTGCGTTGTGTCGCCGTGACGATCGATACATCGAGCGTAGGCACATTGTTCTGCAGGTCACGGGTTTCCACCCGCTGGCCATCCAATGACCAACGGCGATAGATGATGTCGGACAGGATTGACACCCCGAGACCCGAGGCAACCATCGTCCGGATCGCCTCGACTGAATCAGTCCTGTAGACGACTTTTGGCTTCACAGGCTCCGTTTCCCAATAGCGAAGGGCATTGTCCCAGGCGTCGTCGACGGTCAGAGCGATGTAGGGCTCCTGCGCTACCTCTCCGAGGGTTACCGACTCCTTGGCGAGCAATGCATGGTTTGCGGAGAGCCAGAGCCTGCGGGATGATCTGTGCAGCAACTTATAGTTCAGCCCGCCATCCTGCTGCGCATCCTGGGTCATCGTGAGCGCAAGGTCGAAGCGGCCATCTAGGACGGCCTTTTCAGCAGCCTGTCTTGAAAGTTCCTCAAGAATCAACCTGACGTCCGGGTAGACATAGTGGAAGCGCGCCAGCAGGGGAGCCAGGAAATAACCTGTAACGATTGTCGTGGTACCGAGCCTCACCTCACCCGCTACTTCCCGCTCACCATCCCGTTGAAGGTGCAGTGCCTGCTCGACGGTTGCAATTATGTCCCGTCCCCGTCGCAAAAACTGCTCGCCATCACGCGTGAGCGTCACGCCAAGGGAAGTGCGGTTGAGGAGCGTTATCCCGATGAGATCCTCCAGTTGGCGGATCGCGGTCGTCACCGCCGACTGTGAAACGTTCAACTGGATAGCCGCCCGACTGACCTGACCGGTCTCCGCGGCGGCAATGAAATATCGGACCTGCTTCAGCGAAAAGGTCATGACAGCACCCTAGGATTATAAAAAAAACAGATGGAACATCATCATTATTAAATATTATCGCATCCTTTCCATATTGGCTATGGATTCCTGAGCCACCACGGCGTGGCCAGGAAACACGGGGCGTTCGGGAATTCCACGGGGCGTGCAATGGCCCCGGATGCACGTGGACCGAACGTGCCAATTGCCTACAGCGGAAGGGAGGGCCGTGGATGAGCGGTGGAAAATTCGATATCAATTGCGACCTTGGAGAAGGGTTCGGCAATTGGCGTCTGGCCGACGACAACGGCATAATGCCTCTCATCAGCACCGCCAATCTTGCTTGCGGCTTTCACGCCGGCGATCCGGTCATCATGCGCAATACCGTCAATCTGGCGCGCGAGTTCAACGTCGCCGTTGGTGCGCATCCAGGGCTTCCCGATTTGCTGGGTTTCGGGCGGCGCCCGATGGCCATCAGCCCGAATGACCTCCATGCCTATCTCGTCTACCAGATCGGGGCGCTGCAGGGCTTCCTCACCGAGGCCGGAGTAGCGATGAGCCACGTAAAACCCCATGGCGCCATGTTCTACGTTCTGCGTGACCGGGCACTTGCTGAAGCGGCCGTGGATGCCATCGCCGCCGTTGCACCCGGGCTTCCCATCATCCTGGCCGGCCCCACCGGGAAGGAAATCTTTTCCAGCACCGCGGTCGCGCGCGGCGTTCCGGTTTGGCCGGAGGCCTATCCCGACCTCGAATATGAAGACGACGGCTCTGTCATTGTCGAGAGGCACAAGAAACCGGTCGATGCCGACCTGGTCTACCGGCGCGTCGCCGAGATCATCACCCACAAGACACTCACAATACGCTCGGGCAAGGTTCTGCCGATGGACGTCGACAGCGTATGCGTTCACAGTGACGGGCCCAACGTGCTGGCGGTCATCAACGCCGCCCGGAAGGCGATAACGGATTGCGGACGAAGCCTCGGCAGCCTGGCAAGGATCTGAGTGGAGAAACCGAAATGACATTGACGACGGTGCCAGCGCCGATCCCGGGTGTCTTCTACCGGAGCGAGTCGCCGGACAAGCCGCCCTTCAAATCTGAAGGCGATGCCGTCAGCAAAGGCGATGTGGTGGGGCTGATCGAGGTCATGAAGACGTTCACGCAGATCGAGGCTGAAGAGTCGGGGCACTTTGTCCGTTACCTCGTCGATGATGAGGACGCGGTCATGCCTGGCCAGCCGCTCTATGAACTGGAGACGTAGCCGGCCATGGGAATCTCGAAAATACTCGTTGCCAACCGCGGCGAAATCGCGGTTCGTATCATCCGTGCAGCGCGTGAGATGGGGATCGCGACAGCTCAGGTGGTTAGCAAGGCCGATCATGAGATGCTTGCGGCGCGGTTAGCAGATGAAAAGATCGAGGTCGGGCCTGCCCAAGCCTCCAAATCCTACCTCAAGATAGATGCGATCATCGATGCGGCGCGCGCCGTCGGCGCCGACGCTATCCATCCCGGCTACGGATTTCTGTCGGAGAATGCGGACTTCGTCGACGCGGTCGAGGCGGCAGGGCTGACATTCATCGGGCCGCGGGCCGATACGATCCGCGCTATGGGCGACAAGGCTGCCGCCCGGGCTTCGGCGGCAGCGGCGGGCATCCGGACCGTCCCAGGAAGCGAGGGGCGCGTTGACGCCGCGGACGCCGCCGATCTAGCTGCCAAGCTTGGCCTGCCCCTGATGATCAAGGCGGCCGCCGGAGGTGGCGGCCGGGGGATACGGGTCGCCAATACGGTCGAGGAGCTCAAGCGTATGATGCCTCTGGCCAGCGCTGAAGCGCTTGCGGCCTTTGGCGATGGTGGCCTCTATGTCGAGCGCTTCATCGAACGCGCCCGTCATATCGAGGTCCAGATCCTGGGAGACGGGAAGGACGCTGTCCATGTCTTTGAGCGCGAGTGCTCCTTGCAGCGTCGACGCCAAAAGGTGTGGGAGGAAGCCCCTGCCGCTTGCCTGTCGCAGTCTGTGCGCGCCGAACTCTGCGCTTCGGCTGCGCGTCTTGCCAAACACGTGAACTACCGCGGCGCCGGCACCCTGGAATTTCTCTATGACGAGCTGACGGGCGAGTATTTCTTCATCGAGATGAACACACGCATCCAGGTGGAGCATCCCGTCACCGAGATGGTAACAGGCATCGATCTCGTGAAAGAGATGATCCGGATCGCTGCCGGCGAGCCACTGTCTGTCCAGCAAGACGTCATCGTGCTGTCCGGGCACGCCATTGAATGCCGCATCAACGCCGAGGATCCACACGCAGACTTCAGGCCGACACCCGGCAAGGTCGAGGAACTCCGGTTGCCCGAGATGTCGCATGTGCGTTTCGATACCGGGCTCTATCCGGGATACATTGTGCCGCCTTATTACGACTCTTTGCTCGGAAAACTCATCGTCTGGGGGGAGACGCGAGCAAAAGCGCTTGAGAAACTGCGTCAGGCACTCGCTGTGCTCGAGGTTGGCGGCATCGCGACCACGGCACCACTGCATCGCCGGCTGGCGCTCGACCCGGATGTCGGCGCGCTGCGCGTTCATACCGGCTGGCTTGAGCGATGGCTGGAAGACCGGCCACTAGAACCGGCTAAGCTGGCATCCTAGGACGATCTTGATGACGCGTTATTCATTTGGCGGGGACGAGCATCTGGTCGTCGAGGTGGACGAAGCAATGTCGCTGCGCGCCTTCTTGGCCGCCCTGTCAATCTGCAATGCTATCCGCGACAGTCAAATCCAAGGTGTCACGGAGATCTGCCCCTCCAACGCATCATTTCAACTTCGCTTTGATCCGGACCTCATCGCGGCCGAAGACCTTCTGGCAGAGGTGAAGAAAATCGAGGCATCGCTGTCAAACCGGGAACAGGCGTTAGGGACACGCGTTCTCGAAATTCCCGTATTTTACGATGACCCCTGGACACGTGAGGTCATGGCGAGATTCAGCGACCGCCGCCAAGACCCTGAAATGACCGATCTCGAATACGTGGCACACATAAACGGCCTGTCCGGCCCAGTCGACTATGTCGCCAGACATTCGGGTTCGCCCTGGATGGTCACGATGGTTGGCTTCGGTGCCGGCAGCCCGTTCATGTTCCAGATGGTGGAGCAAGACCAACAACTCCAAGTCCCGAAATATGTGCGCCCGCGCACGGACACGCCGAAACAATGCGTATCCCAGGGCGGCTGCTTCACCGGGATTTACCCGGTGCGCGGTGCCGGCGGTTACCAGATGCTCGGCGTTACACCGCTGCCGATCTACGATCCGACGCAGACGACGAGCTATCTACAGGAGTTCATGATCCTGTTTCGCCCCGGCGACATCGTGCGAATGCGCCCTATCGGCCGCAATGAGTATGACGACCTCGCGGAGCAAGTGAAGACCGGAGATTTTCAGCTGCGCCAGACGCCAGCCTCATTCTCGCTCGACGACTTCGAGCGAGACATCAAGGCGTTTAACCAGCAAATGCTGGAGGCAATCGATGGACATTGAAGTCATCAAGCCTGGCCTTCTCACCACCATCCAGGACCTCGGCCGTCCCGGCTACTATCATCTCGGCATCCCGATCTCTGGCGCCATGGACCGCCATGCCTTGCGGGCGGCCAATCTTCTGGTCGGAAATGATGAAGGCGACGCAGCGTTGGAGGCTGTCTTCACGGGGCCGGAGCTGACCTTTACCGACCATAGGATCATCGCGGTTACGGGAGCCGATTTGCCTCCAAAAGTCGACGGAGAATCCCGGCCCACATGGGCGGCATTCGAGGTCGAACCGGGTCAGACCTTGTCTTTCGGGTTTCTCAAGCGAGGCGCCAGGGCATATATTGCCATTTCGGGTGGATTTGAAGTGCCGCTGCTGCTGGGCAGCCGATCGACCTATGTGCATGGCCAGTTCGGCGGCCTGGACGGGCGGCCTCTCAAAAGTGGCGACCGCTTGCCCGCCGGAGCGCGCAAGCGACAGTCGGGGAGCCGGTTGCGAGTAGCGGATGAAATGCGGCGCACCATGCCTGCGGATGTGGTATTGCGCGTGCTTCCCGGACTCTATAACCATCGCCTCACGCCCGTTGCCGAACAGCGTTTCTATGATGACACATGGGCGGTGGCGCCTGACGCTGATCGCGTCGGCTACCGGTTTCGAGGCGGGTCACCATTGGAGTTCAAGGCGCGAGAACAGCCATTCGGCGCTGGCGCCGATCCGTCCAACATTGTCGATGCCTGCTATCCTTACGGCTCAATCCAGGTTCCCGCCGGCACCGAACCGATCGTATTGCACCGTGATGCCGTGTCAGGCGGCGGCTATTTCACGCTCGGCACCGTCATCGCGGCCGACATGGACCTGATTGGCCAGTTGCAACCCCATCAGAAAATACGCTTCGCTCCGGTCGACATGCCCACCGCCCTCGCGGCTCGGCGACACGAGGCAGACCGCCTCGATCGTCTGCGACGAGGATATGGCTAAGGCCTATCGCCTGATCTGACCTGAATATCAACGCTTGATGTGGCGTCCGCTGGGACGCCCGAAGGAGGACCTATGGGCTTCGAAGCTAAGATTGAGAGCTACGGCATGCGCATCGGGGGTGCGGATGTGATGCATGACAAATACGTTGACACCGTCAATCCCTACACGGGCCGGGCGTGGGCCCGAGTGCCAGATGGCGATGCATCGCATGTCGACGCCGCCGTGAAGGCGGCCCGTGACGCCTTCGAGACCGGACCCTGGAGCATGATAACCGCGACCCAGCGCGGTCACCTCCTGCGCAAGCTTGGCGATATCGTCGCCCGGGATGCGGAAGCGTTCGCGCGCATGGAAACGGCAGACAATGGCAAGCTCTATCGCGAGATGCTTGGACAATGGCGCTACCTGCCGGAATACTTCTATTATTTCGCGGGTATGGCGGACAAGCTTGCTGGGAGCGTGCTCGCCTCGGATCGCCAGAACTTCCACCTGTTCACACGCCAGGAGCCAGTGGGCGTTGTCGGCGCCATCACAGCGTGGAACTCGCCCGGAATGCTGCTCATCATGAAACTCGCAGCCGGGCTCGCAGCCGGCTGCACCTTTGTCGTCAAGCCATCCGAATACACGCCGATCTCGACCATTGAACTTGCCAAGCGTGCCGACGAAGCAGGCTTCCCGCCCGGCGTGTTCAACGTCGTCACTGGCGGTGGCGTGGTAGGCGCGGCACTAGTCAACCACCCGGGCATAGACAAGATCGCATTCACGGGCGGTACAGAGACCGGCAAGCGCATCGCTGCCAGCGCCGCGGCTAATCTGACGCGGGTCTCCCTTGAGCTCGGCGGCAAATCTCCGAACATTGTGTTTGAGGACGCGGACCTCGATGTCGCGGTAAACGGTGCGATTGCCGGCATATTCGGCGCCAGTGGCCAATCTTGCTCCGCCGGCTCTCGCCTGCTGCTCCAAGAGAGCATCCATGACTCCTTTCTAGAGAAGCTGATTCAACAGACCCGGACAATTCGTCTGGGCGATCCGATGGACGCTGAAACCCAGATGGGGCCGATCGCGAATGAGCCGCAGTATCGGAAGGTTCTGTCCTCAATCGAGATGGCAAAGCAAGAGGGCGCGCGACTGGTCGAAGGCGGCGAGGCTGTCACCGATATCGGCTCCTATTTCGTGAAGCCAACCATATTCGCCGATGTCACCAACGACATGCGTATCGCGCAGGAGGAGGTTTTTGGACCGATCCTCAGCGTCATCCGCTTCAAGACGGAGGAGGAGGCGATCGCGATCGCCAACGACACGCGGTTTGGTCTGGCAGCCGCAGTTTGGACCAAGAATGTGCATCGCGCTCACCGCGTATCAGCCAAGTTGCGTGCCGGCACAGTATGGATAAACGCCTACCGCGTCGTCAGCTACATGGCTCCCTTTGGCGGGTTTGGCGAAAGCGGGCTGGGACGTGAAAACGGGCCCGACGCGATGCGGGAGTTCACGGAAACCAAGACGGTGTTTGTGGAGCTCAGCGGCCAGCCGAGAGATCCCTTCAAACTCGGTTGAGGTTTGTTGGCCTCTGAGTAGCTGGGAGCGGTGCGTCGCCTATCTCGCAAACCGTGAGGTGTGCCACGTGACCAACTTGCCAGACAGGGTCTTGAAGAAAGGAGTGGTGGAATGAGCGACTACGTGTATCTGGCGCAGCTGTCCGTGCCTGAAGAGTTTGATCGGCGGTTCAATGATTTCTACGACAATCGCTATCTGCCCCAGCTCCTGAAACTGCCCGGCGTTAGAGCGGTGAGCCGCTATCGCCTGGAGTGGACCGATGGCGAGAAGGCACCAGAATATCTCGCCATCTATGAAGTCGATTCGCCGGACGTCCCCAAATCGCCAGCCTGGCTCGAGGCCTCGGTCAAATCGAGTTGGGCGGAGACGATCCGCCCTCACCTCTCGGTCCGCCGCCACGCCATGTTCCGCCGACTACGCTAAGGCCGTCGACAACCCTTGCCAGCAGGAGACGTTACCATGAAAGCAGTTTGGGTAACTGAATTTGCGCCGTTCGAGCAGGTCCGCGTCGCAGACGTCCCCGATCCCGTTGCAGGCCCGGGCGAGGTCGTCATTGAGGTGCAAGCTGCGGAAGCGAATTATCCCGACATTCTGGCCATTGAGGGCAGATACCAGATCAAGCCACCCCTGCCATTCTCTCCCGGGAAATGCGCCGCTGGTGTCGTCTCTTCCATCGGGGCGGGCGTGGCATCGCTGAGCGTCGGTCAAAGGGTCGCGGCACAGACCGAATATGGCGCCTATGCTCAGAAATTGCGGGTCCGCGAGGAAAGTTGCTTCGTGCTGCCCGAAGGCATGCCCTTCGCCAAGGCCGCTTCTCTCGGCCTGGTCTACCAAACCGCCTGGTTTGCCTTGCAGGACCGGGCTTCATTCAAGGCAGGCGAAAGCGTGCTGGTTCTTGGGGGATCTGGCGGCATCGGCGTTGCCAGCATCCAGCTGGCCAAGGCACTGGGGGCATCGACTGTCATCGCTGGTATCATCGGGCCAGGCAACGATGCGATTGCGCGACAAGCCGGGGCTGACGCGGTTATCAACCTCTGCGCATCCAATCTACAGGACGCATTGCGCGATCAGGTCAAAGAGCTGACGGGCGGAAATGGAGTCGACATCGTCATTGATCCGGTGGGCGGAGACTCGAATGCCGCAGCTTTGCGGTCGCTGGCCTGGTGCGGGCGCTTGGTCATTATTGGCTTCGCCAGCGGCACGATTCCGACGATCAAAGCCAACTATCTGCTGGTGAAGAACATCGCCGTCACCGGCTTGCAATGGTCCGACTATCGCGAACGGACCCCAGAGCGGGTGAAAGAGGCTCAGGAGCAGATTTCCTCGCTATTTATGGCAGGCAAGATTGATCCCATCATCAGTCGAGAGTTCGCGCTGGAGGAATTCGCCGAAGGACTAAGGCTGCTGCGCGACGGCAAGGCGCAGGGCAAGATCGTCCTCAATATTGGATCAGAATGACGTGCAAACGCAGGTCACCAAGGAATTGTCTGGTCTCGCTACATCCGGACGTTACGCGTCAGCAGGTGCAAAACCCTTGCGATATTCAATCGTAGAATTTGCCGAAGCGCCTGACGATACGCCGGCGCCGACGAGAACCGCCAAAGGGAAAGCCGCATAAATGACCGACGCCTTCATCTGCGATTACATTCGCACACCGATCGGTCGTTTCGGCGGCGCGCTGTCCTTGGTGCGCGCCGACGATCTCGCTGCCGTACCGCTGAAAGCCTTGGTCGAGCGCAACCCGGGCGTCGACTGGGCGGCGATCGACGACGTGGTCTATGGCTGCGCCAACCAGGCCGGCGAGGACAACCGCAACGTGGCGCGCATGGCGCTGCTGCTCGCGGGCCTTCCCCAGGACATCCCGGGCTCGACCGTGAATAGGCTGTGCGGCTCCGGTATGGACGCAGTCACCATCGCTGCGCGCGCCATCAGGGCCGGCGAGGCCGAGCTGATGATCGCCGGCGGTGTCGAGTCGATGAGCCGTGCGCCCTTTGTGATGCCCAAGGCCGACACCGCCTTCTCGCGCAACGCCGAGATCCACGACACCACCATCGGCTGGCGCTTCGTCAACCCGCTGATGAGAAAACAGTATGGCGTCGATTCCATGCCGGAGACGGGCGAGAACGTCGCCGAGGATTTTTCCGTCAGCAGAGCCGACCAGGATGCTTTCGCCGTGCGCAGCCAGGACAAGGCCATCGCCGCGCAAGCCAACGGCCGGCTGTCTAGGGAGATCACACCGGTGACCATCCCGCAGAAGAAAGGTGACCCTGTCGTCGTGGCGAAGGACGAGCATCCGCGCGCCGGCACGACCATCGAGGCGCTGGCCAAATTGCCGACGCCGTTTCGTCAGGGCGGCTCGGTGACCGCCGGCAACGCCTCCGGCGTCAATGACGGTGCGGCCGCCCTAATCGTGGCTTCGGAAGCAGCGGCAAAAAAGTATGGTCTGACGCCGATCGCCCGCATCCTCGCCGGTGCGGTCGCCGGCGTCGCGCCGCGCATCATGGGAATCGGTCCGGCGCCCGCCACGAAGAAACTTTGCACACGCCTCGGCCTGACGCCTGAGCAATTCGACGTCATCGAATTGAACGAAGCCTTTGCCTCTCAAGGCATCGCCGTGTTGCGCCAGCTCGGCATCGCCGAAGATGCTGCGCACGTCAATCCAAATGGCGGGGCGATCGCGCTCGGCCATCCGCTCGGCATGTCCGGCGCGCGCATCACCGGCACGGCAGCGCTGGAGCTTCGCGAGCGCGGCGGCAAGCTTGCTTTGGCCACCATGTGCATCGGCGTCGGCCAGGGTATTGCCATCGCGCTGGAGCGAATTTAATTACGCCCCTTGGGCGGGGTGATGCGGCCCAGTACGGCTCGCCTTGCGCATACAGCAGGACCGTGTTCACAAAAGCATGACTCGCACTCAACACGAGGGCGAGTGACCATCGTCTTCTCCAGTTAACGCGCGCTCCCGACTTCCTTCGCAAGGCCAGAACGAATGCTCCCGGCGGAATGATCCCGTCCGCAGCGCGGCCGAAAAATGCACTCGGCCCGCGACACCATAGATCGCCATCTAGTGCTGCGACGAACTGGCAGCTAACGCATCGCGCAGGCGGTTGCGCAACCAGAGACCGCCAGCTGCAGAATAACCGCCGTCAATGGCGATTTCGGCTCCGGTGATGTAACTGGCCTCATCGCTAGCGAGGAAGAGCACAAGTTGGGCGCATTCCAACGGCGTGCCCTGGCGCTGCATCGGCACGCTTAGCCGGCCAGATTCAGCGTGACCCGGTGACCCTTCGCGGTAGAAGCTTGTATCGACAATCTGGCCAGGATGAATGGAGTTGACTCGAATGTTCCATTCGACGAACTCCACCGACGCCGACTTAGTGAGACCGCGGAGGCCCCATTTGCTCGCCGTATAGGCGGCGTCATAGTGAGCGCCAAGTCCGGCCGTCGAGGACACGTTGATGATAGCGCCTCCGCCAGAGTCGCGCATGGCAGGCGCGCAATGCTTCATGCCCAGCATCGCGCCTGTCAGATTAACATCGATCGTCCTGTTCCAATTGGCGAGCTCGGTGTTTGCAATTCCTTGCCGGCTGATGGTGCCGGCGTTGTTGACCAGGACATGAAGGGCGCCAAATGTTTGCCGTGCTTTCTCGACCGCAGAGACCCAATCAGCCTCGATGGTCACGTCCTGTTTGCACCATATCGCCCGCGATCCAGCCTTCTCTACCTTGGCTGCAATAGCAGCGACCCTGCTCGAATCGACATCGCTCAGAACCAGCGATGCCCCTTCCCGAGCAAACAGCTCGGCTTCGGCTGCTCCCTGCCCACCGCCGGCGCCGGTGATGAAAATAACCTTGCCGTTCATTCGCGTCATCTGCCCCACCTCACCGCTTTAGGAAAAATGTCAGTCGTCACGCCGACAAAAGCTCGTCGGCCAGGCATGCTCGCCTGAGGCCAAGTGACGGCCGGTATCGAGTGTCGCCTGTGCGCTCAAGAACAGCTTCGAGGACCTGAAGCACCGCGTTCAGGCCAATGCGCTGTCCCCAGGCGATCGGGCCGACCGGATAGTTGACACCAAGGCGCATGGCCATATCGATGGCATCAGGCGTTGCGACCTTGTGCATGGCTGCCTCATAGGCCTCGTTCACCAGCATCGCGACAACCCGCATCACGACAAGTCCGGGGTGATCACTCAGGCAGGAGACCGCTAGCCCGTCTTCCTGGAGTGCCTTGATCACGCGTTGCAGCAGCGCGGCCGGTAGATCCGGCGAGGCGGAGATACCGATCCTCCCGCTGCTGCCGGCATCAAGGGCGAGGTCGTGCAGGATGACCGGCTCGCCAAGGGTTCGCGCGACCTCGGCTGCCATACGCCCATCCGTGCGCTGGAAGCGTACACCTTCGATGCGCTCCGCGAACCGGCGGCCGGCCGTAGCCACCACGGTGGAATCGGCGCCGGGCCGATCGCTACCAGACCGAACACCGTCGGAATAATTGTAAAAGCCGCGCCCGGTCTTGCGACCGAGCCAACCGGCTTCGACCAGTTCCTTTTGCAGCAGGGAAGGCCGATAGCGCGGATCCCCGTAGTAAGCCTCGAAAACAGAACAGGTGACGGCATAGTTGACATCCTGTCCGATGAGATCCATCAGCGCGAAAGGCCCCATGCGGAAGCCACCGCTCTCCACCATCAAAGTGTCAATCGTCGAGACGTCTGCCACACCCTCCTCGAGGATGCGCAGGGCCTCGCCATAGAAAGGTCGGGCGATGCGGTTGACGATGAAGCCGGGGGTCGATCGGCAAAGGACCGCCGCTTTACCCCATGCCTGGGCGGTGTCGAAAATGGTGGTGGCGACCTCGGGCAATGTTGCCGGCCCCTTGACGACCTCCACGAGTTTCATCACCGGCGCAGGATTGAAGAAATGCATGCCTGCAAAGCGTTGGGGGCTTGCGAGGCCGGCCGCAATGGCGGGGATCGACAGGGACGACGTATTAGTGACGAGGATGGAGCTTGTCTCCAGCTTGTCCTCAACCGCGGCAAAAAGCGATCGCTTTGCCGCGAGGTCCTCGTTGATTGCTTCAACGCACAATTTGGCGCCGGCCAGTCCGTCCAAACCCTCAGCCGGCGTGATGCGGCCAAGAACATTTCGGCGCTCGTCGTCGCCAAGCCGCCCCTTTGACACGAGACCGGCAAGGCTGTCTTCTATGCGCTTGAGGCCGCGTGCCGCTGCGCCCTCGATTGCATCGTAGATGATGACCGGATGTCCAGCCGTCGCTGCCACCTGAGCTATACCGGAACCCATCGCGCCGGTACCGACCACGGCGACAAGTGAATCTTGCGACAGAGCGCTCATTTTGCGTTGTCCTGTTGTTGATTTTGCGCAGGTAAGTCCGGTTCGCAAAACCGCCTCATCGCCCCGATCCGTTTGGTTCCGCCCCGAACCCGCCGAGGATTGGGGCTGCCAGAGGCTCACCTGCATCGCCACGGAATCCGGCGTTGATTGGCACAGGCAGGGCCTTCAGTGTCTGGCCGGCTTCGTTCGTCACGAGATGGCTGAAAACCCCGCGGGCGGCAAAGTGAGGATCGGCTAGTGCTTCCTTGAGAGTCGCGACAATCGAGCAACAACAGTCGCGACCAGCGAAACTCTCTCGCCAGTGCTGCGAGGGACGCGATGAGATGATCGTCGTGACCTGGCGGACAGTCTCGGACGGATCGATCGTGTCGTCGCGATAGCGCTGCTGCAAATCGATCAGATCACAAAAATGATCCCAGAATTTCTGTTCGATCGGCGCCGCGGCAACGAACCGGCCATCTTGCGTGGGATAGAGGCGATAGCGGGGGGTGCCGCCCGTTACCAGATCGGTGCCGTTGCCGGGCCATTTCTGCGTGACCAGGCCACTGCCCATCGCCCAGTACATGAAAGTGAACAGATTGTCGGTCATCGCGATATCGAGATGGCGGCCTTTGCCCGTCGCGCGACGCTCCTCTAGAGCCAGCAGAATATTGATCACCGCAGGGTAGGCGCCACCCGCGATGTCAGCAACCAGCGCCGGCGGAAGGACCGGCATCTGTGGTGTTCCCATCGAGAGCGAAAGCAGGCCTGTGTCGCCAATATAGTTCAGATCATGCCCAGCCACGTCGCGCTTGGGGCCGCTTTGTCCGTAACCGGTTATCGAGCAATAGATAACCCTCGGATTGGTCTTCGCGACTGTCGCGTAATCCAATCCCAACCGCTGCATGACACCGGGCCGGAACTGCTCCAGGACAATGTCGGCGCTCTCCAACAACGGCGCTAACACGGCGCGGTCTCTGTCCCGCTTCAAATCCAGGGCAAGACTTTTCTTGCCTCGGTTCAGCATGGCGAAATTGACGCTGTCCCGCCCCCATCGCGGCTCGTAGCCACGCATATCTTCGCCTGTCCCCGGGCGCTCGATCTTGACGACGTCGGCGCCGGCCTCGGCCAACAACAGCGAAGCAAGCGGACCAGGCAGCAGCGTCGAGAAGTCGAGTACGCGCAGTCCCTGTAGTGGTCTCAATCGCCTGCCTCCCTGCGCTGGGCAGCGACAACGGCACGGCGCGCTGGCGCGAAAGCCGGGGTGCCATAGGTTTCAAATAAGGCCCTGCAGACGTCGTGATGATAGGCAAGACCGCCGCGCACCGTGCGTTCAATCGGTCCATCGGGATAGCCGAGGCCAAGGCGACAGGTCAGATCGATATCCTTCTGGCTGGCAAGGCCTTCATCGAGCAGCCGCAGCGCCGCGTTGTATTTTGGCCGGACCAATCGATCGATGATGCGCCCTGCCTGGTCGCTGCAAATGATCACGGCGAACTCGGCCGATTCCAGCAAGGCGCGCGCAGCAGTCACGGCTTGGGGGGAAGTCTTGGGCTGCGTGACGAGTTCGATGAGGGAGGAAGGCGCGTCCGCCCCATTCCGATAGCGCGCGAAACCGAGGATGTTGGAGCCCTCTTCTCCCGCCGCTTCGCCTGTATGGAAGCCTAGGCTTTCAAGGCCGAGCTCTACAAGGATAGCGGACTTCGAGCTATCGCTTTGCAGCTTGGTCCCCGATAGGTAGATCACCGCCTCTGCGTCCGGGTCGGCAACCGCCGCCGCCAGGAAGGGGTCGTCGTCGGGGAACGATGGACTGGTGCCTTTCTTTACCAGTGTGTAGCGCATCTCAAGCTCCGAACATCTTATCGCCGGCATAGCTGAAGAACCCTCTTCCCGACTTCCGCCCGAGCAGGCCTGCGGCAACCATCCGCCGCAGAAGTGGCGGCGCCGCTGCTCGTGCGTCGAGCGTTATGGGATAGAAGGCTTCCGACAGCCTTATCTGCGTGTCGAGGCCGATCAAGTCGAGCAACTCCAGCGGCCCCATCTTGTAACCGAGGCCCGCTTTGATCGCCTTGTCGATGTCTGCCGGCGATGCAACGCCGGCTTCCACGGCCCGGATGGCGTCGTTGTTGAATGGCACCAGGAGTGCGTTGAGGATGAAGCCCGGCTTGTCTTGGGTTCTGACCGGGATCTGGCCGCAGGCCTCCGTCCAATCCCAGGCAGCAGCGAAGGTCTCGGTCGAAGTCAGCAGGCCCGGCGACATCTCGATGAGCTTCATCAACTGTGCCGGTAGGCAAAAATGCATACCGACCACCCGTTCCGGATGCTTGGAACCAGCAGCAATCTCGGTGATGGACAAGGTCGAGGTGTTTGATGCGAAAATTGTTTGCGGCCCGCATGCGCTGTCGAGCGCTCCAAGCAGCTGGCGCTTAGTCTCCAGGTCCTCGAATACCGCCTCTATGACCAGGTCGCATTCACCCAGAACATCAAGCGCGGTGGTCGAGCGCATGTTGTCGAGTATGGCAGTCCGCTCCGCAGTCGTCATCTTGCCTCGTTCCACGGACTTGCCGAAGAATGTGGCCGTGCTCTGCCTTGACCGGTCGAGTGCCTCGGCCGACCTGTCGAAGCAAATGGTGCGGAAGCCCGCCCGCGCTGCCACGATCGCGATGCCAGCCCCCATGGTGCCGCCCGCGCCACACACCCCTACTGTCTTTATGTTGCTCATTTGGCGATGAGACTCCTGCCGATCAATTGACGATGCAGTTGATTGGTGCCCTCCCAGATCTGCGTGATCTTGGCGTCGCGCATCAGGCGCTCCACGCGGTAATCCTTGCAATAGCCGTAGCCGCCGTGCATTTGGACCGCTTCGGTGCTGAGACGCATGGCAAGGTCGGAGGCTCGCATTTTCGCCATGGAGGCCTCGAGCCCAAAGTCGACCTCTCCGTCATCGATCAGCCGGCCGACATAATCGAGCCACAGCTCTGTCATTGCGAGTTCCGTTGATAGGTCGGCGAAGGTGAATTGGTTGCCCTGAAATTCGAGCAAGGCGTGGCCGAATTGGCGTCGCTGGTTCGAGTATGCGACCGCATCGGAGAACGCTGCACGGGCAATGCCTAGCGCGTGCGCCGCGATGCTGGGACGCGACTTGTTAAGTGAAGCAAGCAGGATGCGAAGCCCATCCCCGGGGTTGCCTATGAGATTTGCGTGTGGAACCCGGCATTCGTGAAATGCGATCGCAGCCGTCGACGAACCGCGATGCCCCATCTTGTCTTCGAGCCGCACGACCTCAAAGCCTGGCGTTCCCTTCTCAAACACCAGAACCGAGATGGCTGCACGGGCATCGTCGATCTCACTCCATTTGCCGAACAGCAGAATGAGGTCGGCGACATCGCCATTGGTGATGAAAAGCTTGTTGCCATCGACGACGATCTCGTCACCGTCAGGCCGGAAGCGCGTCTTCATGCCCGTGGCATCCGAACCGGCACTGTTTTCGGTGATCGCCAGCGCGCCGATACCACCTTCCGCGATGCGTGGCAGCAGCCTCGCTTTCTGTTCTTCGCTGCCGAAGTCCACCAGAGGTTTCATGCCGTGGAAGTTCGTTGCGTAGATAATGCCAGTCGACGCGCAAGCCTCCGCAATAGTCTTCACGACTTCGAGGTAGAGTCGGTATGACATCGGCGAGCCGCCATAGGCTTCCGGAACGAAGATCGCGTTCAGGCCAAGGGCGTTCAGCGCAGCGAGGTTTTCGGCCGGAAACTCGCCCGTCCGGTCATGGTGTTCGGCGCTTGGGCCAATCAATTCCTGGCAAAGCCGCCGCACCTGGTCGAGAACCATGCGCTCGTCTGACGACCAGCCGCGCCGGCGCTCAAGTTGATCCAGAAACTTCATTACAGATTGATCCCTTGCATACCGTCCAGATAGATCGTCTCGCCGCTCAAAAAGCCGATGTTTTCGGTAAATAGCGCGCCGACCAGCCTGGCCACTTCATCCGGCTTGCCGGTCCGTCCGACCGGTACGCGCTTGCCGATCCAGGCCCGGATCTTGTCCTTGGCAAGGAACTCGCGGTTGAGATCGGTCTCGATATATCCAGGGGCAATATTGATGACCCGCACCCCGTCCTTGGCCCATTCCGCCGCGAGGCAACGGGTGATCGCGCCGACCGCCGCTTTCGAGGCGCAGTAAGCGACGTTCTCTGCCACGGCGAGCTTGTCGTAAAAGGAGCCGATATTGACGACTAGCGACGTCTCGGCACGGACCAGATGGCGGTAGGCTTGCTGGCAGACGGCGAGCACCGAGGTCGCATTGAGGCGCATGGTGCTTTCAAAGTCTTCGACCGGCAAGTCCGCGCTCGGGGTTGATGCGTGCGCTCCGGCGCAGTTCACAACGCCAGTGATGTATCCTCTGGCCGCCACCGCGTTCACTGCGGCCGCAATCGAATGCTGATCGGAGACGTCGCATGCGAGCCCATAACCGGCAGGCACTTCGCCGGAGCGTGAAAGACCGGCCACAATGAAGCCACGCCGATCGAGGTCTGTAGCGATGGCGGCGCCAATGCCCTTGCTCGCGCCCGTGACGATAATCTGCTGCTCAGGCATCTCGAAACTCCGGCTTGCGCTTCTCCAGGAAGGCAGCCATGCCCTCCTCGGAATCACGAGTCTGATAGGCGAGGGTTGACAGATCGGCCTCGATCTTGAGCCCCACCTGGATCGGATTGTCGAGCGCCCTTGCGACTGCGGATCGCGCCAACCGCAGCGCTACCAGGCCATGCCGCATGAATGCCCCTGCGAATTCGATAGCCGCTGCGACTGGCTCCCCATCAGCCACACGGTTGACGAGGCCGATCTGAAAGGCTTCCACGGCATCGACCATGCGCCCCGTCAAAATGAGTTCCATGGCGCGCGCCTCACCAACCAGCCTCGGCAAGCGCTGGGTCCCCCCATAGCCCGGGATCAGGCCAAGCTTGATCTCGGGCAACGACAGACGCGCCGTCCGCGCGGCGATGCGGAAGGTGCATGCCATGGCGAGCTCCAGCCCGCCGCCGAATGCATAACCCTTAATTGCGGCGATCGAGGGCACAGGAAAATGTGAAAGTCTCTCGAACACCGCCTGACCAAGCTCTGCGCCGCGCTGCTGTTCGGTCTGGCTACGCCCGCGTAACTCTTCAATGTCGGCTCCTGCGCAGAACGCCTTTTCACCGGCACCTGTAACGACCAGGGCGCGCACAGGCATGCTTGCGGCTTGGTCCAACACGGCGTCCAACTCTGCGATCAGCGAGAATGACAGCGCGTTCAGCTTCCCCGGGCGATCTAGCGTCACGATGGCGCAATCGTCCTTCCGATCAAGGGTGACACTCATGCTGGCGTCCTCGCCTGGTAGCGAATAGCTATCGGGGCGATCTCGCCGCGCTTGACCTGTTCGACCAGTTCGCGTTTGAGCACCTTGCCGCTTGGGGTCAGAGGCAACTCGCTCAGCCTGATGAAGTATTCCGGCATGTCGAACCTAGACAGACCTTCGCGGGCCAGGTGTTCGAGTAGCTCACCCGCATCGACCGTACCGATCACGGCGATGCAGACCTTTTCGCCGAGCCGGACGTCGGCAACGGGGAAACACGCAACCCGATCGACCTGAGCATGGCGCAGTGCAATGGCCTCTATATGCGCCGGGTAGATGTTATGGCCGCCACGAATGATGACGTCCTTGATGCGGCCCTCTATGCGCAGATTGCCCTTCTCATCGAGGATGCCGAGGTCTCCCGACATAAACCAGCCGTCACGGTTGAAGCTACCTTCAGTCGCCGTCTGGTTATCGAAATAGCCAAGCATGAGCGAAGCCCCTTTGCCGCCGATCTGACCGATCTGGCCGGCAGGCAGAGCTACATCCTGATCGGCTGCATCGAAGATCTGCACCCGATAAGCGTTACCCCCTCGTCCGCAGGTGTTGACGATCGTTAGCTCATCATCGTCCGGATGCGTGTATTGATGAGATGAATTCTCGGTCATGCCGTAGACGTTTTGTGCCTTGACCCCCTGCGCCAGGAAAGCGCTCGCCACGGAAGGCGGGATTGGAGATCCAGCCATATAGAACGTCGCCACACTTCCAAGCCGTGGCAGACCCCGTTGCTGCTGCTCTGCCAGGATGTCCATCGCGTGCGTAGGCACCCCAAGCACATAGGTGGCGCCGGTCTTCAGAATCCAGTCAAGGCGGCTCATACCCTCTGGCGGGTCATCGGTGACAAAACGCCCGCCGGTCAAAAGCCACTGGGATACTGCCACCCAGGCAATGTGATGCGAGAGCGGAGCCAATACCATGACAACCGTCTCTGACCCTTGGCCCCAGTCGCGCACGAGTTCGCGCGCATTCGCCAACAGCGTGTTGTCGGAATGCATGACGCATTTGGGTGCCCCTGTGGTGCCGGATGTAAATGCAAGGTAGACGACCTTGTCTGGATCGCGGGACGGTTCCGACAAATTCGGGGCGGCAACCGGCAGGCTTTTCGGCGTGTATACGATCTTCAGCGATCGCACACCGGCGAGTAACTGATCGAACTTTGCCGTCGCTCGGTCCGCGCCCCACCCTTCTTCCGTTAACAAGGCGCGCGCGGAGAGCCGATTGAGAAGTCCTGCGACTTCCGCGCAGGTATAGGTACGATGAAGCGAAGGATTGCAGGCAAAGCCCTCGCGCGCGCAGGCCAGGAATAGTATGACGGCCTCAATCTTGTTGGACATCCAGATCGAGACGCGATCACCGGGTACAAGGCCGTAGATCCTCAGATCCGCAGCGACCCCATCGACACGCCCCAATAGCTCTGCCCACGACAGCACGGAACGGCCGTCTTGCAGGGCCGCATCGTCGGGTCGCCTTCGAGCGTTGCGCTGGAGCAGCGAATAGAACGTGTCCGGCTGCCAAAGCCCTGCATCGTAATAATCGCGCGCCACCGTAGGATGGTGCAGCGTCAGATATGGGCGCATCGCATCAGGCCCCGAATTTGGAGGGATCGGGCTTGCGCCGCTCGGTGAAGGCGCTGGCAAGTTCATGACTCTCATCCGTCTCGAGATAGGCCCGCAACAACAGGTCGTGAGCCATGCGGGACAGGCCTGACACGCCGCCATGGCGAGCGTTGAAGGCCGCCTTGATCGAGGCAAGCGCAAAAGAGCCACGCTCGGCGATCTCCAGCGCAAACTTGCGCGTCTCCTCCTTGAGGTCGGCGTCGGGCACCACCTTGTTGATCAAACCGAGCTCAAGCGCTTCATGGGCCGGAATCTTCGGGTTGCGGTACCAGATTTCCTTCGCCTTCTTCTTGCCGACCAGATCTTCCAGGTACCAGGTGCCATAGCCGGCATCGAAGGATCCGACCATCGGACCGACCTGGCGGAAGACGGCACTCTCC
The DNA here is from genome assembly GCF_029674545.1 of Mesorhizobium sp. WSM4904. Lineage (NCBI taxonomy): Bacteria > Pseudomonadati > Pseudomonadota > Alphaproteobacteria > Hyphomicrobiales > Phyllobacteriaceae > Mesorhizobium > Mesorhizobium sp. WSM4904. Next base: position 2,909,587 of record NZ_CP121354.1, on the reverse strand, counting down.
TTGGCGATCGTACAATCGCAAACCATCTGCAGAACGTTGCCGCCACCGACCGCGAAACCGTTGACTGAGGCAATGACAGGTTTCTGCAGCCGGTCGATCGTCTCGTACATCTCCAGAGTGGGGAGCGTGCCGGCATAAAGCAGGCTATCCTCCATACCATCCTTGCGGCCACCGACGCAGAAGAACTGGTCGCCCGCGCCGGTCAGCACAATCACGCGCGTGCGCGTTTCACGGCGGACCTCGTTCAGGCAATCCCGAATTTCGTGGCACATTGTCAGGTTGAACATGTTGCCATCGTCAGGACGATTGAGCGTAAGCGTCCCAATCGGACCGTCTTCTTCATAAATGATTGTATCGTAGCTCATTGAATCCTGGTTCCCTTGCTTGCCAGCTTGCCGCCTGAGCGACGTTGTTCTTGTATGACTAGACCACCTTCAGGCGGCGCAAATCCGTAAGGCGCTCCTGATCGTACCTCAAAAGATTTTCGAGTATCTCGGCGCTATGCTCGCCGAGAAGCGGTGGCCCAAGCCGCGGCCTGCTGACCGCCCCATCGACCTGAATGCCGATGCCAACCTGCGGAACTTTGCGATCGCCGCTTTGCAAGGCATAGAACAGGCCGCGCTCGAGCAGGTGGTGGTCGCTGACGAGGTCATCGACACGGTTTATAGGTCCGGCCGGTATCCGCGCCTTGGCAAACAGGGACAGCCAATGGGCGCGAGGCTTGCCCAGAAGAACCTCTTGGATCAACGCTACAATTTCTGTCCTGCACTCGCGTCGTAGCGCGTTGCTGGCGAAGCGCCCGTCGCCAGCGATTTCGTGTTTGCCGAGCGCCTCCCAGAACCGTTGCCAGATATTGTTATTACCAAGCCCAAGCGTGATCGGAGCATCGGCGGTCTCAAACGCTTGATAGATTGCAATCACGCTGTCCTTACCGCCGGACCGCCGGGGGAGTTCGCCGGAACCCAGGAACGGCACGATCCGACAGGCGACAAAGCGCGACATCGAATCGACCAATGCGATGTCGACTGTTGCGCCCACGTTTGTTCGGGCGCGCCTCATCAACGCGGCGATTGCCGCGAGGGCGGCATCCTGGCCAGCCAACATGTCGGCCGCAGGCGCGCCGACCTTCTGCGGATCTCCGTCAGCCGCGCCGGTGACGTCCATGATCCCTGAATACCCCTCTGCAATCAGGTCGTAGCAGGGCAAATCAGATCGGAGCCCAGTCATTCCGAAACCGGTGATTGAGACATAGACCAGCCGGGGGTTCCACGAACGCACGGTTTCCTGGTCAAGGCCAAGCTTTGCGGCGACCCGTACAGAGGTGTTGATCAGGATAACATCAGCTCTCTCGGCCAGGTCGCGCAAGATCGCCACGCCTTCCGGCTGACTATAGTCCAGACACAGGCTGCGCTTGTTTCGGTTGACGCTTTCGAACCAAAGCGACTCACCGTCAAGGAAGGGCGGCCCCCATGCCCGAGCGTCGTCGCCGCCAGGCCGCTCGACCTTGATAACGTCGGCGCCGAAATCGGCGAGCAATTGCGCGGCATAAGGACCAGCGATCGACGTAGTCAAATCGATCACACGCACCCCCTCCAGCAAGTCAAAGCCCTTGTTGCCTACTTGCTCGACGGGAAGCTGGTCGAGCGGCAAGCCTCCTGCAATCATGTGGTCATGCGACATGCGGTTCCTCACTGCTAAGCCGTTATCAGCAAGTCGCATGCCAATCGCGTCCCATGCCTCACGCGAAGAATTTTGAACCGAAATCCGGCTAAGATTTACATCAGCCCTGTCTGATTGTATTCATCCAGTACAGCGGAACGCGCTGGTGTGTCTTTTTTGACGACACTTGCTCGTCTTCGGGCTCAGGAGGGTGTGATGTCGGGCATTGAGGGCCTTGTGGTTACCCAGACGGGTAAGGGCGTTGTCTTTGCGTGCGGCGCTGGTGCCGATCCCCGGGTGCGGGCCCTTGCAACTGACCGGGAATGGATAGCGGAAGCGAGAACGCGCCGGCTGCAACCGCTCCTGTTGCGCGGCAAGGACTATTCGGCGCTCATCTCTTCGTACGCCGATGGCGACGTCATCTTCATCAGCACGAGCCGCAACGCGGTTCTTGAATTCATCGGCTCCGTCGACTTCGCCTACGACATTATCGAGAAGCTGCTGACCGATCCTTTCGAGGCCATGACAGTGGTCGATCGCGAGGCGCGTCTTGTCTACATCTCGCCCGTGCATGAGGCCTTTTTTGGCCTGCGACATGGCGAAGCCAATGGTCGTCCCGTCGCGCGCGTCATCGAAAACACAAGATTGGATTCAGTCGTGCGGTCGGGGCGCCCCGAAATCGGGGAGATCCAGCGCATGAACGGCGTTGAACGCGTGGTCTCGCGACAGCCGATCCTGCGCGATGGAAAGACCCTCGGCGCGATCGGCCGCATCATGTTCAAGGGCCCTGAGCAACTCGCCGCGCTGAGCAAGCGCATCAGTCAATTGGAGGGTGAGGTCGAGTTCCACCGCCGCGAAGCAGCAGTCTTGCGCGGACGCAGTTTCGGCCTCGAGCACCTGATCGGCGAAAGCGCGCCTATGCAGCGCCTTAAAACAGAGATCACCAAGGTGGCGCCCTTGGAGGTCCCGGTACTGGTCTCCGGCGAGAGCGGGACGGGCAAGGAACTGGTGGCGCATGCACTGCACCGCTTGAGCCCACGCCGCGACAACCCGCTTGTCATGGTCAATGCTGCTGCGCTCCCGGCCAATCTGGTTGAATCGGAACTCTTTGGTTATGAGGGCGGCGCTTTCACCGGTGCCGACCGGAAGGGTCGCAAGGGTAAGTTCGAACAGGCTGCTGACGGCACCATCTTCCTTGACGAGATCGGCGACATGCCACTCGACGTGCAGGCCAAGTTGCTACGCGTCCTGCAGGACCGGGTCGTTGAACGTGTCGGTGGCGAGCGTCCGCGGCATGTCGACTTTCGCCTTGTTTCGGCGACCAACCGGGACTTGCAGTCATTCGTTTCGCAAGAGAAGTTTCGTCTCGATCTCTACTACCGGATCTCACCTGTCGTTATCGAAGTGCCGCCGCTTCGCAGGCGTGTTGAGGACATCGAGCTGCTTACTGCACATTTCCTCGACGAGTTCTCGCGTATTCACCGTAAACCGGTTCCGAAGATAAGCGAGAGCGCCGGCACCTATCTGATGGAGCGGACTTGGCCTGGCAATGTCCGCCAGCTTCGTCACGTCATCGAGCGGGCCTTCATCTTTGCCGAGGACGGTCTGATCACCACCGAGACATTGATCCAACATGGCGGTCTGGAAGCGAGCGCCGCGCGTTCGGAACTGCCGCTTGAACGGGAACCCCGAGCCAGTCTACCGCGGTTGAAGGATGCCATCGAGCGTACCGAAACCGCGCTTATCCGGGAAGCAATGCAAGCCTTTGGCGGGAACAAGAAACGTGTCGCCGATGAACTCGGCATTTCACGATCTTATCTCTACAAGGTCCTCGGTGAAGTCGACCGTTAGTGCGAGACAGCCCACGGAATTGCGGTCCATGTCCGCAGCACAGGCATTCAGTGACTTCCGTGTCCTTCAGAAAGGCAGCGAAGCATATCCGAGGGACGTTTTACGACCCGCCCGAAGCCGCCCAGACTGACTGGCACATTGGTTGCAAGATCAGGCCAGATCGCCGGGCCTATCTGAGGATGAATATGAATCTCGCTTATGTCGTACGCTGCAACTTCAACGATGCCTCACGCGAGGCCGCCTGGAACGACTGGTATAGTGGCCCGAAGCTGAGGCAGATGTTGGCAAAGCCACACTTCCTGACCGTGCAGCGATTTCGACGAGTTTCGGGATCGGGGCGAAACTACCTCGCCTTCTGGACCATCGCGTCCGCGGACGCCTTCACCACCAACGAATATACAAGCGACTGGGGCTTCTTCGAATGGCACCCCTATATAGTCGATTGGAGCCGCGACCTGTTTGAAGCCCGTAACGGGCATTCGGTGACGGCGCCCAAGCTGCGACCACGCGAGTTGTTGCGCCTGGTTTCTTTCGAGGGCGCGTCGGAAGCATATGCCACGGATGCCCATTCCCAAATCGATGCCGAGCGACCCGGTACCAGATGGTTCCGATCTGTCGGCCTCGACAGGCACACACCCCTTCTCGGCCTTTCGGTCGAAAAATCAGACACCGCCTACGCTGCAATCGCAGGTGTCAACGAGGCTTTCTACGAGCCCATCTCCGATCTGGTAATCACCGAGCAGCCCGAAGCGCTTCCCCTAGTTCGCTGACCACGCCTTGGCAGAATTCATCGTTTATGGATCAAGGACGCGGACGGCCACCTTACCTTCAAACCGACAGCCGAATGACGATCTCAACGCCTGATGGCTCATATTGGCAACGGGTCGGACGACAGTCCGGCCCGTTCCCACGCTGCACACAGGCCGCCATTTCTGAGCTCTCACATCAATTTCGGCAAGGATGCTGCCAGCTCATCTATGGCAAGCCTCAACTTGACTGGCATCAGCGGCGCCCGCAACCAGACGGCATAAGCGTCGTAAGGAAAGCTCGGCATTGTCGGAAACACATCCCTCAAGCTGCCATTAGCAATATGACCGCGCACCAACCATGAGGGCAGCCATGCAAGGCCAGCCCCTGCTGCAGCGGCTTCGGCAATCACATTGAGATCGTCGAAGCGAAATCGGCTCGGCGGAACGATCTCAAAAGGCGCTTCGCTATCGCGCGGGAACAGCCAAGGAGGAACCGGCCCAGCGCGCCAATAAACCACTGTCTCATGGCCCGCGATGTCAGACAGATCTTGGGGCATGCCACGCTCGGCAATGTAGCTTGGCGAAGCACAAACGATCATGCGTTGCTGCGCGAGTCGCTTGGCCATGAGTCCGGCTCTATCGGTCAATTCTCCCGTCCTAATCGCGAGGTCGAACCCGCCTTCCATGAGGTCGACAAGCCGATCGGTGAAAGAGAGCTCCAACTCCAATCCAGGATAGCGCTTGGCCAAGTTTAGCATTACGGGGGCTGCGCATTGCCGGCCAAAATGGACCGGCATTGTTACTCTCAGTTTGCCCCTTGGCTCCGAGAGTTGATCGGCTGCTAGTGCGTCGGCAGCTTCAGCCTCGGTAAGAATGATGCGGCAGCGCTCATAATAAATCTTGCCGATATCGGTGAGGCTCTGCCTGCGCGTGGTGCGGTTGAGCAGCCGAACCCCGAGCCGCTCCTCCAAGAAACGCACATGCTTCCCAACCATTGGGCCAGACATTTGAAGGGCAGAGGCCGCCGCTTCGAATGAGCCTAGATCCACGGCTTTGACGAAGGCAGTCATGCTGGCAAGACGATCCATATTCCAAACCGTTGGTTTAGTCTTATCTTCCTGCGAGCCAATATATCTTCCCGATTTGTGCATGGTAAAGCCAATTCGATGCAAATCGTTAGGAGTTATAATGACAAAAGTCGTCCGTTTTCATGAGTTTGGTGGCCCTGAGGTTCTGCGCATAGAAAATATCGATGTGGCGCCTCCCGGCCCGGGGCAAGTCCGTATTCGCGTGAAGGCCATCGGCCTCAATCGGGCTGAAGCGCTGATGCGCGCTGGCACCTATATCGAGACCCCTGAGTTGCCCTCGCGTCTTGGCCTCGAGGCCGCCGGCATCGTTGACGCACTCGGATCCGGCGTAAGCGGGTTCGCGGCTGGTGACGTTGTCAGTACCATTCCACCGATCTCGATGATCGAATACCCGGCCCATGGCGAACTCGCCACATTCCCAGCCGCGCACATTGTCAAGCACCCTGCGAGCCTCACCTTCGAAGCTGCTGCTGCTTTATGGATGCAGTTTCTCACGGCGTACGGCGCTTTGATCGAGATCGCCCAGCTGCGCGCCGGGGACTTCGTCGCTATTACCGCGGCGTCAAGCAGTGTCGGACTGGCGGCCATTCAGATCGCCAAAAAGGTTGGCGCCACGCCAATTGCCATTACCCGATCGTCCGCCAAGAAGCAGGCGTTGATCGATTTCGGCGCAACCCATGTGATCGCGGCAAATGAGGAGGATTTGGAAGCCCGGCTGAAGGCCATTTCCGGCTCGACTGGCGTGCGGGTCGTTCTCGACGCAGTCGGTGGCCCAATCTTCAATCCACTGACTGCTGCCATGGCTCGCGGCGGCATCCTGCTCGAATATGGCGGACTAAGCCCCGAGCCTACCCCTTTCCCGCTTTTCACGGTGCTGGGTAAATGTCTGACGCTTCGCGGTTACCTTGTACATGAGATCGTTCAGGATCCTCGCCGCCTCGAAGCCGCCAAGACTTTCATTGCCGAGGGACTCACGGACGGATCCCTGAAGCCTGTGATCGCCAAGACCTTTGATTTTGCAGATATCGTCGAAGCCTATCGATATCTCGAATCAAACGAACAATTTGGCAAAGTGGTTGTGTCGCTGAACACCTAGGGGCATCTCAAACCAGTGACCATCTGAGCGGCCCATTTGGGCCGCTCAGTCGTTAGAGCCGGAGGGGACCGACAGTACTAAATTCCCCGGGCAGCGCCGCCGTCGATGTCAATCGTGGCGCCTTGGATGTAGGCTGACTGATCGGATGCAAGAAAGGCAACAAGCCGAGCCACATCCTCTGGGGACCCGAAGCGCACGATCTGGTGGCCAGCAAGTAGCTCGTTCTCGATGGCGCTTTCGCTTAACTGTCGCTCCCTCATCAAAGACTCGATGCGGGCGAATAGCCTACCCGATTTGATATAGCCCGGGTTTACCGCATTCACTCGAACGCCGTCGCGACTTCCCTTATCAGCCAAGGCCTTTGTCAGGTTCAGCAGTGCCGAATTGACCGCGCCGCCAATTGTGAAATCCGCGCTTGGCGTGCGAGAGCTCGAGCCTACTATGTTGATAATAGAGCCGCCGCGTGAAGCCAGATGCGGCCACGCCGCCCGGCACAGAAGCACGCTCGCATAAAATTTTAACGAGAACCCATCCAACCAATCCTCATAAGTAAAATCCAGAAACTCCCCTCGCCTGGTGTCGCCGGCGCAGTTGACCAAAAGATCGAGCTGACCGAACTGACCTAATGCAAACGCTACGCATCGATCCGGGGCGTCAGGCTTTTTCAGATCTGCAATAGTGACAGCTGCTGGCGCGCCAGAAAGTGCTGTCGCAGCCTGCTGTGTTTCGGCGAGTGACTGACTGTCGCGAGCAGCCAAGCAAAGAGAAAAGCCGCCCTTTGCGAGTTCCAATGCGATAGCCCGGCCAATGCCTCGGCTAGCGCCCGTCACCAGTGCGACCTTCTTCGGTGCGGCAGCCTTATTCGTCGTTGCGAACTCAGTCAAAAGCCACCTAGCATCAGTGATCCATGGCCTTGACGATTTCCTCGGTCATCTTCTTGGCGTCGCCGAGCAACATCATGGTGCCGTCCTTGTAGAACAGCGTGTTGTCGATGCCGGCATAGCCGGAGCCGAGCGAGCGCTTGACGAAGAGGCAGGTGCGGGCCTTGTCGACGTCGAGGATCGGCATGCCGTAGATCGGCGAGGACTTGTCGTCGCGCGCGGACGGGTTGGTGACGTCGTTGGCGCCGATGACATAGGCGACGTCGGCCTGCGCGAATTCGGAGTTGATGTCCTCGAGCTCGAACACCTCGTCATAGGGCACGTTGGCCTCGGCGAGCAGCACGTTCATGTGGCCGGGCATGCGCCCGGCGACCGGGTGGATGGCGTATTTGACCTCGACGCCGTTGGCCTTGAGCTTGTCGGCCATCTCGCGCAGCGCGTGCTGCGCCTGGGCGACCGCCATGCCGTAGCCCGGCACGATGATGACCTTCTGCGCGTTCATCATCAGGTAGGCGGCGTCGTCGGCCGATCCCTGCTTGACGGTGCGCTCGATGCCGTCGTCGGCAGCGGCAGCGGTTTCGCCGCCGAAACCGCCGAGGATGACGGAGATGAAGGAGCGGTTCATGCCCTTGCACATGATGTAGGACAGGATCGCACCGGACGAACCGACCAGCGCGCCGGTGATGATCAGCGCCAAGTTGCCGAGCGTGAAGCCAAGCGCTGCCGCCGCCCAGCCGGAATAGGAATTCAGCATCGACACCACGACCGGCATGTCGGCGCCGCCGATCGGGATAATCAGGAGCACGCCGAGCACCAGCGAGGCGGCGACGATCAGCCAGAAGACCAGCTTGGACTCGGTGGTGACCAGCAGCACGATCAGCACCACCAGGGCAACACCCAGCGCGATGTTGATCATGTGGCGGCCGCCGATCATGATCGGCTTGCCGGACATGCGGCCGTCGAGCTTCAGGAAGGCGATAACCGAGCCGGTGAAGGTGATGGCGCCGATGGCCACACCGAGGCTCATTTCGATGAGCGCCTGGGCGTGGATGTCGCCCGCCGTGCCGATGCCGAAGCTTTCCGGCGCGTAGATGGCGGCTGCCGCCACCATGACGGCGGCGAAGCCGACGAGCGAGTGGAAGGCGGCGACCAGCTGCGGCATCGAGGTCATGGCGATGCGCCGCGCCACATAGGCGCCGACGCCGCCACCGATGGCTAGCCCCAGCACGATCAGGCCGAAGCGGCCCGCCGAGGGCAGCGCCAGCGCCAGCGTGGTGCAAAGAGCAATGCCCATGCCGATCATGCCGTAGAGATTGCCCTGCCGGCTGGTGGTCGGGTGCGACAGGCCGCGCAGCGCCAGGATGAAGAGGATGCCGGAGACCAGATAGAGGAAGGAAGCGAGATTGACGGTCACGTCACTTTTCCTTCTTCTTGTACATGGCGAGCATGCGCTGGGTGACGAGGAAGCCGCCGAAAATGTTGACCGAAACCAGCACCAGGGCGATGAAGCCGAAGCCCGCGGCAAGGCCGGAAGCCGCGATGCCGACGGCAAGCAGCGCGCCGACGACGATGACCGAGGAGATGGCGTTGGTGACGGCCATCAGCGGCGTGTGCAGCGCCGGCGTCACCGACCAGACGACATAGTAGCCGACGAAGATCGCCAGCACGAAGATGGCGAAGCGGAAGACGAAGGGATCGATGGCGCCGCCAGAGAGCGCATGTGCGGCGTTGCCGGCAGCCTCGGCGCCGGCGGGCGCGTTGGCGAGGTCATGCACGGCAAGGCGGACGGCGGCCGTCGCCTGATCGAGCTGGTCGAGGGCTTTCTGCAGCTGTTCCATCACGCGCTCCCTTCTGGCTTGGACGAGGGCGACTTGGCCGCGGCCTTCCTGTTGTTGGTTTTCCGGGGTGCCGGTTTCGTGTCGCCGGCGCCGGCAACCATGATCGTGGCCGGGATCGCAGCCGGCTCCGTGCGCGGCGCATCGGCGGCCTTGGCGAAATTGGGATGCACGACCTGGCCAGCGTCGGTCAGCATCGTCGCCTTGACCAGCTCGTCGTCGCGCTTGATGGCAAGCTGCTTCGCCGCCTTGTCGACCATCGTCTCGAGGAAGGCGTAGAGGTTCTTGGCGTAGAGCAGCGAGGCCGATGCCGCGACGCGGCCCGGGACGTTGAGATGGCCGACGATCTTGACGCCGTTTTCGGTCGTGACGACCTTGCCGGGCACCGCGCCCTCGACATTGCCGCCGCGCTCGACCGCGAGGTCGACGATCACCGAGCCCGGTTTCATTGAGGCGACCATGGCGGCCGAGACCAGCTTCGGCGCCGGACGACCCGGAATCAGCGCCGTGGTGATGACGATATCCTGCTTGGCGATGTGCTCGGCGGTCAGCGCCGCCTGCTTGGCCTGGTATTCCTTCGACATTTCCTTGGCGTAGCCGCCGGCCGTCTCGGCCGCCTTGAATTCCTCGTCCTCGACGGCGAGGAACTTCGCGCCGAGTGACTGGACCTGCTCCTTCACCGCCGGGCGCACATCTGTGGCGGTGACGACGGCGCCGAGGCGACGCGCGGTGGCGATCGCCTGCAGGCCGGCGACGCCGACGCCCATGATGAAGGCTTTCGCCGCCGGCACGGTGCCCGCCGCCGTCATCATCATCGGCAGCGCGCGGTCATATTCGGCGGCCGCGTCGATCACCGCCTGGTAGCCGGCGAGATTGGCCTGCGAGGAAAGCACGTCCATCACCTGCGCGCGGGTGATGCGCGGCATGAACTCCATCGAGAAGGAGGTGATGCCGGCCTTGGCCATCGCGGCCACCGCCGCATCGTTGCCGTAGGGATCCATGATGGCGATGACGGCCGCGCCGGACTTGTAGCCCTTCAGCTCCGCATCGGTCGGCCGGCGCACTTTCAGCACCACATCGGCCTTCGACGCGTCGGCAGCCTTGCCGATCGCGGCACCCGCCGTGGCAAACTCCTGATCGGTGATGCGCGAGCCGAGGCCCGCGCCCTTCTCGACGATCACCTCGAAGCCCAGACCCGCCAGCCGTTTCACCGTCTCAGGCGAAGCCGCGACACGCGGCTCGTTCGCATCAAGCTCACGAGGGATGAATATGGTTTGTGTCGCTGCCAAACGGGTTAATCTTTCTGTCGGTTCGTTGCCGCGCTCAGTAGCAAGTCCCGTGCCAGAGAGGATGGAGGCCGAGTAACTGGCTACCAGCTACTCGTCTGTTTCCAGGCAGGAGGATCCCGGTGTTTCCGGTGGCAACATCATGTGTTTATCAAGGACAGCCAGCACCGGTGTGCGCGTGAAGGTCAGCGCTTGGGTTGATGTTTTTCTCGCCATCCCTGGCTGCCAGCGGAATGGCATGGTTATTGCGAAGAGAATGACGGCATCACTCGGGAGGATTAGTTGATGAGCTCTGCACTTGAAGGCAAGATCGCCTTGGTCACAGGAGGCAGCCGCGGCATCGGCGCCGCAATAGCGAAGCACCTTGCGCGCGACGGTGCGAACGTCGCCATCACTTACACTTCGGCCAAAGACAAAGCCGATGAAGTGGTCAAGGAAATGGAGGCCATCGGCCGCCGCGCCATCGCTATCCGTGCCGACAATCTGGCCGCTGAAGCAATGGATCTTGCCGTGAACGAAACGATCGCCAAGCTCGGAGGTCTGGACATTCTCGTCAACAACGCTGGGATTCTGCACACCGGGCCAATTGAGGACTTCACGCTCGAGGATTTTGAGCAGACCATTGCAATCAACGTACGAGCTCCCTTTCTAGCTTGCCGCGCGGCTGGCCGCCAAATGCGTGCGGGCGGAAGGATCATTTCAATCGGCAGCAATCTTGCTGATCGAGCGCCTCGACCGGGCTTAAGCCTGTATTCCATGAGCAAGGCCGCCCTTGTTGGGATGTCCAAAGCCCTCGCCCGCGAACTCGGCCAGAAAGGCATAACCGTAAACGTCGTTCAGCCAGGTTCCACAGATACGGAAATGAACCCTGCTGATGGTGCATTCGCCGACAATCAACGGGCGCGGATGGCGCTGCCGGGGCGCTTTGCTACTCCTGAGGACATAGCCGGGCTCGTATCTTGGCTTGCTGGGCCCGGCGCAGCCAGCGTTACTGGCTCCGTCTACACGATCGATCGCGGATCCAACGCCTGATAGTCGAACGATATGACAGCGTAGACAACTCCCAAAGTGGCCTTCGAACGATGATCGCTGGCGCCTGCATCGAGAAATGAAATGGTGGCTGTTATGATGAGCAGGCCCGATCGCGCCCACCAAGACGCAGTGCTGGACAACATGTCGTTTGACCCGGGCGATGGCGATGGTCGGCGGCCGCGCGATCACCGAACCATCCGGCCGGGTGATCGCGCAGACAGCATCGGCAATTGCCGCGGCGGGCATCGACCTGATACCAGCTTCATTGGCTTTTGATCGTAGCACATACGGCCACGACAGAAACCGGCGCGCCCGGTGGGGAGGCCGCTTTGCGGCCAGTCGCAGCCGCCGAGGTGAATGAGAGGCGCAAAGCGGTTGCATTAAAATCGCAAGCTGTTCTGGAGATGTCCATGCGCAAAATCGTCGCCGGCAAGCTGCACGGCATCCACGTCACCGAGGCCAATCTCGACTACCATGGTTCGGTCACGCTCGATCCCGACCATTGCGAGAAAGCGGGCATCCTGCCGATGGAATTCGTCGATATCTGGAACAAGAACTCGGGCGCACGGATCTCGACCTATGTCATCCTCGGCGAACGCGGATCCCGCTGCTGCATTCTCAACGGCGCCGCGGCCCGCACCTGCCAGCCGGGCGATCAGGTGATCATCTGCAACGCAGTGTATGCGCACGAGACGGACCTGACCGCACTCAAGCCGCGCGTGCTGACCTTCGACAAGGATAATCGCGTCGTCGACCAGTTGACCTATTCAGTTGAGCGCAACGCCGGCGGAGGCTACAGCTTCTCGATACTCAACGAGGTCCACGACGCTCTGCCGATACCGGCGCTCGTGGGCGGCTAAAAAGCTGGCCAGGCTGGCCACTGCGGAAAAGTTCAAGCTCGTTCAGCGGAACCGGCTGCAAATGGACATCTAGACGATGGAGACGGAATGAACGCCGAATTGCATCTGAACGCGGCCGTTGAGCTGTTCAACGAAGTGTCCTCCCAATGGAAGCGGGAAACCGCCCAGGCTATCCACGATCTGCCGTTCAACGACCTGCTGTTCCGGGCCCAGACCATCCACCGGGAGAATTTCGACCCCAACCGGGTGCAGCTGTCGCGCCTGCTGTCGATCAAGACAGGCGGCTGCCCTGAGGATTGCGGCTATTGCAGCCAGTCGGCGCATCACCAGTCCGGCCTCAAGGCCTCGAAGCTGATGGAGGTTCAGCGCGTCATCGCCGAGGCAAGAAAGGCGCGCGACGCAGGCGCCACGCGATATTGCATGGGCGCCGCATGGCGCAGCCCCAAGGAGCGCGACATGGAGGCGGTCATCGCCATGGTGGAGGGCGTGAAGGCGCTCGGCATGGAGACCTGCATGACGCTCGGCATGCTCGACCTCGGCCAGGCCCAGCGGCTGAAGCAGGCCGGCCTCGACTACTACAACCACAACATCGACACCTCCGAGCGCTACTACAGCGAGATTATCTCGACGCGGACCTTCGCCGACCGGCTGGAGACGCTGGCCAACGTCCGCGACAGCGGCATCAAGGTCTGCTGCGGCGGCATCGTCGGCATGGGCGAGGACAAAGCCGACCGCATCGACATGCTGGTGACTTTAGCCAACCTGCCGGAGCCGCCCGACAGCGTGCCCATCAACATGCTGATCCCGATCGAAGGCACGCCGCTCGGCGAGGCCGACCCGATCGAGCCGATCGAATTCGTGCGCACCATCGCCCTTGCCCGCATAATGATGCCGAAGTCGCACGTGCGGCTCTCGGCCGGGCGCACGGCGATGAGCGACGAGATGCAGGCGTTGTGCTTCTTCGCCGGCGCCAACTCCATCTTCGTCGGCGACACTTTGCTGACCGCCGAAAACCCAGGCGAGGACAAGGACAGCGCGCTGTTCCGCCGGCTGGGCATCAAGCCGATGGAGCGCGAAGCCCAGTGAACGGGCGGGTGAACGGCCGAGCTATGCTCGACCGCTACGAAGCAACCTTGAGCGGGCTGGCCCGCAAGAAGCGGTTGCGGGCCCTGAGCGGCCGCGCCGGGCTCGATTTCGCCTCCAACGACTATCTCGGCCTGGCGCGCTCGAAGCGTATGGCAGAGGCGGTCGCCGCGGCACTCGCCGCCGGCACCCTCGTTGGGGCGACCGGTTCGCGGCTCCTGCGCGGTAACGACCCCGAACACGAGGTACTCGAAGCCAAGGCCGCCGGCTTCTTCGGCGCCGAGCGCGCGCTGTTCTTCGGCGGCGGCTATGTTGCCAATTTCGCGGTGCTCACGACCTTGCCCCAGAAGGGCGATCTGATCGTGCTGGACGAGCTCATCCATGCCAGCGCGCATGAGGGGGCGCGAGCCGGCCGCGCCGAACTGACTGAAGCAGCGCACAACGATGCCGACGCCGTAGACGATGCGATCCAAACCTGGCGCGCGAGAGGTGGCACCGGCCGCGCGTGGATCGTGGTCGAGAGCCTCTACAGCATGGACGGCGACCGGGCTCCGCTTGGTGAATTGATCGAGATCGCGGACCAGCATGATGCATTCCTGTTCGTCGACGAGGCGCACGCTACCGGCGTCTATGGTCCCGACGGGCGCGGTCTCGCGCACGATCTCGAAGGCCGCGACAATGTCGTGGTGCTCCACACCTGCGGCAAGGCGCTGGGCGCATCCGGCGCGCTGGTCACCGCGCCAGAATTGCTGTGCGACTATCTCGTCAACCGCTGCCGGCCCTTCATCTACGCCACCGCGCCCTCGCCGCTGATGGCTGTGGCGGCGGCGACGGCCCTCGACATCGTCGCCGACGAACCGGATCGCCGTGAACGGCTGGCGGGGCTGGTCGCGCTCGCCTCCAAGAAGGCTGGGGAGTTGGGCCTGCCTGCGAGCGGTTCGCAGATCCTGCCAATCATCGTAGGCGACAATGCGCGCGCCATGGCGCTGGCGCTGGCTTTGCAGTCAAGCGACTTCGATGTGCGCGGCATCCGCCCCCCAACCGTTCCCGAAGGGACGGCGAGGCTCAGGATCTCGCTGACGCTGAATGTCGGCGAGGACGACGTCTCGGCGCTGTTCGATGCGCTTGCCGAGGAATGGGGGCGCAGGCCATGACGGCGCGCTTCATCGTGACCGGCACCGACACCGGAATCGGCAAGACCGTGTTTGCGGCCGGTCTGGCGGGCCTGCTCGACGGCTTCTATTGGAAGCCGGTGCAATCGGGCCTCGACGAGGAGACCGACAGCGAGATCGTTGCTCGCCTCTCCGGCCTGCCGGCGGGGCGCGTCCTGCCGGAAGTGTACCGCCTGAGGACGCCTCTGTCGCCGCATCGGTCGGCCGAAATTGACGGCGTCGCGATCGAGGCGGCAAGGCTTTCGCTCCCAGATTTGCCGGGCCCGCTCGTCATCGAAGGTGCTGGCGGGCTGATGGTGCCGCTCAGTCGGCAGATGCGGTTCATTGATATTTTCCGGGAATGGCAACTACCGGTCATTCTTTGCGCCCGCACGGCGCTCGGCACCATCAACCACACCCTGCTTTCGTTGGAAGCTCTGCGTGCCCGTTCGATACCGTTGCTTGGCATCGCCTTCATCGGCGACGAGATGGCCGATACGCAAAGGACGATCGCCGAAATGGGTAATGTACGAATGCTTGGTCGCCTGCCGCGTCTCGACCCGCTAACGCCTGAGGTGCTTTCCGCGGCTATGCAGGCCGCATTTAAAATCGCCGACTTCAGGGAGATCCGGGCATGAGCCGCTCCGCTGTCTGGCATCCCTTCACCCAACATGCCACCGAGCCGGTTCCGCCGACGATCGTGCGCACAGAGGGCGCCTATGTCGAGACGCGCGAAGGCAGGCGCATCCTCGATGCGATCTCCTCCTGGTGGGTCATCACCCACGGCCACCGCCACCCGAAGATCCTGGAGGCGATCCGCGAGGCGACCGAAACGCTCGACCAGGTGATCTTCGCCGGCCTCTGCCACGAGCCGGCCGAGCAATTGGGCGCCGCACTGGTCGACATGACGCCAGCGGGCCTTGACTGGGTCTTTTTCTCCGACAGCGGCTCGACCAGCGTCGAGGTGGCGCTGAAAATGGCGCTGGGCTTTCACCGCAACAGGGGCCTCCCGCGCTCGCGCATCGTCGTGATGGAGCACAGCTATCACGGCGACACCATCGGCACGATGAGCGTCGGCGCGCGCGGCGTCTTCAACGCCGCTTACGAGCCGCTGCTGTTCGAGGTCGACACCATCCCCTTCCCCGCGGCTAGCCGCGAGCAGGAAACGCTGGATGCCTTCGAACGGCTGGCACGTGACCGCAAAGTTGCCGCATTGATTGTCGAGCCGCTGGTGCTCGGCGCCGGCGGCATGCTCATGTACCCTGCCTGGGTACTCGCCGAACTCAAACGCATTGCCGAGCGCTCCGAAACGCTTTTTATCGCCGACGAAGTCATGACCGGCTGGGGCCGCACCGGCACGATCTTCGCCTGCGAGCAGGCTGCGATCGCTCCCGATATATTGTGCACGTCCAAGGGACTGACGGGCGGCTCACTGCCGCTTGCGGCGACGCTTGCCACCGATGCGATCTTTCGCGCGCATTACTCCAGGGATCGGGCCAGGACCTTCTTTCATTCGAGTTCCTACACGGCAAACCCGATCGCCTGCGCGGCTGCACTTGCGAATGTGGGCATCTGGAACGACGAGCCCGTGGCGGAGCGCGTAGCCACCCTGGCGCGGATGCAGGCCGAAAAAGTTGCGCGTTTCAGCCAGGATCCGCGTTTCGAAAATGTCCGCGCCAGCGGCACCATCGCCGCGCTCGACCTTCGCGTCGGCAGTGCCGGCTATCTGGCCGAGGTCGGGCCCAAGCTGCGCGCCTTCTTCCTCGAGCGCGGCTTGCTGGTGCGGCCGCTCGGCAACGTCATCTACGTGCTGCCACCCTATTGCGTGACGTCGGACGAACTCGACCGGCTCTACGCGGCAATAGACGAGGCCGCCGGGCTTGCGGGCGACCAGCGATGACCCGCACGACGCGCATCATAGGCCTTGGCCATCACGTGCCGGCTCGAAAAGTCGGCAATGCAGAGATCGAGGCAAGTCTTGGGCTGGAGGGCGCCTGGATCGAGGGACGAACCGGCATCCGCTCGCGTTTCTGGGCGGAGCCAGGCGACACACTGTCCGGGCTGGCGGCCGAGGCAGGCGCCATGGCGCTGCAGGCTGCCGGCATCGATCGCAAGGAGATCGGCCTGCTTCTGCTTGCCACATCGACGCCTGACCATCTGCTGCCGCCAAGCGCGCCGCTGGTGGCGCACAGGCTTGGCCTTGAAAAGGCCGGCGGCGTCGACTTGGCAGGCGCCTGCGCGGGTTTCATCTATGCCATGACATTCGCCGACGGCTTCGTGCGCCTGCACAACAAGCCGGCCATCGTCATTGCGGCCAACATATTGAGCCGTCGGATCAATCCGGCCGAGCGCGCCAGCGCCGTGCTGTTCGCCGATGCCGCGGGCGCGGTGGTGCTGGCCCCTTCCAGTGACCCCAGCCACGGCATCCTCGGCACCTCGCTCGCCTCGGACGGGTCCGCCTATGGCCTGATCCACATCCCGGCCGGCGGTAGCAGCCGTCCTTTCTCGGAGGAGATCGACATCGTCGACACCCGCATGACGATCACGAACGGCCGAGAAGTCTTCGCCAAGGCGGTGGAGATGATGAGCCGCTGTTCAACCGAGGCGCTGGCGGCGTCCGGCCTTTCGGCGTCGGATATCGCCCGTTTCGTGCCACACCAGGCAAATGTCCGCATCTTCAATGCGGTCGGCAAGTCGCTCGGCATCGAGGATGAGCGCATCGTCAAGACCATCGCCGATTATGGCAACTCGTCGGCCGCAACGATCCCGCTGTCGCTGTCGGTTGCCCACAGCGCCAATCCGTTTCGACCGGGCGAGAAACTGCTTCTAGCTGCAGCCGGCGCCGGCCTCACCGGCGGGGCATTGGCGGTTGGCGTCTAACTCGGACCCCGCAAGCCATGATCCTGTCACGGCCTATGAGTCGTTGTTGCAGACGCTTGGTGACAAGATGGCGAACGGCTCGAGTGGGGCCGGAAGCGGACAGCCCGGTTTTGGGATGATCGGCAAAAGCAGCAGGCCTTCATCAGCCTGCAGACCGTTGGCCAGAAGAAACTCAGGATGTACCGCTGGAGCACTGCCGTCTAACTGTTCAGCGGCTATTCTGACGCCGGACCTCTTCGCGAGCACAACGGCAATCTCATCAACGGCTCGAGCCGCCCGCTTCAGGATCAGTTCGGACCGGAGCACACCGCCAGTAAGATCCTTGTCGGACGCGTATATACCCGTGGGCAGCGCGAAAGCCTGAAAGGAGCCAACGTCGGCCGGAGCTGAGGCTCGACGATCGATGTGTCGCGTTCCCTGCCGCCTGTCGCGGTCAAAAGAAGGTATTGAAGTGGCCGAGCGCGGCGGCGGCACGATGGAATGAGTTCGTTCGCACGTTCGTGACAGGAAGGCCGCCCATGCCCTCCAAGCCCGCCTAAACTTCAATCTGCCGCGAGAGTGGTGGTCCTGGCTGCAAGATATGCTGTGCGGTCCCATCGTGCAGCGAGACGAACAGCCCGTCCGGCACTTCCTCGATGCCCGACCGTGACTCGGGCCGAGATTCGCCGAACGCTTTCCAGCGATCGCATCGCTTTGCCGCGAGGCCGGCATCGATCCTGCCTCGCAGCCGATCCCCGTGCGACCGGCCGCCCACTATCACATGGGCGGCGTGACGGCAGATGCCGAGGGCCGCAGCACGGTTGCCGGCCTGTGGGCCTGTGGCGAGGTCGCCCGGACCGGGCTGCACGGCGCCAACCGTCTCGCCAGCAACTCGCTCATCGAAGCCGTGGTCGGCGCCGCCTGGGTCGGGGCAAGCGTCGCCGCCGCCTCCCCCGGCATGCCCGGACGGCTCAAGCCCGCGATCGTGCCGCCACGAGCCGATGCCTCGCGCATCCGCCCGATCGTCTTGCAGGCGCTCGGCATCGAACGCGACGGCGAAGCGCTGCGTAATGCGGCGAGAGCCCTGGCGCCGATTGCCAACGCAGACGAAGCGGCGTCCGATCTAGCGCTTGTCGCGCTGATGATCACGATCGCCGCCCTTCGCCGCGAGGGAAGCCGGGGCTCGCACTTTCGGAGCGATTTCCCGCAACGCGATGCACGGCCACGAACGCTGCCGTTGACGCTCGACGAGGCCTTCAAGGCGTCAATCGCCCTTAGCAACCCAGCCCCAGCAAGGATCGCTTAACAATGACGTCACCATTGCCTCTACCCTCGATCGTTATCGAACCGATTGTGCGCAGTGCGCTGCTGGAGGACCTAGGCAGAGGCGGCGATCTGACAAGCGATGCAGTTATCCCTTATGACAGTACCGCTACGTTTGCGCTTACCGCGCGGCAGGCCGGCGTGATTGCCGGTCTCGATTTGGCAGCCTACGCCTTCCTGCTCATCGAATCGACGATCGACCTGCAGATGCAGCGCCCTGACGGCAGCGAAATCGCGGCGGGTGAAACCATCGCCAGCGTGAGCGGGCCGGCATGCGCCCTGCTCGCCGCCGAGCGCACGGCGCCCAACTTCCTTTGCCATCTTAGCGGCATCGCCACGCGAACCGCGGCGATCGTCGAAGGGGTGCGCGGGCACAAGGCCAAAATCGTCTGTACGCGAAAGACGACGCCCGGCCTGCGCGCTCTGGAAAAATATGCCGTCCGCGCGGGCGGCGGGGTCAATCACCGCTTCGGTCTCGACGACGCCATGCTTATCAAGGACAACCATATTGCAATCGCTGGCGATATCCGCACGGCCATCGAGCGGGCGCGGACAGCTGCAGGTCACATGGTGAAGATCGAAGTCGAGGTCGACACACTTGAGCAACTCGATGTCGCACTAGCGACGGGAGTCGACGCGGTGCTGCTGGATAACATGTCCGTTGAGCAACTGACTCACGCGGTAGCGATGGTGGGTGGCCGCGCCATCACCGAAGCATCTGGCCAGATAAGCGTGCAGACTGCACCCGCAATCGCCGCGACCGGGGTCGACCTGATTTCCGTTGGCTGGATCACGCATAGCGCGCCGATCCTCGACATCGGCTTGGACGCGGTCGTCGATGTGAATAAGAACAAGTTTTTGAACTGAGCACAGCGTAAAAAAAAACGCTGAAGCTCGGACCACATAGCCGCGCCCGGTTCGGCGGCCTCTTCAGATACTCGATCATCACCGGATCTTTGTTGCGGGCATGCGCAGCGGACATCAACAATTCGCTTCACTCGATGTCGTCGCGGATGCAGGCCTTCCGGTGCCGGGGAGCGACCTCTGTCAAGGCAGGCGCCATCTCAGCGCAAGCTTCGACGGCGTACGGACAGCGCGTCCGGAAAACGCAGCCCGACGGCGGATTTGCCGGGCTTGGTATGTCGCCGTTGAGAACTTGTCGCCGCCGCTTGACGGCGGTGTCGAGCGAAGGGATCGCGGAGAGCAAAGCCCGGGTGTAGGGATGTCGCGGGCTCGCATAAAGCTCCGCGGCGGGGGCCACTTCCATGATCCGCCCCAGATAGAGCACCACGACCATGTCGCAGATATATTCGACGACCGCGAGGTCATGCGAGATGAACAGCATCGTCAGACCAAGGCGAAGCTTGAGGTCGTGCAGGAGATTGATGACTTGCGCCTGGATCGAGACGTCGAGCGCGGATACCGGCTCGTCAGCGACGATGAATTCAGGCTCCAGCGTGAGAGCGCGCGCAATGCCGATGCGCTGCCGCTGACCGCCGGAGAATTCGTGCGCATAGCAGTCGAACGCGTCTGCAGATAGCTCGACCGCGAGGAGAGCCTCCTTCGCTCGCGCGCGGCGCTCGGCCTTACTGCCGATGCACTGGATATCCAGGCCTTCGGTCAGGATCTGTCCGATCGTCATGCGCGGCGAGAGGCTGGCGAAGGGATCCTGGAAGATATACTGCATCTTGCGCCGCTGCCGGCGCAGCTCGGTCGCGCCGAGCTTGGTGATGTCGATCCCCTCGAATCTGATCTCGCCTGAAGTCGGCTCGATGAGCCGGAGCACCGAGCGTCCGATCGTGGTCTTGCCCGAGCCGGATTCGCCGACGAGCCCGACGACTTCGCCACGCTCGATGTCGAAAGAAACATCCTGAAGTGCCTTGACCACCGGACCACGGGAAAAGGCTTGAGGCGCGAAGTGCTTGGTCAGGTTGCGGACAGAAAGATAGGGGGCCGGCATCGCTAGAGTTCCTCCCATCTGAGACACCGGCTCTTCTGGCTCGGCGACACCTGATAAAGTTGCGGCACGGCGGTCCGGCAGGCATCGATCGCCATGCTGCAGCGTGGCGCGAAGGCACAGCCCTTTGGCAGCATGGCCAGCGAGGGAACATTGCCGGCGATGGTGGGCAGCGGTGTGCCGGCGGCCTTCAGCGCGGTCGCCTCGCCGAGGCGCGGCGCGGAGCGCATGAGGCCAACCGTGTAGGGGTGACGCGGATGGGAAAACACCTGCGCCACCGGTCCGGATTCGACGATGCGTCCCGCATACATGACGGCGACCCGGTCGGCGATCTCGGCCACGACGCCGAGATTGTGGGTGACGAAAAGAATGCTCATGCCGCGCTCTGCCTGCAGTTTTTCCATAAGCGCCAGGATCTGTGCCTGGATGGTCACGTCGAGCGCCGTCGTCGGCTCGTCGGCAATGAGCAGCGTCGGGTCGCAGGCAAGCGCCATGGCGATCGTCACGCGCTGGCGCATGCCGCCCGACAACTCGTGCGGGTATTGGAGCGCCCGTCGTTCGGGATCCGGAATGCCAACCTGCACCAGCAGCCGCACTGCATCCAGCGCGGCCTCGCGTCGCGATTTGCCAAGATGGATGCGGATCGGCTCCGCGATCTGCTCGCCGACCGTGAAGACCGGATTAAGGCTGGTCATCGGCTCCTGAAACACCATACCGATGTCATTCCCCCTGATGCGCCGCAACCCTTCGGCATCAAGGGTGGTCAGCTCAGCTTCGGTGCCGTCCTTGCGCCTGAGCCTGATCGATCCCTCGACAATCCTGCCGACGCGTCGCGGCAGCAAGCCCATGATCGACAGGCTCGTCACAGACTTGCCGGATCCCGACTCGCCAACGAGCGCGACGGTTTCGCCCGGCGCGATCGTCAGGCCGATGTCCTGGATGGCAGCGATCTCGCGCCCCGCGATGCGGAACGCGGCGCGCAGGCCGCAGACGTCGAGGGTAGGCGCGCCCACGGCTTCAGCCAAACAATCCAACGTCGCGCAGGATGGTGTCGATCTTCGCCGCCTCCTCGTCGTTCAACGTGCGCTGCGGGCGCGCCATCGTGTGCGAGGCGATAATCCCCAGGCTGCGCATCGCCGACTTGAAGGCGCCGACGCCGGCCGAGCCGGCGCTTGTACGGCCAAGCGAGATCGTCACGATCTCGAACAGCTTCAAGAGGCGCTCCTGTTCGGCCCGAGCAGCCTTGTGGTCACCCGCCTGTAAGAGATTCCAGAGCTTGACGTAGCCACGCGGGTCGACATTGGCGAGCCCCGGAACGACACCATGAGCGCCCATCGACAGCGCGGTGTCGACCATGATCTCCGACCCGGTCATGCCGAAGAAGCCGCGGTCGCTGGCCATATCCTGCAGCACGTAGCGAAGATTGCCGTCGTCGCCGCTGGAGTCCTTCAGTCCGGCCACGATCCCTTCCCTGGCCATGGTCACGGTCGTCTTGCGCTCCAGTTTTACGTGGACGCAGACCGGAATGTCATAGGCGATGATCGGGATATCGACCGCATCCCTGATGTAGCGGAAGTGGTCGATGATTTCGGGCTGGCTGGTCCGTGCATAAAACGGCGCGGTGACGACGATGGCATCGGCACCGGCCGCCTTGGCAATCCGGGAATGATTGATGACGCGGTCGGTTGTCGGGTCGATGACACCGACGAAGAGAGGCACTCGCCCGTTGTTGACCTTGACCGCATGGTCGACGATCGCCTGGCGGGCGGTTTCATCGTGGAACACGACTTCACTGGTCGAGCCGAGCACGAACAGACCGTGCACGCCACCATTCAGGAGATTTTCGAGAACCCGCGTGAAGGACGGGAAGTCGACGCTGAAATCGGGATTGAGCGGGGTGACGACGGGTGGCACGACGCCGGTGAAGAGAGGCATTTTGAACCTTTTGGTCAGTTGAGATCGGATCTGGGGTCGAAGGCGTCGCGCAGGCCGTCACCGATGAAGTTGATGGCCAGAACGGTGAGTACGAGGGCCGCGCCAGGAAACATCCATTGCCAGGGATACTGCTCCAGCACGATGGTCGAACGGGCAAGGTTGAGCATGTTGCCCCAGCTGGCCTCGGGCGGCGGTATGCCGAGCCCAAGGAAGGAGAGGCCAGCCTCCAGCAGGATCGCATTGGCGATCTGCAAGGTGGCGTAGACGACCAGTATGTCGATTGAGTTCGGCAAGCCATGGCGTAACAGGAGGTGCGGCATCCGCGCACCCATCCCGCGCGCCGCAACGACGAAATCGCGTTCGCGCAGTTCCATGAGGCGTGCGCGGACCATGCGCGAGAGCACCGGCCAGGACAGCAGCGAGATGACGAGAATGGTTGGCATGATCCCCGTCCCGGCAATCGAGGCGAGCACCAGAAGAAAGATCACCGGCGGCAAGGTCATTGCGAGATCGACGAGGCGCATGACGGTGCTGTCGACCACGCGGCCGCCGAAACTGGCGATCGCACCGACCAGAAAGCCGATGACTGTCGAGATTGCGACCGAGCCCACGGCAACGATCAGGGAGATGCGACCGCCCTCAAGGACACGCGCCATGACATCACGGCCGACGCCGTCGCTGCCCAGCCAATGCGCCACCGACGGGCCTTTGTTCATTGCCCTGAGATCGATTGCATTCGGTCCGACCGGCCACCACAGGTGATAGGTCGAGACGGCAAGCAGGATCGGGATCAGGATGATGAGACCGGCGCGTGCGGCGCGGTTTGCGATGAAGCGGCCAAATGCCCGGCGCAGCGGACCCTTTGTCCGTGGCACTCCCTGTCCCATGCTTATCGTTAGGGCCATCACGAAACCCGAATGCGCGGATCGACAAACGCATAGGCGATGTCGGTGAGAAGATTGACAAGGATGACGCAGGCGCCGACTACCAGCGTCGCGCCCATGATGACCGGATAGTCGCGGGTGCCGACGGCGTTCACTAGCAAAAGCCCCATGCCCGGCCAGTTGAAGACGCTCTCGAGAAAGATCGCTCCACCCACCGCGATACCGATGGTCGAGCCGATCAAGGTGATTACGGGAAGCAGCGCGTTGCGCGTCGCATGTTTCATGATCACCCAGAACTCGCGCACGCCCTTGGCCCGCGCCGTGCGCACATAGTCCTGGCCGAGAACCTCGAGCAGCGAGGAACGCATATACCGCATGATCATGGCCGCATGGCCGATCGACAGCAGGCAGGCGGGAAGGATGAGATGTGTAAGCACGTCAAACACCGAGAATGGCGTTCCGGGCGTCTGCATACCGCCGGATGGAGCCCAGCGCAGCAGAACCGAGAAGAAATATAGGCCCAGTAACGCGGTCAGGAAGGCCGGACTGGAAATGCCGACAAACGACAGCACCGAAAGGGAAATGTCGGGCCATGCGTTGCGTCGAACAGCGCTGACGATGCCGCCGGCGATTCCAGCGACGATCGCTATCGCGAGGCCGGTCCCCATGAGAAGCGCAGTCGGGCCGACGCGTTCCAGCACCAGCGGAAGCACCGCGTCGCCGCTCCGCTGGATCGAATAGCCGAAATCTCCCGACAGGGCGGCGCGAAGCCAGCCGAGATACTGGATCGGCAGCGGCTGATCGAGGCCGAGGCGCAGCCGCAGTGCCTCCAGGTCTTGCGGCGACAGTGGCACCGACGGATTGATATAGGCGTCGATCGGATCGCCGGGCGCTAGCCGCAGCAGGAGGAAGATCAGGACGCTCAATGCGAGCACCATCAACAATCCTGCGGCGCTGCGGCGGGCGATGAAGCTCAGCATGGCTTTCACGTCTGGCGGCTGACCAGGCCGGCACCATGGTGATGCCGGCATGGATGGCGAAGTTATCTATTTCACTGGATGTCCCAGAGTTCGGGATGGGCGGCATAGGGGCCGCCCGCCGGAGCCGGCGTCCACACGAAATCCTTCAACTTCTTGGAAGCGACGCCGTAGCGATTTGCTACCCACAAGGTCGCCCAGGGCAGGTCCTTGTTCATCGCCTTGCAGACATCCTGCCAGGAAGCGTTGACCTTTGCGGGATCGGTCTGCCCGAGAGCGGCATCAAACGCTTCGCTCAGGTCGTCGAACTCGATGCGCATGGTGTTGAAGCCCGCCGGGGGGAGCTGCGACTTGTTGAGGCCAGGATTGAGCCCCGCCGGATTCGGACCGTTCTGCAGGCCGGCATAGATCATCGGAAACGCGTTCCAGTCCGGCGTGCCTTGCTTGTAGACGATGCCGTTATAGGTGGGCGTATCGACGACACGCGGCACGATGTTGACGCCGACCTGGGCGAGCATCGACTGGATGGCAGCCATGACGTTGGCGGCCTGCGGCGAGCCGTAATAGGTCAGCAGGGTGATCGGCTTGTCGCCGTTGATCTTGTCCCAGCCGGCCTCGGAGAGCAGTGCCTTGGCCTTTTGCGGATCGTAGGCGTAGGGCTCCAGCCCTTCAGGCACCAGATGCGGCGCGACGTAGCCGCAGTTTGCGACCTTAGCGGCACCGCCATAGAGGCTCTTGACGATCGCATTGCGATCGATCGCATACATGATTGCCTGGCGCACCTTCAGGTCCTTGAAAAGGTCCACCTTCTGGTTGAGGCCGATGTAGTTGACCACGTAGGAGCCACCTTCGATCAGCGTGTAGTTGCTGTCGTTCTTGAATGTGGCGGCGTCGTCCGGCTCGACATAGGTGAACTGGATTTCGCCGGCACGAAGCGCGGCGACGGCCGCCGCCGGGTTCTCGAAATAGCGGTTGATGAGCGTGTCGACCTTGGGCTTGCCGCCGCGGTAGTCGTCATCCGCGGAGAGCTCGACATACTGGTCCGTCACGTATTGCTTGAATTTGAACGGACCCGTTCCGACCGGCGTCGTCGACCACCATTTGCTGTTGGCCAGCTGTTCTGGCGCGATGCCGGCAAGTGCGTGCTCAGGCAGGATCAGCACCTGGGTGATGACGGCGAGGAAGGAGCCATTGGGCTTCGACAGCTTGATCACCACCGTGCGGTCATCCGGCGTCTCGACCGATTGGATGTCGCCCAAGCGGGCGGCAAACAGGCTGCCCGATGCCTTGTTCCTCGCAAGATCCAATGTGAACTTCACGTCCTTGGAGGTGAAGGGCTTGCCGTCGTGCCAGGTCTCCTTGGCAAGGTTGAATGTATAGGTCAGCTGGTCGTCGCTGACCTTCCAGTCCTTGGCAAGACTGCCTTTCAGCTCGGTCAGCTCGGCGTTCCAGACGACCAGCGGCTCGAAATAGGTGCTGAGCCAGGTAAAGCCGGCGGTCGACACGAGCGGGTTGAAGTTCTTGGGCAAGCCGCCTGGGCCGACATCGAAGCCGCCGGTGATGGTCTTGCCAGCCTGTGCCTCGTCGACCGCAGCGAAAGCGGTTCCGGCGATCAGCAGGCCGGCAAGGGCCAGACGACACGCAGTGTTCCTTATGCCCATGATTTCCTCCCTTGGCATTTTCACGTGTTTCGATTTTTGGCTATGACTTGCTGGATTCCTCGATAGTGATCGTCGAGGCGCTGGCGCGCGCGCTCGGTATCCTTGGCCGCCACGGCCTCAACGATCTCGTGATGGTCCCGCCAGGTGGCGAGGGGCGTCGGATTGTCCAGGTTCGCGAAGTTCGATGCCTTGTTGAACGCGATCCAGAAGATGTCGATCAGCGCGCTCAGCATTCGGTTGTTCTGGCAACGGAACAGCAGCTGGTGGAACTGCTGGTCCTCGGCGGCGAAGCTTTCGTTTCGCTCGGCGCGCCGGCGCATTTCCTCGGTCAAGCCGCGCAGAGCCTCGATGTCCTCGGCGCTGATCATCTCGATCGTCTTGCCGATGAGCCCCGTCTCAAGCACGCGGCGCATTTCGCGGAGCTCCTCGACGTCGCGCAACGAGTCCTGCAAGCCATAAGCGAGATTGTCGAGCAGCGGCTTGAAAGAGAACTCCTTGACGAAGACGCCGATGCCTCGGCGCGTCTCCAAGATGCCGATCGACTCCAGCGCCTTGATGGCCTCACGAACGGAGTTGCGTCCGACACCGAGCTGCTGGGCAAGGAATGTTTCCGGGGGCAGCGCGTCCCCGGCCTTGAGCTTGTTCGCCTCTATGTAGTTCCTGAGGCTCTCCTGCACCGTGACATGCAGCAAGGGTTGGCGATTGAGTGGCTCAAGCGACTTCATCGCCTGCACGTTTGCTTCTTCCTCCTTGGCCATTTCCGCATGCTTCCACGAAATAAGGGTCGTCGGCTTGTACTGATAGCGACTTGTAGGATATCCTGCAAGCAGTAAAGGAATGCGCCTGCACATGAAGATCATTCTTGCCGGTTCGAGCCACTGGCACGCCGGAATGCACCTGGACGCTGCCCGCGCCGCCGGCGGCGAAATCATCGGTGTTTGGGACGAGAATCAACAACACGCAGAGATGTTTGCGCGGTCGAATTCGCTTTACTGCTCAATCGATCGCTTCGACGATGTGCTCGCGGCCGGAGCCGACGTCATTCTTCTGATGGGACATCCCCGCAGTGTGCCGGAGCGGGCGCGCCGGATTATTGATGCAGGCATTCCGTTGATCCTTGAGAAGCCGGCGGCAAGCAACACCGAGATTTTGTCGGAACTGCTCGAGCTGAGCCGGCGTCGAAGTGCCTTCGTGAGCGTGCCGTTCCCCAACCGCTTCGGGCCAGCGGTCACCGCGTTCCGCAAGCTGCAGCAGCAAGGCCGCGCCGGGACCGTTGCGCATGGCCACTTCAGGATCGTCAACGGCCCGCCCGAACGCTATGCGCAAGATGGGGTAGCCTGGATGGCCGACCCAGAAATCGGCGGTGGCGGCGCGTTGCGCAATCTGGGCATCCACGGCATCGACGCCGCGCTCGACCTCGCTGCCGGCCGCCTCAGGCTGAGAACGGCATACGTGGGCAACCGCATCCACAATTCACCTGTCGAAGACTATGCCCTGCTGGTGCTCGAGGACGAGACCGGTGCGATGTTCACCGTCGAGGCGGGCTATACCTTTGCATCCATGCGCCCCGGCGGTGATTTCGAATGGCGCATCGTCAGCGCCAACGCGACTTTGATCGATCACGGCGACAAAGCTATCTCGGCCAGCCTGGATGATGGAGCAGGCACAGAGCTCACGCCGGAACCGCCGGCGACGCGCTACCGCCTTTGCATGCGCGACACTTTCGGCCGGCTGGCGCGAAACGAGCCGGCGACGATCTCTCTCAATGACTACGTCGCGGCAATGTCGCTCATCGATACCGCTTACCGGAAGACACGAGAATGATTGGAGTTGGGATTATCGGCGCCGGGCATTTTGGCGCCGCGCACGCGCATGCGATCGAAAAGGTAGATGGCGTCCGCCTTGTCGCGGCATGCCGCAACGACGAGCCCGCGCTTAGCGCCTTCACCGCCGAGCACGGCGGCCGCGGCTACAGGGACTGGCGCGCACTCGTCGAAGACAGGGATGTCGATGCCGTTCTCATCGCCACGCCGCACCATCTGCACACGGAGATGGCGATCGGCGCGGCACAGGCCGGAAAGCACATCCTGCTGGAGAAGCCGATGGCTCCGACCGCCGCCGCCTGCGACGCGATCAATGCCGCGGCCGCTGCGAATGGCGTCAAGTTGATGGTCGGCCATCTGATGCATTTCTCACGCCCTTGCATGGCGGCAAAGGAGGCGCTCGCCGAGGGGTCGCTCGGCCGCCCGCTGATCGCTTCAAGCTGGATGATCAAGTTGTGGATGGAGCAGAACCGGCGGGATTGGCATCTCGGCTATGGAACCGGCGGCGGCATGCTCATGACCGCGGGGATTCATGCGCTCGACCGGCTGGTCTGGCTGATGGACGACGACGTCGTCTCGGTCGGCGCCATGCTCGGCGCCAAATTCCATGACCAAGAGGCGGACGACGCCTCAATGCTCAGCCTCCGCTTCGCAGGCGGTGGCATCGGCCAGATCCAAAGCGTCGGCTACCGCGACGGCGTCGCCAGTTTCGCAATGGATTTGGTCTGCGAGCACGGCACGCTGCGGATCGACATGGACCGGGGCACGTCGCTCGGTCGCGGCACCCGATTGACCGATCTGCCGAACTCATTCGAGCCAAACTGGATGCACAATGCCGTTATCCGCGAATGGACACATTTGCGCGACGCGATCCTTAACGATGCGCCGGTCACCGTGACCGGTAACTATGGCCGCAAGATCATCGCCATTATCGAGGCTGCATACCGATCGAACAAAAGCCGCAGGGAGGAAGAACTTGCCTGACCATCTCGCCGCCCTGCCCGCCAACGCGCCGCGAGGCATCTGGGGCGCCGTCCTGCTTGCTGTCGGCGAGGATGGTGAGATCGACTGGAGCGCGACGCGCGAAACCATTGCCAGCCTGTGCGCCTCCGGCGTCGACGGCATCTATTCGAACGGCACGGCATGCGAGTTCCACTCTCAGACCGAAGACGAGTTCGACAGACTGAACGCGTTGGTCGCGGAGGAGGCAGATCGTGCCGGTGTTCTTTTCCAGATTGGCATTAGCCAGTCGAACGCGCGCGTGGCGCGCGAGCGTCTGCGGCGTGTTGTGGAGTTGTCGCCTTCAGCCATCCAGTTCACCCTGCCCGACTGGTGGCCGCCGAGCGACGATGAGATTTGGCGTTTCGCGAAGGGCCTCGCCGAGACGGCGCCAAGCCTCCCCCTTGTCCTCTACAACCCGCCGCATGCGAAACGACGGCTTACGTTGCAGGCTATAGCGCGCCTCCGTGAGGCAGTGCCGACATTGATCGGCGCGAAGCTACCGGGAGGCGACGAGAACTGGTTCGATGAGATGCGAAAGCTGCTGCCGGGTTTCTCGGTATTCGTGCCCGGGCATACGCTGGCGACTGGTTACGCTCAAGGCGCCCACGGCAGCTATTCCAATGTCGCCTGTCTCAGTCCAAAGGGTGCATTGTCGTGGTGGCAGCAGATATTGAGCGGCGCACCGGATGCTATCGAGATGCAGGCGCGCATAGGGGCATTCTTGGCCGATCACGTATTGCCGCTCCGCGAGCGTTGCCAGGTCAGCGACGCCGCGCTGGACAAGGCAATGGCTGCGGCCGGCGGCTGGGGCAAGATCGGCCCGCGCCTTTTGTGGCCATACTGTTGCGTCCCCGATGCTGAGATCGTGCCGTTGGCAACGGCGGTTCGTACGAGCTTTCCGGAGTGGTGGTAGAGGGGCTGCACCATGAACCCAGCAGATCGGTGTCTTGAGCAATATTGACCTGAAGGCGTGCGTGGCGCGGTCGGTCTTCCCTGCACTACGAGGCAATCCAACGTCTCGACAGATTGGCGCGCAGGTCGGCTGGATCTTATCCCGTGCTGCTGTTCGTCATCTGCGGCTGGTTTGACTTCACCTTCTGGAGAGTGGGATCTATGCGCAATATTTCACCTTGCGGACTAGACCCTTGCTCTCGGTGATTTCGACGGAAAGCTTTTCCGTCGAGCATAGATTATTTTAACGTGCGGCAGAGGCTTACGCCTCCCTCGGCTACAACATCGTGATACCGATCGGTGCCATGCGGCTCGTCACGTCCATAGCGCCGCTGAAAGGCCTGCTGCTGCTCTTCCCGTCGGCGGGATGGTGGTAGCGGACCTTCGACTCGACTCCTCGAGGTTACATTGCGGACGGCCAAACGATCCCGTTCATACGCCTCGACAGTAATTCACCGCACAGTCCGTCCCACGTCTCTTCCGGTGGTTGCTGTCACGATCTAGATCCCAATCGCTGCACATAAATCCACCCGCAAAGTCGCGGGGACCGCAGGTGGGCATGGTCATGAAAAGCGATTCCCTCTCCTATCCTCCTCGGGGTCTGTCGCGTGAAGAAGCCGCCCGGTACGTTGGCGTGGGCGTGACCAAATTCGATCAAATGGTCGCTGACCACCGCATGCCGAGGCCGAAGAAGGTTGACGGCCGCGTGATTTGGGATCGCTTGAAACTCGAAGCCGCGTTTGCCGAACTACCTGGAGACGATGAAGAGAATATCGTCGACTTCCTGTTGCAAGGGAATCATCGCAGGGAATAGATTCATTCTGCCATGACCGACAAATATCCCGGCCTCTCCTCCTACACTGATCGCCATGGAAAACTGCGCTGGCGCTATCGGACGAAGGAGCGTGTTGTTAGTCTGCCGGCGCCCAACCAACGCGGTTTCAAGGATGCCTACCAAGCAGCGGTCGAGGGCCGGAAAGTCCCCAAGGCGCCCGTCGTCCAAATGCCAGGAGCTGCCTTACCCGGCACGTTTGGAGCCGCCTTTCAACGATTGAAGATCTCAGTCAAGTGGCTGGCGCTTGACGAAGCCAGCAAGCGCAAGAACACGCGGCTCATCGAAGAGTTTTTAGAACTGCGGGTGGTCCCTGATCACCCACTCATCTGGCGGAACGTGCCGGTTAAGAATCTTAGACGCATCCATGTTGAAGAGCTTCTAGGCCGCTTCATCGCCACGCCCCACAAGGCCAAACACCTATTGGTCGGCATACGCAAGCTGGTCTATGTCGCGCTGCGGCAAGACTGGATCAAAATCGACCCCACAGCGGCGGTCGAGTGGCGCCCTGCCTATGCCGGTTGGAAAGCCTGGTCGCGCGAGGCGATGGCGCAATTCGAAAACCGTTGGCAGCTCGGCACCGCGGCACGCACTTGCTACGGTTTGGCGCTTTGGCTGGGCAATCGCCGCGGCGACGTGGCGGGCCTGCGTTGGGACCAAAGGGTCACCCGCCGTGTCTTCATTGATGGTGTCGAGCGTCACTTCGACGGGTTTGATATCGTTCAGGCCAAGAACAAGGGACGAACAGGCGGCAAGCGACTGTTTGTGCCGATCACGCCGATGCTGTCTGAGATCCTGGATGCGGCCGACAGGCGCGGCGAGACCGTGCTGGTCAATGGCTATGGTGAGCCGTTCTCCGCCAAGTCGCTGACTGGAATGATGGCGCATTGGTGCAAGCTTGCCGGCCTGCCGAAGGGACTGACCCTGCATGGCTTGCGGAAGTCGCTTGGCGTCTATCTAGCGGAAGCCGAGGCCTCGACCAGGCAGCTCATGGACGTGCTCGGGCACGACGATATCGATCATGCCGAACTCTATTCGCGCGAGGCCTCGCAGGTTCGGCTGGCGGTCCAGGGGATGGACCGCGTCGTGCGTCTGGTGACGCGCAAGCCGATGCTTGGCGAACCTATTGGCGAACCTCGTGGCGAACCACCCTATAAAGCATTGATAAATAACGATAATGGTGGGCCCGGAGGGACTCGAACCCCCAACCAAGCGGTTATGAGCCGCCGGCTCTAACCATTGAGCTACAGGCCCCACCCGGGCTGGCTTAGTGTTTTTCGCTCCGCGGCACAAGGCTTTCGAAAGCGCTGGCGGCAAACGCCAAAATCAGCCCATATTCGCTCCCTACAGCGGCGTGCGCGCCCATAAGGCGCGTGAACAGGTCCGGGCCAGCACCGCACTGCCGGGAATCGACGCGTTTTTCGAGTCGGGCAGAAGGCGGCAGGGATACCGGATCGCAGATCTCGAGGAGTTTTCATGACCAGACATCTTTTGCCTGTCGCGCTCGCTGCCGCGTTCGCGTTTCCGGCGCTGGCAAGCGCCGCCGACACGCAGCCGCCCCCGCGCATTGTCGTCTCCGGCGAGGGCGAAGCGACCGTTGCGCCGGACATGGCGATCCTGACGCTCAGCGTCATGCGCGAGGCAAAGACCGCGCGCGCCGCGCTCGATGCCAACAACGACGCCATGGCGGCGGTGATCGCGGCGATGAAATCGGCGGGCATCGCCGATCGCGACCTGCAGACCGCCGGCATCCAGATCAATCCGCGTTACAACTACACCAACAAGGCGGACGGCAGCCAGGAAGCCGAACTCGTCGCCTACCAGGTGACCAATACGCTGTCGGTGCGGGTGCGCGACGTCGACAAGACCGGCGACATTCTCGACAAGGCGGTGTCTCTCGGCGTCAACCAGGGCGGCGGCATCGCTTTCACCAATGATGATCCGAAGGCCACCGTCGCCGAAGCGCGCAAGAAGGCTGTTGCCGACGCGATCGCCAAGGCCAAGACGCTTGCCGAGGCCGCCGGCGTCAGCCTTGGCAGGGTCATCGAGATCACCGACCAGAACGTCGCGCCTGTACCGATGCCGATGAACGCCAAGGCTTTCGACGCCGCCCGGGCGGCCGTGCCGGTGCAGGCCGGCGAGAATTCCTACTCTGTCCAGGTCACCGTCACGTTCGAGTTGAAGTGAGGCTGTCGGACCGCAAACAAAACCCCGGAGGGAGCAATCCTCCGGGGTTTTTCGAGCCGGGCGCTTCAGCCTGGCCGAAGGCTCGACTTGCAGGCGATCCCGCCGGACAAACCCTCAGCGATAGATGATCGGGCAGCCGCGCTCGTTGGCGAAGACCACCACCACGCGGTCGCCATACTGCCGGCCGACGACCTTCACCGTGCGGCGGCTGACGTCGACGATGCGGGCGCGATGCAGGCCCATGCGCTCGGCCTTGTCGAGCGCGCGGTCCGGCGAGCAGCCGCGGCGGCGCCAGTCGCGATCACGACGATAGCCATCGTAGTCGTCGCCGGTGTAGACGCCGAAACGCGGATCCTGGTTGTTGCCGAAGCCGAGATAGAGGCTGTCCGCATGCGCCGGGATAGCGCCGAGCGTGCCAAGTCCGACAAGGGCCGAAAGGGCTGCCGTCTTGATCTGGTTGAACATCGTCTCTCTCCTTATTGTGGGCCTGTCGCCCTTGAACTGATGATTGGCGAACCAATGATTGCAAAATGCCTTTTCGTGTCTGAACTTTTTGCGAACCGGCCGTTCATGTCCGGTTCATGTGGAAGGAAATGCAGATCCTCGCCCCGCTCGCTTCAAAATCTGGAGCCGGAAACGCGCCGTGGCGCGCTCGGTTCCCATCAAGGCTCAAGATGCGACCCGTCCCACTAGGGTTCGTCGTCAAAACGCGAACCCGTCAGGGTTCGTCGTCAAGTATGTAATCGAAATAGTCGTCTGGCTCGGCCATATCGGTTTCCTTGGCCTTCACCCGGCCGCGGACCGAAATCCCGGCCTCGTGAACGGTCTCTGCGCTTCCCGAAACCAGTCTGTGCCACCAATAGAGGTCATGCCCCTCGGCGATCAGCCGGTAGGCGCAGGTCTTGGGCAGCCAGGTGATGGTGCGTACGTTCTGCGGCGTCAGCCCGACGCAGTCGGGCACGCGCGCCAAGCGGTTGGTATAGTCCGAGCAGCGGCATTTGTCGGCATCGAACAACCTGCAGCCGACGCTCGTCCAATAGATTTCGCCCGTATCCTCGTCCTCGAGCTTGGACAGGCAGCATTTGCCGCAGCCGTCGCAGAGTGATTCCCACTCGGCCGGGGTCATTGCCTCAAGTGTCTTGGTTTTCCAAAACGGTGCGTTCATGCGGCTGGATTTGGCCCTCCGGGGCCTTCCGGTCAAGCGCTGCAGTCACAGTGACCCGGTATCAACATTAGAAAAACACGAAATTGCCCTCAAAAGGCCTGCCGGACATCCTTGGCTGGCTGCAATGCCTGACGGAACCAATTGCGGCTGATGAAGTTTGGGCAGCGATGGGACCCCACTAGGAGAAAACAGATATGAAACGCCAACCACGGATTCTGGCGGGTACGGCAATCGGCCTGCTTATGGCATCCGCGCCGTTGGGCGCGTATCCGCTGCAGGCCGATTTCGGCACCTCGCGGGGGGCACCGTTGATTCTGGCCCAATCGACCTGTGCCGAAGGCCAGTCGGCTGAGGAGTGTGCGCAAGGCCAGCAGGGAGCGGAGCAGCCGAGGAAAAAGAAGCGCGAGCAGCAACAGCAGACGGAATCCGCCCCGGCCGAACAGCCCGCCGAGTCCGAGCAGAAGCCGCGCAAGAGGCGGCAGGAACTGCAGCAGATGCAGTCCGGCCAGTCCGATGAGGCGGCACCGGCCGAGCAGCAGCTCAGGCCGCGCAAGAAGCGCGACCAGCAGCAGCAGACCGAGGCGGCACCTGCCGATCAGGGCGGTCAGCCCGCGACCGACGAGCAGCAGTTCAATCCGCGCAAGAAGAAGCGCAACCAGCAGACCGAATCGGCGCCGGCGGAGCAGCCGGCCGAACAGGTCGCGCCGGACCAGCAGCAGCAACTGCGCAAGAGGAAGCTCAATCAGCAGCAGCAAGGCGAGACGGCCCCGACGACCGAGCAGGTCGCCCCCGACCAGCAGCAGCAACTGCGCAAGAGAAAGCTCAATCAGCAGCAGCAAGGCGAGACGGCCCCGACGACCGAGCAGGTCGCCCCCGACCAGCAGCAGCAACTGCGCAAGAGGAAGCTCAATCAGCAGCAGGAAGCTGCGCCAGCGGAACAGCCGTCAGAACAACAGCCGGCAAATGACAACCAGCCTGGAAAGAAACGGAAACTGGGCCAACAACCTGCCGAGCAAGGCCAGACTCCGGCCGAACAGGCCCCCGCGGGTCAGGGCACTCGCAAGCTCAAGCCCTTGCCGGTTCCGGGAACCGAGCAGGCACCGGCCGGGACCGAGCAGACGCCGGCCCAAGGCGAACAGCCTTCGAACCAGAACAAGAGGCAGGCCAAGAAACCGCTGACCGAGCAGCCTGCAACGGGCCAGCAGCAGCCTGCCACGGGCGAAGAGCCTGCCAACAACAATCAGCCCGCGAATGGCGGCAATGCCGCGCAGGGCGAAGCGCCTGCCAATCCGAACGAGGCACCCATCCTGGACAGCCAGAAGGATGTCTTGCGCAGGCACAAGGGCCGTCAGCCGGCCGGCCAGAACGAGAATGGCCAGGTCGAGCAAGGCGGTAACCAGGCCGGACAGCAAGGTGGCCAGCAGGCCGAGAAGCAGGCTCCCGTCAATCAGGGTCCGCCGCCCACCGACGACAGAACGGCGCAGCAGGCGATCCAGCCTGAAAGGATCGTTCCTGCCACCGAGGAAAAAGGCAAGCGCGTCGACCTCACGCCCCAGGAGATTGTCCGCGAGCGCCGCCGGCCGCAGGGTGCCGACGTGGTGAAGCAGTTCGGCGACCGCGTGATCCTCCAGTTCAACAACCAGACATTCGTGGAAAGCAACGAGGCGCCTCGCATCACGCGCGGCGCCAAGGATGTCTACTACGAGGATCTTTCGGGCGGCCGCACCCGCGAAATCGTCGAGCGCGAGAACGGCATCCAGATCGTCACCATCCGCAACCGCAATGGCGACGTCATCCGGCGATCGCGCATCACGCCGGATGGCCACGAATATGTGCTGAGCTATGTCGACGAGCGGTACTATAACGATGTCGACGAATGGCGCGATCCCGGCGACGACCTGCCGCCGATGCGGCTCGACATCCCGCGCCGGGACTACATCCTGGATTCGGAGGAAGTCGAGGATCCGGACGAGTATTACACCTTCCTCGAACAGCCGCCGGTGGAGAGGGTGCAGCGCCTCTACTCGATCGACGAGGTCAAGCGCTCGGCCCGCGTGCGCGACATCGCCCGTCGCATCGATCTCGACACGCTGAACTTCGACTTCGGCTCGGCGACGATTTCCGATACCGAGGTGCAGAAGCTCGAAGGCGTGGCCACCGCCATGGAAAAGCTTCTGAAGAAGAACCCGGCGGAAACCTTCCTGATCGAAGGCCATACCGACGCCGTTGGCACGCCCGACGCGAACCTCGCGCTGTCGGACCGACGCGCCGAGGCGGTCGCCGAAGCCCTCACCAACTCGTTCGGTATTCCCGCGGAGAACCTCACGACGCAGGGCTATGGCGAGGAGTATCTCAAGGTCAACACGCCCGGCCCGAACCGCGAGAACCGCCGCGTCGCCATCCGCCGCATCACCTCGCTGGTGGCGCCGGTGGCGAGCAACAACGAGCAATGATTTCAAGATCCTGACCCGATTTTCGGAATCAGTACGACAAGACGGGCCGCCCGGATCCGGGCGGGCCCCTTCTCTTGCAAATTCAAGAAGAATTGTCCCGCTTGTTCCGCCGAGCTCATTGAATCGCCGCATTCCGGCACCCAGATTCTAGCTAGGGCGTTCCCTGCCCCGTCCCGACTCCAGCGGGACACATGAGCCCCGCCGGCCCCCTCTCCGGCGGGGCTTTTTTCTTGAAAAGAGAGCACACCTGCCCGAAATACGATCGAACCCCGAAGAGCAATTCCAGGAAAAGTGCGCAGCGGTTTTCCGTCCGGAATTGCGTAAAGACAAACAATCAGAGCGAAACGACCCCGGAACATCTCATGAAGCGTCTCGAACTCGCCATCGAATCCGTCATCCTTGCCTCACGTTGGCTGCTGGTCGCCTTCTATCTGGGGCTCGGGTTGGCGCTGGCGACTTACGCGCTCTCCTTCGGCAAGAAGCTCTACGAGTTCGTCATGAGCGCCTTCACGCTCGGCGACACCGACACGATCCTGAAGATGCTCGGCCTGATCGACGCGGCTCTCGTCGCCTCGCTGGTGGTGATGGTCATCATTTCGGGCTACGAGAATTTCGTCAGCCGCTTCGACGAGCATGATGGCGAGGTGCACTGGCTGGGCACGATCGACGTCGGATCGCTGAAGGTGAAAGTCGCCTCGACCATCGTCGCGATCTCCTCCATCCACCTGCTGCAGGTGTTCCTTAACCACGCTTCCTACACGACGCAGCAGCTTATGTGGCTGACCGTCATGCATCTGGCCTTCGTGCTTTCGGCGTTGATGCTTGCCTATATCGACCGGGTGATGGCGCTGGCGAAAGGCAAGAAGGCCAGGGAGTGACGTCGTGGGAGAAACTGAAGATCATTCAAATCTCGAACGGCTTCGTAAGGCAATCGACGAGGGTGACCAATCGGGAATCCGGAGCCGTGTGACTTGGAGCGCTTTATCGAGATGAAGCGACGCCCGCACGATTTCCGTCAGTAGATATTCCTTATCTCAGTATCTGTACGGTCAAATACCTCGTCCGGCACGAAGAAGTCGCCGGCCAGCGGCCCTTTGGCGCCCGGCGCATAGACCGAAAAGTCCGTGACGCCCTCGGCTCGCAGAACCTCCTCGTCGATGTAGAAATTGCCGGTCGCCTCGCGCGACGGGCGCAGGAAGATCGCATGCGCCGCATCGGCCATGATGTCGGGCGAGCGGCTCATCGCCGCGACCGTGGCGCCGCCCAGCAGATTGCGCACGGCGGCCGTGTCGATGGTCGAGATCGGCCACAGCGAGTTGACGGCGATGCCGGCTCCGGCGAACTCGGCACTCATGCCGAGCGTGCACATCGACATGCCGAACTTGGCCATGGTGTAAGCGACATGGTTCTTGAACCACTTGGCTTTCATGTCGAGCGGCGGCGCCAGATTCAGGATGTGAGGATTCTTGGCCAACTTCAGGTGCGGAATGCACATTTTGGAGACCAGGAACGTGCCGCGCGTGTTGATCTGGTGCATCAGATCGTAGCGCTTCATGTCGGTCTCCAGCGTGCCGGTAAGCTGGATGGCGCTGGCATTGTTGACGCAGATGTCGATACCGCCGAACCGTTCCACGGTCTTTGCCACCGCATCGGCGACCTGAGTTTCGTCGCGGATGTCGCAGAGCATCGGCAGCGCCTTGCCGCCGGCCTGCTCGATCTCATCGGCCGCGGTGTAGATCGTGCCCGGCAGCTTGGGATGCGGCTCCGCGGTCTTGGCGGCGATCGTCACATTGGCGCCGTCGCGCGCCGCGCGCAGCGCGATCGCCAGCCCAATGCCGCGCGATCCACCCGAGATGAACAGCGTCTTTCCCTTGAGCGACATCTCTCGTCTCCCTGTCTTCCTCGGGCGATCCTTGCCTGCGCCAACCCGTGGACACAAGGGGTCGTGCATACAGCCCGTGGTGACGCAGCGGAGCCTCGCCATCTTGCGGCTTTAGTACCGAAGACGTATATATTCTATACAGAAAGGCGGAATATAGAATGGCGCTCTCGATCAAGAATATGGAGGTCGAGCGGTTGGCGCGGGAGCTTGCCCGTCGCCGTCGCATATCGGTGACGGAAGCGATCCGTCAAAGCCTCGAGCGCGAGGTGGCGCGCGAGCGGCTGGTGCCTCGCAACGAGAACAGCGACCTTTTCCAACGGCTGATGGCAATTTCGGACAGCGCCGCGCAGGTCCCGAAACGGGAAAATGCGATGACCGAGGATGAGATCCTTGGCTATGACGAACATGGGGCTCCGACGCGGTGATAATCGACTCGTCGGCCCTGGTCGCGATCCTCCGCGCCGAGCCAGGCCATGACCGCTTCGTGCAGGCGATCGCGGATGCCGCAAGACGCTTGATTGCTGCGCCAACCCTCCTCGAAACCAGCACGGTGCTCGCCGGTGGATGGCAGGACGAGATCCTGGACCGGCTCGACGCCTTGCTGCGGACGGCTTCTATCGAGACCGTCGCCTTCACCGCCGACCATGCCGCGGTCGCGCGCCAAGCCTTCCTGCGCTACGGCAAGGGCCGGCATCCGGCGGCGTTGAACTTCGGCGACTGCATCGCCTATGCGACGGCGCGGCTCGAAGCGATGCCGCTGCTGTTCAAGGGTGATGATTTCCGGCTGACCGACATCGAACCGGCAATCTGACCCGTCAGACCAGAACCAGACCTTGCCGCATCGCGATGGCGATCGCGTCGGTTCGGTTGGCGGCGCCGAGCTTGATCAGGATCGCGGCGACATGGAATTTCGCCGTATGGACGGAAATGTTGAGCCGCCGGGCGATCACCTTGTTGGGCGCGCCTTCCGCCAGCAGCGCCAGCACTTCAGCCTCGCGCGGCGACAACGCCGCGCGAGGCTGGTTGTCGTCAGGCGTCTCGTCCTCGGACGCCTCTCCGTGGAAATCGCCATGTGCCTCTGACTGCCCTGCCCTGCTGACGCGGTAGCCGGACGCCGCCAGCCGCAAAGCAGCGGCAATCAGCAGCCCGTCGGCGGAGGCCGGCAGCATCGCAAGCACGTTGCCTGCCGGCCGTTCGTGGCCGGCGCGACGCGACAGCAGCACGCACGGCGTTGCCGGGCTCACAGCCTGGCTTTCCCATGCCGCCTCGTCGACCAAGGCGACATCCGCCACCTGACTCATGCTGCTGCCGGCGAGCGCCGGCAGCAGATCATCGCTTGCCGCGAGCGTGTCGGCCAACTGCTCGGCGCGGGCCGCGTCGCCGAGCGCGATCAGCACCGTCAGCCGGTGGCTTGCCGGCTCCGGTCTCACGATCATTTGTGCCGCGCTGCTTGGCATCGCCCCTCTCAGCTCAAAGGTTTCTCGCCGATGGTGATCGAGACGTCGCGCTCGGCGCCGCCGCTCAGGACACCGAGCGTAACCGCGGAGCCGGCGCTGTCCGGCCCAAGCTTGCGGATCAGCTCGCGCGGTCCATGCACCGCTTCGCCATTCCAGGCGACGATGATGTCGCCGACATGCAGGCCGGCAGCTTTTGCCGGGCCGCTGTCGTCGAGGCTCATCACCATGGCGCCCTGCGTGTCGCCATTGCGGATCGGGTGCAGCCCGGCGCCGAGATAACCGCGCGCGACGTGCCCCTTCTCGCGCAGCGTCGCCACCGCCCGCTCGATCGTCTCGTAAGGCATGACCAGCGCCCGCCGGCGTGGCCCGAACAGCAGCATGCCGATCAGGCCGCCCTTGGCATCGAGCACCGGACCACCCTCGAAGCGGCCGCCGGTGTTGATGGCGAGATTGATGCGCCGGTCGATCGTGCCGCCGCGCATCGAGCGCCAGGCAGGCCCGACCTCGCCGACCGTGCCGAACACGGCTAACGCGGCCCCTTCGCTATTGCCGACGGCGATTGCCACATTGCCGGGGCGCACGGCGGCGGCCTGGGGCAGCTGCGGCAGATCGGCAGCGGCCGACGCCGGCTTCAGCAGGGCAACGCCCGTCGAAGGGTCGCGGCCGACAAGCTCGGCCTTCACGGTTTCGCCCGAGGCCAGCGTCAGTTCGATCTCCTCGCCCGCCTCGACCGCTTCCTCGGAGGTGACGAAGAAGCCGTCGCGCCAGTGAAAGGCGCTCGCGGTGCGGTGGTGATGCGTGGCAAAGCTCGCCAAAGCCGGCGTGGCGGTCGCCGCGACATCGGCAATGGCGTCGGAAAAGGCACTGAGGTTGAAGCTGCTCATATCAATCATCTCCTGCGTTCAGTGACCCAGATATCGCGCCATGGCGCCGCCGCGGGTACTCGCCTGACGGCTAGTCGATGGCCGGACTGGCCATGTGGTCAGGTCGCGGCAAGTGCGGCCGCTCCGCACATATAGGCATCCGTTGCACAGATCACACGGGAGCCCTCCCATGGCCTTCGCCGCCGAAAAACTCCAATCCGACGATGTCTTGCTCGACGCCTACTCGACATCGGTCGCCGACGCGGTCGACCGCATCGGCCCGGCTGTCTGCCGCATCGAGCGCATCGGCGCCGGCGGCCATGGCTCGGGCTTCGTGATCGCGCAGGACGGGCTGGTCGTCACCAATTTCCATGTCGTCGGAGACGCGCGCGCCGTGCGCGTCACGATGCCGGATGGCGCAACGCGCGAGGGCCACGTGCTTGGCCGCGATCCCGACACCGACATTGCGCTGGTGCGCGCCGACGGCAGCTTCGCCGACGTCGCGCCACTCGGCGATTCCAAGCGCCTCAGACGCGGCCAG
Source organism: Mesorhizobium sp. WSM4904 (assembly GCF_029674545.1). Lineage (NCBI taxonomy): Bacteria > Pseudomonadati > Pseudomonadota > Alphaproteobacteria > Hyphomicrobiales > Phyllobacteriaceae > Mesorhizobium > Mesorhizobium sp. WSM4904. The sequence continues at coordinate 2,868,264 of NZ_CP121354.1, read as the reverse complement.
ATCGCGATAGCGATCGGCAATCCGCTGGGCTTCGAATGGACCGTCACCGCCGGCGTCGTCTCGGCGCTCGGCCGCTCGATGCGTGCCTCGACCGGCCGGCTGATCGACGACGTCATCCAGACGGATGCAGCGCTCAACCCCGGCAATTCCGGCGGACCGCTGGTGTCGTCGGCAGGCGAGGTGATCGGCGTCAATACGGCCATGATCCACGGCGCGCAAGGCATCGCCTTCGCGGTCGCCTCCAATACCGCCAATTTCGTCATTTCCGAGATCATCCGCTTCGGCCGCGTGCGCCGCGCCTTCATCGGCGTCTCTGCCGACACCACCAACCTGCCGCGCCGTGCGGCGCTGCTGTCGCAGGTGACCACGAACACGGCGGTGCGCCTGCGCAGCGTCGAGAAGAACGGTCCCGCCGCGAAGGCCGGCCTGAAGGAAGGCGACATCATCGCGGCAATAGACGGCCGGCCGGTCACCGGCGTCGACGATCTCGTGCGCATGCTCGATGCCGAACGCATCGGCCGCGAGACGCTCTGCACCGTCGTTCGCCGCTCCGGCGTCAGCCAGGTGGTGGTGACACCCGTGGCGCGGAGCTAAGGCAGTTCCAGGAAAAGTGTGAAGCGGTCGGGCTCGGCGACTTCGCCGTAGCCTTCTGTCCGGAATTGCGTGAAAGCAAAGAGATAGAGTGGTTCGCGGCGATGACGTTCATGGACGGCTTGTCTCCGGCCCCTCCTCCGTCCACACGCCCGGTTCCATTTCGTTGAAGCAGCCGAGCTGGCGCTTGAATTCATCGATCAGCCAGGATGCGGCGGGCTTGGGGCTGCGGTCGGTGCGGTGCATGGCATAGAGCGGCGAGCGCACTTCGCGATAAGGTTCGAGATCGAGCTCGACCAGCCGGCCGCTGGCGAGATCGTCGGCAATCAGCCAGCGCGGCAGGCCGCCCCATCCCAGGCCCTCACGCATCAGCGCATGCTTGGTGCGCACATCCGTCAGCCGCCAGGTGCGATAGGCAAAGACGCCGTAGTCACGGCCGCGCGTCCGCTCCGACTGGTCGGAGACGACGAGCTGGATGTGCTCGCGCAGATCCTCGACGGCGACGGGTTTCGGCAGTTTCGCCAGCGGGTGGTCGGGTGCCGCCGCTGGTACCATCGAGGTGAAGCCGATGCGCAGCAGGTTGACATCGGCATCACCTATCAGCCCGCCAAACCCAAGGTCCGACTGGCCGTTGACGACCTGATCGACGATCAGGCCAAGCGAGCCGATATAAAGCCGCAGCATCACCGCTGGGAACTGGGCCTCGAAAGCTTTCAGCACTCGCACGAGCGCCGGCGAAGGCAGCGCCACGTCGACCGATACCGTCACTTCCGCCTCCAGTCCTTGCCGGTAGCCGTCGGCGCGCGAGCGGATGCGCTGCAGGACGCCGATCATGCGTCTTGCGTCCTCCAGCATCGCCTTGCCGACATCGGTCAGCTGCGGCTCGCGCATGCCTTCGCGCTCGAACAGTCTCAGGCCGAGCTGCGCTTCGAGATTGGCGATGCCGTAGCTCACCACCGACTGCGCCCGGTTCAGCTTGCGCCCCGCGGCCGAGAAGCTGCCGGTGTCGGCCACGGCCACCAGGATCTGCAATTGGTCGAGCGTCGGATTTGGCTGCATGATCAATCCATATTTTCGATGGATACCATGCAAATTATACCAGTTTTCCCGATAGAGCGGCAATCCCATATTGGCGGGGAAAGTTCAATCCAACCCCAAGGGGACACCGCCATGTCTATTCTGCTTGTTACCTCCAGCCCGCGCGGCGCCGCTTCGCACTCGACCCGCGTCGCCACCGATCTCGCCCGGAAACTGCTTGCCGCGGATCCTTCGGCCAAGCTTGTCGTGCACGACCTCGTCGCCAACCCGCTGCCGCATATCGACCCTGACTATACGACCGGCATCTACACGCCCGCCGAAGCGCGCAGCCAGCGCCAGGCCGAGGTGGTCGGCGTGTCCGATGCCGTGCTCGACGAAGTGTTCGCGGCCGACACGATCATCCTCGCCACCGGCTTCATCAACTTCAACATCTCCTCAACGCTGAAGTCGTGGATCGACCACGTCGCCCGCTCGGGCCGAACCTTTGCTTATGGTGAGAATGGCCCGAAAGGCCTGGTCACCGGCAAGAAGGTCTATATCGTGCTCGCTTCCGGCGGCATCTATTCGGAAGGCGCCGCAGTGCAGATGGATCACGCCATTCCCTACCTGCGCAGTGTGCTTGGCTTCCTGGGCATGACCGACGTCGAAGTCATCCGCGTCGAAGGCGTCGGCATGGGCGCCGACGCCGTCACCGCCGCGCTCGCCAAGGCGACCGCCAAGGTCGATGCGATCGCTGCCGCGGCCGCGAACCAGATCGCAGTGGCCGCGTAGTCGCTGCTCCAGGAATGAGAAGGGGCAGGCGCCGGTCGGCGCCTGCCCTTTTTGCATGTCATCGAGCGCTGCCGATCTGGAACGACCTTTTCTTCCCGCTGGTGCTGATCACTTCCGACAATTTGAAGACACTGCCACAGGGGCTGACCGCGTTCGCAGGCGAATTCCCTCCGGCTTGGAGGTGCCGTTCACCGGGCTGACACTGGCGGCGCTGCCGATTACGTTGCTCCATATCGTGCTGTCGAAGCAGTTCATCTGCGGCATCACCCAAGGGGCGGTCAAATAGGGCCGGTCGAATAGCGAAGAGAGCAGGACATCACAAAGTGGCGAACCAGAATAAGATCATCATCACCTGCGCGGTCACGGGATCGATCCATACCCCGTCGATGTCGCCGCATCTGCCAGTGACGGCGGAAGAGATCGCCACCGCGGCCATCGAGGCGGCCGAGGCAGGTGCTGCGATCGTCCACCTTCATGCCCGCAATCCGGTCGACGGGCGCCCCGACCAGTCGACCGAGGCGTTCGCGCCTTTCCTGCGGGTCATCAAACAGCGCTCCAACTGTGTCGTCAACATCACCACCGGCGGCGCCGCGACGATGAGCGTGGAGGAGCGGGTCAAACCGGCGAAGGTTTTCGCCCCTGAGGTCGCCTCGCTCAACATGGGCTCGATGAATTTCGCGCTGTTTCCGATGCTGGAGCGCTTCAAGACCTTCGAGCACGATTGGGAGCGACCCTACCTCGAAAGCTCCCGCGACCGCATCTTCCGCAACACTTTCGGCGACATCGAGCACATATTGCGCACCTGCGCCGACAATGGCACGCGCTTCGAGATCGAGTGCTACGACATCGGGCACCTCTACACGCTGTCGCACTTCGTCGACCGCGGCCTGGTGAAGGCGCCGTTCTTCGTCCAGAGCGTGTTCGGCATCCTCGGCGGCATCGGCACCCACCCGGAAGACGTCGCCCACATGAAGCGCACGGCCGATCGCCTGTTCGGCAACGAGTATCACTGGTCGGTGCTGGGCGCCGGCCGCCACCAGCTCCCGATCGCCACGCAGGCGATCGCGCTCGGCGGCAATGTGCGGGTCGGCCTGGAGGACTCGCTGTGGATCGGCAAGGGCCAGCTCGCCCGCTCCAGCGCCGAACAGGTGACCAAGGTTCGCCAGATCATCGAAGGCCTCGGCGCCTCGATCGCCACACCCGACGAGGCGCGGCAGATCTTGCAGCTCAAGGGCGGCGACAAGGTATCGTTCTAGCGAGAGATCGATGGCGATGAGCTCGGTCCGGATCAACCGGATCGAGAAACGCTATCGCAGCGGCTGCCGAAAGGCAGCGCCTATCCGAACATCCTCTCGCCCTGCTCGTCGACGAGCTGGATGCCTTTCTTGATCGAGATGTCGACGGCGTCGTCCAGCCCGGCGAAACGGTCGGCGCGGATGAAACGGTGCTCCTTTATCACGCCGTCCACTTCCTTCGAGACGACGCCGCAGGTCTGGTACTGGCCGTCGGCCTTGTAGGGCGTGGCGCTGATCAGGAATCCCTTGTGCTCGACCTGCTTTGCCGGCTTCGCGGCTCCGGTATCCGTTGCCTCGCTACCGCCGCCGAAAAGACGTTTCAGAAAAGACATTTCAGTATCCTCCAACGGCAATCGTCCTGCATCACATAGCGTGTTGCAGGACGATTTTCAGTAGCGGTCCTTGGCTTGGCGGGCAATAGCCGCCCGGGAACCGGTCGCCGCTCAGCGGCGCGACAGCGCCTCGAGCGCCGCCGCGGCGTCTTCCAGGATGCTGATCGCCTCGGCCTGCTTGTCTTCGCTCGCATCGACGATATCGCTGAGCGCGGCACGCAGCCGGTGGCGCAGCGCGCGGAACCGGTCGCGCTTTTCATCCCGCCTTTCATGGCGGCCGCGTCGGCCATCCTCGCCCTCGTCGTTCCAGCCGAACCAGTCCCGCGCCTTGGCCATCTTGCGGCCGAAACGCTCGAGGTGGTCGAGCACGTTATCGATCATCTCGCGGTTTTCCTCGAGATGCGCCCTGCCCGCCTCGGTGATCGAGAACACCTTCTTGTTGCCTTCGCTGGACGAAACGGCATAGCCCGCTTCCTCGAGGAAGGTCAGGGTCGGATAGACCACGCCCGGGCTCGGGCTGTAGATGCCGCTGGTGCGCTCCTCCAGCGCCTTGATGATGTCGTAGCCGTGGCGCGGCGCCTCGGCCAGAAGCGACAGCGTGATCAGCTTGAGATCGCCATCGGCCAGCATGCGGCCGGCGCGGAACATGTCGCCCGGGCCGCCGCGACCGCCGCCGCGCATGCCGTGGCCGAACGGACCGAAGCCGCCGCCCCGCCCGCCGAACCTGCCGGCCATGTGCATGAACATGCGCTCGCCGAAATGGCCGTGCCCGGAATGGTTATGTCTGTGCATGGATTGCTCCTCGAGTTATGTCTTACGATATATCTTACATAGGTCGCAGCCGTCAGAGAGTCAAGATATATCTTACGATGTATCGAGAAGGAACCGAGGGAGCGCCGCTCGATCGGGATGACGATCAGCAAGCTAAGCCGAAGCGGACTACCAGCGGCCCTTGCGGCGGTTCCAGGCGTAGAGAAGATCGGCGAAACGATCATAGGCAAGGCGCGTCAGCGGCAGCGCGATCGGGTTGCCCAGCAGTGACGCCAGCCAGCTTTCGCCCGGCGTTATCCGCCAGACCGCCACCGCCACGTCGGCGCCCACCAGCAACCTGCCCTCGGCATCGGTCGCATGCAGCCGGCGGCGGATGTCCTCAAGCGAGGCGCCATGTTCGGCCAGCGCCGCCGGCTCGAAATTGATGTCTCGGAATTCGACGCGGCCGGCCTTCACCGCCTCGACCAGCCGCCGCCTTTGGCGCCTGATGCCGGCATCGCAGACCGGGCAGCGTGTGTTGTACCAGACGGTGAGCCGAGGCTTGGACATCGCGCGACTATCGGCGACGCGGTGTGGCATCGCAATATGACGCGCAGCTGCAATGGAGCCTTGCCTCCGTCGCCGCTTCACCCGAGCGAGGTGATGATCTCGCGATAGGCGAATTCCGGGAAGGCCTTGAGCGTGCGCGTTCGTACGCTGCCGCCCGACGACAGCATCAGCGCGAAACGGGCGAGCACCGCATCGTCCGGCGCCTCGACCACGGCCACCATGTCGCACTCGCCCATGGTCAGATAAAACGCCTTGAACGAACCGCCCATCTCGCTCAGCTGCTTCTTGGCGGCGTCGAGCCGCTTCGGCGACTCGCGCACATTCTTGGCGCCCTGCTCCGTCCAGTTGATCAGCATGATGTAGGTCGTCATGGCACACCTCCCTCCGGTGCCACGGAGCGCGGCGCCTGGCCGTTACGGCCGGCGCCGGGGCGGGCATCCGGCTTGTCGCCCAGAAATGCATCCGACCTTGAAATTAAACTCCTGTCGGGCAGCCCCGGCAAGGCAATGCTGTGGCTGGAGATGCAAAAAAAAGGGCGCCCGAGACGCCCTTTCGATTTGCCTGTCCGTGATTTTCGTATCAGCTGTCGAGGAAGCTTCTCAGCTTGCGCGAGCGGCTCGGGTGCTTGAGCTTGCGCAGCGCCTTGGCCTCGATCTGGCGGATGCGTTCGCGGGTGACCGAGAACTGCTGGCCGACCTCTTCCAGAGTGTGGTCGGTGTTCATGCCGATGCCGAAACGCATTCTGAGCACGCGTTCTTCGCGCGGGGTGAGCGAGGCGAGCACGCGCGTCGTGGTCTCGCGCAGATTGGCCTGGATCGCCGCGTCGATCGGCAGGATCGCCATCTTGTCCTCGATGAAGTCGCCGAGATGCGAATCCTCCTCGTCGCCCACGGGGGTCTCGAGCGAGATCGGCTCCTTGGCGATCTTCAGCACCTTGCGCACTTTTTCCAGCGGCATGGCGAGCTTCTCGGCCAGTTCCTCCGGCGTCGGCTCGCGGCCGATCTCGTGCAGCATCTGGCGCGAGGTGCGCACGATCTTGTTGATCGTCTCGATCATATGCACCGGAATGCGGATGGTGCGCGCCTGGTCGGCGATCGAGCGGGTGATCGCCTGCCGGATCCACCACGTCGCGTAGGTCGAGAACTTGTAGCCGCGGCGGTATTCGAATTTGTCGACCGCCTTCATCAGGCCGATATTGCCTTCCTGGATCAGATCGAGGAACTGCAGGCCGCGGTTGGTGTACTTCTTGGCGATCGAGATGACGAGGCGAAGGTTCGCCTCCACCATTTCCTTCTTGGCGATCGCGGCTTCGCGCTCGCCCTTCTGCACCTGGTTTACGATCTTGCGGAATTCCAGGATCGAGATCGCGGTCTCGGTGGCGAGGCTCTGGATCTCGGCGCGCAGCTCCTTGATCGCGTCCTTCTCGTTCTTGGTGAATTCCTTCCAGCCGCGCGACGTCAAATTGGCGATCGAGCGCGTCCAGTTCGGATCGAGTTCCGAGCCCTGATATTCCTTGAGGAACTCCTCGCGGCGCACGCCGTAGCTTTCGGCGAGGCGAAGCAGCTTGCCCTCGTTCTGCACCAGGCGCTTGTTGATGTCGTAGAGCTGCTCGACCAGCGCTTCGATGCGCGCGGTGTTGAGCGACAGCGACTTCACCGCCTTGATGAGCTGGTCCTTCAGCTCCTTCAGCCGGCGATCCTGGCTAGGCGAAAGCGTGCCGGCGGCTGCGAGGCGGTTCTCGACCTGCTGGTCCTGCAGCTTGCGCAGCTTCTTGTAGGTGTCGGCGATGACGTCGAGCGTCTCCATCACCTGCGGACGCAGTTCCGCTTCCATGGCGGCCAGCGACAGGCTTGCCTCGTCCTCGTCGTCTTCCTCTTCCTCGAGCCCGCGCGTGTCGCCGCCGACATTGGTGATGTCGTCTTCTTCCTCGCGCGCCGCCGCGCGGCCGCGTGGCTTTTCCTCGGACTTGGGGGCGGCTTCCTCGACGCGTTCGACGACCGGCGCCTGCTTCGCCTCGGGGCCGGCATAGGTCGCCTCGAGGTCGATGATCTCGCGCAGCAGGATCTTCGATTCGTTGAGCTCGTCGCGCCAGATGATGATCGCCTGGAAGGTGAGCGGGCTTTCGCACAGGCCCGCGATCATCGTCTCGCGGCCGGCCTCGATGCGCTTGGCGATCGCGATTTCGCCCTCGCGCGACAGAAGCTCTACCGAGCCCATCTCGCGCAGATACATACGCACCGGATCGTCGGTGCGGTCGGTCGGCTCTTTCTTGGCGGTCGTGGTGGCGACGGCGGTGCCGGTCTGCTCGGCAAGCTCGTTGGCATCTTCGTCGGAATCGGCACCCGAGTCGGCCGCTTCTGCCTCCTCGCCCTGCTCGTCGTCCTCGACGACGTTGATGCCCATGTCGGACAGCATGGCCATCGTGTCCTCGATCTGCTCGGAGGTCACTTCCTCCGAAGGCAGCACCGAGTTCAGCTCGTCCATGGTCACATAGCCGCGCTTCTTGGCGGCCTTGATCATCTTCTTGACAGCATCATCGGAAAGGTCGAGCAGAGGGCCATCGGTGGTGCCTTCGCGTTCGGTCTCGACCTCTTCCTTTTCCTTTGTCGCCATTCTTTGTCGTCTCCAAGCGGCCTGGTATCGACCGCGTAAGCTGCCGGAACCGGTCATACCGGATGCGCTCGCACCAGAACGCTTCTTACCGGGCCAGTAACCGCATCTCTCGTTAAGTCCAGATTAACCCTGGTATCTGTGGCAGGCCTTTTGCCTGTCCAGTCACCAGCACCTCACATCGCTCAAAATTTCCCGCCGACGCCGGGGCACGGTTAACGTTTCGAATCGTCCTGATTCCGCCAATCTGCCAGAAGGTCAAGCGCCTCTGGCATGATTCGCATGAAAAAAGCGAATCAATTACCCGACTTAGAGGCGTCGATTCGACGCGCCTGCGCATTTCCACTTCATTTTCGGGCCGGCTGGACCTAAACGCGTCCAGCCCTGCCCGATGAAACGCCGAACCCTTCGATCAGCGCTTCCGTTGCCTGTACATCGTTGAATTGCGCTTGAATCTCGACGAGATGCCGGAAGTTTTCATCCGAAGGGTCTGCATCGAGCGCCGCCTGCGCCTGTTTCAGCTCTCTATGTAAGGTGCGCGCGCTGCGCTGCAAGTGCAGCGCCTGGTTGAAGGCGTCGCGGGCATCGTCAAGGCCGGCGGTTTCGAGCGCCGGCCACTGTCTCGCGCGCTTGATCAGCGCGACCGCACGCTCCCAGATGCCGCCGCAGCCGGCGCGCTCGATGGTCGCGATCACCGCGTCGCGATCGTCGGCCGCGTCTTGCGCCATCGCGTCGAGGATGGCGGCGTGCAGTCGCCGCAAATCCGAATTGGCAAGGTCGAGGAATTCGACATGCGCGAAATTCTCGTCGATCAGTGGCGGATGGTTGACCAGGGCCACGATGATCGTCGCTTCGCGCACCGACATGGCCTCGCCCGTCCGCTTGACCAGCGCCGAACGGCCGAGGCTTTCAGTGATGGCGGCGCGCGCGCCGGCAGCGCCCCGGCCAAACGCCCCGCCTGGCGCCGAACCTCTGCCGCGCTCGCCCGGCCGACCGTCCTGGCGCCCCCCCTGATGGCCTTGCCGCGCGCCGCGCTGCGAGCCGAAGAAGCTCAAGACGCGTTCGCGCATCTCCTGTTGATAGTGGTAGCGCAGGCTTTCGTCGCGGATGCGGCCGGTGAGCTCGCGCAGCGTCTTTTCGAGCTCCGCCCGCCGCTCCGGCGTGTCGAAGACGCCGCCGGCCGTCTCGCGCATCCACAAAAGATCGGCAAGCGGTCTCGCTTCCGCCAGCACCGCGCGAAATGCGTCCGGCCCCTCGGACTTGACCAGATCGTCCGGATCCTTGCCCTCGGGCAGCAGCGCAAAGCGCGCCGAGCGCCCTGGCTGGACCGCCGGCAACGCCAGATCGGCAGCGCGCCATGCCGCTTTCAGCCCGGCCTGGTCGCCGTCGAAGCAAAGCACCGGCTCGCCGGCCATGCGCCACAGAAGCTCGAGCTGGTTTTCGGTGAGCGCGGTGCCGAGCGGCGCCACGACATTCTCGAAGCCGGCCTGCGCCAGCGCGATCACGTCCATATAGCCTTCGACGGCGATCACCGTGCCGCCCTTCGCCACCGCTTTGCGCGCGCGGGCGAAATTGTAGAGCACATTGCCCTTGTGAAAGAGCTCGGTGTCAGGCGAGTTCATGTATTTCGCGAGCGCGTCCGGCGCCAGCGCGCGTCCGCCAAAGGCGATGATCCGCCCCCGCGAATCCGGGATCGGAAACATGATGCGGTCGCGGAACCAGTCGTAGGAGACCGGGATGTCGTCGCCGTGCCGAACCAGCCCGCAGGCCTCGATATCGGCCTTCGGCACGCCCCTGGCTGCAAGATATTCTTTCAGCGCATTGCGGCTGTCCGGCGCATAGCCGAGCCGGAAGGACTGCTGTGTCGCCGGCGTCAGGCCGCGGTCGCGCAGATAGGCGCGGGCTTTTGCCCCTTCCGGTCCCTGCAGCCGCTCCTGAAAGAAGACGGTCGCAATCTCCATGACGTCGGTCAGGCTGGCGCGTTCCTTCTCGCGCCGCTCCTCGGCGGCATCGCGCACCGGCATCGGCACGCCGGCCATCTCGGCGATCTTTTCGACCGCTTCGGGAAAGCTCATGCCGTCGAGCTCGGTCAGGAACTTGAAATGGTCGCCCGAGACCGAGCAGCCGAAGCAATGGTAGCGCCCTTTTTTGTCCTCGCAGTGGAAGGACGGGCTCTTCTCGCCGTGGAACGGGCAGCATGCCCAGAAATCACCGCGCGATGCGTTGGACTTCTTCCTGTCCCAGGAGACGCGCTGGCCGATGACCGAGGAAATCGGCACACGGTCGCGTATCTCGTCGAGGAAGGCGGGCGGAAAGCGCATAGGGAAAGGCTCGTTTGCCCTCCATATAATCAAGCCGTCCGGGCGCGACGACTCGTTAAAGTCCATCGTACCCACTTTTCACAGACAAAAAGAAGGCGGCCGAGCGGCCGCCTTCCTGGTGTTCGGACCGTTGCCGGATCAGTGCGCGGCGATCGCGCCGAAGATGATGCCGGAGACGATGCTGACCAGAAGATAGTCGTTGCCGACACGAATCCACTCCTGGCCGGGACCGGGACGGCGCAGACCGTAACGGTTCCAGTCGCGCACCGCCTGATGGCGCTTCCAGTTGGAATATCTCTGGCCGCTGCGCCATTGGCTGCGCCTCACCACCACCTTCTTCTTGACCACCACCTTCTTCTTCACGACGCCCGACTTCTGCCAGTCGACCTTGGTGTAGTTCGACTGCGGCGCGCTTGGCTGGTTGAGCGACGCGGCCTGGCCCGAGAGGGCCGAGGCGGCCAGCATCGAGGCGGTGACGACGGAAAGTATGAGACGCTTCATGGTTGGTGCTCCTTGGTTGTCGATAGGCAAGGAGATAGCCGGGCCCGGATGAACCGAAACTGAACGTCAGGATTACAATCCTGTAATGATTTCCAATGCTTACATAAGCTGCTTCAACAATCTGCAGAGACCGGGCAGATCATCGGCCAGGCATACGCGTGAAGTCTGCCGCCCGATTCACGGGCGGCATGCAACCAATGTGCCCTCTATCCATTTCCGACACACGCCGTCGCGTGCCGAACGTCGGCCGAATCGGGCAAAATTTATTATCCGGCTAATGTAAACTGCTGTAGTCTCGACCTTCGAAATGCTCGCGATTCGTACTCTTTTCCGCTTCTTTGCCGCCTCGTCGCGGGGTTCGGCATGAGCGGATCCGTCGTCCTTCTGCATCTCGCCGGCGCGGTGGCGCTGATGCTGTTTGCCACCCGTATGGTGAAGACAGGTGTCGAGCGCGCCTACGGCGATGTGCTTCGCCACAGGCTGCGCGCCACGATGCGCAATCCGCTGATGGCGGTGCTGGCCGGCTGCGGTCTGGCGATCGCCTTGCAGAGCTCCACCGCCGTCACGCTCCTGGTCGGCTCCTTCGCCGGCGCCGGCATCGTATCGGGTGCCGCCGGGCAGCTTGCCGTGCGCGGCGCCGAGATCGGATCGGCGCTTGTCGTCAAGCTGTTGACGTTCGACCTGTCGCTTCTGGTGCCGGTCTGCCTCGTCGCCGGAACGGTCATGTTCATGGCTACGGAACGGCGCGACTGGCGCCAGTTCGGCCGCATCCTGGTCGGCATTGCCCTGCTGCTGCTCTCGCTGGAGATGATCGGTCAGGCCTCGGAGCCGCTGCGCCAGAGCACGCTGATGCCGATGATCGTCAATTATTTCTCCGGCGATCCCATCACCGCCTATCTTCTGGCGGCACTCGTCACCTGGCTGTTCCACTCCTCCATCGCCGCTGTGCTGTTGATGGTGACGCTGGCCGGCCGCGGCTTCATCCCGCCGGAGCTCGGCATCGTGCTGGTGCTCGGCGTCAATCTCGGCTCCTCGATCATCGCGCCGTTGCTGACCCGTAATGCCGATCCCGGTGTCCGCGTCGTGCCGGTCGGCAACCTCCTGATGCGCGGTATGGGCTCGCTGATCATGCTGATCCTGTTCATGACGGTAAAGCCGCCGGTCGGCTTTCTCGGCGCGACCGGGCCGGACAAGATCGTCAACGCGCACATCCTGTTCAACGTGGTCATCCTGCTGGCCGGCCTGCCGCTCGCCGGCCTCGTCTATCGTGCCTCCGAAAGCATCGTGGCGCTCGGCGCGAAGCCCGAACCGGCGGCAGCGCTCGACGTTGTCGAATTGTCGGCGCTGAACGAGAGCGCGCTCGACACGCCGAGCCAGGCGCTGGCCAATGCCACGCGAGAGGTGGTGCGGGTCTGCGAGACGGTCGAGATCATGCTGAAGCGCATCATCGAGCTCTACGAGAGCGCCGACGGCGACAAGATCAAGGCGCTGGCCGCCCTCGACGACCGTGTCGACAAAAAGCACGCGGCGATAAAGCTCTATCTCGCCAAGGTGACGAAGAACCCGCTCAGCGAGGACGAGGCGCTGCGCTGCCAGGAACTGATCGGCGCCTGCGTCAAGCTGGAGCAGGTCGGCGACATAATCGTGCGCAACATGCTGGTGCATGTCAGGAAGAAGCTCGAGCGCGGACTGGAGTTCACGCCCGAGGGCTGGCGCGAGCTCTTCGCCTTCCATGCCTCGGTGCTCGCCAATGCGCGGCTAGCCTTCAACGTGCTGGTCTCGCGCGACCCGGAAACAGCCCGGCAACTGGTGCTGGAGAAAGACCTGCTGCGCGAGCGCGAGAAAGAGACGAGCGCCAGCCATTTCGTGAGGCTGCGCGACGGCACCGCCAAAAGCGTCGAGACCAGTTCCATCCACCTCGACACCATCCGCGACCTCAAGCAGATCAACTCGCTGCTCGCCTCCATGGCTTATCCCGTGCTCGAGGAACGCGGCCTGCTCGGCGGCTCGCGGCTCAAAGCGGGCTGACAAAATTTAGTCTTTGCTCATCCTCGCATGCGTCGGCTAAGGAACATCCGAGGCCCAACGGGAGGATGATTTAGTCGATGGACACCCATTCGCGCAGCTTCGTCAAGGCGCTTTCCTGGCGCGCAACCGGCACGATCGACACGATGATCATCTCCCTCGTGGTGACTGGAAGCATTAAGCTCGCTGCAGCCATCGGCGGGACTGAAGTTGTCACCAAATCGCTGCTCTTCTACCTTCATGAGCGAGCGTGGCTGAAAATTCCCTACGGTAGGCACAAGAAGCCGGCCTCGTCGCCGACGACCGCGGCAGAGCTGAACCCGGTCAAGAAAAGCTAAAGCGGCGTCGATAATTTCTGCATTGCCGGCAGCGCGCATCCGTGGTTTGACGCCCTGCATTCAAACCAACCCTTTGCGCCATGCTGCCGCTAATTGCCCTGTTCATTGCCGCCTTCGCTTTCGGCACGACTGAGTTCGTCATCGCCGGCGTGCTGCCGGAGGTGGCAGAAGGTCTCGGCGTTTCCGTTCCCACTGCTGGCTATCTCGTCTCCGGCTACGCTTGCGGCATCGCCATAGGCGGTCCGCTGCTGGCGCTCGCCACCATCAGGGTCTCGCGCAAGGCGCTGCTCATCGGGCTGACGATCGCCTTCACCCTTGGCCAGGCCGCCTGCGCGCTGGCGCCCGATTTCACTTCGATGCTTCTGCTGCGTGTCGCGACCGCCGTGGCGCATGGCTGCTATTTCGGCGTCGCCATGGTCGTCGCGGTCGGCCTGGTGCGCGAGGATCAGCGCGGTCGGGCCGTGGCGGTCATCCTCTCGGGACTGACCGTCTCCAACGTCATCGGCGTGCCGGCCGGCACCGCGATCGGCGGTCTCTGGGGCTGGCGCGCGACCTTCTGGGTGATGTGCGCGCTGGGCATCGCCGCGATCATCGCCATGGCCGCGCTGCTGCCGCGCACCGCGGGCGCAGCCAACCGGGCCGCCGGCCTGGCGCGTGAAGTGCGCGTGCTCGGCCGACAGCAGGTCTGGACCTCGCTCATCCTGATGCTGATGCTGATGATCGGCCAGTTCGGCCTCTTCACCTATATCACGCCGACGCTGCTCGAAATCACCGGCCTCGACGAGAGCCTGATCCCCTTCGTGCTGCTGCTCAACGGCGTCGGCGCCACGATCGGCGTTCTTTTGGGCGGCAAGCTCGCCGACTGGAAGCTGATGCCGTCGCTGATCACCATGCTTTTCCTGCAGGCGGTGATGCTTGGCGTCATCTACGCCGTCAGCCCCTATCCGGTGCCGATGATCGTCGCCATCGTCATCTGGGGCGGCCTCAACTTCGCCATCGGCGCGCCGATCCAGACCCGCATGCTCGCCTGGACGGCGGACGCATCTAACCTGGCTTCCTCGCTCATCCCGTCCGGCTTCAACGTCGGCATCGCGCTCGCCGCATCGCTGGGCGCGGCAATGCTCAATGCCGGCTTCGGCTATCGCAGCCTGCCGGTTGCCGGAGCGCTCGCCATGCTGGTGGCCGTGGCCGTCGCGCTCGCCTCGCAGGCCTGGGAATGGCGCAGCCGCGCGACGCCGCCGCTGCCGGCCGCGGCGGAGTAAGGCCGCCGCTCCGTCGCCGGCCTGACTAGATCAAACCGGAGCTGACGAGGATTCGAAGCGGCCGGCAAGGATCGACAGCAAACTGCGCAGGCCCTCCTCCAGCCTTTCGCGGCTGGATGCGGCGCCCAGCGCCAGGCGCAAGCCGTCGGCAACGCCGGGCACGACGGAAAACTCCTCCGCTGGACTGATGGCCAATCCGCGGCGTCGGGCCACATCGCCAAGCTCTGACGAGCGCGGCCGCCCCTCCAGCGGATACCACAAATGCAGGCTCGTTTCCGTCGAGGTGAAACCCGCCGGCAGGATCTTGCGCGCGACCCTCTGCCTGGCCTCCGCTTCGGCACGCACCGCGCCCGTGATCTCGCCGGCCAAGCCGCTTCGCACCCACTCGCAGGCGAGACCCGTCATCAGCGGCGGCGCCATCATGGTCATGCCCCGGATTGCCGCCGCGATCCGCTCCACGGCCTGCACGTTGGGCGCGGCAAGGAAAGCGGTACGCAGGAATGGCGAGATGCATTTCGCCAATGTCGCCACATGGAAAGTCCGCTCCGGCGCCAGACTGAGGAAGCCCGGCGGGGAAGTGGTCTGCAGTGGACTGTAGGGATCGTCCTCGACGATCATCAGGCCAAGTTTGCCCGCCATCCGCGCAATTTCCCGCCGCCGGCCCTCGGGCATGGTAAGCGCGGTGGGATTGTGGAGCGTCGGATTGAGATAGAGGACGCGCGCGCCGTGCCGTCGCGCCGCTTCCTCCAGATGGTCGGGACGCATGCCGTTATCGTCGCGGCCGACACCGGTCAGCTTCCGGCCCGTGGTCTCCGCCAGCGCGATCAGGCCGGGATAGGTCAGCGTGTCGGTAAGGATCGTATCGCCCTTGCGGGTTTGCGATAGAAGGACGGCCGCGAGCAGCGCCTGCGCCCCCGAGCCGACAGCCACGCGTTCGACCGGCAGCCTGTCGCCGGTTGCGGCGAACCATAACGAGGCGGCGGCGCGTTCGGCGGGTGAACCCGGGCCGGGATGGTAGGAAAGCAGCGCTTCCGCGCTGGAACGTTTGAGCAGCCCTTCTATGCCGCTCCTGATCAATACCGGCAGGCTGAGACCCGAGGGCGCCGGCGGAATGTTCATGCTCAGATCGAGGATCGGCTCTTCCGGCTCGCCGGGCGTGACGAAGGTGCCGCGACCGGCCGTTGCATCAATCAGGTTCCTGCGCCGGGCTTCGGTGAACGCCCTGGTGACCGTGGTCAGATCCACACCAAGGAAGCGGGCAAGCTCCCGCTGCGGCGGCAGCCTGTCCCCAGGCTGCAGCCGGCCGATCGAGCGGGCGGCAGCAAGGGCATCGACAATTTTGAGATAGATCGGCCGAGGGCCTTCCTCCAAGGGAGAAAGCCAGCTGAGGTCGCTCTCGTCGTTCATCCTGTTGTCCATACATTTTGTCGCATTGTATGCATACAATCATGATACTAGTATGCATTGGTGACCTCAAGGCCGATCGAAATGCCATGCGAGGTCTCTGGAGTGACGACCATGCAAGATCATGCGCACTATCCCCACCTCGACCCCTGGCGGGTTGGCATCCGTGGCCGCTGCCCGCGTTGTGGGAAGGGCCGGTTGTTCGACGGATTTCTGAAGCTGGCGCCGAAATGCGACGTCTGCGGGCTCGACTATTCGTTTGCCGATCCCGCCGATGGCCCGGCCTTCTTCGTCATCTGCTTTGCCTGTGTGCCCTCCGTGCTGTTCGCCGTCTGGGCCCAGGTGACCTTCGAGCCTTCCATGTGGTTCCACGCCTTCGTTTCGGTACCGATAATTCTGGCGACCTGCATTCCGCCGCTCCGGCCGCTGAAAGGCTGGCTTGTCGCCAGCCAGTTCTACTACAAGGCCGAAGAAGGGCGGCTGGCCAGGCCCGGCGAGTAGCGCACGGGCACCCTTGCCGCGACGGAGGTCTAGAGATCGATCCGGAATTTGAGGCTTTCCGCCCCGCCATAGGCGGCATCCTCGAAGAAGCGGCCGACCAGCCTGCCGCCATTGGCCGTGATCACCTTATGCGAAGCCGGATTGTCCGGCTTAGAGGTGACCTCGACATAGTCGAGACCCACCGCCCTCGCCTCTTCCAGCATCAGCCGCAGCGCTTCAGTCGCGTAGCCGCGCCCTCGCTTCCAAGGCACCACGGCGTAGCCGATATGGCCGAGCACATGCGAGGGCAACGCCGACGTGCCCTTCTGCCAGCGAAGCCCGATCGAGCCGGCAATCTCGCCGTCCCAGATCCAGCGCCGGAAACCCGGCAGGCGTGGCGCCGTCGTGCCGTCCGGCAATGTGATCGGCGGCCCTTTCGCCTCCGGGTCGTCAAGACCGGCGAGAAATGCCACCGGGTCTTCCTCGATGGCCGCGAGCTGCTCACGCGTCGCTTCCAGGAGCCGCACATTGTCCGGCGACCAGCCGCGCTCCAGCGCTGCCTTGTAGGACGGCAGGTGTTCGAGCGCGGGCTTGACGATTTCGAACATGATCCGGTGTCCCCTTGCAGACCCGGCAGGCATAGCCGCGGCACGGATTGCGCTCAAGCTGCCTGAAAGCGGATTTCGCCCTTGTTCAGGAAGCACATCTTGTCGAAGAGCGACAAATCCAAAGCGTTCGGCAGCCGGACATCGCCAAGGTCGGGAAATGGCTTCCTGGACGGATCGTACGCCCGGTCGATCTGCGAGATGAAGATCAGGATCAGTCCCCTGTCGCGCGCAAAAGACCGCAACATCGGAACCTGTATCTTCAGCTCCGGATTCTCGCGCCTCTGGTCGAGAAGTTGCAGGTAGTCGATGACCGCTAGCGTCCCGCGAGGCGCCGTCCGCAACCTGCCGCTGATGTAGTCGGCACAGATGGCGTCCGAATTGTCGAATTCGAACAGGCCGTCGAAGAGCGCCGGCTCGGCCTCGATGGCGCGAAACCGATCTAGAATGTCCGTGTGCGTATACTCCAGCGTAAAGAACACGCTGTGTCGGCCGGACTTCATCGCCTCGACCGCAAGCTCGAGGCTCATCAAGGTCTTGCCTTGGCCAGGCCTTGCGCCGACCAGCACGAGGTCGCCAGGTTCCAGTTGCGCAAGCAGGCTGCCTGCGGGTGTCGCCTCTGCGGCTTTGGCCGCAAGCAGGCTCCAGCTGGCGAAGCCCTCCCCGGCGGCGACCCGATCGAGGGCCAGGTGAAGCGGGACTCCTTCCCTGCGGGAAAGGAGCCTGGCCTGACGCTTCAGACGATAGATGGGCGCGGAAAGCCGCATCGAAAACCTCCTGCTGCGAGCAGTCTTCGCAACCCCTCCTTATGCCTGGTGCTCGAACAGTTTGGTTGAGTGATCCAATGCCCCGCATGGACGATGCTTTCCCGATGGAGGGAGGAGGCGTGGGCGCGCCGGAATCACATGATACCCCAACACGAACGGGCCGGGAATCACGGATGTTAAGGGCACGCTAAACTAGAAGTGTTTCGCCGATCGGCGCGAGGGCTTTTATGATTGGCGCAGGTGATTCATCGTAGGAAATAGCGGCTGGAGAGGGGAAATAATCCGGTGCGGTTGAGATCTGTTTCGCTGGGCGTCGCGATTGTCTGCTTCCTCGCCGTTATCGGCGCGCTGACGATGTCGGCCCGATCCTTCGCGGCGCTGCGGTCGTCGAGCATTCCGACCTGGCTGCAGGCCCATGTCGGCGAAGGCGACGGCCAGATCGCTCAGGTGGTCTTGGAACGGGCGCGCGCGCTTTACCTGAGGAAGGTGAGCGAAGGTTCCGTGAAAAATCCCTGCTACTTCGCCATGGACGCGACACGTCCCGGCGATCTGGGCAACGGAGTGCTGGGGCGCCGCTACTACATCATCTGCGAGGCCGAGCAGTCGTTCCGCGCGGTCTCGGCCGGTCACGGCGGCGGCCGAAACCTGAAAGGCGTCGCGGATTTTTCAAACGGCAGGCGTTGCGCCAAGAACTTCGGCAACGCGATGGACTCGGAACTGACGGCCGGCGGCGCCTACATGACCGCCGAGGCGAAAACGTCGTTCAAGGGTTTCTACCGTGTCGGTGCGAAGCAGAACGCGGTGTTCATGCGCACCTTCATACAGTTCGATGGCGAAGGCGAAACCGCCAACGCCAGGCAACGCGTGATCGGCGGGCACCCGGCAGCGCTGCTGAGGGGAATGTGCCTTCGCAAAAGCCCGAACAGCTCATACGCCGACCACGACGGCTATGTTCCCTTTGGCAAGCTGGTGAACTATGCCGGCGGCCGCAGCAATGGCTGCACAAGTTGGTCGCCCGCGGATGCCGAGCAGATCATCCCGATGGTGAAGGACAATCCGACGACGCTCTACATCTATCCGGAATCGCGAGACATTGCCGCCATGGCGCGTACCGTGGCGGCCAGACAATCGGCTTCGGCCGCCGGACTCTACTGGAACGCATCCTGCCTGAAGGAGATCGGCGCTCCGAAATTCTGGCCGAACAGGATGCTCGAGCCGATCATCGCGCAATACAAGAAGGATCACCCGTTGCCGCCTCCGCAACCGGTGCCGATCTGCAAGGATCCGTGAGGTTCCCGCCGTCGGGCGACAATTCTTACTGAAGCGATCCCTTGACGACGGCGCTTTGGCTCGGCGAGGTCCATCCGGCCGTCACGGCCTGCGCCCGCTCGCTGGCAAACATCGTGAGGCACCATTCCGATCGGACTTCGTCGTGCCGCAGGATGTAAAGCGCGCCATCGCTGCCCTTGACCTTGCAATAGCGGTAGTCGGCGCCGAACCATTGGTCGACAATCTCGAAGACATCGATCTGCTCGCCGTTGAGGCTGAACCTCCGGGGCACGTCGACGTCGCCGTCTTGCCGGGTTTCGACCTTGATCCGCATGCGCGCCTCCAGCCGTTTGATGGAGGTTGATCGTTGTCCTTCACCTAGGCACTCGCCTGGCCGCCTGCCACCCGACCGGCTCGGACGGGCCTGGTCGCCGGCGAAAGAACGCAGCCGCAAGACGATCTACAGCACCTGCTCCAGAAACGCCTTCGTCCGCGCCTCTCGTGGGTGATCCAATATTTCCTGCGGCGAGCCGTGCTCCACGATGACACCTTGATCGGTGAAATAGATGCGGTTGGCGATCTCGCGTGCAAAACCCATCTCATGCGTGACCAGAATGCACGTCATTCCTTCACCCGCCAGCTCGCGTATCGTGACCAGCACTTCCTTGACGGTTTCGGGGTCGAGCGCGGCCGTCACCTCGTCGAACAGCATCAGATCCGGACGCATCGCGAGCGAGCGGGCAATGGCGACACGCTGCTGCTGGCCGCCGGACAATTCTCCCGGATAGGCGTCTTCCTTTCCTTCGAGGCGGACCTTCCTGATCAGCGCCCGCGCGCGTGCCTCGACCTCACGGCGGTCCTGCTTGAGGACGTGGATCGGCGCCATCATGATGTTTTGCAGCGCGGTCTTGTGCGGAAACAGATTGTACTGCTGGAAGACCATGCCCACCTTGCGGCGCAGCGCCAGCTTGTCCACTGCCGGATCATTGACCTCCTGTCCCTCGACGGTGATCGAGCCGGAATTGATCGGCACCAGCGCGTTGATGGAACGGATCAACGTCGACTTGCCGGAGCCGGACGGCCCGATGACGCAGATGACCTCACCCTTCATCACCTGAAAGCTGATGCCCCTGAGCACTTCGATCTGGCCGAACGACTTGTGCACGTCGTGGAGACGCACCATCGGTTCATCGGGAGTCCAGGCTGCCATGGTTCAGCTCTTGACGTTGAAGCGCCGCTCGAGACGGACAGTCCAAAGATTGATCGGGTAGCAGTAGATGAAGAAGCACAGCAGCGCGAAAGCGTAGAGCGGCGCCAAAAGGTCCGTTCGGCCGCCTTCGGCATTGTGAACCTGCGCGGTCAGGGTCAGCATCTCGTTGATGCCCACGACCGAGGCCAGCACCGTCGCCATCGTGACAAGCGAATAGAGGTTCATCCAGGGTGGCAGCATCCGCTTCACGCATTGCGGCAAGATGATCATCCACATCGTCTGCCGGCGGGTGAAGGCCAGCGAGTCGGCCGCTTCCCATTGGCCGCTGGAAATGGATTGCACCGCCCCGCGCACGATCTCGGCAACGTTGGCCATGACCGGCAGCGCGAAGCCGATGACCGCCTTGACCCAGTCAGGAAACGGAACCGTGACGTCGCCGATGCGGAACTGGTAGGGGATGAGGTACATGGCGAAGAACAGCAGCACCAGCCATGGCGCGTTGCGGAAGAACTGGGTGAGCACCCACGCGCAGCGGCTGAGCCAGTGGAACTCGCTCAGCTGCAGCAGACCAAGGCCAAGACCCACGATCGTGCCCAGCGCCATCGACAGCACGGAAATAAGAAGATTGAAGCCGAAGCCGGTCAAAAGCAGCGGCATCCATTTGATGATGACGCCGACTATCGACAGCTCTTCCGAACCCGTCTGGGCACCGGCGGCGGGCGCGAACAAAAGCACTGCCGCGACCAAAGCCAGGCCGTGCCAGGCTCGAAACCGCAAAGCCGGCACGGAAGGTGGCCGAACCGGCAGCAGCACGGGCAGGTCGGTCATCGGTTTGATTTCCGTCATTGGCCGAATCCCGGGATGCGCAGCGACCGCTCCCAGCGGTGCATGACCCATACGAGCACGCCGACCAGCAGAACGAACGTAGCCAACAGCACGCACATCATTTCCGTCACGTTCTGCGATTCCGCCCAGATTTGCGTGACCGCATAAAGCGCCTCGGGAACCGCGATGGCGTAGGCAAGCGTCGTGGTCTTCAGCAGGTTGACCAGATTGTTGTTCAGCGCCGGCAGGCAGACGCGCAACGCCAGCGGCAGGACGACATGGCGGTAAGCGCCGAGGCGCGTATAGCCGAGGGCTTCGGCCGCCTCCACCGTGGTTTGAGGCACTGCTTCGATTCCGGACCGGAAGATTTCGATGTTGAAGGCGCCGGCAAACAGGGAAAGGGAAATGATCGCCCACTGCACGTTGCTAAGCAGCGGCTCACGCAGGCCGATGTCGTTGTAGGTGGCTGGCAGCAGCTCGCCCATGCCGAAATAGAAGAAGAAGATCTGAACCAAGGGCGGCGTGTTGCGGAAAATGACGACGAATATCTCGACGAGGCCGCGCACGATCCCGATCCGCGAGCTTTGCAGCCAGGCGCCGATCACCCCCACGACGAGGCTGATGAGGATCGACACGACGCTCAGATAGATCGTCATGCCGACGCCCCTGGCGAACTGGGTCGCATCGTAGGGATCGTAGAAGATCGTGAAATTCAGCCCTGTAGTTTCGTAGAGGCTACGAAACCAAGCGGCGATTTCCTGCATGCATATCACCCACTGGCAGAGGCAACCAAGGCGCGCGGTCTTTCCACGAGCGCGCCGGTCGCTCGAGGCATGTCAGCTCTGGTTCTTGTACTTGTCGTGCATGCGCTTTGAATAATCGGTGGGCGTGATGCCCCACTTCTGTTCGAGCTCGACGATCGTGCCCTTCTTCATCCACTCGATCGTGGCCTTGGAAACGAAATCCCTCAGGTCGTCATTGCCCGGCGCCACGGCCATGATCCAAGGAGTCTCCATGATGCCCTGCAGCGGCATGGAATAATCGGCGGACCATTGCTTATCGAGCAGTTTGCCTTGAATGAATGTCTGGTCATAAAGATAGCCTACGCAATTGCCCTGCTTCAGCGCGACCAACGGCTTGTCGGAGCCATCGAGCCCGACGATCTTGGCGCCGTATTTCTCGGCGACCGACTTGTTGTAAAACGAGCCGATCGTCGCGCAGAGCGGCTTGTCCTTCAGGTCCTCCCAGGACTTGATCTTGGCGCGGTTCGATATCAGCACATTGACCGAATCCGAATAATAGGGCGGATCGACTGCTTCCAAGACCTTCCGGCGCTCCGGCTTGTCGGACATGGTTGCAATCAGAAGGTCGATCTTTCCCTGCTGGAGGAACTCCATCCGGTTGGCGGCGACGACCGGCACGAATTCCAGCTTGACGCCGAGCTGCTTGGCGAGATCGGCTGCCAGATCTGGCTCGATGCCGACGATCGCCCCGGACGGATCACGGAATCCGAACGGCTTGTAGTCGGCCTTGGTTCCGACGATCAGCGTGCCGCGGGCCTTGATGTCGTCCATCTTGCCTGCCCACGCCTGCGCCGTCAGCATGGCAAGCGTGATGCCCGCAACGACAAGGGAAAGTCTCTTCATTCGCTCCACTCCCGGATAATGCGCGTCAGCCCGCCTCACCGGCGGTCATGACAAAAGCCGGTAGCGTCGAAGCTAGAGCGCGGTTGCGCAAGGTCAATGAAACGAGTGGGACCGGCGGGGTCCTTGGGCCCTCACCGGCCATGAGGCAGTGTGCGTTCGACGATCGTAGCAACCAGCACGTCGAGGGCGTCGATTTTCGCCAGGTCGGCATCGAGGCCATCGACGAGGAGCGAAAGTTCGGTGCATGCGATCACCAGGAAATCGACATCGCCGGCAATCAGTCGGCGCGCGACGACATTGAACCGGCTGCGCAATCCGGCCGTCGCGCCTTCCTTCTTGACCGCCTTGATGATGGCCATGATTTCCGCCTGATCGTCTGGATACCGGGTTTCGATGCCGAACGCTTCGAACGCTCTTTCGTAGAGTCCCAATTGCAGGCACCGCGGTGGAGGCGAGCATGCCGATGCGTCGCCGGCTGAGCGGCCGGCGCGCGACCGCCCCGGCGGTAAGCGTGACCATGTCGAGGAGCGGTATGCGGACCGCCGAGGCGATGTCGGCGGCATAGCTATGGGCGGTATTGCAGGCGATGGCGAGCATCGTGGCGCCTGCGCCTTCCAGTCCCTTTGCCATGCGCACCAGTTCGTCGAGCGGGCTCGGCCCGGTGCCGTTGATCAGGGCATCGATGCGCGACGGAACCTTGGGGTTCTGGTCGACCAGAAGATGAATGTGGTCGGCGTCGTCCGCGGCGGGCGTCGCCTCCATGACCCGGCGCAACAGCTCGATCGTGGCCGCCGGCCCCATGCCGCCGAGCACGCCGACGACGGGGTGAGCGGGCGGGTAGTAGCTGCTCATCTCGATACGGCCTTCTGAATATCCTTCGGAGTCTGACGACCTGCTGGTCAGAAATTGCTCTGGAGATCGGTCGGATAACCGAACAGCCCGGCCGAGCCGCCGGTGTGTAGAAAGACGACGGTCTCGCCCTTCTTGAAGAAACCCTTCCCCGCCAGGTCGATCAATCCGGCCATGCCCTTTCCGGAGTAGACCGGGTCCAGCAGAATGGCATCGGTGCGCGCCAGTGTGCGGATCGCCGCGATCGTATCGGCGGCAGGCAAGCCGTAGCCGTCGCCGATATAGTCGCAGTTGGCAACGACATCCTCGCGTTTCACGCTACCGGCAAGGCCAAGCTTCTCGGCCGTCCGGCACGCGAGTGAGAAGACGTTTTCCTCCTGCTTGGCCTTCGGCGCGCGCACGCCGATGCCAAGCACCGGCACGCCGCTGTTGATGCCGATCAGCCCGGTGACCAGGCCGGCCTGGGTTCCGGCGCTGCCGGTCGCATGCACGACACGATCGATCTTGAGGCCGATCGCGTTCGCCTGGTAGATCAGCTCGATGGCCGCGTTCACATAGCCAAGCGCGCCCGTCGGGTTCGACCCGCCGCCGGGTATCGTGTAGACCTTGCGGCCTTCGGCGCGCAGCCTTTCAGCGACCTTTTCCATCTCGCCGTTCATGTCGGGATTGGCCGGGCAGCGCTCGATAGTAGCGCCGTGGAGACGGTCGAGAAGCACATTGCCGTTTTCGTTGTAGTCGAAATCGGTCTTGCCGGTTCGGTCCTCCAGCAGCAGATGACAGGCCATGCCGAGCTTGGCGGCGGCAGCGGCGGTCTGCCGCGCATGATTGGACTGGGTAGCGCCCTGCGTCATGACGGTGTCGGCGCCTTCGGCCAGCGCCTCAGCCATCAGAAACTCGAGCTTGCGCGTCTTGTTGCCGCCGGTCGACAGGCCGGTGCAGTCATCGCGCTTGATCCAGATCTCCGGGCCGTTCAATTCCCTGGTCAGGTTCTCGAGCCGTTCGAGAGGCGTGGGCAGGTGGCCGAGCGCAACACGAGGATAGCGGGCGAGATTCATCATCGTGTCCTCCTTCATGGCTAGGAAATGCCGCATGCACCCGTCAGGAGAAAGCGCCGACGCGGGCTTGAACCGGGCTTGGATGCCCAGCCTTACATGGGCCTCGCCGCAGGAGCGGCAAGAATGCCTGCCGCAGCAGTCGGCCTACTGCAGCAGCCCTTTGACGATGGCGCTTGCCTTGGCGAAGTCCATCTGGCCGGCATATTTCTGCTTCAGCGCGCCGATCACTTTGCCCATGTCTTTCTGGCTGGCAGCGCCTGTGGCGGCGATCGCCTCGCGCGCGGCAGCCTGGATAGCCGCGTCGTCGAGCTGCGCCGGCAGGAACTCACGGATGATCTCCATCTCGCCGCGCTCCTGCGCTGCCAGTTCCGGCCGCTTGCCCTCCTCGAAGGCCTTGGCCGATTCCTCTCGCTGCTTCACCATCTTGGACAGAATCTGCAGGATCTCCTCCTCGCTCGCCGCCGGCTTGCCGCCGCCGCGATTGGCGATGTCGCGGTCATGGATGGCGGCCTGGATCAGCCTGAGCGTCGGCAGGCGGTGCTTGTCCTGCGCCTTCATCGCGCTCTTCATGGATTCGGCGATTTTCTCGCGCATCGTGCTTCTCCTTCGATCGCGGCGGACAATAGCTTTGCTGGCGGGCCAAGGCAATTCCCGGCAAACTATTGATATTGCTTGGCGAAATAAATCAATTCCGTTCGCGGCAAGCGTCATTGACCGCTTTGGCGCCTTCCCCTATGTACTGAGCCTCGCATGAACTGAAAATCTGGTTGCGCGCAGGCTCGCGAATTTGGCGCTGCGCGTTGTTTGCTGCGCGGATCGTCCCGCAAACGGGGTGATCTGGAAGCAGCTTCTAGGAGTGCCGCTATGGCCACGACCACTGCTCCCTGGGCCACCGAAAAGCCGACAGCCCTTCTGGTGCTTGCCGACGGCACGGTGATCGAGGGCCGTGGCGTCGGTGCCACAGGATCGGCGGTCGCGGAAGTGTGCTTCAACACCGCGCTCACCGGCTACGAGGAGATTCTGACCGATCCCTCCTATGCCGGCCAGATCGTCACCTTCACCTTCCCGCATATCGGCAATGTCGGCACCAACGCCGAGGATATCGAAGACCTCAACCCGGCGGCGCGCGCCGGGGCTGTCGGCGCGATCTTCAAGGCCAATGTCACCGACCCGTCCAGCTACCGGGCAGCCGGGCATCTCGATCAATGGCTGAAGCGGCGCGGCATCGTCGCGCTTTGCGGCATCGATACCCGTGCGCTCACCGTGCTGATCCGTGAGAAGGGCATGCCCAACGCCGTCATCGCCC
This sequence comes from Mesorhizobium sp. WSM4904, assembly GCF_029674545.1. Lineage (NCBI taxonomy): Bacteria > Pseudomonadati > Pseudomonadota > Alphaproteobacteria > Hyphomicrobiales > Phyllobacteriaceae > Mesorhizobium > Mesorhizobium sp. WSM4904. Next base: position 2,842,444 of record NZ_CP121354.1, on the reverse strand, counting down.
ACGCGCCCGATGGCGTCTTCGACCTCGACGATCTCAAGCAGCGTGCCGCTGCCTGGTCGGGACTGATCGGCCTGGACCTCGCCAAGGAAGTAACCTCGGGCCAGTCCTCGGTCTGGCGCGAGACACCCTGGGCTTGGAACAAGGGTTTTGGCGAGCAGGACGAGCCGTCGATGCATGTCGTGGCCATCGACTATGGCGTCAAGCGCAACATCCTGCGCCTGCTCGCTGGCCTCGGCGCCAAGGTCACCGTCGTGCCGGCGAAGACCGGCGCGGAAGAAATCCTGGCCATGCGGCCGGACGGCATCTTCCTCTCGAACGGTCCCGGCGACCCGGAGGCGACCGGCGAATATGCCGTGCCGGTGATCCAGGACCTCTTGAAGACCGACATCCCGGTATTCGGCATCTGCCTCGGCCATCAGATGCTGGCGCTGGCGCTCGGCGGCAGGACCCAGAAGATGCACCAGGGCCATCACGGCGCCAACCATCCGGTCAAGGACCACACGACCGGCAAGGTCGAGATCGTCTCGATGAACCATGGTTTCGCGGTCGATGCCGACTCGCTGCCTGAAGGCGTCGAGGAGACGCATGTCTCGCTCTTCGACGGCTCGAATTGCGGCATCGCGCTGACCGGCCGGCCGGTGTTTTCGGTCCAGCACCATCCCGAGGCCTCGCCCGGCCCGCAGGATTCGCACTATCTCTTCCGCCGCTTCGTCAACCTCATCCGCGAGCGGCGCGGCGAGCCGTCGCTGGCCGAGCGCGCCTGACCACGACGCGGCTCAAGCGGGGTCGGTCACGGCCCCCTGCGCGTGCATGCGCTCGACTTCCTTTGGCGTCGGCTTGGCCACCTTCGTCACGAAGACGACCACCGCCAGCGTGAGGAAAACCGCACCGAGCACATAAGGCGCCCCGCCGAACTCGACCGGCGCGCGCGGGCCGGTGAACCAGGAAAAGATCGCCGTATAAAGCAGCGGCGTGATGATCGAGGTGATCGAGAAGATCGAGGTCATCGCGCCCTGCAGCTCACCTTGCGCCGAGGGCGGCACCTTGGCGGCCGCGAGGCTTCTCAGCGGCGGATCGGCAAGCGCCTCCAGGCAGCCGGCGACGATCACCGCATAGATCATCCAGCCTTGCGTCGCGAACGCATAGCCGAAGGCGCTGAGCGCGGTGAAGGTGAGGCCGATCGTCGCCGTCTTCCATTCGCCGAGCTTGGGGATGACGCGCGGCAGCACGGTCGCCATGACGATCGCGCCGCACAGGCCGAAGGCACCGAGCGAGAAGCCGATCTGCTGCTGGTTCCAGCCGTAGCGATAGCTGGAGACGAAGGACCAGACCGCCGGATACATCATGTGGCCGAGCGTCATCAGGAAGAAGACGAGCCCGATCCAGCCGATGCCCTGATAATTGCGCATCTGGATGAGCGTGCCGACCGGATTGGCGCGTTTCCACTCGAAGCGGCGGCGATGCTGCTCGTCGAGCGTCTCCGGCAGCAGGAACATCGCGATCAGGAAGTTCACGAAGGCGAGCCCGGCAGCGAAATAGAACGGCACGCGCGGCCCGAACGTGCCGAGCAGTCCGCCGAGCACCGGGCCGATGACGAAGCCGACGCCGAAGGCGATGCCGAGCAGGCCGAAATTCTTGGCCCTGTTCTCGTCGTTCGAAATGTCGGCGATGAAGGCCGATGTCGTCGAGTAGCTGGCGCCGGAGATGCCGGCGAGCACGCGGCCGATGAACAGCATCGGGAAGGACCAGGCGATGGCGCAGATCAGGTTGTCGATGGAAAAGGTGAGCACCGAGGCGAGCAGGATCGGCCGCCGGCCGAAACGGTCGCTCAAGCCGCCGATGACCGGCGCGAAGAAGAACTGCATCGCCGCATAGACGAAGAACAGCCAGCCGCCCTCGATCGCCGCCTCGCTGACGCCGACACCGCTGAGTTCCTGCAGATAGGCCGGCAGTACCGGCATGATGATGCCGAAGCCGATGATGTCGAGCAAAAGCGTGGTGAAAACGAGCGCAAGGCCCCGCTTGGCGGTCTTGGGGTCGATCATGATGGTCAAGCTCCTCGGCCGCCCAAAGCATGTCTCCCGAAAGTCGAAACCGGTTTCGGGATGAAGGCATGCGCAAATTCAAAAACCTAAAGCGCGTCGCCTGGCTCCGTTCAGCGCGCCGCGCTTTAGGGTACAGGCGGGAGGCACCTTATAGGCGAGCTTGCCGCCCGGAACAATAAGCGAACGGCGGCAACTGCCTCATCCTGACATCGTTGCCGGCGGCGCCGCTGAAGGAGCGCGGCGCTAAACCGCCGGTTCAGACCGGATTGTTGAATGTATCGCAGTCCGAAAGCTTGCCGCTCTTGTAGCCGCGCGCCAGCCAGGTCTGCCGCTGCGCGGAAGTGCCGTGGTTGAAGCTTTCCGGAACGACATAGCCCTGCATCTTCTTCTGCAGCGTGTCGTCGCCGATCTGCTTGGCGGCATTCAGCGCGCTTTCCATGTCGCCTTGTTCCAAGATGCCCTTCTGCGCGGTGTAGTGCGCCCAGACACCGGCGAAGCAGTCGGCCTGAAGCTCGACCCGCACCGACATCTGATTAGCCTCCGCCTCGCCCATGCTCTGCCGCATCTGGTTGAACTTCTGCATGATGCCGGTGAGGTTCTGCACATGGTGGCCGACCTCATGCGCGATCACGTAGGCCCGCGCGAACTCGCCCGAAGCGCCGAACTGCTGGTCGAGCTGCTGGAAGAAAGTCATGTCGAGATAGACCTTGTGGTCGCCCGGACAATAGAACGGCCCCGCCGCGGACGAGGCAAAGCCGCAGGCCGAGCGGATCTGGCCGCTGAACAGCACCAGCTTGGGATCCTCATAGGTGAGACCATTGGCCTTGAAGATGCCGGTCCAGGTGTCCTCGGTCTCGGCAAGCACGGTCGCCACGAACTGCTTCATCTCGTCGGAAGCAGGCGCCCCGGTGCTGTCCTGCGCGCCGCTGTTGTCGGTGATCTGGCCACCACCGCCCGGCCCGAGGCCGCCGCTGCCGTCACCCAGAATCTGCGATGGATCGAAGCCGAAATACCATCCGGCGAGAACGACGAGGATGACCAGGATGATGCTGGAACCGCCGCCGGCGCGGCCGCCGATCGGAATGCGGAACTGACCCGGGCTGCCACCCAATCCGCCACCGAGTCCGCCGCCACTATCGCTGCGCTCGTCCTCGATATTGTCGCTCTGACGACGGCCTCTCCAAAGCATGGCAACTCCTCGCAATGCAGATGTCCTGGAAGGATTGGTCCGCCGACCGCCCCCACTGACAATTATCGCAACGCATAATCCAAGTCACAGCATTTTTCGCGCTGGCGGCGCTGCACCGTCGCGCTCCGCAACCGATCCGTGTCTCCGGGCACCGGGCTCAGCGGGCGGCAGTCATCGCCCTGCGAAACGCTTCCAGCGTCTCGGCGCTGACATGATGCTCGATGCCCTCGGCATCGATGCGCGCCGTTTCGGCGCTGACGCCCAGCGAGCGCAGGAAGGCTTCCACCGTCTGGTGGCGGATACGGCTCTCTTCGGCGACTTTCCGGCCGGTCTCGGTCAGGAACACCCCCCGGTAAGGCTTTCTGGAGACCAGCCCGTCGGCACAGAGCCTGGTCAGCATCTTCGCGACCGTCGGCTGGGCGACGCCAAGCCTGGCGGCGATGTCGACCTGACGGGCCTCGTTGCCGTCCTCGATAAGGTCGGCGATCAGCTCGACATAGTCCTCGACGAGCGCGCTGCGGCGCGCTTCGCGCGTCTGCCGGAATCCTTCCGAGTGGATCTCGGCATCGGGAAGCGGCTTTTCGCGTCGAACCGGTCTGTTCCTCAGCGCCAACACGCGCTCCTTCCTGGCTGGCCGAAGCCTGAATCGGGATCGCATACATAACACGAACCCAGGTGGTCCGGCCGTTTATTTGCATTTCCGCTCACATGCAACCGGCCCTCGGCATGCAAAAGCACAAACAATGAAATATAGCCTATTGCATAATGTTGAGCCATGGCGTAGATAAGGGGCACGATCGATCCGTTCCAATGGAATCCTCATGTCCGACGCCGAAGTAGCAGCAGTATCCCGTTCCGCATGGCGTTTCGACAGGCCTAACGACGAGCAGCCCAGCCTGCGCGAGGTCAATGCCACGATCGCGGTGCCGCGGACCGGCATGTGGCTTCGTCGCCTGTTCGCCTTCATGGGCCCGGGCTACATGGTGTCGGTCGGCTATATGGACCCCGGCAACTGGGCGACCGATCTCGCCGGCGGTGCCCAGTTCGGCTACACGCTGCTGTTCGTCATCATGCTGTCGAACCTGATGGCGATCCTTTTGCAGGCCTTGGCCGCCCGCCTCGGCATCGCCACCGGCCGCGACCTCGCGCAGGCCTGCCGCGCCTATTATCCGCGCCCGGTCAATTTCCTGCTCTGGGTCGCCTGCGAGCTGGCGATCATCGCTTGCGATCTGGCCGAGGTGATCGGCACGGCAATCGCGCTGCAGCTGCTGTTCGGCATCCCGCTGATCGGCGGCGCCCTCATCACCGCGCTCGACGCCTTCCTCGTGCTGCTGCTGATGAACAGGGGCTTCCGTTATCTCGAGGCTTTCGTCGTCGCGCTGCTGATCGTCATCTTCGGCTGCTTCGCCGTTCAGATCTTCGTCGCCGCGCCGCCTGCCGGCACCATCCTGCATTCGATGTTCGTGCCGTCGTCCGAGATCGTCACCAACCCGGCGATGCTCTACATCGCAATCGGCATCATCGGCGCCACGGTGATGCCACACAATCTCTACCTGCACTCTTCGATCGTGCAGACCCGAGCCTATGACCGCACCGACGCGGGCAAGCGCGACGCCATCAAGTGGGCGACCACGGATTCGACCATCGCGCTGATCCTGGCGCTGTTCGTCAACGCCTCCATCCTGATCGTTGCGGCCGTGGCTTTCCACGGCACCGGCCACCAGGATGTCGCCGAGATCGGCCAGGCCTTCGAGCTCCTGTCGCCATTGCTGGGCTTGAGCATCGCCTCGATCCTGTTCGCCGTCGCGCTGCTCGCCTCCGGCCTCAACTCGACGGTCACCGCGACGCTCGCGGGCCAGATCGTCATGGAAGGCTTCCTGCGCCTGCGCATCCCGCAGTGGGCGCGTCGCTTGTTGACGCGCGGCGCCGCCATCGTCCCCGTCGTGATCGTGACCGCGCTCTACGGCGAGAAGGGCACGGCCCAGCTCCTGGTCTTCAGCCAGGTCATCCTGTCGATGCAGTTGCCCTTCGCCGTGGTGCCTTTGGTACAGTTCGTGTCGGACAAGAAGAAAATGGGCAATTTCGCCATCCCGCGCAGCGTCGCAGCGCTCGCCTGGGTGGTCGCTGCAATCATCCTGGCGCTCAACTTCAAGCTGCTTTACGACACCATCGCCGGCTGAGATGGAACCGCGACATCCGAGCCGGCCGCGCTAACTTCTGGAAGCATGACCGGATCGGACGACGCCCGAAAATTCTACGCCAAGCTGATGGCCGCGCATGCGCGCTCCGCCGATCCCCGCATCGAGGAGGTGTTCGCCTCGGTGCCGCGCGAGGCCTTTCTCGGGCCTGGACCGTGGACCATCTTTGCCGGCGACGGCGCGTTCAAAACGCCGACCGCCGATCCAAGCTACATCTACCAGAACGTGCTTGTGGTGCTCGATGCCGGCAAGGGCATCAACAACGGCGAGCCGGTTCTGCACGCCATGTGGATCGGCAAGGTCGAACCGAGGCCCGGCGAAGCCGTCACCCATATCGGCGCCGGCACCGGCTACTACACCGCGCTGCTGGCGAAGCTGGTCGAGCCTGGCGGCAGCGTCACCGCCTTCGAGCTCGAGGCCGATCTCGCGGAGCGAGCAAGCCAGAATCTTGCAGCTTACGGCAATGTGAAAGTCATCCACGGCAACGCGGTCACCAGCCTGCTACCGCCGTCCGACATCATCTATGTCAATGCCGGTGTCGCCGCCCCTCCGGCGGCATGGTTGAGGGTGCTCAAACCCGGCGGCCGCATGATCTTCCCCTGGCGTCCCGCCGAGCGCATCGGCTTGGCGGTGATCGTCACGCGCATGGAGAGAGGCTTTGCCTGCCAGCCGTTCATGGGCTCCTGGTTCATCCCCTGCGTCGGCGCCTGGGTCGCCGGACCAGGGGCAAAAGTGCCGACCCGCGAGCGCGCCGCGCGCACGCGCTCGATTTGGCTGAGTGAAGACAAGGCGCCCGACCGCACCGCCACTGCCGTCTTCGGCGACGTCTGGTTCTCGTCCCGCGCCATCCGCGCCGGCGGCAAACGCTAAAAACTTACCGGCGCTTGTCGCAATGGACGCCCGTCGTTCGTCCTTGGCCTGAAATCCGGCCGCGACGGCGCGGATCATGAAAAGGAGAAACAGATGCGCAAGATCATCGCCGCCACCTTCGTCAGCCTCGACGGCGTCATGCAGGCGCCGGGCGGGCCGGAAGAGGATCCGGTCGGCGGCTTTCAATTCGGTGGCTGGACGTTCCATTATTTTGACGAGGTTGCGGGCGCGGCAATAGACGAGCTGTTCTCCAAGCCCTTCGCCCTGCTGCTCGGCCGCAGAACCTACGACATCTTCGCCGCATACTGGCCGTATCAGAAGGATCCGATCGCGGATGCCTTCAACCCTGCGACCAAATATGTAGCCACACATCGGCCAGAGTCGCTCACCTGGCAGAACACTCAGTCGCTTGGGCCGGATATCGTTGCAAGGCTTAAGGAACTCAAACAGGAAGACGGACCCGACCTGCTTATCCAGGGATCGGGCAACCTGATCCAGACCCTGCTCGCCAACGGGCTGATCGACGAGATCCGGCTGATGATCTTCCCGCTGTTGCTGGGCAAGGGCAAGCGGCTGTTCGGCGAGGACGCGATGCCGGCCGCCTTCAAGCTCATCAAGTCGCAGACTTCCAGCACCGGCGTCATCATGGCGACCTATGAGCGTGGCGGCGAGATCAAGACCGGATCCTTCGCGCAGGACGAGCCGTCCGACGCCGAGCTCGAACGGCGCAAGAACTGGAAGTAGCGGGACGGCCCCGGCACCTTTCCTCTCCCTCCGGAAGGGGGAGAGGAACCCAAGTTCTTCCAGGGCTCAAGCCGCAACCGGCCGCCGCGCCAGCCCTTCCCTGATATGCCGCGCAAACTCTCGCGCGGCGGGCTCGACGCCATGTTTCGGCAGATGCAGGTTGATGGCGAAATTCGGCAGCGCCGGCAGGTCGGCATCAGACAGGATGTCGAGGTCCGCGGGAACCGTCGAGGCCAGCCATGTCGTCACTGCCAGGTCCGAGCGTACCGTCGCGGTCGTGGCGTCGATGTTGCCGTTCTCGAACACGGTGCGCCAGTCCAGACCATGCCCGCTAAGCGCTGCCAGCACCTCGGGCCGGAAGGCGCAGGTGTCGGCGACCATCGAGACCGGCAGCGGCCGCTTCAGGCGCGCCAAGCCGCCTCTCGCGCCGACCCAGACCAGGCGGTCGACCAGCAGGCATTCGCCGGCCGTTGGCCCGGCCCGCTCCTCGATGACGGCGAGATCGATCGTCCCCGCCGTCAGCGCCGCCGCGAGCTCCGGCGAGGAGGCGCAGACCAGCGATATCTCCACTTGCGGACAGGCCTCGGCATAGGTCTTGAGCACGGGTTGAAGCAATGTGCCGACGAGGTCGTAAGGCACGCCGATCCGCACCTGGCCGGCGACCGCCTTGCCGCCCATTTCGGCGATGATCTCGTCATTGAGCTGCAGCAGACGCCGGCCCTTGTCGAGCAGCCGTTCGCCCGAGCGCGTCAGCTTCAGACCGCGCCGGTCGCGTTCGAACAGCGTCTGGCCAAGCACCTCCTCCAGTCGCTTGATCTGCTGACTGACGGCGCCTTGCGTCAGATTGAGCGCATTTGCAGCGCCCGTCATGCTCGCTTTTTCGGCTGCGGTGACGAAGGTGCGGACAAACGTGGTATCGAGATCGCGGATCATTTATCCATTATAACTGCTAATGCAGATCATATCAAACATTGCATTTACTGATAGCACAAGGCGCCTAGCATACGGCTTCTTCGACCGGAAAAGCTGTATGTCCGAAACCATTACCCCTCTTGTCCTGTTCGCGCTGATTTCCACCTCGACGCCCGGCATCGCCACGACGCTGTCGACGGCGTCCGGTGCGCAGTTCGGCTTTCGCCGTTCGGTGCCGCTCATGACCGGCAGCGCAGCCGGACTCGCTTCCGTGGCGGCGGCAGGCGCGGCGGGCCTCGCCGGGCTGCTGGCCGCCGTCCCGTCCTTGCAGCTCACCATGAAGGTCGCGGGCTCGCTCTATCTGATCTGGCTGGCGATCAGGATCGGCCGCAGCGGTCCGCCCAATCTCGATGTCAGCATGGCCAAGCCGAACAGCTTCCTCGGCGGCGCCGGCATTCAGTGGATGAACCCGAAGGGCTGGGCCATGGGACTGGGCGCCGCCGCTTCCTTCGCGGCGCTCGCCGACGGCCCGTTGCAGCTCGCGCTATTGTTGGGCGCCGTGTTCGGCCTTGCGGCGGCCTTCTCGCTGTCGCTGTGGTGCGTGGCTGGCACGCTGCTGGCACGCCTGCTCAAGACCGAGCGGCAGTGGCGCGCGCTCAACATCGTGCTTGGCCTGCTGCTGGCCGCCTCGATCCTGCAGATGTGGCGGCCAGCCTGAGAGAGACTATACGGCGTAACGCGCCGCCGGCTTGCCGGCGAACAGGCTGCCATAGAACTGGTCCCGCGCGCCGAGATAGGTGTCCAGCCCGGCCGGATCGGCCAGCCCCGGAGCGGTGACGGTCTCGCCCTGGACGAAGCCGGCCAGCGCCGCATCGACCAGGTCGTCGGCGCTCATCACCCAGTCCTGGTTGATCCTGTCGAGGCTGATCCCGGAGACGTCCCAGAATTCGGTACGGATCGGCCCTGGCAGCACGACCTGCGCCCTCACCTTGGTGCCGGCGACCTCCTTCTGCAGCGCTTCGGTGAAGTTGACGACATAGGCCTTGGTGCCGCTGTAGATGCCGCCGACGGCGATGCCATAGGCGACCACCGAGGCGATGTTGACAATGGCGCCGCGATTGCGAGCAAGCAGCCCCGGCAGCACCGCGCGGGTCAAACGCGTCAAGGCGACGACATTGACCTTGATCATACGTTCGGCCGCATCGGCGTCGGCGTCGGCCACCGTCTCGATGCCGCCCATGCCGGCATTGTTGATCAGCAGCGTCACGCTCTCGTCCGCCGCGACCACCTGCTCGACCCGGCGCAGGTCGGCGTCTACGGAGAGATCGGCGACGACCGTCTCGACCTTGCGGCCATAGGCATAAGCCAGCCGGTCCGCCACCTCCTGCAGCCGGTCGGCGCGCCGCGCCACCAGCACAAGATCGTAGCCCTGTCCGGCAAGCCGGTCGGCATAGACCGCGCCGATGCCCGAGGAGGCGCCGGTGATCACGGCCGTGCCCTTGTTTTCGCTCTTGCTCATCGTCCTGCTCCTTTTCGTCCTGTTCGCTCACGTTCGGCGCCGATGGACACCTCAACCGCCGAGCCTATGTTCTATTAGTGGCATATGCCACTTTTGCCGAAGTAGGTATATGCCACTATCTTGTCAACGGCGGTTGCGAAAACTATCTCTGCGGCAGGCTGGCGCACCTTCGCACCGGCAAGGAGTGGACATGACCGAAGCTCAGCAACCCGGATTCAGCCGTTGCAACAACGCCACCTTGCGGCGCACCGCGCGCAGGCTCGGCCGCTTCTACGATGACGCGCTGGCGCCTTCGGGACTGAAGGGAACGCAGTTTGGCCTGCTCTTCCAGATCCATGCCGGCGGCGAGCCGGCGATGGGCGAGATTGCCGAAGAGCTGATCATGGATCTGTCGGCGCTTGGCCACACGCTGAAGCCGCTGATCCGCGATGGCTATGTCGAGACTTTTGCCGACAAGGACGACCGCCGCATCAAGCGCGTGCGGCTGACGCCGCAGGGTCAGGCAAAGCTCGACGAGGCGATCAAGCTGTGGAGCGCCGCCCAGCGGCAATTCGAGGATATGGTCGGCGTGGAACGGGCCGCGAAGCTGCGCGCGACGCTGGACGAAGTGGCCGCGCTGGATTTTGAGTTGGCAGCGGCCGCTCCTTCCATCTGAAGGAGCGGCCGTCGGTGAGTTCTTAGAGCAATTCCAGGAAAAGTGTGATCGGTTTTCCGCCCGCAACTGCGTAAAAACGAAGAGTTAGAGCGGTTCGGCGTTTCCGTAAAACGGTGAGCCGCTCTAGCGTTTTGGCCGAACCTATTCGGCCGGCATGGCGACCGGACGAGCAAACGCGCGGCCGGCGAGCACGACGCCCAGCCCGACGAGCGGGAAGATCGCAGCGATCAGGCCGAGATCGGCCGGCGCGCCGAAGCGCAGCACAGCGCCGCCGACCACAGCGCCCAGCGCCACGCCGAAATAGAGCGCCGAGGCATTGAGCGAGAGCACGATCGGAGCGGCGTCCGGAGCGATCTTGATGATGCGGCTCGCCTGCGCCGGCGGGAAGGCCCAGCCGACGATGCCCCACGGCACCATCATGCCCATCAGCGCCGGCCCGGCGATCGAATGCGGCAGGAAGGTCGGGATCAGCGAGAAGGTGACGAGCATCGCCGCGGAAAGCGCCAGCGACCAGCAGACGGTGCGCGCCGCGCCGAAACGGTCGGCGGCCTGGCCGCCGGCGATGTTGCCGATGACCGCGCCGATGCCGAAGGCGAGCAGCATGCCGGGCAATGCAAGCGGGCTGAGACCGCCGCCCTCGATGGCGAGAGGCGCGATGAAGGCAAAGACGGTGAAGGCGCCGACCAGCGCCAGCACGGTCGTGACCAGGATCGGCAACACGCCCGGACGGACTGCGGCCGCCAGCCGGCGTTTCAGCGGCAGCCTGGTGCCGATGATGCCGCGCGGCAGCCGCCACCACAGGATCGCGCCGGCCAGCGCGCCGAGCCCGGCAATGGCGAAGAACGTCCCACGCCAGCCGGCGATCGCCGCCACCAGCGCCCCGAGCGGCGCGCCGACCGCGACCGCCACCGTGGTGCCGCCGACGACGACGGCAATCGCACGCGCCCGGTGATGGTCGTCGACCAGTGCCACGGCCGTGCCTTGCGCGGTCGCCGCGAACAGGCCGGACGAGAGCGCCATGACGATGCGCGCGATCAGCAGCAATTCGAAGGACGAGCTCACCGCCGCGACCAGATTGCCTATGACGAAGAAGACCAGCGTCCACAGGATGACGCGCCGCCGGTCCCACTCGCCTGTCAGCGTCGCCAGGATCGGCGCGCCGATCGCATAAGCGAGCGCGAAGGCGGTGATCAGCGATCCGGCGAGCGGAACGGAGATGCCGGCATCCGCGGCGATGTCGGGAAGAAGGCTGGAGATGACGAAGCCTTCGGTCGAGATCGCGAACGATCCGAGCGCTAGCCAATAGATCCGCTTGTCCATGGGGATGTCCTTAGTTCAAAAGTTATTGAACAATTGGACATAACGGGGCATGATGTCAACCGAGCCAGGGGAAAATAACCGAACCCTGCTGACAGCCCTGTGTCAGGACCGGCAAAAACCGGGGGCACGTGTAGACCGGCAAGACGAGGAGGCGCGTTGAAGTTGCTTCAGTTTGTGCTTAATTCTGCGACATGACCTTGCCCCACCCGACTGCCGATCAGATCAGCCTGCCGATCGTGCTTGCCGTGCTCGGCGACCCGACCAGGCTTGCCATCGTGCGCTATCTCGCCAGCAAGGAAGGCGTGCCGATGAACTGCGGCAAGTTCCTCGACCTCGCCTCCAAGACCAACCTCAGCTACCACCTCGCCAAGCTGCGCGAGGCGGGCGTGACCCGCACCGAAGCGGTCGGCACCAGCCGGCTGATCACGCTGCGCCGCGACGACCTCGACAGACGCTTCCCCGGACTGCTCGACAGCGTGATCGCGGCTGCCGGCGAGGACAAGGCACTTCCCGCGGTCGGCGCCGCCGATACCGAAATCGACGCCTGATGCGCATTGCCATTCTCGCCGACATCCATGGCAACGTGCTGGCCTTGGATGCCGTCCTCCACGATCTCCAGCAGCGCGGCGGCGCCGATCTCATCGTCAATCTCGGCGATTGCGTCTCCGGCCCGCTCTGGCCGCGCGAGACCATGCAGCGGCTGGAAGCGCTCGACCTGCCGACCGTGCGCGGCAATCACGACCGTCGTGTCGCCCAGGACCCGGCCGACGAGGCAATGTGGCCGTCCGACCGCTATGCGCAGGAACGGCTGACCGCCGCCCAGCGCGAAGCGCTGTTCGCCTTGCCGCTCACGCTCGAGATCGCGCCCGGCGTCGTCGCCTTCCATGCCCGGCCCGACCATGACGAAAAATACCTTGCCGATGCGATCGTCGACGGCCAGCTGGTGCGCGCGCCGCTCGGCGCGATCAAACGTCGGCTGAAGGCACTCGACCCCGCCTGCCGCCTAGCCCTGTGCGGCCACAGCCATCGCAGCGAGCTGATCCGCATTCCGGGCGGCCCGGTCATCTTCAACCCCGGCAGCGTCGGCTGCCCGGCCTATGAGGATGACACACCGCCCGCGCATGTCTCCGAGCAAGGCACCCCGCATGCGCGTTATGGCATCGTCGAGCTGGACGCGGCTTACCGCCCGGACCGCTTCGAGGCGATCGCCGTGGACTACGACCATGAAGCCGCCGCAACGCAGGCCGAACAAGCGGGACGCCCAGAATGGGCGCACGCGCTGCGAACCGGATTTGTGCAGGATTGAGCGCAGCTCATACCCAGGATTGAGCGCAGCTCATATCCCGAACGGCTGGTTCCTCGACACCGGGATTTCGAAAGGTGCAGGGTGAGCGGTGAGATTTTCGCCGTTTCTGTGAAATCAGCGCAAGCGCTGGGGACTAGCTGAAGCCTCTCAACCTCGTCATCCCAGGGCGAAGCAGGAGCGAAGCTCCGTCGCGGAGACCCTGGGATCCATGCCGTTACCTTGATCGAAGGGTGCAAGCGGAGCAGAATTCTGCATCGTAGCAGCGCTCTGAAGTCACAGCATGGATCCTCGGGTCTGCGCGGTACGCTTCGCTTCCCGCTCCGCCCGAGGATGACGACGGGATGGGCATTTCGGCCAATCGCCAAGGCATGTGCCCTGCCAAGGTAAGCATAGCCAGGCCGACGCGTCCATTTTGGAGATGACATGCGACGGCAACCTCCCCTAAAAACGCCGTGGCTTGAGGTGGGCGCGCCGATTCTGGTCGCGCCTGACAATTGCAGTGCATTGCCCGTGGCCGAAGGATGAAGCGCAAAGTCACGCTCCGATCGATATTGCTGATCGCCGCCCCTTTGCTGCTGGCCGCCATGCCGGCTTTGGCCGAGGAGGCGCCGGCGGCGATCATTTCGATTATCGGCGGCCTGGCACCCGACGATCTCCTCAACATTCGCGCCACCGCTTCGCCGGGCGGCAAGATCGAGGCGCGCCTGCCGAACGGCGCGGCCGTGAAGAACTACGGCTGCAAGCTCGTCAACAACTATCCCTGGTGCAAGGTCGAGGATACGCAGGACGCGCACATCACCGGATGGGCGCCCGCCCGCTATCTCAGCCCCAACAACCCGGCCCCTGCGCCGGAAGATGCCGCCGTCCCGGCGACTGCGGCCGCCGCGCCTCAGCCCTCCGAGGAGCAGCCGGACATCGCGTCGCGCCTGGGCGCCAGCGAGCCGGCCGAGCCGCCATCCGCGGCCGACATCAGCGTGACCGCCATGCAGGACGCCTATCGTCTCGCCTTCGCGGCCTCGGCGTCGTCTGCCGAAGAATCCGACACCCCTGCCCCCGATGCCGCCGGCGGCATTCCCTGCGCGCGCCGCATCGGCCAGCCGATGACCCGCTGCGAGGTGAGCGTCGCGCGTAAGGATGGCGACAGCGCCGTGACCGTGACCTGGCCGGACGGCGGCACGCGCGTCATCAACTTCCATGGCGGCATGCCCGCCGGCTCGGACTCGCCGGATAAATTTCGCTACACGCGCGAAGGCAGCTTGAACATGATCCGCGTCGGCGTTTCCGAGCGGTTCGAGATCACCGACGCGCTGGCATTAGGGGAGTAAGGGAATAGGGGAGTAAGGGAGTAGGGAAAGAATGCCTACTGCCCTACTGCCCTACTGCCCTGCTTCTCTCATTTTCGGGGTTACATCCGCCAAAACTCTTCCCTATAAGGCCCTCCTAGCCTGATACCAGAATCGCAAGCACAACCGGCCGGGTCCTCCCCCCGCCCGGTTTTTCGTGCAAGCCGCTCGCCGAACGGAACCAACTGCCTATGCCAAGACGCACCGACATCAAGTCGATCCTGATCATCGGGGCCGGCCCCATCGTTATCGGCCAGGCATGCGAGTTCGACTATTCCGGCACCCAGGCCTGCAAGGCGCTGAAAGAGGAAGGGTTCCGCGTCATCCTGGTCAACTCCAATCCGGCCACGATCATGACCGACCCGGAGCTGGCCGACGCCACCTATATCGAGCCGATCACGCCCGAAGTGGTGGCCAAGATCATCGCCAAGGAGCGCCCCGATGCGCTTCTGCCAACCATGGGCGGCCAGACGGCGCTGAACACGGCGCTGTCGCTGCGCCGCATGGGCGTGCTCGACCGCTATCAAGTAGAGATGATCGGCGCCGACGCCGCGGCCATCGACAAGGCCGAGGACCGCGCGCTGTTCCGCCAGGCGATGAGCAAGATCGGCCTCGAGACGCCGCGCTCGATGCTGGCCAACGCCACCGACGTCAAGGATGCCGACCGCAAGATCCACGAGGCCGAGCGCGCCGCGCTGAAGGCGGAGCACCCCGAAAACCTCGACGCCGCGCTCGACGCGCTGGAGACGCGCTGGAACCTCGGCGAAGGCGACCGCAAGCAGCGCTATATCAGCCATGCCATGGCGATCGCCGCCCAGGCGCTGGACCATGTCGGCCTGCCGGCGATCATCCGCCCCTCCTTCACCATGGGCGGCACCGGCGGTGGCATCGCCTATAACCGCGCCGAATTCTACGACATCGTCCAGTCCGGCCTCGACGCCTCGCCCACCACTGAGGTGCTGATCGAGGAAAGCGTGCTCGGCTGGAAGGAGTATGAGATGGAGGTCGTCCGCGACAAGGCGGACAACTGCATCATCATCTGCTCGATCGAGAACCTCGATCCGATGGGCGTGCACACCGGCGATTCCATCACCGTGGCCCCTGCCCTGACGCTCACCGACAAAGAATATCAGATGATGCGCAACGCCTCGATCGCGGTGCTGCGCGAGATCGGCGTCGAGACCGGCGGCTCCAACGTGCAGTTCGCCGTCAACCCGGCCGACGGCCGCCTGGTGGTGATCGAGATGAACCCGCGCGTTTCACGCTCCTCCGCGCTTGCCTCCAAGGCGACCGGCTTCCCGATCGCCAAGGTCGCGGCGAAACTTGCCGTCGGCTACACGCTGGACGAGCTGGAGAACGACATCACCGGCGGCGCGACGCCGGCCTCGTTCGAGCCGTCGATCGACTACGTGGTGACGAAGATCCCGCGCTTTGCCTTCGAGAAATTCCCCGGCGCGGAGCCGGTGCTGACCACCGCCATGAAGTCTGTGGGCGAGGTGATGGCCATCGGCCGCAGCTTCCAGGAATCGCTGCAGAAGGCTTTGCGTGGTCTCGAAACCGGCCTGACGGGATTGGACGAGATCGAGATCCCCGGCCTCGGCTCCGCCGATGGCGGCGACGACCGCAACGCCATCCGCGCCGCCCTCGGCACGCCGACGCCAGACCGGCTGCGCATGGTGGCGCAGGCGATCCGCATGGGCACCTCGCTCGAGGACGTGCACGCCATGTGCAAGATCGACCCGTGGTTCCTCGAGCAGATTGCCGGCATCATCGCCGTGGAAGAGCGTATCCGCGAGCATGGCTTGCCGCGGGACGCCGCCAATCTGCGCATGCTGAAGGCGATGGGTTTCTCCGATGCTCGCCTCGCCTCGCTGACGAAGACCGACGCGGAAGTGATTCAGAACATTCGCGAAAAGCTCGGCGTTCATCCGGTTTATAAGCGCATCGACACCTGCGCCGCCGAGTTCGCCTCGCCGACCGCCTATATGTACTCGACCTACGAGACGCCGTTTGCCGGCGAGCTCGCCAATGAGGCGCGCGTCTCGTCGCGCAAGAAGGTCGTCATCCTCGGCGGCGGCCCCAACCGCATCGGCCAGGGCATCGAGTTCGACTATTGCTGCTGCCATGCCGCCTTCGCGCTGCGCGACGCCGGCTTCGAGGCGATCATGGTCAACTGCAACCCGGAGACCGTCTCGACCGACTACGACACCTCCGACCGGCTTTATTTCGATCCGCTGACGCCGGAGGACGTGCTGGAGATCCTGCGCGCCGAGCAGGCTTCCGGCGAGCTCGTCGGCGTCATCGTCCAGTTCGGCGGCCAGACGCCGCTCAAGCTGGCGGATGCGCTGGAGAAGGCCGGCATCCCGATCCTCGGCACCTCGCCCGACATGATCGACCTCGCCGAAGACCGCGACCGCTTTCAGAAGCTTCTGCACAAGCTCGGCCTCACCCAGCCGAAGAACGGCATCGCCTATTCGGTCGAGCAGGCGCGCCTCGTCGCCGCCGAGCTCGGCTTCCCGCTGGTGGTGCGCCCGTCCTACGTGCTTGGCGGCCGCGCCATGCAGATCATCTACAACGAAGGCATGCTGCAGACCTATCTGCTCGACACCGTGCCCGGCCTGGTGCCGGAGGACATCAAGCAGAAATACCCCGCCGACAAGACTGGCCAGATCAACACACTGCTCGGCAAGAACCCGCTTCTGTTCGACACCTATCTGACCGGCGCCACCGAGGTCGACGTCGACTGCCTGTGCGACGGCAAGGAGACCTTCGTCTCCGGCATCCTGGAGCATATCGAGGAGGCCGGCATCCATTCGGGCGACAGCGCCTGCTCCCTGCCGGTGCATTCGCTCCACCCCGACCTCGTCGACGAGCTGGAG
The DNA here is from genome assembly GCF_029674545.1 of Mesorhizobium sp. WSM4904. NCBI lineage: Bacteria > Pseudomonadati > Pseudomonadota > Alphaproteobacteria > Hyphomicrobiales > Phyllobacteriaceae > Mesorhizobium > Mesorhizobium sp. WSM4904. The sequence continues at coordinate 2,825,464 of NZ_CP121354.1, read as the reverse complement.
CGGCAGACAGCAAACTTGGCTCGCGCGCTCAATGTCGGCGGCCTGATGAACGTGCAATACGCGATCAAGGACGGCACGGTCTATGTGCTGGAGGTCAACCCGCGCGCGTCGCGCACCGTGCCTTTCGTCGCCAAGACCATCGGCCGCCCGATCGCCAAGATCGCGGCCCGCATCATGGCCGGCGAGACGCTGGAAAACGCCTTCGCCCATTACGGCGCCATGCCCGACCCGCGCAGCCCGGGCCACATCGCGGTCAAGGAAGCCGTCTTCCCCTTCGCACGCTTCCCCGGCGTCGACATCCTGCTCGGGCCGGAAATGCGCTCGACCGGCGAGGTCATGGGCCTCGACCGCGACTTCGCCCTGGCCTTCGCCAAGAGCCAGCTCGGCGCAGGTGTCGATCTGCCGCGCTCCGGCACGCTGTTCGTCTCGGTGCGCGACGAAGACAAGAAGGGCATCCTGCCGGCGGTAAAACGCCTCGCCGGCCAGGGCTTCAAGGTCCTCGCCACCTCCGGCACCGCCCGCTTCCTCGCCGAGAACGGCGTGACGGCGGAAAAGATCAACAAGGTGCTCGAAGGCCGCCCCCACATCGAGGACGCCATCCGCAACCGCCAGGTCCAGATCGTCTTCAACACCACCGACGGCCAGAAGGCGGTGTCGGACTCGAAGTCACTGCGCCGCGCCACGCTGATGCAGAAGGTGCCGTATTACACGACGCTGTCAGGCGCGGCTGCGGTGGCGGAGGCGATTGCGGCACTGCGAGCGGGGAATCTGGAGGTTCGGCCGCTGCAGGAGTATTTTGGGTGAGGGTGACGAGCCGTCATTTCGAGCTTTGATGAGAGCAGGCGGCAGCTCATGCGCTTCTCGGGGCCACGCAGGTGGCAGCCCCAACACCGTCACGAAACACCAAATTTCTACCGAAAACTAAGCTGACGCTGCTCCTTGCTGAGCGCAATTCCGTCTTATATCCTTAGGCTTCACGCCCTTCGCTATTTAACATCCAGAATCGACGACATAAGAATGAGAAAACCTGATAGAAGTAACTATACTCCTCTGGATTTTCTCCAATGGGACGAGGCCGGAACCCTTGCAATTTCTCCTAAATTTCAGCGAAGAGGTGTCTGGAGCAGGGCTGCTCAATCGTTTCTTATCGATACTCTCCTCCTTGGATTGCCTGTGCCTCCGATATACCTGAGAGTAACGCAGGATCAGGGTAGAAAAGCTCTTGTACGTGAAGTCGTCGACGGTCAGCAACGTGTAAGCGCAATACTGGGGTTTATGCGGGATAAATATGCTCTAACGAAAAATATTGAATCCCCCTATATCGGGAAACGGTTCTCAGACCTTGATCAAGATGCCAAGGATCGCATATCTCAATACTCTCTCATCTGTGAAGTATTTTATGGCGTCGAAGATAGCGACATATTAAGGATATTCGCAAGGTTAAATACGCACTCCGTTAAGTTGAATGCACAAGAGTTGCGCAATGGAAAGTATTTTGGACAATTTAAAAGGTCTTCTTATGATCTCGCTGTCGAGCATCTTGAGTTTTGGAGAAAAAATAGAATCTTCACAGAGCAAGGCATTGCTCGAATGCAAGAGGCAGAACTAACAAGTGAGCTTATAATAGCTATGATTTCTGGGTTGCAAGATAAAAAGAAATCAATTGATGGATTCTATGCCAAATTTGATGAAGAATTTCCCGAAAGAGGGCAAGTAGAAGATCGCTTTCGCAAAACCATCGACGCCATCAATGTCTCGGTCGGGGATGAATTACCTTCAACAGAATTCCGCAGGGTGCCACTTTTCTATTCACTTTTTACAGCCACCTACCATCGCATATACGGCCTGCCAAGGATTGAACTGCAGACCTCTGCCACGGGGCGATTTAGCCGCAGCGACGCAGAGACACTCCAGATAGCAGTTTTGAACCTATCCAGCATACTCGTCTTGGCCAAAGAAGACGACGGGGAGGTACTCGAGGGTTATGAGACGTTTATTCGCGCGTGTTCACGGCAAACCGATAACTTGCGCCCGCGGCAAATCCGCCTTGAGAATATATATGGATCGGCATTCCGTTGAATGCCGAGGCAGCTACCTCATCTCGACGTCAGCTTCCAACATGATGTTGATGCTGCATTGATTCTTATATCAAGAATCGAAGCGGTGAACGCGTTTGCTCAGGGCCGTCAAATCGCTCGCCTCTCGACTGCAAATATAGAGCTTTCATATGAGCTTAGTTATCTAAGAATATTTCTTTCTTGGGAAGTCCTCCTGGAGGAAAGCCTGCTTCGGCTATTGTGCGGTTATCGGCATTCCGGCGGACAGGAGCCGTTGCGGCAAAATCAGACCTATTTCAGGACGATAGCGGATGCCGAAGCAGCCATTCTTGGCAATCAACTGTACAAACTGTGGCACAATCCGGGGCAAGTTATCAATCGTGCGCGCGCCTATCTTAATAATAGCCGCTATGAAATAATAGTAGCCTCAGCGCAGGCGCGATTGCAGCACTTCGCCGCTATTCGCCACCGCATAGCACATGCTCAAGACCATGCCGCTCGCGAGTTTGATCAAGCCACCATGTCGTTAGCAGGTCGCCGCTACCCTGGGTCACGCCCGGGAAATTCCTTCGAGATCGCGTACCCAACACGCAACCACCTATCCGTTGGGTGGATTCTATCTCAACGGATCTCGTTGCACTCTCACGACAAATTTGCACATGAGGTGTAAGCTACCCAATTTTTTCAATTGGTGAATTCATTGCAGCTTGCAATTGGGCCAACGAGCCTTTCTGACCAAGTCTAAAAATATTCCACGCTTTAATGATGACAGACGCTCGAACAAGCTCGTGAATTCTGCCATTATTATTTACTTTTTGCGAGTGAAGAAGCGCTTGCATAGTATCGATTATCTGGTACGGGCCATTTCTCTTTCCCGTCATCCACGCATCATAGAATTCAGAGTATTTACCAGTATCTGATTTAGAGAATTTGTACAGAAGAGCAGAAGCTTGGCCAGCAGGATGGGCATACTGCTTATTTATCGAACGTCCACGAGACAGAAAAGGTTCAATGTCAGGATACTTGTTCTTCACGAGACCGAGGATGAAATCCGGACCTAAGGTATCGCGGTTGTATGGATTTGTATCGAGCAAATAGGCCCACCGTACGGCTGATGCCAGTGTAGAGGCATACTTGTATCCAGCAATATGCAGGACGTCTGCTGCGTTCCTCGGCTTTCCGATATCCATTCTACCGAAAAGAGCTGGATCAATATTAAAGACAACATGCGTTTTAAAGTTCCTATCCGCTCTTACGCATGCCGCAAGTCGATTCTGCCCGTCCAAAAGGCGCCCGTCGCTGCCAAATTTGATGGTGTCTCCAGTAAGGCCCCACCTGCTTGAGCTTATATCGGCGGTGAATTGCTGAACCTTGTTTGGCTTTTGTGGTCTGTTTCCTCTGTTTCTCTGGTCCAAAAGAATTTTTGCGGTCTTCGGATCGATATCAACAATCCGGCTCGTCTCTGGAGGGTTTCTAATTAGTCCCTCGATTTCGCCGAGCGCCTGTAGACTCTGATCTGCTATCATTTCGTCCTCCCACCCATTCAAGAGTGTACACAAGGCCGGCCATGTACACAACATGTACGTTTTAGACGGCAGAACACTGGCATCGCAGGCCTTATGCATTTAAGAGCCTTAGACGTAGTTAGCGCCGCTACGCCAGGCGTCGTGGTCTTATCTACCGCGTGAACGCCGCATACTGGGCGAGACTGTTGATGCCAATTTCACCCCTGCCCCGGATACGGCACCCCATCCTTGTGCAAGAACCGTCCATCCGAGCTTGGGCTCATCATGTCGATGTCGGAGCAGGTGATGAGATCGTCCGGGTTGCGCGAGCCGACTTCCAGGTAGCGCGCCGTCACTGACGAGCGGTTGATCATGTGGTGGCCGTCGCCGCTGTCCTTGGCGAACGTCGCGCAGTCGCCCGCCCTGAGCAGCGTTTCGCCGCCGTCCTCGACCAGCGTCAGCTCGCCTTCCAGCACATAGACGAACTCGTCCTCATGGCTGTGCCAGTGGCGCTGGCTCGACCAGCCGCCGGGCGGCAGCGTCATCAGGTTGACGCCGAAATCCTCCAGCCCGCCGGCATCGCCGAGGCGCTGTCGTGTGCGGTCGGCGCAAGGGAGGTCGAAGGGCGGCGGATAGCCCGAGCCCTTGCGGACGGGTACGGATGACAGGTCGATCTTGGGCATGGGTGATCGCTCATTCGGTTCGGGTCGACATTCTGCCGCGAAAAAGGGCGGACGCAATCGTTTCGCCTACCGGCAGAGGTTGGCGCTGCCCCTCATCTGCCTGCCGGCATCTTCTCCCCGTAGAACGGGGAGAAGGGAGCTGGCCGCGACGTCAGCGCCCTTTCTGCAACCTCGGAAATTGGCGAAACCGTCGGCGCAAGCGTCTTTCTCCCCGTCTCTAGACGGGGAGAAATGCCCGGCAGGGCAATGAGGGGCGGCGCCGGCGTTTGGTAAGGTATGGATCGAGCAGCGGCAACTATCTATCCGAAGCCCCGCTACTATCCAACCAACGTCGGCGCTGCCCCTCATCTGCCTGCCGGCATCTTCTCCCCGTGGAACGGGGAGAAGGGGCTGGCCGCAACGCCGGCGCCCTTTTTCTGCAAGGCACTCATCAGGTGCTGTTCAACTCCCCTGATGCGCCACGGCCAGATCCTTCGCATGCTTCTCATGCATCTTCAGCACCGGCAGCTCTTTCTTGGCGAATTCCTTCATCGCCGGGTCGTCGCCTGACTTCGCGTAGGTGCTGAACAGGGCGACCGCATCCTTGTGCGCGTCGGTCTGCATCTTGATGTATTTCCGGTCGAAATCCTTGCCGCTGGCGCTCTTCAATTCGCCGAGCATCTGCTGCTCCCTGGGTTGCAGCGCGGGATCGGAGGGCTTGATCGAGGCGGTCGTCTGGCCCTGGCTCAGCGCCGCCTTGAAGTCCTCGCCGATCTTGGCGTGGTCGGCGATCATCTGGCCGGCGAAGGCCTTGACGTCGTCCGACGCCGACTTCTCTTGCGCCAGCTTGCCCGACTGGATCTCGAATTCGTCGGCGTTGGGCACGGTGGCGACGAAGGTTTGGGTGTCGACCTTGTCCTCGGTCACCATGGGGCCAACCGCATCCGGGCTGGTGTCGTCCGACTGGGCAAGGGCAGCCGGCGCGCCGGCGAGCAGCGCGATGGCGGCCAGGGGCAGAAGCGTTCTCATCTGAAGTCTCCGATCCGGAACAGCCCCTCTGCCACCTCAAACGCGGCACCGGCGTCGGGGTTGCCTGGAAAGACCGGCGCCGGAACAGCCCGCCTTGCCGTCAGTGGCAGGACGCTTCGGCGGCGCGTTCGGAATATTGCAGCTGCTCGTGCCAGTCCGGGCGGCCGTCCGGAGTGAAATCCATCAGGTTCCACAGGATCTCGCAGGTGCCGATCGCGCGCGGATCCTGGCCGGGCTCGGTCGGCGCGAAGCCAAGCTCCGACGACCAGAAATGACGGATGCCGTCGTCGTCGCGCCGGAACACCGAAAGCAGCGGTATCTGCGCGCCGTCGCTGGTCTCGGAATTGTAGTCGCGCTTGAAGCTGTTGCCGGCCGAGGAGACGAGCCGCATGTTCTTCCAGCCGCGGTCGCGGCCGAGCGCCGTCAGATTGTCGAGCGCGGTCTTCGCCACCACGGCGAAGTTGAAGCCCGCCGCCTCCAGATGGCCGACGGCGCCGTCCAGCTGGTCGAGCAGCGCGGTGCAGGACGGGCATGGCTGGTCCGCTCGGGCAAGCTTCGCCGTCTCGCCGCTCGCCGCCACGGCGCGCGTTTCCTGCGGATGGCGCGGAAACATCATCTGGTAGAGGATCAGCGAGTCCTTGCCCGGCTGGAACAGGTCGGACAGGCTGACCCGCGTCGCCCTGCCCTCGCCGTCCAGCCCGTCGAAGAGATAGTCGTGCGACACCAGCCCACCCGGCGGCAGCGCGCGTCTGGCCGCGGCCACGGCTTCCATGGCGCGGCGCAGCTCGATTTCCTTTTGCAGGAGCTTCTCGCGGGCGGCGCGATATTTGGCGGATTCGTTGGGAAAGGTGATCATGGCTTTCTCCTTGGCCGTCGCGCCGGCGTCCCGGCGCGGGTTGCACTACGACCGAAGGACGTGTCGCGCCGGCTGCATCCGACACTTTTGGCGCGTGCCGCCCTCACTTTCTTCTGACGCCTATCCCTTGACCCCGCCGGCGGTGAGACCGGAAACGATCTTGCGCTGGAAGATCAGCACCAGCACCACCAGCGGCACGGTGACGATCACCGACGCGGCCATGATGTTGCCCCACGGAATTTCGAACTGCGAGGTGCCGGAAAGCAGCGCGATCGCCACTGGCACGGTGCGCTGCGCATTGTTGGAAGTGAAGGTCAGCGCGAACAGGAACTCGTTCCAGGCGCCGATGAAGGCGAGCATGCCCGTCGTCGCCAAGGCCGGCCACATCAAAGGCAGGAAGACGCGGGTGATGATGATCCAGGGTGTGGCGCCGTCCAGGATCGCCGCTTCCTCGATCTCGACCGGCAGGTCGCGCACGAAGGTGGTGAGCACCCAGACGGTGAACGGCAGGGTGAAGATCATGTAGGAGAAGATCAGCGCGATCAGCGAATTGTAGAGGCCGGCCCAGCGGATCATCTCGAACAGGCCGGCCAGCACCGCCACCTGCGGGAACATCGAGACCGACAGGATGCCGAGCATCAGCGCCGCACGGCCGCGAAAACGGATGCGCGCCAGCGAATAGGCGGCGGTGACGCCGAGCAGCAGCGAGATCAGCACGACCGCGCCCGAGACGACCAGCGAGTTCACGAGATTGCGCAGGAAGGTGCCTTCGGTGATCACGTTCCGGTAGTTGGCGAGGCTGATCGTATGCGGCCACAGGTTCGCCTCGAAGAGCTCCGTTCCCGATTTCAGGCTGGTGGCGATGGCGTAGTAGAACGGGAAGACCGCGATGAAGATGATCACTGCCACCAGCAGATAGAAGGCCGCGCGTTTCAGGATCGCCATCTCAGCGGCCTCCTTCCAGGCTTATCCGGGCGATGCGGATGTAGGAAATGGTGAGCAGCGCGAGGATCAGGAACAGCAGCGTCGAGGCGGCCGAGCCATAGGCGAACTTGTCGAACTCGAACAGGTTCTCGCGCGCGAACACCGACATCGACTTGGTGTGCACATTGTTGGGCGTCAGCACATAGATCAGGTCGAAGATGCGCAGCGCATCGAGCGCGCGGAAGATCACCGCCACCATCACCGCCGGGCGGATCAGCGGCAGGGTCACCCGCCAGAAGATCTGCCACGGATTGGCGCCGTCGAGCTTTGCCACCTCGATGATCTCGCGCGGCAGCATCTGCAATGCTGCAAGGATCAGCAGCGCCATGAACGGCGTCGTCTTCCAGATGTCGACGATCAGCACCGCGACCATCGCCGTGTCGGCGCTGGCGGTCCAGGCGATCTTGGCATGGATCAGGCCGAGGTTCAGCAGCACGACATTGATGATGCCGAACTGGTCGTTGAGCATCCATTGCCACATCTTTGCCGAGACGATCGTCGGGATCGCCCAGGGAATGAGGATCGCCGCCCTGACGATGCCGCGTCCACGGAACTCGGCGTTGAGCACGAGCGCGACGATCATGCCCAGGATCGTCTCGCAGGTCACCGAGACCGCCGTGAAGCGCATCGTGTTCCAGACGGCGCGCCACCACACCGGATCAACCAGCAGCCCGTCATAGATCGTGCGGCCGCTCGGCATGCTGAGCATCGAGAAGTAATTGGCGAAGCCCACCCATTGGCGGGCGTCGAGGTCCGACAGCGAGGCGTCAGTGAGGCTGAAATAGACGGTGCGGATCAGCGGCCAACCGGCGACGGCGGCAAGCACCGCAAGCATCGGCGTGAGGAACAGCCAGGCCGAGCGCACGCGCTGCGCCATCAGCCGTGAGCGCGGACGCCGGGTGGCGACTGCTTCCGGCGCCCGTTTCGTCTTGCCGCCGCGGACGCCCGAGCCGGCTTCTGCCGGCGCCGCGGTCACCAGCCGCTGCCTTTCAGCTTGGTCAGCGTCACTTCGAGATCGGCGAGATTGTCGGCGGCGCTGCCCTCGCCGGACAGGGTCTTGTGCACGGCGGTCCAGAACTGGCTCGACGCCTCGTTGTACTTGACCTTGACCGTCGCCGAGGGCCGCGGCGCCGCGTTGAGGAAGACCTCTTTCCAGCGCGGAACGATCGGCTGTTCCTTGGCGATGTCGGCATCGTCATAGAGCGCCTGGATGGTCGGCAGGGTCGATCTCTTCAGAGTCCGGTATTTCTGCATCTCGGGCGAAGCGATGAACTTGACCATGTCGATCGCCGCCTCCGGGTTCTTCGAATATTTGGAGACCGCGAGATTCCAGCCGCCCAGCGTCGCGACCGGCCGCGCGCCTTCGCCCTCCCCCGCCGGCAGCGGCGCCACGTCGAACTTGCCCTTGATGGGTGAATCTCCGCCGTTGCCGAGCGCATAGGCATAGGGCCAGTTGCGCATGAAGACGGCGTTGCCGGTCTGCCAGACGCCGCGCGCTTCCTCTTCCTGGTAGGCGAGCACGCCCGGCGGCGAGATGGTGCCGATCCAGCCCTTGACCATGTCGAGCGCGGCCGCCGCCTTTGGATTGTTGACGGAGACCGTGCCGTCCGGATCGATGATCTGGCCGCCGCCATTCGACATCACCCATTCGAGCGCGTCGCAAGTCAGCCCCTCATAGGCATTGCCCTGGAAGACGAAACCCCACATGTCCTTGTTGCCGGCGGCCCGTTCCTTGTCCATCACCAGCTTCGCGGTGTCGGCCAACTCCTTCCAGGTGGTCGGCACCTTGGCGCCGTATTTGTCGAGCAGATCCTTGCGGTAGTAGAGCGCCGGCGCGTCGGTGTAGATCGGCAGCGCGACCAGCTTGCCGTTGACGGTCTGCGACTGGATGATCGAGGGGAAGTGCTTGGCCACGATGTCCTTGGTCGCATCGGTCAGGTCGACGAGCTGGCTGGCGAGCTGCGGCGCCCAGATCACGTCGGTCTGGTAAACGTCGATGTCGGTGTTTCCGGCGGCTAGCCACAGCTTGTACTGGCCGAACTGGTCGGTCGTCGACGGCGGCATGACGACGATGTTGACCTTGTTGCCGCTCTGCTTCTCGTAGCGGTCGAGTATCTCGCGCAGCACCTTGATGCCGTCGCCGGTGTCGCCCGACACGATCGACAGGTCGACCGCATGAGCTGGGACTGCGGCGAACATCGCGCCGGCCGCAAGCGCAAGAAATGCGTGAAGAAGCTTCATGGCGGTGGACCTCCCTTTGGAGGCTGGCGGCCGAGACTGCGCGCGCCGACAGCCATCAGATGCCCACCCAGCACTTGAATGCGGAGCGCCGCTTTGGGTTCCAACATCAGCTATTCGGCATGAATCGGCCGCGTCTCGGCCGCTGATCGAAGCGCAAGAATTCAATCTGGCTGGATGGAAGGGCGGATTTCAAACCAAAGCGGGCGGGCTCCGAAACCCGCCGCCCCGGAGCCCGCCTTGGAGTGGCTGACGCATGCCGGCACAGCCTCCTCCGACGCCTTGCCCGCGTCGATCCGCCGATCGGCCGCCCGGCACGACGACGCATTAGCATGCCCTAACGTCATCCTATGTGAAGCGGTTCACAATGCCGGTGGTCGGTGGAAAATCATTAACCTTCCCAGCCGACGGGGATCATGCCCAGCCGCTCATAAAGCCTGAAGGCGGCGGCGTGCCTGACCGTGTTGGTCTTGAGGTCGACATGGATCGCGCCCCTGTCCCGAAAGGCAAGGAAGACATGCCGCATCAGCGCCTCGCCGATGCCGCGTTTTCTGGAACCCGGGTGGACCGCAAGATCCTTGACGAAGCCGGCCGTCCAGCAAAGCGCGGCGCCGGCGAGCAAGCCCTTGCCGTCGATGACCAGGAAGCAGAGATCGGGATCGAACTCGGCATCGCCCGAGATACGCTCCCACCAATCGTCGAACGGGCCGTCGGCGCCGTCGTCGAACGCCTCTTCCAGGAGCGCATGCAGGGCCTGCGCATCCCTGTGCTCGAAGGGGCGCATGATGAATCCGTCCGGCCAATGCGGCGCGGTCAGCGCATCGTCGAGAAGCTTGCGAAGGCGGATGTCATTGGGGGCCGGCGGGCGAGGATCTTTGTTCTCATGCATGTCCCTGCCCCAGACAGCTACGCCCCCAAGTTGCGCACTCTTGGGTGACCTGCGCCGGGTAGGACGCTCAGGCGCCCGGCTGCAGGCGGCGGCGGTCGACGCCGAGGCCCGTCTGATCGAGCAGACCCTTGCGCTTGGCGTCGTAATAATAGCCGGTCTGGTAGAGCGTGTCGGCGCGCTTGGCGTTGCCGCCCGAGACCAGCCAGGCGCCGCGCAGATATTTGACCGCGTATTTGAGATTGGTCTCGGCGTCGAACAACCCGCTCGCCGGCCCGGCATAGCCCATGCCGCGCGCCGTCGCGTGCTTGATCTGCATCAGCCCCCAATGGCCGTGATTGTAGGCTTTCGGGTTGAACGTGCTCTCCCGGTTGACGACATGGCGCACCAGATCGACCGGCACTTCGTAGATCGCCGAATACTTCTCGATCAGCCGCTCGATCTCGGCGCGCGGGCCGCTGGCATGCTGTTCGGGCTGGACCGGTTGGGCAAGCAGCGCCGGGTTTTGCGGCACCACATAGGCGGCCTGCTGGACGCCCGGCATGGGAGCCACCTTGGCTGACTGACCGGTGACCGGCATGACAACGCCGGCGGTCCTGTAGACGGCTGCCTGCTTGAGCGAAGCGGGGCCGGTCGGCGACGCGCCGGCCATCAGCACCGGCGGCGGCGGGAACTGGCCGGCGACGGGTGTCGAACCGGCGAATGCCGTGGGTTGCGCCGGCGGCGGAAGCGCGGTGCCAGGTTGCACCGGCGGCGGCAATGGCGCGCCAGGCGTCGTCGGCGCGCCGGGCATCGTCGCCCCAGAAGTCACCAACGCCACGGCATCGCCGGCTAGCGCCGCCGTCTGTACCTGCGCGAGGCCGGAAGGCTCAGGCAGCACGGCCACCGTCTCAGGCAGCGCAACGGTCGGTGTATCGTCCTCGACGGCCGGCGTCGAAGCCGCCGCAAGCGCGGGCGTGGCCTTCATCTGCGAGGTCGAGGTACAGCCGCTGAGGCCGGCAGCGGCAACGAGCACGCCGATCGCGGTGAGGATGATTTTCGCTGCCAAGCCCTGCAGGTCCGATTGTCGGTTGTTAAAAAGTCCTTACACCAGCGATTCCAACCGGGCAATCGGGGCCAATATGCAGGTTTCGGGTGGCGAGACTCGGAGCAAACTGCGATATTGTTCCCTATCTGTACTGGAGATGTACCTGTTTTTCGCAGTTTGCGGAAAGGAGCGCACCATGGAAAACGCATCACCGATCACGGCCGGCCACGCAGTGTTAGAAACAGTGATCGGCTTCATGGGCATTGCCTGGAGCGAAAAGGGCCTGATCCGGCTCTGCCTGCCCGAACGCAGCCGCGAAGCGGTCGAGCGCCGGCTGTTTCGCAATGCCGGTGTTTCGAGAGCCACCGAGCAGCCGAAATGGGTGGTCGAATTGATCGCTTCGATCAAGGCCTATACAGCCGGGGAGGATGTCGATTTCTCCGGCGTGCCGGTCGATCTCGACGGCGTCGACGATTTCCGCCTCGCCATCTATGACGCCGCGCGCAAGCTCGGCTTCGGCGAGACCACCACCTATGGCGAACTGGCCAAGCGCGCCGGCCATTCCGGCCTCGCGCGCGAAACCGGTGCCGCCCTCGGCGCCAATCCGGTGCCGCTGGTCATTCCCTGCCACCGCATCCTTGCCGCGGGCGGCAAGATCGGCGGCTTCTCTGCGCCTGGCGGCTCCGCCACCAAGGAGAAGATGCTGGCCATGGAAGGCGTGCGCGTCGGTCCGCCGCCGGCCGCGCAGGCTTCGTTCGGGTTCTGAAAAGTTGCCGGGCGCCAAGCCCTAGCGATGAGGAAAGAGCCGCCGGCGGAAATGCCGGTCGAAGTCCGGCCGCTTGCACACATAGACCGGGCAGGACCTGGTGTCGGCGCTGGGCACATAGGCCCGCGCCCTCACCTCGCCCATGTTGCAGAAGCGCTCGTCCCGGATATAGCGGTCATAGAGCGGCAGCCCCGGCACGCGCGTCGACTGGTAGCGCAGGATGACGGCGCCCTGCCTGGCGATCGTCGCCTGCACGCGATCGCAGCTCATGCGCGTCGGGTCGTAGCGCGCGGCAGCCTGTGCCTCGGCGGCCACCAGCATCAGGCAGGCGGCAAGCAGAATTCTCCTCATGATCCTCTCCTACAACAGCGAACGTGTCTTCCCTCAACAACGCACGCCTGGCCTCAAGCTTCCACGCGATTGGAGCGCCCATCGCACGCTATCTCGGTGCGTGCCGGCAACTCCATCTTGTTTTCGTTCCCGAACCATACTATATGCGGCACATTGAATTTGGCCGATCGATCGGGCCTCGCGATCTTCGCGTTTGCTGACGTCTCCAAAATTTCGATACCACCGGCCGGGTTTTTGGCCCGGTCAAACGAAGCAAATGCGAAGGGCATTTTACATGGCAACTGGTACAGTCAAGTGGTTCAACGCCACCAAGGGCTACGGCTTCATCCAGCCTGACAATGGCGGCGCGGACGTTTTCGTCCACATCTCCGCCGTCGAGCGCGCTGGCATGACCACCCTCGTTGAGGGCCAGAAGATCAACTTCGAGATCGAGCAGGACCGCCGCACCGGCAAGTCCGCTGCTGGATCTCTGAGCAAGGCAGCCTGATTTTTGCGATGGCGCGCGCCGAACGAAGGTTCGGGGCGCGCGGCAAGTCACGGATGTACTGACGGTCGCGCGATAAGCGCGCCGGAGCGGAAGGACCCGACAAGCCGAAGCAGCAGATTGCTGCCGGCCCGGCCTAACGCTCCCGATCAGGCTACCGGCATAGGAAGGCGGGCATTGTCCCGCCTTTTTTGTTGGCTATATCGCCGCCATTGGCCTCGTTGGCCCAACTATGTTATTTGCTGGCCATGACCAAGCTCGAACAGATTGAAAAGTCCGTCGCCGAACTGAACCCCGAAGAACTGAAGGCATTTGCCGCATGGTTCGAGGCGCTTCAGGCCGACTTGTGGGACAAGCAGATCGAAGCCGACGCAAAGGCGGGCCGGCTGGACAAATTGGTGGCCGAGGCTCGTGCCGAGATAGCCGCCGGTAAGCTGCGCGACCTGTGAGGCACCGCGCTACGGCCAGTTTTTGGACGAAATATAACTCCTTGCCAAAAGCCGTTCGCCGTGTGGCCGACAAGAGCTTCACGTTGATGAAGAGCAACCCGCGGCATCCATCGCTTCATTTCAAAAAGGTAGGCGAACTCTGGTCAGCGAGAATAGACGACAACTATCGCGCCTTGGCTCTAGAAAGTACCGACGGCTATCATTGGATCTGGATCGGCACTCACGCCGAATATGATCGCCTTATCAAATAGCACCCCACACGAGGGTTGAACTAAGGCACCCACTCGATCGGCACGTGCCCCTTGTCCGCCTCGACGCGCGTCAGCCACTCCACCACTGCCGGATAGGCGTCGAGCTGGAAGCCGCCCTTCTCGGCGGTGTGGGTGTAGGCATAGAGCGCGATATCGGCGACGCTGTAGGCGCTGCCGGCGAAGAAGGCGTTCTGCTCCAGGTGCTTGTTCATCACGCCGAGCGCCTTGTTGCCGCGCTCCAACGTTTGCGCCAGCCTTTCCGGCGTCGCGTCCTTCGCCCTTTCCGGGAAGGTGAGCAGCGCCTTGCGCACCGCGATATAGGGCTCGTGGCTGTACTGCTCGAAGAACAGCCACTGATAGGCCAGCGCCCGCTCGTATCTGTCGGCCGGCAGGAAGCGTGTGCCTTCGGCGAGATAGAGCAGGATGGCGTTGGATTCGGCGATACGCCGGCCGTCGTCGAGCTCGAGCAGCGGCACCATCGCGTTCGGGTTCTTGGCGACATAGTCGGCCTTGCGCGTCTCGCCGGTATGCGAGCTCACCTCGATGCGGGTGAAGGGAATGCCGAGCTTTGCCATCAACAGACGCGGCTTGTAGCAATTGCCGCTGTCGATCATGTCATAAAGGATCATGGCCCCTCGCTTCGCGCGTCGAATGTCGAGAAGCCTCTAACCCGCCCGCGCGCGTTTCATCCAGTGATTTGTTTTTAGGGGAAAGCATCAGCGGCGCTGATGCAATTGCACGACCTTGTTGTCGATGCCGAGCAGCGCATCGACCGACAGCGGCTCGTCGTTGAAGATCGTGCCGGCGAGCGCCGGGCGGGCAAGGTGATATCCCTGCAGAAGGTCGACGCCGCCGTCGAGCGCGACGCGCAGATGCGTGGCCTGCTCGATGCCTTCGACCAGCACCTTGGCGCCGCGGTCGTGCAGCATCGAGACCAGCGGCCGGAAGAACCGTTCGGCTGCGGCATGACGGCAGAGCTCCGCGAACCAGCCGCCGTCGATCTTGACGATGTCGGGCGACAGAAGGCCGATGCGCGCTTCGGTCGAATGTCCGGTGCCGAAATCGTCGACGGCGATGCGGATGCCGTCACGCCTCATCTCGCGCATGAGGCTGGCGAGCACCTGATCGTCGGCCGCCTGTTCGGTGATCTCGCAGACGAGCTTGGTCGGCTCGAGGCCGAAATCGCCGAGATGCCTGGTCATAAGGCGGATCTCGGCCAGTGCCCGCCCGAGGTGATCGTTGATCATCGGGTCATAGTTGAAGAACAGGGCAAGCCCGTCGACGCCGATGTTGCGGTAGTTGCCCAGATGCAGCATCCGGCACATCGTCTCGACGAACAGCCGGTCCGATGCCGCGACGCTGTCGAAGAAAACTTGCGGCGCAACGGGGGTTGCGACGCGGCGCGGCTCGATCAGCGCTTCGACGGCGACAGGTTTGAGCGTACTGCCCCGCGGCGCGAAGATCGGCTGATAGGCGCTCCACAGCCGGAACTCGCCATAGACGCCGAACTGGAGGCCGATCTCGTCGGCGAAGATCGCCTCGGCGACATTGCGCCGCCTTTCTGGGCGCCGCCTCTCGGGCCGCACGATCATGGCGTCACCTTGCGTCCAAACGCCTTAGTCGGGCGCGCTGGCGCCACCGAAGCGGGCCTGGCGGCAGCGGCTTTGCCCTCCTCGGTCGCGGGCGCCTGCGCACTCTTGCCGAAGACGCGAAAATTGGTGGACGCCAACTCCGGCCTGGCGAGCACATAGCCTTGCACCATCGAGGCTCCGGACTTCTCGGCGAGCTCCAGCTGCCAGCCTTCCTCGATGCCTTCGAAGACCGTGCGGATGCCCTGGCTTTCGAAGCTCTTCACCATCGCGGTCAGCAGCGCGAATCCTGCCCCGGACTCCATGAGCTGGGTGATCCAGTGGGCGTCGAACTTGACGATGTCCGGCCGCAATTCCTTGACGCGGTTGATGTCGGAATCGTCGGCGCCATAGTCGTCGACGGCGATGCGGAAGCCGTTGGCTCGCAGCGCTTCGACAAAGCTGTAGAGCGTTTCCTGCGAGGCCGACTTCTGCTCGGTCACCTCGCAGACGATGCGGCGCGGGTCGATGCCGGCCTCGTGCAGCACCAGGCGCATGTCGCGCAGCGCCTTGTCGACAATGGCGCGGTCGGTGAACACCGACGGATCGAAATTGATGAAGATGGATGCCTCTTCCGGCAGGCACGCGCCGGCGTTGAGCAGATGCAGCGTCCTTGTCAGCGCCTCGATATGCAGCCGGTCGGCCGCCGGGCAGGTACCGAAGAAGCTCACCGGCGATTGCGGCTCGCCATCGCGGAACGGCCGGATCAGCCCCTCGAAGGCGGCGACCGAAAGCTTGCCTCCGTTGAAGGCGAAGATCGGCTGGAAGGCGCTCTGCAGCGTGTAGATGCCCCAGACACCGCTGGAGGTGCCGTCGTCATGACGGATGATATGGGCAAGCCCGATGCTGCGCGACAAAGGTCCCTCGCTCCGCCAGCGCGGCGGAATTCAATCAGCCATCCTGCCAGCCAAGGGTTTACCGGTCGTTGATGAATTTATAATTGCCGCCGCTCACGCCACCTTGACTTGTGGATCATCCGACAATGCTTGCGCTGGAGCCTGCGATGCGACATGAGAGGCGCCGCGGCCGCTCCTGGCCGCGCCCCTCTCTTGGAGACGCTTAGTCATGGCCTTTCTTGCCGACGCCCTTTCCCGCGTGAAGCCTTCCGCGACCATCGCGGTGACGCAGAAAGCGCGCGAGCTGAAAAACGCCGGCCGTGACGTCATCGGCCTCGGCGCCGGCGAGCCTGACTTCGACACACCAGACAACATCAAGAACGCGGCGATCGACGCGATCCGCCGCGGCGAGACCAAATATCCGCCGGTCTCCGGCATCGCGCCGCTGCGCGAGGCGATCGCGAAAAAGTTCAAGCGCGAGAACAATCTCGACTACCGGCCCGAGCAGACCATCGTCGGCACCGGCGGCAAGCAGATCCTGTTCAACGCCTTCATGGCGACGCTGAACCCCGGCGACGAGGTCATCATCCCCCGTCCCTATTGGGTGAGCTATCCGGAAATGGTGGCGATCTGCGGCGGCACCTCCGTCTTCGCCGACACCTCGATCGACAACGGCTTCAAGCTGACGCCGGAAGTGCTCGAAAAGGCCATCACGCCGAAGACCAAGTGGCTGCTGATGAACTCGCCATCCAACCCGTCGGGCGCAGCCTACACCGAGGCCGAGCTACGCGCGCTGGCCGACGTGCTGCTCAGGCATCCGCATGTATGGACGCTGACCGACGACATGTACGAGCACCTGACCTATGGCGACTTCGTCTTCAAGACCATCGCCGAGGTCGAGCCGAACCTCTACGAGCGCACGCTGACCATGAACGGGGTGTCGAAAGCCTATGCCATGACCGGCTGGCGTATCGGCTACGCCGCCGGCCCGGTACCGCTGATCAAGGCGATGGACATGATCCAGGGCCAGCAGACTTCCGGCGCCTGCACCATCGCGCAATGGGCTTCCGTCGAGGCGCTCAACGGCCCGCAGGATTTCATCGCGAAGAACAAGGCGATCTTCCAGGGGCGGCGCGATCTCGTCGTCTCGATGCTCAACCAGGCGCGCGGCATCTCTTGCCCGTCGCCGGAAGGCGCCTTCTACGTCTATCCGTCCTGCGCTGCGCTGATAGGCAAGAAGACGAAGAGCGGCAAGGTCATCGATAGCGACGAAGCCTTCTGCTCGGAGCTGCTCGACGCCGAGGGTGTCGCGGTGGTGTTCGGCTCGGCCTTCGGCCTCGGCCCGAACTTCCGCATCTCCTACGCAACGTCGGATGCGCTGCTGGAGGAGGCCTGCACCCGCATCCAGCGCTTCACCGCATCGCTGACCTGATCGGCGACCCGGCCAGCCAATGAGAAAACCCGGCTTCATCAAGCCGGGTTTTTTGTTGGGCTTCTCAGCCGCCATACTGCTCGTCGGAGACCGCCTCAAGCCAATCGGCGTGGCTGCCGTCCAGCGCCTCTTGCATGGCGACATGCGTCATGGTGGTTTTTGGTCCGGCGCCGTGCCAGTGCTTTTCGCCGGGCGCGAAGGATATGACGTCGCCCGCTCTGATCACCTCGACCGGCCCGCCCCATGTCTGCGCAAGCCCGGCCCCTGCCGTGACGTAGAGCGTCTGGCCGAGCGGGTGCATGTGCCAATGGGTGCGGGCGCCCGGTTCGAAACTGACCAGCGTCGCCCTCAGCCGCGCCGGCGCCTCCTTCTCGATGATCGGCGTCTGCAGCACCTTGCCGGTGAAATACTTCTCCGGCGCGATGATCGTCGGCACGCTGCCGCACGCAATGATCTTCATCGTTCAAATCCTCAATCGTTGACGAAACATGAAGCCGCAAGCGGCGCATCCCAGGATGTAGTTTCAACCGGCTGTGAGGCTAGTGCAACCGGCGCTTCCGGGTGCAGACGGCGACGGGTGTCGAAGCAGCTTTGGGGTTGCGTCAAATCTTTTTTGTTAGCTGTTTAAAATACCGTCATAAATTGTTGCTTTTTAACCATAAAATTAGGCGATCAGCCGAGCATCGGAGAACGGAGCAAGACAGTCGTCGCGCTCAATGTCTTTTTAACCGCTCGGCTCTAGCCATGGCCCGTGCTGTGGGGGCGCGGACATGAGCATCTTGGCGACAATCAAGGATCATAGCGGCAGGATTTACCGCGGTATTCAGGCGCTGCTCTTGGCGAGCATCGCCGCCACGGCGATTGCCACCTTTGGCCTGACCGAAGATGCCTCGCGCACCGCGGCTCTCGCCGTGTCGGTCGCATCGACCGGCCTTGCGCTCCTGGTGCTGATGTATATGCGCTCGAGCGTCGTCCAGCGCTTGCGGTCGGCGGCGGACGCTGAAGCCGAGAAGCACCGTTTTCTCAGCGTCGACGCAATGACCGGCGCCATGACCCGCCGCTATTTCCTCGAAGCATTGAGCGACAGGCTGGGCAGCTTGCGCAACCGGCGGCAAGCAAGCCTGCTTTTGATCGACCTCGATCATTTCAAGCAGCTCAACGACACCTTTGGCCACCAGTTCGGCGACCTTGCCCTTGCTTATCTGGTCAAGGAGGCGGAGCGCATCTTTGCCGACGGCATCATCGGACGGCTGGGCGGTGACGAGTTCGGCATCATCGTCCCGCATGGTGACGCGGCTGCCCTCAACAAGGATGCGCGCCGGCTGCTCGACGCGATGCGGGCCGGAAAGCGGCATGAAGGCAAGATCATTCCACTATCGATCTCGTTGGGGGTCGCGCTTGCGCCGCTGCACGCTTCCAATCCCACCGAGTTGATGTTGCTTGCCGACCTCGCGCTCTACGAAAGCAAGGCGGCAGGCCGGGGCCGCGTAACCGTCTTCGACGAGGAGATGCTGTCGGACAAGCGCTATCGCCGTCTCGTGGAGCGTGAATTGCGCGCCGCCGTCTATCTTGGCGAGCTGGAGCTCCACTATCAGCCGATCGTAGGCACCGAGGGCTCCATCGACGCGCTCGAGGGCTTGATCCGCTGGCGCCATCCCGTCCGCGGCCTGATCTCGCCTGCCGAGTTCATCCCGATCGCCGAGCGCTCGACCTTGATCGACATGATTGGCGAATGGGTGTTCAAGCGCGCCTGCGCCGACATCGGCCACTTTCAGGGGCGGCGTATCTCGATCAACGTCTCCGGCGAGCAGTTGAAGCGCGACGAGATCGTGACGATGTGCGAGCGCATTCTGCGCGAGACCGGCAGATCGGCGTCCGAGTTCATCATCGAGATCACCGAGACGGTCGCAATGGCCGCCACGCCGGAAATCCTCAGGCGCCTCGAAGCATTGCGCGGGCTTGGCTTCCATATCGCGCTCGACGACTTCGGCACCGGCCATTGCGGCTTCAACTATCTGAAGACGCTCCCGATCGACAGCGTCAAGATCGACCGTTCCTACATCCGCAGCCTCGCCCACGACCAGGTGGCGCAGATCTTCGTTTCCGCTCTGGCTCAGATCGCGCGCATCCAGGACATCACCATCGTCGCCGAGGGCGTCGAATCGTCGGAGGAGTTCACCCTTGCCCGCACCGCTGGCTGCAGCCGCTTCCAGGGCTATTTCTTCGGCAAGCCGGCGCCGCGCGACAAGACGAGCGTGCTGTGCGCCACCGATGGCGAGCCGCTCGCGCTCAGCGCCTGACAAACTGGACGCCTGACAAAACCAAAGCCGGCGCATTTCCTATTTTTCTTGCCCTCTCCGCGAACCCGTGTGACGATGGCCTTGGGCAGGTGGTGAGCAACAACCCCGCCCGCGACGGCCGAACAGGCCGGCCGCCGCTCCCAGGGAAACGCCTGAGTGGAGGTCAGCCATGGGTACTCGCGCCGGAGGACGACGCACGGGACCGAAATGCATTGCCATAGTCGGTCCCTTCGCAAGCGGTAAGACGACACTTCTCGAAGCAATCCTAGCCCGCACGGGCGCCATCCCCCGCCAGAATCCCGTTTCATCGGGCAACACAGTTTCCGATCATTCGCCAGAAGCCCGCGCCCACGCCATGAGCGTCGAGGCCACCTTTGCCACCACGGAATTCATGGGCGAGCAGTTCACCTTCGTCGATTGCCCCGGCTCCATCGAATTCGCCTTCGAGGCCGAGCCGGTGCTTGCAGCCTGCGATGTCGCAGTCGTCGTTGCCGAAGCGGACGAAAAGAAGATACCCGCGCTCCAGCTCATCATGCGCAAGCTCGACGATCTCGGCGTGCCGCGCATCCTGTTCCTCAACAAGGTGGACAAGGCGATCGCCGGTGTGCGCGAGACGCTTAAGATGCTGCAGCCGGCGAGCTCGGTGCCGCTGCTGCTTCGCCAGATTCCGCTGCGCAAGGACGGCGTCGTCATCGGCTCGATCGATCTGGCGCTCGAGCGCGCCTATGTCTACCGCGAATATGCCGAGAGCCAGATCGCCGAGATTCCGGACGACGACAAGGCGCGCGAGCTCGAGGCCCGCTTCTCGATGCTGGAGACGCTGGCGGACCATGACGACCAACTGATGGAACAGTTGCTGGAGGAGATCGAGCCGCCGAAGGACGCGATTTTCGATGACCTCGCCGCCGACCTTCGTGCCGGCACGGTAACGCCGGTGCTGATCGGCACGGCGGAGAAAGGCAATGGCGTGCTGCGCCTGTTGAAGACGATCCGCCACGATGCGCCCGATATCGAGGCGACCCGCAAGCGCTTGGGCGCGCCGGACGGCAGCCAGACGGTCGTGCAGGTGATGAAGACCATCCACACCGCGCATGGCGGCAAGCTGTCCGTGTCGCGCGTGCTTTCGGGGCAATTGGCAGATGCGGCCGAGCTCTTCCTCTCCAACGGCGACGCGACGAAGGTCTCCGGCATCTACAAGATGTTGGGCAAGGACCAGTTGAAGCTGTCATCGGCCAGGGCCGGCGACACTGTCGCGCTCGGCAAGCTCGATAACGTCAGGACCGGCCAGACGCTGAGTTCCGCCAAGAGCGGCATCAAGCCTCTCGTCACGCTGGAAGCGCCACAGCCGGTCTTTGCCTTCGCGCTGCGCCCCAAGGAGCGCAAGGACGAGGTCAAGATGTCGGCGGCAATCCAGAGGCTTGCCGAGGAGGACCCTTCGCTCAGCCTGCACCACAACCAGGACTCCGCGGAGACCGTGTTGTCGGGGCATGGCGAAATGCACTTGCGCGTGGTGCGCGAGCGCCTGGAGGGCAAGAACCAGATCCCGATCGAAGGTCACTCGCCGGCGGTGCCTTATCGCGAAACGATCCGTAAATCCGCCCAGCAGCGCGGCCGCCACAAGAAGCAGTCCGGCGGCCATGGTCAGTTCGGCGACGTCGTGATCGAGATCAAGCCACTGCCGCGCGGCTCGGGCTTCCAGTTTACCGACACCATCACGGGTGGCGTCGTGCCCAAGACCTACATCCAGTCGGTGGAGACGGGCATTCGCGATTATCTGAAGACGGGTCCGCTCGGCTTCCCCGTGGTCGATGTCGCCGTCAACCTGTCCGACGGTTCCTACCATGCGGTCGATTCCTCCGATATGGCCTTCCAGATGGCGGCGAAGCTGGCGATGAAGGAAGGCATGGCGGCCTGTTCGCCGGTTCTGCTGGAGCCGATCATGAAGGTCGAGATCGTGACGCCTTCCGACGCGACCTCGAAGATCATCGCGCTGATCCCGCAGCGGCGCGGCCAGATCCTTGGCTATGACGCACGGCCGGACTGGCCCGGCTGGGACGTGGTCGAGGCGACCATGCCCCAGGCCGAGATCGGCGACCTGATCATCGAGTTGCGCTCGGCGACGGCCGGCGTCGCCAGCTACAAGGCGGCCTTCGACCATATGGCCGAGTTGACCGGCCGCCTGGCCGACGAGGCGATGAACGCCAACGGCAAGGCCGCCTGACTGATCTCGCTGATGATATGAAAACGGCGCCCGGATCGTCCGGACGCCGTTCTTATTGCGGACCGTCTTCCTGGGAGGCAACGGCAGGTCCGCCGCATCAGGAAAAATGGTTCGGACGCGGTAGCTGCCTGAGCCCGGCCTGCCCGAGTGATGCCCCCATCTCCCGGACCGACCAACCGCGTCCTATGATCTACTTAATCGATAGAGTGCGTCTGCGACATGTTACCCGATGTTACATGTCACTGTTACGTGGTCCCGGCGCACACATTTCCGGTGTCGGCGTGACCTCGGCGCAACAAAAAAGCCGGATCAATAAAGATCCGGCTGAGTTTGATTGGAAGTGCCGATTAGGGCTAACCTCCAGAGGGGAACACTCGAGGGCGCTAATGGGAGGAGAACGCGCCCTGGAGATGAACTATATATGTGCTCATCATGCCCAAGAAACAAGCATCTATTTTGCAACACACGCATGCAAAAAGACGCAGGCTGTGGTCCAACCTATTCCGGGAACCGATAGGACCAGCAAAAATCGCCGAATCCTGGGCCTTTCCGGACCGAAAGCGATCGCTGATATGCAAATCGCTGCCGATTCTGTCCGGAAATACGTGAAATCCGAAATGATACGGATTCGGGCAGGCCGCGTTCATTTTTGCGGCAGGAGGACCTGATGCGGACGTTTTCGGCAGTCGCCGGCAGCGCGCTGTTCCTGGTCGCGGCACCCGGCATGGTCGCAGGGCTGATGCCCTGGCTTTTGACCGATCATTATCGTGTGCCGTGGTCCACGGTGCCGGGTTTCGTGCCCCTGGGCTGGATTCTGGTGATCGGGGCGGCCGGGGTCCTGCTTCACGCCTTCGCCCGTTTCGCCCTGGAGGGCCTGGGCACGCCGGCCCCGGTCGCGCCGACCGAGAAACTGGTCGTCGGCGGCATCTATCGCCACGTGCGCAACCCCATGTATGTCGCAGTGCTGTCGATCATCCTTGGCCAGGTGCTCATCTTTTCGAGCTGGGCGGTGCTGGTCTACGGCCTCATCGCCGCGGCGGCGATGATCTCCTTCGTCAAGGTCTACGAGGAGCCGACGCTCGCCCGGCGCTATGGCGCCGAGTACGAAACCTACCGCCGCGCCGTGCCCGGCTGGCTGCCGCGCATCACGCCTTGGCGCGGGTAGCAGTTTACGTCCGGTGGCGTCTCAGGCTGTCTCAGAATGACCAGCTACGCGCCTTCGCGATGATGAAATCGCGAAACACATGCAGCTTCGCCTGGTTCTTCATCGCGTCCGGATAGGCGAAATAGGTGTCGAAGGATGGCACCTCGGTCTCGGGCAGCAACTGGACCAGGTTCGAGTCCTTGCTGATGACGTAATCGGGCAGCATGGCGATGCCGGCGCCGCCCTGCACCGCGCGCTTGATCGACAGGATGTCGTTGATCTGCAGCGTCGGCACTCTTTGGCCACCCTCGAAATCGCCGACCGTCTCCAGCCAGTTCAGTTCCGACAGATGCGCGGGCACCGGCACGCCGAAGGTGACGATCCTGTGGTTCCTGAGCTCGGCGATCGAGGCCGGCTTGCCGAACTTCGCGACATAGGAAGGCGCCGCGTAGAGATGGAAATGCACGGTGAACAGCCGGCGCTGGATGAGGTCCGGCTGCTGTGGCTGCCTGAGCCGAATGGCGCAGTCGGCCTGGCGCATGGTCAGGTCGAGCTCCTCATTGGCGAGGATGAGCTGCAGGCTGATCTCTGGATAGAGCTCGATGAATTCCTGCACCCGCTCAGTCAGCCAGCCCGCGCCCAGGCCTACCGTGGTCGTCACCCTCAGCACGCCGGACGGCCGATCCTTGGTCTCGGTCAGCCGCGACTTGATCGTCTCCAGCTTCATCAGCACGTCATGCGCCGTGCGGAACAGCATCTCGCCCTGCTCGGTCAGCACGAGGCCGCGCGCGTGGCGGTGAAACAGCGCCACACCAACGTCATGCTCGAGCGCGCTGACCTGCCGCGAGATCGCCGATTGCGAAAGATGCAGTGTCTCGGCGGCATGGGTGAACGACCCAGCCTCCGCCGCAGCGTGAAACACGCGTAGCTTGTCCCAGTCCAGCGCCATGATTCCCCTCGTGTTGCCTTTGGCGTCTGAATGAAAAATCAGGCTTTTAAACGGCTTTTTTCAGCCGATCGATTATTCCGCCGCTTCCCGGTGAACCTCGATCCCCGCCAGATATTTCTCCGCTTCGAGCGCGGCCATGCAGCCGAGCCCTGCCGCCGTCACCGCCTGGCGGTAGACATCGTCGGTGACATCGCCGGCGGCAAACACGCCGGGGACGTCGGTGCGGGTCGAGTCAGGCGCCGTCCATAGATAGCCGTTCGGCTTCTGCTTGAGCTTGCCGACGAAAAGCTCGACCGCCGGCGCATGACCGATCGCGACGAAGACGCCGTCGACCGGCAGCCGCGATATTTCTCCGGTCATCACATTGCGCAGCTTCAAGCCCTCGACCGAAGGCGGCAGCGGCGCCTTGCCCGGCTGCCCGGTGATCTCGTCGACGACCGTATCCCAGATGACGCGGACATTGTCCTTCTGGAACAGCCGCTCGCGCAGGATGCGCTCGGCGCGGAAATCGCCGCGCCGGTGAATGACGGTGACGCTCCTGGCGAGGTTGGCGAGATAGAGCGCTTCCTCGACCGCCGAATTGCCGCCGCCGACCACCGCGACATCCTTGCCGCGATAGAAGAAGCCGTCGCAGGTGGCGCAGGCCGAAACGCCGAAGCCCATGAAGGTCTGCTCCGACGGAATGCCCAGCCACTTGGCCTGCGCGCCGGTGGCGATGATCAATGCGTCCGCGGTATAGACGGTGCCGGAATCGCCGGTGGCGCGGAACGGCCGCACGTTGAGGTCGACCTCGGTGATGATGTCGTTGACGATCTCGGTGCCGACATGCTCAGCCTGCTTGAGCATTTGCTCCATCAGCCACGGACCCTGTATCGGATCGGCGAAGCCCGGATAGTTTTCGACGTCGGTGGTGATCATCAACTGGCCGCCCTGCTGCAGGCCGGCGACGAGCATCGGCTTCAGCATGGCGCGCGCGGCATAGATTGCCGCCGTGTAGCCGGCCGGGCCGGAGCCGATGATGAGAACGGGCGCGTGTTTGATGTTCATTAAAAGTCCCCTGCGGCGCGAGGCCGTGGTTTTGTCGCCGGTAATGTAAGTGCTGCCCGCCAAGCCAGCAAGGCAGCTTGGCCTTCGTCCCCGGAAAGCTTCATAGCGAAGGCATAACCGGCCATGTCCCTTCGAACGCGCAAAAATTATCGGGAAGGGATGGCCTCGCGCGCGAAACCAAATTACAAAATCGCGAAAGATTCTTGCGCGAAGGCCGGTCATGCCGCTCAAAGCCGATCTCGACGCCATCGATTGGAAGATTCTGCGCGAGTTGCAGAACGACGGCCGCATGACCAATGTCGAGCTGTCCAACCGGGTCGGCATCTCGGCGCCGCCTTGCCTGCGCCGCGTCAGGCGGCTGGAAGAGGCCGGCATCATCCGCGGCTACCGGGCGCTGCTCAACGCACCGGCCCTCGGCATGGATGTCGTCGCTTTCTGCCTTATCGGCCTGCATCATCAGGCCGACGCCGAGCTGAAGACTTTCGCGGAACGCACACGCGGCTGGCCGATCGTTCGCGATGCCTGGATGGTCTCGGGTGAATCCGATTTCCTGCTGCACTGCGTGGCGAGCGATCTCGGCACCTTCCAGACCTTCGTCATCGAGGAACTGGCTTCGGCCCCCAATGTCGACACGGTGCGCACTGCGCTCACCATCCGCCGCGTGAAAGACGAAGGGCTGGTGGCTTTTCCGAGCTGACGAAGGCGATTCCTGGAAAACTGCGCCGGCTTTTCCGAAAAACCCTGGAGAGCCAGCGGTTTGGCGCCCAAGTTCGAATCAATATGCGATCAGAGCGATCGTATCGCGGCCAGCAGGCCGTCGAGATCACGGGCGTCGCGCAACGATGCAACCGCAAGCCCGCCCATCGTTGAGGCTTCGCCATCGACCAGCCAGCCGCGTGTGAGGCTGGCGCGCTCGCCCGCTTCCATGTCGGCAGGCTTGTCGCCGACGATCAGCGATCGCTCGAGATCGAGGCCGAGGCGGCGCCCTGCCTCGAGCAGCATGCCCGGATTTGGCTTGCGCATCGGATGATCGGTGACGGCCAGCGGGCCAGAACCGGCCTCGTGATAGGCGCAGGCCAGCACCATGTCGACGGCTGCATTCTTCTCGGCAAGCAGGTCGAGCACCCGCTGATTGACCCGGGCGAAGGCATCCCAGCCAAAATAGCCGCGCGCGATGCCGGACTGGTTGGTGATGACGACGACGGGGATGCCCCGCCGGTTCGCGGCCTCTATGACCGGCGCGATGCCGTCGCGCAGCACAATAGCGGCCGGATCGTCGGGATAGCCGGTGTCGACATTGATGGTGCCGTCGCGGTCGAGAAACAGCGCCGGCAGGCCGGCTGGGAACGATCTGGATCCAATCCGCTCGACCCACAGGCCGGGCTCGGCGAGCGGAAAATCCCTTTCGCCGTCAGCCATTGCTGAGACGCGCTTCCACCGCCTCGCACAAATGATGGTAGAGGCAGAGATGCCCCTGCTGGATGATCGGTGTCGAGGTCGACGGCACGTTGAGCAGGATGTCGGTCAGCGGCTTCAGCTTGCCGCCGGTGTCGCCGGTGAGGCTGATCACCGTCATCCCCATGGCGCGCGCCTGCTCGGCGGCGGCAAGGATGCTCGGCGAATTGCCGCTGGTCGAGATGGCGAGCAGCACCGCGCCTTCCGATCCATGTGCCTCGACCTGGCGCGAGAAGACCGTGTCGAAGCCATAATCGTTGCCCCAGGCGGTCAGCACCGCCGCATTGGCCGGCAGCGCGATGACATTGTAGGCCTTGCGCTCCTTGAGGAAACGGCCGACCAGTTCGCCGGCGATGTGGATGGCATCGCTCGCCGAGCCGCCATTGCCGCAGATCAGCAGCGCCTTGCCCCGCGACAGCGCCGTCACGACCGTGCTCACCGCGCGCTCCATCTCGCCGGTGAGGTCGCGCTCGACCATCGCCGAGATCGCCGCCGCGGAGCGGACCAGATAATCGTTCAGTTCGGACATGAAACCCTCAATTCGTGCCGCCGGCGCGCAGCTTGCCGATCGTGCTTGTCGTGCTCTTGCCGGCGACGAGGTCGACCAGCACCACGCGCCCGCCCGCCTTCTGCACCACGTCGGCGCCGACCACGGTCTCGATCGTATAGTCCGCGCCCTTGACCAGGATGTCGGGCTTTAGCGCCTCGATCAGCTTGAGCGGCGTGTCCTCCTCGAAGACGACGACGGCATCCACCGAGGCAAGCGCCGCCAACACGCAGGCGCGGTCATGCTGGTCGTTGACCGGGCGTCCGGGACCTTTGAGCCGGCGCACCGAGGCATCGCTGTTGAGGCCGAGCACCAGCCGGTCGCACTGGCTGCGCGCGGCGTGCAGCAGGCTGACATGACCGGCATGCAGGATGTCGAAGCAGCCATTGGTGAAACCGACGGTCAGCCCCTCCTCATTCCACGCCGCCACCATCCTGGCCGCTGCCTTGGCGTCGAGAATGGCATCCTGGTGGACAACCGGCCCGTGCGAGCGGAACAGCGCGCCGGAGAGCTCCTCGACCGTCAGCCGCGCCGTGCCGCGCTTGCCGACCACGACCCCGCCGGCGGCGTTGGCGATTACGGCGGCATGCACCCGGTCGGCGCCGGCGGCGAGGGAAAGCGCGAAGGTCGCGATGACCGTATCGCCGGCGCCGGAGACGTCGAACACCTCGCGCGCCTGCGTGGAGATGTGGCGGGCATCCTCGGCGGTGACGACGCTCATGCCCTTTTCGCTGCGCGTGGCGACGATGAAGTCGAAGTCATGCGCGGCGATCAGGTCCCGCGCCGCGGCGACGATCTCGTCGTCGCCGAAGACCGCGCGCCCGACCGCCTCGCCAAGCTCCTTGCGATTGGGCGTCACCGCCGTCGCTCCGGCATAGCGCGCATAGTCGCGGCCCTTCGGGTCGACCAGCACCGGCTTTCCGGCATCGCGGCAGATGGCGATCAGCTCGGCCGCCACGCCGTCGAGCAGGATGCCCTTGCCGTAGTCGGACAGGATGACGATGTCGGCGCGCGCAAGCGCGGCCTGAAAGTGCTCGACGAGCGCAGCCCGCTCACCGCGGGCCAGCGGCTTGATCTCCTCCTCGTCGAAACGCAGCACCTGCTGGTTGAGTGCGCTGAAGCGGCTTTTCGACGAGGTCATGCGGTCCTGGCGCTGCAGGAGCCCGTCGGTGTCGACGCCGCTCTCGCTGAGCATCCGCATCAGATTGTTGCCCGCCTGGTCGGCGCCGATTACCGACACGGGTATGGCGGCCCCGCCCAGCGAAACGATGTTGGAGACGACATTGCCGGCGCCGCCCATGTTGAGCGTCTCGCCCCGTCCATGCAGCACGGGGATCGGAGCTTCCGGCGAGATGCGCTCGATCACACCGTTGATGAAGCGGTCGAGGATGAAATCGCCCACCACCAGCACGGTGACGTCACCGAACCGGGCGATGGTGCGATGCAAAGGTTCCGGAGAAGGCGGATTGTGCTTGATCATCTCACTGGCGCCCCGAGGGCGGATTTGGTCGGTTTGAAGCGCCGGAATTGCAGCGCCCATCGTATTTGCGATGCCGATATACCGCAATTGGGGCTAGCGCAACGGCAGGCTGCGAACCGGGCAGGCGGAACGGGCGCGAGTGAAGCGGGAGCTTTGCGGCGCGACTATGGCCAAGCATCGCCGGCTTAGCCCGCGAACGTGCTTTATCGACACTCCCGCCCGCCTCCCCTATAAGAGCCGGAATCGGCAACGCAAACAGAGGCCTTCATGATCATCGTCACGGGCGGCGCCGGCATGATCGGCTCCAACATCGTCGCCGCGCTCAACGCCGACGGACACGACGACATCATGGTCGTCGACGATCTGACCGACGGCCACAAGATCGCCAACCTGGCCGACCTCCACATTGCCGATTATCTCGACAAGGACGAGTTTCTGGTCCGGCTCGAGGATGGCGAGATCGGCCGCGTCGAGGCCGTTTTCCATCAGGGCGCCTGTTCGACCACCACCGAATGGAACGGCAAGTTCATGATGGACGTGAACTACGCCTATTCGAAGCGCCTGCTGCACGCCTGCCTCGCCCTGCGCGTGCCCTTTCTCTACGCCTCCTCGGCTTCGGTCTATGGCGGCGGCAGCGAGTTCCGCGAGGAGCCCGAGTTCGAGCGGCCGCTCAACGTCTACGCGTATTCGAAGAAGCTGTTCGACGACTACGTCCGCCGCAATGTCGACGCCGACCATTCGCAAGTGACGGGCCTGCGCTACTTCAACGTCTACGGGCCGCGCGAGGCGCATAAGGGCGCCATGGCATCGGTTGCCCTCCATCTGTTCAACCAGGTCGAGCAAGGCCAGAACCCGAAACTGTTCGGCGCCTATGACGGCTTCGGCCCGGGCGAGCAGAGTCGCGACTTCATCCATGTCGGCGATGTCGCCGACGTCAATCTGTGGCTTTGGAAACGGGGCCTGAGCGGCATCTTCAACTGCGGCACCGGCCGCGCCCAGCCGTTCCGGGCCATTGCCGAGACGGTGATCGACACGCTCGGCAAGGGTGAGATCGAGTTCATCCCCTTCCCTGATCATCTCAAGGGCAGCTACCAGAGTTTTACGCAGGCGGATATGTCCCGCTTGCGCGCGGCCGGCTACAATGGCCAATTCCGCACCGTCGAAACCGGCGTCAGGGACTATGTCCAATGGCTGAAAGCCCAACGATCCTCGTGATCGGCCCACGCTGGGTAGGCGACATGGTCATGGCCCAGTGCCTGTTCGCGGCACTGAAGGAAAAGCATCCGAACGCCGCCATCGACGTGCTGGCGCCTGCCTGGGCAGCGCCCCTGGTCAAGCGCATGCCGGAAATTCGCTGCCAGATCGATTTCCCGCTGATGCCAGGTGCGCTCGAATTCCGCAGCCGCAGGCGCTTCGGCCGCCTGCTGCGAGGCCGCTACGACATGGCCTATGTGCTGCCGGGGAGCTGGAAATCGGCGCTGATCCCGTTCTTTGCCCGCATTCCACGCCGCGTCGGCTATTTGCGCGAAATGCGCTACGGGCTGCTGACGGACATCGTTCCGCTGCCCGACACCCTCAAGCGGCGCACGGCGCGAGCCTATTTCGGCTTGGCGCGCGGCGGCACGTTCCGCGCGCCGAAACTCACGGTCGATACGGCCAACCAGGCCGATCTGCTGGCGCGGTTCGGGCTCGACGCCAAGCAGTTCGTCGCCTTGATGCCGGGCGCCGAGTTCGGCCCGGCGAAACGCTGGCCGAGCGAACACTATGCCGAGCTCGCCCGAGGCATGATGGCAAAGGGTTTGGGCGTCGCCCTGCTCGGCTCGAAGAACGACGCCGAAGTCACCGGCGAGATCGCGAGGCTCGCGCCGGGCGCCATCGACCTTGCCGGCAGGACGAAGCTCGAGGACGCCATCGACCTGGTCGCCGCGGCCAAGCTTGCCGTGTCGAACGACAGCGGGCTGATGCATGTCGCGGCCGCCGTCGGCACGCCGATCGTCGCCGTCTACGGCTCGACCTCGCCCGAGAACACGCCGCCGCTGACCGATCGCTCGGAGCTGATCTGGCTCCAGCTTTCCTGCTCGCCCTGCCACAGCAAGGTCTGCCCGCTCGGCCATCTCAACTGCCTCAAGACGCTCGACGTCGCGCGGGTCGCGGCCGCGGCCGACCGGTTGCTCAAGGTTCCGGCAGCCGCATGAAGGTGCTGATAGTCAAGACATCGTCGATGGGCGATGTCATCCATACGTTCCCGGCTGTCGAGGATGCACTCCGCAATCGCCCGGACATAAGTTTAGACTGGTGCGTGGAAGAGGCCTTCGCCGGCATCGTCGCCTTGCATCCGGCGATAAAATCCATCCATAAGGTGGCGATCCGACGCTGGCGCAGGAAGCCGTTCGACGGCGGCACATGGCGCGAGATGGCCGGCCTGCGCCACGCTCTGCGAACCGCCCACTATGACCTGGTTCTCGACGCCCAGGGGCTGTTGAAATCGGCCATGGTCGCCAGGCAGGCCGGCGCGCCGATCGCCGGCTTCGACCGCTCCAGCGCCCGCGAGCCCTCGGCGACGCTGTTCTATCAGCGCAAATACGCAGTGCCGCGCGACCTGCACGCTATCGAGCGCACCAGGCGCCTGTTCGGCCTGGTACTGGGTTATCAGCCGGATCTTTCGACGCTAGCCTCCGGCATTGTGCCGCCGGCAGGCGGGCTTACCGGGGTCGAGGGGAAAACAGCCTTCCTGCTGCACGGCACCAGCCGCGAGGACAAGAAATGGCCGGTCGAGGACTGGATCGAGGCCGCGCGCCAATTGGTTGCCAGGCAATTCACGCCTGTCGTCACCTGGTCGAACGAAGCTGAAAAGCGCGTTGCCGAAGCCATCGCCGGTGCCGTTCCGGGAGCGGTGCTGATCCCGAAATCGCCGCTCGCGGAAATCGCCGCGATCCTTGGCCGGTCGACGCTGGTGATTGGCGCCGACACCGGCCTCACCCATCTCGCCAGCGCCTTCGGTCTGCCGACCGTCGCCATATTCCTGGCGACGGAGCCGGGCCTGACCGGTCCGCGCGGGCCGTTCTCGTCGACCTTGCTGGCGCCCGCCAGCGGCAAGGTCACGCCGACGGAGGTGGTGGAGGAGGCTGAACGGCTGCTTATGCTCAAGTCCCAGGCAGCGGCGTAGGGGCCCTAGATGAACTGCACCTGGACGATCTCATAACCCCGGGCGCCGCCGGGCGCATTGACCTCGATGGCGTCGCCGACTTCCTTGCCGATGAGCGCGCGCGCGATCGGCGAGGAGATCGAGATGCGGCCGGACTTCACGTCTGCTTCCTGGTCGCCGACGATCTGATAGGTCTTCTTTTCCTCGGTGTCTTCGTCGACCAGCACGACGGTGGCGCCGAACTTCACCTTGTCGCCGCTGAGCTTCGAGACGTCGATGACCTCGGCCCGCGCGATCAGGTCCTCGAGCTCGTTGACGCGGCCCTCATTGTGGCTCTGAGCCTCTTTCGCGGCGTGGTACTCGGCATTTTCGGACAGGTCGCCATGCGAGCGCGCTTCGGAAATCGCCTCGATGATGCGTGGACGCTCTTCCTGCTGGCGCCAGCGCAGTTCTTCCTTCAATGACGCGAACCCCTCGCCTGTCATCGGGACCTTGTTCATATGCCTGACCTTTCCTGCCACCGCCCCCGCTTATCGGGAGCGGCCTTGTCGATGGGTACAAAAAGAAAACGGTCCGGCAGCCTCGGGCTAACGGAACCGTTTCACCACAATTTCCCTGAATATAGCGATCTTCGTGTGATTTTCACGCCCAAAAATGAAGTTTGGCAAATTCACCACCGCTTTCGCGAAACGGTCCGGCCGCGAAATGCGGCAGGCGGAAAAAAAACCGGCCGTGATTGCGCACGGCCGGTTTGGGGAAGCCGGTGGTCGAATCAGCTCCTCAGGAAATGATCGATCTGCTCGGACAGCATGCCGTATTCGCGCGAGCCTTTGCCGGTCCGCTTCTCGATCTCCATCAACTGCTGCTGCGCGCCGGCAAGATCGCCGATCTGCAGATGCGCCTCACCGAGATATTCGCGCACCAGCGTGTAGTTCGGGTCGATGCGCAGCGCTTCCTCGTAATAGCCGAGGCCGACGGTCACGCGGCCGGAATGGCGATGCGAATAGCCGAGATAGTTGAGAATGCGCGGATCCTGCTTGTTGGCGGCTAAAGTCAGCACGGAGATCGCTTCGTCATAGCGTCCGGCCATCGCCAGATCGTGGCCAGCCTCGTAGATGCTGTCGTCATCCAGCATGCCATATTGCGGCACAATACATTTCTTCTTCTTCTTGTCCCAGACCTCGCCTTTCTTGCACTGGGTGGTTGTCTGGCCGCCGCTAGAACCAGCACTACCACCTTCACCAGCGGTGAAAGCAGGCGCCGCGAACAGCGGCAGGGCACCAACAGCCATGACCTGAATAAGCAAACGTCTGCGCATTTAAGCCTCCGTGAGCGTGACAATGCCAGACTAACGCCGCTTCGATAGGGTTTCATCCCGAAAAGCTGACGGCTGCCAACTGGACTTTCCGAGCGCGCCTCCCGCTCCTTGCGAACTGACGTGACGCGGGCCGCAAATCCGCTATCATCAGCTAAGCGCTTACGTGGGAGAAAGGCCCGTGCAGCAACGCCTCGAGAAGGAATGGGAGCTTTCAATCGATCCGGATACGGTGCGCCTGTTCATCCTCAAGGCCAAGGCGCTGAGCGCCGCCGTCAACGAAGATTACGACGACGGCGCCGAGCATGAGGTCGAGTTCGACGGCGGCACGCACGACAGCCACCATCACGACGGCCTCGTCGAGGAAGCTTCGGAAGACCTCACCGAAGAGGAATTCCGCGAGCTGATCAACGACCTCAACGTCGATGAAGCGGCAGAGCTGGTGGCATTGGCCTGGATCGGTCGTGGCGACTACGATGCCTCCGAATGGATCGACGCGGTGGCCGCGGCGCGCGAGCGCGCCAACAAGCGCACTGCAAAATACCTGCTTGGCCTGCCGCAACTCGCCGACTGGCTGGAGGAAGGCCTGGAGGCGATCGGCGCGTAACGGGCCGGTAACCGATTTTGATCGCAACGCCGCCGCCGCCAAGGCAACTTAACCATGCCGGCGCCGTTTCCGGCCGATGGCAACGCTGAGCTTTTCGAGATTTTGCAGACTGGCGCTGCCTTTGGCGGCGGCGACCTTGCTGATCACGCCGGCCGATGCCAAGCATCGCCACAGGCAGCCGCTGACACCGCGTATGGAGCAGCCATTGACGCAGCGGGCCGATCGGCCCCTGAGGCCGAGGAGCAAGCACCGCGTGAGATCGCGAGCGAAGCGGCATATAGAGCCAAAGCTGACGCAACGACAAACGCAGGACCAGCCGACCTTGCCCGCCGACGTTCCGGTGCCGGAGCCGCGTCCCGCGGAAGCGCGAAACGCCGACGCATCCGACCGGTTCAATCAGGAGAAGTCTCGTCAGGGAAGGCGGCAGCGCCCCGAGCCTTCGGCACCGAAGCCGTCAACCGACATGAACAACGAACCTGAGGCGCCGGGCGCGGTGCCGATTCCGACACCAAGGCCCGACATCGCGGAACCGGAGGTCGAGCCGCCCGCCGTCGCGCCGAAGCCACCTGAAAAACCGGCTGGTACCGGCGACAACAAACCGCTGCCCGATCCGCGCTCGGCCGATCGTCCCGCCGACAAGATGCCGGCCGAGGAAGTTGCCTGCCGTGAGCGCCTCAAGACGCTCGGCGTCGAATTCGAGGAGCACAAGGCCGAGCACGATGCTGCAATCGGCTGCTCGATCCCCTACCCCATCGTTCTGAAAACGCTTGGAAAATCGATCGGCATCGGTTCCGGCGCCGAGCTCAATTGCCGGATGGCCGAGGCTGCCGCGCACTTTGCCGCCGATGTCATCCAGCCGGCGGCGAAGGCCGAATTCGGTGCCGATCTCAAATCGATCACACAGGCTTCCGCCTTCGTCTGCCGTCCGCGCCACGGCGGCGAAAAGCTGTCGGAGCACGCCTTCGGCAATGCGCTGGACATCGCTTCCTTCACCCTGTCGGATGGCAGGAAGATCGAGATCGGCCCGGTGCCGCCCGAAAAGGATGCAAATTTCCTGAACACGGTGCGCAAGGCTGCCTGCGGGCCGTTCAAGACGGTGCTCGGCCCGGGCAGCGATCCCGACCACGCGCTGCACTTCCACTTCGACCTCGAGCCGCGCCGCCACGGCGGGACGTTCTGCCAATAAGGGACGTTCTGCCGATAAGAACAGATGCCGCAATTCGGCCCCAGGCGTGAATACGGGCGCTGATCTTTCCTTTACTCTTGCCGACTAGACTTGTGCCATCCGGGGACAGGAAACCTTTCGATGGCCGGAAGACTTGGCGCCATGCTTGCCAGGGCGCGACAGAACAATTGTGCGCGCGTCGTCGTCAGGTTGGCCACCGGGCTTGCCATCGCTGCGATATCCGCCTGCACCACCGGCGATGTCTTCTCGCTGCAGCCGGCTGTCGACGTCGGTGGCCAGACCGCCGCTGTGCCCGAGGCGCCGCAATATTCCGGCATGCAGAGGCTTGTCCCATCCAACCCCTATATGACCCAGGCCGCCTATCCGCGCATGGATGAGCCGATGTCGCCGGTCGAGCAGATGCCGGCCAGCGAGATCGACTGCCGCAACGAATTGAAGCGCATGGGCGTCGTCTACACCGATATCCAGCCGATCCACGAAGGCCAGTGCGGCATCGACTTCCCGGTGAAAGTCTCGGCCATCGGCAGCGTCGAGATGAAGCCGGCCGCCACGCTGACCTGCAACATGGCCGCGACCTTCGCGGCCTGGACCCGGAACGAGCTGGTGCCGGCCGCCCGCTGGCGCTATTTCTCCGGCGTCAGGGCGATCCACCAGGGCTCGAGCTATTCCTGCCGCAACATCGCCGGCGAAGGTGTCTTGTCCGAGCACGGCAAGGGCAACGCCCTCGACGTCATGAGCATCGAGCTCAACAATGGCGACGACATCGACGTCCGCAAGCCCGGCCTGTTCGCCTTCCGCACCCGCGGCTTCCTGAACAATGTGCGCGCCGACGGCTGCCAGTATTTCAACACGGTGCTCGGTCCGGGTTACAATTACGACCACCGCAACCATTTCCATTTCGACGTCAAGAACCGCAGGAACGGTTATCGCGCCTGCCGCTAGAGCAATTCCAGGAAAACTGCGCAGCGGTTAGGCTCGGCGACTTCGCCGTAGCCTTCCGTCCGGAATTGCGTAAAAACAAATAGTTAGCATTCCCCTGCCCAATCCGATCGGCGCGGCATAGAGTGGCCGCGAACGGGCTCGGGAGCGGTTTCTCGTGAGTGAGCGAAGTCTTAGGCGGCGCGCGGCGATCTGGCTGGCGGCTTTCTGCGCCTTCTATCTGGCCTTTGCCTATCTCGCCGCGCCGGAATTCTGGACCTGGCGGGAGCGCGGCTTCCGCACGCAGCGCTTCGAGATGGTGACGCATACGCCGCAAGGGATTCCGGGCGATCCGATCAATGTCGGACTTGTCGGGACCGAAAAAGAGGTGGTCCACGCCTTTGCCGTCGCCGGCTGGGATACGGCCGATGCCATCACACTGAGGACGGCGATCGACATCGGGGAAAGTGTCTTGTTCTCCCGGCCCTATCCCGATGCCCCGGTGAGCCGCCTGCTGTTCGAAGGCCGCGCCCAGGATCTCGCCTTCGAGAAGCCGGTCGGCGACAGCGCCGACAGGCGCCACCATGTCCGCTTTTGGCAGACCAACACGGCCGGCGACGACGGCCGCCCGCTCTGGCTGGGGGCCGCCAGCTTCGACCGCGGCGTCGGCCTCAGCCACGACACTGGCGCCATCACCCACCATATCGGCCCGGACATCGACGCCGAGCGCAACTTCCTGATCGGCGATCTCAAGGCGGCGGGTCTGCTGACCTCGACCAGCGAGGTACCGGCGATCGGTGCCACGCGGGACGGCAGGAATGGCGGCGGCGATCCGTATTTCACCGACGGCCTCGCGCTAGTCGGCGTCCTGAAGACTCTGCCGTGACAGCGCGGCAAGTCAGGTCATGGCGATGACGATCTTGCCGAACGGCCCTTTCTCCAGATGCCCGAAAGCCTCCGGCACATCGTCGAAGCCATAGACCTTGTCGATGACGGGCTTGATGCCAAGCGCCTCGATAGCCTGGTTCATGCGCTCGAAACTGCGGCGGTGGCCGATGGAAATGCCTTGCATGACGATGCGGTTGCGCATGAACGGCAGGACCGGAAAGCTGATCTCCATGGCGCCAAGCAGGCCGATGATCGACAGCCGGCCATCGGCGGCAAGCGCATTGAGCGACCGCCTGGCATTGTCGCCGCCGACCATTTCCAGGATATGGTTGACGCCCAGCCCGTCCGTCAGATCGCGGGCTGCCTCGTCCCAAGCCGGCTGCGAGCGATAGTTGATCACCTGCCAGGCGCCGAGATCCTTGGCGCGCTCGAGCTTCTCGTCGCTGCTCGACGTGACGATGGCACGCAGGCCGAACGCCGCGGCGAACTGCAGCGCGAACAGCGAGACGCCGCCCGTGCCCTGGATCAGCACGGTCTGGCCCGGCACCGGCCTTGTCGCTTCGGCCATGGCGAACCAGGCCGTCAGCGCCGCGATCGGCAGCGTCGCCGCTTCGACATCGCTGAGCGATGGCGGCGCGAGCACCGCGGTGTCCTCGCCGAAGACGACATGCTCGGAAAGCATGCCCGAGAGCGACGAGCCCAGCGTGTGCTTGTGGAGCACCGGCGGCGCATCGCCGTCCGGCCAGTCGGCGATCACCTGGCCGAGCACGCGCTGCCCGACCTGGAATCGGCTGACCGCGCTGCCGACGGCAACGACCTCGCCCACGGCGTCCGATGTCGGCACGAAGGGGAAGGAAAGATCGGGGATCAGCATGCCGTCCACGATCAACTTATCCTTGTAGTTCAGCGAGATGGCCTTGGTGCGCACCAGAAGCTCATGCGGGCCTGGCTCGGGTAATCTGCCGCTCACAGGGTTCAGTTTTGACAGGCCGAACCCCGTCATCTGCCAGGACCTGTTGCCGTCGGTGCTCATGTGGGGCGCTCCTTTATTGATGGCTGCGCCAGACATCTATGCGATCCAACTATAGAAAATAATGCCGCAATGCGGGATATTCGACGACAGATTGGAGAGGGAAACTCTACAACGGGCGCATCATGGATTCGATCGACCTGCAAGGCATAGTCGCATTCGTTCATGCGGTTGAGGCCGGCAGCTTCACCGGGGCCGGCAAACGGCTGCATGTGACGAAGTCGGCCATCGGCAAATCGGTCGCGCAACTGGAGCAGCGGCTCGGCGTTCGCCTGCTCAACCGCACGACCCGCAGCCTCAGCCCCACCAGTGAAGGCTCAAGCTATTATGACGCCTGCGTGCGGGCACTGGCGGAAATCGAGGCCGGGCAGGCGCTGCTCGCGTCAAGCCGGCAGGTCCCGTCGGGCAGGCTGCGCATTGACGTTCCGCTAGCCTTTGGCCGCAGATGCGTCGCCCCCCTGCTGTTCGGCATCTCGAGCAGATTCCCGGAACTGGTCATCGAGATTTCCTTCAACGACCGGCGCGTCGACCTGATCGAGGAAGGCATCGATCTTGCGGTGCGCATGGGCGATCTCGACGACAGCCTGTCATTGGCGGCACGCCGCATCTATGCCCAGCGCTCGGCGATATGCGCCTCTCCCGCCTATCTTGAAAGATATGGCAGGCCGCAGTCCATCGACGACCTCGCCCGCCACAGCGTCATCGGCTATGGGCGCGAGGGTGTCGTTCGTCCCTGGACCATCAGGAGCACCGACGGCCATCTGACGACTTTTGTCCCCAAGGCCAGGCTTGTTCTTGGCCACGGCGAACCGATGCTCGATGCAGCCCTTGCCGGCTGCGGCATCACCTTTCTGCCGACCTGGCTGGCGGCTGAGAGCCTGGCGCGCGGCGAGCTTGAAATGGTCCTGTCCGACTGTCTGGTCGAGAACATCGTCGTGCACGCGGTCTGGCCGGTGACGCGGGCGCTGACGCCAAAGGTGCGGGTCGTCATCGACGCGCTCGTCGACCATTTTTCGGCGCCGCCTTGGGATGCCTGAACGGCTCGCCCGTCATGCCTCCAATTGTAATGCTTCAAAAATAACGGCGGACTATTTTCGAATGCACCGCGGCAATGCTATTGACGCGCATGCTTTATGTTGAAATCGCCGTCGTGGCCGTCCTCATCCTGGTGAACGGCCTTTTGGCCATGTCGGAGCTCGCTATCGTCTCGTCGCGGCCGGCCCGCCTCAAGGCGATGATCGACCGCAACGTCAGGGGCGCCGGCCGCGCGCTGGCGCTTGGCTCCAACCCCGGCAAGTTCCTGTCGTCGGTGCAGATCGGCATCACCCTGGTCGGCGTTCTCTCCGGCGCCTTTTCCGGCGCCACGCTCGGCGAGCGACTGGCGCAATATCTGGTCTCGACCGGCATCCGCGAGAACATCGCCGACCCCGTCGGCGTCGGCATCGTCGTCGCGCTCATCACCTACGCCTCGCTGATCGTCGGCGAGCTCGTGCCGAAGCAGATCGCGCTGAAGGATCCGGAGCGTGTGGCGGTCAGGGCGGCGCCTGCCATGACCATCCTGGCCACGGTATCGGCGCCGCTCGTCTTCCTGCTCGACATTTCCGGCCGCGCTGTTCTGTGGCTGCTCGGCCAGCACGGCGAGGCGGAAGAGAAGGTCACCGACGAGGAGATCAAGATGCTGGTCGCC
Source organism: Mesorhizobium sp. WSM4904 (assembly GCF_029674545.1). Lineage (NCBI taxonomy): Bacteria > Pseudomonadati > Pseudomonadota > Alphaproteobacteria > Hyphomicrobiales > Phyllobacteriaceae > Mesorhizobium > Mesorhizobium sp. WSM4904. The sequence continues at coordinate 2,786,104 of NZ_CP121354.1, read as the reverse complement.
GAGGCCGAGCATCACGGCACGATCGAATCCGACGAACGGCGCATGATCGCCGGCGTCATGCGCCTCGGCGATCGCGCCGTGCGCGCCGTGATGACGCCGCGCACCGAAGTCGACTGGATCAACCTGCAATCCGACGAGGCGGCGATCAGGCGGCTCCTGATGGAGACCCAGCATTCGCGCCTGCCCGCCGGCGACGGCAATGTCGATGCCATGGTCGGTGTCGTCCAGACACGCGACGTGCTGTCGGCGATCCTCGGCGGCAAGGTGCTGGAGCCGCGCCAGCATGTGCGCGCAGCACCCATCGTGCACGATCAGGCCGACGCGCTCGACGTGCTGGCGAAGCTGAAGGAATCGGATGTGCCGATGGCGCTCGTCCACGACGAATACGGCCATTTCGAAGGCATCGTCACGCCGGCCGACATCCTGGAAGCGATCACCGGCGTCTTCCGCTCGGACCTCGATGCCGGCGAGGAAGAAAACGCCGTCAAGCGCGAGGACGGCTCATGGCTGCTCGCAGGTTACATGCAGGCCGACGAGATGGCCGAGGTGCTGGGCATCGACCTGCCGGAGAACCGCGACTACGAGACGGTGGCCGGCTATGTGCTGTCGCATCTGCACCACCTCCCCAACACCGGCGAATGCGTCGACGCGCAAGGCTGGCGCTTCGAAGTGGTCGACCTCGACGGCCGCCGCATCGACAAGCTGATCGCCACCCGCCTGCCCGACGGCCACCGCCAGATCGCGCGGCGCTAGCCAGCGCATTGGCCGATGTCCAGAGCGGTCCACCGTTTCGCGGAAACGGCGAGCCGCTCTATCCCTTTGTTTGGATGCAATCCCGGGCGGAAAACCCTTACACGCTTTTCCTGGAATTGCCCTTAGGCTTTGACGCATGGTTGGACTTCGTTCCTGAGGCAAACAGATGCTCGCCTCGGCGTTTCCGTATATGTTGCCGGCCCTGCATGACCGACATTTAAGTGAAAGCTTATTTTTGTCCATCTTATATTTTAAAAAACTAATGTTGCTTTGAAGTAACTCCAAGAAAAAATCCAGTACCGACAATTCAACTACAAGACACGGCTCAAACTCCAAGTTAACTTGTTGTCGGTTTGGTTCGGCGCGCCGCCTCAGATCGCGGGCATCCGGCGCGGGCGCATATTTTTCGAGCGGGGGCACCATGAGAGCGAGCGGGCGCGCGCTTCGGCGCATTCGAGGAAGAAAACTGCTGGCCGGGGTAAGCGGTATCGCGGTCGCCTGCTGGTTTCCGGCCACGGCTTCGGCCGCGACCTATGTGGTCAGCAACGCGACCGAGTTGAACAATGCCGTGGCCGCGGCAAACGCCGACGGCGACGCCAGTGCGACGATCGTAGCGACCCAGAGCTTCGTCGCGGGAAATATGCCGAACCCCACCAAGCCCATCACGCTCGACACGCAGGGCTTCACCATCACCGGCATCGTCGGAAACAACTTCGGCGTCACGACCACGAACGGCAACCTGCTGACCTTGTCAGGGACGTTCCAGGGAGCGGCCAGTGCGGGCACCGCCGGCGTAGGCTTCAATCAGAATGGCGGCACCATTCCGAGCACGATCACCAACAATGGTACGGTCATTGGCGGCTCCTCCAGTGGAGGCGCCGGCGGCGTAGGCCTTAGCCTTACCGGCCTTACGACCTTCAATAACAGCGGTACCATCACGGGTGGCTCAACCGCAGCCGCCGCCAGCGGCGGCGGAACCGGCGCCCAGGTCAGGCGCGACTCGTCGATGACCAATTTCGGCACCATTGAAGGCGGCAGCAACACTGGCGGATTCGGAGGCGGCGTCGGTATCGACCTGGGCGGCACCGGCACCAACTCTACCGTGACCAATCACGGGACCATCCGCGGCGGGTCCGGTGCCGGCAACGCACTAAGCTCAGGTGTGGGCATTTTGGTACGCAATGGAAGCGGCCAGATCGTCAACACCGGCACGATCGAAGGCGGCAATCTGGCCGCTGCGATCCGCTCCAACTCCGCAACCGAGACGATCGACATCGTCAACAGTGGAATAATTCGAGCCGGAACCGGCGCAACGGAAGCTATCGGATGGACCTCCGGCGTCACGCCGACCACAGGCTCGATTCACCTTGAGTTGCAAACCGGCTCGCAAATCTTCGGCAACGTGGTGGCGAACGCGACGGCGACCACGGATCTCCTTCGGCTCAGCGGAACAGGCATTTCGATCCTGGATGGTTCGATCGGTGACACCGGGCAATACCGGAACTTCGACGTCTTCGAGAAGACCGGTAGCGGCACCTGGGCGCTGACCGCTGACAACACGGCCACGACCAACTGGGATATTCAGCAGGGCACGCTGCAGCTCGGCAATGGCGGCACGAGCGGCTCGATCGTCGGCGATGTCACCAACAACGGCACGCTGGCTTTCAAACGCAGCGACACGCTTGCATATTCCGGCATCATCTCCGGCACCGGCACGGTGAGCCAGATCGGAACCGGCACGACCGTTCTGACCGGCACCAACACCTATAGCGGCGGCACGGCCATACTCGGCGGCATCCTCCAGGTCTCCTCGAACGAGAATCTCGGCGCTGCTTCCGGCGCGCTTACCTTCAATACGGGCACGCTGCAGACGACGTCCGCGTTCACCAGCGGCCGCAATGTAACCTTGACTGGCAATGGCACGTTCCAGACCGATTCCGACCTTGGCCTGACAGGCGGCATCAGCGGCAGCGGCCTTCTCACCAAGACCGGCGCCGGCACACTGACTTTGTCGGGCAACAACAGCTATACCGGCGGCACGCGAATTCTGGGTGGGACGCTCGAGGCCGAGGGCGGCAACGCGATCGGCGACCAGTCTTCCGTGATTGCCCAGGCCGGTGTGTTCCGCGTCCTCGACAACGAGACCGTCGGCACGCTCTCGGGAGATGCCGGCACCGTGGAGCTCGTCGGCAACCTCACGACCAGCACGAATTTCGCCAACACGACTGCGTTGTTTTACGGCGGCATCACCGGAACTGGCGGCTTCGTCAAGAACGGCGCCTACCGCCAGGTGCTGGCCGGCAACAGCAGCTATCAGGGCGCGACACAAATCCTGGCCGGCACGCTCTTTGCGGTCGGCGCGGGCATCGACTCCATTCCAGACTCCTCGGCCGTGACCGTGGCGGCCGGCGCCACACTGTCGCTTGTGCGGCCCCCTCTCTCCCCCATCTTTACGGGCATAGACAGCGACGATGAGACGATCGGCTCGTTGTCGGGTGCCGGCAATGTGAATCTCGGCGACAGGAAGCTGACGATCGGCAGCGACGCCAGCACCACGTTCTCCGGCTTGATCTCAGGCGCTGGCGGCTCTCTTGCGAAGCTCGGCAACGGCACGCTCACGCTCTCGGGCACGAACACCTATACCGGCGCAACGACGGTCGACTCAGGCGGGCTGCGCGTGAACGGCTCGCTCGGAAATACAGCAGTCAGCGTCAACAGCTCCGGCACCCTGTCGGGAGTGGGAACGATTGCAGGGCCGGTGACGGTGGACGGCACCGTCGCGCCAGGCAACAGCCCCGGCACGCTCACGGTCGGTTCGCTGACGCTCAACACAGGCTCGAATCTCGACTACGAGCTCGGCATTGCCGGGACGATCGGCAACGGCGTCAACGACCTGATCGAGGTCACCGGTGATCTCACCCTCGACGGCACGCTGAATATCACGGATATCGGCGGCTTCGGCCCCGGCGTCTACCGGCTCATGAACTACGGCGGTGTATTGACTGACAACGGCCTTCAGTTCGGGACCACGCCCGTCGCAGCGAGCGATCTCTTCATCCAGACCGCAATCGACGGACAGGTCAATCTGATCTCCACGGCCGGAGCAACTCTGAGCTTCTGGGACGGCGGCAATGCAGGGCTGCATGACAACGGCTTGATCGACGGCGGTGACGGCGTGTGGGATGCGACGAACCGCAACTGGACGGAAGCCGACGGCGCGATCAACGGGCCGTGGGGTCAGGATTTCGCGGTGTTCGCCGGTCGGGCCGGCATCGTTACGGTCGACGATTCCGCCGGTACGGTCGGCTTCACCGGCATGCAGTTCATGATCGACGGCTATGTGATCGACGGCGGCACGCTCACCACCAACACCGCCGCCACGATGATCAAGACCGACGCCGGCGTGACGGCGACAATCGCCGCGGATATCGCCGGAAGCGGCGGTCTGGTGAAGACCGATTCCGGCGCGCTTGTGCTTTCCGGCGCAAATACCTACAGCGGCGGCACGGCGATCTCGGCCGGTACGCTGATCGGGCAAGCAACGAGCTTCGGCACTGGCGACATCCTAAACGACGCATCGCTCGTCTTCGACCAGCCGACCGACGCCACCTTTGCCGCCGCCATCGACGGCAGCGGCTCGCTCACCAAGAAGGGCCTGGGCAATCTCAACCTCACCGGCATCAGCGGCCTCGGTGGCCCGACCACCGTCGAAGCCGGCAAGCTTTCGGTCAATGGCTCGCTGGCCAACTCCGCCGTCACCATTCTGGGCGGCGGCGCGCTTGGCGGCAACGGCACGGTCGGCGCCACGACTCTGCAGGCCGGCGGTGTGATCGCGCCGGGCAACTCGATCGGCACACTGACGATCGACGGCAACTACATCGGAACCGGCGGGACGCTGGAGATCGAGGCGATGCTCGACGGCGATGCCTCTTCTACCGACCGGCTGGTCATCACCGGCGACACTTCCGGAGCAACCAATGTCAAGGTTATCGGAGTCGGCGGCTCGGGCGCGCAGACCAGCGAAGGCATCAAGATCGTCGATGTCGGCGGCATCTCGGCCGGCACGTTCAGCCTGCTCGGCAACTATGTCTTCGAGGGCGATCAGGCCGTCGTCGCCGGCGCCTATGCCTACCGGCTCTACAAGAACGGCATCAGCACGCCGTCCGACGGCGACTGGTATCTGCGCTCGTCGCTGATCAGCCCCAACGATCCGACGCCTCCCGTAGATCCGACGCCGCTCTATTCGCCCGCCGTGCCGATCTACGAGACCTATGCCGGCGTGCTGCAGAGCTTTACCCAGCTTGGCACGCTGCAGCAACGCGTAGGCAACCGCTCGTGGGGCGGAACGCGATCCGGTGCGGGCAACGGCGTCGAACAAGGCAGCCCGATCTGGGGACGCATCGAAGCGGCGCATAGCGAGTTCGATCCGGGCACGACCACGACTGGAGCCGACTATGACGCGGACCTCTGGAGGCTGCAGGCGGGTCTCGACACCTTGCTCTCCGAGACCGAAGCCGGTGTCCTGATCGGCGGCGTCACCGTCCACTACGGCACGGCCAGGTCGGACGTCTCCTCGGTCTTCGGTGTCGGCTCGATCGACGCGACGGGATATGGCTTCGGCGGCACGATGACCTGGTACGGCAAGAGCGGCTTCTATGTCGACACGCAGGCCGAGCTGACCTGGTTCGACAGCGATCTTGCGTCCTCGACCCTGGGCAAGACGCTCGCCAAGGGCAACGACGGCTTCGGCTATGGCCTCGGCATCGAGGCCGGGCAGAAGATCGCCGTCCAGGGCAACTGGTCGCTGACGCCGCAAGCGCAGCTCAGCTATTCCTCGGTCGATTTCGACAGCTTCACCGATCCCTATGGCGCCCTCGTCTCCAACGATGGCAGCGACAGCCTGGTCGGTCGCCTCGGCCTGTCGGCCGACTACGAGGGCGAATGGAAGGACAAGGCGGGCCAGTCGAGTCGCTCGCATGTCTATGGCGTCGCCAACCTCTATTACGACTTCCTCGACGGCTACGATGTCGACGTCTCAGGCACCAAGCTTGTCAGCAAGGCGCAGCCGCTCTGGGGTGGGCTAGGCGTCGGCGGCTCGCTGAGCTGGGCCGACGACCGCTACTCCGTCCACGGCGAGCTGCTGGCACGCACCAGCATGGAGGATTTCGGCGACAGCCACGCTTTTGGCGGCACGGTCGGCTTCAAGGTGAAGTGGTAGGCACGACCGCTTACTCGGAAGTCGGCCGTTCCGGCGGTCGCGCATCGAGAACCGGCTAAAGCGCGACCTTCGCGGTGAACGGCGCTCCTCCAGCTTTCACGCGAACCGCACTGCGCGCGGACAATCAGGACTTCTCCCCCAGGAATGCTCGGCCGAAACCAGGCTCAACTGCTTCGATCGTCCCGTCAGGCAGCTTGAGCAAGCGGTCAACCGCGATGCCGTAGATCCGCAGCCGCTCCTCGAGCAGGTGCGCGGCTTCCTCGAGATCGCCTCCTTCGGCCTGGCGCAGCGCACGATGCATCACGTCCCGGAAGATCAGCCTGATCTGAAGGAGCATGTCGGCGAATGCAATCGGATCGGGCACCTCGAAAGTACCTTCTTCACTGCCCTTCCTCAGGAGGCGTGCGATCATCGGCAAAGCGAGCTCCCTGGCGGCCTCGTCGATCCTGTGGAAGAGCACGACGTTTTCCGGCCGAAAAACCACGGCGAAAGTTTTCCGGAGCTGCGGGGCCAACTCGACGTTGAGCCGCTGCGATCCGGAAAAAAGCGCGTTGAGCCGGCCGATGGCATCGAGCGAAGGATCTTCCAGCATGGGCTCGAGTTCGGTGAGACTCTCGCGCGCGATCCGCGCCGCGAGCGCTTCCAGCAGTGCCTCCTTGGAGGCGAAGTAGTGGTAGAACGCCCCCTTCGACAGACCGGCCTCGCGTATGATGTCGTTGACCGTCGTGTCGTCGTAACCACGCTGGAAGAACAGTCGCTGGGCACAGTCGAGAAGCTCGGCGGAGCGCACTTCCGGCGACTTTATCACTCTGGCCAATTCGGTTCCCTCGAACGTTACTGAAGGCGTGATCGACAGGCGGGAACGCCTCCGCTGTCAATACGTTTCAAATAGTATAGACCGACGGTCGGTCTAACGATATGGGTCCGCCCTTGAAAGAGGAGCGCTTCATGCGCTTTAGACGCTGGATTTCAGGCATCGTCGTCGCCGCAGCGGCTGCGACCGCCGCGACTTGGTATATGCTGCAGCCGACGCCGATCTCGGTGGTGACGGCCAGACGCGGCGACGCGGCGGAGATCGTCTATGCCAGCGGCTCGGTAGAGCCGAGGACCTGGGCAAAGGTGGCGCCCGTGGTCCGCGAGAGAATTGTCGAGCGGTGCGACTGCGAGGATTCGCGAGTCGAGCGCGGCGACGTGCTTGCCCGGCTCGACGATAGCGAGGTCAAGGCCGCTCTCGGCGAGCTCGAGGCGCGTCGGGCCCTGGCCGAACAGGAATTCCAGCGCCAGACGGTGCTCGCGGAAAAAAACGCTGCGAGCCAGCAGGCGCTGGATCAAGCGCGCAGCGAACTGTCTCAGATCGAAGCGCTGATCGCTGCGCAGAAAGCACGCCTCGAAACCTACATATTGCGCGCGCCGAGCCCGGGCGTCGTGCTGAGGGAGGACGGTGAGGTGGGTGAGGTCGCCGAACTCGGCACCATATTGTTCTGGATCGGCGAACCGCGGCCGCTGCTCGTGGTCGCCGAGGTCAACGAGGAAGATATTCCACGCGTCGAGGTTGGCCAGCGGACGCTGCTAAGAGCCGACGCCTTCCCGGGCCGGAACCTGGAAGCGGTCGTCGACCGGATCACCCCCAAGGGCGACCCGGTGACGAAGACGTATCGGGTTTACTTCCGCCTGCCGGACGACACGCCGCTCAGGATCGGCATGTCGACCGATGTCAACATCGTCACTCGCGTGGCCAGAAACGCGCTGCTGGTTCCCTCCGCCGCGGTTCAGGGAAACGATGTCGTCGTGGTCGAAGGCGACAGGGCGCATAAGCGCGAGATACGCGCCGGTATTCGCGGCGTGAAGGGCGTCGAGGTGCTGTCCGGCGTCGGCGAGCAGGATCGCATCGTCTCGCCCTACCCAGCCGACCTCAAGGATGGGACGCGTGTGAAGATCACCGAGAAAGACACGTGAGGCGAGATGCCGCTGATCCTCGACATCGCCGTCACGCATATCGCCGGCCGCGGCCGCCAGACGCTGGTGGCGTTGATCGGGGTGGCGGTCGGCGTCGGCTTCTCGGTCGCCATGGCCGCGCTCATGCAAGGCGGGCAGGACGATTTCGTCAGGCAGCTCGTCGACACCATGCCGCATGTCGACATGACAGACGAGCAGCGCGTTGCTCGCCGCCAGCCTGTCGAGGACGTGTTCGATGCCGTTGCCATATCGGGGCTTAGGCCACGCGACGACCGCCGAGGCATCATCAATCCGACCGAAGCCATCGCATGGCTCGAAAGCTGGATACCTGGACGGTTCGCTGTCAGCCTAAAGACACAGGGCGTGATGCGCTATTCAAGCCGTGAGACCGGTGCCGCCATCATCGGCATCGAACCGGCGCGCGAGCGCGGCGTGTCGCCGATCGTGGATGACTTCGTCGCCGGCAATTTTGCGGCGCTGGCCGCGGGCGGAAACAACGTGCTGATAGGCGACACAATGGCGAGCAGGCTCGGTGCCGGGCTTGGCGACACGATAACGGCGGTGTCGTCGGAGGGGCAGACGCGCAACTTCAAGATTACAGGCCTGTTCCACACCGGCACGACCGCGCGTGACGAGGGCGAGGCCTACATTCTATTGAAAAACGCCCAGATCCTTGCGGAGCGGCCGAACGTCATCAACGAGATCCGGGTCAAGCTCGACGATCCGAACCGCGCGCCGCTGGTGGCGCACCGCGCTGAGGCAGAGCTCGGCTACAAGGCCGTGGCCTGGCAAGAGGCCAACGAAGCGATCCTGCAGGCCTTCGTCATCCGCAACGTCATCATGTATACCGTGGTCGGCGCCATCATGCTGGTCGCGGGCTTCGGCATCTTCAACATCATCTCCACCATCACCCACGAGAAGACGCGCGACATCGCCATCATGAAGTCGCTCGGCTTCCCGGAAGCGGATATGCGGCGGCTGTTCCTGCTTGAAGGCGTGGCGATCGGCGCCGGCGGCTCGGCGCTCGGCTGCCTGCTCGGCTTCGCCCTGGTCTATGCGCTGTCGCTGGTGAGCTTCAAGATCGCCGCTGCCGGCCGGGAGATGACGCATCTGCCGATCGCCTGGAACGCGCTGCACTACATCATCGCCTCGGTCTTCGCGGTCGGCTCGGCGGCGGTGGCCGGCTTTCTGCCGGCGCGGCGGGCGGCGAGGCAAAACCCGGTCGACATCATCAGGGGCGCGACATGAGCACGCTGATAGAGACCGAGAGGCTGACCCGAATTCTACCGGAGACGGTGCCGGTGACGCTCGTCAAGGACGTTTCTCTTCGGATCGACGAGAAGGAATTCGTTGCCATCACCGGTCCGTCCGGCTCAGGGAAATCGTCACTGCTTTACCTGCTCGGCCTTCTCGACCGGCCGACTTCAGGTCGGCTCACGATCACCGGCCGTGACAGTGGTCCTATGGACGAAAAGGAACGCGCCAGAACACGGCTCGAGATGATGGGCTTCGTGTTCCAGTTCCATTTTCTGCTGCCGGAGTTCACCGTGCGCGAAAACGTCGAGATCCCGATGCGCAAGCTGGGCCTGCTCGCGAGAGGCGAGATGCACGAGCGCGCCAGCGATCTGCTCGGCTCGCTTGGACTGAGTGAGCATCTCGACCGACGGCCAGATCAGTTGTCAGGTGGCCAGCGCCAGCGGGTCGCGGTGGCGCGCGCGCTCGCCAATGACCCCCCGCTTATCCTCGCCGACGAGCCGACCGGAAGCCTTGACAGCAAGAGTTCCGAGCAGGTGTTCGAAATACTGCAGAACCTGGTGCATGAGCGCGGCAAGGCGGTGGTCGCCGTGACGCACGACCTGGACATGGCCGCGCGCATGCAGCGCCGCATCCATATCGTGGACGGCAAGATCGCGTGAAGCGAAAGGACTCCGAAAAATCTGATCGAACGTGGCAATCAGGGCACCAGCACGACCTTGCCGGCCTCGAACGAAAGCCCATCCGGCAACGGCGCGGCCAGCCTGGCATCGATCGCCACATATACGGCATAACCGCAGAAAGACCGGTCGGAGACAAATAGCGGCGCCGTCACGCAGCTTCCCAGGAGGCGCGGGTCCACGCCCTCGCCGGCAGTCTCGATGCGTGGCGGCAGCGATCGCGATCAGAGCGGCGCCGGGCAGCAACGGCTTGCGCCGCTTCCTGGCGAGGCACTCGAGGCCTGCTAGCTTGGCTATTCTCGGACAAAGGTGTCGAGGCTGGTGCCGAAGGCACGCCAGGTTCCTACCTGTTTGCGGGAAGCGGTTTCGCCCTCCTTGCCGGTGATGGTGCTGCCTGCCACTGTCAGCCACATCGTCTCCAATTTGCCGTCCCGCAATATGCCAGTGTAGCTCACTGCGGCGGGGCCGGCCGTACCCTCACCGGCGGCCGTTATTCCAATCACGTCGCCATGCGCGATGCCGAATATCGGCACGGTCTGTCCATAGAAGCTGCTGTCTTCGAGCGCCGTGCGAAACGCGCCTTCGATCCGGCCGCCGTCCTCGCCGGTGATGTCGAGGACGGACCCATACTGATTGCGCCATCTGCCAAGCCAAGGCATTTCGCTCTCCACGACTGTGGTGTGTTCGTCTTCGGCGGATTCGGGCCTACACCTAACGCGCCGTTCCGAGCGGTCAAGTGACCGCAAGGAAACGTAGTCCGGCCGAACGCAGGACGGCTTAAAGGGATCAATCCAAGGATCCAAGCAAGACAAGCAGTTCGAGTTCCGCAAATTGAAAGGGGCGGCGCAAGCGCCGCCCCTTCGGGAACAGTATCTTGGGAAGATGGTGCCGGCTCAAGCCGCCTTGGCTTCGGCGTCAATCGCATCGGCCGCGCGAGCCGCCTTCAGGACCTTGGCCCACCAGGCAACGTCGTTGACGAGCGCCGCGGCCGCCTGGTTCAGGTGCTCGATGTCCTCCAGCTTCTTTTCGCCCTGGCGGACGGCCAGGAAATCGCCCCAGGCGATGTGGACGGCCGACTTGACCGGCGCCATCTGCAGCTCGACGGCATGCAGCCGGAGCTGCTCGACGGCGCGCGAGCCGCCGACGCTGCCGTAGCCGACGAAACCGGCCGGCTTCTTGTTCCATTCATTGGCGGCGTAGTCGATGGCGTTCTTCAGAACGGCGGTCGGGCCGTGATTGTATTCGGCGGCGGTGAAGATGAAGCCATCGAACTCGGCGACCTTCTTCTGCCAGCGCTGCGCCACTTCGTTCTGCGACGGCGCCCAGGCGGACGATGCGACCTCGTCGAAGAAGGGCAGCGGGAAGTCGCGCAGATCGACGACTTCGACATCGATATCGGCATGCGCCTTGGCGATCTTGCCGATCCACTGCGTCGGCACGTCGGCGAAGCGGGCGGCGCGTGTCGAACCGACGACGATGGCGATTTTGGGCTTGGACATAAGGGGCTCTCCTTGCGGGAATTTCTGGTATCGTTTGGATACCGGCGCTATATGTGATACTGACAAAGCCACACGCAAGGAGGCACATTTTTGTTACTGAGGCACCCGCACAACACCGAGGACTGCCGGGCCGTGTCGGAAATCCTGCAAAGGGTCGGCGACAAATGGACCGTTCTGGTGGTCGGAAAGCTGGGCGGCGGAGCAATGCGCTTCAATGAATTGCGTACCGCCGTCGGCGGCATTTCACAGAAGATGCTGACCACCACCCTGCGCGGTCTGGAGCGTGACGGCTTTGTCACGCGAGAGGTGTTTCCCACCATTCCGCCGCGTGTCGATTACGAGCTGACCGAGCTTGGTCACGAGCTGCTGGTGCCGGTCGGCGCGCTTGGCGAATGGGCGCGCAAGAACACCAGTCGTGTGCAAGCAGCGCGCGCGAAATTCGACCGCCAGAAAGCCTGAAAGCCTTGCGACACAGGGGGTTCAAGGCATCGCGGCAGGCTCGCGGCTCAACTTCCGACTGCTTCTGAACGACCTACCGACTTCTTTTGTTGGCGCTCGATGCCGATCCAACGCGCGGTGAGCCCTGACGACGACAGCCGGGTTCCGACGGAACGCATTCAGGCCCTTGGCGCGAGGCCGTCACAAGGCCTTGGGCTGCAGATTCCGCACTTCGCGGCCGGCTCCCAGACATCTGCGCTGCCGTGCAAGCAGGCGACACGCGGGAGGTCTTCTTTGATTTCGGCATAGGCGGTTATGCCGAGCAGACAGACCAGGGCGAGGAGGGCTGCCACCAGCCAGCCGTTCAGCATGTGTTGACGCATTGTCTTCCCTCCACCGCCCGCAGAATCGGGTGTGAAGGCAACCTTGGATGTCGCGAAGCGCATCGCCCGCGCGGACGTTGTTACAAATATCCCGGAACTGGGAGAATCGGCTCGCGTCAGCCTTCGGCGGGAACCGGCTTCGGCTTGCCTTCACCGTCGAGCGCGACCATGACGAAATCGGCATGGGTGACCTTTTCCATCAGGTCGGAGAGATAGCGCTGCGCCCATGCCTCGACCTTGAGCGTCATCGAGGTGCGTCCGACGCGCTCGACATGCGTGTAGATGCACAGCGTGTCGCCGATCTTCATCGGCTTGGCGAAGGACATCTCCCTCACCGCCGCCGTCACCACACGGCCCTTGGCGCGTTCGGCCGCGCGGATGCCGCAGGCAAGGTCCATCTGCGCCATCACCCAACCGCCGAAAATGTCGCCGGCGGCATTGGCGTCGGAAGGCATGGCGAGCGTCCTCAATGTCAGATCGCCGAGCGGCTTTCCGTCCGCGTAATGCACCATGAGAAGGTCCTTCAACCGCTGCTCCGCCTGAACCCGTACCAACGCGGTCGCCATGTCGCAAGCTTTGCTGAAAGCGAAAAGCGCGCCGCTCAACCGGTCGCTTTTTTCACAAGCCATGCCGGAAGCCCCGGCGACGCGGTGAGCCCGCAATGTCTAGGGTAAGCGCCGGATTTTCGGAGCCGCCCGCGCATCATGCAGACCTATGACTTCATCATCGTCGGCTCCGGATCGGCCGGCTCGGTCGTCGCGGAAAGGCTCTCGGCCTCGGGCCGCTTTTCGGTGCTGGTGCTGGAGGCGGGCGGCAGCGACCGGCGTTTCTATGTCCAGATGCCGCTCGGCTACGGCAAAACCTTCTTCGATCGGGCCGTCAACTGGAACTACAAGGCCGAGCCCGATCCCGGCCTCAGCAACAATGCCGACCACTGGCCGCGCGGCAAATTGCTCGGCGGCTCGAGCTCGATCAACGCCATGGTCTTCATCCGCGGTGCGCGCGAAGATTTCGACGCCTGGGCTGCCGCCGGCAATCCCGGCTGGAGCTATGACGACCTGCTGCCCGCCTTCAAGGCGCTGGAGGACAACGAGGCGGGCGCCGACCAGTGGCGCGGTGTCGGCGGCCCCTTGCACGTCACCGATTGCTCGAACGCCGTTCACCCGCTGACCAAGCGCTACCTGGCCGCCGCGCAGCAGGCCGGCCTGCCGTTCAATCCGGACTTCAACGGCGCCACCCAGGAAGGCGTTGGCGTCTACCAGATCACCACCAGGAACGGCCGCCGCATGTCCGCCGCCCGCGCCTTCCTGCGCCCGGCGATGAAGCGCGGCAACGTCCGCGTCGAGACCAACGCGCTGGCGACGAGAATCCTGTTCGAAGGCAAGCGCGCCGTCGGCGTCGAGTATCAGCAGAACGGCGAGACCAAGACCGCGCGCGCCGGCCGCGAAGTCATCCTGTCCGGCGGCTCGATCAACTCGCCGCAATTGCTGCAGCTTTCCGGCGTCGGTCCGTCGGCGCTGCTTGGCGGCCTCGACATTCCGGTCGTCCGCGCCAACGACAATGTCGGTGCGAACCTGCAGGACCATGTCGGCATCAACTACACCTTCAAGGGCAAGCTGCCGACGCTGAACCAGATCCTGCGCCCCTGGTGGGGCAAGCTGCTGGTCGGCATGCAATACATCCTCTTGCGCTCAGGCCCGCTGTCGCTGTCGATGAACAATGCCGGCGGCTTCTTCCGCACCGACCCGTCGATGGCGCGGCCGAACATGCAGCTCTATTTCCAGGCATTCTCGACCGTCATTCCGAAGAGCGGCGAACGCCCGATCCTGACGCCCGATCCATGGCCTGGCTTTTCCATCGGCCTTTCCAACTGCCGCCCGTCGAGCCGCGGCGAGATCATGATCCGCTCGAGGAATCCGCGCGACTATCCCAAGATCACGGCCAACGCCTATTCCACCAACGCCGATGTCGACGAGATGCTGGCGGCGGTGAAGTTCGTGCGCAAGATCGCCGCTATGCCGGCGATGGCCGAGATCATCGAGGAAGAGGTTTTGCCTGGTCCGTCAATCACTTCCGATGCCGATCTGATTCAGGATTTCAGGAAGCGCTCGGGCACCGTCTATCACCCGGTTTCGACCTGCCGCATGGGTCCGGACGCCTCGCGCGCCGTCGTCGATCCTAGGCTTCGGGTGCACGGGTTGAGCGGTCTGCGCGTCATCGATGCGTCGATCTTTCCCGACAACATCACCGGCAACACCAACGCCGCCTCGATCCTCACCGGATGGAAAGGCGCCGAGCTGGTTCTGGAGGATCAGAAATGAAAGTCACCGACGTCAAGACCTGGGTTGTCGGCAACCCGCCGCCCGGCATCGGCGGCAAGTATTTCATCTTCGTCAAGCTCACCACAGACGGCGGCGTGGTCGGCTACGGCGAGGCCTACAACGCGACCTTCTCGGCGCATGTCACGGCAAAAATGATCGAGGACATGGCCGAGCGCTACCTGATCGGCCGCGATCCGCACGATCTCGAAAACCTGTTCCGCCGTATCTATTCGTCCGGCTTCACCCAGCGCCCGGACGTTTCCGGCATGGGCTGCTTCTCGGCGCTGGAAATGGCCTGCTGGGACATCATCGGCAAGGAGGCGAACAAGCCGGTCTACAAGCTGCTCGGCGGTCAGGTGCACGAGACGCTTCGCTCCTACACCTATCTCTATCCGCACACCGGCAGCGTCCATTCCGAGGACGCACCGAGCGGCAGGAATGTCTACAACGATCCCGAGATGGCGGCGGCCTGCGCGCTCGAATATGTCGAGCAGGGTTTCAACGCCGTCAAGCTCGACCCGGCCGGTCCTTACACCGCCTTCGACGGCCATCAGCCGCGGCTTCTCGACATCGACGTTTCCGCCAGCATGATCAAGGCGATCCGCGAGGCGGTCGGCACCAGGGCCGACATATTGTTCGGCACGCATGGCCAGTTCACCGCCTCGGGCGCGCTGCGGCTCGCGCGTGCCATCGAGCCCTACGATCCGCTGTGGTTCGAGGAGCCGGTGCCGCCCGACATGCCCGAGGTGATGGCGCAGGTCGCCCGCGGCACATCGATCCCGATTGCCACCGGCGAACGGCTGACGACGAAATTCGAATTCGCCCGCGTCATCGAGAACCGCGCCGCGACCATTCTGCAGCCGGATCTCGGCCGCTCGGGCGGCATCTTGGAAACCAAGAAGATCGCCGCCATGGCCGAGGCCTATCACATCCAGGTCGCGCCGCACTGCTATTGCGGGCCGATCGTCGGCGCCGCCAACATCCAGCTTGCGGTGACGCTGCCCAACTTCCTCATCCTGGAATCGCTGAAGCAGTGGGACGGTTTTCACGCCACGCTGCTCAAGAAGAAGATCGAATGGCAAGACGGCAACGTCATCCCGTCGAAGGAGCCTGGCCTCGGCGTCGAGCTCAACGAGGAGGTCTGCGACGCGCATCCCTACAGCGGCAAGGACCTGCATCTGCAGATGATGCAGACGCCGCTGATGCCGTGAGCACGCGCCTCGCCTACGCCTTCATCGGCCTTGGCCATCTCGGCGGCAACCTTGCCGCCAGCCTGCTGCGCAACGGCTTTGCCGTCACCGTCTTCGATCGTGACCCGGCGGCGATCGAGCGCCTCATCGCGCTCGGGGCAACATCTGCAACAAATCCTGCGGAGGCGGCCGCGCGAGCCGGCAACGCGATCACCTGCCTACCCTCGCCGAACGTGAGCGAAGCGGTGCTGACCGGCCCTGACGGGCTGCTGGACGGCCTGCCGACCGGCGGCACCTGGATCGAGATGTCGACCAATGGGCGCGACGAGATCCTGCGCCTGTCGGCGCTGGCCGCTGCGAGGGGCATTGAGGCGCTGGAATGTCCGGTCACAGGCGGCGTGCATCTGGCGGCGGCAGGAAAGATCACCGCGCTGGTCGGCGGCGATGCCGCGCTCTACGAGCGGCACCGGCCGGCGATCGAGGCGATGTGCGCCAAGTCCTTTCTTATGGGCCCGGTTGGCTCGGCGGCGGTGATCAAGGTGATCACCAACATGCTGGCCTTCATCCATCTGGTCGCCGCCGGCGAGGCGCTGATGCTGGCGAAGCAAGGCGGGCTCGACCTCGCCCAAGCCTACCACGCCATCGCTGCCTCCTCCGGCAACAGCTTCGTGCACGAGACCGAAAGCCAGCTGGTGCTGAACGGCTCCTACGACATCGGCTTCACCATGGACCTGGCGCTGAAGGACCTCGGCTTCGCGCTTGCCATGGGCAGGGATTTCGGCGTGCCGCTCGACTTGGCGTCGCGCGTGAACGCGATTTTCGAGCAAGGCAAGGAAGCCTATGGCGGCGGCGCCTGGTCGACGCGGATCGTCAAGCTGCTCGAGGATGCTGTTGGAGCGGAACTCCGTGCGCCGGGCTTCCCAGCGAAGCTTGAAATCTAACCGGCAAAATTTTAGCCAGCTATTTCAATCGCCTAACAGCAGTTGCGGAATCAACCACTGAGGTGATTGATTCAACATCTCAGCGTCAACGCGCCGGGCAGGATCTCGAAAGTCGCGGGGATACGGCCCGGCGACTCGCCGTCTATGTCGACCAGCGCCCCGTTCGTCTCCACATCGCCCAACGGCTCGACCAGCACCTTGCGGCCGCGCAACATGGTAATCGCGGGGTGGTTGCGGTGACGCCCGCCATAGAGCAGCCGGATGTCCCGGATCAGCCCGAGCTTGTTCGCCGACCGCACGATGACGATGTCGAACTGACCGTCGGAGAGTTCGGCGTAGGGCGCGATCATCATGCCGCCGCCGAAGAATTTCCCATTGGCGACCGCCACCAGCGCCATGCGCGCCTCGGTCGGCTCGCCGTCGTCTATGGTGATCCTGACGTCCTGGAAGCGATAGCGGAGGAATTCCAGCACCGTTCGCCAGAAGAACAGTGCCTTGACCGAAACCTGGCCCTTGCGCTTGTCGGAATTGACCGCGCGGTCCGTGGCGCCTGAAAGGCCGAGGCTGGCGATGTTGATGAAGTGGCGGCTGGCCAGCGCGCCGTGGTCGTCGATGTAGCAGATACGCCCGGCATCGACCCTGCGCGGACTTGCACCGGCCAATCGCGCCAGCGCCGGCTCGATTTCATCCGACAGTCCCAATCCGCGTGCGAAATCGATACCCGTGCCGCAAGGCAGGAGCCCGAGCTCGCTCGCCCGGCCGGTCTCACGCTCCGCCTGCAGCAGCCCGTCAGCCACCTCGCTCGCCGTGCCGTCACCGCCGGCGGCAATCACCAGCTCGCAGCCGTCGACCGCCAGGTCGATCGCCAGCCGCTCGGCATCGCCGCTGGTCTGCGTCTCGCGCAGATCGAAATCACCGAAATGCTTCTTGAGCGATGCGGCAACCTCGGGCCAATGACGCTTGAGCCTGCCGCCTCCAGCGATTGGATTGAGAACCACCCCGACCTTCAACCTGACCTCCCCCAAGGCTATGACCTGAGAGCGCAAGGCGGCTTCTGGCCGCCGCAGCCGCCCGTAGTCCTTTGCCGGCATTGAAACTCGGGGCGGTGGGCAGGGCAAGGCTCATCGTCCAAAAGGCCCCAGAAATACCGGGGGGGGCAGGCTGTCTAAGGAGTTTGGGCCGTGAATTCCGAGACTTGTTGCGTCGGTCCCCGATAATCCCGCTATCCACAGGTCCGAGGGCATTCCGCGAACCCCTTACCCGGCGTACATTGAACCCATCTCAGGCGGCTACCGAACGCCCCAGCCGAAAGGCAAAAGCGCAAGGCGGATTTCCTGAGGCCCGTACGGCCCGGAACGAGAGCAGGTTTCGCCTGCTGGAGGGATGGATGTCGGCGGGGCCGCGGAAAGCGTGCGAACGCCGACGGCGGACCGATGCTGCCATGAAGGCGGGTGAAACCTTCGATGGCGCGCTGGGTGAAGCCCGCAAGGGTGGAGATCGGCGTGGTCTGGAACGGGCGCTGCCCCTCGGGTGGCGACTGGCAGGACCGTCAAAATCAAGGCCGGCCTGGCGCGACGACCTTACGGAAGTTGCTGCCGCGACTGGTTCCTGATCTGACAGGGAGGCGCTGGGAGAAATCCCAGCGCCGACTGTCTTTTGGGGCTGCCTTTTCGCCGCGGCTTGCATTCCGCTGGCGCCCACGACTGATGCTCTCGCGCCACAGTCGAAGGCCAAGCAATCTTCCGCAACGCGCCGACACGCACAATTCACAATCGCGGCCAAATCCCGCCTTGTTCCCCGGCGATTGATCGGCCAGGGAACGAATTCAAGGGACAAGACCGTGATCAAGACCGCCCTTATCGCCATGACCATCGTCGGCTGCGACTGCGACGCCAAGCTCTGCGAATATATCGGCGAGACGCCCGCCAAATGGGCGACGATCGCCGAATGCGAGGCGGCGATGAAGAGCCAGATGCTGCATCAGCGCAACTTCAACTATCCGCTGGTGTCAGGTATCTGCCGCGTCAAGGTTTCGGCATCGACCGCGGAGCTCGCGGCGAAGGCATCGGGGCCCGAACTGAAGCCGACGAACCGCGTCGTGGGAACTGTCGCCCCCTTGCCGCCCGAGCTCAGCCATCGCCCGAGCGTTCCGGTCGGCGCGACGGTGACGGCCAGCGAGACGGAAGCCGCGCGGCCGGTCGCCTTCGAAACCGCGGTCGACGGCGGCAGCGCCGTGCTCTACCGCACCAAGGCCGGTTATGCCGTGGTCAAGACCGATCTCAGCCGCGCGGCGACCGCGACCGTCGACATGGCGAAGCGGTCGGCGAACTGGCTGACGGGATTGGTGCCGAGCGGGCTGTAATATTTGCTTCGGCAACCCAGGACGGAAAACCGCTGGAGCCTTTCCTGGAATTGCTCTAAAATTTCACCTTCAGGGTCTGCCAGAACTTGTCGATCATCGGCTGCTCGGTTGCCGCATCCTGATCGCCGATACGCGTGATGAACAGCAACCCCTGATCGGCGAGGCCGAGGCCGACGATCTCGAAATCCGCCTTGTCGGTTCGTGTCTTCACGGTAGCCTTGATGCCGGTCAGTTGCTTGCCGTCGGCGAGCTTGCGGGTCGTCGGCTGCTGCGTCAGCGTTCCGCCCGCCTGCACCGATTCCTTCGTCATCTCCTGCAGCATCAGCTGATTGAGCGGCACCGGGTTGATCTTGCCGTATTCCTGCACGACGACGATGGTGCCGAGGGCCGAAGCGGCCAGGTACTGGGTGATGCTGTCGCCGAGATCTGTCTTGGTGACGGAGATGTTGCTCGGATGAACGAAGGAAAAAGTGCCGCCGGAAAAGGTGGCGAAGTCGTTGCGGTCGAGCCTGACCTTGGCCGTCTTGCCGCCCGGCAGGCTCACATTCGCGTCCTCGCCCGGATCGATGTCGACCGTCACGCCGTCGATCGTCAGCTTGAAGGCTTTCAGGTCTTTCGCGTCGGCCACGCCAACGCAAAGCAAGATCATGGCGAACGCCGCAGCGGCAGATCTCATTCGCATATCCTGTCCTCTCCGGCGTTCGACGCTTTCGACGCTATGACGACGGAGAGCTCCCTTACCATCCGCTCGTGACGGATAGACCGACCATTCCGCAAAAACCATAGGGATCGTCGCAATGCTGCCGATGAGGTCCGCCGCTTGGCGCGTCGCAACGGCGCCTGATTGATAATGTCGACGCGATGCGGGAAGATGATTTCCTATCTGGAGTTGGGGGACTTCAATGACCGTTGCCGTTCGCGCCGCGCTTTGCCTGCTGCTAATGCTCATCCCTTTGCAGGTTCGAGCGCAAGACGCCAATCAGGGTGACGACAAGACGGTGATGGTCGCCCCGGACGATGCCGAAATGGCGGCGGCGATTGCCAAGGCGCGATCCAGCCTGGATGACTTCCTGGCTTTGTCGGACGCGCCGCCGCCGGGAACCGACAAGTTCAAGCTGAAGGTCATGGTCGTGGACGGAAATGTGACGGAGCATTTCTGGGTCATCCCCTTCAAGCGGACCGCCACCGGCTTTGTCGGCATATTGGCGAACGAGCCGGAGCTTGTTCACAATGTCGTCTTCGGCCAGAACATCGAATTCAGCAGGGACGATATTTCCGACTGGGGATACACCAGGGACGGCCATCAGGTCGGCAGCTTCACCGTCTGCGTGATGTTCAAGAAAATGTCGAAGGAAGAAGCGGACTACATGCGCACCCAATACGGCTTCGATTGCTGAGCGGTATGTATCGCACGACGGTCGCCTTTACGGCGGGTTCCCCGCAAGCGGATCGGTCAACAGTCGGTTGGTCAGCCGGAAAAGATCGCGCTCAGGCGTTCCGCAACCCGCCGCTTCAATGATCCCTCCAGCGCCTCCACCGGCACCAGCCGCTCGTGGCGCCCCCTGCGCAGCCGCATGAAGGGGCGCAGTTCATAGGCGGCAATCGCGCCGCGTGTGGCGGCTTCAGTGCTTACATCGACGACGAGGATCGAGCCGATGCGCCCGGGCCACGGCTGCCTGACAAAGGCCGTGCCGAGGAAATCGCCGAGGCCGTAGGCAACGACGCTGTCGCCGATGCGCTCGACCGGCTGCACGACATGGGCGTGGTGGCCGGCGATCAGCCGCACGCCATGGCCCGCCAGTCGCCGCGCCAGCGCCCGCGTCGCCGGTCTCGGAAAGTGCCGGAATTCCCAATCCCAATGCGGCACGGCGCATAAGAGATCGATGCCTGCGCCCGTCTCGCGCGGCCATTCGACCGGATCGCTCGCCATCGAAACCCGCGTCCGGAATTGGGCCTCGTCGGCATTGCGCCAAAGCGTGAAAGCGGCGAAGCCGATCGTCAGCGGTCCGGCGGCATGGCGCTGGACCGATCCGCCGACAGTGGTGCCGATGGTGCGAATGCCGAGCCGCCCAAGCGCCGCGACCGTCGCCTCGAAGCCGGGAACACCCTGGTCGAGCATATGATTGTTGGCGAGCGACAGCACGAGCTTTTCGCGGGCAATCCCGGTTGCCGCCAGCGCTTCGGCCAGGAAGCGCTCGGTCATCGCATGATGCGTGCCGAGCCGCGTGCCCACCACCGCGGTCGGCCGCTCGACGATCGGACTTTCGCAATTGCCGACCACGAGATCGGCGGAAGCGAGCAGCGCCACAACCGCGGGATCGCATTCGGGCACCGCGCGATTGGCGACCGCCGAAATGTCGCCGATGAAGGCAAGCCGCACCGTCTGCGCCGGGGGCGGATCGATCAGCGTCGCAGCCGTCGACGCGAAACCGTTCCTGTCACCGCCGAGCGACGGTTTCAGGAAACGCGGCAGCCAAGACAGTTTGTAGGAGAGCGGATAGTTTGACACGCGATGCCCCTTTGTCAGCCCTGTGTAGACTGTCGCGCGAGCCGGTTGAAGCCGTCCACGAAGCCGCAGCATGCCGACCGGTGCGGGCTGGAGGACGCCTTGGGCTAAATGCGTGTATGCTCGCGAACTGACGCAATGGAGGGCAATGACGATGCGTTCAGCGATCTTTGCAGCCGCCTTGTTTGCATGCCTGCCGGTGTCGTCCGCCTGGGCGGAGCTGCCCGAGGCGGCAAAGGTCATGTTCGAGGCGAAGAGCGTGGCTGACCGGAACACGGCACTGTCGACCTTGGAAGAAGCGGCGGCCAAGGATCCGGCATCGGCCTATGCCGCCGGCGCCGGCGAGTTCTTCACCGCCCTGGAGATCCTCGCCAGCGGGCTGCATCGCCACGGTTTCGAGAGCCCGCAGTCCTTCATGCTGCCGCTGATGCGACTGCCCGTGCCGGACAATCCCAATCCCGAGCCGCTGACCTACGAAGAATTCCGCGCCATCCTGGTCGCCTTTCGCGACCGGCTGGAGAAATCCGCCGCCATGCTCGGCTCCGTGCCGGCCAGCGCTGACATCGGCATGGTGGTCGACCTCACCCATGCTGGCATCGACCTTAACGAAGACGGCAACATAGCGCCCGACGAAAGCATCGCCGCGATCATGGCCTCGCTCTCACGCGGCAGTGTAGACCCGAACGATACCGCTCCTTCGCTCGCCTTCCGCTTCGATCGCGCCGACGGCTATTGGCTGCAGGGCTACGCCGAATTCCTGATGGCCCAGGCCGATTTCTGGCTGGCGCATGATTTCAGGACCATGTT
This sequence comes from Mesorhizobium sp. WSM4904, assembly GCF_029674545.1. Taxonomy (NCBI): domain Bacteria; kingdom Pseudomonadati; phylum Pseudomonadota; class Alphaproteobacteria; order Hyphomicrobiales; family Phyllobacteriaceae; genus Mesorhizobium; species Mesorhizobium sp. WSM4904. Next base: position 2,763,796 of record NZ_CP121354.1, on the reverse strand, counting down.
CGGTGGTTCCTTCCACATGCTGTTCCCGCGCGCAAAATTGCCGTTGCAGGATGCGCTGGTGCCGCCGGACGGCGGCATGAGCGGCAACATCTTCGCCTCGGAATGGCGCTTCGCCGACTTCATCTCGCTGGTGCATCTCGTCAACTGGCCGGTGATCGAGCCGGAGCGTCGGCAAGCGGCGCGCCGACACCTGCTGGAAATGATCCGGCTGTCGCGCGAAGATTGGAAAGCGATCCTCGCCGAAAGCGACAACGACCGCGAATGGCTGCCAGGGCCGCAGCAGAAGGGTGTCAATCCGCTCACCGGCCTCGAGGTTGGCGAGCAGCAGGTAACGGCCTGGCTCGCCACTTTGACCATGGCCGAGGACCTTCTCGAGGGCCGCGTGCTGCTGCCGCATTTCCGCATCACCGGCAAGGGCATCAACATGAAGCGCTTCTTCGACGAGCCGAAACCCTTCGACCTCGTGCTGTCGATCACCGGCCCGGCGATCGCGCCTTATCTCGAAAGCGGAAAGATCCTCGCCAGCGACGATTTCGACCAGATCCAGCGCGAGTTCGGCGGCGCCGGCTTCCTGACTTTCGCGCTGTGGTTCAACTGAGGCGAAACGGCGCGTGCGACATACCTCCTGACAGCCTTCTGTCAGCAGCCACGGCAGGGCGCGCGCGCCGGTTCACTCGGCTCTTTCCATTTCGGCCGAGTCCTCCCATATTCGGCTCATGGCCAAACGCACCGACAAGAAAACGCCCTCGCCGGCGCAAGATGGCGCGCCGAAACGGCGCAGCCCGCTGACCGAATTCCTCGACGCTGCCGAGCCGTTGAAGCCCGGCGGCTTTTCCGAAGCGCCGCAGAGCGAGTTCTCCGGCGTGCCGCTGACCGGCTCGATCTCCGATTGGGCCGGGCAAATCGAGCGCGAGGCGCAAAAGCAGCCGAAGGCAAAAGCCCCGAAGAAGATCCCCGAGCGCTCCTCGGCGCCCGGTCGCACGGCGCGCGGCACCTCGATGGGCGGCGCGGCCTCGGCGAAGGAGCGCGCGGCCGCCGGCCTCAACCCGGTCGCTGGCCTCGACATCAGCCTGGAGGACGCCGAGACGGTTTCCTCGAGCGGCGTGACCGCTACGGTCGCGGCACTGTCGAAGCTGATCGAATCCGGCAATCCGCTGCACAAGGATGGACAGCTCTGGACGCCTCACCGTCCTGCGCGACCGGAGAAGTCGGAAGGCGGCATCGCCATCAAGATGGTTTCGGATTTCGAGCCGGCCGGCGACCAGCCGACCGCGATCAAGGACCTTGTCGAGGGCGTCGACCAGAACGACCGCACCCAGGTGCTGCTCGGCGTCACCGGCTCCGGCAAGACCTTCACCATGGCCAAGGTTATCGAGGAGACGCAGCGCCCTGCCCTGATCCTGGCGCCCAACAAGACGCTGGCCGCGCAGCTCTATGCCGAGTTCAAGAAGTTCTTCCCGGAGAACGCGGTCGAGTATTTCGTCTCCTACTACGACTATTACCAGCCCGAAGCCTACGTCCCGCGCACCGACACCTATATCGAGAAGGAATCCTCGATCAACGAGCAGATCGACCGCATGCGCCACTCGGCGACGCGCTCGCTGCTGGAGCGCGACGACGTCATCATCGTCGCTTCGGTTTCCTGTATCTACGGTATCGGCTCGGTCGAGACCTATACGGCGATGACCTTCCAGATGCAGGTCGGCGACCGGCTCGACCAGCGCGCCCTGCTCGCCGACCTCGTCGCCCAGCAGTACAAGCGCCAGGACGTCAACTTCGTGCGCGGCTCGTTCCGCGTGCGCGGCGACACGATCGAGATCTTCCCCGCCCACTTGGAGGATCGCGCCTGGCGCATCTCGATGTTCGGCGACGAGATCGAGGCGATCACCGAGTTCGATCCGCTGACCGGCCAGAAGACCGGCGAGCTGAAGAGCGTCAAGATCTACGCCAATTCGCACTATGTGACGCCGCGCCCGACGTTGAATCAGGCCATCAAGTCGATCAAGGAAGAACTGCAATACCGCCTGCAGGAGCTTGAAAAGGCTGGCCGTTTGCTGGAAGCACAGCGACTCGAGCAGCGCACCCGCTTCGATCTGGAGATGTTGGAAGCGACCGGCTCCTGCGCCGGCATCGAGAACTATTCGCGCTATCTCACTGGACGTCAGCCGGGCGAGCCGCCGCCCACCTTGTTCGAATATGTGCCGGACAATGCCCTGATCTTCATCGACGAGAGCCACGTCACCGTGCCGCAGATCGGCGGCATGTATCGCGGCGACTTCCGCCGCAAGGCGACGCTGGCCGAGTATGGCTTCCGCCTGCCCTCCTGCATGGACAACCGGCCGCTGCGCTTCGAGGAGTGGGACGCGATGCGCCCGCTGTCGATCGCCGTTTCGGCGACGCCGGGCGGCTGGGAGCTCGACCAGTCCGGCGGTGTCTTCGCGGAGCAGGTCATCCGCCCGACCGGCCTGATCGACCCGCCGGTCGAGGTGCGCCCGGCCAAGAGCCAGGTCGACGATGTCGTCGGCGAGATCCGCGAAACCACGAAGCTCGGCTACCGCACGCTGGTCACGGTTCTGACCAAACGCATGGCCGAGGATCTGACTGAATACCTGCACGAGAACGGCATTCGCGTCCGCTATATGCACTCCGATATCGACACACTGGAGCGCATCGAGATCCTGCGCGACCTGCGCCTCGGCGCCTTCGACGTGCTGGTCGGCATCAACCTTTTGCGCGAGGGCCTCGACATTCCCGAATGCGGCTTCGTCGCCATTCTCGACGCCGACAAGGAAGGGTTCCTGCGCTCGGAAACCTCGCTGATCCAGACCATCGGCCGCGCCGCGCGCAACGTCGACGGCAAGGTCATCCTCTACGCAGACCAGATCACCGGCTCGATGGAGCGGGCGATGGCCGAGACCAACCGCCGCCGCGAGAAGCAGATGGAGTGGAACGCCGCCAACGGCATCACGCCGGAATCGGTCAAGTCGCGCATCGCCGACATCCTCGACTCGGTCTACGAGAAGGACCACGTGCGCGCCGACATCTCGCAGTTCACCGACGATGCCGGCGCCATGATCGGCAACAATTTGAAAACCCATCTCGAGGCGCTCGACAAGCAGATGCGCGATGCCGCCGCCAATCTCGACTTCGAGAAGGCGGCCCGCATCCGCGACGAAATCAAGCGGCTGCGCGATATGGAGCTTGCCATCTCCGACGATCCGCTGGCGCGTGAGGTGGAAAGCCAAAGCCCCGCATCAGGCCGCGAAAAGGGCAGGCACAACAAGGGCGTGGCCAGACATCGTACAGCCGAGGAACAGGAGCGTTTCCGCAGGCTCGACGAAGCACGCGCCGCCGAAGAGGCGGCCAGGGCTGCCCGGCCCAACATGTTCCGCAAACCGCATCTCGACGAGATGGGCGCCGATGGCGCCGTGCCGGTGAAGAAGCCGCTGTTCGCCAAGCCGTCGATCGACGACATGGGACCCGGCACCGACATGCCGACGCCGGCCGGCGCCGTCTCGCGCTCGCTGTTCAAGAAGCAGTCGGCGCAGGAAGCGCACGGCTCGGATTTCGGCATTCCCGGCGACCGCACCAAGCCTCTGTTCCGAAAGAACTCGCTCGACGAGATGACGGTGCGCCGCACCGAAAAACCTGTCGAGGGAAAGAAGCCGGCCAAGCCGCAGCCAATCTCGGGAACTGGCGAGACCGAACGGGGCGCGAAGGACGACAAGCCAATTGTTCGTCAACGCGCCGGAATCGGCTCCTACGAAGACCCGGCCGACGAGCGCCGCCAAAAGCGGCGTCCGAGCAAGACGGGGCGGCCGGGAAGGTAGCACCTTCTTCCTTCTCCCCTTGTGGGAGAAGGTGGATCGGCGCGCAGCGCCGAGACGGATGAGGGGTATTCCAGCGGAGTGAGACGTTGGTGCCATCTGGAGCACCCCTCATCCGACCTCGCTTCGCGAGGCCACCTTCTCCCACAAGGGGAGAAGGGAACTCCTCCACCGCCCCTTGCCACCGGCCCCTCCCCTGTTGTAGCCATTCCCCAACTCGAAGTCTGGAAAGGAGGGCTGCGTGTCTATCGATCACCATCGTCAGCGCGGCCCGATTTGTGCCCTGCGAGCTTGCTTGCAGGGCTGACCGGACGGTCCGGGAATTTCCCCGCTCGATTTTTTGGTCTGCCCTTCGTGGTGCCGCTGAGCTTGGCCTGATGGCCTGCCGGCGCACCGTCAAAGTGCATTGAGCCGGACTCCGGCAAGACCAGAGAAATCGACATGGCCCTGATCAGCCTCAAATCCCTCGGCGTTACCATGAGTGCGCCGCTCTTCTCCAACCTCGATCTCACCATCGGCGCCGGCGACCGTGTGGGCATCGTCGCGGCCAACGGTCGTGGCAAATCCACTTTGCTCAGATGCCTGGCCGGTGAGCTCGAACCCACCGCCGGGGATATCACCCGGTCGCGCGGGCTGCGCGTCGGCCATGTCGAGCAATCCGCCCCCGACGCGCTGCTCGACCGCAGCTTCCATCAGTTGGTTGCGGATGCCTTGCCGCCCGAGCGGGCCGACAGCGAGCGCTGGCGCGTCGACGTGGTGCTGGATTCGCTCGACGTGCCCGAGGATATGCGCGACAGGCCGATGCGGGCCTTGAGCGGCGGCTGGCAGCGGCTGGCGCTGATCGCCCGCGTCTGGGTGACCGACCCGGACGTGCTTCTGCTTGACGAGCCGACCAACCATCTCGACCTCGCCAAGATCGGCCAGTTGGAAACCTGGCTCAACACGCTGTCGCGTGAAGTGCCGGTGATTATCGCCAGCCATGACCGCGCTTTCCTTGACGCCACCACCAACCGCACGCTGTTCCTGCGCCCGGAAGAATCGCCGGTGTTTTCGCTGCCCTATTCGCGCGCCAGGCGGGCGCTCGACGAGGTCGATGCCTCGACGGCGCGCAAGTTCGAGCGCGACATGAAGGTGGCTCAGCAGCTGCGCCGGCAGGCCGCCAAACTCAACAACATCGGCATCAATTCCGGCAGCGATCTGCTGACTGTGAAAACCAAACAGCTCAAGGAACGGGCCGAGCGATTGGAAGATGCGGCGGTGCAGGCGCATCGCGAGCGCTCGGCCGGCGCGATCCGATTGGCGAACCGCGGCACCCACGCCAAGGTGCTGATCACGCTTGACGACGCGGCGGTCGAAACGCCCGACGGCACGCTGCTCTTCACGACCGGCAAGCGCCATATCTGCCAGGGCGATCGTATTGTGCTGCTTGGTCGCAATGGTGTCGGCAAGTCGCGCTTCATCGATATGGTCCGCAACGCCATCGCCGACCCCGGAACGGCCCGGAACGTCAAGGTGACGCCCTCGACCGTTCTCGGCTACAGCGACCAGGCGCTGTCAGGCATAAGCGGCGACGACACACCACTGGCGGTGGTCTCGCGCCGCTTCGAGGTCGGCGAGCCGCGGGCGCGTTCGCTGCTCGCCGGCGCTGGCGTCGCCATCGAGATGCAGGAGAGAAAGATCGGCGCCCTGTCGGGCGGGCAGCGATCGAGGCTGATGATGCTGGTGCTGCGGCTGATCAACCCCAATTTCTATCTGCTCGACGAGCCGACCAACCACCTCGACATCGACGGCCAGGAGGCGCTGGAAGAGGAACTCCTGAGGCATCAGGCGAGCTGCCTGCTCGCCTCGCACGACCGCTCCTTCATCCGCGCGATCGGCAACCGGTTCTGGTTGATCGAGAAGCGGCGGCTGGTCGAAGTCGACAGCCCGGAGGCGTTCTTCGGCTCGGTGGCCGAACCCGGCTGAGACCGTGTTAGAGCAGTTCAGCGTTTCCGTGACACGCTGGACTGCTCGTTACGGGCCGGCCTTCTGGCCGCAGGAAACGCGCATGAAAAAAAATCCAGGCGGTCTGTCGGATCGCCGCGGTACCCCTCGTCCTAGGAGTGCCGACACGATGTCGGGACCAACCAGGGAGAGTTCATCATGTCGATACTGTCATCCATCGGCCGCATCGCCAATCGGTATGCGACGGCGCGCGCCCGCTACCGCAGCGAACGCATCCTGCTTTCGCTGCCGGACGAATTGCGCAAGGACATCGGCTTTCCGGAAATTCTCGACACGCGCAACAGCCGCTACACCGCCACTTTCTCGAGCAAGGTCATCTGAAAGTGCGCCATCATCCGAGCGACCATCACCCGGCTTCGTCGGTCGCCTGGCCTGCCCAGGCCCGGCCCACCAAAAAATTCTGCGACCCGTGTAGGATTGCGGCCGCCTCGTCCGTCTTTTGACGCAAGGCCAAATCAACCCGCGAAGAGGAAACGCAAATGACCGACCAGACCCCACCCCGCGCCAAAGTGCTTGGCGGGCTGACCCCTTATCTGCAGGTCGACGGCGCCATCAAGGCGGCCGAGTTCTACAAGAAGGCTTTCGGGGCCGAGGAGGTTTTTGCCTATCCGCCGGACGAAAAAGGCCGGACCATGCATATCCATCTCTACGTCAACGGCTCGACGCTGATGCTGGGCGACGCCTATCCCGAGCACGGCCATCCGCATCAGGCGGCGCAGGGGTACGTGCTGCAGCTCCATCTGGGCAGCGACGACATCGACGCCTGGTGGCAGCGCGCGGTGGATGCCGGCTGCGAAATCGTCACGCCGCTGCAGGTGATGTTCTGGGGCGACCGCTGGGGCCAGGTGAAGGATCCCTTCGGCGTCGCCTGGGCGATGAACGCGCCGGTGCAGTGAATTTCCTAGCGAGCAGCGTCGCCTGCAGGGATGACGCGCTCACCCGCGCCGGGTCGTATCCCCGCCGACCCGGCGCTCGTTATTCAGCAAAGGAGCTCACCATGTCCTATGTCGATGGCTTCGTGCTTGCCGTGCCGAGGGCAAATCTCGATGCGTACAAGAAGATGGCTGAGAATGGCGGCGCCGTCTGGATGGAGCATGGTGCGCTTGCCTATGTCGAATGCGTCGGCGACGACGTGCCGTTCGGCGAACTGACCTCGTTCCCGCGCGCCGTGCAGGCCAAGGAGGACGAGATCGTCGTCTTCGCCTGGATCGTCTACGAATCCAGGCAGAGCCGCGACGCCGTCATGGCCAAGGTGATGGCCGACGAACGTCTCAAGATGGACTGGTCTGCCATGCCGTTCGACGGCAAGCGCATGATCTTCGGCGGCTTCCAGCCGTTCATCGAATTGTAGGGCACGGTCCCTCGCTTCGTCATCCTATGGCGAAGCAAGGAGCGAAGCGACGCGGCGGAGACCATAGGATCCATTCCGTTACCTATGAGCGTCACCGCAGTGCAGAACGATCTCTGCTCTGCGACGCCTTACCCCTTGCGTGAGGCCACGGAATGGATCCTCGGGTCTCCGCGACGCCGCTTCGCGGCTGCTCCGCCCGTGGATGACGACGTTCGGGCGCTTCGGCCAGCGACCGGAGCGCTAGTTCAGCTTGTCGAGCAGCGGCTTCAGCCTGTCGCCATAGCGCTTCCAAAGATCGATCGAGCCCTGATACATCGGCTGGCGCACCTGCGCGGCGGACGCCGTGCGCACCGGACGGTCGGTCTCGTGGAACGACAGCACCTTGTCGTCCCATGGCAGGCCGAGATGCGCCATCAGCGCCCGCGTCTGCCCTTCCTGGTCGGCGACGAAATCCTCGTAGCGCACATCGTGCACGACGCCGGGCAGCACCTTGTGCCAGTGCGCCATGATGTCGACATAGAGGTTATGGAAGTCGGCGAGCTCGCCGAGATCGTAGCCGTAGCGGTGGCTGTCGCCGCGGAAATGCACCTTGAAGATCGACAGGCACGTGGCCGCCGCGTCGCGCGCGCAATGCACGATCTTGGCCTTCGGCAGCATCATGTGCAGGAAGCCGACCAGCAGGAAGTTGCCCGGCATCTTGTCGGTGACATGGCGGAAGCCCGGATAGCGGGTGTGCAGCATGTCGAGATAGGCTTGGCCTGCCTCGGCGAAGGCCTTGTCCGGCATGTCGGCGATCCCCCAGGGAAAGCCGCCCGGCATGCTCATCGGAAACTGCTTGCCGACCGCCGTCTTCAGGATGCTGAGCTCGCCGGCGCCATAGACTTGAGGATGGCTGGCGATGATCTGCTCGACCAGCGTCGTGCCGGAACGCGGCATGCCGACGACGAAGATCGGCGTATCGTCGGAAATGTCGCTCGGCCGGTGTTTCTCGAAGAAGGCCTTGTCGAAGACTGCCTTCATTGCCTCGAACTCGTCGCGCGTCCGCACCGGATCATAGTCGATGCCCTTGCGGCGGATGGCGTTGCCCTCGGCGAAATAGTCGAAGGCGCGGCCATAGTCTTTCAGATCGTCGTTGGCCTTGCCGAGGCCGAAGGAAAGCTGCATGCGCGCAAGGCTGTCTTGCGGCGCCTTGGCGTGCTCGGCTTCCATGCCGGCAAGTTCGGCATCGCGCTCGGACTGGCGCTTGACCTGGGTCAGCAAAAGCCAGGCTTTCGCCATCGCCGGAGCGATCGCCACCGCCTGGCGCGCAAGATCGGCGGCCTCGGCGAGCTTGCCCTTCTCCATCATGGCGACGCCCAGCCCATAGAGCAGCTCCGCATCCTTCGGCCGGATCGACAGCGACTCGCGGAAGAGCGCGATCGCCTCGTCCAGCCGCCCGGCTTCCTGCAGCGTTTCGGCAAGGCCGATGCGGGCGCGGACATGGAACGGGTTGCGGCCGATCGTACCGCGAAAAATCTCCTCGGCGCCCTCGAACTGGCCGAGCTGCTTCAGCGACGAGCCGAGATTGTCGCGCGCTGCCAATTGGTCCGGGCGGATGTCCACCGCGCCGCGGAAGAAATCGACGGCTGCGGCGACGCGACCGAGGTCGCGCATGACCGTGCCCATATTGTTGAGGAAATCGGCATTCCTGGGTTGCAATGTCACCGATTGCTCGATGAGGTCGAGCCCTTCCTCGCTGCGGCCGGTCTGATGCAGGAGAAGCCCGAGGAAATGCAGCGCCGCGGCATGGTTCGGCTGCTGCCCCAGCACCTGCCGATAAAGCGACTCCGCTTCCTGGCGGCGACCCGCCTGGTGCAGTTGCAGTGCCCGCTGCACATAGGGATCGAGCGGGCTCGCCGAACCGGCTTTGCCACTCGCGCCCGCCGCTCTTCTCTGATCTCTGTTAATGGGAAACCTGCCGTGTTTATCCTCCCGCCGGACCTAAGCCAAGCGGGCGGGAGATGCAAGTGTATGGCTAGCGCTCCGGCGGAACTCCCGCAACGCGGGGCGCGAACCCGATCTCGCTAGCAAGGCCCGTTGCCGATGATGCGGTAGTCCGCCGCGCGGGCCTCGCATGCATTCGGGAAGGTGCGAACCTCGCCATGACGCCTGGCGCAAACCGGCGCATATTCGCGGGTGCAGAAGGTTTGCTCGCCGCCTCCACCGCCACCGCCGTCGCGGCAAGGGCCGTCGCGCACGATGCGATACCCTGCCCTCTCGGCCTGGCAGGCATTGGCGAAGGTCTGGCGGTCGCCGCCGCGCCGTGCGCAGACCGGTGCATATTGCATGGTGCAGAGTTGCGGATGCGGCCTCGGCGGGCGTGGACGCGGACCTTCATCGACCACCACGGTGCAGGCCGCCAGCAATACCGACAGAAGCAGGGCGACAGAGCCCCGCCGCGAAACGATTGCCGCAAGAAATCGCATGGGTCCCTCTCCGATCCTCGCTCAGGCGCGACCGCGTCAACTCGCGCAATCCTCGCTATTTTGGGCTCGAACGCAACCCCGGCTTGTGGATTTTCCGAGCCGAAGATCCATTGCGGACCGGCTCCCGCGCTGGCCCATGCCTGGCTCTTCTCTGGCCGATGACCGGTCATGGCGCCGGGTCTATCGATGCCCCTGCGTCGGGTGCGCCGAGGGCCGCCCGCGGCGCTGTCTTGCAACCATCACGTTTCCGTGTAATAAATTTTGTGTTCGGGCATTTACGACCCGGAGAGCGGCACGTTTTGGACGACCTTTCCCCGATAAGTGTGAATCTCTGACGGCCCCGTTTTTCGGCGGGGGTTTTAACTATGCGCGAATGCATGACGCCGAAGCAACCACCGGGACTTGCCCAAGGCGCGAGACAAAGGCGAGCCCACGAGACTGATACGGGTGAAGGAGTTTCCCCATGGCCCAGACCGGCACCGTAAAGTTCTTCAACGCTACCAAAGGCTTCGGCTTCATTACGCCTGACGGCGGCGCCAAGGACGTGTTCGTCCACATCTCCGCGATCGAGGCTTCGGGCCTGCGCACGCTCGTCGACGGCCAGAAGGTCACCTTCGACGTCGAGCCGGACCGCATGGGCAAAGGCCCGAAGGCGGTCAACCTGCGCGCGGCCTGAGCAGGCAAAGCTGCCTGTTCTCAGCTGATGAATGGCGTGGCAGGATCATGAATGGGCTTCGCAAGAAGCTTGAGTTTCGAGGGCGCGACGGTTCCGTCGCGCCCTTTTTTGTCCGGCAAAAAGCGGGATTGGCAGGCAAAAACTTTCTCTTGCCGATAGCGCTAAAATAAAGGACAAATTTCCTCTCGGGCAGTTTGCCGGCCCGAGACTGACTTGATGGGATCAAAGGAGCTTCCCATGCCGCAGACCGGCACCGTCAAATTCTTCAACCATGCCAAGGGCTTCGGCTTCATCACGCCCGACGATGGCGCGAAGGATGTCTTCGTCCATATTTCGGCCGTGCAGGCGTCGGGCCTTCCCGGTCTTGAGGATGGGCAGAAAGTGACATTCGACACCGAGCCGGACAAGCGCGGCAAGGGTCCGAAGGCCGTCAATCTGTCTATCGGCTAAGCCGGCTCAAGACAGATCCGACGGAGACTGAGCAGGCGGGACGCTCCCGCAGAGCTCGCAATTGTGTTCGAGCCGCGAAATCGTTTGCCCAATTCCGTTCAGCCTCCGTTCAGCCACGGTCTTCTATTAACCTTTGCTAAAGCCGATCCGCATCCCCTGAAAAATGCGCGGACCGGCGCGAAGGAGACCGAAGATGAACCGAATTCTCAAGACCGCCATTCTGACCGCGGGCATCGCCGCGACCACTTTGGCCACCTTCTCGGCGGCCAATGCTGACGACTGGCGCTGGCGCCATCATCACCATGGCGGCGACGCCCTCGCCGCCGGCGTTGTCGGCCTCGCGGCGGGCGCCCTGATCGGTAGCGCGCTCAGCAACCCCGGGCCGAGATATTACGATCCGGCCTATGATGACGGCTACTATGTCGATCGGCCCGTTCGCCGGTATTACGTCCAGCCGCGCGTCGTCTATGCCGACCGCTATGCCGAGCCATGGACCCGTGACTGGTACGAGTACTGCTCGGATCGCTACCACACCTTCAACTCGCGCACCGGCACCTTCACCGGCAATGACGGCGAGCAGCATTTCTGCGTCGCCAACTAGCAAAGTTAATGCATGTCGCCCAAAAGTGCGCAGCGGTTTTGGGAAAACGACATGCATCGAAACAAAGGCTTAAAGCGCGTTGCTTGAATCCCGTCGGCTCGACGCGCTTTAGGGTTCCCTGCCCAAACAAAAGCGCCCATCAGTGGCGCTTTTGTTTTGCGGAGAAAGTCAGGCTAGGAAGGGATTGGTCCGGCGCTCCTCGCCGAAGCGGCCGCCCGGACCGTGGCCGCAAATGAAGCCGATATCGTCGCCGAGCGGCAGCAGCTTGTCTTTTATCGATGCGATCAGCGCTGCGTGATCGCCGCCGGGCAGATCGGTGCGGCCGATCGAGCCGCGAAACAGCACATCGCCGACATGGGCGAACTTGGCCGCGCGGTTGTAATAGACGACATGACCCGGCGCATGCCCCGGGCAATGCAGCACCTCGAATACATGTTCGCCGAACGAAACCGTCTCGCCTTCGATGAGAAACCGGTCCGGCACGCAATTGCGCACGGGATCCGTCAGCCCGAAACGCCTGGCCTGGTTCTCGAGATTGGCAAGCAGCGGCCGATCGGCCTCATGCGGGCCGATGATGTCGATGCCGAGCGCGTCCTTCAGTTCCATCGCGCCGCCGGCATGGTCGATATGGCCGTGGGTGATCCAGATCGCCTCCGCGGTGATCGCATTGTCCTTGAGCACCGCCAGTATCTTGTCGATGTCGCCGCCTGGATCGACGACGACGCCGTTCCTGTCGTCCATGTCGAACAGGATGGTGCAGTTCTGCTGGAAGGGCGTGACCGGCACGATGCCGGCGTTGAGCTGACCCATGGCTTTCCTTTCCCATGGCTTTCCTATCGAAGTGTCGCCCTGATGTAGACGGCGCATCGGGCGGCGTCCACCATCCCGCCGGAGCGACGATCCTCCAAAAAGAAATGGGCGGCCGTAGCCGCCAGAAATGATTGAAAAAGAATGGGCGGCCGTGGCCGCCAGAAATGATTGAAAAAGAATGGGCGGCCGTAGCCGCCCATGGCGCAGGCCCGAAGGGTGCCTGACCTATTTCTTCATCGCGCCCATGACCGCACCGATGATGGCGGTCAGGATGGCGCCGCCGCCGGCGCCGCCGACGATGTTCTGTACGTTCAGCGCGCTGCCCAGTCCGCCCGCTGCCGCTGCGGCCGCCGCCGGATCGACCGTGCCGCCGCCGAGCAGGCTGCCGAGAATGGCCGCACCGCCGACGCCGCCGATGGCGCCACCGAGGATTTTGGGAAGCTGACCCAGTGCCGCCTGTTTCAACGCCGCACCGACGGCCTGGCCGCCGATAACACCCGTAATCACCTGAATAACGATCGCAACGAGCGTGTTCGTATCCATGTACCTAATCCCTCCATAGCCGCCAGCCTCCTCGGGCCGACGCCATCATGAGACGCCGAATTGTTCGAAAGTCAAATGCGCGTGCGCTTAAATAAAAGAGGCGGCTCGAAAACCGCCCCTATTGCACAAAAAAGCTGTGACTATCGCTATTCTGCGGCGATGGCGTGCTCTGGCTGCACGGCGGCAGAATAGTCGTTCATCAACATCTTGGCGATCTCGCCGACCTCGAATCGGTACGGACCGATTTCCGAAACCGGAGTGACCTCCGCGGCCGTACCGGTGAGGAAGCACTGCTCGAAGCCTTCGAGTTCCTCCGGCATGATGACGCGCTCGATCACCTCGAGGCCGCGGTCCTTGGCCAGACCGATCACGGTGCGGCGGGTGATGCCGTCGAGGAAGCAGTCGGGCGTCGGCGTATGGAGCTTGCCGTCCTTGACGAAGAAGATGTTGGCGCCGGTGGCCTCCGCCACCTGGCCGCGCCAGTCCAGCATCATGGCGTCGGCATAGCCCTTGGCCTCGGCGGCGTGCTTGGAGAGCGTGCAGATCATGTAGAGGCCAGCGGCTTTGGATTTGGACGGCGCGGTGCGCGGATCGGGCCGGCGCCATTCGGCGATATTGAGACGAATGCCCTTCAGCTTCTGCGCCGGGTCGAAATAACTCGGCCATTGCCAGATGGCGATGGCGCAATTGATACGGTTGTTCTGCGCCGAAACGCCCATCTGCTCGCTGCCGCGCCAGGCGATCGGGCGCACATAGGCGTCCTGGAAACCCTGTTTCTTCAGAAGCGTGCGGCAGGCCTCGTCGATCTCTGCGACCGAATAGGGAATCTTGAAGCCGAGCAAGCGCGCCGATTCATGCAGGCGCTCATTGTGCTCGGTCAGCTTGAAGATCTGGCCGCCATAGGCGCGCTCACCCTCGAAGACGGCACTGGCATAGTGCAGGCCGTGGGTCAGCACATGGATCTTGGCGTCGGCCCATTTGACGAACTCGCCGTTCATCCAGATGAAGCCGTCCAGTTGATCGAAGGGAACGGATGCCATGGAAACCTCCCGCGGGCGGGCGCCCGCAAATCGTTGTGTCATATGGCCATTCGCGTCGGCCCCGCCACTGGGTCCGAGACGCCGGCCGGTGCCTGGAAACGTAGGCGGATATTCAATCCATGGCAAACTCAGGAAGTTCCGGAAAAACGGCTTCCGCTTGCCTTTTCGTTCGCAATCCGCCGAAAAGCTTGTCAAAAATTATCATTGGCGGGAAATTACGTCAACAGTACTGACATAATCCCGCTTGGCATGGAGACATGATGACGGATCGAAGCCCCGCAGCCGGAAAACCGATCAGGACGGCGATCACCGATGACGACGGCATCGACTTTGCCATCATCGAGTTGTTTTTCTTCGCTTATCGCGACTTCACCTCCGATCCCGACCAGATCCTTGCCGATTACGGCTTCGGCCGCGCCCATCACCGCGTGCTGCATTTCGTCAACCGCAGGCCCGGACTGACGGTTGCCGAGCTGCTCGATGTGCTGAAGATCACCAAGCAGAGCCTGGCGCGGGTATTGAAGCAGCTGATCGACACGGACCATATTGTCCAGGTGCAAGGCCCGCGCGACCGCCGGCAGCGCGAGCTCTACCCAACCGCCAAGGGCCGTGCGCTGGCACTGGCGCTGGCACGGCCACAGTCGCGCCGCATCCGTGCTGCATTGGAAGATTCTGGCACCACCGAACGCGCCTCGATCGAAAGATTCCTCGAGGCGATGGTCAATCCGGAACTAAGGGCGCAGATCAACATTGTGCCTGCGCAAACATCGGGGAAGAAAAATGGAGACCACTGAGAAGGTTGATCATCCGGCGGCGCCCGGCGATGATGCGCCGCATCTGCTGGTGGTCGATGACGACACCCGCATCCGCAATCTGCTCAAGCAATACCTGTCCGAGAACGGCTTTCGCGTCACCGTCGCCGGCAATTCCAGCGAAGCCCGGCGCAAGCTCGCGGGGCTCGACTTCGATCTACTTGTGCTCGACGTCATGATGCCTGGTGAAACGGGCGTCGACCTCACCAAGGCACTGCGGGCCGAGAAGAACGTGCCGATCCTGATGCTGACGGCGCTGTCGGAAACCGACAGCCGCATCACCGGGCTGGAGGCCGGCGCCGACGACTATCTGCCGAAGCCCTTCGACCCGCGCGAGCTGATCCTGCGCATCAACAACATCCTACGCCGCGGCGGCCCGGCGGCAACGCCGAAGGTCGAGCAGCTCGTGTTCGGCCCCTACACGTTCCAGATCGCCAAGCGCGAACTGAAGCGTGGCGGCGAAGCGCTGAAGCTGACTGACCGTGAGCAGGAAATCCTGGCGATCTTCGCCGCGCGGGCGGGCGAGACGATCCCCCGCCACGAACTCGTCGGCGACGAATCGGATGTCGGCGAACGCACCATCGACGTCCAGATCAACCGTCTGCGCCGCAAGATCGAGCGCGATCCGTCCAATCCCGTCTGGCTTCAGACGGTGCGCGGTATTGGGTATCGGCTCAGCGTCGAATAGACTACTCTCGACGGCCTTTTGCTACGGCCATCGATGAGCGGAAGGGCGAATGGCGACCACGCAACTGGAAAAGCCGAAAGGAGGCGGCCCCGGCGATCTCGCGCTGCGGACGCTGAAGGCGATGCCGCGCGCCTGGAACAGGTTCTGGCGCCTGGTCGCGCTCTACATGCCGAAGCGGCTTTATGCCCGCTCCCTGATCATCGTCATCGCGCCGATGATCCTGCTGCAGTCGGTCGTCGCCTTCGTCTTCATGGAGCGCCACTGGCAGACGGTCACCCAGCGTCTGTCGCAGGCGACCGTCCGCGACATCGCCGCCATCATCGACATGATGGAGACCTATCCGCACGATGCCGATTACGCCAACATCATCCGCATCGCCCAGGACCGCATGCAGCTCAAGGTCGATCTGCTGCCACCCGATCCGCTGCCGCCGCCCGGGCCGAAGCCGTTCTTCTCCATCCTCGACGAGGCGCTGTCCTCGGAGATCACCAGGCAGATCAACCGCCCCTTCTGGATCGACACGGTCGGCAATTCCAACATCGTCGAGGTCCGCGTCCAACTCGAAGGCAAGGTGTTGCGCGTCTTCGTGCGCCGCAGCCAGGCCTATGCCTCGAACACGCACATATTCCTGATCTGGATGGTCGGCACGTCACTGGTGCTGCTGATGATCGCCATCCCCTTCCTGCGCAATCAGATAAGGCCGATCCTTACCCTTGCCGAAGC
Source organism: Mesorhizobium sp. WSM4904 (assembly GCF_029674545.1). Lineage (NCBI taxonomy): Bacteria > Pseudomonadati > Pseudomonadota > Alphaproteobacteria > Hyphomicrobiales > Phyllobacteriaceae > Mesorhizobium > Mesorhizobium sp. WSM4904. The sequence goes on along the minus strand of NZ_CP121354.1, from coordinate 2,747,806 downwards.
CGCTGAGAGCTTCGGCAAGGGTCGGCCGATGCCGCGCGATTTCCGCCCGCGCGGCGCGGAGGAAGTGCGCCGCGCCGGCTTCGCCTTCATTCAGATGCGCGAGCGCATCGAGCGCCAGATCGAACAGCGCACCGCCATGCTGACCGGCGTCAGCCATGATCTTCGAACCATCCTCACCCGCTTCAAGCTGCAGCTGGCGCTGGCAGGCGGCAAGGCCGAGACCAAGGCCGCGCTCAACCAGGACATCGACGACATGCAGTCGATGCTGGAAGGCTATCTCTCCTTTGCCCGCGGCGAGGCCGCCGAAGATACCGGCCGCTTTGATCTCGAGACCTATTTCCAGAAGATGGACGAAGAAGCGCGGTTGCGCAAAGCCAGGCTTACAACGACTTTGACCGGTGATCCGGCCGTGCATGTGCGGCCGAAGGCATTTGCCAGGCTGCTGTCCAACGTCATCGGCAACGCCTTCCGCTATGCCAAGACCGTCGAGGTAAATGCCAACCACGGCCGCGGTTCGCTCACCGTCACCATCGATGACGACGGTCCCGGCATCGCCCCCGACAAGCGCGAAGAGGTGTTCAAGCCATTCCTGAGGCTCGACGAGGCGCGCAACCTCGATGCCAGCGGCACCGGCCTCGGCCTGTCGATCGCCCGCGACATCGCCCGTAGCCATGGCGGCGACGTCACGCTTGAGGACAGTCCACTTGGCGGTCTGCGCGCCGTGATCAAGGTTCCCGCGTAAGTCCGGGCAGGTCGGGTTTCATCGGCCCGTCATGAAATCATGGTCAAGAGCGCGCATGAAGCGCGCAACCTCTATCGATTCGGCCCTGCCGCCCCGCTTCGATCCCGTACCTGGCCGGGTACGCTGGAGCGAAGCGCGAGCTGCTGCCTGGTTGCCGTTCCGCCACCACGCGGGTGCGCTCAAAAACCTTTCCAAGGGATCGTCATGCGAATCCTGATGGTCACCGATGCATGGCGGCCGCAGGTCAATGGCGTGGTCCACACGCTGGAGCGGCTTACCGAAACGCTGAAATCCTTCGATGTCCAGGTCGATTTCCTGACGCCGAACATCTTCCGCACCTTGCCGCTGCCGACCTATCCGGACATCCGCCTCGCATTGACGACGCCCGGTCATGTCGCGCGCCTGATCGATGCGCGCAAGGCCGACCATATCCACATCGTCACCGAAGGTCCGCTCGGCATCATGGCGCGCCGTTACTGTCGCAAGGCCGGGCGCCCCTTCACCTCCAGCTACCACACGCGTTTTCCCGAATATCTCAGCGCCCGCCTGCCGGTGCCGGAGAGCTGGGCCTATAACTGGCTGCGCGACTTCCACAATTCCGGACAGGGCACGCTAGTCGCCACCCAGTCGCTTGCGGACGACCTTGCCTCACGCGGCTTCAACAAGCTGAGGCCCTGGACGCGCGGCGTCGACACCGATCATTTCCGGCCGGACAAGCGCAAGGAGACGAGCTTCCCCCGCCCCGTCTTCCTCTGCGTCGGCCGCGTCGCGATCGAAAAGAATCTGACCGCCTTCCTCGATCTCGACTTGCCGGGCAGCAAGGTGATCGTCGGCGAGGGGCCCGAACTGGCAAAGCTCAAGGCCCGCTATCCGAACGCGCATTTCCTCGGTCATCGCCCGAACGACGAACTGGCGGAAATCTACGCATCCGCCGACGTCTTCGTCTTTCCAAGCCGAACCGACACCTTCGGCAACGTCATTATCGAGGCTTTGGCCAGCGGCACGCCGGTGGCCGCCTATCCTGTGACGGGACCGATCGATATCGTTGGTGACGGCGTCGGCGGCGCCGTGTCGGAGGATCTGGGCGAGGCCGCGCTCAAGGCGCTTCAGATCGACCGCCCGGAAGCGCGCCAGCGCGCCATGCGCTACAGCTGGAAGGCCTGTGCGGAAATGTTCCTCGACGTGGTCGAGGAAGCGCTGGGATTGCCGCGCAAGCGCGCCGATCAGGACGTGGCGACGTCAGGCCGGCCCAGGCTTGTCCTAGAATAACCGCCCGCCGTCCGGCACCTTGCGCTCGATGGCGCCGAGCACCACGGCGCCCTCTTCATCCGGAAAGCCCAGCGTCAGCACTTCCGACATGAACGGGCCGATCTGGCGCGGCGGAAAGTTCACCACCGCGAAAACCTGCCGGCCGATCAGCGTCTCCGGCTTATAATATTTGGTGATCTGCGCCGATGACTTCTTCACCCCGATGGCCGGACCGAAGTCGATCTTCAGCTTGATCGCCGGCTTGCGCGCCTCCGGAAAATGCTCGGCCTCGATAATCGTGCCGGCACGGATGTCGACGCGGTCGAAATCGGCAAAGCTGATCTCGGGCTTGCGCTCGCTGCTGGAACTCATCGGCGGTATTGGCTTCGCTCAGGCGTTTCCATGGGTCTCGAAGAGGACGCTGGACAGCGCGTCCTTGGCCGATGTACCCGACCAGACCACGAACTGGAAGGCCTGGAAATAGCATTCGCAGGCTTCGAGCGCCGAGGACAGCAGCACCTCGACCTGCTGGCTCGAAGGCTCGACCCCGCCGGCAAGCAGCAGCGACTGCCGGAACATGATCGCGCCCTCCTGCTCCCAAAGGTCGAAATGGCCGAACAGCATCTGTTCGTTGATGAGCGACAACAGCCGCATCACTTCCAGCGCGCGCGTTTCCGGCACCTTGATGTCGAAGGCGCAGGCCAGATGCAGCGCCTCGAAATCCTCCATCCAGGAGAACGAGACGTGATAGTCGGTCCAGCTTCCGGTCACCGAAATCGAAATCTCGTCGTCGCCGGCACGTTCGAAGGACCAGTCGTTGTTGTGGGCCACCTGCTCGATGACATCCACCGGGTGGATTTCGCGGGAGAATTCGAGTTCGAGGAGTTCCATGAATGCTTCCTGTCGTTCTGAGAGCGCCACACGCTCCGCGAGAGAGGGCACGCACAACGAACAATCTTGTCTAGAACTCGGACGGCCAGGGCTTTCCATACGCAAAGACCCCAACCGGACCCCACCGCCCGGCGCATGACCCTGCTCCGAATCATGCAACAAATTCAGTCTATTGATCGGGAGTCGCGTGAACAGCCCAATTTTTCGCACCGCGTCATTCGCATGTGGAAAGGCGCTGTCAAAAAGATTCATGCAACGCCGGTAAGCGATTCACGGCAAAGCGATTTTTCGGATCGCGCTTTGTGGAAAAGTTTACGATTATTTTTTTGATCTGGGCTTCGGCGCAGCCGCCGGTGCGGCCTGCCCGGTCAATTCGGCGATCTTCGCCTCGAGCGCTTCGACGCGCGAGGCAAGCTGGATGTTGTCTTCCCTGGCCTTGACGGCCATCTCGCGCGCGGCCTCGAACTCCTCGCGCTGCACCACGTCCATCGAGTTGAGCAGCCGCTCGGCCTGGCTGCGGAAGGCTGTCTCCATCTCGCGCCGAACGCCCTGGGCGGCCCCCGCGGCATCCGTCATCAGCTTGGCGAATTCATCGAGAATGCGGTTCGTTCCGGTCGACATGGCAAATCCTCGCTTGTTGATTTTGACGTAGTGGCGCGCGGCACGGAATGCAAGCGAAGCCTTGCCTTGACCCCGCCAAAACCCTGCCGCATGGTCCGCGCCGAAATGCGACCGTGCCCGGGAGACCCCGTTTGAGCGAATATTTCCTGCTGCCGCTGGCCTCCCTGCCCTTCCCCAACATCGATCCGGTCATCGTAAATATCGGGCCGCTGGCGGTGCATTGGTATGGCGTCGGCTACATCGTCGGCATTCTCTTCGCCTGGTGGTACGCCAGGCGCCTCGTCACCAACGCCAGCCTTTGGCCGGACCGCAAGCTGCCGATGAAGCCAGAGGACCTCGACGACTTCATCGTCTGGGCGGCGATCGGCGTGGTGCTCGGCGGGCGCACCGGCTATGTCCTCTTCTACGACCTGCCGCGCTATATCGCGCATCCGCTCGATATCTTCGCCGTCTGGCAGGGCGGCATGTCGTTCCATGGCGGCCTGCTCGGCGTCATCCTCGCCATGACCTGGTTTTCGCTGAAGCGCGGCATCCACACCTGGACTCTGTTCGACGTCGTCGCGGCCGGCGTGCCGGTCGGCCTCGGATTGGTGCGCGTGGCCAATTTCATCAATTCGGAGCTCTGGGGCAGGCCCACGGATGTTCCCTGGGCGATCGAATTCCCAAATGGCGGTCCGTTCACCCGGCATCCAAGCCAAATCTATGAGGCGCTGCTCGAAGGCCTTGTGCTCTTCCTGGTGCTGCGCTTCCTCACCCATTCGCGGCTGAAACTCGGGACGCCACGCTTCGTCGGCGGCGCCTTCATCTGCGGCTACGGGCTGTCGCGCATCTTCGTCGAGTTTTTCCGCGAGCCCGACCAGCAGCTTGGCTACCTGCTCGGCACCAACTGGCTGACCATGGGCATGATCCTGTCCTCGCCGATGGTGCTTGCCGGCATCTGGGCCATGGCCACCGCAAGGCCGATGACGCAAGCGCAGCCGGCATGACCCGGCTGAAGGAGCGTATCGTCGGCTTGATCGGTGCCGTGGGGCCGATCCCGGTCAGCGAGTATATGGCGCTCTGCCTGTTCGATCCCGAGCACGGTTATTATACGACGCGCGAGCCCTTCGGCGCCGCCGGCGATTTCGTCACCGCGCCGGAGATCAGCCAGATGTTCGGCGAGCTTGTCGCCGTCTGGCTCTACCAGGCCTGGCAGGGCGCCGGCCGACCACTCCCCGTGACCTTCGCTGAAATCGGCCCCGGACGCGGCACGCTGATGAAGGACATGCTGCGCACCTGGTCGCGGCTCGACCCGGCGTTTGCCGCCGGCGCGTCCTTCGCCATGATCGAGACCAGTCCACGCCTGACCGAAATCCAGAAAGAAACGCTTGCCGGCCAGAGTGCGGCCCTGAGCTGGCACCAGACCATCGACACGCTGCAGCGGCAGCCGCTCTTCATCGTCGGCAACGAGCTGTTCGACGCAGTGCCGATCCGCCAGTTCGTCTATGTCGGCGCAGGCTGGCGCGAGCGGATGGTCGGCCTCGACGATGCCGACAATCTCCACTTCTTTGCCGGCGCTGGCTCTGTCGACCCAGCCTTGCTGCCGGCTGGCGCGGCAGACTCGCCGCAAGGCGCGATCGTCGAAGTGGCGCCGGCCCGCTCGGCGCTGATGTCGGCGATTGCCGAGCGCATCGCCGGCCATGGCGGCGCCGGGCTGTTCATCGACTATGGTCACCTTGAGCCCGGCATCGGCGACACTTTGCAAGCTCTGCGCAGGCACGATCACGAAGACGTGCTGGCCAATCCCGGCGAGGCCGATCTCACCGCCCATGTCGACTTCGCGGCGTTGGCCGCAAGCGCCCGTGCCCACGGCCTAGAGGTGGAACTGACCACGCAGAGCGAATTCCTGCTCGGCATGGGCTTGCTCGAGCGCGCCGGCGCGCTGGGCGCCAAGGCCGATGACGGCGCGCGGCGGGCGATTTCCGACGCGGTCGAACGCCTCGCCGGTCCCGATGCGATGGGCGAACTGTTCAAGGTGATGAAGATCCGGCCGGCCGCGAAAACCGGCTGACATCGGCCGACAACCCGTGCAAGCTGGTCCCGCCACTTGCCCGAGCTCCGCCCCTTGCCGAACTTCCCCTACCGAACTTCACCTTGACGAAAGCGCCCACGCGGACAACAAACCCATCCATGCTGAATCAGACCAGACCCGATCCAGTACGTTCGCCTCTGCTCGATAAGGCGCGAGGCATACGCCACGGCTATTTCACCCGTATCGGCGGCGTCTCCGGCGGCATCTACCGGGGCCTCAACATCGGCACCGGCTCTAGCGACGACCAGGCGCTTGTCGCCGAGAACCGCCGCCGTGTCGCCGACTGGATGGGGGTGCCGGCGGACCATCTGCTCACCGCGCACCAGGTCCACTCCCCCGACGTCGTCATTGCCCGGGAGCCTTTCGCAAGCCCTCGCCCCAAGGCCGACGCCATCGTCACCGACCAGCCTGGCATTGCCGTCGGCGCCTCGACCGCCGATTGCGGACCGGTCCTGTTCGCCGATGCCGAGGCCCGCGTCATCGGCGCCGCCCATGCCGGTTGGAAAGGCGCCTTCACCGGCGTGCTCGAAAACACCGTTGCCGCGATGGAAGGTCTCGGCGCCCGCCGCGACCGCATTGTCGCCGTGCTCGGTCCCTCCATCGGTCCCGACAATTACGAGGTCGGGCCCGAATTCGTCGCCCGCTTCGTCGAAGCCGATGCCGGCAATCAACGCTATTTCCGGCCGTCGGTGAATCCCGACCACTCGATGTTCGACCTCAACCAATATACGGTCGACCGGCTGCGAAACGCCGGCGTGACCGCCGAGGGCCTCGGCCGCTGCACTTACGAGGAAGAAGACCTCTTCTATTCCTATCGGCGCACCACCCACCGCAAGGAAGCGGATTACGGGCGCCAGGTTTCGGCAATCGTTCTGGAGAAAGAGTAATGGCGCTGCATTTCGAACGTTCGGAATTCGACGCTCGGCGTGACCGGCTGCTGATCGAGATGGCCGAAAAGAAGCTCGACGCCGTGCTTCTGTTCGCGCAGGAGAGCATGTACTGGCTGACCGGCTACGACACATTCGGCTTTTGCTTCTTCCAATGCCTGGTGGTGAAGGCCGATGGCTCGATGGTGCTGCTCACCCGTTCGGCCGATCTGAGGCAAGCGCGCCATACCTCGACCATCGACAACATCGTGCTGTGGACCGATCGCGACGGCGCCAATCCGGCGATCGACCTGCGCAACCTGCTCAATGACCTCGATCTGCTCGGCGCCCGCATCGGCGTCGAATACGACACGCATGGCCTGACCGCCTACAACGGCCGCCGCGTCGATGAGCAGTTGCAGACCTTCGGCCAGATCGCCGATGCTTCCGGCATCGTCGGCCGGCTGCGCCTCTTCAAGAGCCCTGCCGAGATCGCGAAGGCCGAGAAAGCCGCGAACCTTTCCGACGATGCGCTGGATGCCGCCTTGCCGCTGATCAAGCAGGGCGGCGACGAGGGACTTATCCTGGCCGCAATGCAGGGTGCGATCTTTGCCGGCGGCGGCGATTATCCCGCCAACGAATTCATCATCGGCTCGGGTGCTGATGCCTTGCTCTGCCGCTACAAGGCCGGACGCCGCAAGCTTACCAAGAACGACCAGCTGACGCTCGAATGGGCGGGCGTCTTTCATCACTACCACGCCCCGATGATGCGCACCGCGTTGACCGGCAAGGTCTCGAAGCGCCACCAGGAACTGTTCGATGCCGCCCGCGCCGCGCTGCTTGCGGTCGAGAAGGCGATGACGCCGGGCAACACTTTCGGCGATGTCTTCGATGCGCATGCCCGCACGCTCGAAGCGCATGGTCTGACCAAGCACCGGCTGAATGCCTGCGGCTACTCGGTCGGCGCCCGCTTCACGCCGTCATGGATGGATATGCCGATGTTCTACCAGGGCAATCCGGAGCCGATCGCGCCCAACATGACGCTGTTCGCCCACATGATCATCATGGATTCGGAGACCGAGACGGCGATGACGCTCGGCCGCACCTACCTCACCACGGAATCGGCGCCGAAGCCGCTCTCCCGCCATGATCTCGACTTGATCGTACAGTGAATCCATAATGGTTGGTTCACGCGGGGGCGTCGCCGCCAGGGAGTTTTCGGGCAAATGAGACGATCGCGGATGACGACCGTGTCATTGCTTGCGGCGCTGGCGCTTGGCGCTTGCACCAACGCCAAGGACGTCCTCGATCCTTCTGCCGTCAAGCCGCCGGCGAATTCGGCTCAGGCCTTGCCGGCCACCCAGGGCATGTCGGCCACCACCTCCCCGACCACGACCGCGCCTGCCCCCACGACAACGGCGGCGGCTTCGACGCCCGCCACGCCGGCTCAGACCGCCGCAATCGCCAAGACCCGGCTGCAGGTGGCGCCGATCGTCGGCGCCTCCGTGGAGGCCGCGGCACCCTTGACGGCGGAACTGCAGGCGCGCGCCAGGCAGCGCGGCGTGACGCTGGTCGGCAGCACCGACCAGACGGCGACGCACGTGCTGAAAGGCTATTTTTCGACGATGTCGGAAGGCAAGGACACCACCGTCATCTATGTCTGGGACGTCTACGATCCGTCGGGCAACCGCCTGCATCGCATCAACGGCCAGCAGAAGGCACCATCGGTCGGCAGCGGCGAAGGCTGGCCGGCGGTCGCGCCCTCGGTCATGCAGGCGATCGCCGATCAGACGATCGACCAGTTCACCGCCTGGCTCGGCAGCGGTGGCGCCGGCTAGAGCAACTCCACGACAACCGTGCAACGATTTTCCGTCCACGTCGAAGCAGATAGCTGGAGCGAGTCGGTGATTCCGCCACGCGTTGAAACCGGCCCAACGGATCTGTTGCCGGCTTGCGATGCAATCGGCCTTTGTTGCACCTTCTCGAAGGATTCCCGATCACGAGGCTTGCAATACCGGCGCGGGCCGCTAAAAGCCCGCTTAAAAGGCTCATGAGAGTCTGTCGGGTCTCTCCATCCTTCACCAGGAACGGTGCATGAAGCTTTTCGCGGGCAATTCCAACAGGGTGCTGGCCGAGGCGGTCGCTCGCTATCTCAACATTCCGCTGGGGAAGGCCAGCGTCAGGCGCTTCGCCGATCAGGAAATCTTCGTCGAGATCCAGGAGAACGTGCGCGGCGAAGATGTCTTCATCCTGCAGTCCACTTCTTTCCCGACCAACGACCATCTGATGGAACTTCTCATCATGATGGATGCCTTCATGCGCTCCTCCGCCCGGCGCATCACGGCGGTCATCCCCTATTTCGGCTATGCCAGGCAGGATCGCCGCGCCTCCGGCCGCACGCCCATCTCTGCCAAGCTCGTCGCCAACATGATCACCCGCGCGGGCGCCGACCGTGTGCTGACGCTCGACCTCCACGCCGGTCAGATCCAGGGCTTCTTCGACATCCCGACCGACAACCTGTTCTCGGTGCCGGTGATGGCCCGCGACGTGAAGGCGAAATACAAGCAGCTCGGCAACGTCGTCGTCGTGTCGCCCGACATCGGCGGCGTGGTCCGGGCGCGCGCGCTGGCCAAGCGCTTCGACGCGCAGCTCGCCATCGTCGACAAGCGTCGTGAGCGCCCCGGCGAATCCGAGGTCATGAACATCATCGGCGCCGTCGCCGGCAAGGACTGCCTGTTGATCGACGACATCGTCGATTCGGGCGGCACGCTCTGCAATGCGGCCGAGGCGCTTCTCAACAACGGCGCCACCAGCGTCACCGCCTACATCACCCATGGCGTGCTCTCGGGCGGCGCGGTGACCCGCATCGCCGGCTCGAAGCTGCAGGAACTGGTGATCACCGATTCCATCCAGCCGAGCCAGGCCGTGCTCGATGCGCCCAACATCCGCGTCATTTCTATCGCCGACCTGATGGGCGAAGCGATCTCGCGCACGGCGACCGAGGAATCGGTCTCCAGCCTTTTCGACTAAACCGCGGCGCTGCTGGCCTGGGTCAAACCGGCAAGCCGCCTGCTGCCTTCGCCCGCCTCGCGCGCGCCGCGCATATAGCCGCGTGGCGAGGCGCCTAACATGCGCTTGAACATGGTGATGAAGGCCGGCACGCTGTCGTAGCCGAGGTCGAGCGCCACCCTGGTGATCGGCTCGCCGTCGGCCAACCGGGGCAGCGCGGCGAACAGACAGGCCTGCTGGCGCCATGTGGAAAGCGACAGCCCGGTCTGGCGATGGAAGGCGCGGGTGAAGGAGCGCCGGCTCATGCCAGCGGCATCCGCCCATTCGTCGATCGTCGCATGCGGCGAGGGCGCCGCCACGAAGCGCCGGCAGAGAGCCGCGAGCTTCGGGTCCGACGGGAAAGGCAAGCCGAGCGGCCGCTCCGGCAGGTTCGGGATCTCGTGCAGCAGGAGCCCCATGATCAGCCCCGCTCGCCCTTCGAGCTCGCCGCCCTGCGGCAGCTTCTCCGATTCCACGATCAGGCTGTGCATCAGTTCGGTGATGCCGACGACGCGCAAGCCCCCAGGCAGGCCGGGAATGGCATCCAGCATAACATAGACCGAGCGCATCGAGACATCGCCCAGCATCTCGACCGAGTGTTCGATGCCGGCCGGTATCCACATCGCATGGTCGGGCGGCACCATCCAGCGCCCGTGCCTGGTCGTCACCAGCACCACGCCGACCAGCGCATGCAGCAATTGGCTGCGGCTGTGGCGGTGCCGCGGCACGTGGTAGCCGTCGGGATATTCGGTCGGCAGCGCGACCGCAGGCCCGACCGCCTGCTCCAGCCATTGCCAGCGGCTTTCGTGCAGCCGGCCGAGCTCGGCGGCGTCGCCCCTGAAGATTTCCCGACCATGCGGCATCGAATGTGGCCCACTTGCGAAACTATTGGACCAAACCACGAAAGAAGTCGCCATTCAAGCCGATTATAAGGCAAGCGTCCTATCAGACTGCCTGCGGTTCGCCGCCAAAAAGACCACGGAGCATTGCCTTGACCGATACGACCGCCACCGCCGTCGCTGCCCCAGCGGCGGCCAGCCACCCCTCGGCGCAAGCGACGGCCTTCACCGTCATTCTCGCGGTGAGCTTCTGCCACTGCGTCAACGACATCATGCAGTCGCTGCTTTCGGCCATCTACCCGCTGCTCAAGGACAATTACGGTCTCGATTTCTGGCAGATCGGACTTTTGACCTTCACCTTCCAGGTGACGGCCTCGCTGCTGCAGCCGGTGATCGGCATGATCACCGACAAGCGGCCCATGCCTTATTCCTTGCCTTGGGGCATGGCCTCGTCGCTGGTCGGGCTGGTGGTGCTTGCGCATGCCGGCCATTACTGGCTGCTCCTGATCGGCGCCTCGCTGATCGGCATCGGCTCGGCGATCTTCCACCCGGAATCCTCGCGCATCGCCCGCTTCGCCTCCGGCGGCCGCTTCGGCCTGGCGCAGTCGCTGTTCCAGGTCGGCGGCAATTTCGGCCAGGCGATGGGACCGCTGCTCGCCGCCTTCATCGTCGTGCCATTCGGCCAGACCAGCATTTCCTGGTTCGCCGTCGGCTCGCTAATCGGCATTGTCGTTTTGTGGCAGGTCGGCGGCTGGTACAGCCGGCTGCGCGCCTCGATGGCCGCCCGCAAGCAAGCGGCCCACGTCTCGCCCTTCCCGCGCAGGAAGGTGATGGGAGCGCTGGCGGTGCTGACGCTGCTGGTGCTGAGCAAGAACGCCTATATCGCCTCGCTCTCCAGCTACTACACCTTCTACGCCATCCATAAGTTCGGCGTTTCGGTGCAGATGAGCCAAGTGATGCTGTTCCTGTTCCTCGGCGCCTCGGCGCTGGGTATCCTGCTCGGCGGCCCCTTCGGCGACCGCTACGGCCAGAAGGCGATGATCTGGTTCTCGATCGTCGGCGTGCTGCCGTTCACGCTGGCGCTCCCCTACGCCAACCTGGAATGGACGATGGTGCTCACCGTGCTGATCGGCCTTATCCTGTCGTCGGCCTTCTCCAACATCGTCGTCTTCGCGCAGGAACTGGTGCCGGGACGCGTCGGCATGATCGCCGGCATCTTCTTCGGCTTCGCCTTCGGCATGGGCGGCATCGCCGCCGCCGTGCTCGGCGTCATTGCCGACATGAAGGGCATCGACTTCGTCTACCAGATCTGCTCCTACCTGCCCTTCCTCGGCCTGCTGACGGTGTTCCTGCCGAACATGAGGGAAGCCCGGAAGGCGTGATGCCGGCCACGGCCCGCGAAGAACCCGGAGTCAAAGCACCCGCCTGACGGCGGGTGCCGCGTCTATCCAACTGGACGATTCTAGGCCTTGAAGAAGGCCAGCAGGTCGGCGTTGATGACGTCCGCATGGGTCGTCGCCATGCCGTGCGGGAAACCCTTGTAGATCTTGAGCTCGCCCTTCTTGAGCAGCTTGATCGCAAGCAGCGCCGAATCCGCGATCGGCACGATCTGGTCGTCATCGCCGTGCATGACCAGCACCGGCACGTCGATTGCCTTCAGGTCCTCGGTGAAGTCGGTTTCCGAGAAAGCCTTGATGCAGTCGTAGTGCGCCTTGGTACCGCCCATCATGCCCTGGCGCCACCAATTGTCGATGATCCCTTGCGACACCACGGCGCCCGGGCGATTGAAGCCGTAGAACGGACCGGCCGGAACGTCGCGGAAGAATTGGGCGCGGTTGGCCGCCTGGGCGGAGCGGAAGCCATCGAACACCTCGATCGGCAGGCCGCCGGGATTGGCATCGGTCTTGAGCATGATAGGCGGCACCGCACCGATCAGCACGGCCTTGGCGACGCGGCCGCCGGAACCGTATTGGGCGACATAGCGCGCCACCTCGCCGCCGCCGGTCGAATGCCCGACATGGATGGCGTCCTTGAGGCCGAGATGCTCGACAAGTGCCGCCACATCTGCGGCATAGGTGTCCATCTCGTTGCCGGTGTCGGTCTGGGTCGAACGGCCGTGGCCGCGGCGGTCATGCGCGATGACGCGGTAGCCTTTCGACAGGAAGAACAGCATCTGGGCATCCCAGTCGTCGCTGCTCAACGGCCAGCCATGATGGAAGACGATCGGCTGACCGGTTCCCCAATCCTTGTAGTAGATTTGCGTTCCGTCCTTGGTGGTGATCGTGCCGCTGCCCGAGCCGGCCTTTGCATGCGAAGCTTCAGTCATCTCCATCTCCTATAATTTTCGCGATAAACAATATCGCGATAAAAATATGCCTAATCTGGTCGAGCTCGCTTGTCCACAAAAATATGTATCACGATAACATTTTTCGTGGTACACATTTATCGCTCAGCCGGCAAAAGGAACGCGTCGTGCCACTCCCCTTGGACAATCAGCTCTGTTTCACGCTTTACGCCACCAGCATGACAATCAATCGTACCTACAAGCCTATGCTGGACGAAATGGGGATCACCTATCCGCAATATCTGGTGCTGAACGCGCTTGGCGAGGCGGATGGCATGTCGGTGGGCAGCATCGCGCACCGACTGGCCCTGGAATCGAGCACGATCACGCCCCTGGTGAAGCGGATGGAGCAGGCTGGTCTGGTCACCCGGCAGCGCAGCCAGACCGACGAACGCCAGGTGCAGGTCGACCTGACCCCTGCCGGACGCGCTCTGTTGGTCCGGTGCAATTGCCTCAACGAGACCCTGATCGAGCGCTCGGGCATGACGCTGGCCGAGCTCGACGCTCTGAACCGGCGGGTTCAGGCGCTTCGGGATGCGCTGAACAGTGACCTGGCCGGCGGCGGCTGAAGCTTGCGCACTATTCCTTAATGCAGGCCGAACTCGCGCAGCAGCTCCTCGCGGTAGCGCACGAAGCGGCTTTCGCTGCGCTCGCGCGGTCGTGGCAGGTCGACGTCGATCAGCCTTGCCGCGCCACCCTTCTCCTTGGGCAGGATCAGCACCCTGTCGGCGAGATAGATCGCCTCCTCCAGGTCATGGGTGACCACGACCATGGTGACGTTCTCCTCGCTCCAGATGCGCGCCAGTTCCTCCTGCATGGAGATCTTGGTCATGGCGTCGAGGGCCCCGAGCGGCTCGTCGAGCAGCAGGATCTCCGGCTGCACCGTCAGCGCCCTGGCGATGCCGACGCGCTGCGCCATGCCGCCCGAGAGCTGCCTCGGATAGGCATCGCTGAATTCGGCAAGGCCAACCAGCGCGATGTAGAAGCGCGCCCGCTTCTCGGCCTCCGCTTTGGGCACGCCGCGCACCTCGAGGCCGAAGGCGACATTGCCGAGTACGGTGAGCCAAGGCAGCAGGCGCGGCTCCTGGAAGATCACCGCCCGCTCCTCGCCGACGCCCTCGATCTCTCTCCCGTCGATGGCGACGGCGCCGCCATCGGCCTTCTCCAGCCCGGCGAGAATGCGCAGCAGCGTCGTCTTGCCCGATCCGCTGGCGCCGACGATCACCAGGCATTCGCCGGGGCGGATGTCGAGGTTGAGCGAGCGCAGCACGGCGAGCTGGCGCCCGCCGAGGCTGAAGGATTTCGACAGGTCGCGTATCGTGACCTCGCCGCTGCGTGGCGTCGCCATGGCTTGCGCCTCCATGCTCAGTTGGTCTTGGTCTCGCCGGGACGGTAGAGGATATCGGCGGCCTTGAGCTTGCCTTTCGGCAACCGGCCGTCGCGTTCGAGGACGCCTACCCAGAAGTCGACGTCGCGGTCGGTGACCGCCGCTTTTTCGCGCAGGCCGAAGCCGGTCCAGTAGCGCGCCAGCTCGCCATTCTCGCCGCGTTTGTCGAGGACGCCGGCGAGCAGCTTGCGCGCCTCGTCCGGGTTCTGCCGCGACCAGTCGGCGGCGCGTGCGGACTGCTCTACGAAGTTGCGGGCAGCGTCGGGCTTGGCGGCGATGAAATCGCGCCGCAGCACGACGAAACCGCCGGCGATCTCGCCGAGCACGTCGGTGTCGTTGAAGACGCCGCGCACGCCGCCATTGCTGACCAGTTGGCCGGCGAAGGTCGTCTGCCAGTAGCCGAGACCCGCGACATCGACCTGGCGCGAGCGCAAGGTCTGCTCGAGCTGCGGCCCCGGCACCACGACCAGCTTGGCGGCATCCGGCGGCAGGCCAACGCCCCGCAGCGCCTCGCGCACCGTATAGTCGAGATGGGCGCCGAGCGTATTGACCGAGATCGTCTTGCCCGCGATATCCGCGATCGATTTGATCGGGCTATCCTCCAGCACATAGAAGACGCTCTTGACCTCCTTGTCGATGCCGTTGCTCGGATAGGCGGCGACGAAGTCGTTGCCGCCGGCAATCGAGTTGATCACGGCCGGCGTGGCGGCCGAACCCAGGTCGACGCTGCCGGAGGCGAGCGCGAACAGCGATTCCGGGCCGCCTGCGGCGTAGCCGACATTCTCGAGCTCGATGCCGAGACCTTTGAAATAGCCGAGCTCGGCGGCGAGCTCGTGCGGGGAAATGCCACCGCGGCTTGCGAGGTAGCGTATCTTGACGGAAGCGGCTTGCGAGCGGGCGATCGAAGGCAGGCCTGCGGCGATGATGCCGGCGGCAAGCGGGGCACGCAGGAGAAGCGAACGGCGTGTGATGGTCATGGTCCGGCCTTTCATGGTTTCAGGGATGACTGTGAAAGATTGGCGGCTTAGCCGGCGGTGCTGCTCCAGCGGCAGAGTCGCCGCTGCAGGCTGACCAGCGCCTGGTTGGCGATCAGGCCAAGCGCCGCAAGAATGACGATCGCCGCGAACATCAGCGGAATCTGGAAGTTGTACTGCGCGTTCATCACCTGGAAGCCGATGCCCTTGTTGGCGCCGATCATTTCCGAGGCGATCAGCAGCAGCAGCGCGGTGGTGGCGCCGAGCCTCAAGCCGACGAAGATCGAAGGCACCGCGCCTGGCAGCACGACGCGGCGGAAAATAGTCAAGCGTCGGGCGCCATAGACGCGCGCCATCTCAAGCAGCTTCGGGTCGACCTCCTTGACGCCGCTGATGGTGTTGAGGAGCAGCGGAAAAAGCGTCGCCCAGAAGATGACGAACACTTTGGAGGCCTCGCCCAATCCCAGGAGCAGGATGAACACCGGATAGAGCGCCAGCGCCGAGGTCTGGCGGAACAGTTGCAGGATAGGGTCGAGCGCGGTCTCCACGGCCCGCACCTGGCCCATGACAAGGCCGAGCGGGATGGCGACGAGGACGGCCGTCGCGAAGGCCAGGCCGGCGCGCTGCAGGCTGATGGCGATGTCGCCGAGCAGGCTGCCGCCGGCAAGCCCCTTCCAGAGCGCGGCGACGATCGCGTCGATCGGCGGCAGCACCGCCGCATTGACCCAGCCGCTGCTTGCCGCCATCTGCCAAAGCGCCAGGAAGCCCAGAAGCAGGCCATAGCGCGACAGAATCCGCGCCGAGGTCCGGCCGGCCAGCCGCAGGGCCTCGGTACCGAAGCTGTTGCCGCCGTCACGCCTGCCGATGCCGATTGGTCGTTCGATGTGCTGCAAAGTCATCGTCTTGCCTCTCGCTTCGAGGGATCATTCGGCAGCGAGCACGGTCGAACGCGCGGCCGTCCACGGGTTCTCCGGCCGCCTGAGGCCGAGATTCTCGCGCAGTGTCCTGCCCTCATAGGCGGTGCGGAACAGGCCCCGCCGCTGCAGCTCAGGGATCACCAGGTCGACGAAATCGTCGAGCGCGCCTGGCAGCCATGGCGGCAGGATGTTGAAGCCGTCTGCGGCTTCGCTGGTGAACCATTCCTCCAGTCGATCGGCGATCTGCGTGGCGCTGCCGATGACAGTGTAATGGCCACGCGCGGTCGCCACCCACTGATAAAGCTGGCGGATCGTAAAATTGTGCTCGTCGGCGATCTGACGGATCAGCGCCTGCCGGCTCTTCATGCCTTCAGTTTCTCCGCTCGGCGGCAGCGGCCCGTCGAGCGGATAATCCCGCAGATCGAGCGTCTGGCCGGCAAGCGCGTTGAGCAGCGCCACCCCATCCTCCGGCAGGATCAGGTCGTTCAGTTGCTGGTATTTGGCGCGGGCTTCCGCTTCGGTGCGGCCGACGAAAGGCGCCACGCCCGGCATGATCAGCACCTGTGCCGGATCGCGGCCGGCCGCCGCCACGCGCGCCTTGATGTCGCGATAAAATTCCTGCGCGGAGGCGAGGTTCTGGTGCGCGGTGAAGATCACTTCGGCCGAGGCCGCGGCGAGCCCGCGGCCATCCTCGGACTGACCGGCCTGCACCACCACGGGATGCCCTTGCACCGGACGCGGCACGTTGAGCGGCCCCTTGACGCTGAAATGCTCGCCCTTGTGGTCGATGTCGTGCAGCTTGTCCTTGTCGTAGAAGCGGCCGGTCTTCTTGTCGCGGATGAAAGCGTCGTCTTCCCAGCTGTCCCACAGCGCCTTGACCGTCTCGACATGCTCATGCGCCCGCGCATAGCGCTCCGCATGGTTGGGCTGGACGTCGCGATTGAAGTTGCGCGCCGTATCGTCGCCGGCAGAGGTCACGACGTTCCAGCCGGCGCGGCCGTTCGACAGAAGGTCGAGCGAGGCGAATTTGCGGGCGAGCGTGTAAGGCTCCTCATAGGTGGTCGAAGCGGTGGCGATGAAGCCGAGATGGGTGGTCAGCGGAGCCAGCGCCGCAAACAGCGTCACCGGCTCGAAACCGGCGATCTTGGCGTTGCCGCCCTCGCGGGCGCCGAGGCCCACCGTCAGGTTGTCGGCAAGAAAATAGGCGTCGAACAGGCCGCGCTCGGCGGTCAGCGCGAGCTTTCTGTGGAACTCGAAATTGGTCGCGCCATCGGCCGGCGAGTCCGGATGGCGCCAGGCCGCGACATGTTGGCCGCCGCCGGGCAGGAAGGCGCCGAGCTTGATCTGTCTGAGCTTGCTGGGGCTGGTCATGGCTGATCCTTCGGTTCGAACGATTGCTTCGGAGTCAGGCGGCGAGGCCAACGCTGCGTGTGGCGCCGACGACGTTGACGACCTCGGCGACGGCCTGCCGGGCGCGGGCATGGATCGCTTCCGACACGAGCACGCCGTCGGCAAAATCCTTGTCGGAGGCGTAGATCGCGGTCGGTATGGTCAGCGCTTCGAAGAAGCCGAACAGCGGCCGCAGCTGATGTTCGACGATCAGCGAGTGACGCTCTCCGCCGCCGGTCGCCGCCAGGATGACCGGTTTCCCACGCAGCGAAGACGGATCGAGAAGGTCGAACAAGTGCTTGAAAAGGCCCGTATAACTGCCCTTGAAGGTCGGCGACCCAGCCACCAGCACGTCCGCGCCGGTCAACTGTTCGACGACGGCCCGGGCCACCGGATCGAGATCGCCGATGCGTCGTGCCCAAGGAAGCGATGGACCAAGGTCCTCAATGTCGAAGACTGCAGGCGTCGCACCGATCCGACCGGCGACCTCGCCGGCGATATGACTGACGAACGCCTTGGTTTTCGACGGGCGGGTCAGGTTGCCGGATATCCCCACCACCAACTTCTTCGTCATCTCGGCTCTCCTCGCGGCGTTTATTCATTAAGCCTACCGATTTTATAGAATTAAATGAGCGAGAAGATTTCAAAACGAGCCTGGCAGAGGGATTGAGTTTGCGTTCTTTCGCCGTTGATTGGTTCAGCGGATGCGGGCTCAGGCTTCAATCCCGACCGGCGGCAGTTGCGGCGCCTCCAGTCCCTGGAAGGGATCGCGCCAAGCATCGATCGCCTGCAGCCGGCCATACCAGCGGCGAATAGACGGGTAGTCGTCGAGCGGCAATCTTGCGACATCGTTGAAAGCGAGGAACGTCGCCATGCGGAAGTCGGCATAGGAAACCGAATTGCCGACCAGCCACTCGCGCTGGGAAAGCTCGGCCTCAAGGAGAGCTGCGGCCGTGTGGAACTGCCTCAACCCCTCTTCGACCAAGGCCTCGTCGATCGGTCCCAGTTTCCAACGCTGCTTGGTGCCGCGCTCAAAATGCACCATGTCGCAGGCCCTGGTGAAGTTCTCCTTGCCCCAGCTCAGCCAGCGGATCATCTCGGGCTCGTCGTCTCCGATGCGCCAGAAATCGGAACGCATGTCGCGCGAGAGCCGGCAGGCGATGGCGTCGGCCTCCCACAGGCTCCATCCCGGGCCGACCAATATGGGCAAGGTCAAATTGGGGTTCAGCGCGCGATATCGTTCGGCCTGCCCCGGCGCCGTCGGCGAGGCGAATTCGAAGGCGATCTCCGCCTCGAGATAGCGCGCCACCGCGACCGCGAGGCGAGGATTGGGGTTGCGGCTGAACAGAAGTTTCATATCGATCTCCAAAGGTCCTTGCCTGCCAAGGACGATTGAAACCCGCCCGATGCTACATTACGGATGCAGACAAGACTCCGCGCAATCCGCCAGATCTGATTTTGCGTCAGGCGGAGCGTCGACCATGTTCTGCCGACCAAGCCGGCTCCGGCCAAGGCTTGCCGCTCAACGGCTTGCGCCCCTCGCCGCCTTCCGCTATAGAGCCGCCACCCGCGTAGACACCCTTGGAGGCAACGCGGAGGAAGGCCGGCCAGGCCTGCATGATCCCCGGAAGCGTTTGGACAGCCAAAAGCGTTTGGATCGACCATGCAAGGCCGCGACGGCTTTCGACGTTTACGGATGGGCTGGCCCGCCGCGAACGCTCCACAACACGCGAAAGGAAATGCCATGAGCCACGATACTTACGAGCTCAAGGCCGAAGCGCGCGAACAGGTCGGTAAGGGGTCCGCCCGTACGGTTCGACGCAACGGCAAAGTGCCTGCAGTTATTTACGGCGACAAGCAGCCCCCCCTGGCGATTGCGCTCAACTACAAGGACATCTTCTACAAGATCCACGGCGGCGGGTTCCTGACCACGATCGCCACGATCGATGTCGACGGCAAGAAGATTCAGGTCCTGCCGAAGGACTTCCAACTCGATCCGGTCAAGGACTTCCCGGTCCATGTCGACTTCCTGCGCATCGGCAAGGACACCGAGGTCAATGTCGACGTGCCCGTCCACTTCATCAACGAAGAGAAGTCGCCCGGCATCAAGCGCGGCGGCGTGCTCAACATCGTGCGTCACGAAGTCGAGTTCCACTGCCCGGCCAATGCGATCCCGGATTTCATCACCGTCGATCTCACCGGCACCGAAATCGGCGACTCGATCCACATTTCGGCGGTTACCCTGCCAGCCGGCGTCAAGCCGGTGATCTCCGATCGCGACTTCACCATCGCGACCATTGCCGGTTCCGCGGCGATGAAGCCGGAGACGGAAGAGACGGCCGAGGCGGAAGCGCCGGAAGCGGCGGCCCCTGCCGCCGAAGAGAAGTAATCTCTTCCGCGTCTGGAGGCGACGATGCTTGTCTTTGCAGGCCTCGGCAATCCGGGCGCGAAATATCAAAACAACCGGCACAATGTCGGCTTCATGGCGGCGGACGCGATTGCCCGCCGCCATTCCTTTTCGCCCTGGTCGAAGAAGTTCCAGGGACTGATCTCCGAAGGCACGCTCGGCGGCGAGAAGATCCTGCTGATCAAGCCGCAGACCTTCATGAACCTGTCCGGACAGTCGGTCGGCGAGGCGCTGCGCTTCTATAAGCTCGAACCATCCGCCCTCACCGTCTTCTACGACGAGATCGACCTTGCCGCCGGCAAGGTCAGGGTCAAGGTGGGCGGCGGCTCGGGCGGCCACAACGGCATCCGCTCGCTCGACCAGCATGTCGGCAATGCCTATCGCCGCGTGCGCATCGGCGTCGGCCATCCCGGCGTCAAGGAGATGGTGCACGGCCATGTGCTCGGCGATTTCGCCAAGGCCGACCGTGAATGGCTCGACGTGTTGCTCGATGCGATCGCCGATGACGCCGGCCTGCTGGCCAAGGGCGACGACAACTCCTTCATGAACCGCATCACGCTGGCGCTGCGCGACAAGCTCGTGCCGACCGGCGACGACGACCGGCCGCCGCCCAAGGCGCCGAAACAACAGAGCCATATCCGCCAGGCCCGCCCGCAGCAGCCGCCGGCGAAGGTTCCCGAAAGCGGACCGATGGCCGCGATGCTGAAGAAGCTGTTCGGCAAGGACTAAGGCCAAAGTGCGCAGCGGTTTTGGGCGAACTGCATCAAAACAAGGATTTAAAGCGCAGCGTCCGACTCCGTTTCAACGCGACGCGCTCTGGCCTCCGTCACGATCAGGGGCATGGGGCTTGACGTTCGTCGTTGCTTTCGCCCATAGCCCTCACCAAATCTCGAATTCCCGATAGGACCGTAAGAACATGGGTTTCAAATGTGGCATCGTTGGCTTGCCCAACGTCGGCAAGTCGACGCTGTTCAACGCGTTGACCAGGACGGCCGCCGCGCAGGCCGCCAACTATCCTTTCTGCACCATCGAGCCGAACACCGGCGAGGTGGCGGTGCCGGACCCGCGCCTGCAGAAGATCGCCGCGATCGGCAAGTCGAAGGAGATCATCCCGACCCGCATCTCCTTCGTCGACATCGCCGGCCTGGTGCGCGGCGCCTCCAAGGGCGAAGGGCTGGGCAACCAGTTCCTCGCCAACATCCGCGAGGTCGACGCCATCGTGCACGTGCTGCGCTGCTTCGAGGATGACGACATCACCCATGTCGAAGGCCGCATCGATCCGGTTGCCGACGCCGAGACCGTCGAGACCGAGCTGATGCTCGCCGACCTGGAAAGCCTCGAGCGCCGCATCGTCCAGGTCCGCAAGCGCGCCGCCGGCAAGGACAAGGAAGCAACGGCCGTGCTGCCGATGATGGAAGCGGCGCTCGAGCTGCTGCAGGCCGGCAAGCCCACGCGCTTCCTGCTCAACGGCATCGGCGCCGATGATCTGCGCATCCTGCAGGGACTGAACCTGCTCACCTCGCATCCCGTTCTCTATGTCTGCAACGTCGCCGAGGCCGATGCCGCGACCGGCAACGAGCACACCAGGGCGGTGGAGAAAATGGCCGCCGCGCAGGGCGCCGGCACGGTGGTGATCTCGGCGGCGATCGAGGCGGAAGTCGCTCAGCTTTCCGACGAGGAGGAAATGGAATTCCTTGCCTCGATCGGTCTCGACGAGCCGGGCCTCAACAAGGTGATCCGCGCTGGCTACGAGCTCCTGCATCTGATCACCTATTTCACCGTCGGGCCGAAGGAGACGCGCGCCTGGACGATCCACAAAGGCGATAAGGCGCCGCAAGCGGCCGGCGTCATCCACACCGATTTCGAACGTGGCTTCATCCGCGCCCAGACGATTTCCTACAACGACTTCGTCACGCTGGGCGGCGAAGCGGCGGCCAAGGAGGCGGGCAAGGCGCGCGACGAAGGCAAGGAATATGTCGTCCAGGACGGCGACATCATGCTGTTCAAGTTCAACACGTGATATCGCCGTTGCTGGCGTCGGCCATGCCCTCCGGCCTGCGGAGGCACCTGTCTTGACCTTGTGATGCAGCGGGGCTAAGCGGCCCGTGCTGACGGCCGTGAAGCCCCTGCATCCTGACGGCGCTTCGAACGAAATCTCTTTGGTCCAGCAAGGGAGACCCGGCGATGATCAAGGCCTTCGTCGTGGACAATGATCGCCTGCGCGTCACCGACGATCTCACCACGGATGGTGACAGGGTCGTCTGGGCCGATCTCTTCAATCCGACCAAGGACGAAGAGGCCACCATCGAGAGCTGGCTGGGCATTGCCATCCCGACCCGCGAGGAGATGGAGGAGATCGAGATATCGAGCCGCCTCTATGTCGAGGACGGCGGCTACTTCATGACCGCCGTGCTGCCGGCGCAGACCGAGGTCGACGAGCCGCTGATGTCGCCGGTGACCTTCGCGCTCGCCGGCAACCGGCTGATCACCATCCGCTATCACGAGCCCAAGGCCTTCAAGACCTTCCCGCTGCGCGCCGAAAAGGTGGCGACCGGCTGCACCAGCGGCGACACCATCCTGATCGGCCTGCTGGAAGCGATCGTCGACCGTCTCGCCGACATCCTCGAGCGCGCCGGCCGCGATGTCGAGGCGATCTCGCGCGACATTTTCGAGGCGCGCTCGACCAAGGCGTCGAAGCGCAACCGCGATTTCCAGGAGCTGTTGAAAGGCATCGGCCGCAAGGAGGATCTTGCTTCCTCCGTCCGCGACAGCCTGATCTCGCTGCAGCGTCTGGCCGGCTTTCTCGCCCACGTCGCGGCCCAGACCAAGATGAGCAAGGACGTGCGGGCGCGCATCAAGACTCTGTCGCGCGACGTGCTGTCGCTTGCCGACCACGCCACCTTCCTGTCGCAGAAGATCTCCTTCCTGCTCGATGCCACGCTCGGCATGATCTCTATCGAGCAGAACGCCATCATCAAGATCTTCTCGGTCGCCGCCGTCATCTTCCTGCCGCCGACGCTGGTAGCCTCGATCTACGGCATGAATTTCGACATCATCCCCGAGCTCAAATGGGAGTTCGGCTACCCCTTCGCCATCGGCCTGATGGTGGTCTCCGCGATCCTGCCCTTCTGGTATTTCCGCCGGCGCGGCTGGCTCTGACACGGCCGGCCGGAACAACTGGCTCACCAGAAAGGACTTGACCAAATTGGCTCGGGCCTTCATCCGGGATGCCCGACCTTGGGGATCACGCGTTCGTCAGCCGGATTGCCGACATGACCGGAAAGACATCATGACCGGAAAGACCTGGGCCTATGAGGATTTCGTCGAGGGCGCCTCGCTCGACCTTGGCAGCAAGCATGTGAGCGCGGCCGAGATCGTCGAATTCGCCAGCGAATTCGATGCCCAGCCGATGCATCTCGACGAGGAGGCCGGCAAGGCCAGCATCCTGGGCGGCCTTTCGGCTTCGGGCTGGCACACCTGCGCCATGTTCATGCGCATGCTATGCGACGCCTTCCTGCTCGATTCGACCTCGCAAGGCTCGCCGGGCATCGAACATGTGAAATGGAAGAAGCCGGTTCTGGCCGGCGACCGGCTTACCGGCAAGGTCACCGTGCTGTCCAAGCGCCGGTCCAAATCGAGGCCTCTGCTCGGGCTCGTCAGCATGCGCAGCGAGCTCTTCAATCAGCGCGGCGAATGCGTCTTCGAGCTCGAGAACACCGGCATGTTCCTGACCCGCGAGGCCGTCGCGTGACCCTGGACGAGTATTTCCTCATCGGCGAAACCGTCACCCTCGGCTCGCATAAGTTCGGCGCGGAAGAGATCAAGGCGTTTGCCCGCAAATACGATCCGCAGGTCTTCCATGTCGACGAGGAGTCGGCGAAGAAGAGCGTGCTTGGCGGTCTCTGCGCCTCCGGCTGGCACACCGCCGCCACCTGGATGAAATACAATCTCGAAAAGCGCATGGAGACCGAGGGCGTGCGCTGGACCGGCCCCGGTCCGCAGCCCGAATTCGGCCCCTCGCCCGGCTTCCGCAACCTCAAATGGCTGAAACCGGTCTATGCCGGCGAGACAGTGACCTTCACCCGCACGGCTCTTGCCCACCGTCCCCTTGCCGGGCGCCCCGGCTGGAGCCTGCTCACGCTGCGCTCGGAGGGCTTCGATTCGACCGGAGACAAGGTCATCGAGTTCGACAGCGCCGTGCTGGTGAAGGTGGAGTAGCGCCTCTTCCTTCTCCCCTTGTGGGAGAAGGTGGATCGGCGCGCAGCGCCGAGACGGATGAGGGGTGTTCCAGCGGAGTGAGACGCTGGCTTTCCCTGGAACACCCCTCATCCGTCGCCTTCGGCGACACCTTCTCCCACAAGGGGAGAAGGGGAAGACCGCTCAATGCCCCTCGAAGCCGATCAGCGTCCTGACCGGCACGCCGAGCGCTTCCAGCTTCCGGCGCCCGCCGAGATCCGGCAGGTCGATGACGAAGCAGGCGGCGACGATGTCGGCGCCGATCTGCCTGAGCAGCTTCACCGCCGCTTCCGCCGTGCCGCCGGTGGCGATCAGATCGTCGACCACGATCACCTTCTCGCCCTGCGAAACACCGTCCTTGTGCATCTCCATCTCGTCCAGCCCGTATTCCAGGCTGTAGGCGACGCGCACCGTTTCGAAGGGCAGCTTGCCCTTCTTGCGGATCGGCACGAACCCTGCCGAAAGCTGATGCGCTACCGCGCCACCCAGGATGAAGCCGCGCGCCTCGATGCCGGCGATCTTGTCGATCTTCAGCCCCGCGTAGGGATGCACCAGCTCGTCGATGGCGCGGCGAAAGGCGCGCGCGTCACTCAGCAGCGTGGTGATGTCGCGAAACAGGATGCCGGGTTTGGGATAATCCGGAATGGTCCGGATGGCCGCAAGCAGCGTGTCTTCGAGGGAGGATTTCATGGCGGTTGATCCGTTGCCGCACAGTTTTGCCGGCAAGTGGCCGAAAAGAAAAGGGCGCCTTTCGGCGCCCACGCTTTTTTCTGGAAGCCAGGCGCTTCAATGCGCCACGTCGGCCCACACCTTGCGCTTGGTCATGTAGACCAGGGCGCCGAACAGAAGCAGGAACACCAGCACGCGGAAGCCGGTCTTCTTGCGCTCCTCGAGGTGAGGCTCGGCGGCCCACATCAGGAAGGCCGACACGTCGCGGGCATACTGGTCGACCGTCTGCGGCGAGCCGTCGTCATAGGTCACCTGGCCGTCCGAGAGCGGCTTCGGCATCTTCAGCGACACGCCGGACAGGAAGTACGGATTGTAGTGCGTGCCTTCCGGGATCACCATGCCGGCCGGCGGCGTCTGGTCGTAGCCGGTCAGGAGCGAATGGATGTAGTCCGGGCCGCCCTGCGCATATTGCGTGAAGATGTCGAAGATGAAGCGCGGGAAGCCGCGCTCGACGCCGCGCGCCTTGGCGAGCAGCGACATGTCGGGCGGCGCGGCGCCGCCATTGGCGGCAGCAGCGGCCTGCTCATTCGGGAACGGTGCCGGGAAATGGTCCGACGGCTTGCCGGGGCGGTCGAACATGTCGCCGGCATCGTTCGGGCCGTCATGGATGGTGTATTCGGCGGCAAGCGTCTTGATCTGCGCATCCGAGTAGCCGAGGCCTTCCAGCGTGCGGAACGCCACCAGATTCATCGAGTGGCAGGCCGAGCAGACTTCCTTGTAGACCTTGAGGCCGCGCTGCAGCTGGGCCTTGTCGTAGGTGCCGAACGGGCCGGCGAAGCTCCAGCTCATTTCCTTCGGCTCGTTGATCGGGAAATGCGTCGGCGCGGCTTCGGCGTGTCCCTCCTGAGCCATGGCGACTCCAACGCCTGCCGCCAGAAAGCCGAGCACGGCCAGCGAGGTGAGAATCTTCTTCATGCCAAATCCCCTTGGATTCTCTTTATCGCTCAGCCCTTGGTTTCCGGCGCCATAACCGCGCCCGCCGGATGTCCGCCAGCTCCCCTGTTCTTCTTTTCCAGCACCGCCTCGGTGATCGAGTTCGGCAGGCGGCGCGGCGTCTCGATCAGGCCGAGCACCGGCATGATGACCAGGAAGAAGGCGAAGTAGAACAGCGTCGCCATCTGCGCCATGAACACGTAGCTGCCTTCCGCCGGCTGCGAGCCCAGCCATCCAAGCAGGATGGCGTCGGCCACGAACAGCCAGAAGAACAGCTTGTACCAGGGCCGGTAGACCGCCGAGCGCACCTTGGAGGTGTCGAGCCACGGCACCAGGAACAGCATGGCGATGGCGCCGAACATGCACAGCACGCCGCCGAGCTTGGAATTGATCGGCCCGATGTTGAAGGTGATGGCGCGCAGGATCGCGTAGAACGGCAGGAAGTACCATTCCGGAACGATGTGGGCCGGCGTCTTCAGCGGGTTGGCGACCGTGTAGTTGTCCGGGTGGCCAAGATAGTTCGGCAGGTAGAAGACGAAGTAGGCGAAGAGGAACAGGAACACGATCATGCCGAACGCGTCCTTGATGGTGGCGTAAGGCGTGAAGGCGACCGTGTCGGTCTTCGACTTCACCTCGATGCCGGTCGGGTTCGACTGGCCGACGACATGCAGCGCCCAGATGTGCAGTACGACGACGCCGGCGATCATGAACGGCAAGAGGTAATGCAGCGCGAAGAAGCGGTTCAGCGTCGGGTTGTCGACGGCGAAACCGCCAAGCAGCAGTTCCTGGATCCAGTTGCCGACCAGCGGAATGGCGCTGAAGAAGCCGGTAATGACGGTGGCGCCCCAGAAGCTCATCTGTCCCCAAGGCAGCACATAGCCCATGAAGCCGGTGGCCATCATCAGCAGATAGATGATGCAGCCGAGGATCCACAGCAGCTCGCGCGGCGCCTTGTAGGAGCCGTAGAACAGCCCGCGGAAGATGTGGATATAGACGGCGACGAAGAAGAACGAGGCGCCGTTGGAATGGAGATAGCGCAAGAGCCATCCCGAGTTCACGTCGCGCATGATCTTCTCGACCGAATCGAAGGCGAGATTGGTGTCGGACGTGTAGTGCATGGCCAGCACGATGCCGGTCAGGATCTGCGCGGCCAGCATGATCGACAGGATGCCGCCGAACGTCCACATGTAGTTGA
This sequence comes from Mesorhizobium sp. WSM4904, assembly GCF_029674545.1. Classification (NCBI taxonomy): domain Bacteria; kingdom Pseudomonadati; phylum Pseudomonadota; class Alphaproteobacteria; order Hyphomicrobiales; family Phyllobacteriaceae; genus Mesorhizobium; species Mesorhizobium sp. WSM4904. Next base: position 2,720,969 of record NZ_CP121354.1, on the reverse strand, counting down.
GGTTGCGCGGCACCGGGTAGGCGACGAAGCTGTCATAGATCAGCCGCGGCAGCGGCATGCGGGCGTCGAACCAGCGTTCGATGCCGGTCTTCGGCGTGTAGGTGGAGTGTCCCTCGCTCATCGAAATATCCCCTGCCTCAGCCGATGCGGATCTTGGTGTCGGAAATGAACTGGTAGACCGGGATCGCCATGTTCTCGGGTGCCGGGCCTTTGCGGATGCGGCCGGCGGTGTCGTACTGCGAACCGTGGCACGGGCAGAACCAGCCGCCGAAATCGCCTTCCTGGCCGAGCGGGATGCAGCCGAGATGGGTGCAGACCTGCACCATCACCATCCAGGCTTCCTTGCCGGGCGTGGCGCGGTTGGCGTCGGTCGCCGGCGCGTCTGAGGGCAGGTTGGCGTTGCGTGCGATCGGGTCCTTGAGGTCGTTGAGGCTGACCGCCTCACCGTCCTTCATTTCCTTCTCGGTGCGGTTGCGTACCACGACCGGCTTGCCGCGCCACTTGACGACCAGCGAACTGCCGGGCTGCAGCGAGGAGACGTCGACCTCAACCGAGGCCAGTGCCAGCGTCGAGGCGTCCGGGCGCATCTGGTCGATGAACGGCCAGGCGACGGCCCCGGCGCCGACCACACCGGCCATGCCTGTGGCGATATAGAGAAAATCGCGACGGTTGGGATCGTGGATTTCGGTTGCGCTCACGGGTGCCTGATCCTTTCGCCTCTTTCCGTGCCGGCGGCCGAGCCTTGTCCCCGCTCAATCGCGCCGGCCCGACAGCGCATGGCGAACAGGCTAGCGAATTCCTCCGGCATTTGGAGTTCGGTTTATGCGTGAAGCCTGTTTTTGTCCAGACGGGTGGAGGCACAAGGGCAGATTGTCGCGGGTATGCGGCGCGGCCCGGCCGGACGCTTCGCCGGCGGACCGCCGGACGCGGCAAAACAGCGGAAAATCGCGGCCGGAATCGAGCCCAGCTTCGCCTCGACATCGGCCGCTGGCACCGTCTATTCTCCAGCCATGGCGCATGTCATCGACCGCGACAAATGGGCGGAAGCCCCGGACCGCTGGCAAGGCGAGCTGCAATGCGGCGCCTTCGGCTCCAGAAGCTGCCTGATCTTCAACTACGTGCCGGATATCGGCGGCGGCCCGCGCCTGCACAAGCATCCCTATGCGGAGATCTTCATCATCCGCTCCGGCACCGGCCTGTTCACGGTCGGCGATCGGCAGATCGAGGCCTCGGCCGGCCAGATTCTCATCGTGCCGCCCGACACGCCGCACAAATTCACCAATCTCGGTCCCGGTCCGCTCGAGACCACGGACATCCACGAGAACGGCAGCTTCATCACCGAATGGCTGGAGTGATCCGGCCGCTCGATAGGGCCAGACCTGTCCCTGGATCGATTGCCGCCTAGCTGGCCCCGAGCCTGACCAGCACCGCCCTCGGGATGTCGTATTCGCGGATCACGGCGTCATGCTTGCGCAGCCCGCAGAGCTCGCGCTGGATGAAATAGCCATGGACGGCTTCCGCTGCCTCTTTGAGCAGCCGGTTGCGATCCCCGCCCTCGCCGCTCGCGCGCAGCTTTGCCAGCGTCTCCTCGACGCGCTGGCCGGCGCGGCCGAGGGCGGCCGCCTTTTCGGCGAGGATTTCGTGGCCGAGCAGGTCGAGCGCGTTGTCCTGCGCGCCGCTTCGTCCGAAATTGGTGGGCATTCTGACCGACATGGCTGCGTTCTACTCCGCTGGCCGCGTCTCTTCCAGCACGCTTTCCTCATTGAACAGGAAGCCGCCGGACTGCCGCTTCCAGAGCCGCGCATAAAGACCGTCGAGCGCCACCAGCTCGTCATGCGTGCCCTCTTCGACGATGCGGCCGCCGTCGAGCACGACCAGCCGGTCGAGCGCGGCGATGGTGGAGAGCCGGTGGGCGATGGCGATGACGGTCTTGTCCTCCATCAGCCTTACCAGGTTTTCCTGGATCGCCGCCTCGATGTCGGAATCGAGCGCCGAGGTCGCCTCGTCGAGGATGAGGATTGGCGCATCCTTGAGGAAGAGGCGGGCGATCGCCACGCGCTGGCGCTGGCCGCCGGAGAGCTTGACGCCGCGCTCGCCGACGTAGGCCTCGTAACCGGCCCGCTGGCGATTGTCGCGCAAGCCCATGATGAAGTCGTGCGCTTCGGCCTTGCGCGCCGCGGCGATCACCTCGGCATCCGTCGCGTCCGGCATGCCGAGCTTGATGTTGTCGCGCAGCGAGCGATGGAACAGCGCCGTATCCTGGCTGACCACGCCGATATTGGCGCGCAGCGAATTCTGCGTCACCCCGGCGATATCCTGGCCGTCGATCAATATCTTGCCGCCCTCGAGGTCGTAGAGGCGCAGGATGAGATTGGCTAAAGTCGTCTTGCCGGCTCCAGACGGACCGACCAGCCCGACCTTCTCGCCCGGCCGCACGACGAGATCGATGCCATCCAGGACCCCTGCCCCCTTGCCGTAGTGGAAGGCGACGTTCTTGAGATCGATGCGGCCTCCCGCAACCACCAGCTCCTTGGCGCCGGGGGCGTCGGTCAGGCCGAGCGGCTGCGAGATCAGCGCCTTGGAATTCTCCAGCACGCCGAGATTCCTGAGGATGCTGTTGAGCTGCATCATGACCCGACCGAGCAGCATGTTGAGCCGCAGGACGAGAGAAAGCGTGAAAGCGACGGCGCCGACAGTGATCGAGCCTTCCACCCAGAGATAGACGGCAAGGACCGCAATCGACGTGATCATGATGCCCGAAAGCGTCGTCAGCGCCATGCGCACGCCGGTCAGCCGGCGCGTGAACGGCCGCAGCGCGTCGAGATAGATGCCGAAGCCGCTGCGGATATAGCGGTCGTCGCCGTCGGCGGCGAACAGCTTCAGCGTCTGCACGTTGGAATAGGAATCGACGATTCGGCCGGTGATCATCGAGCCGGCCTCGGCGGTCGCCTCGGCATGTTTGCGGATCGCCGGCAAGTAGAGCCTGGCCAGCCAGGCGAAGGCGGCGATCCATGTCACCACCAGCACCGCCAGCCGGAGGTCGAGACTAGCTACCAACGCCAGCGTCGTCACCGTGTAGACGATCATGAACCAGACGACTTCGATGAAGCTCTCCATCAGGTCGCCGGTTGCCTGCCCCGCCTGCCAGACCTTGGTGGCGATGCGCCCGGCGAAATCGTTCTGGAAGAAGGCGTAGGACTGGCGCGAGACATGCCTGTGCGCCTGCCAGCGCACCAGGCTGTAGAAGCCCGGCGTGATCGTCTGCTCGTCGACGAGCGCCGAAAGGCCGACCACCAGCGTGCGTATGATCAGCACCACCGCGCCCATGAACAGAAGCTCTGGCCCGGCGGCGGCCCAAAGCGCGTGCCAGCTGCGTTCGCCGGGAAGCTGGTCGAGGATATCGACCAGTCGCCCGACGAAGTAGAACAGTCCAGCCTCGACCAGCGGCGCGATGCCGCCGATGATCAGCATGGCGAAGAAGGCGAGCTTCGCCTGTCCGACATAGTGCCAAAGAAAGCCGCGGACGCTGGCAGGTGGCCGAAGATTCGCGGGCTCGCGGAACGGGTAGACCCAGCTTTCGAACCAGCGATAGACGGCCTTCATCATTCCGCGGCTTCACCCTTGGCCCCAAAGTCATGGGCAATTGCATCGTTGGCGGCCTCGGCAGGCGCGTCGTCGAGCAGGAAGCCGCCCGACTGGCGCTGCCAGAGCTGGGCGTAAAGCCCGCCCTTGGCGACGAGCTCCTCGTGGGACCCTTCCTCGATGACGCGGCCCTTGTCCATGACGACGAGCCTGTCCATCGCAGCGATGGTCGAAAGCCGATGTGCGATGGCAATCACGGTCTTGCCCTGCATCAACTTGTAGAGGTTCTCCTGGATCGCCGCCTCTGCTTCCGAATCGAGCGCCGACGTCGCCTCGTCGAGGATGAGGATCGGCGCGTCCTTCAGCATAACGCGGGCAATGGCGATGCGCTGCCGCTGGCCGCCGGACAATTTGACGCCCCGGTCGCCGACATGGGCGTCGAAACCCTTGCGGCCGTTGTGGTCCGAAAGCCCTTCGATAAAATCGAGCGCCTCCGCCCGCCGCGCCGCCTCGAGCAGCATTTCGTCCGTCGCGTCGGGTCGGCCGTAGAGGATGTTCTCCCGCACCGACCGGTGCAGCAGCGAGGTGTCCTGCGTCACCATGCCGATCTGCGCGCGCAGCGAATCCTGCTTTACCCCGGCGATCTCCTGGCCGTCGATCAGGATCCGGCCGCCTTCCAGGTCGTAGAAGCGCAACAGGAGGTTGACCAGCGTCGACTTGCCGGCGCCGGAGCGGCCGACTATGCCGACCTTCTCGCCGGGCTGCACGGCGAGCGACAGGTTCTCGATGACGCCCTTCTGCTTGCCGTAATGGAAGCGGATGTCCTCGAAGCGGATCTCGCCCTGGCTGACGGCGATGTCCTTGGCGCCCGGCCTGTCCTCGACCAGTCGCGGCAGCGAGATCGACTGGATGCCGTCCTGCACCGTGCCGATGTTCTCAAACAGGCCCGACATCTCCCACATGATCCACTGCGACATGCCCCACATCCTGAGCACCAGGCCTATCACCACGGCGACGGCGCCGATCGTCACCGCATCGGCGAGCCACAGCCACAGCGAGATCGCCGTGACGGTGAACAAAAGCAGCGAATTCAGGATGTAGAGCAGGCCGTAGAGCACCGTCACCAGGCGCATCGAGCGGTAGACGGTATCGAGGAAGCCCGCCATGCCTTCCCGAGCGAAGGCCGCCTCGCGGCGCGCATGGGAGAACAGCTTCACCGTCTGGATGTTGGCATAGCTGTCGACGACGCGGCCGGTCATGGTCGAACGTGCATTGGCCTGTTCCTCACCGACCTTGCCGAGCCGCGGAATAAAATACCGCAGCAGCGCGATATAGCCGATCAGCCATACACCCAAGGGTGCGGCCAGCCGCATGTCGGCCGAGCCGACGATGAACAGCATGCCAAGGAAGTAGACGATGACGTAGTTGAGGACGTCTATAACCTTCATGACGCAGTCGCGCACGGCGAGCGCGGTCTGCATCAGCTTGGTGGCGATGCGGCCGGCGAACTCATCCTGGTAGAAAGCCATCGACTGTTTCAGCAGGTAGCGATGCACCTGCCAGCGGATGCGCATCGGATAGTTGCCCATCATCGTCTGCTGATTGAACAACGAACGCACCCAGACCGTGCCGGGCAGCGCAAACAGCACGATGAAAGCCATGCCGGCCAGCTTCCAGCTCTCGGTCTGCAGGAAGGTTTCCCGGTTCTGCGCCGATAGCCAGTCGACGATGCGGCCCATGAAACCGAACATCCACACTTCGGTGATAGCGATCGCCGCCACCAGCACTGCATCCACGGCGATGTAGGGCCAGACGCCGCGTGTGTAGTGCACGCAAAAGGCAACCAGCGTCTTCGGCGGCTCGACCGGCTCCGCGGCGGGAAACGGATCGAGCCTCTTTTCAAACCAGCGGAACATTCCAGGCACTCGACTGTCCATGCGCTCACGCGGCGCGGGATTGATGGGGTAGGTTCATCGGCCGCGCGGCGCGACGGGCCGGCGATACGGACTCATCCGTATCGCCAGCCCTGCTTCGCGCAATATAGGGTGTCGCTGGCTTTTCGCCGACAGGCTCGCCAGAGGATCCTGACGGTCCCGAATTTCCCGACGAAAAGCTGTCGCCGGCCCGCGTTTTGCCGGCTGGCCGGAACATCCTCGCGATGCGGCGCACCAGCGAAGGCCGGCCGGGATCGGGCACGGCGCGCGAGAAATCGACATCCGGCAGCATGCCGCGATGCGGTCGCCGGCGCGTCTCGGCATGCACCGCCGACGAATAGGTCTCGCCGATCAGCAACGCCCAGGTCGCCATCTTGCGCTCGTGCAGGCTTCTCGAGCCGGGTATTCTGAATGGATCGAACATCGGTCCGTCCTCCATGTGCAAATGCATTAAAAAGGGTGATACGAACTCGACCTCCGGCATTCGGCCGGAGGCGCAAAATGCCTCGGTCGGGACGCGGCTGGAGACGTCGGTCCGGGCATGTTGAGGCGGGGCGCGGCGCCCCTTTGGCAGTTTGAAAAACATCGCAAGATTCCTTCGAAAGCCGAAAACTGGTTCGGCGGGAATCGGTGCGATGAGGTCTTAAAGTGTCAGAAGAATCGTCGTACCGAAACCGCCGCTGGGCATACTGGAGCCCCGGAGAGGAGCTGCCCGGAAAGGAGCTGGAAGTGCATGGTCATCATGTGGTCCCCCTCCTTCCGTTCGGGTTGACGATGGGCGGCTTATACTCGACTTCGCAGAAAATGGCCACCCGCCAGTCCAGAAATCGCCAAAAGCTGGAGCGGCCTGTGGCCGATATGCCACTTATTAGAAGGATGCGGAAATGAACGACCGTCTCCGCATCGCGCTCTACCAGCCGGATATCGCCGGCAACACCGGCACAATCCTGCGCTTCGACGCCTGCCTTGATCTCGGCGTCGACATCATCGAGCCGGCCGGTTTCCCGCTCTCCGACCGGGCGCTGAAACGGGCCGGCATGGACTATCTCGAAATGGCGGCGCTTGCCCGCCATGCCGACTGGCACGCCTTCGAGGATTGGCGCCAGACGAATGCGCGTCGGCTGGTGCTGCTCACCACCAAGGCAGAGACCGCCTACACCGATTTCGCTTTCGCTTCCGGAGATATCCTTTTGTTCGGCCGCGAATCCGCCGGCGCGCCGGAAGAGGTTCACCAGGCGGCGGACGCGCGACTGACCATTCCCATACGGCAAGGCGCGCGCAGCATCAACGTCGCCTTGTCCGTCGCGATGGTCGCTGGCGAAGCGCTTCGCCAGATCGGATAGGATCCCTACCCTCCCCTTTGTGGGGAGGGTGGCAAGCGGAGCTTGCCGGGTGGGGGTCGAAGGCCACAAAGTACCCCCACCCCGTTCCGCGGCGTCGCTACGCGCCGCCGCTCCACGACCCTCCCCACAAGGGGGAGGGTAATCAGCGATTCTCACCCAGGCGCACATCGCCTTCTCCTGCATTTGCCCTATCAACGTTTGTTCGCTACAAGCTCAACCTAACTTGAGGTCAAGCGGAAAGTGCGAGATGGCTCCGGTACGGGAATTGACGGTCGGCCAAGTGGCAATGCGCAGCGGCGTGGCGGTTTCGGCGCTCCACTTCTACGAGGCGCGCGGGCTGATCCGCAGCCATCGCACGGCAGGCAACCAGCGCCGCTACGGCCGCGACGTGCTGCGGCGGGTGGCGATCATCCGTGTCGCCCAGGAGGTCGGCATCTCGCTCGCCGAGATCGCCGCGGCGTTCCAGTCCCTGCCCGAAGGCCGCACGCCGACGCGCGAGGATTGGAATCTGCTTTCAACGGCTTGGCGCGACGGGCTCGATCACAAGATCAGCCAGTTGAAGAAGCTGCGCGACGGGCTGACGGACTGTATCGGCTGCGGCTGCATGTCGATCGACAAGTGTCCGCTCCGAAACAAGGAAGACCGGCTGGCCAGGGAGGGCACTGGAGCCAGACGGCTGCTGGTGCCCTGACAATTTGCTCAATCCGCCGCCGGCAGCCGCCGCATGGTGAATTCTATGACGTCGCCTGGGCGTTCGAACCAGCTTTCGATCTCTGTCCAGTAGGCCTGCTTGGGGAAGCGTTCGAACCATTCCTTCGCCTTGAGGCGCGCGGCGGGGCGCGGCAGCACGAAGGTCTCGCGCAGGAATCCGTCGCGCGGCGCTCCTTCACGCTCGGCCCGCGAGCGCTCCAGCCTCTTCCTCAAGCCATCCAGCGGCGGTCTTGCCGGGGTGCGCATGAAGGAACTCCCTTGCACCTTGGTCAGACGGGACTTGACCCTTCCCTTTAAGAGATTAGGGATCGCGCGCAGAAAAAACGAGTCATTTGTCGGGCAAGCAAGCCCGGACTGGAGACGGAATTGGAACGACCCGACATTGCGGTGGGCCTGCCGGACGACATCGAACAGAAGAAGATGAAGGCCCGCCTCTGGTTCGAGGCGCTGCGCGAGCGCATCTGCGCCACATTCGAGCAGATCGAACAGGAACTCACCGGACCGCAATCATCCTGGTCGCCCGGGCATTTCGAGAAGACTGCCTGGGAGCGCGACGAGGGCAAAGGCGGCGGCGGCACGATGTCGATGATGCGCGGCCGCGTCTTCGAGAAGGTCGGCGTGCACACATCGACCGTCTACGGCGAATTCTCTCCCGAATTCCGCAAGCAGATCCCCGGCGCCGAAGAGGATCCGCGCTTCTGGGCAAGCGGCATTTCGCTGATCGCCCACCCCTGGAACCCCAACGTGCCGGCCGTGCACATGAACACGCGCATGGTCGTGACCACGCGCCATTGGTTCGGCGGCGGCGCCGACCTGACGCCGGTGCTCGACCGTCGCCGCACCCAGGACGACCCTGATACGCTCGCCTTCCATCGCGCCATGCAGTTCGCCTGCGAGAAGAACGCCGCCGTGGCCGACTATCCGAAATTCAAGGCGTGGTGCGACGAGTACTTCTTCCTGCCGCACCGCAACGAGGCGCGCGGCATCGGCGGCATCTTCTTCGACTGGCTGCATTCGGGCGAGGACAAGGGCGGCTGGAACGCCGACTTCAATTTCGTCCAGGATGTCGGGCGTTCTTTCCTCGTCGTCTATTCCCACCTGGTGCGGGGCAATTTCAACCAGAACTGGACCGATGGCGACCGCGACGAACAGCTCATCCGGCGCGGCCGCTACGTCGAATTCAATTTGCTTCACGATCGCGGCACCATCTTCGGCCTGAAGACCGGCGGCAATGTCGCCTCGATCCTCTCCAGCCTGCCGCCGGAGGTAAAATGGCCGTAACAATCCGGTGAGCGAGGCGCTGGCCGCATTGAGGTCCCATTCGCCGAATCTTGGCGCGCAATGTGGCGGCGCCGATTTCTTTTTCGTCTAATATCCTTTTGAAAAAATTGATCTATTTAAGGTTGCCGGGCCGGGAAGCGCCGGCGGTTCGTCTCCCATGGGCCGCGACCCGACGCGACCGGACGGCCCTGATCAAGAGGGCGCCTTCCCATACGGGTGCCCGCATTCCAGGAGAGCATGCCATGCGCAAGCTTATCGTGACGGCAGCAGCCGCTGCCTTTATCGCCTCCGGTGGCGCCGCGTTCGCCGCGGTCAAGCACACCACGGGCACGGTCAAGAGCTTTGATGGAACGGCCATGAGCCTTGTTCTGGACAATGGATCGACCTTCACCCTGTCGAAGGCCTTCAAGGATCCGGGCATCAAGCCGGGCGAGAAGGTCCGCGTTTCCTGGGATATGAGCGGCAAGAACAAGATTGCCGAGGCCGTCAAGATCATGAAGTGACGGCCTTGCGGCCTTGGCAAGATCATGAAGTGACGGCTCGCGCGGATCAATGCATGTCGCCCAAAGTGCGCAGCGGTTTTGGGAGAACGACATGCATCGAAACAAGGACTTGAAGCGTGTCGCTTGAATCCGCTTGAACTCGACGCGGCTTAAGCAAGATCGGGCAGCAAGGAGGCGGAGCAGCACTGCTCCGCCTTTTTGGGTTTCAGCGCTTCGTCCGGCCGCTCCGGACGGCACGACTCTTGATGCAACCGAAGTCGGCGACATGTGTTATGGTTGTCCACTCGAGCAATTCCAGGGAAAGTGCCCAGCGGTTTCCATGCGGGATTGCGTAAAAACAATGACTGGAGTGGTCAGAGCCGAACCGCTCCGCAGCGAGGAAAGGAAAACCCATGAAGGAATTCCAATGCGGGACACTCGTTCCAGGCTGTGACTGGCACACGCGCGCCGAGGAGGAAGCGGAGGTCATGCGCCGTGCCGTCGAGCACATGCGCGAGACCCACGGTGAAACCATTATCCGCGAGACAATGATCGAGGCGATCCGCTCCCGCATCCAGAAGGTCCGCGACGCGGCCTGAAGCATCCGCTCGCGGATTTCGCACGACCACCAACAGGGACGGCGAGCGGGATGCAGCATTCGGGCGCATCTCGCTCTATTTGCGTCCCGGCCGCCGACGATGGTCGGCTTCTCTGAATTCAAGCAAAACTTATATTCGTATCGGCTTGGATAACCCCGCGGTAACGGTATGCATGCGATCGTCGCGCGCATGATCCGGTCACAGGCGGCTGTCCGAGGAGCCGTCGCCACCTGGCGCTGGCCGGGTCTGGTGGGACGAGGTGCCTCGCGCATGCGCGAAAGATCCGACAATCGAAGCGGTTCCCGCGCAGCGGCGCTTCTGTTTTGCGCGTTCCTCGGCGCATCACCGGCGGCCGCTCAGGAAATGACCACGTCGCTCGTCGATATCCACCAGGGCTCGCCGCTCAGTGAGCGCGCGAGAGGGCTCGGCAATGGCGGCTACGACCTGCAAGACGGAAGCTGGGTCTCGTTCAATCGGTGGTACCATGCCAATTGGGTCGACATGCATGTCGATTTTCTGACGCAGCTTACCGAAAACAGCGGCATTCTGTGGGGCTTTGGGACCGGCGAACAAGCGAAGAAATACCGCATAGCGCCGAGCCTCAAACTCGGTTTTCTCACCCAGACTCATCCGAGCCTGAACAGCACGCTGTCCCTTTCTGTTACCTCGACCTTCGGCGGCAAGCTGACCGAAAGGCCTTGCGTGGCCGACTACGGGGACCTGGGCACCTACAGCGTCAACTGCCGGCTCGCGGCCGGCGAGACGGCGCCTGAGGAAACGCTGAAATATCTGGTTAACGCTACACCCGAAAGGCTGCGCCTGTGGCTCAACTACCGTGTTACTTTCTGATCGCCGGGATGCCGTGCATGAGAAATCTTCCTGCTCCCGAACTTGGCGACCGTCCGTTCTCGTTCCTGCCATCCTCGTTTCTGTCTGACCGGGAGTAAGACCATGTCTGGTAATTTCTGGAAATTCGGCATTGCCGCGGCTCTCGTCCTTCTGCCGGCATCGATGGCGTCAGCGCAGGAAGCTCCCGACGCGGAAGAGACGGCTGCGCTGTGCCACGGCGGCGGGTCCATATGCGTAAGCGCAAAGATCCCGGTCGTGAAGGCAACGACTCAGGCGGTACAGAGCTGGATGAGCGCCGATGTCGGCGCCGCATGGGCCGCCGGCTACAAGGGCCAGGGCGTCACCATCACCATCGTCGACGACTTCAGCAGCTCATCCCGCTTCTCCGGTAATTTCGGCATCGGCGTGCAGACCCTGCGGCACGGCGAATGGACGCGCGAGGAAGCCAGCATGATCGCGCCTGCAGCGACCATCCGCTCCAAGGACTTTTCGACGGGCTCGACCGTCCCGCTGGCGGCTGGCCGCAACGTGCTCAACCTCAGTTACGGCATGTATGCCAGCGCCGGCTACGGCGTGAACCAGATCGGCTGGGCACCGGAGGAGTCCTCGATCATCTCCTACGCCACCAAGGGATCGGCCATTGTCTCGAAGGCGGCCGGCAACGACTCCGTCGCCGTCGGCGGCGTCACGGGCGGCCAGCAGGATTATCTCGATCTCGCCCTGATCGGCAAACCGACAGCGATCTTTGTCGGCGCGCTGTCGACAAACGGCACGACAGCCAACAAGGCTCAGCTTGCCTGGTATTCGAACTATGCCGGCTCCAACACCGCCGTGCAGAGCCACTTCCTCGTGGTCGGCGTCGAAGGAAATAAGACCGGCCTTTACGGCACGTCCTTCGCTGCGCCCATCATCTCGGGATACGCCGCGATCATCGGCAGCAAATTCACCAGCGCGACACCGGTTCAGATCACCAACGACCTGCTCAACACGGCCCGCACCGACACGCTGGTCAATTACAACCCAGCCGTCTACGGCAAGGGCGAGGCAAGCCTGTCGCGCGCCCTGGCCCCTGTGGCGATCCATTGAACGGCACCGATCGACCGGCCGATCGATTTAACCCTCGAGAGCCTTCGCGGCGCGTTCGAGCAGCGCGCCGCGATCCAGGATGAACCCGGAATCCGCCCATTCCTTCTCGAGTTCTTTCAGCGTGGCGCCAAGCTTCGGGCCGGGCGACGCGCCGAGTTCGGTCAGGTCGGCGCCCTTGATCGGAAAGGTCGGCCTTTCCCATTTCAGGGCGAAGCCGAGCAGGCGCGAGAAGCCGCCGGCTTCCACCATGGCCTGATTGTCCTCGACGGCGCGCGTCCGCGCGGCGGCGAGAGCGAGCCGCAGCCGATCGAGGAAGCCTTGGCGATCACCGAAATAGAGCTTTTTCGAAAGTTCCGTCTCGGTGGTCTTGGGCTCCGGCGAAGCCGTCAGCGCCCATTGTTTGAGCCGTTCGCCCTCGCCGGTCGAAAATCTCAGCCTTTCGGCAAGTATCTTCATGCGCGCGGCATCCGGTGGAACCATTGCCTCCAGTCTGAGCAGCGGATCGGCTGCCCAGCCGAGATCCTTTTCGGTCCTGACCAGCCCGTGGATGGCGTCGATGCCCCACTTCTCGCTCTCCGGCAGCACGGCGGTGAGAACGCCGGCCTGGCGCATCCACAGCAGGGCGCGCGAGGGATCGGGTGCCGAAAGCAGCTTCTTCAATTCGGACCAGACGCGCTCGGCCGAAAGCCTGCCGAGCCCGTCCTTCAGCCTGGCGCAGGCCTTCAAGCCCTCGGCATCGGGCCGGCCGTCGCCATACCAGGCAAAGAAGCGGAAGAAGCGCAGGATGCGCAGATAGTCCTCGCGGATACGCGCTTCCGCCTCGCCGATGAAGCGCAGCCGCCGTGCCTCGATGTCGGCGACGCCGCCGACAAGGTCGACGACCGTCCCGTCGGCCTCGGCATAGAGCGCGTTGATGGTGAAGTCGCGCCGTTCGGCGTCAAGCTTCCAGTCACGCCCGAAGGTCACTTTCGCCCGCCGGCCGTCGGTCTCGATATCGGCCCTGAGCGTCGTGACCTCATAGACCTTGCCGCCGGCGATCGCCGTGACGGTGCCATGCTCGATCCCCGTCGGCACCGTCTTGAAGCCGGCAGCCTCGGCGCGGCGGACCGTTTCCTCTGGCAGGGTCGTCGCGGCGACGTCGATATCGGCGACCGGCTGGCCGATCAGCGCATTGCGCACCGCCCCGCCGGCCACGCGCGCCTCCTCGCCGCCCTCCTTCAGCGCGGCAAGCAGCTTCTGCAGATGCTTTTCGCCGAGCCAGTCGGCGCGGCCTGTTAGAGACACCTCGGCGCTCACGCATAGAGCCTTTCATAGAGCGTGCGGATGATGCCGGCGGTGACGCCCCAGATGCGCTGTCCGCCATAGGGCATCTCGTAGAAGAACCATTCGAGGTCGTTCCACATGCGGCTGTCGCGCGCGTGGTTGACGGGGTCCATCAGGAAGCGCAGCGGCACTTCGAAGGCGGCGTCGACCTCGTCGGCATTGAGCGTCAGCGAAAAGCCCGGCCGCACCACGGAAAGCACCGGCACGATGCGATAGCCGCTGCCCGAGATATAGTCGGGCATCCGGCCGATGATTTCGATGTGGCCGCGGTCGAGGCCGATCTCCTCGAATGTCTCGCGCAGCGCGGTGGCCTCGGGGCCAGGATCGGTCGGATCGATGGTGCCGCCGGGAAAAGCCACCTGGCCGGAATGGCTGCGCAGTCTCTCGGCGCGCTTGGTAAGCAGCACGGTCGCGCCATCGGCGTGATCGATGACCGGGATCAGCACTGCGGCGTCGCGCAGCGGCTTCATGTGCTTCAATCTAGGGTGGCCGGGATTGAAGCGGTGATCGCCGAACTCGTCGCCCGGTAGCACCTTTGCCTGCGCCGCGGCACGGGCGCGAAAATCCGCGATAGAGAACGGCACAGGCGACACCTGGTCCATCACGCGCTGAGCCGCTCGAGTTTTTCGGCCGGCATGATCGGATAGACCTCGCCACCGGAGCGGACGGCGAACATCGCCTTGCCGTCGATATCGATCTTTTCGCCATGTTCGACCAGCTCATACATCACCGGTCGCGCCACCAAGGCCTCCAGCCTCCCACGCACCAGCACATAGGGTTTGAGCCCACCGGTCGCGTCCTCGTCGACGAAGCGAAGCGGATGGCCTGGCCCGGCGGTGACGACGTCGCCGACATTGGTGCGGAAGGTGATGACCTGCTCGTCGCCTCTCCCCGACACGTTCATCTCGACGGCGACGAAGGGCGCGTCGGCGACGCGGATCCCCACTCGCTCCACCGGTGTCACCAGATAGGTCTTGCCGTCGGCGTCCTTGCGCAAGACGCTGGAAAACAGCTGCACCAGCGGCATGCGCCCGATCGGCGTGCCGAGATAGAACCAAGTTCCGTCGGCCTTGATCTCCATGTCGAGATCGCCGCAGAAGTCCGGATTCCAGCGTTCCACGGGGGCTGGTCCCTTGCCGGCTCGCGCCGCTCGCGAGATCAGCGCTTCCAGCCCACGCGCCTCCGTGGCGCCGGTCAGGCTCTGCTCGCTATGTCCGGAATGATCGGTCATGGTCACGAAATAGTCACTGTTGTTTCGCTTGTCAGCCTAAGTCTGTGATTTAAGTTCAATCGCAGGCGCCAGGCGAGGCCGAATCGCAGCATTCTGCGACTTTGAGAGTGCAGGCCGGTGTTTCCAACCACAAGGATCGAACGGCATGAGCGTGATGATCAAGGAAAGTCCGTTGAGCGACAAGGCGATGATCGAGGAAGCCGAGAAGGCGCTGGCCGACATCTCGAAGGTCCGCGACGCCGTAGGCCGCGTGATTTTCGGCCAGGAAGCCGTCGTCGAGCGCACGCTGGTGGCGCTGCTTGCCGGCGGCCACGCGCTGCTCGTCGGTGTGCCGGGCCTCGCCAAGACCAAGCTCGTCGAGACGCTTGGCATCGTGCTTGGCCTCGATTCCCGCCGCGTCCAGTTCACGCCCGACCTGATGCCGTCCGATATCCTCGGCTCGGAAGTGATGGAGCAGGACGAGTTCGGCAAGCGCTCCTTCCGCTTCATTTCCGGGCCGATCTTCACCCAGCTTCTGATGGCGGACGAGATCAACCGCGCCTCGCCGCGCACCCAGTCCGCGCTGCTGCAGTCGATGCAGGAATACCACGTCACCATCGCCGGCGCCCGCTACGATCTGCCTTCGCCCTTCCATGTGCTGGCGACACAGAACCCGTTGGAGCAGGAAGGCACCTATCCGCTGCCGGAGGCGCAGCTCGACCGCTTCCTGATGCAGGTCGACATCCTTTACCCGGATATCGAGGCCGAACGCCGCATCCTGCTCGAAACCA
The DNA here is from genome assembly GCF_029674545.1 of Mesorhizobium sp. WSM4904. NCBI lineage: Bacteria > Pseudomonadati > Pseudomonadota > Alphaproteobacteria > Hyphomicrobiales > Phyllobacteriaceae > Mesorhizobium > Mesorhizobium sp. WSM4904. The sequence continues at coordinate 2,705,778 of NZ_CP121354.1, read as the reverse complement.
CCGGTGTCGAGGAGGCCAAGGCCGACAACGTTCTGCAGCCGTCCAGGCTGAAGGAAATCCAGACGCTGATCCGCCGCATGCCGGTGCCGGAAAGCGTCGTCGAGGCGATCCTCAGGCTGGTGCGCTCGGCCCGCCCGGGTCAGGGCGATGCCGACACCGACAAGCACGTCGCCTGGGGTCCGGGTCCCCGCGCGAGCCAGGCGCTGACACTGTGCGCCCGGGCGCGCGCCCTATATGATGGAAGATTGGCGCCGTCGGTCGACGATATCCGTGCGTTGGCCGAGCCGGTGCTGCAGCATCGTATGGCGCTGACTTTCGCTGCCCGCGCCGAAGGCACCTCTGTGCGCGACGTGGTGGCGAAACTGGCAAAAGGCATCTGATGGGTCGAATAGGCGAGGTCCAGGCACCGGTTGCGACGCGCGACGCGCTCGCCCGTGGCCGGCTGCGGGCCTCTTTGGTGCCGGACCTGCTGGTCGAGGCGCGCCGCATCGTCAACACGGTGATCGCCGGCTGGCACGGCCGCCGCAAGCGCGGCATCGGCGAGAATTTCTGGCAGTTCCGCCCCTATGTCGAGGGCGATTCCTCGCGCATCGACTGGCGCCGCTCGGCGCGTGACGACCACACCTACGTGCGCGACCGCGAGTGGGAGGCGGCTCATACCGTCTGGCTCTGGTCCGACCCCTCCCCCTCCATGCTCTACAAGTCGGCGGGGGCCGGCGTTTCCAAGGAGTCGCGCGCGCTGGTGCTGGCGCTTGCCCTGGCCGAGCTTCTGTCGCGCAGCGGCGAGCGCATCGCCTGGCCGGGCCTCACCGACCCGTTCACCGCCCGCAATGGCGCCGAACGCATCGCGGCCCAGCTCAGCCATGCCGGCGAGCTGCCCGCCAAGCCTGATTTCTCGGCCATCCGCCGCTTCTGCGACATCGTCATCGTCAGCGATTTCCTCGATCCGGTCGAGAAGACGGTGGCATGGCTCGACGTGCTCGCACGCCACGGCGTGCGCGCGCATCTGATCGAGGTCGCCGACCCGGCCGAGGAGACCTTTCCCTATGCCGGCCGCACCGAATTCACCGATCCCGAGACCGGCGACAAGCTGACCGCCGGCCGCGCCGAGACACTTAAGGACGAATACCGCCTGCTCTACACCGCCCGCCGCCAGGAACTGGCCGGCTGGTGCAAGCGCCTCGGCTGGAGTTTCACCGTCAACCACACCGACCGCCTCGCTTCCGAAGCGCTCGTACGCGTCCACATGGCGATGACCGCCGATAGCAGCCGTCCGGGGCTGATTGTTGGCGGCAGTCGTGCAGGGTTGACTGCCGGCGGCGGTTATACTGGGCTGACCGCCAGCGGCGGTCATGCCGGAAAGGCGGTCGGATGAGCTGGCTGCCGCTTTCCTTCGGCGCGCCGATGGTGCTGTGGGGTCTGCTGGCCCTGCCGGTTATCTGGTGGCTGCTGAGACTGACGCCACCCCGGCCGCAGACCGAGGTCTTTCCGCCGCTGCGGATCCTCGCCCGCGTCCTGAGACGCGAGGAGACGCCGCATCAGAGCCCCTGGTGGCTGACGCTGCTGCGCCTGCTGATGGCCGCCCTTGTCGTCACCGCGCTCGCCGAGCCGGTTTTCAATCCGCGCGAAAAGCTGCCGGCGGAAGGCTCGGCTCTGGCGCTGGTCATCGACAATGACTGGGCAAGCGCGGCCGACTGGGGCAAGCGGGTCGCCACCGCCGAGCGGCTGATCGCCGATGCCGGCTCGAACGGCGTGCCGGTCGTCATCGCCTTCACCGCCGAGAAGCCGAATGCCGAGATCGGCCCCTTCGATGCATCGGCCGCGCTCGACCGCCTGCGCGCGGCAAAGCCGCGCCCGATCCCGACCGACCGCCCTGCCGTCTATGCCCGCGTCGCCGCAGCATTGGAGCGCCTGCCGGGCGCCAGCGTCGCCGTCCTTGCCGATGGCCTTGCCGCCAATGGCGATGAAGCGGCGTTCAAGACGCTTCTGGAAAAAAACGCCTCACGGCTGGTTTGGGCCACGTCCGACCGGCTTTCGCTGACCGGCCTGATCGGCGCCGACAACCAGGTCGACGGCTTCGCGCTGACCGCTATTCGCGCGCCCAGCGATCCGGCGCCGGCCCAGGTCACCGCCGGCGCCTTCGACGACAAGGGCCGCCGCATCTCCGACGCGACGCTGACCTTCGCGCCGGGTCAAACCACGGCCACGGGGACGATGACGGTGCCCTTCGAGTTGCGCAACGACTTCGCCTCGGTCGCGCTCGACGGCGCGCACCAGGCTGGGGCCGTGCGCGTGCTCGACGAGAGTTCCAAGCGCCGCCGTGTCGGACTGCTGTCGCAGGCCGAGGCCGACCAGGCGCAGCCGCTGCTTTCGCCGCTCTATTACATTCGCCGCGCCCTGCAGCCCTTCGCCGATCTGGTCGAACCGTCGAGCGCCGATCTGGCCGACGCCATCCCGCAGCTTCTCGACCAGAAGCCGGCGATGATCATCATGGCCGATGTCGGCAACATTCCCGAACAGGTCCGGCAACGGCTGGTCGACTGGGTGAACAATGGCGGCACGCTGGTGCGCTTTGCCGGTTCAAGGCTGGCCGCCGCCGGCAATGATGACGACCTCTTGCCGGTCCGGCTGCGCAGCGGCGAACGCGCGCTGGGCGGCGCGTTGTCCTGGACGACGCCGCAGCAGGTCACCGAATTCCCGAAGAATGGACCCTTCGCCGATCTCGCGCCGCCGACCGAGGTGACGGTCAGCCGGCAGGTGCTGGCCGAACCCACGCCCGACATCGTCGAACGTACCTGGGCGACGCTGGCCGACGGCACGCCGCTGGTCACGGGCATGAAGAAGGACAAGGGCACGCTGGTGCTCTTCCACATCACGCCGGAAGCGACCTGGTCGAACCTGCCGATCTCCGGCAGCTTCGTCGAGATGCTGAGGCGCGTCGTGCAATTGTCGCGCAACCAGGGCGCCGCGGTCGCCAATGCCGAGGCCGCCGCCGCGTCATTGGCGCCCTATCGTATGATCGGCGCCGACGGCACGCTGGTGCCGCCGACGCCGGACGCGCGGCCGCTGGTGCCGGGCGCCGGCCCGTTGCCGGTGACGCTGGAGAACCCGCCGGGCCTCTACGGCTCGGAGACCGGCGTCTTCGCCCACAACCTGCTCAACGCCTCGAGCACCTTCACGCCGCTCGCTCAGCCGCAGGTCTCGCTGCCGGTGAGCGCCATCCCCTATGCCTTCGACGAATCGGAGAACCTGAAGGGCCCGCTGGTCACGGCGGCCCTCCTTTTGATGGTGCTCGACACGCTTGCCGTCTTATGGATGGGCGGGCTCTTGTCGCGCCGGCCGCGCCGAGCCGCAGCGACCGCTGCTGCCGTGCTGATCGTGTTCGGCGGTCTCATCGGCCATGCCGATCTTGCCCGTGCGGACGATTCGAAGCCCAGCGATTCCCAGGCGATCGAGGACATATCGAAAACCCGCATCGCCTATGTCATCACCGGCGAGCCCGGCGTCGATTCGATCAGCCGCGCCGGCCTCGAAGGCCTGACCCGCTTCCTGGTCGAGAAGACGGCGCTGGAGCCCGGCCCGCCGGCCGGCGTCGACATCTCCAAGGACGAGCTGACCTTCTATCCGCTGATCTATTGGCCGATCGACGCCACCGCGCCGATGCCCAGCGAAGCTGCGATCGCTCGCATCGATGCCTATATGCAGCAAGGCGGCACGGTTCTCTTCGACACGCGCGACCAGTTCTCCAACGGCATCGGCGCCGGCTCGGCAAGCCCGGCCACCGAGCGGCTGCGCGATATCCTCGCCAATCTCAACGTACCGCCGCTGGAGCCGGTGCCGTCGGACCATGTGCTGACGAAATCCTTCTTCATCCTTCCCGAGTTTCCCGGCCGCTTCAACGGCAGCCCGCTCTGGGTCGAGACCTCGCTCGATGCCAGCAACACCGAGAACCGTCCGGTGCGCACCGGCGACGGCGTGTCGCCGATCATGATCACCGGCAACGATTTCGCCGGCGCCTGGGCGGTGGACGAAAACGGCGATCCGATGCTGCCGACCGTGCCGCCGGATCCGATGCAGCGCGTCTATGCGCTCCGCGCCGGCGTCAACATCATGATGTACATGCTGACCGGCAACTACAAATCCGACCAGGTGCACGTGCCAGTGCTGCTCGAACGGCTGGGGCAGTAGCTCATGAACTGGTCGATCTCCTTCGAGCCGCTCGTTTCCTGGCCGCTGTTCGGGCTTGTCGTCGTGCCGCTCTTGCTGCTCGCGCTCGCCGGCCTGTGGTTCCGCCAGCGCGGCTCGGTCCTGCGCTTCATCGCCCTGCTGGCGCTGGGTGCCGCGCTGCTCAATCCCGTTTTCCTCGACGAGGAGCGCGAGGCGCTGAAGAGCGTCGTTGCCGTTATCGTCGACCGCAGCCAGAGCCAGGACATCGGCGACCGCAACAAGCAGACCGACGAGGCCCTGACTGGCCTTCAGCAGCGCCTCGGCCGTTTCAAGCAATTCGACGTTCGCGTGGTCGATGCCGGCAAGTCCGAGGCTGCCGACGAGCGCACCGAAACCAGGCTGTTCGGCGCACTGGAAAGCGCTTTCCGCGACGTGCCGCCCTCGCGCATCGGCGGCGCGATCATGATCACCGACGGCGAGGTGCATGACGCGCCGGCCGGCGCGCCGGACTTCAACGCGCCGCTGCATGCGCTGATCACCGGCAACGAGCATGAAAAGGACCGCCGCATCCGTTTCGAGAACGCGCCGCGCTTCGGTCTCGTCGGCAAGCCGCTCGACATGACCTATCGGGTCATCTCGACCGAGGGCCAGGGCGGCCCGGTCGATGTCCGGGTCTCGGTCAATGGCGAGCAGGCCTCGGTCGAACATGCGACCATCGGTCAGCCGATGAAGCTTGCGGTCACCATTCCCAACGCCGGCCGCAACATCGTCCAGCTTTCAATCGATCACGAGCCGGGCGAGTTGACGGACGCCAACAACCGGGCCATCGCGCTGGTCGACGGCATTCGCGATCATCTGCGCGTGCTGCTGGTCTCCGGCGAGCCGCATGCCGGCGAGCGCACCTGGCGCAACCTTTTGAAATCCGACGCGTCGGTCGACCTCGTCCACTTCACCATTTTGCGTCCGCCGGAAAAACAGGACGGCACGCCGATCAACGAGCTGTCGCTGATCGCCTTCCCGACGCGCGAGCTGTTCGTCGAGAAGATCAAGGATTTCGATCTGATCATCTTCGACCGCTATCAGCACCGCGACGTGCTGCCGATCCTCTATTACGACTACATCTCCGAATATGTCGAAAAGGGCGGCGCGCTGCTGATCGCCGCCGGCCCCGAATATGCCGGCGAAAGCTCTATTGCCCGTACGCCGCTGATGTCGGCCCTGCCGGCGATGCCCAGCGGCGAGGTCGTCGACAAGGCCTTCTATCCGCGTCTCACCGATCTCGGCCAGCGCCATCCCGTAACGCGCGGGCTCGATGGCTCCGCTACCGAGCCGCCGCACTGGAGCCGCTGGTTCCGCACCATCGGCGTCAAGAATCCCGAGGGCGAGGTGGTGATGAAAGGGGCCGACGACCGACCCCTGCTTGTGCTCGACCGCAAGGGCGAAGGCCGGGTCGGCATGCTGCTTTCCGACCAGGGCTGGCTGTGGGCGCGCGGCTTCGAAGGCGGCGGGCCGCATGTCCAGCTCTATCGCCGCATCGCCCATTGGCTGATGAAGGAACCCGAACTGGAAGAAGAGCGGCTGACCGCCGACGGTCGCGGCATGGTGCTGGAGATCCGGCGCCAGACGATGAGCGACGATCCCGGCCCCGCCCAGGTGATCACGCCTTCCGGCAAGACGATGACGGTCAAGCTGCAAAAATCCGAGCCGGGGATTTTCACGGGCAGCCTGCAGACCAGCGAGATCGGCCTCTATCAGGTGGGCAATGGCGATCTCACCGCGCTTGCCCATGTCGGCCCGATCAACGCGCCGGAGTTCTCCGATGTCGTTTCCACGGAGGACAGGCTGAAGGCGCCGGCGGATGCGACCGGCGGCAGTGTGCGCCGGCTCGCGCCGTCGTCCATGCTTGGCAGTCTTGCCGGCGGTGTGGCGCTGCCTTCCATCGTGCCGATCCGCTCCTCGGGCGCGGCATCTGGCGATGACTGGATTGGGCTCCGCACCACCGACGACAGCACTCTCAAGGCCGTTTCGCGCGTGCCGCTGTTCGGCGGCTTCGTCGGCCTCGGCCTGCTGCTCCTGGCGATCGGCTCGATGTGGTATCGCGAAGGGCGGTAACGCCTTTTACCTCTCCCCTTGTGGGAGAGGTCGGATTGCCCCGATTTGCTCTTCGCAAATCGGATGGCAATCCTGGTGAGGGGTAGGCTGCCGTCCGGCTGGAGCATCCCTTATCCGTCTCGGCGCTGCGCCGATCCACCTTCTCCCGCAAGGGAGAAGGAAAGGAGAGCCCTACTCTTCCGGCTCGGTCGTGAACAGCAGCGGGTAGCCCTTGGCCTTGCCGGCATCGGTTGCCCGCGCGGCCTTGGTCTCGGCGACGTCGCGCGTGAAGACGGCGACCACGCAGACGCCGCGCGTATGCGCCGTGATCATCACACGATGCGCCTGATCCTCGCTGAGCTTGAATTCACCCTTGAGCACGGTCACCACGAACTCGCGCGGCGTGAAATCGTCATTGACCAGGATGACCTTGTAGAGCTTTGGCCGCTCGGTTTTCGGCTGCGTCTTGGTACGCGGTTTGAGGACAGTTTCAGGCATCGGAATTCGCCGGTTTGGGAACTGAGCAACTCCAGGAAAGCGGTTGGTGGTTTTCCATCCGGAATTGCGTGGAAGTCGCCTCGCTTGCACTCTGTCATGCAAGGAAGCTTTCGTCCATTTGCCCGCGGTGGCGGCGGGCGGACGCTCGGCCTTATGTGGGAAAGCGTTGTTTGCGGTTCAACGGCCCTGCCGGCGCATCGTTGTGCGGGATCTGCCGGAGCCGCCATCGTCCATGTCGGAATCGCGTTCCATGAACGCGGTGACCATCCAGGCGGCGAAACCGATCAGCGTCGCGCCAGTGAGCACGATCAGGATCCAGCTCTGTGCCGGCGTGATGTAGTCGAAGCTCGATGAGATCGCCGGCGCGAAAAGCTCCGGCTCGGTCCTGCCGCTGGCGGGGTCCGGCACTGGGCTGGCTTTGAGGATGATCAACGCTCTTGCCGCCGCGGTGGCAACCAGGCCGCCGAGGGTCAGCGAGCGCATTCGGGACGAAAGCCGCTTCTTCATGCGGATTGTCCTACAGCACCGGCATTGCGATCGGGTTAAGGATCAGGTTGTCGCGGCGGGAGCTTGCCGGTGCTCGGCTTCGGCCGCCAGAAAACCGCCCCAGCCGAAACAGGCTGGAGCGGCTTTGAAAAGGTGACGTGCGAAGCCTGGATCAGGGCTTCTTCTTCGCCGGAGCCTTCGCCGGAGCCATCTTCGCAGACTTCTTGACCGGGCACTTGTGCGTCTTGGTCACTCTGCAGGCCTTCTTGGCGGCAACCTTCTTCGGAGCAGCCTTCGCCGGAGCGGTGGCAGCCGGAGCGGTCGTGGTCGTGGTGGTGGCAGCCGGAGCAGCGGTCGTCGTGGCCGCGGCGTTGCCGAGAGCCGGCATCGAGAAGGCGAGAGCAACGGCGAGGCCGAGGGCGGAGAGGAGGGACTTCTTCATGGCTTCATTTCCTTTTTCATGCGGGTCGAGGAGGTGAGCGTCACTGAGCCGGGTCGACCGGTGTCACTCCAAGCAGCTTCAAAGCATTCGCGAGCATCCGGATTCCCTGTGCCTGCTTCTTGTTGGCGCAGAACCGGTTTCCCTTTCTTTGAAGTGCCTTCGCCGCGGTGACCTGCGTTGCCGCGGCATGGGTTTCGAGAGCTTCGTCGACTTGACGGCTGAGATTGGTGCAGCGCTCGGTCCGGGTCAGCGGCGCCACCTTTGCAGTGGAGGCACCGGCCGCGGCTGTGATGAGCGACATGCTGAGCAAAGCACCCATCACGCTGATCCAGAACCTCTGCATTGGTCTTGTCCGTTACTCGGAAACTCGCGTCGCAGCCGATGACCTGACCGCCACGGCACCGGTTATGCCCTTGAAATTTTTCACGAGTTTTTCCCAACTGTAGAATTTTGTTTCTGGATTGTTTCTGGGAGGGCAAACCCGTCCGCCGCTACCGCCACTGGCCAAGATGTGGCCCGAATTCTATCGTGTGGGTGATCGTCGAAGGACGGCTTGGCAAACGCAAACGACAGGGTTCTCGTGAAATCCGACGCGCACATACTGATCGTCGATGACGACAAGGGCATACGGGACCTGCTTCAGGAATTCTTCCAGAAGCGGGGACTGCGCACCACGGTCGCCGCCGACGGCACCGAGATGGAGGCGGTCCTGCGCCGGGCGCAGGTCGACCTCATCGTTCTCGACGTGATGCTGCCCGGCAAGAGCGGACTGGAGCTTTGCCGCGAGATCCGCGCCAACTACACGACACCGATCATCATGCTGACCGCCGTGACCGAGACGACGGACCGCGTCGTCGGCCTCGAGATGGGCGCGGACGACTATGTGCCCAAACCCTTCGATCCGCGCGAGTTGCTCGCCCGCATCCGGGCGGTGCTGAGACGCAACGGCACCGCCGAGCCGCGCCGGCCTGCCGGCAAGCAGATCTACCATTTTGCCGGCTGGACCATGGATTGTTCGCGCCGCCGGCTGACGGCGCCCGACGATGTCCGGGTGGAGCTGACGATGGCGGAGTTCAACCTGCTGCAGACCTTCGTCAAGAGCGCGCAGCGCGTGCTCACCCGCGAGCAGCTCATCGAGCTGTCCGGCGGCGACACCGGCTACAGCTTCGACCGCAGCGTCGACATCCTGGTGAGCCGCCTGCGCCGCAAGATGGAGGACGATCCGAAGACGCCGAAGCTCATTCTGACGGTGCGCAGCGGCGGCTATCAGTTTCTGCCCGAAACGACCTTCGAATGAGACGCTTCCTGCCGCAAACCCTGCCCGTCTGGGTTCTGCTCATCGTCATCGCCGGCCTGATGATCAGCCAGGTCGCGACCCTCTATATCGTGGCGCGCGACCGCGCCGCCGCCAACGACATCGTCGACCTCTACCGGCTGAACGACCGCGCCTATTCGCTGGTGCAGCTGATGCATGACGCCACGCCCGAGGGGCGCAAGGCGACCGCGTCCGGTCTGTTCAATTCCACCTATGCGCTGACTGTCTCAGACACCCCCGCGGTCACCTCCTCGATCGCCGGCGATGACCAGCTTGCCGAGCTGGAGGACATCCTGGTCGGCCGCCTGTCCAAGTTCGGCATCACCGACGCGCGCGTGCGGCGCGACCCGGCAACTCAGGAAGCCGATGTTCCGGACGGACGGGTGATGAACAAGGACGTCGGCCAGGTCGAGCGCGATCTTCTGGTGCTGGCCGCGGATTTTGCCCAGAGCGACAAGCTGACGGCATCGCTGCGCTTTTCCGACGGCCAGTGGCTGAACTTCACCGAGCCGATTACACCGGCAGGGCCGATCCTGAGTTGGGACAGCCTGCCGCTCTATTCGCTGATAGCGGGACTGATCGTCGTGATGTCGATCTGGTCGCTGCGCCGGCTGACGGCGCCTTACCGCATGATGGAAACCGCGGTGAACCGCATCGGCAACGACCTGAAAAGCCCGCCTATCGCCGAGACCGGCAGCCGCGAGATCCGCGCCGCTGCGAAGGCGGTCAACGCCATGCAGATGCGCCTGCGCGACTATGTCGAGGACCGCGAATATCTCGCCGCGGCACTGGCGCATGACCTGCGCACACCGCTGACCCGAATGCGGCTGCGCCTCGAGCTGCTGCGCAAATCGCAGGCACGCGAAGCCCTTGCGCATGACCTTGCCGACATCGAAAGCATCGCGAGCTCGGTGATCGATTTCGCCAAATTCGAGGTCACGGAAGAAAAGGCCGAACGGATCGATTTCTGGTCGCTGGTGGAGTCGGTTGCCGACGCATTCGAAGGCGCTTCGTTCGACGAGGACGCCAGGCCATCGCGCGGCCTGGTCTGCATCGCGCGTCCGGTGGCGCTGCGCCGCTGCATCACCAATCTCGTCCAGAACGCGGTCACCTACGGCAAGAAGGCGCATATCGGCGTGCGGCGGTCGGGCAACACGGTCACCCTCACCATCCGCGACGAAGGTCCCGGCATTCCGCAGGCCAAGCTGGATCAGGTGTTCGCCTCCTTCGTGCGCCTCGAACAGTCGCGCAACCGCCAGACCGGCGGCCTCGGCCTCGGCCTCACCATTGCCCGCAACATCGCCCGCGGTGCCGGCGGCGAGATTAAACTTTCCAACCATGCGGGCGGCGGCCTGCTGACGGAGCTGCGCCTGCCGCTGGCAGCTTGAGTCAGCAGGCGCTTTTCCGGCTGGCTCCGGGACTGGATCAGCCGCGCCATCCTTGTGATAGTGCGGCGCGCCCTACAGCGCCGCGCGTCCTCTTGGACGCGCAAAGGACGCAGTAGCGCTTCAATTTGGTGCATGATCCTTTCCGAACCGAAGGCCGGCGAAGCAAAAATCGATTCCGATTTCGGGGTCAAGCACGAGGAAAACCGAACCATGTTCTATGCGATACTTGCCTATCACGTCGAAGAAACCGTCCAGTCCTGGACATCCGACGAGGATGCGGCCCTCATGAAAGACCTGCTCGATATGAACGACAGGCTGACCCGCGCCGGCAAGCTGGGGCCGGCGGCAAGGCTGGGCGATACCGCGAAAGCCGTCACGCTGCGCGGTCCGGGCGACGGCATGGTGATCGACGGTCCCTTTGCCGAGACCAAGGAGCAGTTGCTCGGCCTCTACGTGCTGGATTGTGCGAACCAGGACGAGGCGGTAGCGGTGGCGCGCGACCTCAAGCGTGTCAATCCCACGGCCGTCTACGAGATCCGGCCGATCATGCTCTATCTGCCGGGCGCGCCTCTGGCAGCCGGCTGAGATATTTCTCCAGGCCACTCCCTCAAACCGATACCGCCGCAGCCTCGATTTCCTTTCCGATGCGAAGCGTCTCGCGCACCAACAGATCGAGATCCTCGCGCCGCGTCCGGTGGTTGGTGATCGCGACCCTCAGGCAGTGACGGCCGCGCACGGTGGTATCGGACAAGGCGGCGATGCCTTCTTCCTGCAGCCTGAGCATGATTTCGGTGTTGAATGCCTTGAGCCGTTCCTCCGATGCGCCCTCCAGGCGACGGCGGAAGCAGACGATGTTGATGGTGGTCGGCGCCGTCAGCTCGAGCGTCGGCTCGGCTTCGATCAGGCGCGCGAGATAGCCCGCCTGGGCGATGTTCTGGTCGATCAGGCGCCCGAACTTCTCCACCCCGTGCTCCTTGAGCGCCATCCAGATTTTGAGCGCGCGAAAACCGCGCGATGTCTGCAGGCCGTAGTCGTGCAGCCATGGCCCTGATGCGAGGCCGCGCGGCGTCGATTCCAGATATTCCGGGGTGACCGCGAAGGTGCTGCGGTGGGCAGAAGGATCGCGAACCAGCGCACAGCCCGCCTCGAACGGCGCATGCAGCCATTTGTGCGGATCGAGCGCGATCGAATGCGCTTGCTCGATGCCGGCGACGAGCGATCCGTTTTCAGGTGCGATTGCGATCAGCGCGCCGATGCAGCCGTCGACATGGAACCAGAGGTCCTCTTCCACTGCCAGCGCGGCCAGCGCCTGCAGGTCGTCGATCGCGCCGGTGTTGACGGAGCCGGCGGTGCCGATGATGCAAGCGGGCTTGAAACCCGCCGCGCGGTCTTCCGCGATGGCCGCCTTGAGCGCATCGACGTCAATGCGCAAATTGGCGTCGGTCGAGACGCGCTGCAGCGCCCGATTGCCGAGACCGAGCGCTTCCATCGCCTTGCGATGGCAGGAATGGACCTGGTCCGAAGCATAGAAGCGCAACGGCTTTGGTATGGCGCCGACACCCCTTTCGCGAACATCGACGCCCGCCTTGACGTTGCGCGCCACGGTCAGCCCGATGATGTTGGCCATGGAGCCGCCGCTCACCAGCGTGCCGCTGGCCTGGGCCGGAAAGCCCACCATCTCCTTGCACCAGTCGACCACCTGGCTGTCCATCAGGCCCGCGGCGTGGTTGCCGCCGCCGAGATTCGAACCCTGGATCGCCGCCAGGAAATCGCCGAGCGCGCCGGTGAAATTGCTGGAGCCCATAAACCAGGACCAGAAGCGCGGATGAATGTTGCCCATCGGATAGGCCATCACGTTGCGGGCAACATCGCCGTAGACGTCGGCGATGGACGCAGGCTCGCGCGGCAAAGGTGCCGAGAAGAAGGCGCGCACCTCGGCCGGCATCTCGCGCCACACCGGACGATCCCGGACATCCTTGAGATAAGCGACGGCCTCCTCGACGATCCGGTGCGACAGGGCCTGCATCTCGGCCCAATCCGGCGGATCGAGCGTCTCGTCCATCAGCGCTGTTTCCTGCAAGGTGTCCATCCGCTCCTCCCCCAGAGGCATCCCATTTCCTGGATCGACATGCGGCGCCGCCGGTCGAATGGACAGCGGCGCCGCGATTGTCTTCAGGCCTCGAACTGACAGCTCGGCGTCGACCGCGACAGCGCCATCTCCTCGGCGTCCATCTCCGCCTCGATGCCGTCGAACAGCGGGGTCGACATGTAGCGTTCGCCGGTGTCGGGCAGCATGCACAGGATCACCGAACCGGCCGGAGCGGTTCCCGCGATCTGGCGCGCCACGGCGAAAGTGGCGCCGCCGGAGATGCCGGTGAAGATGCCTTCCTGCTGCGCCAGGGCTTTCGCCCATTTGATGCCTTCCGGACCGGCGATCGGCACCACTTCGTCATAATAGCGCTTGTCGATCGCCTCCTGCAGCACGTTGGGGATGAAGTCCGGCGTCCAGCCCTGGATCGGATGCGGCTCGAAGGCCGGATGGCTGGCGGCCGGCGCACCGCCGGCACCGCGCTCTTGGCGCTTGCCGCTTCCGATGAGCTGCGCGTTCGCAGGCTCGGCAAGCACGATCCGCACATCGGGCCTTTCGCGCCGCAGCACCCGGCCAACGCCCGCGACGGTGCCGCCGGTGCCATAGCCGGTGACCAGCACGTCGAGCCTCGAGCCGGCGAAATCGTTGATGATCTCGCGCGCCGTGGTCGCCTCGTGGATGGCGGCATTGGCTTCCGTCTCGAACTGGCGCGCCAGGAACCAGCCATTGGCCTCGGCGAGTTCCACCGCCTTCTTGTACATGCCAAACCCCTTCTGGGCACGCGGCGTCAGCACCACCTTGGCGCCCAGCATGCGCATCAGCTTGCGGCGCTCTATGGAGAAGCTGTCGGCCATCGTCACCACCAGCGGGTAGCCTTTCTGCGCGCAGACCATGGCAAGGCCGATGCCGGTGTTGCCGCTGGTCGCCTCGACCACCGTCTGGCCGGGCTTCAGCTTGCCGCTGCGCTCGCCTTCCTCGATGATGTTGAGCGCCAGCCGATCCTTCACCGAGGCTGCCGGGTTGAAGAATTCGGCCTTTACATAGATCGTCGCATGCGCCGGGCCGAGATTGTTGATGCGGATGACCGGCGTGTCGCCGACCGTGTCGAGAATGCTGTCGAACAGCCGGCCTCGGCCGGCCGTCGTCCTTATTTTCAATTGGTGCAACATGGCTCTTCTCCTCGATGTCTCACGCGCCGGTTACAAACCGGCGGCTTCGGCGGCGCGGTTTCGACACCTTGCCGCGCTACGTTGCTTGACCTGCCGCAAATGCGGCAGCGGCGGCATTCCGGCATGGCTGGGCTGCCAGATGCTTCCTGTCGTCTTTGGTGATAGAACATGGACCAGCTGGTCAGCGTTGGAGAGAGCGTGGAAACATACGTGGAATCCACCCGATCGAGCCTGAACGACACCGCCGCCGGCCTGTGCGTGCGGCTGCTTGGGCAACTGACGATTTCCCGTGACGGCGAACCCGTTAAGTTGCCTTCCTCGCGCAAGCTGCGCGCACTGCTTGCCTATCTTGCGCTCGCGCCACACCCCGTCAGCCGCAGCCGGCTCTGCGAGCTGCTCTGGGACGTCCCCAACGATCCGCGCGGTGAGCTTCGCTGGTGTCTGAGCAAGCTTCGCGCCGCGCTCGACGAACCGGACCTGCGCCGGGTCGAGACCGAGGGCGACACGGTGGCGCTTCGCTCTGCGGATATGCGCATCGATGCTCTGGAGGCAGCCGCGGCGGTAGCGGAAGGCATCGACACGCTCGGCCTCGAACGCCTGCGGGCGCTTGCGCAGCTCTTCGCAGGCGATTTTCTTGACGGGCTGGAGCTCGATCGGAGCCCGCATTTCACCAGTTGGCTAATCGCGCAGCGCCGCCGTTTCGGCGCATGCCATGTCGCAGTTCTGGAGCACATCATCGGTCTCCTCCCGACGGAAGCCGACGAGGCGGCCGCCTATATCGACAAATGGCTGGAGCTCGCGCCGTTCGACGGGCGCGCGCATGTGGCGCTGCTGGAAAACCTTGCGCGGCGCGGACAGATCGGCGCAGCCGAAGACCATCTTGCGACCGCGGCGGAGCTCTTTCATTCCGAGGAGCTGGATTTCGCAGCCTTGCGCGAGGCGTGGCAGGAAATAAGAGCCCGCCACTCCGGTGCGACGCCATGCGCCCGGTCCATGCCGTTCGCGGCGACCCCGGCACCAATTGCCCCAGTGGACCCCGACGCGACAGCGATGCGCCGAGCTTCGCTCGCGGTGATGCCTTTTGCTGAGGGCACCGGCGCCGGCAATTTCCGCGGCGGGCTTGCCGACGGCCTGACCCACGACATCATCACGCGTCTCGCCAAGCTGCGCGATTTCTTCGTCATCGCCCGCGGCTCGGTCTTCGCTCTGGCCGAGAAGGACATTGCGCCGGAGGACGCCGGACGCCGGCTCAACGTCGACTATGTGGCGACCGGCTCGGTCCGCAGCCTGCCCGGCCGGGTCGTGGTCTCGGTCGAGCTGGCCGAGGTTCGCACGGCGAGGATCGTGTGGACCGAAACCTTCGAGCACAAGCCCGAAGACGTCTTCGCGGTCCTGGACGACATCGGCAACAGCATCGTCTCCTCCATCGCCGCGGAGATCGCCGCCGTCGAGCGCAACCGCGCGATGCTGAAGGCGCCCAATTCGCTGAATGCCTGGGAGGCCTATCATCGAGGCCTCTGGCACATGTACCGCTTCACCCGTCAGGAAAACGAACTGGCGCAGCATTTCTTCGCCGACGCGCTGAAACTCGACCCGACCTTCGCCCGCGCCTATGCCGGCCTCTCCTTCACCCATTGGCAGAACGCCTTCCAGCGCTGGGGCGATCGCGACCGCGAGTCGGCGCTGGCCTTCGAAAGCGCCGGCCACGGCCTTCTGGTCGACGACCGCAACCCCGCGGCGCACTGGGCGATGGGCCGCGCACTGTGGCTGCGCGGCGACCAGGACGGCTCGCTGCTCGAACTGGCGAAGGCCGTCGACCTCAGCCCGAACTTCGCGCTCGGCCACTACGCGCTGTCCTTCGTCCATTCGCAGTCGGGCGATCCGCAATCGGCGATCGGCTCTTCCGATCACTCGCGTCATCTCAGCCCGTTCGATCCTCTGCTGTTCGGCATGATGGGCGCGCGCGCCATGGCGCATGCGCGGCTGGGACAGTTCAGTGAAGCCGCCGAGTGGGCGCTGAAGGCGGCAGCCAGGCCCAATGCCCATGTCATCATCCTGGCCATCGCCGCGCACTGCCTGGCATTGGCCGGCCGCCCGGACGAGGCGCGAACTTTTGCGACCGCGATCCGCAAGACCCTGCCGGATTACCGCGCCGACGACTTCATCGCCACCTTCCGCTTCGATCGCGACGCGGAAACCCTGTTCCGCAACGGCGCCAAGCTTATCGGCTTGCATTGAGCCCGGCCATTGCAGGCCGACATCAGCTCAATATTGGCACACCTTAGGCATGTTGAGATTCAGGTCAGGCCGGGCCGAAAATGTTGGTTTCCGAGAACCGGAGCGGAGCGTACTTCAAGTACGTGAGCACCGGAAGCGCAGGAAACCGGCATTTGCAGGCCGGCATCACCTGAATATCAACATGGCTAGTGCATCAGCGGGCCGCTGGCCTTCCGCCACGCATCGATGCCGCCCTGTATGTGGCGGGCACTCGAAATCCCGACATCCTGCGCCGCCTGCACGGCCATCGCCGAGCGCTCGCCGAAGGCGCAGTAGAACAGGATCTGCCTGCTGGTCGATTTCGCCAGCTCATGCAGCATGCCGCCAGGAGCGATGTTCTCCTGCAGCCGCGCGTAGGGCAGATGTATCGCGCCGGGGATGACGCCATGGCGTTCCCGTTCGGATTGCTCGCGCAGATCGATCAGCGCCACATCGGGCCGCCCGACCAGCGCCAGCGCCTCCTCGGCTGTCAACGACCAGCCGCGGCTGGCGATGTCGTCCTGATGCAGCCCCACCCGCATGTTGGCCGGCACGGCCACGTCCATCATCTTCGGATTGGACAGCTTCAGATTGTTCATGATGTCGACATACTCGTCGACGGACTTCACCTGTAGGCGCGGGTTGAAGGCCTTTTCCTCGCCGATCGTCGACACGGTCTCGCCCTTGTAGTCGTGCGCCGGGAAGATCAGCGTCTCGTCGGGAAGCTTGAGCAGACGGCCGAAGATCGACTCGTATTGCAGGCGCGGATCGCCGTTCTGGAAGTCGGTGCGGCCGGTGCCTCGGATGAGAAGCGTGTCGCCGGTGAAGACCCGGTCCGGCAGCATGAAGCTGTAGGAATCGTCGGTGTGGCCGGGCGTGTAGATGACGTCGAGCGCCAATCCCTCGATGGCAAGCTTGTCGCCGTCGGCAAGCCGCATCGAGACGACGTCGGCCTTGGTCTGCTCGCCCATCACAGTGACGCAATGCGTCTTGTCGCGCAGCGCGCCGAGACCGGTGATGTGGTCGGCATGGAGATGCGTGTCGACCGCCTTCACCAGCCTGAGGTCGAGCTCGTTGACCAGCTGCAGGTAGCGCTCGACCTTCTCCAGCACCGGATCGATGATCAGCGCCTCGCCGCCGCGCCGGCTGGCGAGCAGATAGGAATAGGTGCCGGAAACGGAATCGAAGAGCTGGCGGAAGATCATTTTTGCTACCCCGCTGCGTTTTCGCATCGCGCACGTCATGCGCGCGCTTGCAGTAATATTCTACTGCATCGGTGACTGGAATCGGAATGGATTTCGAAAAATATATGTTCCGGTAGACGACCTTCCCAGAGCCACGAGATGAAAACCATCAATGTCGTGCCGAGATTCGTCCCTCAGAAAGCCTTGCTGAGGCGCGCTTGGCCCCGGATGGTGAAGGCATCGTCACTGCCGTAACCGGCCTCGAAGCCGGCGTTCAGGGTCATGCCGGCGCCCACCTCCGCCGCGACGTCCGCGCCGGCAAAGCCGCGCAGCACCGTCTTTCTGCCGCCGGCGGCAAAAGAGATGTCCTGGCCGAGAAGCGTCGCCGACAGGTCGTCGCTGTCTTGCGCTATCGCATCGATCCCGGCGCGAAGGGTGGTTTGCCATTTCTGGCTCCGCGTGCGGACGGGGGCCAAAGCCAGCGCGAGCTGGCCGCGCGCATCGAACACGTTGACGTCGCGCCGCGAGACCGCGAGATCGCCGTCCGAACCGGTCTCCGCGTAATCGTCGACGAACAGTCCCACGTAACGCAGCCGAACGCTCGGCATCAGCGTGCCGGCCGCGATCGGCAGCCGCATGCCGAGCGTGACCGAAGGGCTGACGAAGACGCCGTTGAAATCGGCGCGCGCCGTCTCGACGCCGAGCACCAGGTTGTTCGCGACACGGCGGCGGCTCCGCTCCTCAAGCACGCCGGCAACGAACGTCGCCTCGGCAAAATGCGCGCCTCCGTCGTAGCCCAGATAGCCGCCCGCAAACACGCTGCGATGGACGATCTCCTGCGCGTCGTCGTCGACCTCTGTCGATCCGGCAGCGCCTCCCAGAAGCACACCGCCCAGGAAGCCGTCGCCCGAGCGCCTCTCGGCACCGGCGACGGCGCCGCCCAGCGCCTCGCTGAATCCGGCCGACGCGCCGGAGCCGCCCTGGGAGCGTATCGCGCCAAACGTGGAGATCCAGGCGTCCTGACCGTTATGCGGCGCGAATATCTCGCCGTTCGGATCGGGCATGCGCGCTTCGACGACCTCGGCTATGGCATCGGCAAGATCTTGGATCAGTGGCGCGCTGCTCGCAAACCCGGTGATGTCGACCACCGCCACGCTGTCGCCGCTCGTCACGAACGGCCTGCCGCCGGTCAGAATGGTCTGCGGCAGGCCGGATCCGGCGAAGCTCATGACAGCGTTCAGCGCGGGGCCGAAGCTCACGGTGTTGTCGCCGCCGGAGAAAACGATCGGTCCCTGTATGGCCGTCCCGCCCAAAAGATTGAGCGTGGCGCCGGGCGCGCCGAAGAAGATTGCGGCGCTCTGGTCGCTGAGGGCGCGGCCGGAATTGGTGATGACGGAATTGCTGCCCAGCGCGGCGATGCCCACTGCGCTCACGCCGTCGACGACGACCGAGCCGGAATTGGTGATCGTGGCATTGCCGAACAGGGTCCCGATTCCTGTCGCGCCCGTGCCGGAAACGCCGACGGCGCCGCTGTTGACGATGGCGGCATCGCTGCCGCCGGCGCCAATGCCGATGGAGGCCAAACCGGACACGGTGATCGAGCCGGAATTGTCCACCCGCAGGCCGTCATTCTGCCAGATGATCCCGGCTGCGGCGATGCCAAAAGCCTCGATCGAACCACTGTTGGAAACCATCAGGTCCGGCCCGGCGCCGATAATGCCCGCGGCCGCCGTGCCGGCAACGCCGATGAAGCCGTGATTGTCCACACGCCCGCCGGGCGCGTTGCTGATGATGCCGTAAGTGGCGACACCCAGCGCTTCTATCGTGCCGTTGTTGACGATATGCGCGTTGCCGCTCGCGGACAGGATGCCGATCGATGCATCGCCTATTGCCAGGATGGTGCCGTCGTTCAGGATCGTCGCGTCCAGGCCCTGTGAGTTCACATTGATGGCGCCGCCGCCCGACGTTTCGACCAGACCATGGTTGGTGAACGTCTGCGCCGGGCCGAACATCCGAACCGCATCGATGCCGGCGCCAGATGTTTCGATCGCTCCCGCTGGGCTGACGACGCCGGTTTCGCCCGCGCCGGTCATTGTCTGCTGGCCGACCGTCGTGCCACTGCCGATGACAAAACTTTGGGAAAGCGCCGTGCCGCTTCCAAGCGAGACCGCGGCGAGACTGGACAGCGCGATCGCGCCGGAAAGCCCTCTATGCGACGTCGGTATCACCCCCCTTGGCGCATGGGCACGCAACGAAAGGATTCTGCGCTCGGCGAACGCGAAAAACAAGCCTGAGGCGGCGCCCAAACTTCTGTTTGGACGCGTGCGAAAAATGCCTACCGCCTGAGCACCGCGCTCAGCACGTCCCGGATGCCGATCGCGCCGACGAAGCGCGAGCCTTCGTCGAAGAGTGCCACCGGGGCGGTCTGCGAACGATGCATGGCCAGCATCACCGTCTTCAGCGGCGTGCCGGGATTGGCCCAGAATACCTGCGCCCCTTCCTCCGGTTGGCGCTCGACATCGGCACAGGACACCCATACCGCCGGCTTCCCGTCGCGTTCGGCCGCCGCCACCAGGCCATGCTCGTCGATCTTGAAGCGCGTCGTCTTGCGCCGGTCGAGCCACACCCAGCCGTCTTCGCCCTGTTCCAGATCGCGACGGTCGCGCATCACGTTCCACGCCGTCAGCACCGAAAGCGGGTTCACGTTGGCGATGAAGTCGCGGACATAGTCGTTGGCCGGACGCAGCACAATGTCCTCCGGCGCGCCGGTCTGCACGATGCGGCCGCCTTCCATGATGGTGATGTGGCTGCCGATCTTCAGCGCCTCCTCGAGGTCGTGACTGACGAAGATGATGGTCTTCTTCAGCTCCGCCTGGAGCTGCAGGAGCTCGTCCTGCAGCTTGGTGCGGATCAGCGGGTCGAGCGCCGAGAACGGCTCGTCCATCAGCAGGATCGGCGCCTCGGTGGCGAAGGCACGCGCCAAGCCGACGCGCTGCTGCATGCCGCCCGAAAGCTCATGCGCGTATTTCTTCGACCATTGGTCGAGATGGACGAGTTGCAGCTGTTTCTGGACCCGCGCCTTGCGCTCGGCATCGGGCACGCCGGCAAGCTCGAGGCCGAAGCCGACATTTTCCTCGACGGTGCGCCACGGAAGCAGGCCAAACTGCTGGAACACCATCGCCACCTGCTTCTGGCGCAGCCGCCGCAAGGTCGCTTCGTCGCAGGTCACGACATCGACGGTGCGGTCGCCGTCATTGACCAACACCTGTCCCCGCGACACGACGTTGAGCCGGTTGACGGCTCTGAGCAGCGTCGACTTGCCGGAGCCCGACAGGCCCATCAGCACGGAAATCTCGCCTTCATTCACCGTGAGATTGGCCCCGGCGCAGCCCAGCACGTTGCCGGTCTTCTCGAGGATTTCGGCGCGGGTGGCGCCTTTGTCGATCAGCGCAAGCGAACCGGCCTGATCGGCGCCGAAGACGATATCGACATTCCTGAAGTCAACCGCGACGGTCATTTCTTGCCTCCCACGCCGATGCGCGTCATCCGGTCGAGCACGATGGCGAGCACGACGATTGCGAGGCCGGCCTCAAGTCCGAGGTCGATGCGGCGGGAGCCGAGCGCGCGGTTGATTTCGGTGCCGAGGCCGCCGGCGCCGATGAGCGCCGCGAACACCACCATCGACAGCGACAGCATGATCGATTGCGTCAGCCCCGCCATGATCGTCGGCAGCGCCGACGGCAGCTCCACCTTCCATAGGAGCTGGCGTTTGGTGGCACCAAACGCCTCACCCGCCTCGATGATCGCCGTGGGCACCGAAACCACGCCGAGGTGGGTGAGTCGTACTGCGGTCGGGATGACGAAGATGATGGTGACGATAAGGCCGGGTGCGTTGCCGAGCCCGAACAGCGTCAGAACCGGGATCAGGTAGACGAAGGTCGGCAGCGTCTGCATCAGGTCGAGCACCGGCAGCATGACGCGGTAGACCTTCGGCTTGTGCGCGGCCCAGATGCCGAGCGGCACGCCGATCGCCATGGCCATGGCGGCTGCCGCGACCACCAGCACCAGCGTCTGCACCGTCTGCTTCCAGAGGTTCTGGTTGATGATGAAGATCAGGCCGATGAAGACGCCGATGGCGAGCGGCCGCGAGCGCTGCAACAGCCAAGCGACGAGGGCGATGACCAGCGCCAGCAGCACCGGCGGCACCATCAGCAGGAGGTCCACCGCCCCGTCGAGGATGAAATTCAGGCCGTTTGAGAACGCCCGAAAGACGGTATCGAAATTGTCGGTGAGGAAGCCGAAGAAGGCCTTGCCCCATGGCCCGATCGGGATTTTGTAGTCAGTAAGGAATTTCGATATCGGATCCATCTTCCCCTCTCGGTTTCGCCGCACTTGCCGTACGGTCATTGTCTCGCAGCTTAATGCATGTCACCCAAAAGCGTGCGGCGGTTTTGGGAAAATGACATGCGCAAAAACAGAGACTTAAAGCGCGTCGCTTGAACCCGTTTCAGCGCGGCGCTTTAAGAAAAAGGGCAGCCTTTTCCAGTGGCTGCCCTTTTTCGGAGATCATGCCGGACTCAAAGCCGGCTCAGCTCCCGAGCGCGGTCTTGATGGCCGCGGCGGCATCGCCGCCGTCGAAGGTGGTCACGCCGGAAATCCAGGGAGTGATCGCGTCCGGATGCTTCTTCAGCCAGTCGGTCGCGACCGTCTGGGCGTCGCCGCCCTTGAGGATCGCATCCATCATCTCGCCTTCCATGTCGAGATTGAACTTCAGGTTGGCGATGAACTTGCCGGCATTGGGGCACTCGGTGGTGTAGCCCTTGCGCACATTGGTGTAGACGGTAGCGGCGCCGAAGCCGCTGTCGCCCATGCCGTCGAGATAGGTGATCTTCATGGCGCCCATCACCGGATGCGGCGTCCAGCCGAGGAAGGCGATCCACTCATTGTTCTTCATCGACTGCTCGGCCTGCGTCAGCATGCCGGCCTCCGACGATTCGACCAGCTCGAAGCCGGCGAGGTTGTCGGCCGGGTTCTTGATCATGTCGAGGATGATGCGGTTGCCGTCATTGCCGGCCTCGATGCCGTAGATCTTGCCGTTGAACTTGTCCTTGAACTTGCCGAGATCGGTCAGCGTCTTGACGCCGGCGTCGGCGACATAGGTCGGCACGACGATGCCGTAGCCGGCGCCGGTCAGATTGGTGCTGATCGTCTCGACCGAGCCGTCGGCGGTGTAGTCCTTGATGTCGTTGGTCATCGACGGCATCCAGTTGCCGAGGAAGACGTCGAGGTCCTTGTTCTTCAGCGAAGCCATGGTGACCGGCACCGAAAGCTGGATCACCTGCGGCTCGTAGCCGAGCGCGGTGAGCAGCACCGAGGCCAGCCCCGTGGTCGCCTGAATGTCGGTCCAGCCGACATCGGACAGGCGCACGGCCTTGCAGCTCGCCGGGTCGCCGGCATAGGCGGCGGTCGTGGACAGAAGCGCCGCCAGGCCGAGGCCGGCGACGGAAGATTTCATACGCGACATCAACTTTCTCCCATTGCAATTCGAGGCGGCTCGAAGTCACGGTTCTTGCGACCGCCTTGTTCCGTCAGCCAAACACCATTTTGAAGTGGTTTCAAGCGGGGCCACATCACGATGAACGGCGCGCGCTGGCCATTCAGCGACATGCAGCGTCTTTTCCGAAGCAAGCGCTTTTTTGGTGGAAGGAGCAGGCGCCCCCTTCCCCGCATTGCGACAAGTGGGCTTAAAGACCCACATGGCAAAGCTCTACTTCAACTACGCAACGATGAATGCCGGCAAGACGACCATGCTCCTGCAGGCGTCCTACAACTATCGCGAACGCGGCATGACGACGATGCTTTTCGTCGCCGGCCATTATCGCAAGGGCGACAAGGGGCTGATCTCGTCGCGCATCGGCCTTGAGACTGAGGCCGAGATGTTCCGCGACGGCGACGATCTCTATGCCCGCGTTGCCGAGCATCACGAGCATACGACCGTGCATTGCATCTTCGTCGACGAGGCGCAGTTTCTCGAGGAGGAGCAGGTCTGGCAGCTCGCACGCATCGCCGACCGGCTGAACATCCCTGTCATGTGCTACGGCCTGCGCACCGATTTCCAGGGCAAGCTGTTTTCCGGTTCGCGCGCGCTGCTTGCCATCGCCGACGACCTGCGCGAGGTGCGCACCATCTGCCGCTGCGGCCGCAAGGCGACGATGGTGGTACGCCTCGGTCCCGACGGCAAGGTGGCAAGGCAGGGCGAGCAGGTGGCGATCGGCAAGGACGTCTATGTCTCGCTCTGCCGCCGCCATTGGGAAGAGGAAATGGGCAGGGCGGCACCCGACGACTTCATCGGCTTCGCCCGCAACTGAAGCGGAGAGCCTGCCGACAGTCGGTAACCGGTTGCCACCCCTCTGCCTACTCAGGGCCGATCCGAAGCCTGATCGGCATTCCGAGAGGCGCCGCCTGGCGATAGACCGGCCGACGATCGAATGATCTGCCGCGACTTGCCGCAAGAGTTTGGCCCCGCCGCTCCGGCCGATGCCGGTCGCCGCGAAAACAAGAGCTTAAGGCATAGAAGCTGAAGCTGCTTGAAGGCCAGGCGCATTACTCGCGATTGGCATGCTTGCCTTGTCTTTCAAGGGCCTGACCAATTCTTTTGTTTTAACGCCTCTGCTTGTCTTCCTTCTTTCAATCTCTGGGGCCCCCACATATATTCGCCGCCACGTGCGACGAAACCGGATGCCGATGCGGGAGGCCCCTATGGCGACATTGCAGAATTTCGATGCCGAAATTGCCAAGACCAAGCAGGTCGTTGAGGACATGCGCACCAAGATCGAGCAGTCCGGCAGCGTGCTCGACACGCTCGCCCAGGCCGACAAGAAGATAGGCGACGCCAATTTCGACATCGAGAACGCCCGCATCGAGGACGTGCTCAAGCAGCAGAAGGTCATGGAAGGCAACATTGCCGACCTGATCATTGGGCTTGAGGACGCCACCAACGTCTTCGGCGCCGAATTCGAGAGCATGAAGAACTACACCGGCTGGGAAAACTTCGTCGGTGTGTTCTCCGCGCAGCGCAAGCAGCGCATGCGCACCGACCGCGTGCGCAACATGTCGCTCGCCGGCAATCTGCAGGAACTGCTGGCGAAATCCGACACCATCGTCGGCATCCTGAAAGCCCAGAAGCAGATTCTCGACCAGCGCTACAAGACCTCCGAAACCAGCCTGTCGCAGGTGATCGAGCGCCGCAAGACCACGATGGCCAATCTCGAGGCGGTGCAGAAGCGCATCGAGGAGCTCA
This sequence comes from Mesorhizobium sp. WSM4904, assembly GCF_029674545.1. NCBI lineage: Bacteria > Pseudomonadati > Pseudomonadota > Alphaproteobacteria > Hyphomicrobiales > Phyllobacteriaceae > Mesorhizobium > Mesorhizobium sp. WSM4904. Next base: position 2,681,393 of record NZ_CP121354.1, on the reverse strand, counting down.
ACCCGATGCTGCTCGACATCGAGAACAAGATCGCCGCCTCGACGACCCAGAAGGAGCGCACCGAGCTCGAGGGCGAGCGCTCGAAGATGGCGACCGAATACAACGAGAAGCAGGCCAAGGAGCAGGAGCTGCTCGCCGAAAGCCAGACGCTGGAACGCTATACCTCGATGTTCCAGACATTCGTGGACTCCCTCAACAACCAGATCGCCGCGCAGTCGACGCTGATCAACAAGCTCACCATCGACACCGAGCAGCGCATCGTCCTGTATAAAGCGCTGGAAGACTCGCTGAAGACGGCCGCCCAGCAGGACGTCGCCCACAAGATCAACACGCTGGGCAGCCAGGTCGACAACACGGCGGAAGAGACGATGGCCGGCATCGGGGCCGCCTCGCAGAAGCACATCGGCGATCTGCTCGAGATGCACGAGAAGAACATGGTGGCGAGCGCCGACATCCAGCGCCGCAAGAAGCTCGCCGACGATGCCTTCGCCCGCCGCTTCGACGAGGTGATGAAGAAGCACAACGCCGCCAATTACGTGCAGCAGTAGGCGGCGTGCCGGCATTCCTCTCCAGGGCAGCGCCATGACCCCCGAAAACGAAGCTGCGGTGCGCTACTTCTCCGCCATCACGTCGGCGCTGAGCGGGCTGGAAGTGTTCATGCGCGACGATCGCTCGCCGCTCTACCGGCATGGCATCGTCGCCAAGATCGTCGCCGAATACATCGCCCGGCTGGACAAGTCCTTTGCCTGCTGGCGCAACCGGCTGGGCTTCATGGACACGTTCCGCATTTCGCGCGCCGATAGCGGCTACCCGGTGTTCCAGAACCTGCTCGAGCTGGAGAACGACCGCCGCCAGGCCGACAGCCGCCTAGCCAACATCCCGCAGGCCGGCGAGCTGCGCGAGGAGATGGCCGACTTCATCCTGCGCCACAAGGAATTTCCAGCGGCGCTGCAGAAGTCGATGGCCGAGCGGCTCTATCTGGAGGACGTCAGGAGCAAGGCGACCTTCGGTCCCTTCATCCTGGCACAGACGGCGAAGGTCTCGGTCAATCCGAAGACCATGCGGCCTTATTATCTCGTCCATTGGGCATCGTTCGACGGCAGCGCCAACCTGCCGCTCGTCTATATGGTGACGGTGGAGGACTCCTCCGAAAGCATGGTGCGCCAGCTGGTCGACGGCAACGGCAAACTCAATGAGCGGGTCGACATTCCGCTGCCTGTCGACGGCCTGCTCAATCCCGAGCTTGCCCACCGCTTCGACGATTTCACCGAGAAGAATTCGGCCTACACGCTGTCGCCGGCGACGATCGCCGTCAATCTCGACAAGGATTTCGAGCCCCTGCACCCGAAGCAGCTGCGGCGCGTCGTGCTTGGACCTTTCTATTCGGCCGGGATCACCGAGAACAATTCGACGGTGACGGAGGTCCTGGCCAAGGTGCGCAAGCCTGAAAACGCCTGGCTGCTCACCTGGACTATCCAGGAGGTCTTTTCCAAGGGCGAGAAGCCCGGCCGCAAGGGCCTGTTCTCCAGCGAGAAGACGACGCAGGAATTCTTCATCAACACCGACGACCTCGAAGCCGCGCGCCAGGGCGTGTCGAGCTACGAGAACCACGCGCTGATCCCGCACGAGGCCTATCAGGCGCTATACGCTGCCGGCGAGGCGCAGAAGATCTTTTCCGGCTACAAGGTCCACATCCTGTCGAACGGACAGGTCATCAGCGACGTCTGATTTCAACCGCGGAGCATCCTTCATGGACACCGGGCTGACCACGATCTCGGAAGCGGCAATCGAAAAGCACCGCGCCACCGCGCAGAGCTTCATCACCCGCATCGTCGTGCTGGAGGATCCCGCGCGCGAATCCGGCACCGCGCTCGCCGGCACCAACCGGCGCTTCGTCTCGACCGTATCGGTCGGCTCGGTGCGGCGCACGCGCGAAGTCGAGCTTTCGAAGACGGTCACCGCGATCCATCCCGACGACCAGTTGATGAGCATCCCGCAGCACACGCTTCTGTTCCGCGCCCGCCGCGGCCTGGCCGTCGCGCTGGCCATATCGGATGTCTTTGCCGAGGGTTCCGATCTCGAAAGCCTGCAGGCGAAGAACGCCCGGGCTCCGCTCGAAGGCGACGAGGCTGCGAGGTTCAAGAGACTGTTGTCGGCCGCGGCCTATGTTTCGGCCTTCAGCTTCGCCTCCTACCTGTTCCAGCTGATCGACAGTGACGGCGAGGCACCGAACGATAGTCCCGAACCCGACTTCCTCTTCGACACGCCGCAGGATGCGGTGAAGTCGATCGTGGCCGGGCTCGACAAGGCGATTGCCGGTTCGAAGGACGACGCCGACCTGATGACGCGGGCGCGTGCCTTTGCCCGTGTCGCCATCGATGGACTCTTGGCCCGTAAGGGGCGCTTCGACGGCATCGGCCCGTTCGAGAACGCGCATATCCGCATCGACGTCGACGACTTCACCCTCGACGGCTTCGACGTGGCGCCCGGCAAGCGTGCCAAGCCGCTGGTGATGACCTTCAAGAAACCGGAAGAAGTCGTCGGCAACCACATCGCCAAATTCCAGTCGGTCAGGTTGGCCAAGATGCTGATGGCCTATGATTTCGAGCGCGAGCTGAACCCCTTCGTCGAGCTCGGCGGCTTCCTGTTCACCTTCATCGGCGACGGCGCGCCCGGTACCGGCAAGACGACACTGATCCAGATGATCGCCGGTCTCGTCAACGGCTACTGCCAGGTCGCCGGCTATCCCTTCGTCTACGAGAATTTCGGCGTCGACCAGATCTCGTCCTATCAGGGCAAGTCGGGCCAGAACTGCCGCCAGTTCATCAACAACGTGCTCAATCCGCGAACCATCGGCTTCGGCACCATCGACGACATCGACCAGGTCGCGGCGCGCCGCTCCGACGACCGCGCGTCCGCCGGCCAGCAGGAGATCACCGGCGTCTTGATGGACGCCTTTGCCGGTGCTTCCACCGTAGTGCGCGGCAACTGCTCCTTCGGCATGTTTTCCAACTATCCCGAGAATGTCGACGATGCGCTGCGCCAGCGCGCCGGCGCCCGCTGGCTGGTCGACGGCCCGCAGACCCGCGACGACTACATCGACATCTTCGTGCTGCTTGCCGGCAAGAACCACAAGATCCCGCTGGGCGACCACAAGCTCTACGCGGCGCAAGAAATCCAGCGCGCCGTGGCCGAGGCCTATGAGGAGCACGAGAAGCCGCAGGAAGACGGGCTGACGAAGGTCTATGAACGCTACATGAAGGAAAACGGCGCGCCGAAAACCATGGCCGACATCGGCACCTACCTGCACATGATCAAGGACGCCGAACCGCGCTTCACCGGCCGCGCCATCAAGAACGTCACCGACGCCATAAAGATGCGCGCCATGGACATCGAGCTGCCGGACGACTGGTTCGAGAAGCCGGAAGCCTTCATGCACAAGAGCTACGACGACAAGAAGGCGATGATCGAGGAACTGCGCGGCCCGTTCTCGATGGAGATGGTCATGCAGGAGATCAACCGCTACGCCGATTCCGAATTCCGCTACTCCGACAAGTCCGACGCCGCCGCGGTGGAGAAGCTGCTGCGCGACGCGCGCCTGCGCGAGCGTGCGGCACGCGAGATGGAGGAGCTGAAGAAGAAGGGGCTGTGGAATGCTTGATGTTGCTTCGCTGCCCACGTGTGCTGAAAGACGTAGCTCTAACGCTGGCGCCCCCCTCTCCCCGTTCTTCACGGGGAGAGGGTAAGGGTGAGGGGCAGCGCATGCGTGGACCGGTAATCGAGACGACGAAGCGAGCACGGCGATTGCGCCAGTCAGACAACGATGCCGAAGGCGCGCTTTGGCACGAGCTGCGTGATCGCAGATTGAATGGCTACAAATTCGTGCGGCAGTTCCCCATAGGCAGGTATTTCGCTGACTTTGCCTGCAGGGAATGCCAGCTTGTTGTCGAAGTTGATGGGAGCCAGCATATCGCGAACAAACATGATCAGATTCGCGATCGCTTCATGGTGTCAGCCGGCTGGTCCGTCCTCCGCTTTTGGAACGTCGACGTTTTGAAGGACAGGGAGGCGGTGCTTGAGACCAAACTGGCGGCCGTCGAGCAGCGTTTAGAGCGCCAAATCGATACAAATGACCTTCGATTTATTGCCGCCGAAGGTTATGGGGAGACATATCCTTGACCGTTCGCGCCGCCCCTCACCCTTACCCTCTCCCCGTGAAGAACGGGGAGAGGGGGACGCCAACGTTGGCGCTCCATCCTTCGCCCACACAGGAAAATCTCACTGGGTCGCCCAAATGACCCCTAGCAAAAAGCCCGACCTGCTGCGCGACAACGAGCTGATCTACGGCAGGCTGCTCGCTGTCGACGAGCCGCATCTCGTCCAGCGCTACAACAAGGCGCTCGTCGCCTTCGGTCTCGAGCCCACCAAGCTGACGAGCTTCCAGATCGACCGCACCGGTTTTTCGCCCGAGGTGGCCGAGGAATGCGGCGACTACGACTATCTCGATCCCAACGAGGTCAACCGCCGCTTCATCATCCTGACGCCGTCGCAGATCGACCTGCCGGTGGTGCACACCGCCTTTTCCAACACCTCGCAGCTGATGTTCGAATTCATGTCCAAGAACCAGCGCGCCATCGACGCTCTGACCATCAAGGACGTCATCTACGGCGAGATCGAGGACTCCGTTCCCAAGGTCAACGACATCGAGGATCTGCTTTCGATCAACCAGGTCGAATTCAAGGTGCTGTCGGCCGAGGACGTGCTGGGCAAGGCGGCCGAGCTCGGCAAGCTTGTTGACCGACTGAAACAGGAGCCCGACGCCTGGCGCAACAATGCCATGCTCGAGCGCATGGTCGATCTCGCCAAGGTCTGCGGCGACATCCGCGAGAACGCGCTTGTCCCCGACCAGGTGATCTTCCGCCACAACGCCTACTGGACGAGCCATTTCGGCGGGCTCTACGTCTTTGTCGATCCCGATATGACGACGGTGATCTGCGACCCGGCAGCACCGGGCTTCCGCCGCTCGCGGCCGTGGCAGGTGAGCTATCTGTCGATCAACGACGCCGACAAGGTGTTCCGTTTCCTCGCCGCCACCGGTCGCCTTGACTTGCCGCGCGCCTCCTGGATCGAGGCCTCGGGCTATCTCGAGCATCGCGCCGAGATGGTGGTGCGGGCGCTGATCCGCGACGCCGAGCCCAACCGCAACCTGACGGATGTCGACAAGGTCTGGCTGCAGACCTGGATCCACGGCCATGCCGACCTGATTGCCAGCGACGGCAACTTCCCGTTCCTCAACGCCGCCAAGCGCGAAATCGCCCAGTTCGGCCATCTCAAGGTCGAGGACGTTCCGCCGCGCCAGCGCTTCCTGGTCGTGCGCGCCAGGCCCGATCATCCCGATGCCTGGCTTACCAACCAGCTGATCTCGGATTTCGTGCCGCAGGACTTCGTCTCGCGCTACGTCTTCAACAAACCGGGCTTCTACCGGGACTTCGACGGCTTCAGCGACGCCTGGCGATCGCATGTTGTGGACGTTCTGAAAACCACATATTTGAAGGACAAGGCGGCGTTCCGCGCGCGCCTTTACGGCTTGACTGACTGAGGGGTGACGAGAGCCATGCTTGATCCGATCGTGAATTTCTTCACCCAGATTTTCCAATGGATCGGCCGCGGCATCGGCTTCGTCGTCGGCATCATCCTGTGGCCGTTCATGTGGGTCGGCCGCTGGTACGGGCAGCGCGGCTGGATCCTGAAGGCGGTGGTGGGCCTCGCCATCCTGGTGCTGATCGGCCTTTACGCCAATTTCTTCTATGCCACCCAGTGGTGGAACAATTTCGAGCCGAACTATCCCGACAAATACACCTTCGAGACGCGCAACGTGTCGGCCGGCGAGCAGGTTTCTGCCGGCGCCGGCACCGACACGGCCAAGACCTGCGGCAACTCGGCGATCGCCCAGGTGGCGGCCGATCTTACCGACTTCAATGTCAACCAGAATGCCTGGATCTCGTCGATGATCCTCTACAAGCTCGGCTTGTTCGGCATCGACTGGGACCACACGCCATGGATGGACAACAAGGCCTCTTTCCAGCGTGGCATCAACCAGGCGGTGCGGCGCACCGCGACCGAGCTTGCCGACAATCTCGGACGCGTGCGCACGACCTCGCAGATCGACAGCGACCTGCAGGACGCGCGCGGCAATCTGCAATTCGACGAATACACATGGTATTTCGGCTTGAACCCGTTCGGCCCGAAGACGCCGACGCCGAGCTATTATCGCGACGCGGTGCGCAAACTGCGCTCCTTCAATGCGCGGCTGGCCACCTGCCAGGCGACGTTTGACGCCCGCGCCGACAATCTGAAGCAATATATCGACCGTATCGCCAGCGACATCGGCTCGACCTCGGCGATCCTCAAGGAGCGCGCCGAGAACCACAATGACGGCTGGTTCGACTTCCGCGCCGACGATCGCTTCTGGTTCGCCTACGGCCAGCTCTATGCCTATTACGGGCTGATGAAGGGCGCTCAGGCAGACTTCGAGGGCGTGATCAAGGAAAAGCACCTGCAGAACCTATGGGACACGATGGACGCGCAGTTCGTCTCGGCGCTGCGCATCCAGCCCTTCATCATCGCCAATGGACGCGAGGACGGCTGGCTCCTGCCGACGCATCTGACGACCATGGGCTTCTATGTCCTGCGCGTGCGCTCCAACATGGTCGAGATCAGCAACGTGCTGACCCAATAGCCTGACCAGCCGACAGTTGGGGCTGGCGGATTTGCGCCGTCGCCTCTGTCGCTTTTCGCGTATTGCACGGCTGTTTTGAGACGGCGGAGCGACACCCGCTCTGGCTTCTATACGGCGCAACGACCGGGCGCCGAAGACGCTGGCAAGGTCGGCCCGGGAACAGTAAACTTTCTTCACAGGAAACATAGTTGCATGAAAGTTGACGCCGTGACAGCGAGAGGGTTAGAACATGCCCTTGCGTCCGGGCGGCGTTTCGATCATGCAGCGATCGAAGCCCTCCCCTCCACCGCTCATTTCAGAGGAAAGCCGTCATGGCCGAAGTGAAGTCCGATATCGAGATCGCGCGCGCCGCTAACAAGAAACCGATCCAGGAGATCGGCGCCAAGATCGGCATCCCGTACGAGCACCTGCTGCCCTATGGCCACGACAAGGCGAAGATCTCGGCCGAGTTCATCAAGTCGGTGAAGGGTAACAAGGACGGCAAGCTGATCCTGGTCACCGCCATCAACCCCACTCCCGCCGGCGAAGGCAAGACGACCACCACGGTCGGCCTCGGCGACGGCCTGAACCGCATCGGCAAGAAGGCAGTCGTGTGCATCCGCGAAGCCTCGCTCGGCCCGAACTTCGGCATGAAGGGCGGAGCGGCCGGCGGCGGCCTCGCCCAGGTGGTGCCGATGGACGACATGAACCTCCACTTCACCGGCGATTTCCACGCCATCACCACCGCCCATAACCTGCTTTCGGCGCTGATCGACAACCACATCTATTGGGGCAACGAGCTCGGCATCGACATCCGCCGCGTGGCCTGGCGCCGCGTCATGGACATGAACGACCGGGCGCTGCGCGAGATCATCTGCTCGCTGGGCGGCGTCGCCAACGGCTTCCCGCGCGAGGCAGGCTTCGACATAACCGTCGCCTCGGAAGTGATGGCGATCCTGTGCCTGGCCACCGACCTCAAGGACCTCGAGAAGCGTCTCGGCGACATCATCGTCGCCTACCGCCGTGACAAGTCGCCAGTCTATGCCCGCGACCTCAAGGCCGACGGCGCCATGGCCGTGCTTCTGAAGGACGCCATCCAGCCCAACCTGGTGCAGACCCTTGAGAACAACCCGGCCTTCGTGCATGGCGGTCCGTTCGCCAACATCGCGCATGGCTGCAACTCGGTCGTCGCCACCACGACGGCGCTCAAGCTTGCCGACTATGTCGTCACCGAAGCCGGCTTCGGCGCCGACCTCGGCGCCGAAAAATTCTTCGACATCAAGTGCCGTAAGGCAGGCCTCAAGCCGGCCGCCGCCGTCATCGTCGCCACCGTGCGAGCCATGAAGATGAATGGCGGCGTCAAGAAGGAAGACCTCGGCAAGGAGAACATCGAGGCGGTCAAGAAGGGCTGCCTCAACCTCGGCCGCCACATCGAGAACGTGAAGCAGTTCGGCGTGCCGGCGGTGGTCGCGATCAACCACTTCACCACCGACACCGAGGCCGAGATCCAGGCGATGAAGGACTTCGTCAAGGCGCAGGGCGCCGAGGCGATCCTGTGCAGGCACTGGGCGCAAGGCTCCGCCGGCATCGAGGATTTGGCGAGGAAGGTGGTCGAGATCGCCGAATCCGGCGCCTCGCAGTTCTCGCCGCTCTATCCCGATGAGATGCCGTTGTTCGAGAAGGTCAACACCATCGTCAAGCGCATCTACCGCGGCGACGAGGCGATCGCCGACAAGTCGATCCGCGACCAGCTGCATGCCTGGGAGCAGGCCGGCTACGGCAACCTGCCGGTCTGCATGGCCAAGACACAGTACTCTTTCTCGACCGACCCGAACCTGCGCGGCGCGCCGACCGGCCACACCGTGCCGGTGCGCGAGGTGAGGCTTTCGGCCGGCGCCGGCTTCGTCGTCATCATCTGCGGCGAGATCATGACCATGCCGGGCCTGCCCAAGGCGCCGTCCTCGGAAAAGATCTTCCTCAACGAACAGGGTCAGATCGAGGGTCTGTTCTAAACATTCTTCGAGCTGAGAATGACCAAGGGCGCCGCGCTGCCGCGGCGCCCTTTTTGCTTGCCCGGATTCCTCAAGCCGCCGTCGAGGAACCGAACTTCTTGATGCCTGCGACCGACGTGCTGACGAACTGGTCGAGGAGGGTGAAGAAGATATCCAGGCTGAAGCCGAACAGGAAGGCGAAGGTGAACAGGCTGAAGCCTATCGCTGAAGCCTGACCGCCAAGCTTCGTGTCAGGCCCCAAGAACCAGGCCAGCACCATGCCCGCCAGCGCTCCCAGGACGACCCTGTGAACCAGTCGCGCCAATGTCGGGTTAGGCAGCAGCGGGTTCAGGATCATGCGCATGTGAAACATGATGGCGCCCAGGCTTCCGTAAAGTGCCGGCAGTATCCAGAGCGCATAGGGGCTCAAGACGGCGTTGAGGCCTCCTATCTGCGCGGTCATCATGTAAATTGAACTGGGGGTAAGGGTGATCACGCCGCTGCACTGAAGACTGCGGGTGGCCTCCTCATACTCGCTGTTCGCATCGAGCTTGGGGCTTGCGCCTGCCGACGCGGCGCCGCCAGGCTCCTTGCCAGCGGGAGTGCCGGGTTGCGCGCAAGCTGGATTTCCCCCTCCCGGTGCCCCGCCCACCGGTCCCGCATATTCCGACTTTGCCGACGCCACCTCCTGATTGCAAAGCTGGTTTGTGATCGCCTGCTGCGGATCGTAGGTCTGACCACCATTGCCCGCCGCGCCCGCGGTTACCAGCGACTGCACCTTGCAATAGGCCGATTGCATCCCCCAGATCGGGAAACGCGCCTCTCGGGTCATGAAGCTTTGGGAATTCGCCCAAAGGGTGACGAACCGCTGGTCGAGCAAATGAAGGCTGTCCTCGGCGTTGTAGTAGACATCCTCAAGAAGATTTATGTCGCTTTGCGACAGGCCGCCCGATGCGGCCGATCGCAATTGCTTCTGCGTCGTCCAGACCTGGCGCACCGCCTGGCCGAAGCGAACGCTGAAATTGTCCTTGTTTATGTCTTGCAGCTCGGCGCTCAAGTAGACGCCCCTGTTGTAGACATATGTCATCTTGCCTGTGATCACCATCAGGATCACCGACAGCGCCACCAGCAAATAGGTTGCTATCGCGGCCCTGCGCGAAGTGTCGCCAGGCGACCACCCGGAACGAAGTGCCGCCAGCGTGGAAAACGGCACGACACCCGAACAGTCGTTCAAGACCTTCTGGAGATTGACCACCGCCGGCTGGCTGGCCGTCACATCGCCAAGCTTCTCGGCATCGCCAATGGCCGCGAACAGCGAATTGTCCTTGAAGACCCCATAGCGACCATAGTCCGCCACCAGCTTCGCGTCTTTCAGCAGCCCGGTCACAAGAGGATCAACAGGAGCGGTCATCGACGTCGGCTCTCACTCATCGCGTCGCTAGCCCAGAACCCCGGGCACGTAGCCATATTGCGACGGGCACCCGCATGGATATCCGGGAGGCCCGGGCGGCTGCGCCCAGCACCAAAAGAACTGGGTGAAGCAGATGGTCCCTGGCGCGTGTGGAGGAACTTGCGCGAAGGCGGGCCACGGCAACAGCGCGGCTCCGACGGCAAGCGTCAGGACAACCACGGTTCGTGCAATGCGCGCTTCCAATCCAGCCCCCGGCCAACCGCGCTTACCAATGCGGCATCACTCTCTGGAAGTGCCGGCTGGACTTCTGTGAAGTGGGTCACGCGCCTCATGAATTTTCATGCCAAAGCAACAGGCGCCGCATCGCCGCGGCGCCTGTTGCTGAACCGGTTTCGGGACAAAGACATGCGTCAAATCGGAAACCTAAAGCGCATGGCGCGAATCTGAAAGATCGCGACGCGCTTTAGGCGGCGTTGCGTGCCAGCGCCCGCTGGTTGGACGCATAGATGGTGTCACGTTCCGGCAGGGGGCCGGTCTTCAGGCAATCGATCCATTCGGCGGTCTTCAGCACGGCGGCGAAGCGCGACTGCAGCACGACGCTCACCACCCGATGGATATCCTCGGCTGACGCGTGGCCGGCGCTGTTGGCGTAAGGCACCGAACCGCTGGCGTCCGAGAGGAATTCGACGGCAAAGCCCATGTGCACGGCATGGATGATGGTCGACAGATCGCAATTATGCGTCATGTAGCCGACGACCGCGATCGTATCGATGTGGTTGGCGCGCAGCCAGTCCTCGAGGTCCGTGCCGGTGAAGGCGGAAGGCAGCGTCTTTTCGACATAATGGTCGCGCGTGCGCCTCGCGATCTCGGGATGCAATTCGCCGCCATGACTGCCCTTGGCAAAGAACGGCGCTGATTCCGGCGCCATCTGCTTGACGACGACGATCTTGATGCCGGCAGCAGTGGCGGCGTCCATGGCGCGCGCCACATTGGCGACGCTGTCGGCGAAGGGCGGATGCTGGATGGCGAGATTGCAGCCGTCATAGTCGTTCTGGACATCGACGACGACGAGCGCGCGGCGCGGCTGGGTGGCTGATGCTGACATGGCTTTTTCCTTTCGAACGGGTTGATGGGCGCAAAGCTAGGCCGGATATCCACTCGCAGAAAGTGGCCCAGTTGACATTATTCGAAAGAATTGGGACACTGTTGCCGCAACCCAATGGTGTCTGCCATGCACAATCCGATCATCGCCGCCGTCGCATTCGACGGCATCAGCCCCTTTCATCTTTCCGTGCCATGCCTGGTTTTCGGCGCGGACCGTACCAAGCTCGGCCTGCCGCGCTTCGACTTCCGTGTTTGCGCGGCCGAACAAGGGCCAATTCATACCGATGCCGGTTTGACCATCTCGGTCCCGCATGATCTTTCGGCGCTCGACGAAGCCGACATCGTCATCATCCCCAGCTGGAAGGATCTCGACGCGCCTCTGGCCGCTCCGCTCAAGGATGCGCTCGAACGGGCACACGAACGTGGCGCGCTGATCGTGGGCCTGTGCCTCGGCACCTTCGCCATTGCCGCCGCCGGACTGCTGGCGGGACGCAAGGCGACCACGCACTGGGCCTATACAGATCAGCTCAAGACCCTTCATCCCGATATCGCCGTCGACGCCGACGTGCTCTATGTCGACGACGGCGACATCGTCACCTCAGCCGGCGTCGCCGCCGGGCTGGACTGCTGCCTGCACATCGTGCGCGCCCGCTATGGCGCCGAGGCGGCGCTTCGGCTTGCCCGCCACGTCGTGCTTTCGCCGCATCGGCAAGGCGGACAGGCCCAGTTCATCGAACGCCCGCTCGCGCCGACGCCGACCGCCGACCGCTTCGCCAAGGCCTTGGACGAGGTGCGGGCGACGCTCGGCGACGCGCACAGCCTGGACAGCGTCGCCGAAGCAGCGGGCCTTACCCGCCGCACCTTCACGCGCCGCTTCCAGAAGTCGACCGGCACCAGCTTCGGCGACTGGCTGGCCGGCCAGCGCGTGGCGCTGGCGCAGCGGCTGCTGGAACAGACGGACAAGTCGATGGATATGGTGGCCTTCGAGGCCGGCTTCGGCAGCGCCACTTCGCTGCGGCAGCATTTCGCCGCGCGGCTCAGGACCTCGCCGATGCAATATCGGCGCGAGTTCTCTCGAAGCGCTCAGGTATCGGACGCACTCAGCCTCTTGTAACGACCCGCGCCGGGTTGCCGACCACTGTCATGTTGGCCGGCACGTCGTGCGTCACCACCGCGCCCGCTCCGACGATGGCGCCTTCGCCGATGCTGATGCCGGCGAGGATCACCGCGCTGCCGCCGATCCAGGCATTGTCGCCGATCGTCACCGGTTTGGCGATCTCCAGTCCGGCAAGCCGCCCAGCGGCCTCCCGATGATGCTCGGCGCAGTAGATCTGCACGTTGGGACCAAGCATGGCTCCCTTGCCGATGCGCACCGGCGCGGTATCGAGAATGGTGCAGCCTGTGTTGAGGAAGACGCCATCGCCGAGGAACAGGTTGAAGCCGTAGGCGCAGTGGAATCCTCTCTCGATGCGCGCCCTCGCCCGCGCCGCCCAGCAGCGCCCGCAAGGCCGGGCCTATGTCGCCGCGCTGCCGGGGCGACAGGCCGTTGTGCTCGAACACCGCGTCGCGCGCGGCGACGCGCATGGCCTCCAGCTCCGCGTCGAGGCAAGTGTACCATTCGCCCGCCGCCATCTTCATGCGCTCGCTTGTCGTCATGGCCGCTCCTCCGATGCTGCCTGCTGCCAAAGCACAATTCGCCCCTGAAACATGTCTCCCGAAAGTGGGAACCGGTTTCGGAGACATGCGTAAAATCAAAAAACCTAAAGCGCATGGAGCGAACCTGAAAGATCGCCACGCGCTTTAGGGAAAAGCCGTGGCCAAAAGCCCGGCCTATGCTAGCCTTACGTCTCGGGGCCGTGCGAGGTCCCGGATTTGAGGGGGTCGATCATGCTTTACATTCTTGCATTGCTGATTGGCGGGGTTGCCGGCCTACGCGCCATGACGGCGCCGGCGACAGTCGCGTGGGGTGCTTGGCTCGGCTGGCTGCCGGTCGCCGGCACCTGGGCGAGCTTCATGGGCCATTGGATCGCTGTCGGCATCTTCACCATCCTGGCGATCGTCGAGCTCGTCACCGACCAGTTGCCGTCGACGCCGAGCCGCAAGGTGCCGCAGCAGTTCGGCGCCCGCATCGTCATCGGCGCCTTCACCGGCGCGGTGATCGGCGCGACCGCCGGCGCGACCATCGGCGGCCTCATTGCTGGCGCGATCGGCGCGGTCATCGGCACGCTGGGCGGCGCGGAAGCCCGTTCGAGACTGGCAGCCGCGTTCGGCAAGGACCCACCCGCAGCCTTCATCGAGGACGCGGTCGCGATCATCGGCGGCCTGCTTATCGTGGCGGCGGTCGCATGAGCGCGAAGGTCTTCGACGCCATCATTATCGGTGCAGGTCAGGCCGGCACCCCACTCGCCGGCCGCTTGACTGCGGCCGGCATGAGCGTAGCGCTGATCGAGCGCAAGCTGGTCGGCGGCACCTGCGTCAACACCGGCTGCATCCCGACCAAGACGATGGTGGCGAGCGCCTATGCCGCCCATCTTGCCCGCCGCGCCGCCGACTATGGCGTGACCCTCTCCGGCCCGGTCGGCGTCGACTACAAGGCAATCAAGGCGCGCAAGGACAAGGTGTCGGGCGCTTCCCGCTCTGGGCTGGAGACCTGGATCGCGGGCATGGAGAAATGCACGCTCTACCGTGGTCATGCGCGCTTCGTATCCGCCAACACCGTGCGCGTCGGCGACGATCTGCTGACCGCGCCAAAAATCTTCCTCAACACCGGCGGGCGCGCATCGGTGCCCGACCTTCCCGGCGTCGACGACGTCCCCTATCTCACCAATTCCTCGATGATGGATCTCGATGTGCTGCCCAGCCATCTCGTCGTCGTCGGCGGCAGCTACATCTCGCTCGAATTCGCGCAGATGTTCCGCCGTTTCGGTTCCGAGGTCACGGTGATCGAAAAAGCGCCGCGGCTGACCGGCCGCGAGGACGAGGATGTCTCGGCCGCCATCCAGTCGATCCTCGAAAACGAGGGCATTGCCGTCCATGTCGGCGCCGACGACATCGCCTTCGCCAGGATAGGCAACGGCATCGCCGTGACCTTCTCCGCCGGCAAGCCGCCGGCGGTCGGCTCGCATGTGCTGCTGGCCTTGGGCCGCGTCCCCAACACCGACGACCTCGGCCTCGACAAGGCCGGCGTCGAAGTCGACCAGCGCGGCTACGTCGTCGTCGACGACCAGCTGCGCACCAGCGTGCCCGGAATCTGGGCGATGGGCGACTGCAACGGCAAGGGCGCCTTCACCCATACTTCCTACAACGACTACGAGATCGTCGCCGCCAACCTGCTCGACAACGATCCGCGCCGGGTGAGCGACCGCATCGAGGCCTATGCACTCTATGTCGATCCGCCACTCGGCCGCTGCGGCATGACCGAGGCCGCGGTGAAGAAATCCGGCCGCCGAGCGCTCGTCGGCCAGCGGCCGATGACCCGTGTCGGCCGCGCCGTCGAAAAGGGCGAGACGCAGGGCTTCATGAAGATCCTGGCCGATGCCGACACCGGCGAAATCCTCGGCTGCTCGATCCTCGGCCCGGGCGGCGACGAGGCGATCCACTCGGTGCTCGACCTCATGTACGCCAAGGCGCCGATCTCGACGCTGGCGCGCGCCATGCACATCCACCCCAATGTCTCGGAACTTCTGCCGACCATCGCCCAGGAACTGAAGCCGCTCGCCTGAGGCTGGACAAGCCGCTTCAAGCCGCTGGGCTGCGCTGGCGCTCAACCGCGCACTGCGCTGCGGACCCAGCCGGCCGAACGGCTGCGCTGCGCCGACGCCCGGCGCTGCTGGACCACTCGACAGCCGAACCGCAAACATGCATGTCTGGCCTCACATCGGAGGCACTTCATGCAAAAGACGATCGAGCGCATCGCCGGCGACAGCGAAGGCGTTGCATACGAATTCCCGGTTTTCCGCTTCGACGGCACGGACAAGGCAGCACCCTGGGCCTATCTGCAGGCGGCGCTCCATGCCGGCGAATTGCCGGGCGTCGTCGCCATCGACGCTCTGATGCCGATGCTTGCGAAGGCGGAAGCGGAAGGCCGCATCAGGGGCGCCGTCACCGTGGTGCCGTGGGCCAATCCGATCGGCCGCGCCCAGTATCATTTCGGCGAGCATCAGGGCCGCTTCAATCTCGGCACCCGCACCAACTTCAATCGTTCTTTTCCGCTGCTTGCGGCACCCGATGCCAAGCTGTTGCCGGACGTCAGCCTTGGCGGCGCCGACCGCCGGCTGAAGAACCAGCTCGTCGAGCTTTCGCTCGGCAACGACATAGTGCTCGATCTCCACTGCGACGACGAGGGCCTTGCCTATCTTTACGTCCACACCAGCCTGTGGCCGCATATGGCCGACTGCGCGGCCGCCATGGGCGCCGATGCCGTCGTGCTGTGGAGCGAGGACAGCAGCGGCACCTTCGAGGGCGCCTCGATCATGCCCTACCAGAACGTGCCGCCGAGCGTCGCGCGTTTCGACCGCCGCGTCGTCACCACGGTCGAATATCGCGGCATGCTGGACGTCGACGCCGCCTTGGCCGGGTCGGATGCCGCAGGCCTCTACCGCCTGCTGGTGACGCGCGGCGTCATTCAGGATGCTTCCGTTCCGAAGGCGAGCAGTTTCAGCAGCGCCGTCGTGCCATTGGAAAACATCGACATGATGCCCTCGCCCAAGGCCGGCGCCATCCTTTACGACGTCAAGCCCGGCGACCGCGTCAAGAAAGGTGACAGGCTGGCGACGATCGTCAATGCGCCTGGCGAAGTCGGCGGCCACACCGGAGTGTTCGCGCCGCAATCGGGCTTCATCCTGACCAGGCGTTCCCGCCGCATCATCCGCGCCGGCGAGGACCTTTTGAAGCTCGCCGGCGACAAGAAGAGCGCCGACGCGCGCTCCGGCACGCTGGAGGACTGATGCATGTCGCCCAAATGCGCAGCGGTTTTGGGAGAACGACATGCGTCAAACAAAGGCCTGCGGCTTTCACCATCCGCATGAAATCCAGTTGCGCAGGCCTTCATTCGCCGCTATGGGAGTCGCCATGAACATGCGTTCGAACAAGACCGTTTGGTGGTGGGCTCGCTGACAGCGGCCAGTTCGAACGCGTGTGCGTAAAGAAGAGGGTGGCCGCAACGGAATGTCCGGGCGGCCATTTGTTTTTTCAAGCCATTCCCGGGTCCGTTGCCCAAAACGCTGATGGAGACGGCAATGACGATTAAAGTTCTGGACAACGGAGCGGAGCGCTTCGTCACCGCGGGTGGGGTGACGATCACCCGCGAGCGCCATGACAGGCCTTACGAAGGCGCGATCGACGCCTATGTCGAAGGCCTGAATTCCCGCCGCGGCGCAGTGTTTTCCTCGAACTACGAATATCCGGGCCGCTACACGCGCTGGGACACGGCCATCATCGACCCGCCGCTGGTGATCTCGGCACGCGGCCGCGCCATGCGCATCGAGGCGCTGAACGCCCGTGGCGAGGTGCTATTGCCGGTGATCGGCAAAGCGCTTGGCCAGCTCAGCGAAGTGTCGATCGCCGAGAGCTCCAAAAGGCTCATCCGTCTCGATGTCGCCAAGCCCGGCCGTGTCTTCACCGAGGAGGAGCGCAGCCGCGTTCCGTCCGTCTTCACCGTCCTGCGCGCCATCACCGCGCTCTTCAAGACCGCCGAAGACGCCAATCTCGGCCTTTACGGCGCCTTCGGCTACGACCTTGCCTTCCAGTTCGATCCGGTCGACTACAAGCTCGAGCGCAGAGAGAGCCAGCGCGACCTCGTGCTGTTCCTGCCCGACGAGATCCTGGTCGTCGACCACTATTCGACCAGGGCCTGGACCGACCGCTACGACTATTCCGGCGAGGGTTTTTCGACCGAGGGCTTGACCCGCGAAGGCGCCGCCGAGCCGTTCAGGACCGCCGACCGCATCCCGCCGCGCGGTGACCACGAGCCGGGTGAATATGCCAATTTGGTGCGCCTGGCCATGGAGAGCTTCAAGCGCGGCGACCTTTTCGAGGTCGTGCCCGGTCAGATGTTTTACGAACGCTGCGAAACCCAGCCCGCCGACATCTCCCGTAAGCTGAAGACGATCAACCCCTCCCCCTATTCCTTCTTCATCAATCTCGGCGAAAACGAATATCTGATCGGCGCCTCGCCGGAGATGTTCGTGCGCGTCAATGGCCGCCGCGTCGAGACCTGCCCGATCTCCGGTACCATCAAGCGCGGCGACGACGCTATTTCCGACTCCGAGCAGATCCTGAAGCTGCTTAATTCGAAAAAGGACGAGTCCGAGCTTACCATGTGCTCGGACGTCGACCGCAACGACAAGTCGCGCGTCTGCGAGCCCGGCTCGGTGCGCGTCATCGGCCGCCGCCAGATCGAGATGTATTCGCGCCTGATCCACACCGTCGACCACATCGAGGGGCGCTTACGCGAAGGCATGGACGCCTTCGACGCTTTCCTGTCGCATGCCTGGGCGGTCACCGTCACCGGCGCCCCGAAACTCTGGGCCATGCGCTTCATCGAGCAGAACGAGAAGAGCCCGCGCGCCTGGTATGGCGGCGCGATCGGCATGGTCAACTTCAACGGCGACATGAACACCGGGCTGACGCTGCGCACCATACGCATCAAGGACGGCATCGCCGAAGTGCGCGCCGGCGCCACATTGCTTTTCGACAGCGTTCCCGAGGAAGAAGAAGCCGAAACCGAATTGAAGGCATCCGCCATGCTCTCCGCCATCCGCGACGCCAAGACCGGCAACGCCACCGGCGCCGAACGCACCACCGCGCGCGTCGGCGACGGGGTGAACATTCTGCTCGTCGATCATGAGGACTCTTTCGTCCACACGCTCGCCAACTATTTCCGCCAGACCGGCGCCAATGTCTCGACCGTGCGCACGCCGGTGCCGGAGGAGGTCTTCGAGCGGCTGAAGCCGGATCTCGTCGTACTGTCGCCCGGCCCCGGCACGCCGAGGGATTTCGACTGCGCGGCTACCATCAAAAGGGCGAGGAGCCGCGACCTGCCGATCTTCGGCGTCTGCCTCGGTCTGCAGGCGCTGGCCGAGGCCTATGGCGGCGAGCTGAGGCAGCTGCATATCCCGATGCATGGCAAGCCGTCGCGCGTCCGCGTCTCCAAGCCCGGCATCATCTTCTCGGGGCTGCCCAAGGAGGTGACGGTCGGCCGCTATCATTCGATCTTCGCCGATCCGGTGCGCCTGCCCGACGGTTTCGTGGTCACGGCCGAGACCGAGGACGGCATCATCATGGCGTTCGAGCATCGCAAGGAGCCGATCGCCGCCGTGCAGTTCCATCCGGAATCGATCATGACGCTCGGCCACAATGCAGGCATGCGCATCATCGAGAACATCGTTGCGCATCTGCCGCGCAAGGCCAAGGAAAAGGCTGCCTAGCAACGATGGCCGCAACGGAAGACACGACGGCAGCCGCGGTGAAAGCCGCGACCAGACAGAAGGTGGCAAGGCTGGCCTTCTGGTCGATCGTCGTCGCCGGCGTCGTGCTCGCTCTCAAGGTCGCCGCCTGGTACATCACAGGCTCAGTCGCGCTCTATTCGGACGCGGCGGAATCCATCGTCAACGTCATCGCCTCGGCCGCCGCCTTCTGGGCGATCCAGGTCAGCTACAAGCCCGCCGACCAGGACCATCCCTTCGGCCACCACAAGGCCGAATACTTCTCGGCCGTGCTCGAAGGGGTGCTGATTGTCGTCGCTGCCCTCCTGATTCTCAACGAAGTCTGGCGATCCTGGCAGCACCCCGCCCCGCTGGAACAGCCCTGGACGGGTCTTGCCGTCAACGGAGTGGCGACGATCATCAACGCGATCTGGGCATGGATCCTGATCAGCTCAGGCCGGAACGCGAAGTCGCCGGCTCTGGTCGCCGACGGCCAGCACATCATGACCGACGTGGTGACGTCCCTCGGTGTGTTCGGCGGCCTTGTCGGCGCCGTCCTCACCGGCTGGCAGATCCTCGATCCGGCGCTTGCCGTGATCGTCGCGCTCAACATCCTCTGGCAGGGCTGGCATGTCATCGGCTCGTCGATGAATGGACTGATGGACCGCGCCGTCGACACCCAAGAGCACATGCAGATCCGCGACATCATCTCGGCCAATTCGAAGGGCGCGATGGAGGTGCATGACCTGAAGACGCGCATAGCCGGCCGCGCCACCTTCATCGAGTTCCATCTGGTCGTCGATGCCGACATGACGGTCGGCGCCAGCCATGTCATCTGCGACCGGATCGAGGATGCGCTGAAGGCCGAGATCCCCTCCGTGCGCGTTACCATCCATGTCGAGCCGGACGACGAGGCGAAGCTGCCGAAGGGCACCACCGCGGTGCCTTTCGCGTGAACTCACCAAGTCTCGATCGCCAGACCCCCGATCCGTTCGAACTCGCGAACATTCCGCGTCATCAACGTCAGGCCGCGGGCACGTGCCTGGCCTCCAATAAGTACATCAAAGGGACCAATTGG
Source organism: Mesorhizobium sp. WSM4904 (assembly GCF_029674545.1). Taxonomy (NCBI): domain Bacteria; kingdom Pseudomonadati; phylum Pseudomonadota; class Alphaproteobacteria; order Hyphomicrobiales; family Phyllobacteriaceae; genus Mesorhizobium; species Mesorhizobium sp. WSM4904. Next base: position 2,661,667 of record NZ_CP121354.1, on the reverse strand, counting down.
AGTTCCCGATGTCGCCAGCATCGCCCGAATCTCGCCGGCGTGCCGCGCGTCTTCCCGATCGAATTCGAGTACCGGAAACAAAAGCGCGTCCAGCCGTGCGAGATTCTCTTCCGTTCGCTGGCCTCTGTAAGCCCCATAATAGAGCTCGTGCACGACAATTGCCGAAAGCGCGAAATCTTGAGGCTTGTTTCGCTTGAGCACTGTCAGCAAATCATCATCGCCCTTCATGACGGCGATGACAGCATTGGTATCGAGCAGATAGATCACTTGAAGACGTCGCCGAGAGCTGGCCGTTTTTGCTCCTCTACCCTTTCCTCCGCCGCATCGACAAAATCGTCGTCAAGTGTCCCGATCACCTGATCAAGCCAGGCCCAATCCTGGGGAAGAGGTTCAAGAACGACAGTCTGACCATGACGACGGATCGAAACCTCGTCAGTTTCAAAGCGAAACTCCTTCGGCAGGCGTACAGCCTGCGAGCGGCCTGACCAGAATATTTTTGCTTTGTTCATCGCCAGCAAATCCTATGATATGTAGCAAAAATATATATCATCGCACCGATGTGGACAAGGCGATCCGTCCCGAAATGTCTCACGGCGCGCAGGCCGACTGCGGCATCGGATTGAGCCTATAGACCTTGTCGTCGGACTTGGTCTTGCCGTCCGCCGCCTTCGAGCAGAGGTCAACGACGGCAAGCGCATTGTTGGGGTTGGCCAGCATCATCGTGCCGCCGGCGCCGCGCTTGAGAAAAATTTCCTTCTGCGAGATGTCGCAGGCAAAGTCGCTCATCTTCGAGCTTGCCGAGCACCGCCACTGGTCGGCCTCGCCCTGGCAGGAATAGGTCTGCGTGACCTTGGCGCTCTTCTGCCTGGTCGTCACCGAGATGGCGATGTCGGCGCCGTCGGGCCAGTTGGCGGCGTCGCCGCCGGTGGCGAAGGAAGCGAGCTCGATCGGACCGCGAAAGACGCGGATCGACTGCGTCATCTGGCCGGGATGCGATTTCAGATGCGCGTCATCGTAGTCGCGGCCGTAGCAGAAGGCCTGGTCGGGCTTCAATCGCTCACGCAGCGGGGGCCCGAGCGCCGGATCGATCGGATCGATGCGCGCGAACTCCGCCTTGCAGGTGTCAGCCGGCATCGGATCCAGACGGAAATTGTCGTCCTCGCTGCCCAGCGCCTGCTTGTTGTACTCCGCTTCGCCGAGATCCTCCTCCGCGCCGGCGTCGAGATACACGTCGGGCTGCAGGTTGGAGAGGATCAGCCGGCCCTTGTCGTCGACCTTGAGGGAGGCCAGCGTGCGGTCGCATTCCATGCCGCAGCGGATGCCGCTCGCCTTGTCGCTCGGATCCTCCTTGTTGCACCAGCCGGCTGCCCAGTCGGGCTTCTTGGCACCGCGCACGGTGGTGGTGAGAAAGCCGTTATAGGCGGCGTCGGACATGGTGCTCGGCTCCTCGTTCGGCCGGCTAACCGGGTCGTGGCCGTAATAGAAGAAGATGCGTGCCACCTTCTGGTGCGGATGCGCCTTGAGATGGGCTGCATCATAGACGCGCCCGAAGCAGGCATCGGCGCCATTTGGGCTCAATTCGGTGAGCTTGAGAGCATCGTCGGCAGTCGCCTCGCCGACAAGAAACAACACGGCCCCCAGCGCCGCGCCCCCCACCATCCACGACGTCATGTGATCCCTCCTAGCACCGACAGGACGTGACCGAGATTTATGCTAGTCTAGAGCAATTCCAGGGAAAAGTGTGTAACGGTTTTCCGTCCGGAATTGCGTCGAAACAAGGGGATAGAGCGGTTCGCCGTTTCCCTGAAACGGTGAAACGCTCCAGGTCCGCAGCCTCGGCCACGCCAATCGTGCAAGCCGGCGGCAGAGGAGGATACGGGATGCTGCGCCGTGACATTTTCCGCGCCGGTCTTGCCGGAGCGGCCGGCCTTTTCGGTCTGCGCCAGGCGACTGCCGCCACGGGCGGGGAACGGCTGAAGGTCGCCTATCACCTCAGCGACGCCGACAAGGTCAATTTCGTCCTCGGCAATATCAAGAACCACTATGAGGGCACCGGCGGCAATGTCGAGATCGTGCTGGTCGTGCATGGTCCGGCCCTTGCCGCCTTCAAGACGAAGAGCGCGTCCGGCGCGACCTCCAGCCGGTTTGCCGGCCTCGTCCAGCAGGGGCTCGTGCCGCAGGCCTGTGGCAACACCATGCAGGGTATGGACATCACGCTGGCCGATCTGCTCGAAGGCTTCCAGGTCGCCGACAAGGGCGGCGTCGTCAAACTCGCGGAGCTGCAGCGTCAGGGCTATGTCTATCTCCGGCCCTGATCTCGCTTGAACTTGAACGCCTGGCCGGCAAGCGTCTACCAATTGCCCGCGCAAATCCCGGAGGTATCGACATGCCAGCCAACCCGACCGCACTTGTCATTCCCGACCTTGCCGGCAAGGCAGTGCTGGTCACCGGCGCCTCGACCGGGATCGGCGCCGCGCTCGCCCTCGCTTACGCCGCGCAACGATGCCGCGTCGCACTGCATTACAATTCGAGCCGGGAAGCAGCCGAAACGCTGGCCAAGACCATCCGCGAGGGCGGCGGCGAAGTGTTTTTGACCCAGGGCGATTTTTCGGTTCCCGCCGACGTCGAGCGCGTGGTCGAGCAGAGCGCGCAACATTTCGGCCGGCTCGACGGGCTCGTCAACAATGCCGGCGGCATGCTCGGCCGCGTTGCCTATGCCGACCAGACAGAAGCTCACTATGACGCGGTGATGGATCTCAACGCGCGATCGGTGCTGACCGCCTCGCGCAAGGCGATCCCTTGGCTGAAGCGCCAGGGTGGCTTCATCATCAACACCTCCTCGATCGCCGCGCGCAACGGCGCCGGCGGCGGCGCCGGCCTCTACGGCTCGTCCAAGGCCTTCGTCTCGAATGTGACGCGCGGCATGGCCAAGGAGCTGATCGGTTTCGGCATCCGCGTCAACGCCGTGGCGCCTGGCACGATCCTGACGCCGTTCCATGAACGCTATTCGAGTGCCGAGCAGATGAAGGCCATGGTTGCCACCATACCTCAGGGCCGTGCCGGAACGGCGCAGGATTGCGTCGGAGCCTATCTGTTCCTGTCCTCCGACCTCTTGAGCGGTTACATCATCGGCCAGGTGATCGAGGTCAATGGCGGCCAGTTGATGCAGTGAGCCGAGACCGGCATACTCTTCGCGCAACCTAATGCATGTCGCCCAAAAGCGCGCAGCGGTTTTGGGAAACGACATGCATGAATGAGATTGAAGCAATTGGCGTTTGGCCAAACGCCAAGCGCTGAAAGGGAGACAGGGAATGTTCGGACTGATCGGCAAGATGCGGGCAGCACGCGGCCAGCGCGACGCGGTCATGGACGTGCTGCGTGAAAGTACCGTGGCCCTGCCTGGTTGCCTGAGCTACATAATCGCCACCGACCCCGTGGATGCCGATGCGATCTGGGTCACCGAAGTGTGGACCGACCAGGCGAGCCACAAGGCCTCGCTGCAATTGCCGGAAGTCCAGGCGGCGATCGCCAAGGCGCGTCCCTTCATTGCCGGCTTCGAATTCCAGGTCGAGACCCATCCGGTCGGCGGCTTCGGCCTTCCTGCACCGGAAAAGTCCAGTTGACGGCCTGGACAAGGAATTTCTTCGACAAGCGGGTTCGCATTTGTCCGCGCCCGGTCTAAGAGCCGGACATGGACTCTTCACCAGAGCAACCACCCGTTGAACGCATGGCGCGATTGCGCGCGCCACAGCAGTGGCTGGCGCTGGTGGTGTTCTCGCTGCTCTTTGCCGGTGCATTGGAGCTGGCCGCCCTGCCGGCGGCGCTGCTGATCGGCCCGATGATGGCCGCGATCCTGGCCGGCACCAACGGCGCCACGGTGCGTGTGCCCCGACTGCTGCTCGGTTCCGCCCAGGCAGTGGTCGGCTGCCTGGTGGCGAATTCGATCTCGGCCGACATCTTTCCGGTCTTCTATGTCGAATGGCCGCTCTTCCTCGTTGCGGTGATCGCCACCGTCGCGGCCTCGAGCCTGCTTGGCTGGCTGATCAGCCGCTGGCGCATCCTGCCCGGCACCACCGCCGTCTGGGGCTCCTCGCCGGGCGCGGCCACCGCCATGGTGCTGATGGCTGGCGCCTTCGGCGCCGACCAGCGACTCGTCGCCTTCATGCAATATCTGCGCGTCATCTTCGTCTCGATGACGGCGGCGCTGGTCGCCAAGATGTGGGTCGACACATCGGGTGTCGAAGTGCCGCCTGTCGTGTGGTTTCCGCCGATCGATCCCGTGGCCTTCGCCGCCACCATCGGCATCGCGATCGTCGGCGGCCTGCTCGGAAGGCAGCTGAGACTGCCCTCGCCTTTCTTCCTCGGCACCTTCATCTTCGGCGCCGTCGTCCATCTGGGCTTCGGCGTGCCGATGCAACTGCCGCCCTGGCTGCTCGCAATCAGCTACGCCATGGTCGGCTGGTCGATCGGACTGAACTTCACCCGGCCGATCCTGCGTCATGCGGCGCGCGCCCTGCCGCAGATCATCGCCTCGATCGTGGCGCTGATCGCATTCTGCGGCGGGCTGGCATTCGTCATCAGCCGCGTGCTCGGCATCGACCCGCTGACCGCCTATCTCGCGACCAGCCCCGGCGGCATGGACAGCGTCGCCATCATCGCCGCCGCGGCGCAGAACGTCGACATCTCCTTCGTCATGGCGCTGCAGTCGGCCCGTTTCCTCGTCGTGCTGCTCATTGGTCCAAGCGTCGCCAAGCTGGTGGCGCGAAACGTGAAGGACTGATCCGCAGTATCAACGCAAGGGGAGGAAGAAGCCAATGAACCGCCGTTTGAACGCCGTTGATCTCTCTGGCCGCGTCGCCGTCGTGACGGGCGGCGCACAAGGCATCGGCCTTGCGGTTGCCCGGCGCCTGCTGTCGTCGGGCGCAAGCGTCGCCATCTGGGACATCGATCTGCCAGCGATGAAGAGCGCCGTCGCCGAGCTTGCACCGCTTGGCCGCGTCGAAACCTTCATTTGCGACCAGTCGCAGATCGAGGCCGTCGACCGCGCCGCCACCGAAACCGAGCGCGCGCTTGGATCCGTCGATCTCCTCGTCAACAATGCCGGCATCGCCGGACCGGCGGCGACCGTGGTGGACTACGACCCCGCTGCCTGGCGCCAGATCGTCAATATCGACCTCAACGGCGTCTTCTACTGCTGCCGGCGCCTGGTGCCCGGCATGATCGACCGAAACTACGGCCGCATCGTCAACGTCGCGTCCGTCGCCGGCAAGGAAGGCAATCCCAACGCAGCCGCCTATTCGGCGGCCAAGGCGGGCGTCCTGGCGCTGAGCAAGTCGCTCGGCAAGGAACTCGCCGGACATGACATCGCCGTCAACGCGCTGACGCCCTCGCCCGCCCGCACCCGTATCCTCGAACAGCTCACCGAGGCCCAGGTGACCTACATGCTGGGCAAGGTGCCGCGCGGCCGGTTCGTCGAAGTGGAGGAGGCGGCCGCCATGGTCGCCTTCATGCTGTCGGACGAGAATTCCTTCACCACCGGCGCCACCTTCGACCTTTCCGGCGGACGCGCGACCTACTGACCATCGTCGCAGCCTTGGCCCGGCGAAACCTACCGTCCGGCCGCAAGCCGCTCGGGGAGGAAATCGACGAAGACGCGAACCTTCGGCGAGAGGTGGCGATTGGATGGCCACAGCATGCGGAACTGGCCGCGACCGTCGACATGGTCGTCAAGCACGGTGCGCAGCGTTCCCTCATGCAGCGCCCCCCGCACCAGGAAATCGGGCATGCAGGCGATGCCCAGACCAGCGATCGTGGCGCCCTTCAATGCCTCCATGTTGTTGCAGGTCAGCATCGAGCGTATCTGTGGTGCCGCGCTCCCGGTAATGAACGGCCAGTCGAGCAACCTGCCGCTGTTGAGAAAGCGGAAGTGTATGCCGAAATGCGCTGCGAGATCCGCTGGCGTGCCGGGCGTGCCATGGCGGTCGAGGTAGGAAGCGGCCGCGCATAAGATCATGCGAAAGGGCGCAACCGGCCTCGATACCAATCGTGAATCGGGCAACTCGCCGCTTCGGATCGCGACATCGATGCCCTCTTCGATGATGTCGACGATGCGATCGTTGAAATCGATATCGAGCTCGATCTCCGGATATCGCGCCATGAATTCCGAAAGCACCGGCAAAAGCAGATGATAGGTGACGATCGGTGTCGAAACGCGCAGCCGCCCATGCGGCGTCTCGCGCGTCCGCGACAGCATCGCCTCGGCATCGTCGATGTCGTCGAGGATGCGGCGCACGCGTTCGTTGAACAGCTTGCCCTCCTCGGTCAGACCTATGCGTCGCGTGCTGCGCTGCAGGAGACGCACCCCGAGCTCCTGCTCGAGTCGGGCGACACTCTTGCCGACGGCGGATGCCGAGATTCCCAGCGCCCGGCCGGCGGCGACAAAGCTGCCGAGCTCTGCGGTGCGGGCGAAAGCCAGAAGGCCGTTGAGGCGATCCATCGCGTGAATCCATTCGAGCGTTTCATTCCGGTATGATCGGAGATTTAATACTATTTTGCCGGAAATGTCGCCGCCCTATCTTGTCGTTGCGATCGGCGCCGCCAATCCGCGGCGTGCCGGAAAATCCCGCCTCAGATAGGAAGATCCATGACTTCGATGACCATAACCGGCTCCGCCGGCAGATGGCTTGTGCTGCTGTCGGTTTGTCTCGCCGCCATGACGATGCCGTTGAGCTTCACCGGCCCCGCCGTGGCGCTTTCCCGCATTGCCGCCGACCTCGGCGGCAGCCCGATCGAACTCAATTGGGTGACGAATGCCTTCATGCTTACCTTCGGCGCCAGCCTGATGGCGGCCGGAGCACTGGCCGACAACCATGGCCGCAAGCGGATCTTCCTCGCTGGCCTCGCCACCTATGTCCTTGCCGCGATGGGCGCCACACTTGCGCCCGACATCGTCTGGTTCGATATTTTCAGGGCTTTGCAAGGCATAGGCGGTGCTGCCGCTTTCGCCGGCGGCGCCTCTGCGCTTGCTCAGGAATTCGACGGCCAGTTGCGGCTGCGCGCCTTCAGCTTCCTCGGCACCAGCTTCGGCATCGGCCTCGCCTTCGGCCCGGTTGCCTCCGGCCTGCTCATCGACGCTTTCGGCTGGCGCGCGATCTTCCTTCTGGTGGCGGTGCTCGCGGTTGCTGCTGCGTCCCTCGGCCTGCGCACCGTCGCCGAATCGCGCGACCCGGATGCGGCCGGGCTCGACTGGGCGGGAGCTGGCACCTTCACCATAGCGCTCGCCGCGTTGACCTATGGCGTGCTGCAGGCACCGCAGAACGGCTGGACGGACCCCGTCGTCGTCGCGCTTCTCGGCATGGCCGCCATCTGCTTTGTCGCTTTCGTCATTGTCGAGCGACGCGTGCGCCGACCGATGCTGGACCTGACCCTGTTTCGCTTCCCGCGTTTCGTCGGCGTCCAGTTCCTGGCCGCCGCGCCTGCCTACGCCTTTGTCGTCCTGCTCGTGCTCTTGCCGATCCGCTTCATCGGCATCGAGGGGATGAGCGAGATCAAGGCGGGGCAGTTGATGATCTGCCTCTCCGGGCCGCTGCTGATATTGCCGCTGCTTGCCGGCCAGTTGGCGCGCTGGGTCGCTCCGGCCACGATCAGCGGTATCGGCCTGCTTGTCGCAGCCGCCGGCCTCGTCTGGCTCAGTCGTGTTCCCGCGGTGGACAGCGCGCTGGTGGCCCCGCTGGTCTTGATCGGCATCGGCATCGCCTTGCCCTGGGGCCTGATGGACGGTCTTGCCGTCAGCGTCGTGCCGAAGGAGCGCGCGGGCATGGCGGTCGGCATCTTCAACACCACCCGCGTCGCTAGCGAGGGCGTGGCGCTGGCGATCGTCATGGCGGCGCTGTCGGGTTTCACCGCCACCCAGCTCGGCAATCAAGGATTGGCTTCGCCCGCCCTGGCGGCTGCGGCGGCGCAGCTGCTTGCAACCGGCAATATCGGCGAAACGGCGCAACATCTGCCGACGGCTAACGCCAGCGTTCTCATCCATGCCTACGAGGCGGCTTTCGACCGGCTGCTCGTCGTGTTGGCGACAATCACCTTCCTCACCGCCATCGTCGTCTTCCTCGGCCTGCGTCGCGGATCGGCGCCGGAACAAGACGTCGCGCCTCTCCCGGCCTGCCAGGAAGGCTAGCCGCCGCCCAAGATGCGGCGCCCTTCCAGTCGTCTTCGGCGGGCGCCGACCTGTATCGTTATGGGGAGGCGCAACCACGACCGACCTGTCTGACGCATATGACGTCATCGAGTTCGGCTAGGGTATAAAAAATACTTGACTCAGTTACTCATATTTGAGAGCGCGAGAGCGCAATAAACATGAGAATCGGAGACAAGTTAATGGGCGAGCGGTCGACTACATGGCGCTGGGGAATATCAATGCTGGCGGCCTCCGCCGTGCTTGGCCAAGCGCCGCCGGCCGCTGCGCAGGACAATGGAGACGGCGCTGTTCTCGGCAAGATCGAGGTGACCGCCGAAAGCAACGAGATCCTGGTGCAGGACGGCTACGTCGCCAAGAAGGACCGCATCGGCACCAAGGTCGACACGCCGATCGTCAAGATCCCGCAGGCGGTCTCGGTCGTGACGCAGAAGCAGATCGAGGACCAGAAGCCGCGCACGCTGAACGATGCGCTGGGCTATACGGCGAGCGCCAATCCCAACAGCTTCGGCTTCGACACTCGCTACGACGCCTTCTTCCTGCGCGGCTTCCAGGCCTTCTATAACGGCATGTTCCGCGACGGGCTGCGCCAGTACAACGGGCCTTCGGCCTGGTTCAAGACCGAGCCTTACGGCATCGAGGGCGTCACCATTCTGAAAGGGCCGGCGTCCTCGCTTTATGGCGTCAGCGGCCCGGGCGGCATCGTCAACGTCGTCACCAAGCGGCCCAAGGACGAGCCGTTCCGCGAGATCGAATTGCTGGCGGGCGAGCACAACCGCTTCCAGGCGGCGCTGGATGCCTCCGGGCCGGTCAACGATGACGGCAGCATCCTCTATCGCTTCACCAGCCTCGGCCGCCTCAGCGATACCGACCTGCCCGCCTATCCGGACGACAAGCTCTATCTGGCTCCGGCCGTCACCTTCAAGCCGGACGAGGACACCAAGCTGACGATCCTCGGCGAATATTCGAAGTCCGTCACCGGCGGCACCGCGGCGTTCTACAACTCGGCCTATGGCGTGCTGTCGAACGTCTACGAAGGCGACCCGGCCTGGAACGACTTCAGCCAGGACCAGGGCCGCATCGGCTACGAGTTCGAGCACCGCGTCAACGACTGGCTGACGGTGCGCCAGAACTTGCGCTACGACGCCGTCGACAGCGATATCGAATATAGCGGCCACTATTTGGTCGGCGCCGACCAGCCGCTGCAGCGCTACTGGGGTCACTACACCGAGAAGATGAAGAACTTCGTCGTCGACAACATGGCGCAGCTCGAATTCGACACCGGCCCGGTGCGGCACACCGCGGTCGGCGGCATCGATTATGCCTGGTCGGACTACGACGCCGGCAGCGGGCTCTCCTATGTCTCGGTCGAGGACATCAAGTCGGCAGCCGTTCCCTATTCCGGGGGCCAGCAGATGAACCAGCTCGGCGTCTACCTGCACGACCAGATGGAGTGGAACGATTTCACCCTGTTCACCAGCGGCCGCTATGATTGGGTCGACACCACCTCGACCGCCGCCGATTTCAGCCGGTCGAAGCAGAAGGACAGCGCCTTCTCCGGCCGCATCGGCCTCTCCTACCGCACCGAATGGGGCATCATCCCCTATGTCAATTATTCGACCTCGTTCTCGCCCAACATCGGCTTCGTCTATGACGACATCGACAGCGACGTCACTCATGTCGCCCGCCCGACCATCGCGACGCAGAAGGAGATCGGCGTCAAATACGAGGTCCCCGATTACAACGCGACCGTCAGCGCCGCGCTGTTCGACATCGACCAGAAGGATGGCGTCGTCTTCGACGCCTCGACCGGCATCAACAAGCAGCGTCAGCTCGATCTCAACTCGCGCGGCGTCGAGCTGGAAGCCAATGCCTCGCTCGACAACGGCTTCAGCGTCATTGCCTCCTACACCTATCTGCGCATGAAGATCGAACGCGGCGCGGAAGGCACGGTCGGCAAGGAGCTTTCGGCGACGCCGAACCACATCCTGTCGCTCTGGGGCCACTATCAGTTCGAGAGCGGCATGCTTGCCGGGCTTGGGCTCGGCGCCGGCGTGCGCTTTGCCGGGGCAAGCTACGGCGACGACACCAACACCTTCAAGAACGATGCACGCGCCTTCGTCGACGCCTCGCTGTCCTATGATTTCGGCTACCGCAATCCGAAGCTCGAGGGCGTCAAGCTGCAGGTCAACGCCAAGAACCTGTTCGACAACCAGCGGACGATCTGCTCGGCCGGCTATTGCTACCGCGACGAAGGCCGCTCGCTGTTCGGCAGCCTGCGCTACCGCTTCTGAGGCATCGCTGACTGTTGAAAACCGGGCGGCGAGGACAAATCCATATTCATGTATTGTCCCGTTCCTCGCCGCCCCCCTCCTCGCCGCCCCCCTCCTCGCCTTGCGAGCTCCGGCGCCAATAGGCGGTGACCAGATGCCGGTCGCGCGGCAGGCCCCACTCCTTGCGCACGATCCTGCGGATCTCGCGGAAGTCGGCGAATTCGCACCCTGCCCAGACATAGAGATCGTCGGCCACACGGCCGCGCTCGCGCAGCGCCGCTGGCAAGAGACCTGCGCAGCCGGCCTCGCCGCCGTGCCGGTAAAGCCAGCGGACGGTGACGTTGTCGTCCCCCGCCAGCGCGATCCGGTCTTGCGGACCATCGACTTCGACAAGGACCTCGGCGCGGATCGACGGCGCAAGCTCCTCCAGCATCCTGCCGATGGCTGGAAGCGCCGTATCGTCGCCGACAAGAAGCAGGTTTTGCGCTTCCGGCACGTCGCCGCCGCCGGGGCCAATCATGCCGATGACGTCGCCCGCCCGCGCGCCCTGCGCGAAAGCGGCCGCCGGCGTTTCGGTGCCGGGATGCAGCACGAAGTCGATGTCGAGCCAGCCGGCCGCGACGTCCAGCGCCCGGATCGTGTAGACGCGAACCGTGAGCGCATCCTCGCCCGAGGGCCACACGATCATGCCGTCGGCGCCCATCACCGGCCACACCGGCTGCCGTCCGGCGGGTGGCAGCAGCAGCCGCACATGCAGCCCGCCATGGGCAAAGCGGCCGAGGTCGTGACCCAAAAAGCGCACGCGCTGCATATGCGGCGACAGCCGCGTCGAGGACTTGACTGTGATCTCGCGGAAGAAGACAGGCGTGCCGGCATCGTTGCCGTCGCCCTGCCAGCGCAGGCCGTCGGTGGTCCCGAGCTGCCCGGCGATATGGCCCGCGACGATCATCTTCATGTAAGACAGGCAGGTCTCGTCTCGCGCCGAGACCCGGATCAGCATGCCGCCGTCTTCGAAGGCGGCGCGCAGCGAGCCGTAATCCATGCGGAGCTCCCACTGATCCGCGACGCCGCCATCGATCTCGCAGTCGCCATGCTCGGCGCGCAGCCTGTCCATGACCGCCCGGATGGCATCGTTGCGGATATGGGTTTGCGCGCTGAGCTGGACCATCGCCATGCCTTTCGACAAGGGGTTGTGGCGATACGGCCATCACAGGCCGACGCCATCGTCCTGGCAGGCATGCCACAGCATCAGGGCCTTTTCCAGAAAAAGATGACTATAATTGTCATATTTTGAGCAGCCGGACGCCGGTGGATACCCGCAAGGCGACGTCAGGCGATCACCAGGCTCGCGATCCGGTCGCCGTCCAGCTTGAAGGTCATGTCGCCTTCGCCGTTGAAGCCGTTGCCGGCCACCTTGATGCGCACATGGTAGGCGCCATCCGACTGCACGATGCGCACTATGTCGAGGCAGGACCGCACGCCGATATTGTCCGTCTGGTTCCAGCGCGCGATCCCCTCGCGCCCGCGGAAGGAGCGGCCCCAATCGGTGAGCAAGGCGTCGGCCGTGAAGGTATCGAGAAAAGCCTCCATGTCGCCGGCATTGGTGGCTTCGACAAAACGGCGGATGGGCTCGGGCGCGGCCATCAATCGATCCTGTGCATCAGGTCGTCGTCCAGCCAACGGCCGAAGAAATAGACGAGCTGCTTGTGCCACCACGGCCAGTCGTGGCTGACGTCGCCGCCCCAATAGTCGACCCAGGCCGGAATGGATTTGTCGCGCAGCACCTGCTCGAGTTCGCGCGTTTCGACAAGCATGCGCTCTTCCCAGGCGCCCTGCCCGCAGCAGAAGATCAGTCGCAGCGCCCTCAATCGGCCGAGCAGCCGCTGGTCGACGATGCCCGGCAGATAATCGAGCGGCGAGTTGAAATAGATGCTGCCCTCCAGCGCCCGGCCGAAGAAGTCGCGGGTGGAGTAGACGCCGGACAGCGAGATCACGCCGCTCGCCAGTTCCGGAAAGCGGAAGACGAAATTCGAGGAATGATAGCCGCCCATCGAGCAGCCGCAGAACAGCGGCTTTAACATGCGTCCGCCATTGGCCTTGGCAGCAACCGACTGCAGTTCCGGCAGCGCCTCCTCGCGCACATAGCGGAAATAGGCCTCGTGGCGGGCGATGCGGTGGATAGGATCGCCATGCTTGTCGAAGAAGGATTCCGAATCGATGCCGTCGAGCGTGAACAGCTGGATGCGGCCGGTATCGATGAATTCGGCGAGCGCGCCGACGCCGCCCGAATCCTCGAACTGGTAGAAGCGCCCCTGCGAGGTCGGGAACACCACAACCGGGCGCCCGGCATGGCCGTAGCGCTTGTATTCCATGTCGCGGCCGAGGTTGCGGGCATGACCCTTGTGATAGGAAACGTCCATCGCCTCACGCCTTTTCCGCGTGGATGTAGTCGACCGCCTGGCGCAACGCCTTCTGGTCCTTGGAACGCATCTGGTAGGCGTAGTTGCCCATGGCGCGGCTGAAAACCTCTTCGATGGCCTGGTGGTGGACGATCTTGTCGCCGTGGGCGGCTAGCACGTCCTCATGGCTGTGCAAATAGTCGATATGGCGTTTGCGGCTGGCATAGGCGGTGAAGTACTTGCCCTTGTACGGGCCACCGGCCGCGTCCTTCACCACCATGTCGGCCCAGGCGGCATAGACATCGATGTCGAAGGTATAGTTGATGGCGTCCGTCATCCAGGCGCCTGGCGGACGCATGTTGACCTCGAGCGCGATGATGCGCTTGTCCCTGGTCTCGAACAGCTCGATATGGAAGAAGCGCTCGCGCACGTCGAACGCTTTCACGATCTTGCGGCCCGCCTCCTCGACCGCCGGGCTGATCTCCGGGAAGCAGGTGTAGCTCATATGGCGGTCGTTGTTGACCGCGTCCATGATGCTCTGGTCGTAGCGATGGCTCGCCGCCAGCACCACCTCGCCGTCGCGGTTGACGAGGCCGTCGAAGGTCACCACCAGCCCCTCGATGAACTGCTCCATGACGAAGGTCACGCCCTCGGGCTTGTCCTTGAAGAACTGGTCGAGCTCGCTGGCGTTGGAGATCTTGAACGTGTTCGAGGCGCCGGAGCCTGAATCCGGCTTCACCACCACCGGGTAGCCGACGCGACGGATGAAGGTCATGGCCCCGGCGCGGTCCGAGCATTTGCGCTGTGGAATGGTTTCGACGCCGCTCTTGCGGAAGAAGGCGCGCATGCGGCTCTTGCGCTTCAAATTCTTCACGAAATCAAGCTTGGTGCCGAAAATATTGAAGTCAGTGCGGATGTTGGCCTCAAGCTCCAGCCAGTGCTCATTGAGCGATTCGAAGCGGTCGATGCGACCCCATTTGTGGATGAAATGTCCCATCGCCCGGAACACGGCATCGTAGTCTTCCATGTCCGCGACGCGGTAATATTCCGACAGTGCTTCCTTGAGCTTCCCACTCAGCGTCTCATAGGGCGCGTCGCCGATGCCGAGCACGGTGGCGCCGGCCTTCTTCAGCCGGTCGCAGAAATCGGCGCCGTTGGCAGGAAAATGCGGCGAGAAGAACACGAAATTCATGCACTGCCTCCCCCTGAGATCAGGTCTCCGGGAACGAGTGTGGCGCATTTGCCGGGGGCGGGGAAGAGCCGCGCCGATGGCATGTCGCCCAAAAATGTGCAGCGGTTTTGGGAAACGACATGCATGAAACCAAAGACTTAAAGCCGGAACCGGCACTTGCCTCCAGATGCCCGCTCCTGTAAGAGAGCCGGCATGACCACGCGCACCCGCTCCGTCGCTTCTCCTCGCCCCGGCTTTGCCGGCGAGACCGTGCGCGCGCTTGCTTCGACCCTGCTTCTTCTCGGCCTTATCGGCGATCGCCGGGTCCGCTGAAGGAGCGCCCGGCGGTCGAAAACCGCCGCTCGAGGCGCATGCTCCTTGGCCAGATTGGCAAGTCACATCAAGCGAACGAAACTTTGGTAAAGGCGCCGCTCGGCACCAATCCGCCTGAGGGCGGTCCCACGAGCCGCCGGGAGAAACGACGATGAACAGAAGAGAAGCAATCCGCGCCGGCGAGGCCGAAACGGACGCGCGAGCGCCCGGGCACATGCCCGACGCCGCCCGCAAATATCAGCCCTATCCGACCGTCAACCTCGTCGATCGCACCTGGCCGTCCAAGGCGATCGAGAAGGCGCCGATCTGGTGCTCGGTCGACCTGCGCGACGGCAACCAGGCCCTGATCGACCCGATGGGCCACGAACGCAAGGCGCGCATGTTCGCGCTGCTGCTCGACATGGGTTTCAAGGAGATCGAGATCGGCTTTCCGTCAGCCTCGCAGACCGACTTCGATTTCGCCCGCTGGTGCATTGAGGAGGGCGGCGTGCCGAACGATGTGTCGCTGCAGGTGCTGGTGCAGTGCCGGCCCGAGCTGATCACGCGGACTTTCGATGCGCTGAAGGGCGCGCACCGGCCGATCGTGCATTTCTACAACTCGACCAGCGAGCTGCAGCGCCGCGTCGTCTTCGAAAAGGACGTCGCCGGCATCAAGCGCATCGCCACCGACGCCGCCAAGATGATCACCGACATGGCGGCCAAGGCCGGCGGCGGCTACCGTTTCGAATATTCGCCGGAGAGCTTCACCGGCACCGAGCTCGAGGTCGCGCTGGAAATCTGCAACGCCGTCATCGAGATCGTGAAGCCGACGGCCGACAACAAGCTGATCATCAACCTGCCCTCGACGGTCGAGATGTCGACGCCCAACGTCTATGCCGACCGCATCGAATGGATGTGCCGCAATCTCGACAACCGCGACAAGCTGATCATCTCGCTGCACCCGCACAATGACCGCGGCACCGGCATCGCCACCACCGAGCTCGGCCTGATGGCGGGCGCCGACCGCGTCGAAGGAACGCTGTTCGGCAATGGCGAGCGCACCGGCAATGTCGACATCGTGACGCTCGCGCTCAACATGTACACGCAAGGCATCGATCCCGAGCTGGACTGTTCCGACATCAACCGGATGAAGGACGTCTACGAGTACTCGAACCAGCTGAAGATCCCGGAACGTCACCCTTATGTCGGCGAGCTGGTCTACACCGCTTTCTCCGGCTCGCATCAGGATGCCATCAACAAGGGCATGAAGGCGCTGCGCAAGGCCAACACGCCGCTGTGGGAAGTGCCCTATCTGCCGATCGACCCGGCCGATGTCGGCCGCACTTACGAGGCGATCATCCGTATCAACTCGCAGTCTGGCAAGGGCGGCATCGCCTATGTGCTGCAGGCCGACTACGGTCTCAACCTGCCGCGCAACCTGCAGATCGAATTCAGCCAGGATATCCAGGCGATCACCGATGCCGAAGGCAAGGAAGTGCCGGCCAGGCGCATCCACGAGCGCTTCCTCGAAGCCTATGTCGACCAGCCCGGCGCGCGACTGAAATTCCTCGACCATCAGACTTATCCCGACACCGAGGTGAAGGGACGGCGCGTGGTGGAGGCGGTTATCCTCGACAACGGCAAGGAAATGACGATCACCGGCACCGGCACCGGACCGATCGACGGCTTCGTCGATGCGCTTTCGCGCCATGTCGGCGTCGAGATGTCGGTGCTCGACTATTCCGAGCATTCCTTGCAGCGCGGCTCGAACGCCTCGGCCATCTCCTATGTCGAGATGGAATATCCGGGCGGCAAGCTGTTCGGCGCCGGCATAAACACCAACATCGTCGCCGCCTCGCTCGAGGCCGTGGTTTCGGCCGCCAACCGCATCCTCGGCCGCAAGGCCGGCTGACCGCTTGATTTCGCGCGGCCCTCTCACGAGCCGCGCAATGCCGCAAAACATACGCGATTTCCCTGCCATTCATTAACCGGCAGGGAAATTTGCGGTGGCTTACGCGATCGCATAACAGAAGCATTCTTGTGCGCCGGCGCGAGCGCTATATATGATCGGTTCCTAACCTGTGCCGACTTTGAAGGGTTCGACACTTGGAGCCTGCCACGCCTGCCGCCCCCGCAGTGCGCGAGACATTGGAGCGACTGCTTGCCAGCGAAACGTTCGGACGGTCCGAGCGCGCGCGCAGGCTATTACGCTATCTCGTGGAGCGCGAGCAGGCCGGCGAAGGCGACAGGCTGAAGGGCACTTCCATCGCCATGGACGTCTTCGGCAAGGACGGCGATTTCGACGCCTCGACCGATGCGGTCGTCAGGGTCCAGGCCGGACGGCTGCGTGAGCTTCTGGATCATTATTTCGCCAATGAGGGGGTTGCCGAGCCGGTGCGCATCGCAATCCCGCGTGGCGGCTACGTGCCTTCCTACGAGCTGAATGCCATCCGGCTGCCCGCCGAGGCCAAGCCCGCCGACAGTGGCCAGGCTGCTCCGCCATCGGCCGAGCATTTCGAGAATCGCGCGGCCGCCGGTGCCTCGCCCGCCGATGCCGTCCCGTCGACGGCGACACCCGCGGTCCCCGAATCCGCCTCGTCGCTGACGCGCCAATTGCGGTTCTTCTGGGCCGCCATGGTGCTGGTCATCGCCATGCTGGGTGTCCTTGTCGTCCGCCAGGGCAATGCCTTTCTTCCCGGCGACGACTCGGCCGCGCCGGTCGAAACGGCAGGCGCGACCGGCAGCGTCGCTCCGCAAACATTCGACAGCTTGCCTTTGATCTACTTGGCCATCAAGGCCGACGGACCCGAGGCCGCTCGTGTCGCCTCCTCGCTTCGCGCCGGTCTCGCCGGCTTCGATACCATAGACTTCATCGGACGCGACGCCGGCGCCACGCGCGATAGTTCCGCCGATCCGGTCAGCTTCGTTTTCGATGTTATTCCCGGACCTGCCACCGGGGACGTCATGATCGAGTTGCAGAGCGTCGCGACGGGGCGGGTTCTCCTGTCGCGCAACCTGACCCCAGCCGAAAGCGCGCCTGGCGTGGTCGAAAGCAATATCGCCAGCCTCCTGACTTCGACCGTCCCCGCTTCGGGCGCGATCTACAGCTACATCGACCAGAGCGACATCCAGACCAGCCAGATCGGATGTCTGGTGCTCGACGATCGCTACTATCTCGATCAGAGCGCCAAGACGCACGAAGCCGCGTATCGCTGTCTGGAGAAGCTGGTCGGCGAAGGCACCAAATCATCGCTCGTCTACTCGGAACTCGCTTCGCTGCATCTGGAAGCCGTCACCAGCCACTATGCCTACCCGCCCGATGCGACGCTCGAAAAGGCCATGTCGTTCGCCCACCGCGCCGTTCAGATGGGGCCGATGAGCCCGCACGCGCATCGCGCCTATGGCTATCTCAGCTCGCGTCTCGGCAATACGGACGAAGCGATCCGCTGGATGCGCAAGGCCTATGAACTCAACCCTTACGATCTCGGCATGGCCGCCGCCTACGGCTACGGCCTGATCTTCGCCGGTAAATATCAGGAAGGTACTCCGATCCTCGGCCACGCCGTCGAAACATTCAGCGGCCACCCGACCTGGTGGGATTACGGCCTGTTTCTCGGAGCCTTGATGCAAGGCGACACGAAGCGAGCCGCAATTGCCAGCGAATCGCTGCGGACCACGGCATCAAAATCGCATTACCTGGCCGCACGCCTCATCGGCGCCAAGATTTCAGGCCGCGACAAGCTCGCGAGTCAGTTGGCCAACGAATTGACGGCCGAGTTCCCGAAATTCGCCGCCGATCCGCGCGCGACCTTTGTCGACAGGAAGTATCCCGCCGATCTCACCGACCGGCTGGTGCAGTCCTTGCACTCTGCGGGAATCGGCAACCCGAGCTGAGGCCGCAAGCCCGTCTCCGCCACGTCGACCGGACGACGGAATCGATCCTTGGCTGCCCGATCGCCACAATAGCACGAGGACGACGAAAAAATTAGAGTATGCTTATGCAGTTGGTTTGGCGCCGACCGCCCCAGTCGCGAAGATTTTACTAGCTATCGACTCGGCCAGGGAGCATCCAGCCACGATTTGGAATTGCCACTCGTTTTTGCTTCGTAACCGATAAATTTCATGCTGCCATCCCTTA
The DNA here is from genome assembly GCF_029674545.1 of Mesorhizobium sp. WSM4904. Classification (NCBI taxonomy): domain Bacteria; kingdom Pseudomonadati; phylum Pseudomonadota; class Alphaproteobacteria; order Hyphomicrobiales; family Phyllobacteriaceae; genus Mesorhizobium; species Mesorhizobium sp. WSM4904. Next base: position 2,643,177 of record NZ_CP121354.1, on the reverse strand, counting down.
ACGTCGCCGAATACGGTGCAGGCCCGAAGACGATCGTGTTGCTGCACGGCTTCGGTAGCTGCCATGAGACATGGCGCGACGTGATTTCTGCATTGGCGCCGAGTGCAAGGGTGCTGGCCTACGATCTGCCGGGCCATGGAAACTCGTTGGAATATGACGGAAATGGCGGCGCCAAGCAGGCGGCACGGGCCATCCTCGCGGATCTGATCGCCCGCCGGCCGGGCAAAGTCCACCTCGTTGGCCATTCCATGGGCGGCGCGATCGCGGCATTGATGGCGCTTGCCGATCCCGGGAGGGTGGCCTCGCTGACCTTGCTGGCGCCGGGCGGCTTCGGCCCGGAGATCAACGGACCACTGCTGCGCCGCTATGCCGCCGCAGCCAACCGGGATGAGATCCGTGCATGCCTTGCCGCCATGTCGGGGCCGAGGAGCGTGCCCCCGGAACATGTGGTGGAGGCGCTTTCGCTTATGCGCGAGCGGCCGGGCCAGTTGCAGACCCTTGTCGATACCGCAGCCGTGATGACCAGGGGTGACCGGCAAGGTGTCATCCCTGGCGAACGGCTGGCGACCTTGAGCATGCCGGTGATGGTGGTTTGGGGAACGGACGATCCCGTCCTGCCCGTCGACCAGGCCGAAACCCTGCCGGCGCATTTCCACCTGCACCACGTGCTGGAGGCCGGCCACATGCTGGCCGAGGAGGCGCCCGACCTGATCGCGGAGGTCGTGCGCCGCAACATGCGGCGCCGACGCAAAGGCCAACGGCCTGTTATCGGCGCGGCAGCAAGCTGACCCATCTCGCAGTGCATTTTGCCGGCGACTGTGTTAACTCGCTGTTTACCAACAGCGAGGCAGCCGCCATGAAGGATGCAGGCGACAAAGTCACCCCGATCGAGCCGTCACGGAAGCTCGCGGACGCGATCCGCGAGGTCAAGAACGCCTTTGCCGACCGCGACGACGTGGTGGTCGACATGCGCGAGGCACACCGCATGCGGCTCGAACTTCTGGCCACCGAGCTCGCGCCCGTCTTTGCCGGTGTGCCCACCGACATGGACAATTTCGACTTCGCCGTCTCCTCCGGCCTGCAGCCGCGGCTGTGGATCGATGCCGTCAGCCATGTCGCCATGGGACGGGATCGCCGCACCTTCCGTTTCCTCAAGGACACGCGCATCGGCCGCGTGGTGCTGGCTGAATCGACCGACATGAAGCCCGTCGCCGATGCCGTGACACGTTATGTGGCCGAGCGTGTCGTCGAGCGGCAGCGGATGATGGAAGGGGCGGTCGAGAGCGCCGTGCCTGGCCTGCATCGCGCCGAGGTTCAGGAGGCAGAGCCGCCGCTGCAATCCGCAGCACGCCGCAACGGCTGGACGACCTTCTTCGCCGGCCTTGGCCTGATCGCCGCCGGCGCCCTGGTGGGCCTGGCGGTATCGCTCGTGCTGTTCTGGGATCGCATCGCCCAGATGAAGATCAGCTTCTGACCAGTTCAGCTTTTGACGAGCTCACGGGCCGCCGCCAGGTCGGCACCCAGCTCGATCACCTGGAGATCTGATGGCGGCAGTGCCGGACCGGTCAGGCCGCGCCGTGTCAGGCGGATGCTCCAGTTGCCCTTTTCCCCGTCGATCTCGAGCAGATTGTACTGGGCGGCGGGATGCTTGCCGCCCGGCGCCTGGCCGGCGGCGGCTACGCCGACCACCGGCACCTTGGCGCCGCGCGGGCCGATGGTGAACAGCGACGGCAGATGCGAGTGACCGTGCAGGACAAGCTCGGCGCCGTGCCGGCGAATGACCTTGTGGAAACGCGAGATGCCGAACAGCCGCTTATGCTGCGAAACCGCGCCGCGCACCGGCGGATGGTGGATCATGATGGCGCGAAACAGCCCCTGTTTGGCGGTGGCGTCGAGGATCTTGGCGAGCCGCTCCGCCTGGCCCTCCATGAAGAAGCCGTTGGCCATGAAGGGCGCCGTGGCCCGCGCCGTCGTGACGCCGATCAGCGCGACGTTGCCGCGTACGCGCAGATAGGGAAAGGAATTGCGATCGACCGGACTGTCCACGCCGTCTCCCGTCATCCACGGCGCCCACGACCGGCAGACCTTGTCGAAGGCGCCGGGCACATAGGCATCGTGGTTGCCTGGCACGACCGACACGTCGTTCGGAGAACCAAGCGTCTCCAGCCAGTGCTTTGCCATCTCGATCTCGCCGTCGAGCGCCAGGTTGACGAGATCGCCGGTGACGGCGAGATGGTCGGGCGCGCTGGCCTTGATATCGGCGACGATGGTGTCGATGACCGCATCATGCATATGCCGGCGGCGGTTGCGCTGCCAGTTGACGTAGCCCAGCACGCGCTTGGACGCGAGATCGCGATAGGTTACATCGGGCAGCGGCCCCAGATGGACATCGGAAATATGTGCGAGCCTGAGCATAGCCCCTTCTTAAGCGACCCCGTCCGGGCTTTCTACTCACCGTTTGCTGTTCGCCCGCGGATTGCCGGATGACAGGCTCACCCGACCTCGAGGAGACGTTTCGTCAGACCGGTTGGCCGGGACTACGGGCGAGGCTGTTCCACCTCTATTTCCTGCTGCGGCGCCCGATGACGCTCGGCGTGCGTGGCCTCGTCTATGACCAGGTGTCAAATTCCGTCTTCCTCATCCGCCATACCTACGTTCCGGGCTGGCAACTGCCGGGCGGCGGCGTGGAGATGGGTGAGACGCTTATCGAAGCGCTGGCGCGGGAACTGGCTGAGGAAGGAAATATCGCCCTGACCGCCTCGCCGGTGCTGAAATCGATGCATTTCAACCGTCGCGCCAGCAGCCGTGACCATGTCGGCTTCTATCTGATCGAAGCCTTCAGCCAGACCGGGCCGAAGCAGCCCGACCATGAGATCGCCGAGGCGGCGTTCTTTCCGCTCGACCGTTTGCCGGAAGATACGACGCCCGCGACGCGACGGCGGATTGCCGAAATTTTCGGCGGCGAGCACGTTTCAGCTTACTGGTAGCTAGAGCAATTCCAGGAAAAGTGCGCAGCGGTTTTCCGTCCGGAATTGCGTAAAAAACACTTAGAGCGGTTCAGCGATTCTATCAAACACTGAACCGCGCTAAGCCGCCTTCCTGAACCTGCCGCGATCATGCGGCGCGGCATAGTCCAGCTCCGGCCCCACCGGAACGATTCCGGTCGGATTGATCGATTTGTGGCTGCCGTAATAATGCGCCTTGATGTGGTGCAGGTTGACCGTGCCTGAGACGCCGGGCACCTGGTAGAGGTCGCGCAGATAATTCGACAGGTTCGGATAGTCGGCGATGCGGCGCAGATTGCATTTGAAGTGGCCGACATAGACCGGATCGAAGCGGACCAGCGTGGTGAACAGTCTCCAGTCGGCCTCGGTGATGCGTTCGCCGACCAGATAGCGCTGCTTGGAAAGTCGGTCTTCGATCGTGTCGAGCGCTGAGAACAATTCGCCGAATGCTTCCTCGTAGGCGGATTGCGTGGTGGCGAAGCCGGCGCGATAGACGCCGTTGTTGATCGCCGGATAGACCAGCGCATTGATCTTGTCGATCTCCGCCCGCAGCGACGGGGGATAGAAGTCGAGGCTCGCATCGCCCCATTCGTCGAAGGCGGAATTGAGCATCCGGATGATCTCGGAAGACTCGTTGTTGACGATCGTTTCCTGCTTTTTGTCCCACAGCACCGGCACGGACACCCGTCCCGAATAGGCGGGATCGGCCTTGGCATAGATCTGGTGCAGGTATTCGAGGCCGTAGAGCGTGTCGCCGGTGGCACCGTCCTCCGCCTTGAAGGTCCAGCCGTTCTCACCCATGAAGTGGTGCACCACGGAGACGGAGATGATGTCTTCCAGCTTCTTCAGGGAGCGGAAGATCAGTGTCCGGTGCGCCCATGGGCAGGCGAGCGAAACGTAAAGATGATAGCGGCCGGGCTCTGCCTTGAAGCCGCGCTTGCGGCCTTCCGCCGGCGTGCCGTCGCGCGTCACCCAGTCGCGCCATTGCGCTTCCGCGCGCACGAACCTGCCGCTGCTGTCGGCAACGGTCGACCGGTCCTGCCACTTGCCCTCGATCAGCAATCCCATGCGAAATCTCCCTGCGGGTTCCAACATCATTTAGGCGAACGGCCGGAATGTCGAAGCCCTCAGCCGCTGAACAGTTCGTCAAACGACGAACCAGTTCGTCAAATGACGAACCAGATCGTCAAGCAGTGAAAAGAAAGGTGAAAGGCGCCGATTGCAGCGGGGAAAAATTGATGCTAGCGGAGGCGCCCATGTTCGACTTTGCCTCGATCCGGTTCGACCGACGACGAAAGGGCGCCCGCGCTTGATGAAGCGCTGACTGGCGAACGCTGCCGCTTGCAGCAACCTTTCCTCGCATACCGGAACGCAAAGACCATGAGCCTTGCCGACGTGAAATACCTGCCGGAAACCCCGGCGCATGATCCTGAAATCGAAGCCATCAACGATGAGGCCTTCGGGCCCGGCCGTTTCGTGCTTGCCGCCTACAAGATCCGCGAATCCGGCGGACACGACCGCTCGATGTCCTTTGTCGCCGTCAAGGACGACACGGTGATCGCCTCGGTGCGCATGACGCGCGTTGCCGCCGGCGCGGGACGCGCCATGATGCTTGGCCCGCTTGCCGTGCGTCCTGCCTTCAAGAATCTCGGCATCGGCCGCCGGCTGGTCGCGATCGCTCTCGAAGCCGCGGCGAAGGCTGGCGCTCCGGCCGTGATGCTGGTCGGCGACGAGCCTTACTACGGTCCGCTCGGCTTCAAGCGCTTTCCGCGCGGCCAGATCATCATGCCGCGCCCGGTCGATCTCGACAGGCTTCTTCACCACGAAATCAAGCCGGGCGCGGTGGCCCGCTTTGTCGGCGAGGTCTGCCATGCGGACACGGCGCGGGTCGCGGACTTGGCTGCGGCCGCGGTCCGGGCGCCGGCCAATCCGCAGGTCTCGATCGATCCGGTCATTCAGGTTGCGCCCCAGCAGCGTGCTTCGTAGCATGACCTGAAATTTCTCGGAGGATGCCCGCATGAACCCCAACGGCCAGATCGCGATCGTCGCCGGCGGTGGCTCAGGTCTTGGCGAAGCGACGGCGCGCGCCCTTGCCGCCAGGGGCGCCAGGGTTGCGATACTCGATGTCGGCATCGAGCGCGCGGCCAAGGTTGCCGCCGATATCGGCGGCATCGCCGTTCAGTGCGATGTCAGCAGCGGCGACAGCGGTACCGCCGCCATTGCCGAGGTGGCCAAAAGGCTTGGCGAGCCGCGCATCCTGGTCAACTGCGCCGGCATCGCCATCGGTGTGAAGACGATCGGCAAGGATGGTCCCCACCCGCTCGACCAGTACCGCAAGGTGATCGAGATCAACCTGATCGGCACTTTCAACATGATCCGCCTCGTCGCCGATCGGGCGGCGAAACTCGACCCGCTCGATGGCGGCGAGCGCGGCGTCATCGTCAACACGGCATCGGTCGCCGCCTATGACGGTCAGATCGGCCAGGCCGCCTATTCGGCATCCAAGGGCGGCGTCGTCGGCATGACGCTGCCTGTGGCGCGCGACCTTGCGCGCTCCGGCATCCGCGTCTGCACCATCGCCCCGGGCATCTTCAAGACGCCGATGATGGCCGGCATGCCGCAGGAGGTGCAGCATTCGCTCGGCGCCTCGGTGCCCTTCCCACCCCGTCTCGGCGAGCCCTCGGAATATGCGGCGCTGGCGCTGCACATCATCGAGAACCAGATGCTGAACGGCGAGACGATTCGCCTCGATGGCGCGATCCGCATGGCGCCGAAATAGAAGGCAATGACCACCTCGCAGGCAGGCGCCACCCCCAAGGCAGGACCGCTGGCTGGCCTGACGGTGATCGAGATGGCGGGCCTCGGCCCGGTGCCGCTCGCAGCCCTGATGCTGTCGGAAATGAGCGCCGAGGTGCTGCGCATCGAGCGGGCGGACGCCCGGGAGCCGCTTCTGTCCTTGCCGGAAGCCTACGACCTCGACCGCCATGGACGCTCCATCCTCAAGCTCGACCTGAAACGTCCGGATGGCGCGGAGCTTCTGCTGCGCCTCGCGGAAAAGGCCGACATCCTCGTCGAGGGCTTTCGCCCAGGCGTCATGGAAAGGCTGGGCCTCGGACCCGACGTCGTGCTCGAACGCAATTCGGCGCTGATCTATGGCCGCCTGACGGGCTTCGGCCAGGACGGGCCGCTTGCGCGCCGCGCTGGCCATGACATCACCTATCTCGCCTATGCCGGCCTGTTGCATGCCATCGGCAGGCAGGGAACGCCGCCAGTGCCGCCGCTCAACCTCGTCGCCGACCAGGGTGGCGGCGCCATGATGTTGATCACCGGCGTGCTGGCCGCCCTCTTCCAGCGCTCGCGCACCGGCAAGGGCCAGGTGATCGACGCCGCGATGGTCGAGGGCGCATCGATGCTCGCGGCTCCGATCCATGCCTACATGGCGGCAGGACTCTGGAACGACCGGCGCGGCGAAAACCTGCTCGATTCCGGGGCGCCCTTCTACGACACCTATGAGACCGCGGACGGCCGGCATGTCGCCGTCGGCTGCCTCGAGCCGCAATTCTTTGCCGAGTTCGCCGAACTTCTGCCGCTCGACCGGCGTTTTGTCGGCAGTCAATATGACAGGACATCGTGGCCCGAGATGCGCGCCGCCATTGCCGCGAAGATCAGAGATAGGACGTGCGACGAGTGGGCCGACGTCTTTGGCCCGACCGATGCCTGCGTCGCTCCGGTCCTGTCGCTAGCCGAAGCCGGGAATCACGCTCACAATCGCGCAAGGCAAAGCTTCGTGAGGTCCGGCCGGCTCGAGCGGCCGGCCCCTTCGCCACGTTTCTCGCAGGCCTCCCAAACCCTTGCCTCGGCGCCAACCGCTGCAGACCGTCAGCCGGCAAGCGTGTTGGCACGCTTCGGCATCAGTGAAAGTGAAATCGAAGCCCTTGTCAGGTCCGGCCTGTTTGGCCAATAAACCGGAGAGCATAAATCAACTTATCGCAGGGAGCGCTTTGACCAGGAAGGATGTCATCCGCGAGACCGACGCCGAGGCCGTCAGGCTGGCGAGGACGCTGATCCGCTCGGCCCGTTTCGGCGCGCTGGCGGTGATCGAGCCTGGCACCGGCGCGCCGCTGGCAAGCCGGGTCGGCGTGGCGACCGACATCGACGGCGCGCCGCTGATCCTGGTCTCGATGCTGTCCGCGCATACCGGCGCGCTTCTCGCCGACCCGCGCTGCTCGCTGCTCGTCGGCGAACCCGGCAAGGGCGATCCGCTCGCGCATCCGCGCATCACGCTTGTGTGCCGGGCGCTGCGGCTGGAGCGTGGCTCGGCCGAGCACGCCGGCGCCGAACGGCGCTACCTCAACCGCAATCCGAAGGCAAAGCTCTATGCCGGGCTTGGCGACTTCTCGATATTCCGGCTCGAGCCTGAACGCGCCAGTCTAAATGGCGGTTTCGGCAAGGCATATCTTCTGGATCGCGCCGACCTGATCACCGGCGGCGCGATCGTCGAAGAGCTTGCTGCCAGTGAACAGTCGGCGCTGGACCATATGAACACCGACCATCGCGATGCGCTTTGCATCTATGCGCGCCATTTCGGCGGGGCCGACGGCGATGGCTGGATCGCCACGGGTTTCGATCGCGACGGCATGGACCTGGCTTCTGCGGACGCCGTCTGCAGGGTCTTCTTCCCTCAACCCCTCTGCGCCGCCAGCGAGTTGCGGTCCGTGCTGGTCGAGATGGCAAAGACCGGACGCGCCGCCGGCAAGGCATAGTAGCGAAAGTTAATCGCCTCAGATCGAAAGCAACTCTTGAGATTTAGATAAAATGATCTACCCTTTGTTGCAGCGCTGATTCAGCGGCGCTTTCTGACCTGAACACTATGGAATCAGCCACCATTGCCCCCATGGCGGCTGGATGAGCCAGAAAACATGGGGCATCTATGATCTCGAGCAAGCTAGTCGCCAACGCCGAATCGGCTGCCGCGTTTCTGACGCTCATGGGCAATGAAAAGCGGCTTCTGATCGTCAGCTATCTGATCGACGGCGAAATGTCCGTCGGTGCCATCGCCGATAAAGTCCAGTTGAGCCAGTCCGCTCTCTCGCAGCATCTGGCCAAGCTGAGAGCGCTCGATCTCGTCGAGACGCGCCGCGATCGCCAGATGATCTACTATTCCTGCAAGTCCGATGCGGTGCGCGAATTGCTTCGTATGCTGGAAGGTATTTTCGGCGACGGCGATCTGTCCCAGATGGCCTATCGGTTGCGCCGCGCCGGGGCTTGACCCGCGCTATCCAAAGCCCCTTACCTCGCTGACGATCGTTCGCCGGCGAGGTCTGCATGAACTTCATTCCCATCGACGACCCGCAGGATCCGCGTGTCGCCGCCTATCTCCACATCCGCGAGCGCGATCTCGTCGGCCGCCACGGGCGCTTCGTCGCGGAAGGCAAGGTGGTGCTGGATCTTCTGTTGTCGGCCGGACGCTTCTCCGCAGAATCGGCCCTCATTCTGGAAAACAGGCTGGCGGGCCTGGAAGGCGTCTTGCGCAAGGCGCCGGCGGACTTGCCGGTCTATGTCGCCGGCGGCGAGGTCATGGACCGGATCGCCGGTTTCCACATGCATCGCGGAATATTGGCGATCGGCGTTCGGGGCGCTCCTCGACCGACGGAGGTTTTGCTTGAAACCTTGCCGGCAAGCGCGCTGGTCGTGGTTCTGGTCGGCATATCCAATCACGATAATATGGGCTCGATCTTCCGCAACGCCGCGGCCTTCGGCGCGGACGCCGTGCTTCTCGATTCCACCTGCTGCGATCCGCTCTATCGCAAGGCGATCCGCGTTTCGGTCGGCGCGGCGCTGAAGGTTCCTTTCGCCTCCTTCGGCGATACCACGAGCTTGATTGCAACGCTCGACAGGCTGGGCTTCAGCCAGTTCGCGCTCTCGCCGCGCGGCCAAACGGACATCCGGGCCGCGGAAAGAACTTCACGGCTGGCGCTCTATCTCGGCACGGAAGGCGAAGGCCTGCCTGACGCCCTGCTCAACCGTCTGCGGACAGTACGGATCGGCATGGCGGAGGGATTCGACAGCCTGAACGTTGCCGCCGCTTCGGCCATCGCCCTGCATCACTTCTCGAGACGATAGCAGCCAACGACCAAGTCGTTCCGCTCGCTGGCTGTCTTTGGCTCAACTGGCGGTCGAGCCGGCCTTCTGCAGGGCCCTTACACGATCCGCGAGGCTGATGCCGCGCTCGCCGGCATCCTGTCGCCCATCGCGAGAAGCTGCCAAGGCCTTGGCAATCGGCGAATCCGGCCCGTCCAGCTTCATCGTCAGGTTGACGACCTCGGCCGCCAGTTCGTTCATCTGCTCGCGAAGCGCTGCACCGGTGCGGCGCACGTCGCCTGCCTGTTCGGGCTTTGCCGTTTCGAACGCGGCAAGATCGGTCTTGAGCCGCTTGTTCTCGTGAGCGAGCGCCGCCAGCCTCGCCTCCAGCCGCTCCCGATCGCCTTCCAGCTTGGCGATGGCCTTGTCGATGCCCTCGGCTTCGCCGGCATGGTGCGTTCCGCCATTTGCCGCGGGGCCTTGCTTTGGGCGTTCGCGCATCCGGGCAAGCTCCTTCTCGCGCCTGTCGAGCTTTTCCTCGCGGTCGGCAAGGGTCGCAAGCAGCCGCTCGACCTTCTTGTCCAGCTCGGCTGTCCGCTTCTTTTCCGCCTTGAGCGCATCCCTGGCCGCCTTGCCCTCCGCGGCCAGCTCCTGACTGCGCCGGTCCGCCTCCTTGCGCTGGCTGCGCAGCACCGCAATGTCGCTGGCGAGCTTGTCCAGTTCCGATTCGCGGGCCACCAGCTCGATCTGGCGGTTGCTGGATGAGAAGCTGGCGTCGTCATACATCTGCTCGAGCTTTTGCAGCTCCAGCGCCCGCTTCTCCAGGGAGCGCTCAGCCTGCGCCAGCTTTTCCGTCAGGTTGTGCAGTTCCTGCTCGCGCTGCCTGAGCTCCGCGTTCTTGGCCTGCAGATCGGAAAGCGCCTGGTTCTTGTCCTTCGTCTCGACCGCCAGTCCCTTCAGGGCCTCATGGCCGCGGCCGATCTCGACCAGTTGCTCAGCCACCTTCTCCTTGAGGCTCTTGATGTTCATCTCGAGCCGGCGCGTGTTCATGGCGAACTCGGCGCGCACCCGGTCCTTTTCAGCCAGGATCTCGGCGGGCGTCAGCGGCATCGAGGCCTCGAGGCGCCTGCGCGTCAGCATGACGGCCCGCCGCCACACGGCCGGCGCGATCAGCGAGACCAGAAAGACGGCGCAGAGGAAGCCGAGTGCGAAGAACAGGATCGACTGGACCAAGGTGGACTACCCGATATGCGAGGCGGCAACCCGCCAATGCCCGACTGTGCCACCTTGGCATGGCGGAAATCCAGCGCCGCGGCAAGAGCATGCCGCGTCGCGGTCAGGCTTATCCGAACGGATGTGGCAATCCTGCCCGGTCAGAACGGATTCCAGGTCGCCCGTTCCGTAAGCTTCAGATAGCCGAGATTGACGCCGAGCCGAGCGCCGACGCCGGTGCGGATCGGAACGATGAGCACCCTGTTGCTCTGCAGCACGTTGAAGCCGACGCCTGCCACGACATAGGCGGAGCCGGCGACGCCGCCGAAGCGGTTGTAGAGGCTGCTGATGTCGTCGAGGTTGTAGACCAGCATCATCACGCGCGACCCTTCGCCGCCGAAGTCCCAGCCGAGCGACGGGCCTTGCCAGAACACCTTATGGTCGCCGGCGTTCTTGGTGTAGAGCGTGCCTTCGCCATAGGTCAGGCCGCCAATCAGCGCTCCGGATCCTTCCTCGCCGAGCAGATAGCCGTTTGGCAGGCCGTAGGACGCGAAGATCTTTTCGACCACGGTGGCGAGACCGCCTGACGTCGCGCCGAAGAACTTGTGGCCGGAATCGATGATCTCCTGCGCGGTATATTCCTGGGCCCGCGACGCGGAGGTTGAGAAGATGACAGCACCTATGAGGGCGATCGTCATGGCAAGGACGCGGACGAGAGTCCGGTCATAGAATCGGGAAAACATGCTTCCAATCTCCGTCAGGGAGCACTTTCGCCGACGCCTCGTACCCCTACGGCTCTTGGCGGCCGCTTCGAGATGACTATCACGGGCAAACTATGCCGTAATCCTTTTTCAACCATTAAACTGGCGCAGGAAGATGGCGGTTCGAAGGCTGGCGGCCCGACACGGCCTCTTTCGCCCCGGTTTCCCGGCGTGAATGCACCGTTTTTGCCGTCCGCGGCCGCGGATTTGTTGATGCGCGGGCGGGCGCTGTGTATTCAGAAGGCCTTGGAAAAGAGCGTGATTCGCGTGGCGGCGCGAAAATCGGTCGCTCGGCCATGAATATGTGAACTAGCAGGGATTTCTCCGATGGCCGAGCTCTTCACCCTCTCCGCCCCCGATCTGGCGGCGCTTCTGTGCAGTCGCGTATGCCATGACATTATCTCGCCGGTCGGCGCCATAAACAACGGCCTCGAACTGCTCGATGAAGGCGGCGCCGACGAAGATGCCATGAAACTGATTCGACAGAGCGCCAGGAACGCCTCGGCGCGTCTGCAGTTTGCCCGTATCGCTTTCGGCGCCGCCGGCTCGGCCGGCATGATGATCGACACCGGCGACGCCGAGGCCGTGGCCATTGCCTTTTTGAAGAACGAGAAGCCGGAGCTGGTCTGGAACGGAGCCCGCGCGCTGCTGCCCAAGAATAAGGTCAAGCTGCTGCTCAATCTCATTCTCGTCGCCAACGCGGCCATACCGCGCGGCGGCAAGCTGGTGGTCACGCTGGAGAACCTCGAGACGGAGCCGCGTTTTTCGCTGTCGGCCAGCGGCCCGATGCTGCGCGTGCCGCCGAAATTCCTCGAGCTGCATTCCGGCCACAAGCCTGAGGAACCGATCGACGCCCATTCGGTCCAGCCCTACTACACGCTGCTTCTGGCTCGCGAGGCCAACATGACCATCTCGATCCATGCGACCGCCGAAGAGATCGTGCTGTCGGCGGTCTAATGCATGTCGCGCAAAAGTGCGCAGCGGTTTTGCGAAAAACGGACATGCATAAAACAAAGATTTAAAGCGCACGGAGCGAGGGATCGCGACGCGCTTTAAGCGCGCCGCCTGAATCCGTTTCAACGCAACGCGCTTTAGGCAGCGACCAAGAGCAGACCAAGTATTAATTTCCGCCGATATTGTCGCTTGCAGTGCGGATGAAGCAATGTCGGCGATTTCCGGAGCATTGGCTTGACGGTGAAGAACCCGTCCGCCGCGCCTCTTTGGAAAAACTTTACCTAACCGCTTTTCGGCTTCTTTACCAGATTGCTCTATGGTGCCCCACGGTTACCGGAGGTTGCCGGTTCGGCAGATGGCAAAGAGGACCCGGAAATGAAGCGCTGCCTGTTCGTGGACGATTCGAGCGTCATCAGGAAGGTCGCCAAGCGTATCCTTGGCGGCTCGGACATCGTGGTCACCGAAGCGGCCACCGGGCTTGATGCGGTCGAGATCTGCTCCGCCGACATGCCCGATGTCGTCGTTGTCGACGGGGGCCTGCCGGACATGCAGGCGGTCGACCTCATTCGCCGCATCCGCGCCATCGAAAGCCCCGTAAAGCCGCAGATCCTGGTTTCGCTCGTCGAAGTCGACGTCGGCTCGATCATGCGGGCGAAACGTGCCGGCGCCCAGGGCTATCTGCTGAAGCCCTTCAACCGGGCGCAGCTGCTCGAGAGCTTCCGCTTCCTGAAGACCGCGGCTTGAGCTTTTCGATGTCGGAAACGAAAAACCCGGCCGGAGCCGGGTTTTTGTTTTGAATTACTTTTTTATACGAACCGTTTTGCCGCAGGTCAGGCGCTGACGCGGATGTCTTCCGGCTCGCGCAGCACGTAGCCGCGGCCCCATACCGTCTCGATGTAGTTCTGGCCGCCGGACGCGGCGTCGAGCTTCTTGCGCAGCTTGCAGATGAAGACGTCGATGATCTTCAGTTCCGGCTCGTCCATGCCGCCGTAGAGGTGGTTGAGGAACATTTCCTTGGTCAGTGTCGTGCCCTTGCGCAGCGAAAGCAGCTCCAGCATCTGATATTCCTTGCCGGTCAGGTGCACACGCTGGCCGCCGACCTCGACGGTCTTGGCGTCGAGATTGACCACCAGGTCGCCGGTGGTGATGACAGACTGGGCATGGCCCTTGGAGCGGCGCACGATGGCGTGGATGCGCGCCACCAGCTCGTCCTTGTGGAAAGGCTTGGTCATATAGTCGTCGGCGCCGAAGCCGAGACCGCGCACCTTGTCCTCGATGCCTGCCATGCCCGAGAGGATCAGGATCGGCGTCTTGACCTTGGAGAGGCGAAGCGTGCGTAGCACCTCGTAGCCCGACATGTCGGGAAGATTGAGATCGAGAAGGATGATGTCGTAGTCGTAGAGCTTGCCGAGATCGACCCCTTCTTCGCCGAGATCGGTCGTATAGACGTTGAAGCTTTCCGATTTCAGCATCAGCTCGATGCTTTGTGCGGTTGCACTGTCGTCTTCAATCAGCAGAACACGCATTTCATTCCCCTTTTCTGCTGCCGGACCGCGTCACGACCCGTCCGGAACCCGGAGCAGTGATTGCCTGAACAGAAGGTGCCACCGACTGGTTAACAAATCCTAATTTCGTGCCGACCACGATATCAGATTTTTTAACCCCTTTCTACACCCACTTGAATCTAATAACGAATCACGGACCCAAATCGCTCATGTACCACATTAATAAGCCAGCCTAAGTGACTCCAGAGACTCGCAGGCCGCGCTTCCCGCCGCAGCCGGAATTTTTACCCGGCCTTAAGTCCTCGCCCGTATGATTAACAATGCCCGTAAACGAATGGTTACCGCCGGCAAAAATCTTTAGGGCTTTGTTTCCTATAGTAGGGGGAAAGCCGGGGGAAACGGGCGACGCTTGGGCCTTTCAAGGCCGATGGGACGATATGCAGGTGTGCGTTTTGCGGAGTACCGAGTCATGAAGTCACGTGAAAACCTCGTTCGACTGAAGCAGTTTCAGGTGAATGAGAAGCGGCGCCAGCTGTTGCAGCTGGACATGATGATCGCCGAGTTCGAACGCATGGCCGTCGAGTTGGAGGCGCAGATCGTCGCCGAAGAGAAAAAAGCCGGCATCACCGACATCAATCATTTTGCCTATCCGACCTTCGCCAAGGCGGCACGCCTGCGCCGCGACAACCTCAGGAATTCGCAGGGCGACCTTGCCCAGCAGCGAACCATGGCCGAATCATTACTCGGCGAAGCTGAAGCGGAGCTTTCCAAGGCGGAGATGCTGGAATCGCGCGACAGCAAGATCCGCGACGCGGAAGCGGGCGGCCGCAGCGCCATGATCGGCTGAGCCGAGCGCGTACCGCTATCGCCGGGGTCCTCCGGCATCGCCCCTGAAGCCGCGCCAGGACAGATCCTGCCCGCGCTCTCAATTCAAGGCTGAATCGCCATATCGTCCCGATGATTCGCCGATGCCCTGGCACGGGCATCCTTGATGTCGGGCGCATGCTCTTCCGCCCAGGAGCGGATCTGACTGAGCGATCCCGCCAGGTTTTGGCCAAGTTCGGTCAGCTCATACTCGACCCGCGGCGGAATGACCGCATAGATCTCGCGCCGGACAAGGCCGTCGCGCTCCAGTACACGCAACGTCTGGGTCAGCATCTTCGGCGTGATGCCTTCGAGCTTGCGCGCCAGCTCGCCATTGCGCATCCGGCCGCGCCGGAGCGCGCAAACGGTTAGGTAGACCCATTTGCTGGCCAGCATCTCGAGCACGGTATGCGACGGGCAGGTGCGCCGGAAGGCGTCATAGCCAAAGGGAGCGTCTTTACTATCCATAAGGTGCCTATATATCGAAAAGGTACATACTGGACAAGGGAATATTACTCTCCAAATGATAGCGACACATCAATCGAACAGGAGGTCTTTATGCGTGCCGTTATCCAGAACTCCGTCGGTGGACCCGACGTCCTTTTCGTCGCCGGACAGCCCGATCCCTGGCCGGCGGCTGGCGAAGTGCTGGTTCGCGTCAAGGCAGCCGGTATAAACCCTGTCGACGGCGCCGTGCGCGGCGGCTTTTATCCGCTGCTTGGCGAGCCGCCTTTCATTCTCGGCTGGGACATTTCCGGAACCGTCGAGGCAGTGGGCGCCGGCGTGAGCGCCTTCGAGGCCGGCGACGAGGTGTTCGGTATGCCGCGCTTTCCCAAACAGGCCGGAGCCTATGCCGAACTCGCGGCAGCACCAGCGGCCGAGATCGCCATCAAGCCCGCCGGCATCGATCATGTCCATGCGGCAGCGCTGCCGCTCGCCGGCCTCACCGCTTGGCAAGGCCTTGTTCGCCACGGCCGCATTCAGTCCGGCCAGCGCGCGCTGATCCATGCCGGCGCCGGCGGCGTGGGCCATCTGGCGGTGCAGATCGCCAAGGCGCTTGGCGCTCATGTCGTCTCGACCGCCAGTCCGGACAAGCTTGATTTCGTTCGCTCGCTCGGTGCCGACGAGGTGATCGACTACACCAGCAAGGATTTCACCGGGGCGGTCGGCAATTTCGACCTGGTGCTGGAGACCGTCGGCGGCGATCATGCCGAAGCGTCGCTGAAAGTGCTGCGAGATGGCGGCGTGCTGGTGTCGCTGCTCAATGTGCCCGATGCCGCGAGAGCGAAGGCAAAGGAGCGCAACATCCGCGTCGAGCGGATGTCGGTGACGCCCGACCGCGAAGGCCTTGTCGAACTCGCCAGGCTGGTCGACGCCAAGAAGCTGTCGCCCCACGTCGCGAAGGCTTTCCCGCTCGATCAGGCGGGCGCCGCCCACGCCTTTCTCGCCACCCGACCGATCGGCAAGGTCGTGCTCACGGTCTGAGCGAAGGACTCTCCGGAAAATGAAAGGGCGCGGAATTCCGCGCCCTTTCTGTCTCCGACAGCCGGTGTCTAGTGCCGGTATTGCTGGATCCGCGTCGTGCGCAGCCCGGCGAGGCCATATTCGTCGATCGATGCCTGCCAGGAGAGAAATTCCTCGGTGGTGAGCTTGTAGCGCTGGCAGGCCTCTTCCAGGCTGAGCAGTCCGCCGCGAACCGCCGCTACCACTTCCGCCTTGCGCCGGATAACCCAGCGCCGTGTATTCGTCGGCGGCAGATCGGCTATCGTGAGAGGGCTGCCGTCAGGCCCGATAACGTATTTGACTCTAGGTCTAACCAGATCGGTCATCGTACTCTCTACTAAAAACTCAAAGACCCAATCCCCGCCACAGTACCGCCACAGCTTTAAAAATTGCCTAAGCGAACCCTAATGACTAGGTAAGGATCGTGAACGTCACGTTAGGTTTTTGCTCGGCATTTGAAACAATCGCGGTACCGGCCCTGATTTTGCCGGGAAAAATCGCCGAAAAGATCGCTTGGGGAGGCAAGCTGGCGCAGCCGGTGCGCTTGACCTATATTCCGGCCATTGGCAGCCAGCGCCACGCAGATTGAAAGAACCATGAACAGCCTCGATCTCCCCGGACGCCCAGAAAACACCCGCGTCGTCGTCGCCATGTCGGGCGGTGTTGATTCGTCGGTCGTTGCCGGCATCCTGAAGCGCGAAGGCTATGACGTCGTCGGCGTTACCCTGCAGCTTTACGACCATGGCGCGGCGACGCACCGGGCCGGCTCCTGCTGCGCCGGCCAGGACATCGACGATGCCCGCCGCGTTTCCGAGACGCTCGGCATCCCGCACTACGTGCTCGACTATGAAGAGCGCTTCCGCAAGGCGGTCATCGATCCCTTCGCCGAGAGCTATGTCGCCGGCGAAACGCCCATCCCCTGCGTCTCCTGCAACCAGACGGTCAAGTTCGCCGACCTTTTGGCCACCGCGCAGGATCTCGGCGCCGACGCTTTGGCCACCGGCCACTACATCCGCTCGCGCGCCAATGGTGCGCATCGCGCGCTCTACCGGCCGGTCGACGCCGACCGCGACCAGAGCTATTTCCTGTTTGCCACCACACAGGCGCAGATCGACTATCTGCGCTTCCCGCTCGGCGGTCTCTCCAAGCCGCAGGTGCGGGCGATCGCCGAGGAGATGGGGCTGACCGTCGCCGCCAAGCAGGACAGCCAGGACATCTGCTTCGTGCCGCAGGGCAAGTATTCCGACATCATCGCCAAGCTGAAGCCGGCGGCCGCCAATCCGGGCGACATCGTCCATATCGACGGCCGCGTGCTCGGCCGCCATGAAGGCATCCTGCGCTATACGATCGGCCAGCGCCGCGGCATCGGCATCGCCTCCGGCGAGCCGCTTTATGTCGTCCATCTCGACGCCGACCGGGCGCGCGTGGTGGTCGGCCCGCGCGAGGCGCTGGAGACGCACAAGATTTATCTGCGCAACATGAATTGGCTTGGCGACGGCCCCCTCTCGGACGTCCCTGAAGGCGGGATCGAGCTTTTCGCGAAAGTCCGTTCGACCAGGCCGCCGCGCCCTGCCGTGCTGCATCACCACGACGGCGTGACCTCGGTCGAGCTGGTCGACGGCGAATCCGGCATCGCGCCCGGACAGGCCTGCGTGCTCTATTCCGACGACGGCAACGAGGCGCGAGTCTACGGCGGCGGCTTCATCGAGCGCTCCGAGCGCGGCGCCGAGGCCGAGGCGATGCTGTCCAGGCTTGCGCAACGGCCCGCGCGCATCCCCGCCGAGTAGCCGGTACCCTTCGACCAATCGGGCGCTTCAGGTCAGGATTGTCCTTGCGGATTGCTCAGTCCGGCGAGCCGCTATGCGTCACCGTGCCCGCGGTGAGAATGCGCAGCACCCGGATCGCTTCCTCGCCGTCGGTGCGCGGTTCCGCGCGTGTCTCGATGCATTGCATGAAATGCGCGAGCTCGCGTGTCAGCGGCATGCCTTCGCCGACCGCCACGTAAGAAGGCTCGTTGGCGGTGAAGGCCCACTGGCCGCTGTCCTGCCAGACGGCGTGGCGGTAGACGGCAAGCTTGCGCTCCCAGGGCTCGACGTCGTCGAACACCGCCATCGCCTTGGTGCCGACCACGGTGAGCCGGCGCTCGCGATAGGGATTGAGCCGCGAGGCGAAGAGATGACTGCGCACGCCGTTTGGAAAACGCATGTGCAGATGCGCGAAGTCGCTGAGATTGTCGAGAAGCGCTGCGCCTTCGCCCCTGACCTCGATCGGCTCGGTGCCGGTGATGGCGAGAATCATCGAGAGGTCGTGCGGCGCCAGGTCCCACAGCGCGTCGTTCTCGGTGTGGAACTTGCCGAGGCCGAGCCGGTGCGAATGGATATAGCGCACCTCGCCGAGTTCGCCGTTGTCGATCAGCGCTTTCAGCGTCTCGAAGGCGGGATGGAAGCGCAGTACGTGGCCGACCATGAAGACGCGGCCATTTTTCCCGGCAGCCTTCACCGAGCGCTCGGCATCCGCGACCGTCAGCGCGATGGGCTTCTCCACCAGCACGTCCTTGCCGCTCTCGACGGCGCGCACCGCCATGTCGGCATGGAATTGCGGCGGCAGCGCCATGACGATGGCGTCGACATCGGCGCGCTCGAACAGCTTGTCCGGCTCGATCGCCTCACAGTCCTGCTCGCTGGCAAAGCCTTCGGCGCGGGCGCGATTGACGTCGGAAACGGCATGGAGCGCGCCGAGCGCCTTAAGGGTGCGGATGTGGTTGCTGCCCCAGTATCCGCAACCGAGGACTGCGATGCGCGGCTTCATTCGTTCAAACTCTAGAATTTCATGGCCGAGACATAACGACGTGCCCCGTCGAACTCAACCCCGACGCATGCGCTTGAGTGTCTGTCAGGCAAAGCTTTTTTCGGGCACGAGATTATGCCGACTTGCCGGCCGTATCCAAGCTTGACAGGTTTGCCCTGCCAACCTTATATCCGCGCGACCTTGGCGAATGCCTCGAAATTGCCCGATCCCGGGCGGTTCTTCGAGCCTCTTCGTCACTCCTGGCGGAGTAGCTCAGTTGGTTAGAGCACGGGAATCATAATCCTGGGGTCGGGGGTTCAAGTCCCTCCTCCGCTACCATCACGTCCCACACCGAATTTGATTATCTTGTCTGGTGTGGGTCTTGGCCAGAATGGTCCTCCGCCACCAAAACTCTCTCCGCGATCTCAAATAGGTTGCTGGCTCAACGTTAATCCGGCCGCTCAGCCTGGAACTGCGGTGAGATCGATCTCGGTGATGTGCCAGCGGCCGAGATTTGCGGTGTAGAGCTTGTCGCCCTTGAAGGCGATGTTGGTGGGGTGCGCCAGCGTGGTCGCCGCCGGATCCTCGATCAGCACTTCGAGACCTCGATCCTGTCGCCAGCGATAGATCCGGCTTGGCTCATAACATGAGATGAACAGCGAGCCGTCAGGCGCGAAGGCGACGCCGTCCGGAACATTGCGCACGTCTTCGACGACGACCCGCCGAGCCCCTGCGCTGCCGTCGCCGAGGATCGGCACATGACTGATGCAGGGCGCGTCGCTTTCCACCACGTAAAGGCCGTTGCCGTCCGGCGCCATGGCCATGCCGTTGGCGAAGGACATGGCCTCCCGGCACCACAGACCGCCCTCGCCCGTCTCGAGGTCGTAGCGGAAGATGCCCGAGCGGTTGTCCTCGCCGACACTGTCGGAAACGAAGAGCCAGCCTCTCGCCTCATCGACAACCGGATAGTTGGGCACGCGGATGCCCGCGGCAGCGAAACGTTCCATTCGACCCGTCGCGGCGTCCCAACGAAAGATCGCGGCATGCCTGAGATCGCAGGCAAAACAGTTGCCGGCACTGTCGAAGGCGATGCCGAGCAGAAAGCCGTCCGTGCCGCCCATGCGCTCGACCGAACTGCCATCGGCGGCGAACCGCAGGAGATCGCCGGTTTCGGTGCCGCACCAGATCGAGCCATCGCGGTGGACGGCCACACCCTCCGGATGGGCGACGCGCGGATTGCTGAAGATGCCGTCGAAGAAGACGCGCGCGGCGGACATGTCGAGCAACGGTTTGGCCATGAAACGCTCCTCAGCTCGCGGCGGGCGATCGCTGCGCGGCGATGCAGCGATCGACCATGGCGCGATCGGCGGCGAGGATCTCGGCGATCAGCGCGCCGCGCTCCTTCGCACTGACGAATTCGAGACGGCGCAGACCAAGCGGGTCGACGCGGTTTCGCAAGGCAACGAGCGTATCGCTGGACGGCATCGGCACCTCGCGGCAATCGGCATCGAAGGTCACGGCAAATCCGGTGGCGTCGCAGACCTGCTGGCGCGTAACGCCCGGCATGGTTTCGATGACGATCAATTCCCGCGATATCTGGTCGAGCCTGAAGACGCAGAGATCGGTAAAGACCAGCGCCTTGCCGGTGCGATAACCCATCGGGTCGCGTTCTGCAGGCGTGAGCAGCCCGCGGGCCGAGCTCGCGATCTCGACCTCATCGACCAACGACTGGACCGAGTGACGGGGAACGTAGAGCAGGTAGTCGCGATGCATGTTGGCGACGTCGGCCATGCCGCCTTGCCCTGGCAGCCGCAGCGGGCCCCCGCTCGGTTTGCGCAGCGCGATGCTGTTGACGCGCCCGCGCCGGTCGACCTGTGCCGCGCCGACGATCTCATGCGTCACCGCGCCCGCCTGGTAGTAGGTCAAGTAGGTGTCGTCGCCGCCGGCATGCGCAACCGCCGTCTCGCAATCGAGGCTTTCGATCAGCGACAGCACCATCGGGCTCGGCGCAATGTCGAGATGGCCGCAGCTCATCGTCGCGACGATCATGTCCGGAGCATGCGTCGCCTTGGCCAGACGATAGGCGACGTTGGCGAGCGGCGATACCGCGCCGGCGCTGGCAAAGCTCTCATTGTCGAGTTCGGCGGCGATGCGCGCGGCAATGATCTCGTCGACAGATGCTTGTCTATTGCCCTGAGCGAGCGCCGGCATCGCCAGCACTGTCTCGGCGCTGACTTTCGCCGCTTTTCGAAGCCGCTCCGGCGGGCCGTCCAAAGGCGGGCGGAGCCTGTCCGACAAGGCAGCCTCCTTGGCCGCGAATGCCTCCGACAGCGCCTGATAGTCCGTGACGTAGAATGGCAGGCACGAGGCCGGGTAGGCGCCGCCCGGCGCCAGGGCAATCGCCGAAACCTGATTGCGGGTGAGGATGCTCTGGCGGCCGTCCTGCCGCAGCGCCCCGACCGGTACGATCTCCTCGACCGTGACCAGCACTTGCCGCGCAGCGCCCGCCATGGCGAAATCCAGCGCCCGCGGCCCGATGATCTCGACATTGCCGCTTTCATCGGCGCGCTGGGCGTGAACGACGAACGTATCGAGCCTCAGCGGCGGAACAAATCCGGTATCGGTCCCGGCAACCGGATCGGGCCTGGCGATCGCACCCGGCATGCGCGCCAGCATGTCGGACCCTTGAGGAAGCTGGAACGGCATCGACGGCAGGTTCTGCTGCGCCGCCCGCAGCGCCTGGATCATGGCCAGGGCCGTCCAGTCGCGAACGGGGATCGCACCGCTCTCGGCAACCGCGCGGAACCTCGGCGGCAGCCCGAAGATATCGAGGCTGGAAAAGCAGAGGTCGATTTCCGCCACCGCATCCACTTCGAGCAGCAGCTCGAGCGGCAACCCGCCGGCCCAGGAGACGTAGCGCAGGTCCTTGATGCCGGACCCGGCGATCGCGCGCAGCAATGCGACCGGCAGCCGGGCGAAATGATGACCGCCGACGCCGAAGGCATCGCCCTGGCCGACCATCGCCGCCAGCCCCTCGATATCGGTGAATTGCGGCCGGTTCGACTTGACCAGGGAGATCGACCTGAAATCCGTCACAGCGCGGATGCCTCGATGCGGTAGCGGGTCACGAACGGCTTTTCGGGCGAGAATTCCAGCGCCGTCGTGATGCCGGATTGCGCGATGGGGTTGCCGGCAAGCGCGGTCGCGGGGCCGAGCCCGAAGGGCGAGCAGACCGGCTCGATGCCGATGGCGATGTGGCGCCCGTTCCAAGGCGCTGCCTTGCGGCCGCGATTGGAGTACCAGAGCAAAAGGCTTGGGAAATGCTCCTTTTGCCAGGATAGCTGCACCCTGTAGCCATCCTCGTGGTTGGCGAGCGCGGCGATACCGTCGACGCCTTCGATCTGCAGCAGCTCTTCCGTGTCGGCGGCCAAGGGCAAACGGGAGGCGTCGATCATCCCCCCGGCGCGCGCCGGCACCGCTACCAGCTCGAAGAAGGTCTTGTTCCTGGCAAACAGTGCCGCGCCGGGTTGGACATCGTGCGGATAGGTGCGGCCCTCATCGAAGCCGGCGAGCTCCAGTGTGGCGGCGCCCGTCTCGAACGGCAGCCGGAACACCGGATGCAGGCCGATCGGCAGGCGACAGGCGTGGCGGACGACGATCCTGAATTCGATGTCGACGGCCGGCGCCGACGGATCAGGCCTCACCGTTCGCTCGACGCGCTCGACCGGACTCCCCTTGGGGTAGGAAAGCGACAGCGACAATGACCCGGGCTCGCTGTCGCGCCATGTCCAGTCATGATTGGAGCTATGGCCATGGATTTCTTCGTTCGGCGTCGGAGGTCCCATGACACGCGTCCAGGCCTCGGGCCACCCCTCGGCAGGCACCGAATAGCCGAAAGGCACGCAGGGCCATTCGCCACGCAGCTTGCGCAGAATGCCCGGCAGCGCCTCCGCTTGTCGTTCGTTCGACCAGGGCGCGACATGCATCGGCGAAACCTGACGCCCGTCGGCGAGCACGAACGTGACCGGCGCCAGCATCGCGCCGAGCCGCTGGACGGTTAGCGCGCCATGCGCCCAGCCGAGGCCGCGATAATCGTCACCCTTCATGGGCTGGCCTTCTTCGCAACACTTCTCTCGGCGAACTCCTTGACGCGCCGCTGGCCGATCTCGCTGCGATAGAGGCCGCCCAGTATGTCGCGCTCCATGGCAAGGCCATCGGCCGGTTCGCCCGACACCGCATGCGCCGTCAGGGCCTTCAGGCCTTCGATCGCGGCGGCAGGCTCGGCGGCGATCATCTCGGCCAATTCCAGCGCGCGCGGCATCAGGGCGTCGACATCGACGATCTCGTTGACCAGGCCGGCACCGACGAATTCGGAAGCCGGCACGATCGCACCCGTCATCAGCAGAAGATTGGCGCGGTTGCGGCCGAGCTTGACGACGCTGCGTTGCGTGCCGCCGCCGCCGGGGATCAGCCCGAGCTTGATCTCCGGCAGGCCGAGTTTGGCGAACTGGTTGGCGATCACGATGTCGCAGCACAGCACGAGCTCCATGCCGCCGCCCAAGGCGAAGCCATTGACCGCGGCGATCACCGGTTTGCGGTTGCTCTCGATCGCCGCGTACATGCGCATGCCGGCAGCCTGGAACGTGTCGAACTCGGGCGCCGTCTGCGCGGCATATTCCTTGATGTCGGCGCCGGCCATGAAGCCGCGCCCCTCGCCGGTGACCACGATCGCGCCGACGTCCGCATCGGCGGACAGCGCCTCGAAGGCCTCGGTGATCTCGCCCTGCATCAGCCGGTTCATGGCGTTGAGCTGATCGGCGCGCCGGAAGGTGACGACAGCGACGCGGCCGGAGATTTCGACCGTGAGTGTCCGGTAGGTGCCCATCGTCAGGCCGCTTCCACGGTCATGTCGCCGGACGCCTCGAGTGCGGCGATCTCGTCCTTCGACAGGCCGAACTCGGCCAGGATCTCGCGCCCATGCTGGCCGACCAGCGGGGCCGGCCGTTCGATGGTCGCGGGCGTCTCGCTCATCTTGACCGCGGGCGCCACCACCCGCACCTTGCCGCCCCGCGGATGATCGTAGCTGGTGATCATGCCCATATGCGTGACCTGCGGGTCTTCCGCCGCGCGGCGGATGTCCTTTACCTCGGCGCACCAGATGTCGGCCGCAAGAAGCCGTGCCAAAAGATCCTGCGTGGCGAATTTCTTGGTCTCGGCA
Source organism: Mesorhizobium sp. WSM4904 (assembly GCF_029674545.1). Lineage (NCBI taxonomy): Bacteria > Pseudomonadati > Pseudomonadota > Alphaproteobacteria > Hyphomicrobiales > Phyllobacteriaceae > Mesorhizobium > Mesorhizobium sp. WSM4904. The sequence goes on along the minus strand of NZ_CP121354.1, from coordinate 2,619,287 downwards.
TTGACCTTCTCGAAGACCTCGTCGCGTTTGTCGAACAGCGTCTTCAGGTCGTCGTAGACGGCGAGCTGCGGCGCCCCCAGCATCTCGTAAAGCGTCTTGAACGGGCTCATGGCGATCGACACGTAGCCGCCGTCGCTCGTCTCGTAGATGCCGAACGGCGCCTGCATGCCGGGGTGGCCGATGCCGGAATTCGGCCGCACGAAATCCTCGCCGAGATTGAGCACGGCGACATATTCCTGGTTGAGATGCGCGAGCAGCCCGGCCAGCAGATTGACCTCGATCTTCTGGCCCTTGCCGGTCTTCTCGCGATAGTAGAGCGCCGACAATATGCCGTAGACCATGTTCATGGCGCCGATCTGGTCGGCGAGACCGGCGCCGGCGGGAACCGGAGCCTGGTCGCCGCGGCCGGTGTTGGCGATCAGCCCGGCGAGCCCCTGGATCAACATGTCCTGGCCGGGGCGCTCGACATAAGGGCCCTCCTCGCCATAGCCCGAACCCGAGCAGTAGATGATGCGCGCATTGACGGCCTTGAAATCCTCGTAGCCGTAGCCGAGCTTGGCGAGCACGCCGGGGCGGAAGTTCTGCACCACCACGTCGGCGCTCTTCGCCATCTCCATGATGACGGCATGCACCTTGCGGCTTTTCAGGTTGAGCGCGATCGAGCGCTTGTTGCGGTTCCAGGCGAGGAAGTTCGGGCTCTCGGAACCGCCGACCCATTTGGCGAAGAAGGTCATGCCGCGGAACATGTCGCCGGCGCCGGCCCGCTCGATCTTGATGACATCGGCGCCCATGTCGCCGAGCAGCTGCGTGGCGAACGGCCCCTGCAGCAGATGGCTGAAATCGAGGATGCGGACGCCTTCGAGGGCCTTGTTCATTTGATGTCTCGTTTCGTGTTCAGAGCAGTTCGGGGACGTAGCGCGGCGCGGCGGTCAGCCCGCCATCGACGCGCAGGTCGGTGCCGGTGGTGAAGCCGGCCGCATCCGAGCCGAGATAGACGGCGGCCTCGGCCACCTCGGAAGGCTCGCCGATGCGGCCGAGCGGATGCATCTTGACCCAGGCCTTGGCGAGATTGCCGCCGATCTCCTTGATCAGCCTGTCGTTCATCGGCGTGTTGATGGTGCCGGGCGAGATCGAGTTGACGCGGACGTTCACCGGGCCGAACTCGACCGCCATCTGGCGCGTCATCGCCATCACCGCGCCCTTGGCGCCGGCATAGGCGGTCCAGCCGTCGAGGCCGATATGGCCCTGCGCGGAGGCCATGTTGATGATCGAGCCCGCCTTCTGCGCGATCATGTGCGGCAGCGCGTATTTGCAGCCGCGGAACACGCTGGTCAGGTTGACCGCGATCAGCCGGTGCCATTGCTCGTCGGTCATCTCGTGCACCGGCATGCCGCCGATGGCGATGGCGGCGTTGTTGACCAGGACGTCGAGGTGCCCGGTCTTCCTGACGGCCGCATCGATAAGGCCGGCGATATCGGCTTCCTGCGAAACGTCGCAATGGACATAGTCGGCCAGGTGGCCGGCGGCGCGCAGCGCTGCCGCGAAATCCTCGCCCGCCTTGTCTGCGATGTCGCCGAGGAAGACATGCGCCCCTTCCCTCGCCATCGCCTCGGCGATGGCATGGCCGATGCCGTCGGCGGCGCCGGTGATGACGGCGGTTTTTCCTTCAAGACGAGCCATGTCAGCCTCCAATCGCACGCCTGCGCTTCGCCTCGTCGAAGGCGACCGCGGCGATGATGATCATGCCGGTGATGACCAGCTGCCATTCGGTCGGCAGCCCGAGCCCGCGCAGCCCGTTGGACAGGAACTGCAGGATCAGGACGCCGAGCGCCATGCCGGTCAGGCTGCCGATGCCGCCGGCGAGGCTCACCCCGCCGAGCACGGTCGCGGCGACGACCTGGAATTCGAAGTTCAGTCCGGCCGTATGCTGCGCCGAGCCGACGCGCGCCGCCAGGATGATGCCGGCAACCGTCGCCAGCAGTGCGCTGACGATGAAGCAGACGAACTTGACGCGCCGCACGTCGTAGCCCGCCAGCCGCGCCACTTCCTGGTTGCCGCCGACCGCATAGATCTGCCGCCCGAACGGCCGGTGCTGCATCATGTAGCCGAATGCGGCGAGCAGGACGATAGCGATGACCGCCGAATAGGGGATGATGTTGAACAGGCGGCCGTCCGACAGCGCGATGAAGCTGTCGAGGGCGGCATCGTCGGGGATCGCGCGCTGGCCGGTGTAGAGATAGACGCCGCCGCGCATGATGAACATGGTGCCGAGCGTCACGATCAGCGAGTTGATGCCGGCATAGGCGGTGAGATAGCCGTTCACCACACCGATGATCAGCCCGAACAGTAGCGCGCCGCCGACGCCGAGCAGCAGCGAGTTGGTGTCGTTCATGATGATGATCAGCGGCAGGGCGATGGTCGCCAGCAGCGACCCGATCGAAATGTCGACCTCGCCGGAAATGAAGACGATGGCGCAGCCGATGCCGGCAGTGAGCGCGAGCGAGGCCTGGCCGAGCACGTTGGTCATGTTGCGCACGGAGAGGAAATTCTCGACCGTGGCGGAAAAGAACACCAGCACCAGGACAAGGCAGACCAGCAGCGCCAGTTCCTGCCGGGCAAAGAGCCGCCCCAGCATGGACGGCTCGGCTTTTGCGGAAGCCATGCTTGTAAGGCTCATCGCTTGCTCCCTTCGAAGGACTGAACGCAGGGAATACCGCAGCGAAGCGTCATGACCTCACCCGATCGCCGCATTGAGGATCTTCTCCTGCGTGGCTTCCTCGCGCGACATGATCGCGGTCAGGCGGCCCTCGCACATCACCGCGATCCGGTCGGCGAGACCGAGCAGTTCGGGCATCTCCGACGTCATCATGACGACCGCCAGACCCTCGCCGGCAAGCCGGTCGATCAGCGCGAAGATTTCCGATTTGGCGCCGACGTCGATGCCGCGGGTCGGTTCGTCGACGACGATGACTTTCAGACCCCGCATCAGCCAGCGCGAGATCAGCACCTTCTGCTGGTTGCCGCCCGACAGGTTCTTCACCTGTTGGAACAGGCTGGGTGTCTTGATGCGGAAACGGTCGACATAGTCCTGCACCGCTCTGTGCTCCTTCGCCTTGTCGACGAAGCCCATGCGGGCGAACGCGCCGAGCGAGGCGAGGCTGGCATTCTGGTAGACGGGCAGCTCGCTCATCAGTCCTTCGCTCTTGCGATCCTCGGTGAGCAGGCCGATGCCGAGCTTGACGCCGGTGCGCGTGTCATGCGGCGCGAGGCGCTGGCCGTCGACCGTGATCGCGCCGGACGTGATCGGATCGTAGCCGACGATCGCCTTGGCGAGCTCGGTGCGGCCCGCCCCCATCAATCCGAAGAAGCCGAGCACCTCGCCGGCGCGCGCCTCGAAGGAGACGTCGTTCAGCTTCTTCGCCGTGCTGAGATTGTTTACCGACAGCGCCACCTTGCTGCCCGGCGCGCCGCGCTTGCGGGGGAACAGATTGTCGATGCGCCGGCCGATCATGTCCTGGATCAGCGTGTCGTTGCTGTGCTCGCCGACCGGCTTGGTCGAGATGTGGCGTCCGTCACGCAGCACGGTCACCGTGTCGGCGATCTCGAACACCTCGTCGAGCTTGTGACTGACATAGACCACCGCGATGCCGAGGGCCGCCAGACGGCGGATGACGGTGAACAGCAACGAGACTTCGTTCGGCGTCAGCGAGGACGTCGGTTCGTCCATCACCACGACGCGCGCCTCGTGGGCAAGCGCGCGGGCGATCTCGACCATCTGCTGCTGGCTGACGGGCAGCGATCCGGTCCGCGCCGCCGGATCGACATCGAAGCCTATGCGGTTGAACAGCGCTGCTGAATCGGTACGGATCTTCTTCCAGTCGATCGAGCCGGCTTTGCCGGTCGGATAGCCTTCGAGGAAGATGTTTTCGGCGACGGTGAACTCGGAGATCAACGCGATCTCCTGGAACACGACCTTGATGCCTTCTTTCAGGCTGTCGCGCGGCGACCTGATGTCGACCTCGCGCCCGCGCATGCGGATGGTTCCGGCATCCTTGCCGTAGACGCCGGCCATGATCTTGATCAGCGTCGACTTGCCGGCGCCGTTTTCGCCCATCAGGGCGTGGATCTTGCCGGGCTCCAGGGTGAAGTCGACATTGTCCAGCGCCACGACACCCGGGAAGCGCTTGCCGATGCCGCGCAGTTCCAGCGCCGGCACATTCGTGTCGATGGCCGTGCCTTCGCCGGGATGCAGGAAATCAACGGACATTGGCTTTGTTCCGGATGATGTCGAGATAAGTCGCCAGGATGATGACGACGCCAGGCACCACCATCTGCAAATCCTGGTTCCAGCCGAGAATGATGATGCCGTTGTCGATCACCTTCAGCACCAGCACGCCGAGCAGCGTGCCGAACAGCGAGCCGCGGCCGCCGAGCAGGCTGGTGCCGCCGAGGATGACGGCGGCGATGACCGTCAGTTCGAAGCCGCGGCCGGCGGTCGGCTGGCCGGCATTCATCAGCGACGACAGGATCATGCCGGCGACGCCGACACAAAGGCCGGTGACCACGAAAGCGAACAGCTTGAGGCGTTCCGAGCGCAGGCCGGACAGGCGCACCGCCCTTTCATTGGCCCCCACCGCGTAGAGATAGCGGCCGAGCGTGGTGAAGCGCAGCGTCACATAGGCGACCGCGAAGATCAGCGCCGCCAGGATGACGGGAACCGGCACCGCGCCGACATAGCCGGCGCCGAGATCGGTGAAGCTCGCCAGCTGATTGTGGTTCTGCACAGCCTCGCGTGTGAACAGGTAGACGCCGCCCTGCAGCATCATCATCGTGCCGATGGAGGCGATCAGCGAGTTCACCCGGAGCCTGGTGACGACCAGCCCGTTAAACAAGCCGACGCCGCCGGCGAAGGCAAGCGCCGCCAGCATGCCGAGCGCAAGGCTGTGTGTGGAATTGAGCACCGCCATACCGATGCAGCCGACGAAGGCGAGCGATGCTCCTACCGACAGGTCGACCTCCGCCGTGATGATGAGCATGGTCATGCCCGAGGCGACGATCAGCACCAGCGCGCATTGGCGCAGGATGGCGATGATGTTGGCCTCCGAATAGAACTGCGGCGCAGCGAGGGATATGGCGATGCACAGCACCGCCAGGATGACGCCGAGCACAAGCTGGCTGCCGCCCAGAAGCTGGCCGCCGATGGAACGTCTTTGCGCGGGGGCGTGTGTAAGCTCGCTCATCTCAATCCATTCCCGTCGCTCGGGGGTCAGGCGCCGGTGTCGGTGTCTTTGCCGCCAACGGCGCCTAGCCGGGCGGCCCTTCCCACCTCGCGGGAAGGGCCGTGTCGATCAGCCTACTTCTTGAGATCGGCTGAGGTCTTCATGCACTTTGCCGGCGGCTGCAGCGCATTGACGGCGTCCCATTTGATGGTGCGGGTGGTGCCGTCGTAGTCATAGAACTTCTTCCAGTCCTCGCCGGTCATCGGCGCGGTCGGGCTGACGATGTGCTCGGGCACTTCCTCGCTGTTGAAGAGCTTGACCGCGGCATCGATGGCGGTGAACCCTTCCTTCTCCGGGAACATCGCGGCCTCGATGCGGTAGGACGGCTCGTTCTGCATGGCGTTGATGAAGGCGAGCCCCTCGCCGCCGGTGCCGACCGTCAGCAGGCCGTCTTGCGACTTGCCGGCCGCTTTCCAGGCCTGCAAGCCGCCGAGCGATGAGGAATCGTTGATGCCGTAGATGATGTTGATGTCGGAATTCTTGGCCAGCGCCGCCGACGAGACCTCGAGCGCGCGGTCCGGATTGCCGCCGCCGTCGAGGTCGTGGACCATGACCGCGTCGGGGATGATGGTCTTCAGGCCGTCCATGAAGCCGTGCGAGCGCAGCACCGTGGCGGAAAGCAGCGGCAGGCCGACATTCATCACCTTGGCGACGCCGCCGAGCTTTTCCTTGGCGTATTTGCCCGCCTCGACGCCGGACATGTAGCCGGTGTCGTAGTCGCAGATGGCGACCATCGTGGTCATGCCCTTGACCGGATTGCCCTCGAGCACCACCGGTATGTTGTTGGACTTCGCCTGGCGCAGCAGCGGCACCACGCCCTCCTCGTTGACGGGCGTGATGATCAGCACGTCGACGCCCTTGGCCATGAAGTCTTCCGCGGCCGACACTTCCTTGGCGATGTCGAGATTGGCGTCCTGCACCTCGAACTCGATCCCGAGATCCTTGGCGCGCGCCTTCATGCCCTTGATGACGTTCTGGTACCACTCATGGGTGGCGTAGTTGGTGACGTAGCCGATGCGCTTGGGCATGTTCTCGGCATGCGCCGCGGCGGTGCCCAGGGCTAGTATGGCCGCGGATGCAAACAGAATTGACTTGGACCAGTGCATTTCCTTCTCCCAGGTTATTGCTTTTGTCAGTCGCTGAACGGGTAGTCCCGCCGTTCCGGGTCGGCACGTAACGAAGTGGATTCACCCCAGCCGAGTGCCGCCGATATCTTCTCGGCTGCGGCGCGGGCTCGTTCGAAGACGGTCCCACGGTCGAAGCGCGCCGCCTTCTGCGGCAAGAGCGGCACCGTGAGCGCCGCGATGACGGCGCCGGTGTGATCGCGCACCGGCATGGAGATGTTGGTGCAGGCTTCGACGGCCAGCGACGCGCGCATCTCGTAGCCGAGCCTGGCCACTTCGTTCAGCCGCGCCTCGATTTCTTCCCGCGTTCCCTGGCCTTCGCCGGCGGCCACGATGCGCTCGACGATGCGGTCGCGCTCGGCCCGGCTTGAATGGGCAAGCAGCACCGCGCCGGAACTGGTCTCGAGGATCGGGAAATGCGATCCCAGCGCGACCGAGTAGCGCATCGGCAGCGGTGAATCGATCTGCAGCACCACCAGCGCGTTCTGTCCCTCGCGCACCACCAAGTGGCAGCTTTGATCGGCATTGGTGGTGAGTTCGCGCATCACCGGCAACGCGCATTCGATCAGCCGGTTCACTGGCGGATGCATATGCGCCAGCTCGAACAGCTTCAGCGACAGCCGGAAGCGATCCGATTGCGTGCGGAAGATGTAGCCCCGCTTCTCCAACAGAAGCAGAATGCGGTAGATTTCGTGGATGGATCGCCCGAGGCCGGTCGCGATCTCGGTCTGGGTCAGCGCTTCGGCGCTGGAGGCCATGAACTCCAGGACGTCGAGCGCCTTCTCCACCGCCGGCACGCGATATCCGTTGCGGCCGCTTTCGCCTTCCTCGATCGTTTCGGCAATGCCGGCTGCCATCACGCGACGCTCCGTTCCGGTTGCCTGGTCTGGCGGTAGAGGCGGTTCACGTGCTCGGCCAGTTCGGCCGGCGCGATGTCGCCGGCGATGGCGGCGGCCGCACGCGGCGCGCATTCGCGGAAGAAGGCGATGAAGCCCGGATGCGTCGGACGCAAATAGGACGAGCTGATCGTGCGCAGCGTGGAATTGAAGAAATCGCCTGAAAGGCCGTTGACGTTCGCATCCTTCCAGGCCGCCAGCGATCCCGGCTGGCCGCCCGATCTCACATAGTCACCGCGCTGATACTCGGGCGAACACAGGAACAGCGCGTAGTCGATCGCTTCCTGCTTGTGTTTCGACTGGGCGCTGATGCCGATGCCGGCGCCGCCGAGCAAGGCGCCGGCCGATCGCGCGGTCGGCACGTCGGCAAAGCGCAGATACGGCCGGTCGGTCTTCGAGGCGTAATTCACATAGCCGAAGGCGAACGGCACATAGACCACGTCGTCATGCGCGACCATATGGTCGTAGCAGCGGATCGGATTCCATCTGGACGAGCTTGGATGCGACAGCGCCGCCAGCTCGCGCAGTTGCGCGATTGCCCGCTCGATCATGTCCGTTGCGATGAATTGCTCGCCGTTCTCCTGCGGGTGCGTGAGCGTCAGGAGCATGCACATGGCATCCGTCGGCACGAAGGGCAGGCCGAGCCATTTGCCGTCCTTGCGCGCGAGCCGGCCGAGCGCGACGACTTCTTCATGCATATTGGGCACCGGCCCGTAGCGCTCCAGGAGGTCCGGACGATATGAGGCGACGTGGCAGGCGGCATCGATCGGCAATGCCCATTGGCGACCATTCCTGCCGTAGGACCGCCAGGACGGACCGACCGAATCCCGCTCGAAGAAGCGGATCTGCTCGGCCGACAGATAGTCGTCGAACGGCACCATCAGCTCGTCCTGCGCGATGTCGCCGATGAAGGGATGGTCGAACACGACCAGATCATACGCGCCGAGCACCGGGCCGAGCGCGCCCTCGCCGAATTCGTAGAGGCTGCGGCGGTCCCATTCTATTTCGAGGCCGGAATTGGCGGCGCAATACGGCCCGACGCTGGCGTCGAGCGGACCCCAGCAACGTCGATGATCCCACGCAAGACCGCGCAGTCTTGTCATATCTGGCAATTCCTCCCTGGAACCGGACTTGCGCCCGGCCCGCAAACCAGTAGCAGGTATTTTTACCTGAGCAAATAGTTTTTACATACGCAAACCGTGCATTCTCCCGGACCGGCCTCAAGCCAGGCCAAACCGCTCGACGGCCCGCATGATGCCGCGCAGTTCGGCGAGACCCTTCAGCCGACCGATCAGCGAGTAGCCGGGATTGATCCTGGTCTTGCCGATGTCGTCGGCGAGCAGATGCCCGTGATCCGGCCGCATCGGAATGCGCCAATCGGCGCGGCCCTCCTTCCGACGCCGCGCCTCCTCCTGCATCAGGGCAAGGATGACATGCGCCATGTCGGTGCCGCCCTCGAGATGCTCGGCTTCATAGAAGGAGCCGTCATCCTCGATGGTGATGTTGCGCAGATGGACGAAATGGATGCGGTCGGCGAATTCCTTGACCATGGCGACGATGTCGTTGTCGGCGCGCGTGCCGTAGGAGCCGGTGCAGAACGTCAGCCCATTTGCCGGACTGTCGACGGCATTGAGGATGAAGCGCGCGTCCTCGGCCGTCGAGACAATGCGCGGCAAGCCGTAGAGCGAGAAGGGCGGGTCGTCGGGATGGATGCACATGCGCACCCCTTCCTGTTCGGCGACCGGAATGATCTCGCGCAGGAACCAGGCGAGGTTTTCGCGCAATTCCTTCGGCCCGATCGCATCGTATTCGGCCAGCGCCTCGCGAAAACTGTCGCGGTCGTAGCTGCGCTCGGTGGCGGGCAGGCCGGCGATGAGGTTGCGCTCTATCCTGTCGATCTTCTCCTCGCCGAGTTCCTTCAGCCGCGCTTGCGCTGCGGCGATGCGGGCGGATGTGTAGCCGGCCTCGGCATTCTTGCGCTTCAGTACGAACAGGTCGTAAGTCGCGAAATCGATGGCGTCGAAGCGCAATGCATAACCGGTCGTCGGAAGCCGGTACGCCAGATCCGTGCGGGTCCAGTCGACTACCGGCATGAAATTGTAGCAGATCGTCGCGATGCCAGCCTTCGCCAGCGCGCGGATCGTATCCTTGTAGAAGCCGACATAACGAAGCCGTTCCGGCGAGCCGATCTTGATCGAATTGTGGACGGGGATGCTCTCGACGACCGACCAGGTCAGCCCCGCCGCCTCGATGATCCGCTTGCGCTCCAGGATATTTTCAAGCGGCCAGGCGCGCCCGTCATAGATGTCGTGCAGGGCCGAGACGACGCCGGTCGCGCCCGCCTGCTTGACATGATCGAGTGTCACCGGATCGTCCGGGCCGTACCAACGCCAGCACTGTTCCATCGCCGTTTCCTTTTCGAGAGAGCAGCAACTTATTGTTGGACCACGATAGGAGTCAAATTAAAAATATCGTCGTTTGCGGAGGCCGCCGGCCAGCATTATGTCTGCAAAATCAACCAATGCAGGGCCGAAGTTGGTTGTTTTCCCCAAATCTTGCGATATGTTGGTCCAACAATTTAGGAGCAGCTCATTGGAAAACCCTCAGGCCGTGCGTGACAATGCCGACCGCCGTCGCGCCGGCGGCAGCTCTGCGGTTGACGCCGCGGCCGGGCGGATCCTCGACCTCATCCGGGCGCGGCAGCTGAATGTCGGCGACGTGCTGCCGACCGAACGCGAGCTCAGCGAGATCACCGGCGCCAGCCGCAACACGGTGCGCGAGGCGTTGCGCACCATTCGGACCTACGGGCTGATCGAACCGAAACCACGCGTCGGCGCCGTCCTGGCCGACGGGCAGAGCATCGCCATCCAGAATTTCTTCGCCGCGCATATGGATGTCTCGCGCTCGTCCTTTGCCGACATCCAGGGTTTCAGGCGCATCATCGAAGTCGGCATCGGCGACCACATCGTGCTCAATGCCACGAGCGAGCAGATCGAGGCGCTCGACGAGATCAATGCCCGGATCGTCGACAGCCGCTCGATCGAGGAAGCCGCCGAGAACGATTTCAATTTCCACATGGCGCTGGTCGCGCTGGCCGACAATCGCATGCTGACGGACATGTATTCCTTCCTTGCCCCGGTGATCCTGCGGATCATGACCATCGGCAAGGAAATGCGCCCGGTACTGGCCGATACCCGCGCCGCGCATGGCGAGATCATCGCCGCGCTGCGCGCGCGCGACAGGCTGGCCTACGCCTACCTGATGAGCCGCCATCTCGATTTCGCCCTGCGATTCCTGCCGGAAGAGCCGGCTTCCGCCACGTGATTGAAGGAGTTCCCGCAATGAAGGATTTCGACGGCAAGGTCGCCCTGGTGACCGGGACGACCGGTATCGGCCTTGCGACCGCAAGGCGCCTTGCCGCGGGCGGCGCTGCGATCGTCGCCTGCGGTATCGACCGCTCGGCCAATGCGGCAATGCGAGCGGAACTGGAAAGGTCTGAAGCCGTCGCGCTGGTCGTGGACACCGACGTCTCCGTGCCGGACCAGGTCCGCGACGCCGTCGCAGCCGGCGTCGCGCGCTTCGGCGGCCTCGACGTGATCGTCAATTCGGCCGCCGTCCATCCGTACGGAACGGCGACGACGACCGACTGGGAAACCTGGAACAAGGCGATGACTGTCAATGTCGGCTCGATCTATCTGACCGCCCATTTCGGCGTCCCCGAAATGATCCGCCGGGGTGGCGGCGCCATCGTCAACGTCGCCTCGGTGCAGGGTTTCGCCTGCCAGCAGAACGTCGCCGCCTATGCCACGACCAAGGGCGCCATCCACACGCTGACGCGTTCGCTCGCGCTCGACTACGCAGCGGCCGGCATCCGGGTGAATTCGGTCAGTCCGGGCTCGATCCGCACGCCGATTCTCGAGAAGGCCGCACGCGGCGAAAATGGCAGTGATGCCGATGTCGAGGAGGCCTACCGGCGCTTCGGCGCTGCGCATCCGCTTGGCCGCATCGGCGAGCCGGAGGAAGTGGCGGAGCTCATCGCCTTTCTGTGCTCGTCAAAGGCGAGCTTCTGCACCGGCGCGGACTACAAAATCGACGGCGGCCTGAGCGCCGGGATCGGCGTGAAGTAACCATGAAGATCGGTCTTGGCCTCTACCGGGAATCGCTGACATCAGACAATTTCCGCTTCGCCCGTCAGGCGGGCGCCACGCACATCGTTGCTCATCTCACCAACTATTTTCGCGGGCGCGATCCTTCGCTGTCCGCCGGCAGCGAGAAGGAAGGCTGGGGCGACTGCTCCACCGACGAGCTCTGGAGCTATGAGGACTTCGCCGGCCTGGTGAAGACCGTGCGCGACAACGGACTGGAAATCGCCGCGATCGAGAATTTTTCGCCGCGTTTCTGGTCCGACGTTTTGCTCGACGGCCCCGATCGGGCGAAGCAGATCGAAGGGTTGAAGCGGCTGGTCCGCGATGCCGGGCGCGCCGGCATTCCCTGCATCGGCTACAACTTCTCCGTTGCCGGCGTCTGGGGCTGGTCGCGCGGACCGTTCGCGCGCGGCGAGGCGATGTCGGTGGGACTCGACCTTGCGGCCATCGATCCCGATCTGCCGCTGCCCGACGGTGTCGTCTGGAACATGCGCTACCGCCCCGGCCGGCCGGACGCCAGCCCGGTGACGGTGAGCAGTGACGAACTCTGGCAGCGGCTCGGCGCCTTCTTGCGGGAGCTGGTTCCGGTGGCCGAGGAAGCCGGCGTCGTGCTCGCAGCACATCCCGACGATCCGCCGGCCGAGACGCTGCGCGGTACCGCGCGGCTCGTCAACCGGCCGCGGAAATACGACCGGCTGATGGATATCGTCGATTCCCCGTCCAACGGATTGGAACTCTGCCTCGGCTCGTTGCAGGAGATGCCGGGCACCGACGAGATTTACGGACATGTCCGGCGCTTCGCCCGGCGAAAGCGGATCGGCTACATCCATTTCCGCAACGTCCGCGGCAAGGTGCCGAACTATCACGAGACCTTCGTCGACGACGGCGACATCGACATGGCCGAGATCGTCCGCATCCTGCGCGATGAAAACTATGGCGGCGTCATTATCCCCGACCATACGCCGGAAATGTCCTGCGACGCGCCCTGGCACGCGGGAAAGGCCTTCGCGCTCGGCTATATGCGCGCGCTGGTGCAGAATGCCTCGGCGCTCGGGCCTTGCCGCACCGCTCAACCCACCAACATCGGGATAGAAGCCTGATGACGGGATCGACGGGCCTCTATGCCGACGATGCCGAGATGTACCGCCTGTTCGAAGCGGAGCTTTTCGTCGCTGTGGTCGGCGACGTGATGGACACGCTTGGGCTGCAGCATCAGTTCCTGCCGCCCGTATTCAGGCCTGTCGATGAGAAGACGCGATTGCTTGGTCGGGCCATGCCGGTGCTCGAGGCCGACATTTTTCCATCCGGCGAGGCGACACGGAACCCGTTGAGGGCTGATGTTCGAAGCGCTCGACGATCTGAAGCCCGGTGAGATCTATGTCGCCAGCGGCGCCTCGCCCCGCTACGCGCTGTGGGGCGAACTCATGTCGACGCGCGCGAAAATCCTCGGCGCGCGCGGCGCACTGGTCGACGGCTTCGCCCGCGATACGGATGGCATCAAGGCGCTGGGGTTTCCCTGCTTCTGCACCGGCTACTACGCGCAGGATCAGGGCGTGCGCGGCAAGGTCATGGACTATCGCTGCGGGCTCGAGATCGGTGGCGTGCGCATAGAGCCGGGAACGCTGCTTTTCGGTGACAAGGAAGGCGTCCTCGTCATTCCGCGGCAGGCCGAGGAAGAGGTGGTGCGGCTGGCCCTTGAGAAAGTCCGCGGAGAAAAACTCGTCGCCAAGGCGATCCGCGAAGGGATGAGCGCGGTCGACGCTTACAAGACTTTCGGCATCATGTGACGGACAGCCGTGGGCGCCGCCGCAGTGCGGCTGATGGGGGCCGGTAGAGCCGCCACATCCCGGACCCCGGCTGCAATCGACAACCCGCCGCTATCCAGGATGCGAGCTGGCGCCCCGATGTGGCTACGATCAACAGCAATCGCACCGCAAACGCCTGGAAAGAATACAACTTCAAATCGACAAAAAACAAGTCGCAGTTGCAATCGAAAGAACAAAATCAATTTGAATTTCAATTCAAATTTTACATATTAACTAACTATTAACAATTCACTTAACGTTTTGATTTTTTTACTTATGATGACGATGAAGGGGGTAGCTTGAATATCGGAGAATGGGGCGACTTCTCCTATGCGAAAAGTTTTAGAAAGTTCAAAAAGAGATTTTGAACAAGACTGCGTTACCACCAACGGATCGGATCCGCTCCACTCCAGCCAATATGTGACGCCCGCTAACCATGAGACCTCTCATTTTCCCCGGTTGCAGCATCAGACTTCGACCGGGTACCCAAGCGTGACCGCCGTGGCGAAGCTGGAGGCAGCGCCTTCCCCGCAGGACTTGGCTGCATTGCCGACGGTGCAACTCGGCGGACTTCCTGTCACGGTGATCGACCGGCAAGGCGCCGCCCGTCTGATGATCGCGGCGGCGCGGCAGCACCGCCACGGCAGCCGTCCGTATTATTTCACCTCAGCCAACGGCGAGGTCATCGCCCAGGCGCGCGCGAAGTCCGAGATAGCCGCCCTCTTCCGCGAAGCCGACCAGATTTTCGCCGATGGGCAGCCGCTCGTTCTCGCCTCGCGCCTATTGTGCAGCACGCCGCTGCCGGAACGGGTGGCCACCACCGACCTGTTCCATGACGTGGCAAGGCTCGCCGAGAACGAGGCCGCGACCTTCTACCTGCTCGGATCGACCGAGGCCGGGAACGCCAAGGCCGTAGCCGCGATCAAGGCCAGCTACCCGCGCCTGCGCATCGTCGGCCACAGCCACGGATATCTTTCCGGCCAGGCGCTCGAGAAAAAGCTCGATGAAATCAACGCGCTCGCACCGGACATATTGTGGTTGGGCCTCGGCGTTCCGCGCGAGCAGATTTTTGTTCGCGATTTTGCGTCGCGGCTCTCGAATGTCGGCGTGATCAAGACATCCGGGGGGCTCTTTGATCATATCGCCGGCAAGGTCCGGCGCGCGCCGCTTTGGGTGCAGAAGGCCGGCTTCGAATGGCTCTGGCGCATGCTGATGGAGCCGCGCCGGCTCTTCTGGCGCTATTTCACCACCAATCCCCGTGCTCTCTATGCCCTGTTGAGGTATTCGCAATGACCGCCGAACATTCGCTTCGTCCGCTGCCGGAGGGGACCGACACGGAGATCGCCATCGTCGGCGGCGGACTCTCCGGAACGCTTGCCGCGACCCTGCTCGGGCGGTCGGGCTACCATGTCACGCTGATCGACCGCCACCCCGTTTTTCCGCGCGAGTTCCGCGTCGAGAAGATCGCCGGCGACCAGATCGACAAACTGCGCCGGATCGGTCTCCTCGATAGTCTTTCTGCAGCGGCCGCGGCATTCGACGAGATCGTCAACGTGCGCAAGGGGCGTGTGCTCGACCGCACGCGCGCCCCTCATTACGGCATTTTCTACGACGACCTCGTCGCGGTGATGCGGGCCGAACTGCCCAAGACCGTGCGCTTCGTCGCCGGTCGGGTGAGCGCGGTGGAAGCGGGTCCGGAGCGGCAGCGTGTATCGATCATCGGCCAGCCGGATGTGACGGCTCGCCTCCTCGTGCTCGCCACCGGCATGGGAGATATCCTGCGACGCGACGTGGGTATCGAGCGGCGGTTCGTCCACCAGCGGCAATCGTTGACCTTCGGCTTCAATGTACGGCCGGCGGGCGCACGTGCCTTCAAGCATCCGGCATTGACCTATTACGGCGAGCGGGTGTCGGACGGGATCGACTACCTGAACTTTTTCCCGGCCGGCGGCGTCACTCGCGCCAATCTCTTTGTTTTCCGGGAGCATACCGACCCTTGGGTCAAGGCGCTGCGCGACCGCCCTCGCGAGACGCTCGTCGAAACGCTTCCCGGGCTCCTCAAGACATTCGGCGATTTCGAGGTCATCGACCGTGTCTCGAGCTGGCTCACCGACATCACCGTCGCCGAGAATTGCAAGCGCGACGGCGTCGTCCTGATCGGGGACGCTTACCAGACATCCTGTCCGGCCGCCGGAACGGGCGTCAGCCGCCTGCTCACCGACGTCGAACGCTTGTGCATGGTGCACGTGCCGCAATGGATGGCCTCGCCCGGCATGGCGGCGGCAAAGATCGCCACTTTCTACGACGATCCCATGAAACGGCAGATGGACGAGCGGGGGCTCGAACTGGCAAACTTCCGCCGCAGCCTGACCATCGACACCGACCTGCGCTGGCGCGCGCGCCGGCAGGTTCACTTCAGCCGCCGCCGTATCCTGCATGAGATCGACAAATTCAGCCCGAGCTTTGCCGCCAGGCTGCGCGGTCTCAAGCAGCCGCGGATCGAAGCCGTCAACTGATCGAGGTTAGAGCAATTCCAGGAAAAGTGCGCAGCGGTTTTCCGTCCGGAATTGCGTAAAAACAAAGAGTTAGAGCGGTTCGCCGTTTCCGTGAAACGGTGAACCGCTCTAGTTCCCCGACACAGGTATCCAACGCGTTTTCAATCAGGAAGATTCGGCAGCCTCATCGGGAGCCGGCACGATGATGGCGGAAGGCTTGGCCTTCTTGACATGCGCGGCCTCCAGGATATGCCGTGCCAGCGCCTTGGCTGCCGGCAACTTCTCCACCGTCAGATGCGCCGCATAGCCGAGCGGACTCCCCGCATGGTAGACTTGCCACATCGGTGAAGGCCGGCCGCCGAAGATGCGCTTGTAGGGCTCGTCGCCGATGGTGAAATCGAGATAGTGATCTCCGCGCTCGATGCAGTCGCGGGCGATCTGCTCGAACATCAGGCTGCCGATCGACTGCTTCCTGTAGCCTGCCTCGTCGAAGCCGCCGAGAATGATCAGGAGGGAGTCGCGATGCTCGAGCCCGAGCGCGCCCGCGATCGGCCGGCCGTTCATCCAGAACACGTAGGTGCGGGCAAAGCCGCGGGATCCTTCATTGGCGACAGCCAGATAGAAATCGAAATAGGAGGACGTTTGCAAAAGGTCGGCGGGGCCATCGCTCCCGTCGAAGCGTTTGCCGCGATAGAGCTTGAGGGCATCGAATGTCGTGCGGATGGCGGCCGGGTCGTCCACGCGTTCGAAGCGCGCCTCCCCCATGCGGTTGAGCTGCCGGGATTTCTTGTCGAGCTCCTTGCGGTAGGACTGGTCCAGCCGATGCTCGCGCCAGCCGGCGAATGTCGGCTCCAGCTTGCTGGTATAGGCGCTCATGCCCATGCTGTCGCGCTTGTCGATGCCGAACAGGCGCTCCATCGCCAGTGAGCGGTCCGCCAGCTTGCCGATGCGCAAGAGATCGTATGGCCGCAGATGCTTGCGGATGGCGGCGACCGTGCGGCTGTCCGCGAGGATGCGGGAGAAAGTCTCCTCATCGGCGACGGGCGAGACATAGTCGGAAACCCGCATATCCGCGAATTCCACGACCTTCAGCAGCGTGTAGCGGCGCCTCACCAGAGGCAGGACCATCGCAAGCTTTCCGCTTGCGCGCAGACGTACGACGATGATCAGCGGCGTGGCGGCGCCTTGTCGTACGAGCCTCTCATACAGTTGCGCGAGCCATATGGGGTGCTGAAAGGCGGTCGCCGCCGAGCTGGCGAAGAGCTCGGCGTATTCCGTCGAACGGAAATCGAACGCATCCTCGGCAGTGACTTCAAACATGTGATCCGAACCGGCGGGACAGCGGCCTATCGACGACGTCTTGGCCTTCAGGTCAAGATCGATCGCCGGGATAGTTGGAATCTTGGTATATGCGTAAAATGCTAATGTTGCGTTGCAAAAGCGGCCGGGCGCCCCGCCCACTCGGCCGGTTCGGGATCGCAAGTCGAGAATCTTCGCCGTGAACGTCGAAGTCGAAATTGGATTTTGCGTGTAACGCTGATGTAAGCATTTAGGGCTAGTCTTTCGCTCCTCATTGTCGGAACTACGAAAACCCGAATAGAAAATAGACGCGGACGGCAAGACATGCTGGCGATCGAAGTCATCGTTCCGCAATCGGCGCCGCGCCATTGGCAGCAGGTTGCCATTGAGCGGCTGGAGGCGGACGGCCACGATGTCGCGGTAGCGCATCAGCCCGGGCCGGCAGGCTGGCCGGCCGCGGCAAAAGCCGCCTTCCAGTTCGAGCAACGTCTTTTCCGCCGGCGTGGCCCGCTTCTCGGCTCCGCGGTGCAAGAAATACAGGCTCGGCCCGGCAATCGCCCTGCCGCGCTGAGGCTCGACCTTGCCGGCGACGCGGTCCCATCGGATGTTCCGACCATCGGCCTCCGCTTCGACGGATCGAGCGCCGATCTCTCGGCAGCAATTGCCGTCGCGGCCGGCAGGCTGCCGGTGATCGAGGCCGTGCTCGACAGGAAGACGGTGGTGGGCCAGGCGCGGCCGATGGTCGACAAGCGTGAGTCCACCGCGCTCGGCACCGACGACGTGTTCGCCCGGGCCGTCACTTTGGTTCAGTCGGTCGCCCGCGCGTTCGCTGCCGGCCGGCTGCTGCGGGAGCCGATCGCGGAGAGCCATGATCGTGGTGAGCGAGGCCGTTTCACATCCGCCTATCTCGGCACGGCGCTGCCGCGGCTCGGCCGCGAGGCGCTGCGACGCGCACGCTTCCGCCACGCGCATTGGCGTGTCGGCTACCGCTTCACCGATGCGCCGGGCGTCGCCGACACCGGCAAGCTCGGGACCGGTTGGTCGGTGCTGCCGGATATGGGCGACCATTTCTATGCCGACCCGTTTCCTTTTTGGTGGCAGGACCAGCCCTTCGTCTTCGTCGAGGATTATCCGCACGCCACCGGCAAGGCGGTCATCTCCGTTGTTCCGTTCGATGCCGGCGGTGTCCCCGGCACGCCTCGGGTCGTGCTGGAGGAAGCCCACCACCTCTCCTACCCGCAAGTGTTCGAGCGCGACGGCGCGGTCTGGATGCTGCCCGAGGCGAGCGCCAGCGGCAGGCTCACGCTCTACCGCGCCTCGGGCTTCCCGGACGGTTGGATTGCCGAGACCGTGCTGGTCGAGGGCGAGATTTCCGATGCAACCTTGTTCGAGCATGAAGGCACGCTCTGGCTGTTCGCCACGGACCGGGACGGCCACGGAAGCACTTCCGACATGCTGGTGGTCTTCTCGGCCCCCGCGCTCGCCGGCCCATGGCTGCCACATCCGGCGAACCCGATCCTGATCGACCATCGCATGGCCCGCCCCGGCGGAGCCTTCGTCCGCAACCGCGACGGCCGTGTCCTCCTTCCGGTGCAGGACGGAACGCTGGGCTATGGCGGCGGGCTTGGCCTGTCCGAGCTGCTGCAACTCGACCAGCAGACGGTGCGGCTTTCGGCGCCGCGGCCGATCGATGCGGCCGGCGACTGGCCCTATCCGAAGATCCACACGCTCAATCGGGCGGGCCGCCTGGAGGTGATCGACGGGATCGCCGCGGTGCGGAAGTAGTCAGAGACTGTTTCGAAACTCGCTCCTACGAGTCATATGAAGGTGCTTTCGAGAACCGGCCTACGCCGGCCGTAGCCTTCATAGAGCGGCGACACTTACGAGGGCTTCGGTCGGCGAAGGCCGGAGCGGAGCGTACCTTTGAGTACGTGAGCACCGGAAGCGCAGAAAACGCCTTCAGATGGCCGCAGGAGTAAAGTTTCCAAACGGGCTCTCAGGCAAGCAGTAGCGCCTCGTAGCCCGCGCACATCCTGGCCGGCGAATATTTGTCGCGGAGCCGTCGCCCCGCCGCCGAAAGCCTCGCCTTGAATTCCGGCCGGGCGAACAAATCGGCAAGCCCCTTGGCCATGCCGGCGGCGTCGGCCTCGACGAACAGCGCGGCGGGTGAGCCGTCCTCGGCGGTCAGCACCTCGCGCATGACGTCGAGGTTGCTCGCAACGATCGGCAGGCCGGAGATCGCCGCTTCGACGCAGGCGAGGCCGAAGGTCTCGTTCATCGAGGCGAACGCATAAGCGTCACCGGCCGCGAGGAATTCGAAGATGCGTGCCGGAGGAACCTCGCCGACGAGATGCAGGCGGTTCGCCACGCCGTGGTTCTCGGCAAAGGCGACGAGTGCCTCGCGCTCCGGCCCCGCGCCGGCAAGCGCGAGATGGACGTCAGGCAGTTGGTCGAGCGCCCCGACAAGCGCGATCTGGTTCTTCATGCGCGTCAGCCGGCCGGACGACACGGCCAGCCATACGTCCTGCGGCAGGCCGAAGGCGGCGCGCGCCGCTGCCTTGTCGAATTCCTCGCCCGGTATGGGAACGCCATGGTCGATGCGGCGCATACGCCGCCGATAGGATTGCGGATAGCGATCGAACTGCGCTTCCGTCCAGCCGGAATTGACGACATTCGCCTGGTAGAGGCCGACCATGCCCATCAGCTTGTCGATCTGCGAGAGAAGACCCATGACCCCCTTGCTGTGCGGGGCGCCACTCTGGTTTGCGACGATATGCCTGACACCGGCCAGACGGGCGCCGATCGTGCCGAAGATGTTGCCATAGTGCTGGTAGGTGATGACCGCGTCGGGGCGTGCCCCGCGCAGATATCGCGCCAGGCCGACGCTTGCCCGGATCTGCCCTGGCAATCCTCGCGGCCGTTCCTTGAGGATGAAATCCGCGTTGGGATCGCGGTCATAGGCATCGGTCTTACGATACATGAAGACGGTGCGCACTTCGTGTCCGCGCGCCCGCAATCCTTCGCCCACCATGTCGGAGATGCGTTGCGCCCCGGCCGCCTCCGCCTGGGTCTGCACCTGGACGATCTTCACGTGCGCTCTCTCGGGAGCAGGTGGGGCCCGAGACCGATCCTGTCGAAAGACAAGCCAAGGACCGATGGATTGATACCGATTCTGCGCCGGGCGATCGAGACTCCGAACGCCGTCCAGGCGATCACGGTTCCGGCAATGCTGAGCGCAGCACCCACCGGTCCGAGGTAATAGGTTGCCACCGCCGTCACGCAAAGCCCGGCGATGTTGACGACGACAAGCACCTTGAACAGCGCGTGCTGGAGACCGGTCAGTTGCAGCAGGATTTCGATCGGACCGCAGGCGGTGCCGAACGTCGCCCCTATGCCGAAGATGACGAGCGTCGCCCTCATGGTCGGCGTCGCATAGGCCGGATTGAAGATGGACAGGATGAGGTAGCCGAATATCCAGAAGGATGCCAGCACGCACAGCGCAATGGCCGAGCCGCCAAGCGCGGCGAGGCTGGTGATGCGCTGCACGTGAGCCCTGTCGCCGCTGTAGAAGGCGGCCGATATCTGCGGCGCCAGCGCCTGGTTGATGCCGTTGAGCGCAAGGGTGACGAAACGGGTGGTCCGGTCCGCCACGAAGATCGCGCCTGCCGCCTCAGGCCCCAGGATCATCGCCACGAGCAGGGTGCTGACCTGGCCGAGCGCTGGCGGCAGCGAGGTGACGCCCCACAGGCCGAGCGTCACGGTCTTGAATTCCCGCTTCTGCCCTTCGGTGAGACCGCCGCGATCGGCCCCCATCGTGTCGCGCACCAGGATGATTGTTTGCGGGACAACCGAGAGGATGAGCAGCAGCGCCGTCAGATACGTCGCGGCGACCGCATCCATCCTCACATGCATGAAATGCAGCACCAGAACGGCCGCGATCGTCGCCGCGCGCCAGATGACGTCCCGCGGCAACAGGCCCGATATCAGCGCGTTCTTGGCCCGGAAAGCGCCGGAGGTAAATTCCGACCAGCCGAGCGAGAAGGACAGCACCGCGGCCGCCACGCACAGCGGGAGCCATTCCGGCGTTCCCCTGCCGACGAAAGGCAGGAAACCCACCACGATGATGAGCAGGCTGGTGCCGACAAGCCCGGCCAGCGCCACGAGAATGGCGCGGGCCATCAGCCCGTGAGCCGAGGCGAGATCGCCCAATCCGGCATATTGGGGCCAGAACCTGAGCACGGTGCTCTGCTGCCCCACAGAAGCGAAGAAGGAAACCAGGCTCGCGCCGGCATAGGTCGCGCTGTAAAGGCCGAACCCCCGTTCGTCCGTCACCATCGCCACGGCCACGAACATGAGGAAGGACAGGCCCGCGCTGGCAAGCTTGATGATGCCGGCCACGGCGCCGCTCTTGGCGAGGGCTGTGATCGACATGCGCATGTCGGTCGCCGGGCTGGCCGCTGCCCCCTGGGCGGCCTCGCGGTTCCCTGTATTGTCCTTCAACGTCGCCTCCTGAGACGATCGGCGATGGGCCTACCCAGCACCTACGACGACGCTCAAAACCCGATCCTGCATAAGCAAAATGCCGCAACCGCGCCAGCGCGAACGCTTCGCATGGTTACCGGCATCGCCCACGCCGAGCTCATCGTCACGCCGCCACGCTTAACGGATGGCTAACGATAATCCTTAATAATGTGGAGACGAGTGAGGTCGTTAGGTCGCGGCTCCGCACGAGGAACATTGATGAAGCCAGCCAGGATCGACGAGCGCACTCTTCCGCCGCTGTTCGACATAGGTGCCGTGTGGGCCATTCTTTGGGCGCGCCGCTTGATGGTGCTTGCCATCGCCGGCGCGGCATTGCTGCTCGCGCTTTCCTATCTTGCGGTGACGAAACCGAGCTATACCGCGACGGCCTCGATACTGATCGACCCCCGCGACACGCGCGCGACCAATTTCAACAACGTGCTTCCGGGGATCGGGTCCGACAGCGCCGCCATCGCCAGCCAGGTCTTCGTCATCCAGTCGCCCGACCTGCTGGGCGCGGTCTTCAGAAGCCAGAAGCTCGACAGCGATCCGGAATTCGCCGGCGCCGGTATGACGTCGCGTCTGCTGTCGCTGTTCGGAGCCGGCGCGACCCCTACGCAGGATGCCGCCTTCAAACGCTTCCAGAGCAAGGTGTCGGTGGAGCGCGAAGGACTTACCTATGTCATCAATGTCAGCTTCACCTCGCCGTCGCCGGAAAAGGCAGCGCGCATCGCCAATGCCATCGTCGACCAGTACCGGGCAGGCCTCGTGGGAGAACGCGAGACCGCCAACAGCGACGTGAACACGCTGCTGACGGACAGGATCTCGGGCCTGCAGAAGGATGTCAGCGACGCCGAGCGCGCGGTCGAGGATTTCAAGACGAAACACAATATCGTGAATTCGACGGATGGCGGCACGCTGCAGTCGCAGCTCGATCAGCTCACGGCGCAGCTGATAGCCGCCCAGGGTGACGCCGATCGGGCCAAGGACCGCTACAACCAGGCGCTGGCGGCGGGCAATTCACCGGCCGGACTCGCCAAGCTCGCGGATATTCTTACCTCCACCTCCGCCAGCAAATTGCGCGACGACTACAACCAGCGCGCCACCGAGCTTGCCAGCCTGCAAACCATGTACGGGCCGCGTCACCCGACGATCGGACGGCTTCAGTCCGAACTGGAGCGGTTGCAGCGACTGATGGCGGCCGAGGCCGATCGGATAAGGCAGCAGTTGAAGGCCAGCTACGATCTTGCCGTGCAGAATGTCGGCAAGCTGCAGGACAAGCTCGAAGCCCTGCGTCAGCAGTCCACGGACTCGAACATCGCGCAGGTGCAGCTGCGGCAACTGGAATCCAAGGCGCAGGCCGCGCGCGCCGTGCTCGACGACTATCTCAAGCGCGCCCAGGAAACGTCCCAGATGCAGGGCGTGCAGACGTCCGAGGCGCGCAAGATCGGCGTCGCCTCGCCGCCGGTCCAGCCGACATGGCCGAAGCCGGTCCTGCTTCTCCTGGTGAGCGTCGTGCTGGGGCTTCTCGCCGGATGCGGCCTTGCCTTGGCGCTTGGTCCGGTCCCGCAGCCGGAAGAGGATCCGCAGGCGCCGAAGCATGCCGCACAGGAGCCGGTCGTGGACCGCAAGGACAGCGCGCCCGTCAGCCCCCGGCCACTGCCGATGCCCGCCAATTTCGGCGAATACCGCCTGCCCGGCGTCGCCGGCGGAACCGCCTATTCCAACATCAAGGCGATCAGGAAGCAGCTGTTCCAGACCGGAAACGAAACGCTGTCGCTCGACGTCCTGAAGATCATGCGGCAGATGGTCCTGCACCTGAACGACCACGGCAAACCCTTTGTCATCCTCGTGTCCTCGATCCGCAGCAGCTTCGAGGCAAGGATCGCGGGCGCGATGCTGGGCATCGGCATGCAACGGGCCGATCAGAATGTGCTGATGGTGGAAATCGGCGATCATCTGTCTAGCTCGACGACAGACGGAGCCGGATTGTTCATCGACGGCGCGACCGGCCTGCGGACGGTCGTCTGCAGCTCCGTGATGGAGAAAGGTCCTGGCGTGCCGGATCGCAACACCTTCCGCGGCATTCTGGCGGAAGCCGGGAGCGCGTTCGATTTCGTGCTCGTGATCGCCCCTTCGTTCAATGAGAATGGCTGGATTCCGGAACTCTTCGCCAAAGCCGACCTTGCGCTTCTTGCGCTCGGCCCGTTCGAGCAGCCTTCGGAAGCCGCCAAGCTGCTTGCGCAAAAATTCGGCGCCGGCCAGATCGGCCGCAGCGCCACTCTTGTCGTCGCGCCGGACGGCGCACGGCCGGCCGAGGCGATGGACGGTCCGCGAGCGGTGGGCGAACAGCGCCGCAGCGCCGCCGCCCGGGGATAGGCAGTGGAGGCGATGCATCGATGACATCGCCGTCCAAGATGTCACGGCGACATGCGCTGGCACTTGCCGCCGGAGTCCTGCTCGCCACCTCCCCTCTGCCACGGTCGGCCGCGCTGGCGACGGGCGGCGTCCGCGTCCCGTCGCGCGGCTTCAACCTTCCAGGATGGTTCGACCGCGACGGTGGACCTGCCCCCGCCACGGCCACGCTTGAAAAGCTGCGCCAGGCGGGCTTCGAAACCATTCGGCTGCCGGTGAACGGCGACCTCGTCTCCAGCGGCCATCCGGCAACGCTTCGCCGCATCCAGAATGGGATCCGGGATCTTGTCGGGTTGGGCTTTTCGGTCCTCCTCGACATGCATCCCTCGGGCGAGCTGGTGGCGGCTTTCCGAAACGATCCCGAAGCCGCGGGCGGGCAGGTGCTTCGGGCCTGGACCTCCTTGCGTGTCGTTGTCGCCGACCTGCCGATGGAATCGGTCTACCCGGAGCTGCTGAACGAGCCACCGATGGAACGGAACGCATGGCTGGCGCTGCGCGAACGGATCGCCGCAAGGTTGCGAGCGAAGTGTCCGCTCCACACGCTGGTCTGGGGACCGGCACGGTTTCAGGGCATCTGGGAAATCGCCGATACGCCGCCGCTCGCCGACGACAATCAGATTGCCGCGGTTCACTACTACGCTCCGATGGCATTCACCCATCAGTGCGAAAACTGGGATGCGTCGCCGCTCGCCCGCATCGCGGGCCTGCCCTTTCCCGCAAGCAAGGAAACGGCGGCGGTGAACCAGCTGCTTTCCAAACTGCGCGCGGCCGGCGACGAGGAGGCCGCCAACCTCGTTGAGGACGGATTGTCGGCGCCTTGGACAGAGGCACGGATCGCCTCCGATTTTGCCGATCTGGCGCGTTGGTCCGCGACCCATGACTGCCCGGCGATGCTGAACGAATTCGGCGTGCTCAATTTCTGCGTGGATGCCGAAAGCCGCGCTTCCTGGGTGCGCGCCGTGCGCAAGGCGGCGGAAACGAATCAGGTCGCATGGACCTATTGGGAGCTCGATCAGGGTTTCGGCTTCATCAAGAACCGGCGGAGCGTCGAAGGCTTCGACGGCTCGATGATCGCCGCGCTCCTTGGAGGTTAGCGGACGTGGACGACAGGCGCCATAGACGCTTGCTGGGGCGAGCAACGACAGGAGGGGGCCGCCGATGAGCACGACGCAGGCCTATTCGCCTGTCGGACTGCCGGGCCGCGACATGCCCGAAGCCCTGCTGCATGTCGGCACGGCCTTGCTTGTCGTTGCGCTCGCCGTCTCCTCCTTTGCTGTCTGGACCCCGTTCGGGGTTGCCGCGACCTTCGTGTTGACGCTGATCATTGCGAACGCGGTGCCTTCGGGCGTTCCCGTGCTGATCATCTGCGCCTTCCTCTATCAGAACCTCGTGGTCGCCTGGTTCACCCCGTACATTCCCGACAACGACACGTTCGACGCGCTGCGCGGCACGAACTTCATCATCCTGATGACCGCGTTCGGCATCTTCCTCGCCGCCTCGTTTCAGCACCGCGTCCGCGCGCTGACCGAATTGCGTCCATGGCTGCTGCTCAACATGGCGCTGTGCGGAACGGTCTGTTTCTATTTCGCCCTCGGCGTCGTGCATGGCGGCCCCAAGGACGCGGTCGTCTATTTCCGCAACACGATCACACCGCTCGCCTGCTTTCACGTCGCGGTCCTCGCCGCCAGCCTTTATCCCGTCGATCTGCGCAAGAGCATGCTCTGGCTCGGCGCCGGCGCGATCATCTATGGCTACGCCGAACTGATCTTCACGATGGATTTCCTCGGCCTCTTCCATGGCGACCTTTACGTCGAGCGCAGCATATCGCGGCAGGTCGAGACGGGAGTGTGGGAGCAAGCGCTGAAGGAAACCGGTTTCGTTTATCGTGGCATCGAGGACGTGATGACCACGACCTTCTTCAACACGCCGCTGTTCAACGACATCCTGCCGAGCGTGTTTCGCATCGGCGGCCCGAACTTCCATCCGATCAGCTATGCTTACGCCTTGAGCACCATTTCGGCCTGGCTCCTGTTCAGAGGACGGTGGTTGCTGCCTGTCGCAGCCTTGCCGCTGTTGCTCGTCATCGGCTCCAAGGGGGCGACGTTCATGCTCTTCGTCGCGATTGCCGCGCGACTGATCTACAAGCCCTCGCGCACCGGCCTGGCGCTCATGGCGGTGATAGCGCTGGCCGTGGTCTGGACGACGGCGGCGATCGGCTACGGCGCGACGCATGGCGACTATCACGTCCTCGGCCTGATCGCAGGCATGCGCGACTTCCTGGCCGACCCGCTGGGACAAGGATTGGGGCTCGGCGGCAACCTGTCGAGCACGAGCATCAATCTCAACTGGCAAAGCGCTCAGGCCGAGGGTGCCGCCTCGGTGCCGGTCGAGAGCGCGGTTGGTGTCATGCTTTACCAGATGGGCGTAGGCAGCCTCGTCTTCTTCGGCTTCCTGGCGGCGCTGTTGGTGGCGCTGCGCCGGCAGCTCGTCGAAACCGGCGACTCGGATTTCCTGTTCGGTTTTGTCGGCATCGCCACCATCTCGGCCAACGCCGTGCTGCAGGAGGAGGCGTTCTACTCCCCTCTTGCCCTCGCCTTCTGCCTGTTGCTGGTGGGTATCTCGCTCGGAACACGCTGGCGCATAACCGCGGCGGCAAGGGCCGGGGCACTGGACTGATTTCAAGGATCGGCCGGCTTCGCGACGTCGTTCAGGAGCCGAACAGCACCATCTCGGTGAACGTCAGGTCTCCTGGCGAGGGCGACTTCGGGCCCTTGAAATACTTCAGGCCCTTCTTCGGAAAATACCGGCCGCCCAGACCGGGAACCGGGCCCATGGCATCGACGAGGCAAAGCAGCTTGCCGCGCCGCAGGAGAAAGCGCCCCACGGCCCCGGCGCACCGGACCAGATCCGCGTGGGAGCGGCAGTAGACGATCTGACAGCACGGAATGAGACCGTGCAATATGCGCCGCGGCTTCAGCACGAGCGGCAGCGCCAGGCCGTCGCAAATGCAGATCAGCGACAGGCAGCCCAGCGCCGCATGCTCCAGGAGTATGTATCTTTCATTGTCGGTGAGCTGCGCCATCTCGGCGAGGTCCGAACCGGCTTCCAGCACGCGGTCCGGGCGCGGCATCGCGTTCAGGACGGGGAGGAAGGCGACCTGTCCGCCGGAAAACAGGCGAAAGCCGAATGCCTTGTTGAGCTTCAATGTTCCGGGTGACGGGGAAATGTTGGTGTAGACAACGTCCTTGCGCGCGATGACCGTCGCGATCATCCGGCTGGCATAGGGCCGGAACTCCGCATCCACCGACCAGCTCGAGAGATTGCAGCGGATTTCGTCGCCGTCCACGCCCCTGTGCCTGGCATAGAGCGTAAGCACGGCGCCGACGATTTTGCCCGACTTCTCGAGGACGAAACCATATCGCGGGAAATCGGCGACCGCGGGCCGCCGCGACAGGCGGGTCAGCGCCTCGATCCAATAGCCGCGGCTGCGTTCCGGAAAGCCCCTGCGCAGGCAATCCGCGACGCCTTCCCAATCCTCCTCATCGAAGGGTCGGCAGCCGACACCGGGAGGAAACGCACCGAGAACAGCCATAGTGGACTCAAGAAAAAAGGCACAAAATATGGTCGAGACCCGTATTATCCTGATGATCGATTACTAACGAATTACACTGCCATCGAAGCCAATTTTATTGGCCATGTCTCACGGCACCCTGCGGCGCTCTCCTGCCACAACTGATCTTCCGAATCCTACAACCGATAAGGGTATTGGACGTTGTAGAGTTGCCTAATAACCATTTATTTCTGCGTGATTCAGGCGGAAAGTCGCTACGCGTTTTCCTGGTTGCCCGGGCCTAGCCTTCGCTATCAACCCTTGCGTTCCTGCGGCACGTTACCGCTTCCCACGATCGATACGGCGCCGTCGACGGTTCGGCCGGGCGGGTAAAATTTCTGCCCAACCCGCTTGTACCCAAATCTCATATGTGAATATAATCTTCACAAGAGAAGATTTGGGGAGGATCGATCGCGTTTGGCTCCGGCCTGACCCGGACGGCGCGGCCTATTCTCCGGCAGCGGACGAACAGGATGATGACCAGCTTCCCGCCCACCGTCGGCGTCGCCTCGACACACCCTTCCGACATGCCGGCCGATCACGCCGAGCTGCCGGTGTGGAACGCCGAAAACTGGTTTTATGAGGATTGGCCGGTCGGCCAGAAGATCCGCTCGCTCCGGCGCACCATGGCCGAAGGCGACAGCCATCTCTTCAACACTCTGGTGCTCGACATCCACCCTTACGTGCAGGACCAGATGTTCGCCGAGCGCGAAGGCATTTTCGGCAGGCGCCTGGTCGCCGGCGCGTTCGTGTTCTCCGCCGGGCTCGGCCTTGTCGCCACCAATTGCGTCAACGCCTTTTCCTACGGCTACGACAAGCTCCGCTTCATCAAGCCGGTCTTCATCGGCGACACCATCTATTCGATCCGCACCAACATGGAAAAGAAACCCCGCTATCATGAGATGGGGCTGATCCGCGCCAGCTACGAGGTGTTCAAGGGCGAAGGCGAGCTGGTCCTCTACTGCGAGCACCTGCAGACCGTGAAGTACAAGAATCCGGCCGACTTCGCCGGCAAGACGGAGAAGTGACGATGGTCGCCGACCTGCCGCTGTCCGGCCTTGTCGTCGTCGACATGAGCCAGTTCCTGTCGGGACCTTACTGCTCGCTGAGGCTGTTGGACCTCGGCGCCCGCGTCATCAAGATCGAGCGGCCCGATGGCGGCGACCTCTCGCGCCGGCTTTATCTCAGCGACACCGAGATCGGCGGCGATTCCACCATCTTCCACGCCATCAACCGCGCCAAGGAAAGTTTTGCCGTCGATCTGAAGAACGAGGACGACCTGAAAGCGCTGCGCGGGCTGCTCGCGAAAGCCGACGTGCTGATCCAGAATTTCCGCCCCGGTGTCATCGAGCGGCTCGGCCTCGACTACGAGCATGTGCGTTCGCTCAACCCGCGCCTGGTCTATGCCTCGATCAGCGGCTATGGCGAGGACGGCCCGTGGGTGAAGCGCCCCGGCCAGGACCTGCTCGCCCAGGCGCGCTCCGGCGTGATGTGGCTGAACGGAGACGAAGATCAGGGGCCGGTGCCGTTCGGCCTGGCGATCGCCGACATGCTGGCGGGCGCGGCCTGCGCGCAGGGCATCCTTGCAGCGCTGGTCCGGCGCGGCATCACCGGCCAAGGCGGCCACGTAGAGACCAGCCTGTTCGAGGCGCTGATCGACTTCCAGTTCGAGGTCCTGACGACCCACCTCAACGATGGCCGGCGCTTGCCGCGCCGCTCGTCCTTCCGCAGCGCCCATGCCTATCTGGCGGCACCCTACGGCGTCTATCCGGCCAAGGACGGTTTCCTGGCGATCGCCATGACACCGATCCCGAAGCTTGCCGACCTGCTCGAGATCGAGGCGCTGGCGCCCTACCGCGACCAGCCGTCGACCTGGTTCACCGCCCGCGACGAGATCAAGGCGATCATCGCCCAGCGCATCGCGCAGAAATCGGTCGACGAATGGCTAGCCATCCTCGAGCCCGCCGACATCTGGTGCGCCAAGGTGCTGAACTGGAAGGAGGTGCTGGAGAGCGACGGCTTCACGGCGCTCGACCTCCTGCAGACGGTGACGCGCGAGGACGGCGTGGCGATCCACACCACCCGGTCGCCGCTGAGGATCGACGGCGTGCGCGCCAAGGTCGAGCAGGCGGCACCCCGCGTCGGCGAGCACAGCGCAAAAATCCGCGAGGAATTCGGTCTATGACGTCGCTCAAGGGCATGACCTGGAACCATCCGCGCGGCTACGATCCGATGGTCGCCTGTTCCAGGCTGTGGCAGGAAAAGACCGGCGTTTCGATCGAATGGGAGAAACGCTCGCTGCAGGATTTCGAATCCTTCCCGGTGGAAGAACTCGCCCGCGCCTATGACCTGATCGTCATCGATCACCCGCATGTCGGCCAGATCACCGCCGAAAAATGCCTGGCGCCGCTCGACGTGCCGGGCCGCGAGGCCGAACGCGACGCGCTGGCGAGGGCAAGCGTCGGTCGATCCTATCCGAGCTATACCTGGCAAGGGCGGCAATGGGCGTTTCCGATCGATGCCGCGACCCAGGTCCAGGCCTGGCGGCCCGATCTGATCGAGGCCGCGCCGGCGATCTGGACCGAGGTGCTGGAGCTTGCCGAACAGGGCCGCGTGCTCCTGCCGCTCAGGCCGCCGCACTCGCTGATGTGCTTCTTCACGCTTGCGGCCGATCTCGGCCGGCCATGCGCCGTCGAAGGCCCGGGCGATCTGGTCGATCCCGAGACCGGCGAAACCGTCATCGAGATGCTAAGCGAGATCGCGGCGCTGGTCGACCCCGTATGCCTGACGATGGACCCGATCGCGGTGTTCGAGAAGATGGCCGAGGCCGGCTCGCGCATCGCCTGCGCGCCGCTGATCTATGGCTATGTGCCTTACGCGACGGCCGGTTTCCGTCCGAACCGGCTTTTCTTTTGCGACATGCCGTCCGTGGGCGGCAACGGCCCGGTCGGCTCCGCGCTCGGCGGCACCGGCATTGCCGTCTCGGCCTTCTCCGCTGCCGGCCGGCAAGCAATCGACTTCGCCTACTGGATCGCCAGCGGCGACGTGCAGCGCGGACCCTATGCCGCCGCCGGCGGCCAGCCGGGCCATGCCGCCGCCTGGGAGGATGCGGCCGTCAACGCCGCGACCGGCGACTTCTATCGCGCCACGCGGGCGACGCTGGAGGGCGCCTGGGTGCGCCCGCGTCACGACGGCTACATGGCGTTCCAGCAGGTGGCATCCGACTGCCTCAACGCGGGCCTTGCCGGCCGGCAGGACGCCAGCCGTGTCGTTGCCGACATCAACCGCCTGTTCCGCGAGAGTTTCGCGCCGGCCGTCGCCGGCTAATCCATGTCTCTCGGGCTGCGCAGTAGTGTCGTAGCCTAGAGCCGCCAGAGCTTCTTCGCATTGCCGGACAGCAGCTTGGCGCGCTCGGTCTCGCTCGCGCCCGCGATCAGCGCATGCGTCGCAGCCACCCAGCCGAGCAGTCCGCCGCCCAGCGTGCAGACCGGCCAGTCGCTGCCCCACACGACGCGGTCCCAGCCGAAGCTTTCGATCGTGTGCTCGACATAGGGTCGCAGCGTCTCGGCGGTCCAGGTCGCGGAATCGGCATAGGCGACGACGCCGGAGATCTTGCCGACGACATTGGGGCGCCGCGCGATCGCGGCGATCTGCTCGCGCCAGGGGTGCTCGGCCTTGCCCTTGATGTCGGGCACGCCGCAATGATCGAGGACGAACTGTACGTCCGGCGCCAGATCGACCAGCGTGATCGCCTGGCTCATCTGTCTCGGCAGCACGCAGAGATCGAAGGTCAGCCCGCTGCCGGCGATACGCCGGATGTTTTCACGAAAAAGCACACCCTCGGAAACGTCGTCGGGCACCACATGCAGCACGCGGCGAAAACCCTTCACGAAAGGATCGGCTTTCACCTTGTCCAGCCAGGCGGCGAAGCCGGCCTCTTCCGGCCGGCACGACACGATCGCGCCCTGCACCAGGCTGCCCGGCTTCCTCGACAATCCTTCGACATGGGCCGTCTCGGCCTCGATATCGGCC
The DNA here is from genome assembly GCF_029674545.1 of Mesorhizobium sp. WSM4904. NCBI lineage: Bacteria > Pseudomonadati > Pseudomonadota > Alphaproteobacteria > Hyphomicrobiales > Phyllobacteriaceae > Mesorhizobium > Mesorhizobium sp. WSM4904. The sequence goes on along the minus strand of NZ_CP121354.1, from coordinate 2,587,666 downwards.
GGGTCGACGTCGACTTCCATATGCAGCGCCAGTTCTATGCCGGCGCGGCGCGCTTCGGTTGCGTATTCATCGTGGGAGAAGTCGCGGTCGAGCGCCGGCACGCCGGTCAGCCACGGATAGCGCAGCGCCGCCTTGTCGATGAGATGCAGATGCGTGTCGACGATCATGGCTTCCTCCCTTGTCGCGCTTATGCATGTTACCCAAAGATCATCTCACGGGAGAATTGATCATTCAAATAAGAATTACTCCTTGGGCCTCACATCCGATCCGGCAAGTTGCGACAGACGAGCCGCCGCCGCCTGGAGCAGCGTGATGGTCCTGGTGATATCGGGCGCGGCTGGCGCGTTGACCAGGGTGATGTAGGGTATGGTGAGCGCGGCGATGCCGCGCCCGTCGGGACCGAGCACCGGCGCCGACAGATTGTAGACGCCGGCCGTCTGCAGCGAAGCCATCATCTCATAGCCGCGGTCGCGCACCTGGTCGAGGCGGGCGAAGAAGTCGGGCGACAGCTTCATCTCCTCGTTGCTGCGCAAGTGTTCGGCGATCATCATCTCGCGCTCTTCCGGCGAGCGGAAGGCCAGCAGCACATGTCCCGACCCGGTGTCGAACAGGCTGATATGCGAGCCGACGCGGATGGAGATTCCCCAGTATCGCGGCGCTTCTTGCTGCGCGATGACGACGGCGCTGCCGCGATCGAACACCACGAGCTGGTTCGCCTGCCATGCGGTTTCGGCCAGCTCGCGCATGATCGAGGTGGCGTAGGAAACCAGCCTGCGCACCGGCGCATGCAGTTGGCCGAGCCCGAAGAGCTTCAGCGTCAGCGAGTAACGGTCGCCGTCGGGGCGTGTGACGTAGCCGCGTTTCACCAGCCGGTCCAGCATCCGGTAGAACTCGTTCGGGCTGCGGTCGAGCCGCTTGGCGATCTCGGCCTGCGTCAGGCCGCCGTCGACGCTAGCGAGCAGCTCCAGGATATCCAGCCCCTTGTCCAGAGCCGGCGCGCGATAGCGGTCTTCCTCGTCGTCCTGCACCGGATGCCTCTCTGGTGAATTTTCATCTTCATATACGCAAGAGTGCCTTCATTGGGAAGAAGTTTCGGCTTGACGACTTATGAATATTTTGTTTGCATATGAATGAAGCGGTTGAGCTTCAGGTCATGACGGCCACCGGCCGTCCAGGGAGGAATTCATGAACAGACTGCTTTCCGGCGTCGCCGCCGGCGCATTGCTCATGGCATCGGGCGCTGCATTCGCGGCCGACCTGCCGGGCAAGTTTCCCGGCGTCACCATCGACGCCAAGCTGATCGGCGGCCAGCAATACGAAAAGCTCTACGAGCGCATCGGCGAGTGGGAGAAGGCGACCGGCGCCAAGGTCAACGTCATCTCCAAGAAGAATCACTTCGATCTCGACAAGGAGATCAAGTCGGACATCGCCTCCAATTCGATCACCTGGTGCGTCGGTTCCAACCACACCTCGTTCGCGCCGCAATATCCGGGCATCTACACCGATCTCGCCAAGCTCTTGCCTAAGGAGGAGATCGACGCCTTCGTCCCGGCCAACATCGCGGCGGGGACGCTAGACGGCAAGCTGGTGATGCTGCCGCGCGCGCAGTTCGACGTCTCGGCGCTCTACTACCAGAAGAGCCTCTATCAGGACGAAGCCAAGAAGAAGGCCTATAAGGAGAAATACGGCGAGGACCTCGCTCCCCCGGACACCTTCGACGAGATGGCCCAGCAGGCGGAATTCTTCGCCAGCCCGCCCGATTTCTACGGCACGCAATATGCCGGCAAGGAAGAGGCGATCAACGGCCGCTTCTACGAGATGGTGATTGCCGACGGCGGCGAATATCTCGACAAGGACGGCAAGCCGGCCTTCAACTCGGACGCCGGCGTCAAGGCGCTCGACTGGTTCGTCAAGCTTTACAAGGCCAAGGCCGTGCCGGCCGGCACGACCAACTATCTGTGGGACGATCTCGGCCAGGGCTTCGCTTCCGGCACCGTGGCGATCAACCTCGACTGGCCGGGCTGGGCTGGCTTCTTCAACGACCCGAAGTCGTCGAAGATTGCAGGCAATGTCGGCGTCAAGGTCCAGCCGAAGGGCTCGTCCGGCAAGCGCTCGGGCTGGTCCGGCGCGCACGGCTTCTCGGTGACCGAGAACTGCGCCAACAAGGAAGCCGCCGCCTCGCTCGTCTGGTGGCTGACCAATGAGGACAGCCAGAAGCTGGAGGCAGCCGCCGGCCCGCTGCCCACCCGCACCAAGGTCTGGGAATGGGACCTCGAGCAGGCGAAGTCCGATCCCTACAAGACCGAGGTGCTGCAGGCCTTCCAGGAAGCCGCCAAGAACGCCTTCCCGGTGCCGCAGACGCCGGAGTGGATCGAGATCTCCAACGCCGTCTATCCGGAGCTCCAGGCCGCCATCCTCGGCGACAAGACTTCCAAGCAGGCGCTCGACGATGCTGCCGCCAAGGCGACGCAGATTCTCGAGGACGCCGGCAAGCTCTGATGCATGTCGCGCAAAAGTGTGCAGCGGTTTTGCGAAAACGACACGCACAAGAACAAGGACTTAAAGCGCGTCGCCTGAATCCGTTTCAGCACGACGCGCTTTAAGGAACCATCCTCCCTGCGGCGCCGGTCTTGTGGCCGGCGCCGCTTTTGACCGATGCGGCCGCCCTGCGATTGGATCGCCGGCCGCGCAAGCAATTTTGGAACATTGCATGACGGCCAAGCGGCTTTCCGCGCCAACCCTTCTTCTGCTGCCGGCCGTGCTCGTGCTGGCGGCCGTGGTGGTCGTGCCGCTCTGCCTGTCCTTCTATTCCAGCTTCACGCCGTTCAGGCTGACGCGGCCGGAGACCTTCTTCACCTTCATCGGGCTGCGCAACTATCGCAACATTCTGTCCGACGCGAATTTCTGGTGGGCCTTCGGCCGCACCGTGCTTCTGCTCACCATAGCGCTCAATCTCGAAATGCTGCTGGGGCTCGGCCTGGCGCTGCTGGTCGAGAAGGCCAGCCGCGGCCAGCGGGTGCTGCGCACCATCATGATGTTCCCGATGATGTTCTCGCCGATCCTTGTCGGCTTCCAGTTCAAGTTCATGTTCAACGACAATATCGGGCTGGTGAACAACGCATTGCAGTCGCTGGGCATCACGCAGGACGCGATCCCCTGGCTGATCGAAGGCCATCTCGCCTTCATCGCCATCTCCATCGCCGAGATCTGGTCGTCGACCTCGATCTTCGCGATCCTGATCCTGGCCGGCCTGCTCGCCATGCCGAAGGAGCCGGTCGAGGCGGCGCGCGTCGACGGCTGCACGCCGTGGCAGACCTTCCGCTATGTGACCTGGCCCTTCATCATGCCCTTCGCCTATATCGCCATGACCATCCGCTCGCTCGACGTCGCGCGCGCCTATGACATCGTCAAGATTATGACTGACGGCGGCCCTGCCGGCCGCACGGAACTTTTGTGGACGCTGGTCGCGCGCACCGCCTACAGCGACGCGCGCATGGGCGTCGCCAATGCGATGGCATATTTTTCGATCCTGCTGTCGATCGTCTTCACCGTCTATTTCTTCAAGAAGCTCGCCGCGGCGCGCACCCAGATCGGCGCGGAGTGGTGAGAATGGACGCCAACGCATCCGCCCGCCTGAAGCGCCGCGCTGCAACCGTCGCGCACCGCGTCGGTCTGTTTCTGGCCATGCTTTTCATCTGCCTGCCCGGCATCTGGATCGTGCTGTCCTCGTTGCGGCCGACGGTCGAGATCCTCGCGAAGCCGCCGGTCTGGATCCCGCAGCAGGTCTCGCTCGACGCCTACATCGCCATGTTCAGCGGCGTCGGCAAGGGCGGCATTCCCGTCCTCGACTATTTCCGCAACTCGCTGATCATTTCGGTGACGTCGACCGTCATTGCCATCGCCATCGGCATGGCCGGCGGCTACGCCTTCGCGCGCTACCGCTTCCGCGGCAAGTCGGCGATGTTCCTCGGGCTGATGCTGACGCGCACTGTGCCGGGCATCGCACTCTCGCTGCCGCTGTTCTTCGTCTATGCGCGGCTTGACATCATCGACACGCATTTCGGCCTGATCCTGGCCTATGTCGCGCTAAACGTGCCCTTCACCATCTGGCTGATCGACGGCTTCTTCCGCCAGGTGCCGAAGGACCTCGCCGAGGCCGCGCAGATCGACGGCTGCACGCGCTGGCAGGCTTTCTGGCAGGTCGAGTTCCCGCTCGCTGGACCGGGAATCGCCTCGGCCGGCATCTTCGCCTTTCTCACCTCCTGGAACGAGTTTGCGCTGGCTTCGCAGCTGACGCGCTCGATCAATTCCAAGACGCTGCCCGTCGGGCTGCTCGACTACACCGCCGAATTCACCATCGACTGGCGCGGCATGTGCGCGCTGGCCGTGGTGATGATCATTCCGGCGCTTATCCTTACCTTCATCGTGCAAAAACACCTCGTCGGCGGCCTGACCTCCGGCGCGGTGAAAGGTTGATCCGATGGCGATTGTCTCGCTCAAGAAACTCACCAAGCGTTACGGCAACATGGAGATCGTGCACGGCATAGACCTCGACGTTGCCGACCGCGAGTTCATCGCGCTGGTCGGGCCGTCGGGCTGCGGCAAGTCGACCACGCTGCGCATGATCGCGGGGCTGGAGGACATCTCCGGCGGCACGATCGAGATCGGCGGCCGCGTTGTCAACGACCTGCCGCCGCGCTCGCGCAACATCTCGATGGTGTTCCAGTCCTACGCGCTCTACCCGCACATGACCGTGCGCGAGAATCTCGGCTTCTCGCTGAAGATCGCCGGTGCGCCGAAGGAGGAGATGGACCGCCGCGTCGCCGAGGCCTCGGCCATTCTCGGCCTCGACGCGCTGCTGGAGCGCCGCCCGTCGCAGCTCTCCGGCGGCCAGCGCCAGCGCGTCGCCATGGGCCGCGCCATCGTGCGCGATCCTGACGTCTTCCTGTTCGACGAGCCGCTCTCGAATCTCGACGCCAAGCTGCGCACCCAGATGCGCACCGAGATCAAGAAGCTGCACGCCAAGGTGAAATCCACCGTTATCTACGTCACGCACGACCAGGTCGAGGCGATGACGCTGGCCGACCGCATCGTCATCATGCGCGACGGCTATATCGAGCAGGTCGGCACGCCGGACGAAGTCTTCCAGCGTCCGGCGACGCGCTTCGTCGCGGGCTTCATCGGCTCACCGCCGATGAACCTGCAGGAGGCGACCGTCGCCGACGGCAAGGTCGTCTTCGCCAGCGGCCAGAGCCTGCCGTTGCCCGGCCGGTTCAAGGCCAGGGTAAGCGCCGGCGACAAGGTGGTGTTCGGCCTGCGCCCCGACGATCTCTATCCGGCCGGCCACGGCTTGCATTCCGGCGACGCGGCGGACGTTTATGAGACGGAGCTGCCGGTGACGGTGACGGAGCCGCTCGGCAACGAAACGCTGGTATTCGCCGATTTCGACCGCCGCGACTGGGTCTCGCGCATGCTGAACCCCAGGCCTCTGAAGGCGGGCGACCGTGTCGTGATGCACTTCGACCTGTCGCAGGCGCATCTCTTTTCCGCCGAAACCGGTAAATCCTTGAGGAGCTGACGATGGCGAAGATCGAGAAGGTCGAGCTTGCAATGGTCGATCTGGCGCCGAAGGTGAAGCGCACCGACGCGATCCAGAGTTTCGTCAGCCAGGAAACCCCGATCGTCACCATCACCGACGCCGACGGCGCGGTCGGCATGGGCTATTCCTACACGATCGGCACCGGCGGCTCTTCGGTGATGCGGCTTCTGGCCGATCACCTGGCGCCGCGCCTGATCGGTGAGGATGCCGACCGGATCGAGGCCATCTGGCACGATCTCGAATTCGCGACCCATGCCACGACGATCGGCGCCATCACGGCCATCGCGCTCGCCGCGATCGACACCGCGCTCTGGGATCTGCGGGCGCGGAAGCAGAAACTGCCGCTCTGGAAGCTTGCCGGCGGCGCCAAGGACCGCTGTCCGCTCTACACCACCGAAGGCGGCTGGCTGCACATCGAGATGGAAGCGCTCGTCGAGGACGCGTCAGCCGCCAAGGCGAAAGGCTTCACCGGCTCCAAAGTCAAGATCGGCAAGCCGCACGGCTCGGAGGACTTCGCCCGGCTTTCGGCTGTGCGAAAGGCTGTCGGCGACGGCTACGAGATCATGACCGACTGCAACCAGGGTTTTTCCGTCGACGAGGCCATCAGGCGCGCCGAGCGGCTGCGCGATCTCGATCTCGCCTGGATCGAGGAGCCGCTGCCGGCCGACGACATCGACGGCCATGTACGGCTGTCGAATTCGACCGCCACGCCTATTGCCGTCGGCGAGTCGCTTTATTCGATCCGTCATTTCCGCGAATATATGCAGAAGGGCGGCTGCAACGTCGTGCAGGTCGATGTCGGCCGCATCGGTGGCATCACGCCCTGGCTGAAGGTGGCGCATATGGCGGAAGCCTTCGACATGCCCATCTGCCCGCATTTCCTGATGGAACTGCATGTCAGCCTGGCCTGCGCGGTGCCGAACGGCAAATATGTCGAATACATTCCGCAGCTGGACGAGTTGACGGGCAAGAAGATGGTGATCGAAAACGGCCATGCGCTGGCGCCGGGCGAGCCGGGCCTCGGCATCGACTGGGATTTCGATGCGCTCAAGTCGCGCAGCATCGCCGAATTCGACGTCACCGTCACCGAACGGAGGGATTGAGATGCAGCGAATGGGCATGGTGCTCGGCCTCAAGCCGGAGAAGGTCGAGGAATATGCGCGCCTGCACGCCGCCGTGTGGCCGGACGTGCTCAAGATGATCTCGGCCTGCAACATCAAGAACTACTCGATCTACCTCAAGCGGCCGGAAAACCTGCTGTTCTCCTATTTCGAGTATCACGGCACCGACTACGCCGCCGACATGGCCAAGATGGCCGCGGACCCCACGACCCAGGAATGGTGGGCGGTCTGCATGCCTTGCCAGCAGCCTTTGCCGACCAGGCAGGAAGGCGAATGGTGGGCGATGATGGATGAAGTCTTCCACCATGACTGACGCTTTCGATCCCGCATCGCTGGCGCAGTCCTGGCCGGCTCCTGCGAAGCCGCGCCCAATCGTCACCTTCGGTGCCGGCTCGATCGTCGGCGACGCGCATTTTCCGGCCTATCGCAGGGCCGGCTTTCCGGTTGCCGGCCTCTACGATCCCGACCATGCCAAGGCCGGAAAACTGGCTGAGCAATGGGGCGTGACGGCGTTCCGCTCGGTGGACGAGGCGGCCGCCGTCAAGGACGCGATCTTCGATCTGGCGACGCCGCCCGGCCGGCACGCCGAGGTGCTGAAGGCTCTGCCCGACGATGCGGTCGCATTGATCCAGAAGCCGATGGGCAACTATCTCGGCGAGGCGACCGAGATCCTCGAAATCTGCCGCGCCAAGAAACTCAAGGCTGCCGTGAATTTCCAGCTCCGCTTCGCGCCGATGATGCTCGCGCTGAAGGACGCGATCGCCAAGGGCTGGCTCGGCGAGGTCGTCGACTTCGACGCCTGGCTGGCGCTCGCGACGCCGTGGCAGCTCTGGGAATTTCTGCTCACGGCGCCGCGCGTCGAGATCGCCATGCACTCGATCCACTATCTCGACCTGATCCGGCAATTGTTGGGCGACCCGAAGGGCGTGCATGCCAAGACGCTCGGTCACCCCGATCACCAGGTCGCGCAGACACGCACCAGCGCCATCCTCGACTATGGCGACACGGTGCGCTGCGCGCTTTCGATCAACCACGACCACAAGTTCGGCCGGCGGCATCAGGCCTGCGAGTTCCGCGTCTGCGGCACCGAGGGCGCCGCCTACGTCAAGCTCGGCCTCAATCTCGACTATCCGCGCGGCGAGCCCGACGTGCTCGAGATCTATCCCAAAGGCGGCTCCGACTGGGTCGGCGTGCCGCTCATTGGCGAATGGTTCCCCGACGCCTTTGTCGGGCGCATGGCCAATGTCCAGCGCTTCGCGTCTGGCGAGGACGCCGAGCTGGTCAGTTCCGTCGAGGACACCTGGAACACGATGGCGCTGGTCGAGGCCGCCTATAAATCGAGCGCCGCGCCGGCGACGCCGCTCGCCGCAAAACCGTAGGGCACGAGATGGAACGGGTCATCTATTTCGAGGACTACGAGATCGGTTCGTCGCGGCTGACCAGCGGCCGCACCATCACCGAGACGGACTTCGTCGTCCACGCCGGTCACACCGGCGATTTCTTTCCGCACCACATAGACGCCGAGTTCATGAAGACGACGCCCTTCGGCCAGCGCATCGCGCATGGCACGCTCGTCTTCTCGGTCGGCGTCGGCCTGACGGCGAACGTGATCAACCCGGTGGCCTTCTCCTATGGCTACGACAGGCTGCGCTTCATCAAGCCGGTCTTCATCGGCGACACGATCCGCACGCGCACGACGATCGCAGCAAAAGAAGACGATCCGAAACGGCCGGACTCAGGGCGCGTCATCGAGCGCGTCGAGGTCATCAACCAGCGCGACGAAGTCGTACTCGCCGCCGATCATATCTACATCGTCGAGCGGCGCCCCCGGCTCGGCTGAAAGACGGAGACAAACAACATGGCTGATCTTACGGGGAAAATCGTTGTCGTAACCGCGGCGGCGCAGGGCATCGGTCGGGCAAGCGCGCTGGCCTTTGCCGAGGCTGGCGCCACTGTCCACGCCACCGACATCAACGAAGCCGCGCTGGCCGAGCTCAGCGGCCATAAAGGAATCGTAACCCGCAAGCTCGATGTGCTGAACGACGAGGCCGTGAAGGCCGCCTTCGCCGAGATCGGCCGCGTCGACGTGCTGTTCAACTGCGCCGGCTTCGTCCATTCCGGCTCGATCCTCGACATGAAGGACGAGGACCTCGACTTCGCCTTCAATCTCAATGTGCGCGCCATGATCCGCACCATCCGCGCCGTGCTGCCCGGTATGCTGGAGCGCGGCGACGGCGCGATCATCAACATGTCCTCGGTCGCCGGCGCGCCGAAGGGTGTGCCGAACCGCTTCGCCTATGGCGTGACCAAGGCGGCCGTGATCGGCCTCACCAAGTCGATCGCGGCCGACTACGTCGCGAGGGGCATCCGCTGCAACGCGATCTGCCCCGGTACGGTGGAGAGCCCGTCGCTCGAAAGCCGCATGCGCGCGCAGGGCGACTACGAAGCGGCTCGCGCGGCCTTCATCGCCCGCCAGCCGATGGGCAGGCTGGGCACGGCTGAGGAGATTGCCGATCTTGCAGTCTATCTCGCCGGCGCCACCTATACGACCGGACAGGCCTACAATATCGACGGCGGCTGGTCGATCTGATGAGGCACCGAGCATGACCCGCATTACCGATCTTCGCGTCTTCGACCTGCGCTTTCCAACCTCGCAAAACCTCGACGGGTCGGATGCGATGAACCCCGACCCGGATTATTCCGCAGCCTACGTCATCCTCGACACCGACGTGCCCTCGCTGAAGGGCCACGGGCTCACCTTCACCATCGGCCGCGGCAACGAGATCTGCTGCGCGGCGATCGAGGCGCTGCGCCATCTCGTCGTCGGACTCGACCTCGACTGGGTCAGAGAGGATCCCGGCCGTTTCTGGCATCACGTGACCGGCGACAGCCAGTTGCGCTGGATCGGCCCGGACAAGGGCGCCATGCATCTCGCCGTCGGCGCGGTGGTCAATGCGGTCTGGGACCTATGGGCGAAGGAAGCCGGCAAGCCGGTCTGGCGCCTGGTCGCCGAGATGAGCCCGGAAGAGATCGTGCGCATCGTCGACTTCCGCTATCTCACCGATGCGATCACGCCGGGCGAGGCGCTGGAGATTCTGAAGCGAGCCGAAGCGGGGAAGTCCGAGCGCATAGCCACGCTCGAGCGCGAAGGCTATGCCTGCTACACCACCTCGGCCGGCTGGCTCGGCTATCCGGACGACAAGCTGCGGCGGCTCTGCCAGGAAGCGGTCGACCAGGGTTTCAATCACGTCAAGCTGAAAGTCGGCCGCGACCGCGCCGACGACATCCGCCGCCTCAGGATCGCCCGCGAAGTGATCGGTCCGGACCGCTACCTGATGATCGACGCCAACCAGGTCTGGGAGGTTGACCAGGCGATCGGCTGGCTGCGCGATCTCGCCTTCGCCAGGCCCTTCTTCATCGAGGAGCCGACCAGCCCGGACGACGTCGCCGGCCATGCCAAGATCCGCAAGGCGGTTGCGCCGATCAAGGTCGCGACCGGCGAGATGTGCCAGAACCGCATCATGTTCAAGCAGTTCATCGCCGGCGGCGCCATCGACGTCGTGCAGATCGATTCCTGCCGCATGGGCGGGCTGAACGAGGTGCTGGCCGTCCTGCTGATCGCCGCCAAGTTCGGCCTGCCGGTCTGGCCGCATGCCGGCGGCGTCGGCTTGTGCGAATATGTCCAGCATCTCTCGATGATCGACTATGTCGCGGTATCAGGCACCAAGGACGGCCGAGTGATCGAATATGTCGACCACCTGCACGAGCATTTCCTCGAGCCCTGCGTCATCGAGAACGCGGCCTACATGCCGCCGGCGGCGCCGGGCTTCTCGATCGAGATGAAGCCGGAGTCCATTGCCGCCTACCAGTTCCACGGTTGAACGCGAGTCGTACGCAGGCAATTGGCCTGCGTACGACATCTCTTCTTCAACCGCTCAGCACGATGCGTGGTCTGGGGCCGCGATCGGCATCAATCGACCTCGACGGCAAGCACCGAGACGCAATCGCCGGCCTTGACCAGGCCAGGGAAATGGCGCGCCGCCAGCAGGCCCGACATCCTGGCCCTGATCTCCTGTGGCGCCATGCCGGTACGGCCGGTCGAATGGATGCGCGCCACGACCTGCCCCTCGTCCACTTTCTCGCCAAGGTCGACCATGGTCTCAATCATGCCGTCGTCCTCGGCGAAAGCGAAGCAATCGCCCGAGGGCATGTCGAGCCATTGAGTTCGAGTCTTCTCGACCGCACCAGCAACGATACCGGCATGGCGCAGCACGTTGAGCACGCCGCGCCGGGCGATGCGCACCGTCTCGGCCCGTGACGTGCCGCCACCGCCGAGTTCGGTGGTGACGAAGACCTTGCCCATCTCCTCGGCCGCCGTGTCATACATGCCGACCGTGTCGATCTCGGTCATGCGCATCGAGAACGGCGCCGAAAAGGCCTCGACCGCCGCGAAGGCTTTCTTTTCCTGCGCCTTGTCGGGCAGCGTGTGCGCGGCGCAGAACGGCACGAAATCCAACGTCCTTCCGCCGGAGTGGAAGTCGAACACGATGTCCGCCCGCGGCAGCAATTCGCGTTGGAAATAGTCGGCGATCTTCTCCGTCACCGTGCCGTCGGGCCGGCCAGGGAAGCTGCGGTTCATGTTGCCCTTGTCGATCGGCGACGTGCGCGTGCCGGCGCGGAACGCCGGATAATTCATCGCCGGCACGATGATGACCGTGCCGGTGACGTTCTTCGGGTCGAGGGTGCGGGCGAGCTCGTAGAGCGCCAGCGGCCCCTCATATTCGTCGCCATGATTGCCGCCGGTGAGCAGCGCCGTCGGCCCCTTGCCGTTGCGGATCACGCAGGTTGGGATCATCACCGAACCCCAGGCCGAATCGTCGCGGCTGTAAGGCAGGCGCAGGAAGCCGTGCTGCACGCCGTCGCGCTCGAAGTCGACGGTCGGCGTGATCGGAGATGGACGCAGAGCTGACATTGCCTCAATCCTTCACGAACAGCTTGCGCGGCACGTTGGCCAGGCATTCGACGCCGGTCTCGGTGATCAGGATCGACTCGGTGATCTCCAGTCCCATCGTCTCCAGCCACAGACCCGTCATGAAATGGAAGGTCATGCCGGGCTTGAGCTCGGTGCAGTCGCCGGGGCGCAGGCTCATCGTACGCTCGCCCCAGTCCGGCGGATAGGAGATGCCGATCGGGTAGCCGGTGCGGTTGTCCTTGACGATGCCGTACTTCTTCAGCACCGCGAAGAAGGCGTTGGCGATGTCCTCGCAGGCGTTGCCCGGCTTCGCCGCGGCAAGGCCTGCTTCCATGCCTTCCAGCGTCGCCTTCTCGGCGTCGAGGAAGGCCTGCGTCGGCTTGCCGAGGAAGACGGTGCGCGACAGCGGGCAATGGTAGCGATTGTAGCAGCCGGCGATCTCGAAGAACGTGCCCTCGCCCGCCTTCATCGGCTTGTCGTCCCAGGTGAGATGCGGTGCCGAAGCGTCGGCGCCCGACGGCAAGAGCGGCACGATCGCCGGATAGTCGCCGCCGATGCCTTCGACGCCGCGCGTGCCGGCATCGTAGATCTCGGCGACCAGATCGCATTTGCGCATGCCGACCTCTATCTTGTCGACGATGCGCTTATGCATGGCCTCGACGATGCGCGCCGCCTTGCGCATGTAGTCGATCTCGGTCGCGCTCTTCACCGCGCGCTGCCAGTTGACCAGCGCGGTGGCGTCGACGAACCGGGCGTTGGGCAGGTGCTTCTGCAGCGAGGCGAAGGCCGCGGCGGAGAACCAGTAATTGTCCATCTCGACGCCGATGGTGAGCTTGTCCCAGCGGCGCTCCGCCAGCACGCTGGCGAGGTAGTCCATCGGGTGCCGTTCAGTCGACTGCACATAATGGTCGGCGTAGCCGATGATGTTGTCGTGCGCGAGATAGGCGGTGCGCTTGGCGCCGTTGGCGTCCTGGCCGCGGCCATACCAGACCGGCTCGCCCGAAGGCGGCACGATGACCGCTTGATGCACATAGAAGGACCAGCCGTCATAGCCGGTCAGCCAGGCCATGTTGGAGGGATCGCTGACGATCAAGAGATCGACCCCCTTGGCCTGCATGGCTTTCCGCGTCTTGGCGAGGCGATCGGCAAATTCGCTTCGCGAGAATTTCAGGTTTGGCTGCATTTTGTTGGTCCTCGTTTTTGGGCCTTTACGGCCAGCATCAGCTTTCCAAAATCGTTCCGGCCTTCGCCGCCCGCGCGCGGTCGCGGGCCAAGGTGGCGATCGCGGTGTCCTGCACGCCGGTGCCGGTGAGGTCGGCGATGGTGATGTCGCCGGCCGAGCGCCGGCCGTGCTTCTTCCCGGCGATGATCTGGCCGAGTTCGGTGACTTCGGCGTCGGCGGCCATCACGCCGGCCTCGATGGCGTGGTGGAGTTCGCCGAGACGCCGCGTCTGCTTCGCGCTGTCGGCGACATAGAGATCGGCCAGGCGAAGGATCGCCGGCGCGATCTCGTTCTTGTGCTCGGCGTCCGAGCCCATGGCGGTGATGTGCTGGCCGGCCGAGACGAACCCGGCCTTGATCAGCGGTTCGGTCGACGGCGTGGTGGTGACGATGATGTCGGCATCGGCCGCCGCCTTCGCTGCGTCCGGCTCGGCGCGCACCATGATGCCCAGCCTTTCGCGCAGGCGGGCGGCGGTCGCCTCGGCCTTGGCGGCGTCGCGCGCCCAGATGCGCGCTTCCTCGATCGGCCTGACAAGGCGCAAGGCTTCCAATTGCAGGCCGGCCTGCAAGCCGGCACCGAAGATCGCGGCTACGCTGGACTCTTCGCGCGACAGATGCTTGGCCGCGACAGCGCCGGCGGCCGCCGTGCGGACATCAGTCAGATAGCCGTTGTCGAGCAGCAGCGCCTCGACTACGCCGGTCTTTGCTGAAAGCAGCACCATCATGCCGCCGCCGCTCGGCAGGCCGAGCTTCGGATTGTCGAAGAAGCCGGAGCTTATCTTGACGGCGAAGCCGTCTATGCCGGGCACATAGGCGGATTTCACGTCGACCTCGCCGCGATGCTCGTGAATGTCGAGCCTCAAGATCGGCGGCATCACCACTTGCTTCGTGGCAAGAGCGCGGAAGGCATTCTCGACGCAGGCGACGGCGTCGAGATCGAGCGTCACGATCTTGCGCAGTTCCGCTTCGGTGAGAATGGTCATGCGGCTCATACGGCGCTCTCCTCCGGTGCAGGGTCGCCGCAGACGATGCGGCGATGCAGGCTCATGTCGATATTGCGGCCGGACAGGATGAGGACGATCGGGCCTTTCGCCTTCACCTTTCCGGCAAGCAGCGCGCCGATGCCGACGGCGCCCGCGCCTTCGATGATCTCGCGCTCTTCCTCATAGGCATGGCGGATGCCGGCGGCGATCTCCTCCTCTGAGAGCAGGATGACGTCGTCGAGCAGGTCGCGGCACATGGCAAAGGTCAGGCGGTTGTCGAGGCCGATGCCGCCGCCTAGCGAATCCGCGAGCGTCGGCAGTTCCTCGACCTGCACCGGCCGGCCGGCATCGAGGCTCGCCTTCATTGCGGCGCCTCGCTCCATCGAGATGCCGATGACGCTGGTGCTCGGGCTCACACCCTTGACGGCCGCGGCGACGCCGGCCGCCAATCCACCGCCGGAGAGCGGCACCAGCACGCTTGCCGCGTCCGGAACCTGTTCCATGATCTCCAATCCCAGCGTGCCTTGCCCGGCGACGATGTCCGGGTGCTCGAAGGGCGGCAGCATGACGAGGCCCTCCTCCGCGACCAACCTGTCGACCTCCTGCTGTGCATCGTCCTGGCTGTTGCCGACGATGCGGATATCCGCACCGAGACGACGGATGGCATCGAGCTTGTTCTCGGGCACCAGCTTCGACATGCAGATCACCGCGCGCATGCATTCGAGCATGGCCGCATGCGCGAGCGCGCGGCCGTGATTGCCGGTCGATGCCGCGACGACGCCGCGCGATCTCTCCTGCGGGCTCAGCGCGGCGATGGCGTTGGACGCGCCGCGCAGTTTGAACGCGCCGGTGGTCTGGTGATGCTCCAGCTTGAGGTGGACGGGATGGCCTGCGCGATCGGAGAGGCTTTGCGACAGCACGACCGGCGTACGCTCGACCTTGTTGGCGATACGCTCGCGGGCGGTACGGATGTCCGCGAGGGCGACGGCGCGCGTCATCGGGCGACCCCCTCTGGCCTGCCGGCCATCTCCCCCTCAAGGGGGGTGATCCGCAGCTTCGGCACCGTCTCTCTTCCTGCAATGTCGATGATTGGCGAAAGCGTAGCAGCAGCTAATCTCCCCCCTTGAGGGGGAGATGGCCGGCAGGCCAGAAGGGGTCGCTCTTGTACGCAGGACATAATTTTTACTGTCCAAGCGGCTTTGTCATCAGCCGGCCGAACTCCGGCCGCGGCGCGTCATCGCCGCAGAGCCGCAGGCAATTCCAGGCGCTGGCCTGGTTGCTGGTGACAACCGGGCGTCCGATCGCCTCTTCCATGCCCGGAACGGCAAGCGCCGCGCGCAATGCCGTGCACGAGACGAACAGCGCGTCGGCCTGGGCATGCATGGCCTTGCGCGCCAGCTCGACGAGGGAGGCAGGCTTGATCCGCGCCATCTCGCGGTCGTCCTCGAATCCGAGGCAGGTGAAGCTCTCGATATCGAAGCCGTGCGCGGCGAAATAGGTCGCCATCGGCCGGCTGGTCTCGACGGTGTAAGGCGTGAGAATGCTGATCCGCTTCACCCCGAAAGCCTTAAGGCCGCGTACGCCCGCCATCGGTGGCGTGACCACGGGAACGTTCGGTTTGGCCGCCTGGATCGCGGCTTCGATCTCGGCGTCGCCGATCACCACGGAGGCCGAGGTACAGGAGTAACAGATGGCGTCGAGCGGCTCGTCCGGCAGGATCAGCGCCGCGCCCGCCGAAAGCTGCGGCTGCATCTTGCGCAAATTCTCCGGCGTCGTCGGATTGGCATAGGGAATGCGCGCGACATAGACGCCGATCCGTTCGCTCGCCACCATGCGGCGGAAGTCGGCCTCGCTGGTGTGGTCGGTGGCTAGAGCTATCAGACCGACACGTTTTTCCAGCGGACGCGCATCGAGGGCGGGCCGGCTCGGCGCCAGCCGGATTTCGGGCAACGGTTTCATGACTTTCATCTTTCGATCCTGCCGTAGCGGTGCTCCAGCCAGCGCAAGAATACGACGGAGCAGAGGCTGATGACGAGGAAGAAGGCGCCGACCAGCGTCATCGGCTCGATGTAGCGATAGTAGCTGTTGGCCACGCTCTTGGCCTGGTTCATCAGCTCCAGCACGGTGATCGCAGAAAGCAGCGGCGTCTCCTTGAACATGGCGATGAAATAGTTGGCCAGAGCCGGGATCATCGGCGGGATCGCCTGCGGCAGGATGACATGCGTCCAGGTGTGGTGGCCACTCAGGTTGCAGGCCTTGGCGCCCTCCCACTGGCCGCGCGGCACATTGTCGATGCCGGCGCGATAAACCTCTGCCGTATAGGTGCCGTAGTGCAGGCCAAGCCCGATGACGCCGGCCACCAGAGGCGGCAACAGGATGCCGAAATCGGGCAGCACGTAGAAGATGAAGTAGAGCTGCACCAGGAGCGGCGTGCCGCGGATGAATTCGGCGAACCAGCCGACGCTGCGCGACACCGCCCGGTTCGGCGAGCGCCGCGCCAGCGCTATTGCCAGGCCGACGATGGCGGCCAGGACCGACCCGAGCACCGTCGCCAGGATCGTGATCTTCACGCCCTGGATCAGGGTCGGCATGATCTGCCGGACGAAGTCCCAATCCCATTCCATTACTTGGCCCACTCCATCAGACACGCACTCCGTCGAGGCCGCGCGCCATGCGGCGCTCCAGCGAACGCACGCCCCAGGAAATGATCAGCGCCAGCACGAAATAGATGACGAGCACCGAGACGAAGGGCATCAGCGTGCTGCCGGTCTGCGAGCGTACCACCTGCGCCTGGAAGGTGAGATCGGCGAGCGAGATCAGCGACACGACCGAGGTCGCCTTGAGCAGTTCGATCGCATTGTTGCCGAAGGTCGGCAGCATGACCAGCAGCGCTTGCGGCAGGATCACGTGGCGCATGCCTTGCCAGCGGCCGAGATTGAGCGCCGTGCAGGCTTCGTACTGCTCGCGTCCGATCGACAGTATGGCGCCGCGCACGACCTCGGCGGCATAGGCGCCGACATTGAGCCCCAGCGCCAGCACGCCGGCTTGGAGCGGCGTCAGCGACAGGCCGGCGAAGGGCAGCACGAAATAGGCCCAGAACAGCTGCACGAAGATCGACGTGCCGCGGAAGAACTCGATATAGGTCGTGGCCAACGCCCGAATAATGAAGAAGCGCGACACGCGGCCCATGCCGGCGAGGAAAGCCATGACGAGCGCCAGCACCGATCCCATCAGCGTCAGCTCGATGGTGACAAGCGCTCCTTGCAATATCAGGCCGAGATAGCCGGACCACTGGGTCATTGGGTTCCAACGTTTGCGGTTTAGGTTCCTTCTCCCCGTTGAACGGGCAGAAGATGCCGGTTCACCCTCCGCAGCTGCTGCGAAGGACGGGCAGGCAGGTGAAGGGCAGCGCTAACCTTGAAATGCTGGCGCCGCCCCTCGTCCGGCCCTTCGGGCCACCTTCTCCCCGCAAGCGGGGAGAAGGCAAAGAGCACTACTTCGCCGCGCAGAGCTTCTCGCGCGTCGTCGACATCGCCGCCTTGGCGGAGAAGCCGTAGGGCTCGATGATCTTGGCGAACTCGCCGGACTTCTTCATCTTGGCGAGCTCGACGTCATAGGCGTCGCGCAGCGCCTCGTCGCCCTTCTTGAAGGCGGCGCCGTCGCAATAGACGGGTGCGCCCTGCACCGGCGCGATCACTTCGAGGTTCGGGTCATTGGCCTTCTTGACCAGGTCGTTGATCGACAGAACGGGCAGCGAATAGGCGTCGATGCGACCGTCCTGCACCATCTTCAGGCCGCTCTGGCCGTCCGGCACGACGATGACGCGATCACGCGGCACGCCGGCATTGAGCGCCAGCTTCTCCTCGGTGCCGCCGCCGGGCGCGCCGACGGTGGCGGAGCTGTCCTTGGCGATGTCCTCATAGCTCTTGAAGCCCTTCGGATTGCCCTTCTTCACCAGCATCGCCTCGGCATCGCACAGCACCGGCTCGGAATAGGCGACCGCCGCGCAGCGCTCCGGCTTCATGAACAGGCCGGCGGTGACGACATCGAAGCGGCCGGCCTGCAGGCCGGGGATCATGGCGCCGTATTCGGAGATGGAGGCGACGATGTCGTTGACGCCGAGGCGCTTGAAGATCTCGCGCGCCACATCCGGCGCCGCGCCCGAGACCTTGCCGTCGGCGGCGACCGCCGTATAGGGCGGCTCATTGGCGATGGCGACGCGGGCGAAGCCTTGCTGCTTGAGCTGCTCCAGCTTGGCGTCGTCGGCCGAACGCGCACCGGAGGCGACCAACACCGCGGCCACTGCGAGGCCGGCGACGCCAGCCAGAATGCCAAGTTTCTTCATCGTTCCCAACTCCTTAGTTTCTATCTTCTTGGTTTGCCCACCTGGGCGTTTGGACCCCGAGGACGGCTCGTTGCCCGGGACGACTTCGTCGCCCGTTTGCATTGCGGTCAGACGCGATGTCCGGCCGCGATGATCTTCTTCAGGAAACCCTGTGTGCGTTCCTGCTTGGGATGGCGGAAAATCTCATCGGGCTTGCCTTCCTCGACGATCCTGCCGCGGTCGAAGAACAGCACCCTGTCGGCGAAGTCGTGGGCAAAGCCCATCTCGTGGGTGACGAGCAGCATCGTCATGTCGGTCTCGGCAGCGAGCTTGCGCATGACGTTGAGCACCTCCTCGACCAGTTCGGGATCGAGCGCCGAGGTGACCTCGTCGAACAGCATGATCTTGGGCGACAGCGCCAGCGCCCGGGCGATCGCGACGCGCTGCTTCTGGCCGCCGGAAAGCTGCGCCGGCATCGCCTTGGCCTTGTCGGCCAGCCCCACCATGTCGAGCAGCTCCATCGCCCGCTTTTCGGCGGCAGCGCGCGCGACGCCCTTGGTCAGCATCGGCGCCAGCGTGACGTTGTCCATGACGCATTTGTGCGGGAACAGGTTGAAGAGCTGGAAGACCATGCCGATCTTCTGGCGCATCTTGGCGAGGTGCCGCTCGTCGGCCGGCAGCAACTGACCGTTGCGCTCCATGTGATAGAGCTGCTCGCCGTCAATCTGGATGTGGCCGCCGTCGATCTTCTCCAGCGTCATCAGGATGCGCAGGATCGTCGTCTTGCCGGATCCGGACGGGCCGATCAGCGCCAGCTTCTCGCCTGGCATGACCTGCATCGACAGGCCGTCCAGCACCTTGAAGGTGCCGAAGCTCTTCGAAATGGCATCGACCTTGATGATGGGCGCGGGCAATACATTTCCCCGTTCTGGAGCAGCCTGTGCCCTTAACGATGCGAAACGCGCCAAATCATGTCAATTAGGAAAATAATATCATGACAATATTTCGGGCGGCACAATTTCAGGGCAATCTGCGCTTCTGTTGTGCATCAAATGGCGAGCAGGAGATGCTCCGGATCGCCAAGCAGGAGCTTGGCGACAACGCTCAAGCCGGCGCGCAGTTCCCCTTCGGTGGTCGATCCGAGCGAGATACGAACGGCCGGATGCCAGGGCGTGTCGGCGATGCGGAAGGAAGTGCCCGGCGCGATCGCCACGCCGCGCAGGCGCGCCTGCGCGACGAAGCTCTCCTCGGCGCGGTCGCCCGGCAATTCAAGCCAGAGATGCAGCCCGTCGCGATGGACGCGGTAGTCGATCCCCGTGAGCACCTCGGCGGCGATCTCCTGCCGGCGTCTCAGCGCGCCGCGCTGCCAGTTGACCAGCTCTATCGCCGTGCCGTCGTTCACCCAGCGCGTCGCGATCTCCGCCACCATCGGTGTCGCCATCCAGTTCGAGACGAGATGGCGGTTGGCGACGGCCGCGACGTAGCGGTCCGGCACCGCGAGATAGCCAATGCGCAGGCCCGGCACGACGATCTTGGTGAAGGAGGTGACGTAGAGGGTTCGCTCTGGAGCGAAGGCGGCGACGGCCGGCGGCCGACCTTCGACGAGAGGCCCAAGCACGTCGTTCTCGATGATGGCGATGTCGTGCTTGCGCGCGACCGCCGCGATCTGCTCGCGTCGAGTGGCGTCCATCAAGGTGGCCGTCGGGTTGATCACCGAGGGCTGGACGAAGACGGCACGGATGTCCGAGAGCCGGCAGGCCTCGTCCAACGCTTCCGGGATCAGGCCGTTGCCGTCGATCGGCAGACCCTCGAGATTGAAGCCGAGATAGCGGGCCAGCGGCACCAGCGTGTGATGGCCGATCGCCTCGGTGGCGACAGTCGAGCCGGGTGGCGCGACGCTCATCAACGCCACTGTCATGCCGGCCGTTGCGCCATTGGTGAGGCAGATATTCTGCGGCGAGGCTTCCAGGCCGCAGAGCTTCAGCCACTCGACCGCCACCGCGCGGTGGCGCGGGAACACCATGTTCGGCCGGAACGACAGCGCGGAGCTCGACGGCAGGTTTTCGGCCAGCCAGGAGAGCGCCTGCTTCAGCTTCTCCAGATGCATCGGCTCGCAAACCGGCTTCAGGATGGAGAGATCGATGACCTCGCCCAGCCGCTCAGGGAGGTAGGGAGGCTCCGGCTCGCGGCGCTGCGTCTGCACGAAGCTGCCGCGTCCGACCTCGCCGGAGATCAGGCCGCGGCGGATCAGTTCCTCATAGGCGCGGCTGACGGTCTGCACCGAAAGTTTCAAGTCGTCCGCAAGGCGGCGGTGCGTCGGCAGCCGCGCGCCGTTGGCGAGCCGCCCGTCATGGATCGCGCGGGCGAATTGGTCGGCCAGCGAGAGATAGGCCGGTCGTCGAATGAGCGCTGGATCTGGCTGCCATAATGTCATGACTTATTAGAGATCGAAATCAGTGCAATTGACAATCGAAATAATGCATCGTCATGGTGTCCCGAGCAAAAAACGGAGCCGGCATGGCGGCAGCGAAACTCGACCCGATCGACCTCAAGATCCTGGACGCCATCCAGCGCGACGGGCGCATCACCAAGCTGGCGCTGGCCGAGAAGGTCGGCCTGTCGCCGACCCCTTGCTGGATGCGGCTGCGCAAGCTGGAGAAGGCCGGCATCGTTTCCGGCTACCACGCCGCGATCGCCATGCGCGTCATCGCGCCGGTGGCGACCGTGCTGATGGAAGTGACATTGGCCAGCCACCGCCAGGCCGATTTCGACCGCTTCGAGCGGGTCATCCGCGACATCCCGGAGATCGTCGCCTGCTGGTCGGTCGGCGGCGGCGTCGATTATGTGCTGAAGGTGATGGCGCGCGACATCGATGCCTATCAGCGGCTGGTGGATAGCCTGCTGGAACGCGAGATCGGCATCGACCGTTACTTCACCTACATCGTCACCAAGACGGTGAAGGAAGACACCGTGTTGCCCGTGGCCGATCTGCTGCCGGGGCAAGCGTGAAGCATGGCTCCCGAAAGTGCGAACCGGTTTCGGGACAAAGACATGCGGAAGATCAAAAACCTAAAGCGCGCGAAGCGATTCTGAGACATCACGGCGCGCTTCAGGGCAGAGAGATCGTCTCCCCGGGCAATCCAATAGAGACAATCTCTCTACGGACGGACGCCGAAACAGTCTCCTTTTTTGCCCGGCACGTCCGATGCTTCGCCCAATCGAGGGAACATCCCAAGTGAGGGAGCTATCAATGTCCGCGCATTTTGCACGCCCGCACCGCCACGAAGCACTCGACCGTCTTGCCGATCGCCGGCTATTGCGCGATCTCGGCTATGTCGGCGGTCACTGGACGGCCGGCCATTCGGCCGCCAGCTTCGAAGTGACCGACCCGGCCACCGGCGCCACAGTGGCCTTCGTCGCCGCGCTCGGTGCCGGGCAGACGACAGAAGCGGTTGACGCCGCAGCGCACGCCCTGCCGGCCTGGCGCTCGGCCCTGCCGCAGGAGCGCTCCAGAATTTTGCGAAAATGGTTCGATCTGATCATCGCTGCCAAAGACGATCTGGCGCTGCTGATGACGCTGGAACAAGGCAAGCCGCTCAAGGAATCGCTCGGCGAGATCGACTACGCCGCCTCCTTCGTCGAATGGTATGCCGAGGAGGCAAAACGCATCAACGCCGAGAGCGTAACCAGCCACCTGCCCAATGCCGAGATGACCGTGCGCCGCGAGCCGCTCGGCGTCGTCGGCGTCGTGACCCCGTGGAATTTTCCATCCGCCATGCTCACTCGCAAGGCTGCCGCGGCGCTCGCCGCCGGCTGCACCGTGGTGGCGCATCCCTCCTCCGAAACGCCGCTGTCGGCCCTGGCGCTGGCCGAGCTTGGCGAGCGCGCCGGACTGCCGGCCGGCGTCTTCAACGTCGTCACCGGTGATGCACGAACGATCGTCGGAACGATGTGTGCCGATGCCCGCGTGCGCGCCATGAGCTTCACCGGATCGACCGAAGTCGGCCGGTTGATCGCCGCGCAGAGCGCGCCGACGATGAAGCGGCTGGTCATGGAGCTCGGCGGCCATGCGCCGCTGATCGTCTTCGACGATGCCGATATCGAGAAGGCGGTGGCGATCGCGCTCGACGCGAAATTCGCCACCTCCGGCCAGGATTGCCTTGCCGCCAACCGCATCTACGTGCAGCGCCAGATCTACGACCGGTTCTGCGCCGCCTTCGCCCGCCGCATCGAGCGGCTGCGCACCGGCAACGGGCTCTCCGGCGACGCCGACATCGGACCGCTGATGCATGAGCGCGCCGTCAAGAAGGTGGAGGAGCAGGTGGCCGACGCTCTCGCCCGCGGCGCGCGCTGCCTCACCGGCGGCAAGCGCCACGCGGCCGGACCGCTGTTCTACCAGCCGACGCTGCTCGTCGACGTGCCGGACGAGGCGCTGATCATGCATGAGGAAACCTTCGGTCCGGTCGCCGCCGTGACGCCGTTCGACGACGAAGCGGAAGTCGTCGCCCGCGCCAACGCCACCGAATACGGCCTCGTCGCCTATGTCGTGACCGAGAACGGCGCGCGGCAGGCACGCCTGGGCCGCGCGCTGGACTACGGCATGGTTGCGATCAACCGGGTCAAGATCACCGGCGCGCCGATCCCGTTCGGCGGCGTCAAGCAATCCGGCATTGGCCGTGAAGGCTCACGCCATGGCCTCGAAGCCTTCACCGATCTGAAATACGTTTGTCTGGACGTCGCCTAGCGCACGCCGGAAGAATTCCCTGCAAGGAGAAAAAAGATGCTCGAGCAATCCAACGAACTTTCGGCCTGGGATCGCGACCACTTCTTCCATCCCTCGACGCATATGGGCACGCACGCGCGCGGTGAATCGCCGGCCCGCATCATGGCAGGCGGCGAAGGCGTCACCGTCTGGGACAACACCGGCAGGAAGAGCATCGACGCCTTCGCCGGCCTCTATTGCGTCAACGTCGGCTATGGCCGCCAGAAGATCGCCGATGCGATTGCTGAACAGGCTAGGAACCTTGCCTACTACCACGCCTATGTCGGCCACAGCACCGAGGCCTCGATTCGGCTGTCCAAGATGATCATCGACCGCGCGCCGAAGGGCATGTCGAGGGTCTATTTCGGCCTCTCCGGCTCCGACGCCAACGAGACCAACATCAAGCTGATCTGGTACTACAACAACGTTCTCGGACGATCGGAGAAGAAGAAGATCATCTCGCGCTGGCGCGGCTATCACGGGTCCGGCGTCATGACCGGGTCGCTGACCGGGCTGGAGCTGTTCCACAACGCCTTCGACCTGCCGCGCGCGCCGATCATGCACACCGAGGCGCCCTATTATTTCCGCCGCGCCGACCGCTCCATGAGCGAGGAGCAGTTCTCGCAATATTGCGCCGACAAGCTCGAGGAAATGATCCTTGCCGAGGGCCCGGACACCGTCGCGGCCTTCATCGGCGAGCCGATCCTCGGCACCGGCGGCATCGTCCCGCCGCCGGCCGGCTATTGGCAGAAGATCCAGGCGGTGCTGAACAAGCACGACGTGCTGCTCGTCGCCGACGAGGTGGTGACCGGCTTCGGCCGTCTCGGCACCATGTTCGGCTCCGATCATTACGGCATCAAGCCGGACCTGATCACCATCGCCAAGGGCCTGACCTCGGCCTATGCGCCGCTTTCCGGCGTCATCGTCTCCGACAAGGTCTGGCAGGTGCTGGTCAAGGGTTCCGACAAGCTCGGCTCGCTCGGCCATGGCTGGACCTATTCGGCGCACCCGATCTGCGTTGCCGCGGGCGTCGCCAATCTCGAACTGATCGACGAGATGGACCTGGTGAAGAACGCCGGCGAGACCGGCGCTTACTTTCGCGCTGAGCTCGCCAAGGCCGTCGGCGGCCACAAAAATGTCGGCGAGGTCCGTGGCGACGGCCTGCTGGCAGCGGTCGAGTTCGTGAAGGATCACGACGATCGCGTCTTCTTCGATCCGGCGCTTAAAGTTGGACCGCAGATCGCCACGGCGCTGGCAGCCAGTGGCGTCATCGGCCGCGCCATGCCGCAGGGCGACATCCTCGGTTTCGCGCCGCCGCTCTGCCTGACGCGCGAGGAGGCAGACACCATCGTCGCCAAGACCGCCGACGCGGTGAACGGCGTGTTCTCAGCTCTCTGATCTTTGACCGTTGGCGCTGCCCCTCATCCGCCTGCCGGCACCTTCTCCCCGTGAAAAACGGGGAGAAGGGACAAGCTCCAGCCCCGGCGCCCCCTCTCCCCGTCATTCACGGGGAGAGGGTAAGGGTGAGGGGCAGCGCAAACCTGCACAATTGGAAGTAACATCTATGAAGTCCCATCCCACCGTTCCCGCAACCATGGCCGCCGTGCAGCTCACCGGCCATGGCGGCATGGAAAAGCTCGTCTACCGCACCGATGTGAGGGTGCCCTCGCCCGCCGCCGGCGAGGTGCTGGTCAAGGTCAGCGCCTGCGGCATGAACAACACCGATGTATGGGTGCGCCAGGGCGCCTATGGCACTGAGGAGGATGCCGGGGCGGTTTCGACCTGGCGCCGGCAAGGCAACACGCTGACCTTTCCGCGCATCCAGGGCACCGACACCGTGGGCACCATCATTGCCGTCGGCGACGGAGTGCCTGCCAGCCGTATCGGCGAGCGCGTGATGGTGGACTTCTCCATCTACAACCGCGACGACGATTCGCTTGCCGATATCGATTATATGGGCCATGGCCGCGACGGCGGATACGCCGAATACCAGGCGCTTCCGGCCGAGAACGCGCATGTCGTCGACACCGACCTCAGCGATGTCGAGCTCGCCACCTTCTGCTGCGCCTATCTCACCGGCGAGCAGATGCTGGAACGCGCCGCGCTGAAGGCCGGCGAGCGGGTGCTGGTCACCGGCGCCTCGGGCGGCGTCGGTTCGGGCATCGTGCAGCTGGCGCGGGCGCGCGGCGCCATTCCCTATGCGCTTGTTGGCAAGGGCAAGGAGCAGGCGGTGCTCGACATCGGCGCCGAGAAGGTGATCACGCGCGGTGTGGCCGACCTGCCGGTCGCCGTCAACGAGGCGACGGGCGGCAAGCCCATCGACGTGGTCGCCGACCTTGTCGGCGGCGCCATCTTCAACGACCTCTTGCGCATCCTGCGGCCCGAGGGCCGCTACACCACGGCCGGCGCCATCGCGGGTCCAGTCGTGCAGCTCGACCTCCGCACCATGTATCTGAAGCAGCTGCAGCTGCATGGCTCGAGCCAAGGGACACGCGCGGACTTCCGCCGCATCGTGCGCTACATCGAGGAGAAGAAGATCAAGCCGCTGGTCGGCGGTGTTTACAAGCTGTCGGATTTCCACCGTGCCCAGACCGACTTCATGGCCAAGGACTTCGTCGGCAAGCTGGTGGTGGTGCCGGACGCGATGACGGACACGAGCAAATAACGGTCGATGGCGGCGGCTGACGGTTGACCTTCGCGGTCAGCCCTTGCGCTCCTGCAGGATGTTGCCGCCATCCACGACGAGAACGGCGCCGTTGATATAGCTGGCGCCGTCGGATGCCAGGAACAGCACGGCGGCGGCGACTTCTTGCGGAGTGCCGGCGCGTCCAAGCGGCGTGTTTTGCGCGGCGACGAGTTCTTCCGGCGTCGAGGCGCCAGTCGCGATCCAGCCCGGCGCCACGGCATTCACCGTGACGCCGCTGCGGCCGACCTCGAGTGCAAGCGCATGCGTCAGCCCGACCATGCCGGCCTTGGCGGCGGAGTAGGCGGCCTCTCCTTCGTTGGAGACGTAGGGTCCGGTGACCGAAGCCATGTTCACCACGCGTCCATGGCCGCGCTGAACCATGCCGGCCAGAAACGCGCGTGTGGCAAGAAATGTTGTCTTCAGGCTGACATCGATGCCGCGGTCCCAGTCGCTCTCACAGAGATCGAGAAAGCGGCGCTGCAGCGCCGGCTGGGCGACCGTCCCCATCCCCGCATTGTTGACGAGGATATCGACCTCGCCGACCTCCGAGCATAGCCGCTCGACATCCGCCGCGCGCGTCAGGTCGGCCACCACGGCGCGGACGTCGAGCCCGTCGGCCCGCAGCTCTTCGGCGCGCTGCTCGACACGCTGCGACGAGGCAGTAATGGCGACCGAAAGCCCGGCTTCGCCGAGCGCACGCGCGACCGCGATGCCGATGCCGTCGGCCGCGCCCGCGCCGGTCACCAGCGCCCTGCGGGATTTGCGAAACACGGTCATGGACCCTCCAGGCGATCAAGCCGAGGCCGCCGCAATTCAGTATCCCGCACTGATGCCGAAATCGATCGAGAGCGCGGCCCCGGTGATCGGGGCCGCGCCGGGCTGGCAAAGATAGTGGATGAAGGAGGCGATCTCTTCCACGGTGATGAACCGTGCTCTTTCCACCTGCGGATAGTGCCCCAGGAGCCTTCGCTTGTAGCCGTCGGGGTCATCTCCGCCATAGGTCCTCGCCTGATACTCGATCATCGGCGTCGCCGTGTCGCCGGGACAGACGGCGTTGACCCTGATGCCATGTGGGGCAAGCTCCAGGGCGAGCGCCTTGGTCAAAAGCACCAGCCCGCCCTTCGAGGCGCAATAGACCGCCGCGCCGTTGTTGCCGACGATGCCCGCGTCGGAGGCGATATTGATGATCACGCCTTGCGTCGCCGATAGATGCGGAATGGCGGCCGAGATCAGGAAGAACGCACCTTTCAGATTGACGTCCAGCACAAGGTCCCATTGCTCTTCACGGACCTCGCCTGCCGCTCCCTCCAGCCAGACGCCTGCGGCGTTGACGAGAATGTCCAGGCCGCCGCCCCACTCGCGTGCCTTGTCCACCACTTCCCGGCAAGCGGCGACGGAGCGGATGTCGAGCGGCAGGCCGATCGCGTTTGCACCGGTGGCGGCGATCTTCGCCACGGCCTCGTCGAGTTTCGCACCGGGAAGGTCGGCAAGCGCGATCAGCTCGCCGTCAGCCGCAAGGCGAAGACCGGTCGCCAGGCCCATTCCCCCGGTGCCGCCTGCGATCAGGACCGTCCTGCCAGCCATTCGGAAATCTCCACCAAACACCGTCCCGTCCATGCGAACCATGTCCCGCAGACATGTCGCATGCGCCACGCCGGACAAACAATGATCACAGGAGACGACGCGGCCCACGATCACCCCAGTTCCAGCGTCGTGATGCCGAAAACCTTCGACGGGGCATTTCCGGGCTTGCCGCCCTTGTACATGCGGGTCGTCGTGAAGCCCGCAACCATGCCGGCGGCCTGAAGCATGGCGGTGAAGCCGACCTGGGTGGCCGGCACGTCGATATGCAGCGCTTCGCCTCCCGCCTCGCCCGCCAGTCCTGCCGCCAACGCCAAGGCTATGTCCATATCGTCGGCGAACAGCGGCCCGACCTTGAATCCCTCCCGGCACCGGCGCGCCACGCCATAGCCGGCGATGCCGGCCGGGCCCGCGGACATGAGCGCGATCCGGGGCGGCTGCAGCCATTCGCGCAGGAACGCCTCGCGCGGCGCCGGAAAGCACTGGCGGTCGTAGGCAAATATCTCCGCCATGCTGGCAACTGGTCGTAAGTCGCTGCCGCGGGCCAGGCCGAGAGCTCCGCTGTAGCGGACGGTCTCGTAGGCGGGCACGAAGCCCTTGCGCTGGTAGTTGGCCCGCTGCTCGGCCACGCCGTCGAGGCCGATGATGCGATTGCCGAGCCGGGTCATGCCGGCATCCCAGACTGCCTTGCCGTGGCCCTCGCCACGCCGGTCGGGCCGGCAGATGTAAAAGCCGATGAAACCGAAACCCGCGCCGTAGGCGACGGCCGAAATGCCGGCCGCCATCTCGCCGCCGACAAAGGCGCCGATGAACCCTTCCGGATCGGCCGCGCGCAACGCGGCGGCATCGCCGATGCCCGGATTCCAACCCTCCCCGGCCGCCCAGTCGACGAGCGTTTCCACGTCGTTGGCGGTCAGCGTCCTTATCGTTCTCGGCATCGTTTCACTCGGCGGCGGCCTGAGGCGATGGTTTCAAGCCGCCACGATAGGGCGTCGCCGGCAACGTTGCAAAGGCCACGCTTCGGCGACGGGTCGGCCGCGCTGCGAAAGGCACGTGCGCAAGGTTGCGGTCCAGACTATTGTCGGGACGGATTTTCGAAACCAGCGCAACGGGTTAACTAGGAACGCGCCGAAACATCTGCCGTTGTTCCAATAGGCAAACTGGACACTACCGGCGAAGGCTATAAATCTTCATTGTCGTTGCTTGGAATCGAATGGAGTGCCGCAGGAAATGCCGCTGAGCGCCGAAGAAATCGCCAGTCATCCTGAAGCACTTCGCAGTGTGCAGGAACAGTCGCGCGCGCTCATCCATGTCTACGAAACCAGTCCGCGCCTTGCCGCCGTCTTTGCCACCCAGCAGCGCTGGCTGCTCGGCCATGTCGGGCTCGCTCTGCATTTCAGGCGCGACCCCAATGACCGCCGCACCGACATGACGGTGGCGCGTTTCATCGAGGTCGTGCGCCGGAACTCGGTCGCCAGCCGCAACACCGCCGAGGCGTTCGTCAAGGAAATGCTGCACTACAACATCGCCGAACATGTTTCGCCGAGCGGTGATGGCCGCGCCCACCCCTTGCGGGTGACCGAGGCCACCATCGAGACCTTCACCAACTGGATTTATGCCCATTTGAGGACGCTCGATCGCATCGATGGTGGAAACCGGCTGGCGACCTTCCTCGAGCGACCCGACATGCTGGCAAAGCTGCAGCCGTTGATCTGCGACGGCTTGCTGACATCCGTTCCGGTGCGGGAACCTGAACGAACCTTCTCCCTGTTTATCTGGCTGAACAACGGCGGTATCGTCATGGACTGGCTGATGTCGGGCATCGATCCGGAGGATGCCAACCTCGACAAGATTCCGACCAGCGTCATTTCGATCAGCGAGTTCGCGCATTGGCTGAAGCTGTCGCGCACCCATCTGGCGCGAAAGCTGCATGACGCCGAAGCGCTCGGCAGCATCGGCTGGGTCGGCCAGCGCGGACATTCCGTAATGTGGGTCTCGCGGCAGTTCTTCGACGAGTACATGGCCGTTCAGGCAGCCAAGCTCGCCATTATCGACGCGGCCTTCGCTGCCTGCTTTTCCGCGGGCGAAGGCTGAGCGCAGCAGCGCTTACATCTCAGCCTCAGCCGGCGATGGTACCCTCAGTCGATATCGAACGACACGCCCTGCGCCAGCGGCAGCGCCTTGGAGAAGTTCACCGTGTTGGTGGCGCGCCGCATATAGGCCTTCCAGGCGTCCGAGCCGCTCTCGCGACCGCCGCCGGTTTCCTTCTCGCCGCCGAACGCGCCGCCGATCTCGGCGCCCGAGGTGCCGATATTGACGTTGGCGATGCCGCAGTCCGAACCGTCGACGCCGAGGAAGCGTTCCGATTCCTGCAGGTCACGCGTGAAGATCGACGACGACAGGCCGGCGCCCACCGCATTGTGCGCCTCGAGCGCCTCGTCGAAATCGGAATATTTCATCACATAGAGGATCGGCGCGAAGGTCTCTTCCGTCACCGGCGAGACTTGGGCAGGCATCTCGACCAGCGCAGGATGGACGTAGTAGGCGTCCGGGTGCCCGTTCTCGAACCGCGCGCCGCCGGTCACCTTGCCGCCATGCGCCTGCGCCTCCTTGAGCGCCTTCTGCATGTTGTCGAAGGCGGTCTTGTCGATCAGCGGACCGACCAGCGCCGACGTCTCCAGCGGATTGCCGACCGAGACGCTCTGATAGGCCTTCTTCAGGCGCGGCAGCAGCGCGTCGTAGACGCTCTCATGCACGAACAGGCGCCTGAGCGTCGTGCAGCGCTGCCCGGCCGTGCCCATGGCGCCGAACGCAATGGCGCGCAGCGCCATGTCGAGATCGGCGGTCGGGCAGACGATGCCGGCATTGTTGCCGCCGAGTTCCAGCACCGCGCGCGCAAAGCGCTTGGCGAGCCGCGGACCGACCTCGCGGCCCATGCGGGTCGAGCCGGTAGCCGAAACCAGCGGCACCTTCGGATGGTCGACCAGCACCTCGCCGACGGCACGGTCGCCGATCAGCACCTGAAGCAGGCCCTCCGGCGCATCGGCGCCGAAACGCTTGGCGGCACGCGTGAAGATCGCCTCGCAGGCAAGCGCCGTCAGCGGCGTCTTTTCCGACGGCTTCCACACCACCGCGTCGCCGCAGACGAGCGCAAGCGCCGCGTTCCACGACCACACCGCGACCGGGAAATTGAAGGCCGAGATCACGCCGACGACGCCGAGCGGATGCCAGGTCTCCATCATGCGGTGTCCGGGACGCTCGGTGGCGATGGTCAGACCGTAGAGCTGGCGGGAAAGGCCGACGGCGAAATCGCAAATGTCGATCATCTCCTGCACTTCGCCGAGGCCCTCGGACGGGATCTTCCCGACTTCGATCGACACCAGCCGGCCAAGCTCCGCCTTGTGCGCGCGCAATTCTTCGCCGAGCAGGCGCACCAGCTCGCCGCGCTTCGGCCCCGGCACCAGCCGCCAGGCCTGGAAGGCCTTGTGCGCGGCATCGATGGCCTTGCCGGCATCGGCCGCCGAAATCGACTTCAACGCCGCGATCTGCTCGCCCGTAACCGGGCTGCGCACGATGAGTTCGCCGCCGGCAAGCGCGTCCTTGGCGACAGCCAGTTTCTCCAGAAGTGAGGCCGTTTCCTTCGCTATCGTCATTTTTATCCCTTTCAGATCCCGCCTTGGATATGGCGAGCGTCGAAGCCTTGCGCCACGTCTTGGCGCGCCATGGGCACGTCCGGGCGCCTTTGATGCGTGGCATTACTCGTTTCAGGGAAAAACCGCCACCCCGGCATGGTCCAAGCCCGGCGCGCAAAATTGGGCCAGCCGGCGAATCGGCGGATCAGTGCGCTTTTTTGGCGGAGGTCCGCTGGCCGCTTTCCTTGATCAGCCGGTCGATATGCATGCGGATATGAGCGGCCTCGGCGGCGGTGTTGGCTAGCGCGATGGCGCGGTCGAAGGCGACGCGCGCCTCCTCGTCCCGGCCAAGCTGCATCAACAGGCCACCCCTCAGGCCGAAGAAGTGGAAATAGCCGGACAGCCGGTCTTCCAGCGGCTCGATCATGGCGAGCGCGGCCTCCGGCCCGCGCACCTTGCTTACCGCAACGGCGCGGTTGAGCGTCACCACCGGCGACGGCTGCATCTGCTCGAGCAGGCCGTAAAGCAGGTCGATCTCTGTCCAGTCCGTGTCCTCGGGCGTTGCCGCACGCGCATGCAGCGCCGCGATCGCCGCCTGCACCTGGTAGGGACCGGGCTTGCGGTGGCGGAGCGCCTTGTCGACCAGGGCCAGGCCCTCGTCGATCATCTTGCGGCTCCAGAGCGACCGGTCCTGGTCCTCGAGCAGCACGATCTCGCCATTCTCGTCGAAACGCGCCGGCGCGCGCGCATGCTGCAGCAAAAGCAGCGCGGTCAGCCCCATGAT
Organism: Mesorhizobium sp. WSM4904; assembly: GCF_029674545.1. NCBI lineage: Bacteria > Pseudomonadati > Pseudomonadota > Alphaproteobacteria > Hyphomicrobiales > Phyllobacteriaceae > Mesorhizobium > Mesorhizobium sp. WSM4904. Next base: position 2,556,001 of record NZ_CP121354.1, on the reverse strand, counting down.
CTCCGGTTCCTGCTGAAACAGCCTGAGCAGCAGCCGGGCGAGCCGGATCGCTTCCTCGCAAAGCGGCGCGCGGGCCGGCGCCTCGCCGCCATTGGTCGAATAGCCCTCGTTGAAGATGAGATAGACCATGGCCGCAACCGCCGCGAGGCGCTCGGAGCGCTCGACCGCGCCGGGCGTCTCGAACGGCACGCCGGCGTCCGCAATGCGCGCCTTGGCGCGGGTGATACGCTGCTCCATGGCGCTCTCTCCGACGAGAAAGGCGCGCGCGATCTGCTTGACGGTCAGGCCGGAGACGATGCGCAGCGCGACCGCGATCTGCTGCGTCGCCGGCAGGTCGGGATGGCAGCAGATGAACAGGAGCCGCAGGATATCGTCGCGATAATGCGCGCCGTCCAGCCGCTCGGCCATATCGCCTTCGGCATCCTCGAGATCGGAAATCTGGTCCTCTTCCGGCATCGGCGCCTGCTTGGCGCGCTTGCGCACGGCGTCGATGCCGCTGTTGCGGCCAACGAAGATCAGCCAGGCCGCCGGATCGCGCGGCGGACCGTTCTTCGGCCAATTCTTCAATGCCCTCAGGCAAGCATCCTGGAAAGCTTCTTCCGCGGCATCGAGGTCGCGGAAATAGCGCAGCAGCGCGCCCATCGCCTGCGGACGGGCGGTGCTGATCGCATTGCTGATCCAGGCCAGGTCGGTCATGCGGGAACCTTGGTCGGATTGAAGACGGAGATCGGCCTGATCTCGTAGGAGCCGCCGCTCGGATTGACCTCGGAGAGCTCGCGGGCGAACTCGACAGCCTCATCCAAGTCTTGGCATTCGAGCGTGTAGAAGCCGAGGAACTGCTCCTTGGTCTCGGCGAAAGGCCCATCGAGCACCATCGATTCGCCCTTGACCTTGCGGAGAGTCGTCGCTGCGGTGGTCGGCAAGAGACGCGCCACCGGTCCCAGCCGGCCTGCCTTGGCGTATTTGTCCTGTACGTTGAGGAGCTTTGCCATCACCTCGTCGTCTTGTTCCTTGCTCCAGGAGCAGACGACGTCTTCGGAGGCGTAGCAGAGGATGGCATAGAGCATGGTCTGGTCCTTTCCGTATCAAAGGACGCGACAGTAGGACCCTTCCCGACACAACGTCGATAAAAATATTTGTAGGGCGATCACGGGCTTACCCTCGGCCGCCTACCGTTCGTCAGGCTCCGCGCGCCTCGAGCCATCTGAGCACCAGCGTCTCCTCCTCGTCGAGGCCCGGTATGAGACGCTTTCGCTTGTTGGCCTCGGTCATTTCGCTGAGCAGCGTGCCTTGCGCCCACGCCTCGAAGACGAGCGGGTGGATGTAGCACCGGCGGCAGACGGCTCGCGTGTTGCCGAGCCGTTCAGCAACCTTGTCGACGATGCCGTTCATCACCCGCTTTCGCTGGGTCATGCTTTCTGGGAGCTCCGCTTGCGCAAACAGCGCTACCGCATGAATGGTGCCACCCCAGGTGCGGAAATGCTTGGAGCTGAACTCCGGGCCGGACGCCTCGCGGAGGTAGCGGTTGACGTCCTCCGACCGCAACGGCCGCCGATCGCCGTCTTCGTCGAGATATTGGAACAATTTCTGGCCGGGCAGGTCCTGCGCGCCGCGCACGATCTTTGCTATGCGGCGATCGACCAGCTTCAGCTTCCATTCCTTGCCGGATTTGCCCTTGAAGGCGAAGCGCAGGCTGGAGCCGGTGATTTCGACATGGCGGTCGCGCAGAGTGGTTAGGCCGAAACTCTTGTTGTCGCGGGCATAGGCGGCATTGCCGATGCGGATCATGGTGTTGTCGAGCAGCCAAACGATCGCAGCGACTACACGTTCCAGCGGCAGCCCGTGCCGCCGCAGGTCGGCATCGATCCGGCGCCGGAGGTTAGGCAGCGCCTCGGCAAAAGCGACAAGACTGGAAAATTTGACGCCGTCCCGTTCCTCCGTCCATTGCGGGTGATAGCGGTACTGCTTGCGTCGGCGTTGATCCCGGCCGGTCGCCTGGATATGGCCGTTCGGATCGGGCGAGATCCACACATCGGTCCACGCCGGCGGGATGACGATCGCCTTGATGCGGTCAAGCGTCGGTGCGGTCACCGGTTTCCCGTTCGGGTCGACGTAACGAAATCCCTTACCTTTTCTCAATCGGCGAATGCCGGGATCGGCATCGCTGACATAGCTGAGCGACGCGCGCTCGGCCGAATTTTGCGCACCGTTCTCGCGGGCTTCGTCCGCGCTAGCCGAACGGCCGGGGGACGGGTGTGATCGCTGCAGCATGATGGCTCCACGGAACGTGTCCGTGGATAAGCCGCACAGCGGGCTGCTGGTTCCGTGCTTGTTTGTTGCTTCCTTGGGGACAGCCCTCAGCCCTGCCTGTTGGCCGACACATCCGCCATCCAGAGCCCGCCGTTGTCGGCATGGGCGGGAAAATAATTTCGCCCGGCCGGTATCGTCTCGAGAACCGCTCCGGTTTCGTCCGCCAGATAGTCGTAGCCGATCTCTTGCAACCGGCGATCGGGATCGAGACGGTTGTAGAGATCCCGACGCGCCGCGCGCCGTTTCGGCTCGATCATCTTCAAATGATAGAGGTTGAGACCGCTGTCCCTGAGCTTGAGACCGAGGTCCTCGGGGAACCAGGCGCCATGGAGATCCTTCGACCGGTACCGATCCGGATGGTAGGCGCCGAAAAGCCTGTGCTGCATCTTCCGGCCCCAGGTTCCGTCGATCCTGTAGCTTGTCGGCGTGTACATCTCCCGGCAGTGAAAACCCCAGACGATGCGTCTGGATCCGCCGGTCAGTTGGCCGATACGGCCGGCGACGGCATTTTCCATCCTTTCGGCGGGGTCCATTGCCAGAACCCAATCGGCGCCCGCCTCATGGGCTGCGGCGATAAGCGCGCGCCGTCTTCGCGGTTCGCTGCTGAAAATCTCATCCGTTGCCCTGTCGTCATAGGCGATCCAGCCATCGACGATAGGGTCGAGATTGGCAAGGAGGTCGGGCACCAGATGCGCGTCGTACCGATAGCTGAAGACGGCGATGATCCTTTGCCGCGACCAAAGCCATCGGCCGCGTCGCCGACGCGGCTGCTTCATCTCGACGGTGATCATTGGCGTCGGCCCGCCTTGTCGCCATATTTGGCGCCGGCGACGGCTCCGAGCGATTTGGCGAACAACGCCAGCCACACGATCGGCAGCGACATCATCGCGAAAGTCCTCTCCGTTCCGGACAGCCCCGCTCTCGCCAGCTTGGCGACGTTGCGTCGGTCGCGGAACACCTTGCGAAAGGGGCGCTGCGGTCTTTCGGCATCGACGGACCCGAGATAGGCGCCGTAGCGGCGTCCACGCCGATACTGGTCGGCCAGCATGTCGAGCAGGCGCGTCTCGTTGCGATGGATGGTGAGGATACGCGGTTCCCAGACCGGCCGCATCGCCTCAGGCAACCTGGCCATGAATTCGGTGTCTTCTCCCGACGCCAGTCGCTCATCGAACAATCCGTATTGATCGAACAGTCTACGGTCGAAGGAAACGCCGTAGCGCTGGGCCTTTTCGTCGGGGAGGCCAGGCAGGCGTCGCATGTAGGTAACGAGATGCGCCGCGCAAGCGACCAGGTTGCGCGGGTGGCTGTTGACGACGGCGCTCGCGACAGTCGCTGCGCCTTCCCGATGATGCCGCAGCCGGACTTCGGCCCATCGCGGGCAGGCCAGGCAATCATCCGCGAGAAAGGCGACGAAAGGAGCCTTCGTAGCCGCTATGCCGCTATTTCTCGCTGCGCCGGCGAACAGCCTCTGCTCGAATTCGATGACAGGCACAGCGAGCCCGGCGTCGGCCAGAAGCGCCTGGGCATTCCCCCCGCCGGAATTCACGACCACGACCTCGATCGGAATGTTCTGGGCAAGCAGAGACCTCACCGCCGCCACCAGCTCAGCTGGCGCCCGAAAACCGATGACCACAACTGCGAGCTCGGGCCCATCGGCCATCACGCACTTTGCAGCTGGATTTGATGGTCGGAGAAACGACGCCACGCCGCGATTTTCAGCCGATAGCGCATGCAGCGCCAGATATCGACGGAGACCTTGGGAGCGGCGTTGGCAATCGCCAGGAATTTTGCCGCCGTTTCGAGATCGCCCCGTGCGTAGTGGACACGGGCGATCTTGAGCGCGACAAGACCCTCCCGCGCCTTCAGCGATGATTTGGGGATGCCGCATTCGAGGAGTTCGCGCAGCGCCAGGCGCCATTCGAGGAAGCGTCGCTCAGGCTTGATGGTGAAGCGGTCGTCCGAGCGCCCCGACGATACGAAATAGACCATGATGGGCTGCGTCACGACCTCGAGCGATGCCTTGCTCATCACCCGCGCCCAGAACAAAGTGTCCTCATCATAGGCAAGCCCGGTCGGAAAGCGCGTATCGCCGACCGCGCGCCGCGAGACCAGCGCGCTGCCGACGGCGATCGACCGCACCCTGCCCGCCAGATAGGCGGATGCGTTGGCGAGCCCCGCGGCCGTATAGCCGCACGGCATTTTGAACTGCCGGTTCTGACCGTCGGTTCGTCGGCGGTAGGCGCCGACCACCATATCCGCACCTGGCTTTGTCCTGGTCTTGGACAGCAGCGCCCGCAATCCACCATCGAGATGCAAATCGTCCGCGTCGATCATGTAGATCCAGGGAAAGCGTGCCGCGGCCAGCGCAAGGTTGCGGGAGCCGCCCGCGTCCCGACAGCTCGACTGGATGATGCGGAGCGGCAAGGCCAGTCGCGAGGCTGCATCCGCGGCCACCGCCGCCGTGTTGTCCGTCGAGGAATCGTCGACCAGTATCACTTCGCCGATGACCTCGGCCTCCGGACGCAACGTTGCCAGCGTGTCGGCGACGGTCGCCGACGCGTTATGTGCTGGAATGATGACACTGACCGCAGTCAACAATTGAACTCCACGCCAGTGCCCGACCGGCGACACCCGGTCGGCAAGATAGCGGCCGGATCGTGATTTGAGAAGCAGCCCGCGCGACCGACGGCATGCCTTCAGGCAGCGACCGGGATGACGTCGACCGCTTGCTCGCCGACTTGGCCGCCGGTGGTTTTCAGGACGCCGACGATCGGCGCGACATCGGAATAGTCGCGGCCGTAACCGACGGTGATATGGTCGTTGCTCGCCCGCATGCCGTTGGTCGGATCGAATTCCTGCCAGCCGGCATCGCGGCCGCACCAGGCCTTCACCCAGGCATGCATGGCGTCGGCGCCTTCGAGCCTCGGCTTGCCCTTGGGCGGAATGGTGCGCAGGAAGCCGCTGACATAACCGGCGGGGATGCCAAGCCCACGCAGGCCGGCGATCATGATGTGGGAAAAATCCTGGCACACCCCGCGTTTCAGCGCGAAGGCGTCGCTGGCCCGCGTCTGCACGGTCGTCGCCTTGCCGTCATAGGTGAAATCACGGTGGATGCGATTGCAGAGATCGACGGCCGTGGCGACCGCCGAACCGGCAAGGCTCTCCCGCGCATAGGCGGTGATCGCCGTATCGATGCCGACATGATCGCTGGCGGCAAGGAAATGATGCGGCGCGTTGGGCGACAGCGAACGCACCGCGTCGAGTTCCGCCCTCAAGCCATGGATGTCGGGCGAGACATCGAGGCCGGGTTCCGGCCGCGAGACCGACACCCTTGCGCTCATCCTGACGTCGAGCTCCTCATGCGCGTCGCGAAAGGCAATCGCGGTGACGCTGTTGCCGAAGAAATCGGAAAAATCCGCCCGTTCGGCCGGATTGGGCTGAAAGGACAACGAGGCGGCGATCACTCGCTGCACGCCGGCGATCGTCTGCGGCAGCACGCGCACCTGATGCCGGCCGCCACCGGCTGCGGCCGCGTAGTCGTAATGCAGATGGAGTCTGATGTCATAAAGCATTGCCGCCTACCCGAAATAGGCCTTGGCGAGACTGCTGTAGAGATCGCCGATCTGGTTGGCGAGTTCGTCGAGCACCTTCGCGGTCATGTCCTGGGGCTCCATCACGGCGATCGCCGTGTTGAGCTGCAGGATCTCTTTCGCTGCGGCCGACATGTGCCCCTCGCCGCCGACCGAAGGCAGCATGCCGATTTCGGCCTTCAACCGCTCGAGCTGGAACAGGATGGAGCGCGGGTTGAGCGGATCGAGCGCCAGAAGGTCGATCACTGTTCGACGCCCGGCCTGCACCGGATATTGCCGGCGGTGCGTCATGACGCTGTCGCCGATCTCCAGCATCATGTCGAGCGAGCCTTCCGGCGCACCGTTTCTGGTCAGCCGCGCCAGCGTGCGGGCGATCTGGATGCCGCGCTCCAGCCGCCGGCCGATCTCCAGGAAGCGCCAGCCGGTGAAGCGGTACATGTTCTCGTGCAGCAGTCCCGAGAACCCGGCAAGCTTGCGCAGCATCACCGTCATCGCCCGCGTCGCGTCGTCGCCGGGCGCCACCCTGTCGGCAAATTTGTGGATCGTCTTCGACAGGTCCTTCAGCGCCAGCCAGCCGTCCGGCGAGAAGCGGTCGCGGATCTGGCCGGCGCTGTAGAAGGCGCTGTCCAAGGTGCTGATCAACCCTGGCGGGATCGCCGTTTCGACCTCGATGCCGAACGGTTCGAGATAGTCCCGGATGTCGGCGAGCAGCGGCATCTCGGGGTCGGACGTTTCGGCAAGTCGCACGTGATAGGCGCGAAGCACGCGCACCGTGTCTTCGGAGCGCTCTATGTAGCGGCCGAGCCAGGTCAGGTTCTCCGCCGCACGGCTTGGCAGGCTGCCGGGCATGGTGCGGGTGAAGCCGTCAGTCTCCTGCGGCAGCAGCGTCTCGCGCTCGACCGGCCTGTCGCTGACCACCCAGACATCCGCCGCCTGGCCGCCGCGCTGCATGGCGATCGCCGTCGGGTCGAGCGAGAAGCCGACGCGGGCAAAACCGCCGGGCATCACCGTCCAGCCGTCCGGCGTCCGCGCCAGATAGACGCGCAGGCTGGCGGGCCGTGGCTCCAGCCGGCCGCCGACGAAGACCGGCGTCGTCGAAAGCGTCACCGCTTCCTGGCCGACAAAGGCGTCGCCGTCGGCTTCGATCCGCGCGATCAGCTCCGTCCGCTCCCCGGCCGACAGCGCCGAGCCCAGCCGCGTTGCGCCGTCGTCCTCGAAGGCGAGCCGCGTCGACAGCGCAGGACCGATCACCATGCGGTCGACATTGGCCAGCACGTGGTCGCGTTCGGTCTGCTGCCCGCACCACCAGGTGGCGATGCTCGGCAGCTTGAGCTCCTCGCCATGCAATTCCCGCGCAATTCGCGGCAGGAAGGAAAGCAGCGCCCGCGTTTCCATCAGGCCTGAACCCAGCGCGTTGACGGCCGAGACGGTACCGCGCCGAACCGCCTCGACCAGCCCGGGCGTGCCGATCTGCGAGTCCGGCTTGAGCTCGAGCGGATCGGCGAAGGCCGCATCGAGCCGCCGCCACAGCACGCCGACCGGCATCAGGCCCGAAACGGTACGCACCACCAGCCGGCCGCCGGACACCGTCAGGTCCTCGCCTTCGAGCAGCATGATGCCGAGATAGCGCGCGATATAGGCGTGCTCGTAATATGTTTCGTTGAGCGGTCCCGGCGTCAGGATGGCGACGCGACCGCCGGATTCCTTCGCCATGCCGTTCAGCGCGTCGCGGAAGCGGCGGAAGAAGCCGGCGAGCCTGTGCACATGCAGCTCGCCATAGATGTCCGACAGCGCGCGCGTCGTCGCGACACGGTTCTCCAGCGCGAAACCCGCGCCTGACGGCGCCTGGTTGCGATCGCCCAGCACCCACCAGCGGCCATCCGGCCCGCGGCCGAGCTCGAAGGCGACCATATGCAGGAAATGACCGCTGGCCGGCCGGATGCCGACGACAGGGCGCAGGTATTCGGGGCTCGCCGCGATCAGCCCGGCCGGCAGGATGCCGGTCTCGATCAGCCGGCTCGGCCCGTAGATATCGGCCAGGATCGCTTCGAATAGGTCGGCGCGCTGGACGAGGCCGGCGCTGATCTCGGCCCATTCCTTTTCATCGATCAGCAGCGGGACATGCGCCAGCGGCCATTCGCGCTCGTTGGCGCCTGCCTTGTCGTAGACGCGGTAGTAGACCCCGGCATCGCGCAGATACTGGTCGGCGCGGGTAAAACGCTGTCCGAGCGTTTCAGCCCCCAGACCGTCCAGCGCCTCGATGAAGGACCGCCAGGCCGGGCGCGGATTGCCAGCCGCGTCGACCATCTCGTCGACGACGCCGTCGATCGCCCGATAGTGCTCCAGCAGGTTCTGCGCCCGCGGCCTTCCGCCCGCCCGTTTCTGATTCCCCTTGGCCATGGTCGATCAGAATCTCGCCGGCCGCCTCAGGTCAAGGGTCATCGGGAAGTCTTCAGAGCCTTCTTCGTCGCGCAGCACATAGCCGCCCGGCGTATGGCCGCGCGGCTCGAAGCGGGCAAGCCGCCGCGCCTCGGCCTCGTTGCCGTTGACGGGGAAGGTGTCGTAATTGCGACCGCCCGGATGCGCGACGTGATAGACGCAGCCGCCGACCGAGCGTCCCGACCAGCGGTCGTAGAGGTCGAAGACCAGCGGCGTGTTGACCGGCAGGGCGGGATGCAGGCCGGATGCCGGCTGCCAGGCCTTGAAGCGCACGCCCGCCACCGCGACCTCTCTGCTGTCGGTCACCTTCATCGGCACGATGCGGCCGTTGCAGACGATGGCGTGGCGCTCCGGGTTGAGGCCTTCGGTCCTCACCTGCAGCCGCTCGATCGAGGAATCGACGAAGCGGACCGTGCCGCCGATGGCGCCCTGCTCGCCCATCACGTGCCAGGGCTCCAGCGCCTGCCTGAGCTCCAGCTTGACGCCGGCATGCTGCACTTCGCCGCAGAACGGGAAGCGGAATTCGAGTTGGGCGGCGAACCATTCCGGGCGGAAGTCGAAGCCGTTGAGCTTCAGATCCTCGAGCACGTCCAGAAAATCCGCCCAGACATAATGCGGCAGCATGAAGCGGTCGTGCAGCGAAGTGCCCCAGCGCACGAAACGGCCGTCGAGCGGGTTCTTCCACGCGCGCGCGATGATGGCGCGGACAAGCAATTGCTGCGCCAGGCTCATGCGCGCATTGGGCGGCATCTCGAAACCGCGGAACTCGACTAGGCCGAGCCGGCCGGTCGGACCGTCCGGCGAGAACAATTTGTCGATGCAGATTTCCGAGCGATGCGTGTTGCCGGTCACGTCGGTCAAGAGGTTGCGGAACAGCCGGTCGACCAGCCACGGCAAGGGCGCCTCACCCTTGTCCGGGTGTGGCACCTGCGCCAGCGCGATCTCGAGCTCGTAGAGCGAATCGTGCCGCGCCTCGTCGATGCGCGGTGCCTGGCTGGTCGGGCCGATGAACAGTCCGGAGAACAGGTAGGAAAGCGAAGGATGCCGTTGCCACTGCAGCACCAGGCTCTTCAACAGGTCCGGCCGGCGCAGGAACGGGCTGTCATTGGGCGTCGCTCCGCCGACCACGACATGATTGCCGCCGCCGGTGCCGGTATGGCGGCCATCGATCATGAACTTGTCGGTGCCGAGCCGCGACTGCCTGGCCTCCTCGTAGATAGCGGTCGTCGTGGTGACGCATTCCTGCCAGTTGGCGGCCGGGTGGATGTTGACCTCGATGACGCCGGGATCGGGCGCGACGCGGATGACGTTGAGGCGCGGGTCGTGCGGCGGTGCGTAGCCCTCGATATGCACCGGCAGGCCGATGGCCTTGGCCGCGTTCTCGGCCGCCGCCACCAATTCGAGATAGTCTTCCAGCGCCTCGACCGGCGGCATGAACACGCTGAGCCGCCCGTCGCGCGGCTCGACGGTGAGCGCGGTGCGCACCGCGCCGCCGATTTCGGTCAGCTGCTGCTCGACGCGGTCCTGCTGCGCGGTAGCCGCCGTGAACGAGGCCTCCGGCTGCTGCCGGGCGATGTCGTCCGCCCCACCTGCCGGAGCCTCCTGCAGAATGGCGTCCCGCACCGGCAACGCGCCGCGCGGCACCGACGGATCGACCGGCACGATGTAAGGAAATTGCGCCGGCGGCACGTAAGGCAGCGCCCCGAGCGGCAAGCGGTAGCCGACGGGAGAATCGCCCGGAACCAGGAACAGGCGGCCGCGGCGCGTCTTCCATTTCTCCGAACGCCAGCGTTGCCCGGCGGCCTGACTGTTCCAGCGCTGGACCGGCAGCACGTAGCCCGACGGCTTGGTTAAGCCGCGCTCGAAGACGCGCGCCATGCGGCTGCGCTCTTCCGGATCCTCCAGCTTCGAATTCGACGGATCGACATTGTCCGGCAGCTTGCCTTCCTTGAGCAGCCATTCGGCCGGATCTTCGTAAGCCTCGCTGACCATCGACTTTTCGATGCCGAGCTCGCCGGCGATCGCTTTGAGCAGGCTTTCGGCCTGCTCCGGCCCGACCTCGATATTGCCGTTCTCTCGCGCGATCAGCGACGGATCGCGCCACACCGGCTCGCCGTCGGCGCGCCAGTAGAGCGAGAAGGTCCAACGCGGCAGACTCTCGCCCGGATACCACTTGCCTTGGCCGTAGTGGAGAAAACCGCCCGGCGCGAAGCGTTCGCGCAGCCGGCGGATCAGCTGGTCCGCCTTGTCGCGCTTGGTCGGACCGACGGCGGCCGTGTTCCATTCGGCGGACTCGAAATCGTCGATCGACACGAAGGTCGGCTCACCGCCCATGGTGAGCCGCACGTCCTGCGCTTGCAGAACCGCATCGACCTTGTTGCCCAACGCATCGAGCGCTTCCCAGCTCTCGTCCGAGAACGGCTTGGTGATGCGCGGATGCTCGGCGATGCGATCGACCCGCATATCGAAGCTGAAATCGACATTGGCGAAGCTTGCCATGCCGGAGATCGGCGCGGCATTGCGGAAATGCGGCGTCGCCGCCAACGGCACATGGCTCTCGCCGGTAAGCAGGCCCGAGGTCGGGTCGAAGCCGATCCAGCCGGCGCCCGGAATGTACACTTCGCACCACGCGTGCAGGTCGGTGAAATCGACCGAGGTGCCCGGCGGCCCGTCGAGCGAGACGAGGTCGGGCTTCAACTGGATCAGGTAGCCGGAGACGAAGCGGGCGGCGATGCCGAGATTCCTGAGGATCTGCACCAGAAGCCAGCTCGAATCCCGGCACGAACCTTTGCCCGCGGCAAGCGTCTCTTCCGGCGAATAGACGCCCGTCTCCATGCGCACGATGTAGGCGATTTCGCGCTGCAGCCGTGCATTGAGGCCGACAAGGAAATTGACGGTGTTTGTCGGGCTGCGGTCGATGCTTTCCAGGAATTTCGACAGCAACGGCCCGGCCGGCTCCGGCGCCCGATAGATGGCGAGGTCTTGCCTGATTTCTTCCGGATACTCGAACGGAAAGTTCTCGGCCGATTCCTCGACGAAGAAGTCGAACGGATTGTAGACCGTCATGTCGGCGACGAGGTCGACCTCGATCTTCAGCTCCGTTACCGGCTCGGGAAAGACAAAACGGGCGAGGAAGTTGCCGTACGGGTCCTGCTGCAGGTTGACGAAGTGGTTCTTCGGCTCGACCTTCAGCGAGTGGCTGAGCACCTTGGTGCGCGAATGCGGCGCCGGCTGCAGTCTGATCACCTGGGGACCGAGCACCACCGGCCGGTCATATTTATAGTGGGTCAGGTGGTGGACGGCTGCCAGTATCGCCATGGTGCCCCGGAGTTCGGCGTTTCAATTCGCCGAATCTGACACAAGTCCTGGCCATTCTCCAAGCAGAGATGTTGCGCTGCACCTAATTTAAGCAGCGTTGCCGGCTTAGAAGAACGCTTGGATGCCCGTCTGCGCGCGTCCCAGGATCAGCGCGTGCACGTCATGCGTGCCTTCATAGGTGTTGACCGTCTCCAGGTTTTGCGCGTGGCGCATGACGTGATAGCCGATCTGGATGCCGTTGCCGCCATGCATGTCGCGTGCCTGGCGGGCGATGTCGAGGGCCTTGCCGCAATTGTTGCGCTTGACGATGGAGATCATCTCCGGCGCCATCTTGCCTTCGTCCATCAGCCGGCCGACGCGCAATGACCCCTGCAGGCCGAGCGCGATCTCGGTCTGCATGTCGGCGAGCTTCTTCTGGAAGAGCTGCGTGCCGGCGAGCGGCTTGCCGAACTGTTTTCTGTCGAGGCCGTATTGCCGCGCCCGGTGCCAGCAATCCTCCGCCGCGCCCATCGCGCCCCAGGAAATGCCGTAGCGCGCCCGGTTGAGGCAGCCGAACGGCCCCTTCAGGCCCGAGACGTTGGGCAGCAGCGCCTCCTCGCCGACCTCGACGCCTTCCATCACCACCTCGCCGGTGATCGACGCGCGGAGGCTGAGCTTGCCGCCGATCTTCGGCGCCGAAAGCCCCTTCAAGCCCTTTTCCAGCACGAAGCCGCGGATCTGGTTGTCATGTGCCGCCGACTTTGCCCAGACGACGAAGACGTCGGCGATCGGCGCGTTGGAAATCCACATTTTGGAGCCCGAAAGCTTGTAGCCATCCGCCGTCTTCTCGGCGCGCGTCTTCATGCCGCCCGGATCGGAGCCGGCATCCGGCTCGGTCAGGCCGAAGCAGCCGATCCATTCGCCGGAGGCAAGCTTCGGCAGGTACTTCTTGCGCTGCTCTTCCGAGCCGTAGGCATGGATCGGATACATGACCAGCGACGACTGCACGCTCATCATCGAGCGGTAGCCGGAATCGATGCGCTCGACCTCGCGCGCGACCAGCCCGTAGGTCACGTAGTTGGCGCCGAGCCCGCCATATTCCTCCGGAATGGTGATGCCGAGCAGCCCAGCCTCGCCCATCTCGCGAAAGATCGACGGATCGGTCTTCTCGTCGGCATAGGCTTCCTCGATCCGCGGCGCGAGCTTGTCGGCCGCGAACGCGGCCGCGCCGTCGCGCACCATGCGTTCGTCTTCCGAAAGCTGGTCCTCGATCAGGAAAGGATCGTTCCAGACGAAGGCGTTCTTCTCGGCGGCCATGGCCCGCTCTCCCGGCAATATTTTGAGGTGCCCGGCTTATCCGCCTCCACATGGAAAAAATCAAACGAAATTGCATCACGGATCAATGAGCGTTAGTAATAGATTATGAACGTCCAGCGCCGTCTGCTGCCGAACACCGCCGCGCTTGCCGCCTTCGAGGCGGTGGCGCGCCTCGGCTCCTTCACCGCCGCCGCCCGCGAGCTTGATCTGACCCAAGGTGCCGTCAGCCGGCAGATCGGTCTTCTCGAGGAACAGTTCGGCCGCCGGCTGTTCGAGCGCGACAGCCGCAACGTCAGGCTGTCGACGGCCGGCGAGATCTATGCCGAGGCGGTTCGTTCGGCGCTCGGCCTGTTGCGCGATGCCGCACTTGGATTGATGAGCAATCGGCATAGCGGCGTCCTCAACCTTGCCATCCTGCCAACCTTCGGCACGCGCTGGCTGATGCCGCTGATCCCGGATTTCGTCGCCCGCCACCCGGACATCACCATCAACTTCGCCACCCGTATCGGCCGCTTCGACTTCGCGCGCGAGCGCCTCGACGCCGCGATCCACCATGGCATGCCCGACTGGCCGGACGCCGATTGCACGCTTTTGATGCGCGAGACGGTGATGCCCGTCGTTTCGCCCGAATTCCTGGCCAGCCGCGAGATCGCCACGCCGGCCGATATCAGCCGCTTGCCGCTGCTGCACATGGCGACGCGCCCGGGCGCCTGGAGCGAATGGTTCGAAGCGCAGAGCCTCAGCGCACCGACCGGGCCAGGCATGCAGTTCGAGCAGTTCGGCACCGTCGCTCAAGCCTGCATGGCCGGGCTCGGCGTGGCGCTGCTGCCGGAGATCCTGATATCGGGCGAATTGCAGCGCGGACAGCTCGTGCCGGCGCCCGGCCTGCCGATGCAGAGCCGCAGCGCCTACTACCTCGTCGTGCCGCACGACAAGCGCGGCCACCCGCCGGTCGCCAGTTTCCGCGACTGGCTGCTGGGTCAAGTCGAGAAGGAACCGGCTGTTCTGGCGTGGTAGCTATTTGCGCTTCATCGCCTCCGCCAAAGCAGCACCGAAGGCGCCCTGGTGCGCCGTTCGTTCCTGTTGCCGATGCGGTGCCGACGAGCGCGGCGCCGGCTTGCCGCCCTGATCGCGCTGACCGCCGCGTGACGCGCCCTCGCCACCATCCTTGCGCATCGACAGCCCGATGCGCTTGCGCTTGATGTCGACATCGACGACCCGCACCTTGACGACGTCGCCCGCCTTCACCACCTCGTGCGCGTCCTTGACGAAGCGGTCGGCCAATTGCGAGACATGCACCAGCCCGTCCTGATGCACGCCGATGTCGACGAAGGCGCCGAAGGCCGCAACATTGGTGACCGTGCCTTCGAGCAGCATGCCGGGCTTCAAATCCTTGATGTCGTCGACGCCTTCGGCAAAGGTCGCCGTCTTGAAGCCGGGGCGTGGATCGCGTCCAGGCTTTTCCAATTCCGCAATGATGTCGCGCACCGTCGGCAGGCCGAAGCGCTTGTCGACGAAGACGCACGGGTCGAGCGCCTTCAGCGCGGCGCTGTCGCCCATCAGTGAGCGCACATCGCGGCCGCAGGCGGCGACGATCTTCTTCGCCACGCCATAGGCTTCCGGGTGAACCGAGGAAGCATCGAGCGGCTCGGTGCCGTTTGCAATGCGCAGGAAGCCGGCGCATTGCTCGAACGCGCGTGGTCCGAGGCGCGCCACGTTCAACAGATCGCGGCGCGTAGCGAAGGGACCACCGGCGTCACGATGCGCGACGATCGCTTCGGCAAGCGACGGTCCCAACCCCGAAACGCGCGCCAAAAGCGGAGCCGAGGCGGTGTTGAGATCGACGCCGACGGCGTTGACCGCATCTTCAACCACCGCTTCCAGCGAGCGGCCGAGCCGGTACTGGTCGACATCGTGCTGGTACTGGCCGACGCCGATCGACTTCGGTTCGATCTTGACCAGCTCGGCCAGCGGATCCTGCAGGCGTCTCGCGATCGACACTGCGCCGCGCAGCGACACGTCGAGGCCGGGGAATTCGGCTGCCGCCGTGGCAGAAGCGGAATAGACCGAGGCGCCCGCCTCGCTGACGATCACCTTGAGCGGTTTCGGTCCGGAAGCGGCGGGCAGGTCCGACAACATGTCGGCCACCAGCTTCTCGGTCTCGCGGCTGCCGGTGCCGTTGCCGATCGAGATCAGCTCCACCTTGTGCTGGCGGATGAGCGCGGCGAGTTCGGCTTGGGTGCCGCGCACATCGTTCCTCGGCGGAAACGGATAGACCGTCGTCGTCGCCACCAGCTTGCCGGTGCCATCGACCACCGCCACCTTGACGCCGGTGCGAATACCCGGATCGAGACCCATGGTTGGACGCGAGCCGGCGGGAGCGGCGAGCAGCAGGTCCTTCAGATTGCGGGCGAAGACATGGATCGCCTCTTCCTCGGCCCGTTCGCGCAGGTCGCGCATCAAATCGAGCGTCAGATGCAGCGACAGCTTTATCCGCCAGGTCCAGCCGGCCACCTCCATCAGCCATTTGTCGCCCGGCAGGCTGGCGCCGATCACATAGGCGTTGGCGATCATGCGCTCGACCGGCTTCACCGGCGAGGCGTCGTCGGCATCGACCTCGATGTCGAGCGACAGCACCTCTTCGTTGCGGCCGCGCAGCATGGCCAAGGCGCGGTGGCTGGGAACGCCCGCCCAACGCTCGACATGGTCGAAATAGTCCGAGAATTTGGCGCCGGCTTCCTGCTTGCCGTCGACGACCTTGGCACGCAGGAAGGCGCGTTCCTTCATATAGCCTCGCAGCTTGCCGACCAGGTCGGCATTCTCGGCGAACTGCTCCGACAGGATGTCGCGCGCCCCTTCGAGCGCCGCCTTGGCGTCCGGCACCTCTTCCGTGACGTAGGCGAGCGCGAGTTCTGTCGGCACCGCCGAACGGTCGGCAAGGATCGCCTCGGCGAGCGGCCCGAGCCCACGTTCCTTGGCGATCTCCGCCTTGGTGCGGCGCTTGGGTTTATAGGGCAGGTAGATGTCCTCCAGTTCGGCTTTGGTCGTCGCCGCCGTGATCTTGGCCTCGAGCTCCTCGGTCAGCTTGCCCTGCTCGCGGATCGAGCCGAGGATCGTCTCGCGGCGCGCATCGAGCTCGCGCAGATAGGCAAGCCGCTCGGAAAGATCGCGCAACTGCGTATCGTCGAGCCCGCCGGTGACCTCCTTGCGGTAGCGCGCCACGAACGGCACCGTAGCGCCTTCGTCGAGCAGCCCGATCGCCGCTGCCGCCTGCTCCGGCCGCGAGCCGATCTCGGCCGCGATGATTGCTGCGATGCGCTTGATATCCGATGCCATGCCGGTCCCTGTCGAAAAAGAGCGGTGACCATAGGCCGGGACACCCCGCCCGCCAACCGCGCTGTTCTCAGCCGGCGGAAAGGTCCACAGGAAAGCGCGTTGCCGTGACTGCGCTAAACCAGGTCTCTCGACTACTGCGCGGAACGATTACTGCCGAAGGCTGGCGCTGCCCCTCACCTGCCTGCCGGCATCCTCTCCCCGTATAGTGACGGGGAGAGGGTCGCTCCCATCGCCGGCTTCGCCAATCGGCAGCGTTGGAAAATAAGCACAGAGGTAGCGGCCAGCTCACCTTCTCCCCGTCACTATACGGGGAGAAGGTGCCGGCAGGCGGATGAGGGGCAGCGCCGACATCGACAATCGGCCGACATCAGCGATCACGCCCCTCAGACCATGCCGCTCAGCGCCTCGAAAAACGCAACGATATCGAGGTCGAGCTTGTCGTCCACCGGCTCCGGCTGCGACGACATCTTGGCGACCACCACCTCGTCCCGGGGGTTGACGTAGATCCATTGGCCGTGGATGCCGATGCCGCAGAAGGCGCCGCTTGCCGTGCCCGCCTGGTACCACTTGTTGCGATAGCGGCCTTCGGGGAAAAGGAACGCCATCGTGCCACGCCGCCACGCCTCATAGCTGCCGCCGGCGGCAACCGTATCGCGTACCCAGGCCTCCGGCACGATGCGGCGGCCATTGGCCACCCCGCCCTGCCGCATCATCTCGCCGATCAGGGCAAGATCGCGCGGCGTCATCGACATGCCGCCGGCGGTGCGCGCCGTGCCTTCCATGTCGACCGTCACCGACATTTCGCTAGCAGCACCAAGCGGCAGCCATAGTTTTTCGCCGAGCAGGTCGCTGACGCGCTTGCCGGATGCCCGCTCCACCAGGATGCCGAGCATATCTGAATTGGGCGAGCGGTAGCGGTAGGTCTGGCCATGCGGCTCGGCCAGACGCTGTAGCGTCAACAGGAAGGTCGCGAGACTTTCAGCTCCACCGCCGGGATTCCACAGCGTCGCGCGGCGATAGCGGGCAAAGGCGCTTTCCGGATCGAGATAGGCCTCCTCGAAATCCAGGCTGACCGTCATGTCGAGCACGTTGCGCACGCTGGCATCGCCATAGGCCGACCCCTTGGCCCCGGGGATGTACCGCGTTACCGGCGCTTCAGGATCGAATACCCCCTCGCCTTCCAGAATGCCGGCCAGAATGGCGGTCACCGACTTGCTGATCGAGAAGATGATGTGCCGCGCTCCGAACGCCATCTGCGGTGCCGACCAGTCGCCGACCAGCTTGCCGCCTTTCATGATCGCCAGCCCGTCGGTGTCGGAGCGTTTGAGGAAAGCCTCGACGGTTTCGGGCCCGCCGGCAAGCGAGACCTTTTCTTCGAGCAGCGCACCGAGAGGCTTCGCCTGCGCCTCTCCGCCGGGCGCCGCGGCAACATGCACCGACGGGACAAGCTCGCCGACGTTCTGGAACGACCATTGGCTGAACGGCCTCAGCCGCCAGTTGTCGAGCCGCACATCCTTGCGGGCAAAGCCGTATTTGGTCTCGAACGCAGTCTTGCCGGTCACGATTGTCTCCGGTGTTTTATCGCAGATTTTCAGGCGAGCGCCGCCGCGATGGCGTGCACCGCCTTCAGCGTCGCCACCGAATAGGCGGCGTTGACGAAATCCGGATAGGTCGAGAGCTTCACCACGACCATCCTGTGCTCCCAGCCGATATGGATCATCTGTCCGAACACGCCCTTGCACATCAGCGCGCGCGAGCGCGGATCCTCAATCCAGAACTGGTTGCGATAGCTGCCGTCCGGCAGGCTGGGGCTGAAATCCGGTCCGTGCCTGCCGGTGCGCGTCGCCTCGATCCAGTCGGGCGGGATCACCCCGCCGCCATTGTCGAGGATCAGCTGGCCGAAGCGGCCGTAGTCGCGCAGCGTGGCGTTGAAGCCGCCCTCGGCCAGCGCATAGCCGGCGCTGTCTACGGTGAAGCAGGCGCTCTCCTCGGCGCCGAGCTTCTGCCAGAGCTCTTCCGAGACCAGCTGCGCCAGGCGCTTGCCGGTCACTCGCTCCATGATGAAGGCCAGCACGTCGGTCTCGATCGAGCGGTATTCGAAAGCCTCGCCATGCGGCCTGACCTTGTCCTTCAGCCGCAGGATCAGTTCGAACATATGCGAAGGCCACTGGAAGTCGGGATCGCTGCCCGGCGGCACCGGTTTCCAGCCGCTGGCGACATCGACCTGGCCGATTTCGGAATAGCGATCGGTATACTCCTCGGAAAAGCGAACGCCCGTCGTCATGTCGAGCACTTGCTGCACGGTGGCGCCGGCCCAAGCGGTCGCGCCGAGCTCCGGAAGATAATCGGTCACCAGTTTGGCCGGGTCGATCAGGCCGCGTCCGACCAGGATGCCGAACACCGATCCGGTGACCGACTTCGCCATCGACTGCGACAGATGCAGCGTGCGCTCGTCCATGCCGTTGAAGTAACGCTCATAGGCTATCCTGCCGTCCTTGAGCACCAGGAAGCCGTCCGTGTAGGTCTCGTCGAGCAGGCCGGCGAGCGTCGTCGCGGCGCCCGCGCTGTCCATCACCGGCAGATCGTCGAGATCGACCTCGGCACGGTCGAGGCGATGGCGGTGGCCGTGGCCGCGCCAGACCTCGACGGTCGGCAGGACCTCGCGGATGTTCTGAAAGGCCCAGCGATTCCAAGGGCCTCTGTCCCAATCGAGCTTCGGAGGGATCAGCTTCGGCGGCGAGCCCTGCATGATCGGCGGCCGCGGATCGGAGTTGCGATAAGAGGTCATGATGAACTTCCCGACGAGATGGACACGACCCGGCGGCATGCGCCGCCGGGTCCGTCGGGACGCATTCACTTCTGCAGTTCGGTCCAGATCTTGGTGTAGAGTTCCTGCGTTTCCGGAGGGCACATCTTCTGGAATTCGCCATTCGCCTTCACGTCGGCCGGAATGATCACTTCCGGCGCATCCTTCATATCAGCCGGCATGTATTTGTCGGAACCGGCGATGCCGTTGGCATAGCGATGGAAGGCCGAGAGCCCGGCCGCATTTTCCGGATCCATGATGAAGTTCTGGAACAGCTTGGCGTTTTCGACATTCTTGGCTTCCTTCAAAACGACCACATTGTCGCTCCACAGGCCGAAGCCTTCCTTCGGATAGAAGTAGTGGATGGCCGGGTGGGCCAGGCGCTGGCGCAGCGCCGAGCCGTTCCAGTCGCTGGTCGCCTTGAAATCGCCGGCGCCCATCTTCTCGATGGTATTGTATTCCATGGCGATCCAGTTCGGCTTGGCCGCCACCAGGAGGTCACGCACCTTCTTCAGCACCGCCTTGTCGTCGGTGCATTGCTGGCCGCCGACATATTTGATCGCCGCGAAGATGACGTCATTCATTTCGGGAACGACGTTGACCTTGCCCTTCAGCTCGTCGGGCGTGTTGAACACGATCCCCCAGGTATCGGACGGGCCCTTGTAGACATCGGTGTTGACGACGACGCCGACCGTGCCCCAGGCCCACGGCACCGAATATTTGCGGCCGGGGTCGAATTCGGGATTGGCCCATTCCGGCGCGACGTTCTTGAAGTTTTCCATCTTGCCGGGATCGGTCTCGAGCAGCAGGCCCTCCTTGATCCAGATCGGAACAAAGGTCTGCGACGGCACCGCTATATCGAACCCGGTGCCCCCCTGGCGGACTTTGGCCAGCGCCGTGTCGTTGGAATCGTAGTCGGTGATGGTCACCTTGACGTTGTATTTCTGCTCGAACTTCTTGATCACGTCCGGGCTGGTGTAGTTGCCCCAATTGTAGATGTTCAGAACGCCGTCAGCGCGAGCGAGGCTTGTTGAGGCGAGCAACGTCAGCCCGATTGCGGTCGCTGTTGTCTTCCAGTTCATGCTTTGTCTCCCATTATCGGTTCAGTCTTGTTTCCTGCTGACGAAGAAAAACAACGTGACGATCGCGACCGAAAGCAGCAGGAAAGCGGTCGATATCGCGTTGATCTCGGGCGTTATGCCTCGGCGTATCTGGCCGAGCATGTAGGTGGGCAGGGTGTCCTGGCCGCCGGACTTGACGAACTCGGTGATGACGACGTCGTCGAGCGAGATGACAAAGGCCAGCATCAGCCCTGCCAGGATTCCGGGCCACAGCAGCGGCAGCGTTATGCGCCGAAAGACCTGCCAGGGCGTCGCATAAAGATCGGCCGCGGCGCGCTCCAGCGTCAGGTCCATATTTTCGAGTCGCGCCCGGATGGGCAGATAGGCGAAGGGAATGCAGAACGCCGTATGCGCAGCGATGAGATAACCGAGGCCGGAGTAGCCGGTGGATATCTTGATACGCGAGAAGAAGATCAGCAGCGCCACACCGGTAACGATCTCCGGCACCATTAGCGGCTGGTTGATCGCCGCATATTTGAAGGTCAGTCCACGATACGGCACCGTCCGTGTGGTCGCCAGCGCGGCCATCGTGGCAGCGATGGTTGCAAGCACGGCGGCTACAGAGCCGATCTGGAAGGATAGCAGGGTCGCATCGATGACCTGCGTATTCTGCCACGCCGACTGGAACCATTTCAGCGAGAAGCCGCCCCACTCGGAGGTCGATGTCGCAGCGTTGAACGCGTAGACGACCAGCACGACGATCGGCATGTAGAGAACGACGAAACAGGTCGTGGCGACGGCCGTGAAGCCGGGCTGGTGCTTGATGGAGAAATTAGCCATGGCGCACCTCCATCCGCCCGGCGTTTCGCACATAGGCCAGCAGCGCCACCATGACAATGATCATGACGGTGATCGATAGCGCCGAACCGAGCGGCCAGTTGCGGCCCTGCCCGAACTGCAGCTCGATCAGATTCGAAAGCATCATGTTCTTGCCGCCGCCGAGCACGCTGGGCGTCACATAGGCGCCGATCGCCGGAATGAAGACCAGGATCGAGCCGGCAATGACACCAGGCCTGACCAGCGGGAAGATGATGCGCCTCAGCACCTGGAAACGATTGGCATAAAGGTCGTAGCCCGCCTCGACCAGCCGGAAGTCGAGCTTCTCCATGCTGGCATAGATCGGCAGCACCATCAGCGGCAGGTAGACATAGGCCATGCCGATAAGGATCGCGGTATCGGTGAACAGGATCTGGATCGGGGCCGAGACGACTCCCAGCTTGATGAGGATAGTGTTGATGATGCCCTCGTTGCGGATGATCTGCAGCACCGCGAACGTGCGAATGAGCAGGTTGGTCCAGAACGGAATGGTGATGAGGAACAGCCAGATGTCGCGCGTTTTCTCGCTGCGTGTGGCCATGAAATAAGCGGTGGGGAATCCGAGCGCCAAAGTAGCGATCGTTGTCACCACTGCCAGCTTGATGGAGCGCCAGAAGATGGTGACATGGGCGGCAGCGAGCGAAAGTGTGTCGTCGAAGATGTCACGCTCCATGACCACCGACACCCAGGCTTCCGGCGAGAATTGCCATTTCACGTCCCCGTAGGGGCCGGGCGTCAGCACCGAATAGACCAGCACGATCAGCAATGGCCCTGTGGCCGCGAGGAAGATGATGATCAGCGCCGGCGCCGAAAGCAGCCAGCGTGTGCGGATGTCACGCCGTTCCGCCTCTTTGGCGACTTGTTCCGCGGTTGCCATCAGTCCCTCAGCACTTGCGCGGCATCGTTGCCGATCACGATGCCGACCTTGTCGCCGCGTTCGAATCCACAGCCCGCGCTGCGCGTGTTCTGCTGGCGCACGGTAAACGCTTCGCCACTGTCCAGTTGGACATGGATATGCGTGTCGGTGCCGAAATAGACGATATTCTCGACCGTCCCTGACAGGTCGCCCTTACCGCTGGTCAGTTTCGCGTGCTCCGGCCGGACCACGACCGTGGCATTGCCCTTCGGCGCGAAACCCTCAGCCACGGTCGCGTCGATCGTCGCACCGGATTTCAGCGTCGCGCGAGCCTTGCCATTGCCCATGCTGTCTATGGCCGCGGTGAGGAAGTTGGTCTCGCCGATGAAGTCGGCGACGAAGCACTCCGCCGGCTTGTCGTAGATATCCCAGGGCGTGCCGACCTGCAGGATCTTGCCGGCCGACATCACCGCGATACGGTCGGACATGGTCAGCGCTTCTTCCTGGTCGTGCGTGACGAAGATGAAGGTGATGCCGGTCTCGTGCTGCAGGCGCTTCAATTCGATCTGCATTTCCTTGCGCAGCTTGTAGTCGAGCGCCGACAGCGGCTCGTCGAGCAAAAGCACCTTCGGCTGCGGCGCCAGCGCCCGGGCGAGCGCCACGCGCTGCTGCTGGCCGCCGGAAATCTGGCTGGTGCGGCGCGCCTTCAGCGCCTCCATCTTGACCAGCTTCAGCATCTGGGCGACGCGCGCCTCGATCTCGGCCTTCGGCTTGCCCAGCATCTCCAGCCCGAAGCCGATATTCTGCGCCACCGTCATGTGCGGGAACAGCGCATAGCTCTGGAAGACCGTGTTGACCGGGCGCTTGAAGGGCGGCAGCGGTGCGATGTCCTGGCCGTGCAGCAGGATTTCGCCGGCGCTTGGAAAATCGAAGCCGGCAATCAATCTCAGCAGCGTCGTCTTTCCACATCCGGACGGGCCGAGCAGCGTGAAGAATTCGTTCTCGCGGATCGACACCGAAACCGTGTCGAGAGCGGCTACCTGGTTTTCACCGGTTCCAAATACCTTGCGTACACCGCGAACTTCGATCGCTTTCTTATCCGGTTGTTCCGGCACGATTACCCCATTGAGAGAGCCTGCTCTTGGCGGCAGGTTTGTTCCTGTTTGATTGTCACCATAAGCCTGCCGGCTTGGCAACTGCGGAGCTGCTACTCGACTTTTTGACGCAATTCCCATGCCACAACCTCGGGTTTGGCCATGCTTAGGTTTGGTAAGTGACCTTTCCGCCGCAGATCGTGGTCACTGGCCGCACCGTGTGCAGCGCCTCCGGCGCCGTCGCCTCGATGTCAGCCGACAAAACCACGATATCGGCGAGATGTCCGGTCTTCAGCCTGCCCTTGCGATGTTCCATGAACTCGGCATAGGCGCCCTCGACGGTGTAGGCGGCAATCGACTCATACAGCGAGAAGCTCTGGTCAGGATCGGTCTCCGCCCAGGGCTTGCGCAGCACTGCCGCCTGAATGCCCAGGATCGGATCGATCGGCGATACCGGCCAGTCCGAGGCGAAGACGATGCGCGCGCCGGCGTTCTTCAGCGTCCGCCAGGCATAGCTTAGCGGCCAGCGGGGGGCGCCAATGCGCGACACCGTCGGCTCCAAAGGAAAGCCCATGGCGCCCGGCGGATGCGGCGGCTGCATCGAGGCGATGACGCCGAGCTTCTGGAAGCGCGGCACGTCGGCAGCGGTGATCACCTCGATGTGCTCGACCCGATGCCGGCTGTCGCGCCTGCCGTTGGCCTTCTCGGCCGCCTCATAACCATCGAGCACCGCGCGCACGGCGCCGTCGCCGATCGAATGCACCGCGATTTGCAGGCCGCGCTTGTCGATGGCGACCGCAAGGTCGATGAACTGCTGCGGCGTGAAAAGCGGCTCCCCTACCCAGTCCGGACGGTCGGCATAGGGCTCGATCATGACAGCCGTCCAGGAATCGAGCACGCCGTCATAGAACACCTTGACGATGCCCGACGACAGCCATTCGCCATCGTAGCGCTCGGCCATGACTGACGCCTTGTCGAGCATGTCGAGCGTCATGAAATTCTTGTAGTGGAACGGGACCTGCACGCGGCAAGCCAGGCCCTCCTCGGCCTTGATCTCGGCCAGCAGTTCGAGCTGGTAGAGGTTGCCATCCATGTTCTGGATGGAGGTGATGCCGTGGCGCGCGCACCAGGCAAGTCCGCGCCGCATGATATCGCGATCGGCGGCACGTTCTTCCGCTGACGGCGTCGGATCCGGCTCACCGCCGGTCGCCAGCCCCAGCCGTACACGGCTTTCGCCGGCAAGGTCGAGCACCGGGCCGAACGCTTCGCCCTCGCGCAATTCGCCGGTGGCCAGGCCGTCATCCCCCATGACGATTTCGTTGCCCGGGCCGAGCCGCCGCCCCTGCAAAATCCCCGCCATCTCCAAGGCCATGGTGTTGGCCCACATCGTGTGGTGGTCGGGAGCGGCCATGGCAAAAGGCCGGTCCGGCACAATCGCATCGAGATGGTGACGCGTCACCCGCTCGCTGCCGAGAACGGTGTAGTCGACACCCTGCCCGACCAGCATCTTGGCATCGGGACGCGTCTGCGCGTGATCGCGGATCGCGCTTTGCAGCGCTTCGAAGCCGTGGACGCCGGCGAGCTGCAAATGGGCAAGCTCGGCCGCACCTGAAAACAGATGCATGTGGGCTTCGATGAAACCAGGCAGGACGGAGCCGTCCTTGGCGTCGATGACCTTTGTTGCCGGTCCCTTGAGCTGTTCGACAGCGGCCCGGCTACCGATGGCGACGATGGTGCCGTCCTTGACGGCAACGGCCTCGGCGACGGGATTGTCCTCGTCCATGGTCAGCACATGGCCGTTGACGACCATGAGATCCGCACCACCACCCGCAACCGACATCGCGACTCCACATTTTGCTGCCGACAGCGCCAAGTCCAGCGACCTGCCGCTCCATCGGAGCGGCGCCATGGGACAAAAGCTGATGCCGGTGCGCGCCTTCGAAATTCCCCTTGTTATCGTTGAAGACAGCGTGGATAAAGAATGCGACTGTTTATTCGCGTTTGTCAACTGCCGGAATTTGGAATGTATAGTGGACAGCACCCCACGTCTGTGTTGAGGCCTGGCGGGGAACCAGGGGACCGAAAAGTGAAGCGCAGTCTCGACCGCAAGACCAGGATAGCGCTCGAACCGCGCAAGCAGCCGCGGCAAAAACGGTCGAGCAAGGTGGTCGACAGGATTCTCGACGCGGCGCTGATCCTGACGCGGGAACAGGGAACCAGGACACCGACGACGCTTGCCATCGCGCAGCGCGCGGGGCTGTCGGTCGGTTCGGTCTATCAGTACTTTCCCAACAAGGAAGCCATTCTTCTGGATCTGGCCCGGCGCTGGCTGTCATCTTTTCCTGAGGTCATCCGGAAGCGCATCAACGTCCCCCGGCCAACTAACCGTGACGAGTTTCGGCGCGAAGTGCGCAAGCTCTTCATCGACACGTCGAGGCTGTATCTGGACAACGTCACGCTGATGCCGGTGATCGAGGCCATATCCGGCAACGCCGACCTCAGGCCGATCCAGGACGAATATGACAAAGAGATCATCGCGCTCTACGCAGCCTGGTTGCAGCATGTGAACCCGGCCCTTGAAGAAAAGACCGCCAAACGGTTGGGCCTTGTGATGATGGAGGTCGGGCACGCCTGCAGGCTTGTCGGACTGAAGAGAGACCGCAAGACATTCGACCTCATCGAGGACGATGTGGAAGCCATGTGGCTGGCTCTCGTGAACCCCTATCTCAACCTCGACTGATTTCGCATTTCCAACTGATTTTTCGCACTTCCAGGGGAATTCTATGAAGACTGTCTTTTCGCCTCTCCACGCCGGTCATTCGGGACAGATGGAACTGGTCACCTCGGCCATCGTGCCGGGTTTCGAGAAGCCGTCGCGGGCCGAATTCATCAAGGCGCGGGTGGAAAGCGAGAAGCTTGGGCCGATCATCGGGCCGGTCGAGCACGACCTCGCCGCAGCCAAGCGGGTCCATGACGCGCGATACATCGATTTCCTGCCGACGGTCTGGCCGGAATGGATCGCCGCCGGTTTCACGGGCTCGGCCATGGGCTTCACCTGGCCGACGCGCGGCTTGCGCGGCGACGTGCCGCCGAAGCGCATCGACGCCCTGCTCGGCTACTATTCCTTCGATGCCGGCGCCACCTTCGTCGAAGGCACCTGGGCGGCGATCAAGTCGTCCTACGACGTCGCGCTGACGGCGGCGGCACTGGTGAAGGGCGGCGAGCGGACGGCCTTCGCGCTCTGCCGTCCGCCCGGCCACCACGCCGGCGCCGCCTTCATGGGCGGCTACTGCTTCATCAACAACGCCGCCGTCGTCGCGCAATGGTTCCGCGATCAGGGCGCAAGCCGTGTCTCCATCCTCGATGTCGACTACCATCACGGCAACGGCACGCAGGAGATCTTCTATCGGCGCGGCGACGTCCAGGTGCTCAACCTGCATGGCGACCCGATGGTCGAATACCCCTTCTTCCTCGGCCATGCCGACGAGCGCGGCGAGGGCGAGGGCGAAGGTTTCAACGTCAACTATCCGATGCCCTTCGGCACCGACTGGGACGGCTGGAGCGCCTCACTCGAAGACGCCTGCGCCAGGCTTGCCGCCTATGCCCCGGACGTCGTAGTGGTGTCGCTCGGCGTCGACACCTTCGAGAAGGACCCGATCAGCCAGTTCAAGCTGAAGAGCGTCGATTACCCCAAGATCGGCCGCCGCATCGCCGAGCTCGGCCTGCCGACGCTGTTCGTCATGGAAGGCGGCTACGCGGTGGAAGAGATCGGCATCAATGCCATCGGCGTGCTGACCGGCTTCGAGGATCGCTGAGCCGCATCCAGCCGAACGGACATACGCCCCCGGGAGGCAACCGGGGGCGTATTTTTTGCGACCTTGCCGGGAAATCATCGGCTCAATTCAACTCGCAAAGTAACGCGAAGAGCGGCCACTGAGTCGCAACACGAGTCCACCAGATTCGATTTTGTCAAATCGCGTTTGATGTCGGATTCATCTGCGGGTAGATTAGACCCGAATCAGCCGGTCCACGGGGGGCGCGGCGATCACCCAAAGTCTCAAGTTCCGGCATCCGGCCGGTACCTGACGCGGATGGCTGCGCGTTCCCTGAAAGGATTCGGCTCGATTGGGTGCTGTGCGCGCCATCGAGTGTGTCTTCGTGAACGTGACGCGTTTCGGGTCCGGCCGTTGGCTTTTGCCAGCACCGGGCACAGGGATCGATTCCGGCCAGAATATCAAGATGAGCAATCCCGCCGCGCTTCTTCAATCCGACGCATCAGGCTCGCGCCTGGCGTCCCGCGGCGATCTCACCAGCTTCTTCATGCAGCTTGCCGCCGACATCGGCGCCGACAGCTACATGCTGGTCGCCATCGTGCACGACCAGGACCGCAACGACGCGCGCATCGTGTCGTCGAACTGGATCTTCGACGCCATCGAGCTGATCGGCAAGAGGCTGATCGCCAACCTTGCGCTGGGACCGCTGACGGCGCCACCGGGCGTGCGCCCCAGGCCCTTGGTCGCCGCCCACGCGCCCGATGCCGGCGCGCTGCTGACCGGCGAGGAAGCCAAGCTGCTCGATGTGCTCGGTCATGCCGAAATCTATTCGCTGAGGTTGAATGTCGGCCGCCAGCGCCTGTTCGTGCTGTTTTCCGCCGCCGAGCCCGGCAAGATCGACTTGACCGCCCTGATGAAGGCGCAGCTCAAATGCTGCTACGCGCTGTCCGGCATCCCGCAATTGATCGCTGCCGCATCGATGCAGGATCCGCTCTCGGATCGTGAGCGCGAATGCCTGTTCTGGGTGTCGGAAGGCAAGACCACCGACGAGGTGGCCCTGATCCTTGGCGTCTCGTCGAACACCGTCAACAGCTACATCACGCATGCCATCCAGAAGTTCGCGGCCAGCAACCGCGCGATGGCGATTGCGACGGCGATCAGGAGCGGCATCATTTGAAGCACGCGCAAATCAAGGAGGCCGCGGCCGCCCTTTTCAACGAACAGCGCAATCCGTTCGGCGCCTTCTCGCTCGGTTCGGAGACGCATCACGCGGTGACCATCCCGGACGCGGTGCGCCGCTGCCGCTGGATTGCCGTCGACATCAACGCTTCCGGCTTCGGGCTGTTCTTCGTCAGTCCGTCGCTGGAGCGCGCGCGCCTGGTCGCCTGCTTCGATTCCGACTACCCGTCGACCTCCGTCGCGACCAAATTCATCTCGGGCGCCAGTGGCGAGGAGATGGTGCGCCACAGCCGCATCTCGACGACGCCGCGCTGGTGGACCGATGACGACATCGCCGGCTCGCGCCAGACGCTGGAGAGCCTGACGTGGTGCGAGCCGGCCGCGCCGCTCGCGCCCGGCACCAACGGCATCGCCTTTCCGGTGCATGCCGATCGCGGCCAATGCGGGCTGGTGGTCTTCCTGGGTCCGGATATCGCGCTATCAGACGACACGCTTTGTGAAATCCACGCGCGCTGCTTTGCGCTGTTCGCGGCGGTCGCGCGCATCCGCCCAGGCGAAACCGGCAGGACCCGCGCGATCTCCAAGCGCGAGCTCGAATGCCTGAAGCTGACCGCCAACGGCAACACCAGCGAAGAGATCGCGAAACTCCTGAAACTGTCGGTGCACACGGCCAACCAGTATCTCACCCAGTCGACGCAGAAGCTCAATGCGGTCAACCGCAACCAGGCGGTCGCCAAGGCGCTGCGTCTCGGTCTGATCGAGTAGCCCGCCAGGGCCAAGCGTCCGCGCTCTTCGATCTATTCTCAAAGATGAGCGAGCGGTTCGGTCCGGCGGATGCGCGCCTGGTCGATCGCGTCCTCGAGCAGGGCGGTGTTGTGCTCCGGCGTCTCGCCCGGCTTCTCGAAGGACACGTAGTTGACGACCACGGACGCCCCGTGCTCGGTCAGCGTCAGCTGGAAATAGACGGTGACGCCGCGCGGCCGGAGCTCTAGATCCAGCACGATGCGCGGGCTGCCGCTCCAGTCGACATGCGCTTCGCCGCCATGGCCAAGCCGCAGCGTGCCCGCCTGGAAGTAGAGTTCCGCAGCCGAGTCCACCAGGTCCGACAGGCAGGCGAAATGCTCCAGCCGGATGAAGGCGATGTAGTCGGCGACCTCGATCAGACGCAACTCGCCGACCACGTCCTGGATGGCGCTGGCGACGATCTGCTCGCGTGAATTGGCGTGTGGTTGCCGGTTCATGGATTACTGGCAGCGTCCGTTCATTGGGTTGCTTTTCGCTCGGCCTTCTTCGAGTAGACGATCCGCACCAGCTCGGCGACGGCCTGGTAGAATTGTGATGGGATCACGCTATCAACCGAAACTTGCTTGTACATGGAGCGGGCAAGCGCAACGTCTTCGAAGATCGGGATGTTGTGCTCCCTGGCGATCTCGCGGATCTTCAGCGCCACCAGATCCTGACCCTTGGCGAGCACGACCGGGGCGGAATCCTCCTCGCGTACATATTTCAGCGCGATGGAATAGTGCGTCGGATTGGCGATGACGAGCGTCGCGCGCGGCACCGCCGTCATCATGCGCCGCCGTGCCCGGTCGCGCGCCAGCGAGCGCAGGCGCGACTTCACGATCGGATCGCCCTCCGACTGCTTCAGCTCGTCCTTCACTTCCTGCTTGGTCATGCGCAGATCGCGCCGCCAATGGAAGCGCGACCAGACGATGTCGGCGACCGCGATCAGTCCCATGACGAAGACGATCGCCACCAGTATGTCGACGAAGATGCTGCGGATGACCATGCCGAACGACACCGGGTTGGTGATCATGCCGGCGAGCAGCCTGCGGTGATCCTCCGACAGCGTGAAGGTGAGCACTGCGATGGCGAAGGCGAGCTTGGCGAGCGACTTGGCGAATTCGACGAAGCCCTGCGCGCCGAACAGGCGGCTCCAGCCCTTGGCGATCGAAATGCGCGACAGTTGCGGCCTGATCCGCTCGCCGACGAATTGCGGTATGTTCTGGAACACCGAAGCGCCGACGCCGGCGACCACCAGGAGCACCAGCAGGCTGACGACGGCACGGCCGATCTCGACCAGGACCTGCCGGTAGAGCGTGATGACATCGGTCTCGGTGTCCATCGGCCACGCCTCCGGCTTTTCCAGGAACATCGCGAGGAACATGCCGAGGTTTACGATGGCGTCCTTGGCGTAGAAGACGGTGAACACCAGTATGGCAAGGAAGGAAGCAAAGATCGCCGTTTCGCGCGAGTGGGGCAGCTTGCCCTGCTCGATCGTGTCGCGGATCTTCTTTTCTGTGGCTTCCTCGGTTTTGGAATCCTTGTCGACCGCTTCAGCCATGGTGCTCTGACCGGATTGCTATCGTCAGGCGGCTTCGGCGGCGGTCTGCGTGGCGGGAAGCTCGAACGCTCCCTGCCGCGACAGCCGGATCGTCGCCACTGCGATCGTCTTGCGCGCGCTCATGATGTCGGTGAGCGCGATGCCTTCCGATCCCTGTCCGAGCTCGGATTCGATCATGCGGCGCGAGCGCGCGCCGATTGCCGACAGCACGGATTCGGTAAGCTCCGCCGACGCGCCGCGCAGCGCGAGCGTGACCAGCTCGGTCGACAGCCCGTCGAACAGAAGCACGCGCGCCTTCTGGGTGAGCAGCGGCAGATCGTCGAAGGCGAACAGCCGCGACTTGACGCCGGCAAGGTCGGGCGTTCCGGCCTCCTCCAGATCCTGCATGAGTTCGTCGAGCTCGGGCTTGGCCATTTCGTTGAGCACGCTGGCGACGCGCTCCTGGCCGACCGACGTGTCCCTGCTCGCCTTTTGCGAAAGCACGCTGACGCGCAGCTGGTTTTCGACGATCCTTGTTGCCGCGTCGGGAATGTTGGCCATCGTCACCATGCGCTTGATGATCTGGCTGCGTATCGGCTTTTCCATCGTCAGCAGCACATTGGCCGCGGTCTGCGGCGCGAGCTTCGACAGCACCATGGCGGACGTCTGCGGATGCTCGCCGGTGAGGAAGGTGCCGAGGCGCGCGGGCTCGAGCTTTTCGAGATCCGGCCAGATCGGCGGCGGCCCTTCCGGCGTCGGCTCGAATTTCTTGTCGCCCATGATGGCGCTCATTTCCTCGGGGGAGAGCGACTCGTTGAGGATCGTGTCCATCCTGTCAGCGGAGTCGAGCAGGCCGGCGCCCTCGGTGAACTCGGCCTCGAACTCGGCGACGATGCGCTCCAGGTCGCTCTGCGGAATGGTGCGCAGCAGCCGGGCGCCCTCGATCAGCGCCTTCAGCTCCTCCTGCTTGAAGAATTTGAGCAGCCGGCTGGCCGAAGGCTTGCCCATCGCCACCAGTATGGCGGCGGCCTTTTGCGGGCGCGTCAGCGTCAACGACGTCATTGTGCCTGGCTCCGTTGCCGGTGAATGCTCTCGCTGTCCATCCTCAAGCGCTCTGCGTCGCGGCTATGATCTCGGTAAGTCTGATGCCGAAGCGCGACGGGTCGTTTTCCAGCACGGTAATCTCGCCGCGCGCGATTCTGCGGCCATTGACCACCACGTCGACCGGCTCGCCGATGCGACGGTTGAGCGCCACTGTCGAGCCTTTCTGCAGCGCCATCAGCTCCGACACCGGCATTTCGGTGCTGCCGAGAATGATCTGTACATCGACCGGGATCGTCATGATGATCGAGGAATTGGCGCCGGCCTGGAGAGCGGCGTCCGGACGCTTCTCCTCTTCCCGGAGCACGCCGCGCAATTCCTCGATGGCACGGTCGAGCTGCTCGTCCGGCTGGTCGGCTTCTGGTTCGGCTTCCACCTTGGTCTTTGCCATGCCTCGTCTCCAATAATCCCAAGCCCGGCCTCAGCCCGGCATGAGCCCGTCGATGAAATCCTGCCCGGCATCGTGGGGATGCCGGATGCGGACCGTGTAGTTCTGCCCGAGCTTGCCGAACTCGCAGACAAACAGCGTCTTGTCGCGCGCGCTGAGCTTGGCCTGGATCTGCGCGTTCTCCTCGAACTCGATCACCTGGCCGGGCTGGAAGGCGGCGAGTTCGCCGAGCGTCAGCCGGGCGAGCGGCATGGTGGCTTCGAGCCGCACGGCCGAACGCATAACCTCTTCCGAGAAGCGCGCCCGCCAGTCGAACTCCGTCGTTCCGTCCTCGTCGGTATTGGCGGTGGCGCCGCGCGCCGCCAGAAGGAGGCGCTGCGGGATCATGACCGTCACGGTGCCGGTGTCGGTCGGCGTCGAGATGCCGTAGACGATGCGAACCGCCGCGCCATCGCGCAGCACACGCCGTCTTGCCTCGTTGCCGGACATCGCCCGGGGGACCGGCAGGCGCAAGTTTAGAGAGCGCCTGTCCGATCCGTTCAGCGCCACCGCGACCTCCTGGAAGACGCTGGTCGCGACGTCGGTCTCGATCTGCGACAGGTCGCGCTCGATCGGCGCCACCGGCTGGTCCGGGTCGCCGCCGAACAGGGCGCTGACCATGACGGCGATCGCCGGCGCGTCCATGACCAGCGTCATGGCGTCGGCCGAGGTCGGCGAGGAGACGATGGTCATGGCGAAGGTTTCGCCGGCGCGTATGCGCGCATCGGGCACCCGACCCACTTCCACCGCTTGCAGGTCGACCGTGACCGGCGCACCAAGGTCGCCGGAAAGGGCTTTCTGCAGCAGCGGCAGCGAGCGTTCGGCCATGCCGCGACCGACGCCGATCACCTGCGCGGCCTCGCCGCTGTCGCCGACGAGACGCTCGATGATCAAGGCCCGGGTTTGCGACGGACTGCCCGGACTGGTCATGACGGCAGGCGGCCCTGGCTGAAATTCTGCATGCTCAGGCCGCCTTCTTCTCGGCGCTGCCCGTGTT
The DNA here is from genome assembly GCF_029674545.1 of Mesorhizobium sp. WSM4904. Lineage (NCBI taxonomy): Bacteria > Pseudomonadati > Pseudomonadota > Alphaproteobacteria > Hyphomicrobiales > Phyllobacteriaceae > Mesorhizobium > Mesorhizobium sp. WSM4904. The sequence continues at coordinate 2,523,219 of NZ_CP121354.1, read as the reverse complement.
CATCGTACTCTGCTCGACGGCATCGATCGTCGGGCGCTCATAGGACGAGATGGTCTTGCGGCCGAACTCGATGGCGACCTGCGGCAAGGCGCCGTTCATATAGGCGAGCAGCGTCTGCTTGACGATGATGTAGAGGCGATTCTTCTTCTCGCGCACCGTCTTGATCTTGGTGGCGACCGGACCGACCACTGCATAGGAGAGGAAGATGCCGAGGAAGGTTCCGACCAGCGCCGCGCCGATCAGGCCGCCGAGGATTTCCGGCGATTGATCGAGCGCGCCCATCGCCTTCACCACGCCGAGCACTGCGGCGACGATGCCGAGCGCCGGCAGGCCGTCGCCGACCGCGACCATCGCGTGATAGGCCTTCAGCTTGTCGGTGCGGATCGTCTGGATCTCCTCGTCCATCAGCGCCTCGATCTCGTGCGAGCGCGCGTTGCCGATGATGATGATGCGGCAATAGTCGCAGATGAAATGCGTCAGCTCGTGGTTCTTGAGCACGGTCGGGAAAGCCTGGAAGATGGCGGACTCTTCCGGATTGTCGATATGCACCTCGACCTCGCTGCGCGACTTCGAGCGCAACTCGCGCATCAGGCTGTGCAGGACGCCCAGCGTCTCGAGATAATCGCGTTCCTTCGGCACGGCCTGCTTGAAGGCTTCGAGAATGCCCTTGCCCGTGTCCTTGACCGTCTTCATCGGATTGGCGACGAGGAAGGTGCCGAGCGCCGCGCCGCAGATGACGACGGCTTCCCATGGCTGCAGCAGCACGTGCAGATGGCCGCCCATGGCCATGAAGCCGCCGAGAACGCAGCCGAGCGTCACTACAAGTCCGATCAGAATACCCACGACAGGTCCTTCCGCATGTCACGTCGTGGATCAGGGATAGTCCTCGTGCCTTGTGTGAGGCTTGAATCGAAGCCCATGGACGCGATTCAGTTTCGCGCAAGGAAGTCAGCTTATCGTGCCGGGATAGCTTCGGCCGGAGGCGTGTCCTTTGCTCAATACCTACACCAGCTACCAGTTGATCGTGAAAGAGATCAACAAGTCGATCGACCGTATCGAGCAACAGCCGACGGTCGATCGCGATACCAAATATTATCTGGCCAACATCACCAAGGTGAAATCGATCGACGATTTCGTCAACAACGACCGCTTGTTCAAATACGCCATGAAGGCCTACGGGCTGGAGGACATGGACTATGCCAAGGCCTTCATGGTCAAGGCGCTGAAGGAAGGCGTTTCCGATCCCAACAGCTTCGCCAACAAGCTCACCGACAAGCGCTACGCCGAGTTCGTCGCCGCCTTCAACTTCGCCGCCAATGGCGCCGATGCGACCGTCTACAACAAGGCGCAGCAGCTGGTAACGAAGAACTACGCCATCCAGGCGCAGATCGCCGGCCTCGAACCGAATTCGGACTATGTGAAGGGCGAGACGACCTACTACCTGGCCAACATCACCAAGGTGAAGTCCGTCGACGATCTGATGGGCAACAGCCGGCTCTACACCTACGCGCTGGCGGCCTTCGGCCTCGATTCGGCGACCGAAGACAAGGATCTCATCAAGCAAGTCCTGCAAGGCGGCGTGCGCGACCCCGACAGCGTCGCCAACAAACAGACTAACCCGGCCTATGCGGCGCTGGCCTCGGCCTTCAACTTCGAGCAGTACGGCGAGAACGCCACCACCTACGTTCCGGCCCAGCAGCCGACGGTCGACAAATACATGCGCCAGACGCTGGAGGAAGACGCCGGCAAGACCAACGAGGGCGTCCGGCTGGCGCTTTATTTCGAGCGCAAGGCCCCGGACATCACCAGCTGGTACGACGTGCTCGCCGACACCGCTTTAGCCAGCGTGGTGCGCACCGCGCTCGGCCTGCCCGATTCCTTTGCCACGGCCGACATCGACAAGCAGGCGCAGCTGTTCGAGCAGAAGCTCGACATCTCGGATTTCACCGATCCCGAGAAGCTCGGCAAGTTCCTGACCCGCTTCACCAGCATGTATGAGATCAACAACCCGACCTCGACGGCCGTGACATCGGTCAGCGTGCTCTTCGCGCAGCCGCTCACGGTGGGCATCTCCACCGACCTGATGATGGCCATGCAGAAGCTGAAGTTCTGAGAACACCATGCAGGACAGTCTTTACGTTGCCCTCTCCTCGCAGATCGCGCTCGAGCGCCGTCTCGACACCATCGCCGACAATGTCGCCAATGCCTCGACCATCGGCTTTCGCGCCACCGGCGTAAAGTTCGAGGACGTCGTCTCCGGCACCGGGCCGAAGTCGGTCTCCTTCGCCTCTTCGGGCAAGACCTATCTTTCCACCGCGCACGGCTCGCTGACCGAAACCGGCAATCCTTTCGACTTCGCTATCCAGGGCGACGCATGGTTCGCCATCGAGACGCCGGCCGGAACGGTGATGACCCGCGACGGCCGCTTCTCCATGAACGAGAACGGCGAGCTGATGTCGATCGAAGGCTATCCCGTGCTGGACGGCGGCGGCGCGCCGATCCAGCTCGATCCGCGCAACGGCCCGCCAAAGGCCGGCGCCGACGGCTCGCTCAGGCAGAACGACCAGCTTGTCGGCGCCATCGGTGTCTATCAGTTCGATCCCGGCGACAATTTTGTCCGTTACGGCAATTCTGGCATCGTGCCCGCGCGTGCCCCCGAACCGGTCACGGATCGTTCCGATGTCGGCGTCGCGCAAGGCTTCCTGGAAGAATCCAACGTCAATCCGGTGCTGGAGATGACACGGCTGATCCAGGTGCAGCGCGCCTTCGAGAACACCGCTGCGCTGATCCGGCAGAGCGCTTCCTCCACCGACGACGCGATCAAGACGCTCGGCTCGAAGTAGCGAGATGGCGACCGGCTCGTCCCTGCTCCGCGCGCCAGAGAGGTTTGCCGAGGCCGGTCAGACCGATCGGCTGGCGGCGCTCGAACGCGTCTGGCGGCGGTTCGACAATCCGCAGACATTGCTCAGCCGCGGCGGCCGCGTGGTCGAGATTTCGCCCACCCATTACAAGGTGCGCGGCCTCTCCGACATCGCAAGGCTCGGCGACATCGTCGAGCAGCGCGGCAAGGCCGGCACGCGCCGCGGCGAGATCGTCAGAATAGGCCGCGACGAGGTCGTCGTGGCGCCGTTCGAGCGCAATGCCGATGCCGGCATCGGCGATGCCGTGTTCCGGCGCGGCCCGCTTTCCGTCACGCCGCATCTTTCCTGGCGCGGGCGCGCCATCGACGCGCTGACCCGCGTCATCGACGGCGGTCCGCCGCTGATCAGGCCCAATGCCGCCGATGGCACCGACACACAGACGCCCGGCGCCATGGCCCGCCAGCGCGTCGGCACGGGCTTCCTCACTGGCGTGCGGGTGATCGATATCTTCACCCCGCTCTGCTTCGGTCAGCGGCTCGGCATCTTCGCCGGCTCCGGCGTCGGCAAGTCGACGCTGCTTGCCATGCTCGCCGGCGCCGAGGCTTTCGACACCGTCGTCGTCGCGCTGATCGGCGAGCGCGGCCGCGAGGTGCGCGAATTCCTCGAGGACACAATCGGCGCCGACAGCATGGCCAAGACCGTTGCCGTCGTCGCCACCAGCGACGAAAGCGCCATGATGCGCCGGCGCGCGCCCGATACCGCCATGTGTGTGGCCGAGCATTTCCGCGACCAGGGCCATCGCGTGCTGCTGGTGCTGGATTCCATCACCCGCTTTGCCCATGCGCTGCGCGAGGTGGCGACCGGAACCGGCGAGCCGCCGGTAGCGCGCGGCTACCCGGCCTCGGTCTTCACCGATTTGCCGAAGCTGCTCGAACGCGCGGGCCCGGGCGCTGAGGGCAAAGGTTCTATCACCGCCATCATCTCGGTTCTCGTCGACGGCGACGACCACAACGATCCAGTGGCCGATTCGGTGCGCGGCATCCTCGACGGCCATGTCGTGCTTGATCGCGCGATCGCCGAGCAGGGGCGCTACCCGCCGGTCAATCCGCTGTCGTCGATCTCGCGTCTCGCCGACAAGGCCTGGAGCGCGGAGCAGCGCCTGCTGGTGACCAGGCTGAAGTCGATGATCGCGCGCTTCGAGGACACACGCGACATCCGCCTGCTCGGCGCCTATCAGGGCGGCGCCGACGCCGAGCTCGACATCGCCGTGCGCCAGGTGCCGCTGATCTACGAAGCGCTCACCCAATCGCCGAGGGATCGCGCTTCGGCCGATCCGTTCGCCGACCTCGCCCGCCATCTCAAGGGGAAGCCAAATGGCGATCAAGGAGACTGAGCTGCAGCAGACGGAGCGCCTGCTGCGCGAGATGATCGCCGAGGCCAAGGCCGCCGAGGAGGCCGAAGCCAGCCGCGATTCGCTCATCAACGGCCTGTTCCCGAAGGTGGAATGGCCGAAGCCGCCGCCGGCCCAGTTCCCACGCATGGCCGACAGGAAGGCGGACCGGCGCAGCGACTTCGTCGTCGCCGCGCTCGGCATCACGCTTGGCCTGATCTGCGCGCTGTTTCCCTGGTACATCTTCTTCAACCAGGAGCAGTTCGGCGTGCAGGCCATCAGGTTTGGCGGCAGCGGCAGCAATTCCGGTCGCGAGGGCGGCGGCGTCGCGGCCGAACCCAGCGCACCGCTGACGGCCAAGGACGTTCCCAACGCCGATATCGACCTGCTTGCCACCGGAACGGTGCAGCAGGACGAACCCGCCCCGGTGCCTGGCGACCAGCCGTTCCCGGCCGCGGCGGCGGAATTCAAGATGGTGCATGTCGCCAACGGCCGCGCCATGATCGAGGACGATACCGGCCTCTGGATCGTCCAGCGCGGCTCTGTCCTGCCCGATTCCAGTCGCGTCGCCTCGATCGAGCAGCGCGGCGGCAAATGGGTGATCGTCACCGACGCCGACAAGGTGATCCAGCTTTCCAGGTGATTGCGCCGCGACGGGCCGCCGGCTCGTTCCGCGCAAGGTCCGCGCAAGACTGGCGGCCTAGTCTTGTGCGTACTCGCCCGGAGAGTCCCATGGAACCCGTCAACCTCTTTGACCTCGCCGCCCGGCAGTCGCAATGGCTGGCCGTGCGCCAGTCGGCGATCGCATCCAACATCGCCAATGCCAACACGCCGGGCTACACGGCAAACGATGTCGAGCCGTTCGAAAAGGTTCTCGACCGCACTGCGGTGACGCTGGCCGCTACCCAGGCCGGTCATCTCGGCGCCGCGACGACCAATGCGGGCTTCAACGTCAAGCCGGAGGAACCCACCGGCTCGATCATGCCGTCGAAGAACACGGTGGTGGTCGAGGACGAGTTGATGAAGGCCGGCGAAGTGCGCCGCTCCTTCGAGCTCAACACGGCGATCGTCAAAGCCTTCCATTCGATGATGACGATGGTGGTGAAGAGCTGACCATGGATGCGCTGACCGCAGCCCTCAAAGTCGCGGCATCCGGCCTTGGCGCCCAGTCGGAGCGCCTGCGCGTGGTGTCGGAAAACCTCGCCAACGCGCAGTCGACGGGCAACACGCCGGGCGCCGATCCCTATCGGCGCAAGACGATCACCTTCCAGTCCGAGCTCGACCGCGCCAGCGGCGGTTCGCTGGTCGAGGTGAGCTCGATCGCGCGCGACCCGTCGGACTTCCCGATCGAGTTCCAGCCTGGCAACGAAGCCGCCGACGAAAAGGGCTACGTGAAGATGCCCAACGTCAACGTGCTGGTCGAAATGGCGGACATGAGCGAGGCGAACCGCTCCTATGAGGCCAACCTGCAGGTCATCAAGCAGGCTCGCGATCTGATTTCCATGACCATCGACCTGATGAGGAACCAGTAATGATCGGCGGTATCGGGGCACTCCAGTTCAAACCGACAATCGACGGCGCGGAGGCCGCTTCGCCCGGCCTGCTTCAGGGCGGTGTCGGGACACAGGCGAGCGAGAGCGTCGGCAGCAGCTTCGCCGAAATCCTCAGCCACGCCGCGACGAAGACCGTCAACACGCTGCAGAATGCCGAGCAGATGTCGATCCAGGCGCTCAAGGGCGATGCCGACACCCGCCAGGTGGTCGATGCGGTGCTGAGCGCTCAGCAGGCCCTGCAGACGACCATCGCCATCCGCGACAAGGTCGTCTCGGCCTATCTCGAAATCAGCCGCATGAGTATCTAGGACCGCGACATGAAAGCCCTTGCCATCGCCGCGACCGGCATGAACGCCCAGCAGACCAATCTGGAAGTCATCGCCAACAACATCGCCAACATCAACACCACCGGCTACAAGCGGGCGCGGGCCGAATTCTCGGACCTGCTCTACCAGGTCGACCGCACGCAGGGCGTGCCCAATCGCTCCAACACCTCGCTGGTGCCCGAGGGCGTCTCGATCGGCCTTGGCGTCAAGACGACCGCCGTGCGCAACGTCCACACGCAGGGCGAGCTGACCAGCACCGGCAATAGCTTCGATCTGGCGCTGACCGGCAGGGGCTGGTTCCAGATCGAGGGCGCCGACGGCGGCACGCTCTATTCCCGCGCCGGCGCCTTCAACACCAACGCCACCGGGCAGCTCGTCACCGTCGACGGCGCCAGCGTCATCCCGGCGATCACCGTGCCGACCGACGCGGTCGAGGTGATCGTCAACAAGACCGGACAGGTCTTTGCCCGAATCGACGGCCAGACCAACCTCCAGCTTCTCGGCCAGCTCCAGATCGCGAACTTCGCCAATGAGGCGGGCCTGGCGCCGCTCGGCGACAACCTGTTCCAGGAGACCGCCGCTTCCGGTCCGGCCAATGTCGGCGTTCCCGGCGATCCCGGCTTCGCCACGATCGAGCAAGGTTATCTGGAGTCCTCCAACGTCGATCCGGTCAAGGAAATCACCGAGCTGATTTCGGCGCAGCGCGCCTATGAAATGAACTCCAAGGTCATCCAGGCCGCCGACGACATGGCCTCGGTGGTCTCCAAGAACATCAGGTAACGACGATGGCGACGCCGATCCTCTGGCCCGCATTCCGCCGCGCCGTGCTGGCCATCGCGCTGGTGGCCGGCGGCACGCCGGCGCTTGCGCAGGAATCGGCCAGTCAGACGCAGTCGGCCAATCAGATCGCCGCCGGTCAGGCGGTCGGCGAGGCCGTACTGATCCCCAACCGCGTCATCTACCCCGGCGAGACCATCGAGCTTGCGGCACTGAAGCAGGTGACGCTGGTCCCGGGCAAGCACAAGCCGGACGGCATGGCGACGCACTCGGGGGAACTGGAGGGCAAGGTCGCCAAGCGCACGCTGCTGCCCGGCCGCTACATCCCGGTAGCCGCCATTCGCGATGCCTGGCTGGTCGAACAGGGCGCCTCCGTGCAGGTCTATTTCACCGCCGGCGCGCTGACCATTTCGGCCGCCTGCGTCACCCTGCAGCCAGGCGCCGCCGGCGATCTCATCAAGGTCCGCAACATCGACAGCGGCAAGATCATTTCCGGCATCGTCATGGCCGACGGCACCATCAAGGTCGGCGCATCGTGATGCGCGCTTTCGCCCTTTTGATGAGCGCGGCCATCGGCCTTCAGCCTGCCCTGGCCGACGGGCTGACGCCCAAGGCCAAGCGCGAGCTTGCGCAGAAAAATGGCGGCGTCTACGACGATCCTGAATACGATCCGGCCACCACCACGCGCATGTTCCGCGTCTCGACGGGGCCGAGCACATTGCCGCCCGGCCAGGTCGCGGCCCGCATCAAGGACATAGCCCAGTTGCAGAGCGCGCGCGACAACCAGCTCGTCGGCTACGGCCTGGTCATCGGCCTGGCCGGAACCGGCGACAGCCTGCGCAACTCGCCGTTCACCGAACAGTCGATCCGCGCCATGTTGGAAAATCTCGGCATCGCCACCGAAGGCGGCAGCGCGCGCGCCAAGAACGTCGCCGCCGTCATCGTCACCGCCAACATGCCGCCCTTCGTCCAGTCGGGTGCCCGCATCGACATCGACGTCTCCTCGATGGGTGACGCCACCTCGCTCGCCGGCGGCACGCTGGTGATGACGCCGCTGAAGGCCGCCGACGGCGAAATCTATGCCGTAGGACAAGGCTCGGTCATCGTGGGCGGCTTCGTCGCCAAGGGTCAGGCCGAGCAGTTGACGCAAGGCGTGCCCACAGCGGGTCGCGTGCCGAACGGCGCCATCGTCGAGCGCGCGGTGCCCGCCGAGTTCGACGACCAGGGCGTGCTCACGCTGCAATTGCGCAATCCGGATTTCTCGACCGCCATCCGCATCGCCGACGCCATCAACGACTACACATCGCAGCGCTTCGGTATGCGCGTCGCCGCCGAGCGCGACGCCCGCACCGTGCAGATCAGGCGGCCGAAGAACGTCTCCGCCGCACGCTTTTATGCCGAGATCGAGAACCTGGTCGTCGAGTCGGATGCCCCTGCCCGCGTCGTCATCGACGAGCGCACCGGCACCATCGTCATCGGCAACAACGTCAAGATATCGCGCGTGGCGATCAGCCACGGCACGCTCACGGTGCGCATCACCGAGGCACCGAAAGTGGTCCAGCCGGAACCCTTCTCCAAGGGCCGAACCGCGATCGAACCCTTCACCGCCATCGAGGCTACACGCCCCGACGCGCGCGTTGCCGTCCTCGACGGCCCCGATCTCGAAACGCTCGTTTCCGGCCTCAACCATCTGGGCGTGAAGCCCGACGGCATCATCGCCATCCTGCAAGGCATCAAGTCGGCCGGCGCCCTGCAGGCCGACCTGGTTCTCCAATAGGCGCGCCGATGATCGAGCTGATCTTCTCAAGACTGCATCGTCGCCCGAGACTTCATCCTGGCCGGAGACTTCATCCTGGAATGGGCTTCCTCGCCGCTGCCGCAATCCTTACGCTGGCGGGCGGTACCGCCCGCGCGGAAGAAGTGCGCCAGGTGCTGCCCGGCGGACAGGCGCCGGCTCAGCCGGCCCAGCTCACGCGCGAGAAGGCGCCGGACGAAAGCGAGATCCAGCGCTTCTGCTCCAACATCGCCGACGCCGCGCGCGACCGCCGCTATGCCTTGCAGGCCGAGGAGCTGAAGCAGCTGCAGGCCGGTATCGACGAGCGCATGAAGGCGCTGGAGGCGAAGCGCGCCGAATACGAGGAATGGCTGAAGCGCCGCGAGGTTTTCCTGGCGCGCGCCGAGGACAGCGTCGTCAAGATCTACTCCGGCATGAAACCCGACGCCGCGGCGGAGCGCCTGGCGATGGTCAATGCCGAGCTCGCGGCGGCCATCCTGATGAAGCTCGATTCGCGCAAGGCCGGCGTCATCCTCAACGAAATGGACCAGAAGGCGGCGGCGACGCTCACCGGCATCATGGCCAGCGCGGCGCGAAGGGTTGATCCGTCATGAAGTTGAAATTGCTCATCCTTGTCGCGGCGGCGGCACTGTCCGGCTGCGGCACCGATCTCAAGGAGGTCGGCCGGGAGCCTGCGCTGTCGCCGGTCGGCTCCGGCATCGGCAATGGCGGAGGCGCGCCCTACAGCTATCCGGAGCCGCCGGCCGCGCCGGTGAAGAAATTCTCGCTGTGGGACGACCGCCAGAGCAGGCTCTTCACCGATCCGCGCGCGCTGCGCGAAGGCGACATCCTGACCGTCAACATCAAGCTCAACGACAAGGCCAATTTCAAGAACCAGAACGACCGCAGCCGCACCGCGGCGCGCAAGCTCGGCTACGACGTCACGCTCGGCTGGGACGGCAAGAGCACCAGCGGCAAGGGCGATGCCGGCTTGAGCTCGAGCACCGAGACCAACGCCGACGGCGAGATCAAGCGCTCGGAAAACCTCGAGCTCAATGTCGCCGCGGTCGTCACCGAGGTGCTGCCCAACGGCAACCTGATGATCAGGGGCTCGCAGGAAGTGCGCGTCAATTACGAGCTTCGGGTGCTCACCATCGCCGGCATGGTGCGTCCTTCCGACATCGGCGCGGAGAACACGATCCCCTACGAACGCATCGCCGAGGCACGCATCTCCTATGGCGGGCGCGGCCGTGTGATGGAGGTCCAGCAGCCGGCCTACGGTCAGCAGATCCTCGACCAGGTTCTTCCTTTCTAGGCCAGGAGATCGCTGTCCGTGGCAAATGTCGAGCAGGCACAGCCCAAGAAGGGACCTTCGCTGATAATCCAGCTCGCCGCGCTTCTGGTCATGACGGGCGCGGCCATCGGCATGGGCTGGGTTGCGGGCGGCTATCTCAAGCAGGGAGAGGCGCCGACGCCTGTGCCTGCCGCGCCGGAGAATGCGGGCACCGCGGAAAAACCCGCCGAAGGCGGTAAACCGGCAGCCGGGCCCGCGGTGGTCCAGTTGGCCCCGATCACCACCAACATCGCGTCGCCGAGCGAGGTCTGGATAAGGCTGGAGGCATCGGTGCTCTATGACGCGCCGCAGCCGCCGGAGATGACCGACCAGATTCACCAGGATCTGGTGGCGTTCGTGCGCACGCTGAAGCTGCATCAGATCGAAGGCGCCAGCGGCTACCAGCATCTCAAGGCCGATCTCGACGAGCGCGCGGCGCTGCGTAGCGGCGGCCACGTCAAACAGGTTCTCATCAGGACGATGCTGCTCGAATGAGAAAGCTCCTCACCGCCACGGCACTCATCGTCGTCACCACCTCCGTCGCCGCGGCCCAGCAGCTCGATCTCGGCGGCATCGGCAAGGCGGACGGCACGACGGTCGGCTACCTTATCCAGATGTTCGGCCTGCTCACCGTGCTCTCGGTGGCGCCGGGCCTGCTGATCATGGTGACGAGCTTCACCCGCTTCGTCATCGCCTTCTCGATCCTGCGCGCCGGCATCGGCCTGCAGTCGACGCCCGCCAACCTGATCCTGATCTCGCTGTCGCTGTTCATGACCTTCTATGTCATGGCGCCGACGTTCGACCAGGCCTGGAACACCGGCGTCAAGCCGCTGATGGACAATCAGATCACCCAGGCCGAAGCCTTCGAGAAGATCTCGGATCCGTTCCGCAGCTTCATGCTGCACAATGTGCGCGACAAGGATTTCGACCTCTTTGCCGATCTCGCCCGCGAGCGCGGCCAGACCGTCTCGCGCGATACCGTCGACCTGCGCATCCTGGTGCCGGCCTTCATGATCTCGGAGATCCGGCGCGGCTTTGAGATCGGCTTCCTGATCGTGCTGCCGTTCCTCGTCATCGACCTCATCGTCGCCACCGTCACTATGGCCATGGGCATGATGATGCTGCCGCCGACGGTGGTCTCCCTGCCGTTCAAGATCCTGTTTTTCGTGCTGATCGACGGCTGGAATCTTCTGGTCGGCAGCCTGGTGCGGTCCTTTACCTGACCATACCGCCCGAACGGCCAGCGAGAGAGCTCACCCAAGTCCTGAGGACTTTGGCTGATGAACAACGGCGCGAATTTCCAAATATTATTTTCGATTAACCGTCCAGTTTAGTCCTTTGGTAGGGACTTGCCGCCATAGTCGCCTGCAGATGGCGGGTGACCGGTCGCAACGGTCATTGGCATGATGCCGCACCGTCATACCGGACATGCCGGTATGTCAAAAAAATCCATGTAAAATCAAGGTACGAGTATCATGGCCAGTATCATGACCAATGCCTCGGCGCTGACCGCGCTGCAGAGCTTGAACGCCACCCAGAAGAACCTCGACACCACCCAGGCCCGCATCTCGACGGGTTATCGCGTCTCGCAGGCTTCGGACAACGCCGCCTACTGGTCGATCGCCACCACGATGCGCTCCGACAACCAGGCCATGTCCACCGTTTCGGACGCCCTCGGCCTCGGCGCCTCGAAGGTCGACACCGCCTACACCGGCATGGACAGCGCGATCAAGACCATCAACCAGATTCAGCAGAAGCTGACCGCTTCCTACGGCCAGACGGATGCTTCCAAGGAAAAGACCCAGGTCGAAATCAAGGCCCTTCAGGACCAGCTGAAGGCCTATGCGGATGGCGCCACCTTCTCCGGCACCAACATGCTGTCGGTATCGACGGCTACGGGCACGGCGGCGGACGTCAAGATCGTCTCGGCCTTCAACCGCAGCGCCACCGGCGCGGTCTCGATCTCGACGATCGACGTCAATGTGGAAAGCATCAAGCTCTATGACTCGGGCGCTGCCCCGACCTCGAAGGGCATCCTCGACGCGGCTCGCCTCGGCACCACCGGCGCCACGACGGCCACGGCGCAGAACCCGACCCTGGGTGCAGCTCCCGCGGCCGGCGACACCTATTCGGTCGCCAGCCTGACCATCTTCTCGGGCGGCACGGCTGCCAGCGACGCCCAGATCCAGCAGATGATGAACGTCGTCGACGCCGCGCTCAAGGACATGACGAACGCCGCCACCAAGCTCGGCGCCGCCAAGAGCTCGATCGACCTGCAGAAGACCTTCACCTCGAGCCTGATGGACTCCATCGATCGCGGCGTCGGCCAGCTCGTCGATGCCGACATGAACAAGGAATCGACCCGCCTCCAGGCCTTGCAGGTTCAGCAGCAGCTCGGCGTCCAGGCGCTGTCGATCGCCAACAGCTCGTCGCAGTCGATCCTGTCGCTCTTCCGCGGCTGATCGCTCCCGACCGTCCAGGCAACACGATCGGGCCGCGCCAAAAGCGCGGCCCGATTTGCGTTTGCCGATGCGTGTCGCCCAAAAGCGCGCAGCGGTTTTGGCCCAACGACGTGCATCAAACGGAACCTGAAGCGCGTCGCCAGAATCCGTTCGGACACGGCGCGCACAAGGCTCGCGCAACCCTCGCTCCTTAACCTCTCGAGGCTGATTTTTAATAGGCCATTAACCATATCGCGGTAGCTATGGTTAACCATTGGACTACGACAGGTTGTCGAATCGGCCCGACCGGCACGATCGCGACCGATGGGCGGGCCGATCCGGCCTGTATGGCATGCCGGCTTTGGAGAAGGAGCGAGTTTCTTGGCGAGCATCATGACGAACGCTGCGGCGTTGACTGCACTTCAAAGCCTCAACGCCACCAACAAATCGCTCGAGCAGACGCAGGCCCGGATCTCGACCGGCTACCGGGTCTCCGAGGCCTCCGACAACGCCGCCTATTGGTCGATCGCCACCACGATGCGGTCCGACAATTCGGCGCTGTCGACGGTGCAGGATGCGCTCGGCCTCGGCGCTTCGAAGGTCGACACCGCCTACACCGGCATGAACAACGTGCTTGACACCATCGGCAAGATCAAGACCAAGCTTTTGTCGGCCGTCGGCCAGTCGGATGCCAACAAGGCAAAGACGCAGAGCGAAATCACAGCGCTTCAGGCGCAGATGAAGTCCTTTGCCGATGCCGCCACCTTCTCCGGATCGAATTTCCTCTCGGTGACGTCCAAGCAGGTCGCCGCCGCCAATGACGGCGTCCAGCCCGACGCCAAGATCGTTTCCTCGTTCAACCGTTCCTCGTCGGGCGCCATCTCGCTCGGAACCATCGACATCGATGTCGAGAGCACCAAGCTGTTCGATTCCGGCCTCGCCACCGACGTCAAGAATTTCGGCATCCTCGACCGCCAGACCTCGATCTACTCCACGGCCGCGGACCAGTCCGCGTACGATGCCGCCTATGCGGCCGCGATCGCCGGCGGCGCCACCGACATCGCCGCCAACACCGCCGGCCAGGGCGCCGTGACCGGCACGCCCGTCAAGATCGACAACATCTCCGCCTACAATCTCGACATCACGGCGACGGGCGTGACCGACGACATCATCACGCAGATGGTCACCAAGATCGACAACGTCATGAGTCAGCTCACCGACGCCGCCACCGTGCTCGGCGCCGCCAAGAGCTCGATCGACCTGCAGAAGACCTTCACGCAGAGCCTGATGGACTCCATCGACCGCGGCGTCGGCCAGCTCGTCGATGCCGACATGAACAAGGAATCGACCCGCCTCCAGGCGCTCCAGGTCCAGCAGCAGCTCGGCATCCAGTCCCTGTCGATCGCCAACAGCTCCTCGCAGTCGATCCTGCAGCTATTCAAGAACGGCTGAGCCGCCCGATCACCATCGACCGACGAAAGGCCGCGTCCGAAGCGCGGCCTTTTTCGTCGGCCGGGAAGAAATCGCCGCTTCAGTTCTTTGCAGGCTCCTCGGCGGCACGCCCTATCATCCTCGCACAAGCTTCGCGGTCTAGTCTTCCGGCGGACAGTCATGCTGGGAGCGGTTGAATCGTGCCGGAACAGATCCAGGGCCTCATCGCGAATCTGCGGGGATTCGGCGTCAGGCGTCTCGCTCTCATGGGCGGCATCGCCGCGCTGGTCATGGCCGTCATCGGCGTCGCCTCGGTCTACCTCAACCGTCCGGCCTACGAGACGCTCTATGTCGGGCTCGACCGCAACGACGTGAACCAGATCGGCCTGGTGCTGGGAGAAGCCGGCATCGGCTTCGATGTCGGCGCGGACGGAACCTCGGTGCTGGTGCCGGCCGGCACCACCGCGCAGGCGCGCATGCTGCTCGCCGAAAAGGGCCTGCCGACCAGCGCCAACGCCGGCTACGAGCTGTTCGACAATGTCGGCTCGCTCGGCCTGACGTCCTTCATGCAGCAGATCACCCGTGTGCGGGCGCTGGAAGGCGAGATCGCGCGCACCATCCAGTCGATCGCCGGCGTCAAGGCGGCGCGCGTCCACATCGTCATGTCCGAGCGCGCCAATTTCCGCCGCGACGAGCAGCAGCCCTCGGCTTCGGTCGTCATCCGCTACGCCGGCGCCGATGCCGAGAAGAGCGCGCAGTCGATCCGCCACCTGGTTGCAGCCGCCGTTCCCGGCCTGTCGGCCGACAAGGTCACCGTGCTCGATTCCAACGGCAATCTGCTTGCCGCCGGCGACGACACCTCCAACACCAGCGCCGCCCGCACGCTCGGCGTCGAGCAGACGGTCGAGGCGCAGATCGGCGACAACATCCGCCGGGCGCTGACGCCCTATCTCGGCCCCGACAATTTCCGCGCCAGCGTCAAGGCCGACGTCAACACCGACACCCGCCAGACCGAAGAGACGATCTTCGATCCCGAATCCCGCGTCGAGCGTTCGGTGCAGTCGGTGCGCACCAACGAGGCCAGCAACCAGAAACAGGCTTCGACCCCGACCAGTGTCGAGCAGAACCTGCCCGAGACGCAGACGACCACCACCGAGGGGCCGCAGTCCTCCTCGCAGAACGACCGCAAGGAAGAGATCACCAACTACGAGATCAACTCCAAGAAGATCGCCACCGTCTCCAACGGCTATTCCGTCACCAAGATGTCGATCGCCGTCGTCGTCAACCAGGATCGGCTCAAGACCATTCTCGGCAAGGACACCACGCCTGAGCAGATCGCCAAGCGCGTTGCAGACATCCAGAAGATGGTGGCCTCCGCCACCGGTTTCGACGAGAAACGCGGCGACATCATCGACGTCTCGGCGGTCGAGTTCATCGACGGTCTGGATGGCGAGCCGATCGACCAGCCTGGCATGCTCGCCTCGATCGGCACGTACACCGGCACGCTGATCAACGCCGGCGCCTTCATCGTCGTGGTGTTCCTGGTCGCCTTCTTCGGGCTGCGGCCGATGGCGGCCGCGCTGACGGCATCGGCCAAGCCCGCGGCAATCGCCGGCCCGAGCTTCGACGATGTCCAGCGCTCGTTGCCAACGCCCGACGCGCCGGTCGCCGCGATCGCTTCCGAGGCGCCGGTCGGCGCCCTGCCGGGCACCCGTCCCGGCGCCACCCCGCTCGATGATCTGCGCCAGAAGATCAGGCCGGCGCCGCAGGAACGGCTGGCACGCATGGTCGACCTCAACGAGGAGCGTACCGCCCAGATCCTGCGCAAATGGGCCGCCGCGCCGGAAGCCGCGGGTTAAGCCATGGCTTCTGGAGCCCTTTTCGATCTCCTGCCCGATTTCGGTTCGCGCGCCCCGCGTGCCGGCCAGGCGCCGGCGGCGCCTGACATCGAGCGCAAGCCGGAGGCATCTCCGCCGCAGGCCGATATTGGCGCCTTGATCGCCGAGGCGGTGGCAGATGCGGAGGCAGCGCTCGAGGCTCGCCTCGCGGCCGCCCATGAGGCGGCGCTCGAGGCCGAGCGCCTAGCCAACGACGATGCGGCGAAGGCGTTCCTGGAGAGTTTCGGCGGCGATCTCGGTGCGGCGGTCGCGACGCGCATCGACGCCATGGAGGCGCGCGTCGCCGAGCTCACCGCCGCCACCATCGCCCGCATCATGGGTGGCATCGTCAGCGACGACCTGCAAAAGCGTTCGCTCGACGCCCTTGCCCGCACCATCAGCGCCGCGGTCGCCGACAGCGAGGCCGTGCGGATTGGCGTGAGTGGGCCGCTGTCGCTGTTCGAGCCTCTGAAGGCAGCGCTTGGGGACCGCGCGGCCAATCTCGATTTCGCCGAAGCCCCGGGCTTCGACCTGACCGTGACCATCGATGACACCGTGTTCGAGACGCGCATCGCCGAATGGTCGGCTTGCCTGTCGGAGGTCCTGACATGAGCGCCATCGACCACGGCGAGGCCAGGCACGAGATAATCATCGTCAAGCGCAATCACGACGGTCATGACGAGGGCCATCATGGCGGCGTCTGGAAGATCGCCTTCGCCGATTTCATGACCGCGATGATGTGCTTCTTCCTCGTCATGTGGCTGATCAACGCCGCCAACGAGCAGACCAAGGCCGCGGTCGCCAGCTACTTCAATCCGGTCGAGCTGATCGACCGCAACTCCAGCCGCAAGGGCCTGGAAGATCTCGGCGACGGCCCGAGCAAGGTCGGGCTGACCGCCGACAACCCGCAGGACGGCGCCAGCAAGGCCGGCGAGAACGGCAAGGGCGGCGCCGGCTCTTCCGACCGGCGGCAGACCAAGGAGGCCTCGCAGAAATCCGACCTTTCCGACGAGCATCTGTTTGCCGATCCCTACGCTGTGCTGTCCGAGATCGCCACCGATACCGGCGTGATGCAGAATGTCAGCGCCAAGGGGGAAGGCGGCGCCCAGAACGCCGGTCCGGCGACCGGTGCTTCCGGCGGCGAATCCTATCGCGATCCCTTCGCGCCGGATTTCTGGTCGCAGCAGGTGGCGACCCCTGGCGCCGAAGCCAGCGCCGAACGCAGAAAGATCGAAGGCGATCCGGCCAAACCCGGCGAAAATGTCGCCGAAACCGAAGTGCCGAAGGTCAAGGCCGTTCCGCCTGCGCCGCCGCGGTTGGATGCGCCGCTCGAGCCGCTGGCGACGCCGGAAAAACCCGGTGCCAAGGTGGCAACCGGATCGGGCGACACGAAAGTCGGGAAAGCCGACGGCAAGGAGAACAAGGCCGAGAACGCCCAGCCTGAAAAGGCGGAAGCTGAAAGGTCGGAAGCCGCAAAAGCCGAGACGGCTGCCGCGAAGCCGGGGACCGCGAAGGCCGAAGCGGCAGAGGCGGAGACGAAGGCCGAGGCGACGCAGGAAGGCGAGAAGGCCCCGAGCAGCGCCGCCCTCAAGGCCGCGGCCGAAATCAAGCAGGAGCTGGCCAAGGCCTTCGCGCCGGGTGAAAAGCTGGCGCAGGGCGTCTCCGTCGAGGCCACCGACAAAGGCGTCGTCATTTCGATCACCGATCAACTCGATTTCGGCATGTTCGAGATCGGCTCGGCCGTGCCGCGCCGCGAGCTGGTGCTGGCGATGGAGAAGATCGGCCGCATCGTCAACGAGAAGAAGGGCACCATCACCATCGGCGGCCATACCGACGCGCGGCCGTTCCGCAGCGACACCTACGACAACTGGCGGCTGTCCACCGCCCGCGCCCACTCCGCCTATTACATGCTGGTGCGCGGTGGCGTCGACGAAAGCCGCATCACCGAGGTCGCCGGCTTCGCCGACCGCCAGCCCAAGATCCCGTCCGATCCGCTGGCCGCCGCGAACCGTCGCATCGAAATCCTGATGGCGACCGGCGGATGAGAGGCGGGACCGTCATCGGCCGGGCCGTCGGACTGCTGCTCGCCGCGGGATTGCCGGCGGCGGCTTTCGCCCAGGATGACGGCTTGCAGCCTTACCAGCTGGTGCGTTCGCTGCAGCTGATCCAGGACCGCATCGCCGGCGGCGATCATGCGGCGATGCCGATGCAGGCCAAGCTCCTCGAAATGACCGATGCCAGGCTTCGCGCCGCCGATGCCGAGGATTTCAAGGATCCGAAGAATTTCCGCGCTCTGCTCGTCTACGGCATGAGCGGCGGCAACCCCGTAACCGTCGCGGCGGCGGCTTCGCGCGCGACGACCGACCCGCAGAGCCTTGCAATAGCCAAGGGGATCGTCGCCTACCTGAACGGCCGGCCGGCCGCCGCGATCGAAATCCTGAAGCCCATCGATCCGATGAGCGTGCCCCCAGACCTCGGCGCTTTCCTGGCGCTGGTCAAAGGTTCGCTGCTTGCTACCGATGAACCAGCTGCAGCGCTGACCTTGCTGGACGAGGCCCGCCTGCTCAGCCCCGGCACCCTGGTCGAGGAAGCGGCGCTTCGCCGCTCGGTCGGCCTCGCCGTGGCGCAGGGCGACGCCGCGCGCTTCGCGCTCGCCTCGACGCAGTATGTCGCGGGCTATCTCTATTCCCCCTATGCCAGCCAGTTCGCCGATTCCTTCGTCTCCGGCATCATTCAACTGCATATGTCGATCAGCCAGGACAAGCTAGCCGACATAACCTCGATGATGGACCCCGAGCGCGAGAAGGTGATCTATCTGCGCATCGCCCGCCGCGCCGCGATCGACGGGCTGAGTGACCTCTCCGCCTTCGCCTCGGCCCGGGCTGAGCAAGGCCGCAGCGGCAAAGGCAACCAGGACGACCCGCGCGCCGTGCTCTATTCGAGCCTCTCCACGGTGACGTCGGCGACGATCGACGACGTGCGGACCAGGCTCGACAAGATCGATCGCGGCAAGCTCTCGGAGAGCGACCGCGCCTTGCTCGATGCGGCGCAAGCCGTCGCCGGCGAGGTTGTTGCCCCCGTGCCGGCGGCCAGCAAGGATGAGACCAAGGCCGCGGAACCAGCGAAGATCGATACGGCGAAACCCGCCGCTGAAGCCGAGCCTGTGAGCCAGGCCGACGCCGAAGCCTTGCCGCCGGTGGAGGGTGCTGCGTCCGAGCAGCCGGCTGTCGCGGCCGCTGCCAAGCCGGCGGACTCGCCGGCTGCTGCTCCCGCCCCGCCAGCTCCACCGCCGACGGCTGAGGCCACAGCCCAGGCGGCGGCTTCAGCCCCAACGCACCCCGAAACGCCCCCTGTGCTGCCCGCGTCCGCGCCGACCGCCGCGGCAGGCCTTGATCCGCACGATCCCACCGACGCCGCGATGCTCAACGCGCGCCGCCAACTCGACCAGATTGACCAATTGCTCGGAGCCGCTCCCAAATGACCAGCGCCCAGATGACCAGTCAGGCCTCGCCGGGATTCGGCCCCGCCCACGCCAAGCCGCATCGGCAGGCTGTCGACGGCAAGGAAAAAGGCTCGAACTTCGGCGAGATGGTGCATGGCGCCGAAAAGTCGGCCCAGCGCGGCAAGCCGTCGGCAGAGCCTGCGTCCTCCGACACGCATCCGGCGCGTCGCACTATCGCCGGCTCGCCCCAGGCACAGCCCGATCAGGGCGGGCAGAGCAAGACAGTCGCGACAAAGCCGGTGACCGGCAAAGCCGCCAAGAACAACGCGGACACCAGCCACAAGAACACAGCGGACGATGCCAGTGCCGCGGCGCAGTCGTCCGATGCCGCTCAGCCCGAGAATGGCTTGCCCTTGCTGATGGCGCTGGGCGACATGCGCCATTTCGCAACGTCGACAAATGCCGATCGCGGCGGATCCGCCGCCGAGGCAGAGGCCCAGCCCTCCATCGGCCAGTCCGCCGCTTCGCAGCTGGCGATCCGTCAGGGCAGACCCACATTGGCCGACGCTTCAGACACCTCCGAACCGTTGCCGCAATCCGGTCGGGCAACGATGGTGGACAAACCCGGACCGGGCTTCGGACAAAAGCCGGCCGGCGCCGGGGCGGCCGCGTTGGTTCCCAGGGACGATACCCGGCCCGGAGCACCCGGAACCGAAACCGACGCCGCGACGCCGCAAGGCTGGCGACCGACGGTCGCCCAGAGGACAGCGCAGACGGCGCAGTCCACAGCGTCGATCAATCAGGCCAAGCCGTCCTCCGCCGCCGGGCGCATGGATGTCGTCAGCCAGCAGAGTTTCCCGGCGCCGCCGCAAAATCCCGTCAGCCAGACGGCATCGGCGCTGGTTGAGGCGATCGCTTCGGACAACGGCGTCCAGCAAGCCTTCTCGAGCGCCTCGATCGCCGCTCAAACGGCCACTTCTGTTGCCGTTCCGACACATGTCCTCAAGATCGAGCTCCACCCTTCGGAGCTCGGCATGGTGACTGCGAGCCTGCGGCTTTCCGGCGAGCAACTTTCGATTGAGATGAAACCGGAAACCCATGAGGCGTACCGCCGTCTGACCGCCGACAGCGACGCCATCGTCAAGTCGCTCCGCGGTCTTGGTTTCGACGTCGACCATGTCACCATCCTGCAACCCTCGATAGCAGTTCATTCGGCCAGCCGCGCCGATGCAAACGCCCCTCTGCCGATGTCGACAGGCCGCGACCAGCCTTCGTTCCAACCGGGGAATTCGGGCGGCAACAGCGCCGGCGGAGACCAGCAACCGGGAAGGAACGACGGCAATGACGCACAGGAATTCAGCCGCGCTGCTTCGCCTCTTCGCGAAGGCGCTGGCGACGATATCTATATCTAGCCTGGCCGCCGCCGGCGCGGCTGGCGCCGTCTCCAATCCTTGCGAGCCGGAGATCCTGCGCGCCGCCGACCGTTACGGCGTGCCGGCGGGAATCCTCTATGCGGTCGGCCTTACCGAAACGGGGAAGAAGGGCACCCTCCAACCCAACGCATTGAATATAGAAGGAAAAGCTGTTTTCCCGCGTAGCCGTGACGAGGCGCTGGCGACATTCGAGAATGCCTACCGCGAGGGCAAGACGCTGATCGACCTCGGCTGCATGCAGATCAATCATCGCTATCACGGCGATCATTTCCGCAGCGTCGAGGACATGCTCGACCCGCACCAGAATGTCGACTACGCGGCGCGCTTCCTGGCAAGCCTGCATGCCCGCCATATGACCTGGTCGATGGCCGTCGCCCGTTATCATGCCGGCCCCGACAACGACCCGGCGCAAAAGATCTATGTCTGCCGCGTCATTGCCAACATGGTCGCCACCGGCTTCGGCAAATGGACGCCTGACGCCAGCGCCTTCTGCAATCAGAAGTAGCGCAGCCGTCCGCCCCTTTCCGGCGTGTTTCCCATGCCCGATATCGGCTGCGCGTTGCCTTCGCCGATGCGCCTTTGCAACCGCCTTTATTACGGCTCCCAAAAAAACTCCCAAGAAAATAGCTACAAGAAATGACGGTTTTTCAGGATTCGCCGAGCCGGGTACCGCTTTCCGCACGGGGCAGATGAGCTGATTCGGAGGGGTGGTCCGATGATCGTGATCGTTGATGAGCGCGAGCTCGTAACTGAGGGCTATAGCTCACTTTTCGATCGCGAGGGCGTTGCGACAGCGGGCTTCGCGCCGGGCGAGTTCGGCGAGTGGGTGAGTTCCGCCGCCGACACCGATCTCAGATCCGTCAGGGCCTTCCTCATCGGCGATTGCCGCGAGGGCGCCATCTCGCCGCGTCAGATCCGCGACCGCACCGGCGCGCCGGTGATCGCGCTCAGCGAGCAGCATTCGCTGGAACACACGCTGCGGCTTTTCGAGAGCGGCGTCGACGACGTCGTCCGCAAGCCGGTGCACATCCGCGAGATTCTCGCCCGCATCACCGCCATCCGCCGCCGCGCGCACGAAGAGACCGCCTACACCGAAGTCGGCTCGATGCGCATCTTCATGGACGGACGCGATCCGGAGATCGACGGCGAGCCGCTACCGCTGCCGCGTCGCGAGCGGCGCATCCTGGAATATCTGGCCAGCAACCGCGGCCGGCGCGTGACCAAGACGCAGGTGTTCAACGCCATCTACGGCATCTTCGACGAGGAGGTCGAGGAGAACGTGGTGGAGAGCCACATCTCGAAGCTGCGCAAGAAACTGCGCGAGAAGCTTGGCCATGACCCGATCGATTCCAAGAGGTTCCTCGGCTACCGGCTGGTGTTCTGATGGCCGCCGCCGCGACGTCCCGCGCCAGCCTCGCGCAAGACACGGGGCTTAGTTTTGTGGCCTCTCAGAAGGGCACCGAGGAGATGTATCGATGAGCCTCTATGGAATGATGCGGACCGGCGTCTCCGGTATGAACGCGCAGGCCAACCGCTTGTCCACGGTGGCCGACAACATCGCGAACTCCGACACCACCGGCTACAAGCGTTCCTCCGCCGAGTTCTCGACGCTCATCATGCCGAGCACGGGCGGCGCCTACAATTCGGGCGGCGTCACGACGACCATCCGTTCCGCCGTCAGCTCGCAGGGCGTCTTGCAATACACCACCTCGGTATCGGACCTCGCCGTCAACGGCGACGGCTTCTTCGTCGTGCAGGACCCGAGCGGCACCCCTTACCTCACCCGCGCCGGCGCCTTCGTTCCGGACGCCCAGGGTCGGCTGGTCAATGCCGCCGGCTACCAGCTGATGGCTTACAGCTACGCCAACGGCGATCCGGCCGCGACCGCGAACGGCTTCGAGGGCCTGGTGCCGGTGCAGATCTCCGATCAGGAGATGACGGCGACGCCGAGCACGGAAGGCAATTTCACCGGCAACCTGCCGGCGGGCGCGACGCCGGTCGCAGCGGGCAGCCTGCCCTCCACCAACAGCGCGACCGCCGAATACACCTCGAAGTCTTCGCTGGTCGCCTATGACAATCTCGGCAACAAGGTGCTGCTCGACGTCTATTTCACCAACACCGGTTCGGGCACCTGGCAGGTCTCGGTCTTCGACCAGTCGAAGGCGACCCCCGGCACATCCTTCCCTTATACGGGCGGCGCGCTGGGTACGGCCAATCTCACCTTCGACACCACCACAGGCAAGCTGACCGGCGCGACCACGGGCATCTCCTTTGCCGTGCCGAACGGCTCGACCCTCAACCTCGATCTCTCCAAGCTGACCCAGCTCGGCACCGGTTTCACGGTCTCCGACGCCAAGGTCAACGGCAATCCGCCGAGCACGATCGAGAAAATCCAGATCAGCCAGGACGGCGTCATCTACGCGCAGTACCAGGACGGCACTACCAAGCCGCTCTACAAGATACCGCTGGCCGACGTTCAGAGCCCCGACAACCTCACTGCGATGCCGGGCAACGTCTATGTGCAGAGCGCCGACTCCGGCGCCGTTCGCATCGGCTTTGCCAATGAAGGAAAACTCGGTTCGGTCGTTTCCGGCGCGCTCGAAAATTCCAACGTCGACATCGCCGAGGAACTGACCAACATGATCGCGGCGCAGCGCAGCTACACCGCCAATTCGAAAGTCTTCCAGACCGGTTCCGACCTCATGGACGTCCTCGTCAACCTGAAGAGATAACCCATCGGGCGCCAGCCCGTGAAAGACCCGCATGTCCCTTTCTACCGCATTAAGCATCGCCCAGTCGGCGCTCCTGGCCACATCCAAGCAAACCAGCGTCGTGTCGCGCAACGTAGCCGACGCATCCAACCCGGATTATGCCCGTCGCGTCGCCGTCGTCACCAGCACGGCGCCCGGCGCGCGATCGGTGGAGATACAGCGCGCCGCGAACGACCTTCTGTTCCGGCAGAACCTTTCCGCGCTGTCGGCATGGAGCGGCCAGAGCGCGCTCTACAGCGGCATGGATCAGCTCGACCTCTCGGTCAACGGCGTCGATAACGCATCGTCCCCGTCGACCGCGATCGCCAACCTGCAGCAGCAGCTGCAGCTCTACGCCACGACGCCGTCGAACCAGACCCTCGCCACCAGCGTCATCGATGCCGCCAAGCAGGTGGTGAATTCGCTCAATGGCGGCACCACGGCGATCCAGGACTTCCGCACCCAGACCGATGGCCAGATCGCCACCGCGGTCGACGACCTCAACTCGCTGCTCAGCCAATTCCAGGACGCCAACAAGGCCGTCATCTCGGGCACGCGCTCGGGCACGGATGTGTCCGACGCGCTCGATCAGCGCGACGCGCTTCTGAAGAAGATCGCCGAATATGTCCCCGTCTCGACCTTCACGCGCGGCGACAACGACATGGTCATCACCACCAAGGACGGCACGACGCTGTTCGAGACGGTGCCGCGGTCGGTGACCTTCACGCCTTCGGCCGGCTACACCGCCGGCACGCCCGGCAACACGATCTACATCGACAATGTGCCGCTTTCGGCAGGCACCGGCGACAGCGCCACCGCCGACGGCAAGCTTGCCGGCATGCTGAAGCTGCGCGACGACGTCGCCGCGACCATGCAGGCCCAGCTCGACGAGATCGCGCGTGGCCTGATCACGGCCTTTGCCGAGACGGCACCCTCTCAGCCCAACGCGACGGGCCTGTTCACCTGGTCCGGCGCCCCGGCCATTCCCGCCGCCGGCACCCTGGTCAACGGTCTGGCCGGCTCGATCAGCGTCAATGCCGCGTTTGATCCGAGCGCCGGCGGCAACCCGTCGCTGCTGCGCGATGGCGGCGCCAACGGCGCGGCCTATATTTCGAACACCGGCGGCGCTTCCTACTCGGACCTTTTGATTGCCTACGGCAACCGGCTCGATCAGCCGATGGCCTTCGACACGTCGGCCGGCATCACCGTCAGCTCCAGCGTCTCGGACTATGCCGCCAACGCCATCGGCTGGTTCGAAGGCGTGCGCCAGCAGGCGTCGACCAATGCCGACGCCAAGGAGGCGCTGGCCACGCGTACCGCCGAAGCGCTGTCGAACGATACCGGCGTCAATGTCGATCAGGAAATGTCGCTGCTTCTCGACCTCGAGCATACCTATCAGGCGTCCGCGCGCATGATGAAGACCGTCAGCGACATGCTGGACTCCCTCTTGAGCGCGGTGGGATAATCCATGAAAGCCACGGCCGTTTCCTCAGCCGCGATCTCCAACGCCCTGCGCTATCAGCAGATGCGCATGCAGGCCGACCTCGTCAAAGCGACGAAGGAATCCCAGACAGGCCAGGTCGCGGATGTCGGTCTGGCGCTTGGCGGCCGCACGACCCAGGCCGTCACCTTCCAGCGCGACCTCGACCGGCTGAACGGTATCGTCGATTCCAACGCGCTGGTCGGCGCCCGGCTGACATCGACCCAGGACTCGCTCGGCCAGCTCTCCGATGTCGCGCAGAACTTCCTGTCCGCGCTGACCACGGGCGTGTCGGGCGACTCCTCGACCAGCGTGCTGCGGACTGCCGGCACCTCGGCGCTGCAGCAGATGACGGGCATTCTCAACACCAGCGTCAACGGCGAGTATCTGTTTGCCGGCACGAACACCGACGTCAAGCCGATCGACGATTTCAGCGCCGCCGGCTCGCCCGCCAAGGCAGCGTTCGACGCGGCCTTCACCAGTTATTTCGGCTTCACCCAGAGCGACCCGGCAGCCGCCAACATCACTGCGGCCCAGATGGACGACTTCATCACCACTCAGGTCGAGCCGCAGTTCCTGGGTTCCGGCTGGCAGGCCAACTGGTCGAGCGCCACCGACGACCAGATCACCAGCCGCATTTCGCTGAACGAGACCACGCAGACCTCCGTCAGCGCCAACGAACAGGGCATCCGCAAGCTCGCCATGGCGGCCGCCATGGTCAGCACGCTCGTTACCGGCAACATCAGCGAAGCCGCTCGGAACACGATCATCACCCGTGCGCAGGGGCTGGTCGGCGAAGCCATCGGCGGCCTAGTCCAGGTCCGCTCCGACGTCGGCCTTGCCCAGAAGCGCGTGTCCGATGCGAGCGACCGCATGAAGACCCAGGTCGATCTCTTCGAGAAGCATATCGTCGACCTCGAGGGCGTCGACCCCGCGGAGGCCGCCACCCGAGTGGCCGATCTGACCCAGCATATCGAAACGTCCTTCGCCTTGACCGCGCGCCTGCAGCAGCTCAGCCTGCTGAACTACCTTACCTGAACACATAAACCGGAACGGCAGAGCTTCGACGATGTATCAATTCTCCTACGCCGACATCCAGACCGACTCCGTCGCCGACGCCAAGGATCGGGAGCGGCAGCTGCTCACCCGTTCGATCGACATGCTGTCCGCGGCGGCCGCCGTCGGGCCGGAGTCTATGGAAGCGGTCGAGGCGCTGCACTTCACCAACCGCATCTGGACCACCTTCGTCGAGGATCTCGGCTCCAGCGACAATGCGCTGCCCAAGGAACTGCGGGCCAACCTGATCTCGATCGGCTTGTGGCTGTTGCGCGAAACGGAGGACATCCGGCAGGGCCGCGCCAACAATTTCGAAGGATTGATCGAGGTCTCCCAGATCATCAGAGATGGCATCCAATGACCAACACGCTGAAGATCTCGCTAAAGCCGAACGAGAAGATCTACATCAACGGCGCCGTCATCCGCGTCGACCGCAAGGTCACGATCGAGCTGATGAACGACGTCCAGTTCCTTCTGGAAAGCCACGTTATCCAGGCTGAGCAGGCCTCGACGCCGCTAAGGCAGCTCTACTTCATCGTGCAGATCATGCTGATCAATCCGTTGGGCGCCTCCGAGGCGCGCGACATGTTCCGCCGCTCGCTGCCGATGCTGATTGCAAGCTTCGACAATCAGGACATCTGCAACGCGCTGAAGCAGATCGACCGCATGGTCGGCGAGGATCACATCTACGATGCGCTGAAGGCGATCCGCGCGCTCTACCCGCTCGAGCGCCAGGCGCTTGGCGGCAATGACGACATTCCGGAAGCGCCGCGCGCGCTGGCTGTGGGAGCATAAGATGGCCGTGGATATGACAACGACGATCCCCGTTGGCGCCAACCAGGCCAGCCAGCAGACATCGAAGACCGCCGTCGACTACCAGTCGTTCCTGAAGCTTCTGATCGCCGAGATGAAGAACCAGGATCCGACCAAGCCGATGGATTCCACGCAATACGTCGCCCAGCTCGCGACCTTTTCGCAGGTCGAGCAATCAGTTCAGACCAACAGCAAGCTCGACCAGATCATGCAGTCCTCGGCGCTGTCGCAGGCCGACGCGCTGATCGGCCGCTCGATCACATCCGCCGACGGCAAGACCACGGGAACCGTGGCTTCGGTGAAGCTCGCCAGCAGCGGCCTGATCGCCGTGCTGCAGGACGGCACTGAAGTCCCCGTTGGCGCAGGTGTCTCGATCAAGCCGGCCGCCTGAAGCATGTCTCCCGAAAGTGAATCCGGGTTCGGGACGAAAGACATGCTCAAAATCAAGAAACCCAAGGCAGACCGCGTGAATCCTTTTTCACGCGATCTGCTTTGGCCGGTTCTATAAGGGTCTGCCCATGAACGAGGCCGACGCCCTCGATATCGTCCAATACGCGGTGTGGACCGTGCTCACCGCCTCCGCCCCCGTGGTGCTGGTGGCGATGGCGGTCGGCATCGGTATCGCGCTGATCCAGGCGCTGACACAGATCCAGGAAATCACGCTCACCTTCGTGCCCAAGATCGTCGCCATCATGCTGGTGGTGGCGCTTACCGGGCCGTTCATCGGCAGCCAGATCTCGGCCTTCACCAACGTCATCTTCGAGCGCATCGAGCACGGATTCTGACCAACGGCTGCGGGCAGCCTGCCCGGGCGAAGCAGCAAAAGT
The DNA here is from genome assembly GCF_029674545.1 of Mesorhizobium sp. WSM4904. Taxonomy (NCBI): domain Bacteria; kingdom Pseudomonadati; phylum Pseudomonadota; class Alphaproteobacteria; order Hyphomicrobiales; family Phyllobacteriaceae; genus Mesorhizobium; species Mesorhizobium sp. WSM4904. The sequence goes on along the minus strand of NZ_CP121354.1, from coordinate 2,495,655 downwards.
TTGGTCCAGACCGGCAAGATGCTTGGCTTAAAGCTTCACCGACGCATTTTCGCCTTTGCCTTACTGTTGTTGGACCGCGATCCTTTGGCGAGTCGTCGGCGCGGTCCTGGCGCGCGGCGAAATGCAACACGGCAGATGAAGGCGGGACAGCGGTAATGATCGACGACGAGCCGGAAAGCGAACGCGTTTCGGCGCTGGCGCCGTTCCGGCACGGCATCTTCCGTGCCGTCTGGTCGGCAAGCCTGGTGTCGAATTTCGGCGGCCTGATCCAGGGCGTGGGCGCCGCCTGGATGATGACCACCATCGCCACTTCTTCCTACCAGGTGGCGCTGGTCCAGGCCTCGACCACCTTGCCGATCATGCTGTTCGCGCTCATTGCCGGCGCCATCGCCGACAGCTTCAACCGCCGCAAGGTCATGCTGGTGGCCCAGACCTTCATGCTGGTCGCCTCGGCGCTGCTCACGGTGTTCACCTGGTTCGGGTGGATGACGCCGTGGACGCTGCTGGCCTTCACATTCCTGATCGACAGCGGAACGGCGCTGAACAGCCCGTCATGGCAGGCCTCGGTCGGCGACATGGTGCCGCGCGCCAAGGTGCCGGCGGCGATCGCGCTCAACTCGATGGGCTTCAACATCACACGCAGCGTTGGCCCTGCGATCGGCGGCATCATCGTCGCTGCCGCGGGCGCGGCGGCGGCCTTCGCCGCCAACGCCGTCAGCTATATCGGCCTGATCGTCGTACTGTTCCGCTGGAGGCCGGAGGTGCCGGCGCCGACCCTGCCGCGCGAGGCGCTCGGCGCAGCGATGGGCGCCGGCCTGCGCTATGTCGCCATGTCGCCCAATATCGCCAAGGTGCTGGTTCGGGGTTTCGCCTTCGGCTTCAGCGCCGGCGCGGTGCTGGCGCTCCTGCCGCTGGTGGCGCGCGACGTCGTCAAGGGCGACGCGCTGACCTACGGCATCATGCTCGGCGCCTTCGGCATCGGCGCGGTCGGCGGCGCGCTGATCAGCGTGCGGCTGCGGCAATTGCTGTCCAGCGAGACGATGGTGCGCGCCGCCTTCGCCGGTTTCGCGCTTTGTGCCTTCAATGCCGCCGTCAGCCACAATGCCTGGCAGGCGTCGGCCGGCCTGCTCGTCGGCGGCGCCTGCTGGGTGATCGCGCTCTCGCATTTCAACGTCACGGTGCAGATGTCGACGCCGCGCTGGGTGGTCGGCCGCGTGCTGTCGATCTACCAGACGGCGACGTTCGGCGGCATCGCGCTGGGCAGCTGGATCTGGGGCGTCGTCGCCGACGCCCACGGCGCGGAGACCGCCTTGATGGTCGCGGCGGTCGCGATGCTGGCGGGCGGCGCCATCGGCTTCATCCTGCCGCTGCCGCAGCAGACCGCTCTCAATCTCGATCCGCTCAACCGGTTCAAGGAGCCGATGCTGGCGCTCGATTTGAAGCCGCGCAGCGGCCCGATCGCCATCATGATCGAATACATCATCCGCGAAGAGGACGTTCCGGAATTCCTCGCCACCATGGCCGAGCGCGGCCGCATCCGCCGCCGCGACGGCGCCCGCAACTGGACGCTCGCCCGCGATCTCGAAAATCCCGGCATCTGGATCGAGCACTACCACACGCCGACCTGGGTCGAGTACATCCGCCACAACAGGCGCGCTACCCATGCCGACGCCGTGGTTGGCGAGCGCATCCGCGCGCTGCACAGCGGCGAGAACCCGCCGCGCGTGCGCCGCATGATCGAACGCCCGACGACGGCGGGCACGGCCCTTGTGTCACCCAAGGGGCCGATCGAGCACTAGGCCACCTGCCCTGGACGCAGGCTGGTGTCCGTAGGGACAACTTCCAATGGCACCCACTTTAGGTAATGTTCCGGTTCAATTCGTCGAACGCCGGCTGGATAGACTGTATGATCTCGATTGTTGAATATGCCGACCGTTACTTTGACGGCGTTGATGCGCTGTGGCGGAACGCATTCCCCAACGATCCCCCTTGGAACGCAGCCCACATTTCAATCCCTGAGAAGGTGAGGTATCAGCCGAATCTGCTTTTGGTGGCGATTGGGGCAGATCAGGTCGTCGGATCGATCATGGCCGGGTATGACGGCCACCGAGGATGGATATCGCGGATCGCCGTCCTGCAATCCCATCGTCGAAACGGAATCGGCGAAGCTCTAATCCATGAAGCCGAACGGCGGCTCGCCGACCTTGGCTGTGTAAAGATCAACCTCCAAGTTGTCGCTTCCAATTCGACGGTCCTTGGCTTCTACCGAAAGTGCGGATATGAGCTCGAGGAGCGCGTGAGCATGAGCAAGCTGCTGCCCAGGGTTTGAATGCTCCCCATCGATTGCTTTCTATGCACCTTACTTCTGCAGAACAGGCGCGGCCTTCTCGCTGAAAGGCCTGATCGGATCGTCAGCGTAGAAAGGTTCTTGGTATGTCCGTCCGAACTCACCCCAAAGCGCATGTGGGTTAGCCGGCGCTTTGGATCATGTAGAGCTTGCGCGTCGTCTCATGGATCAGCCATTCGCCTTTCCATCCCTGCGGCAGGACGAGCAGATCTCCCGGCCCGAGCTCGCGCATCTTGCCGTCGGCGCGGCTCACTTCGGCTCAGCCGGAGATGATGTGGCAGATTTCCGACGAGCCTGAACGATCGGCTGTGAAGCGGCCGGGCGTGCATTCCCAGATGCCGATGTCGACGGTTCCGTCCGGCGATTGGAAGAAAGATCGCGCGGCCTCCACCTGGTCCCCTTCGACAGAGGTCGGCTTCGGTGAAAAGGCGCCGATGTCGGCCTTCGCGAGGTCGTGGAAAGTCGAAAGATCGATCAAATCGGGCTCCATGATCAGTGGCCTGTGACGCTATCCGCGAGAGCGGCCAGTTTCGAAGTGCGACTGAGTCCCGCCGCCTCGCGCTGGTCGGCGATACGATAGAGCTGGTACATCGAGTGGACACCCAGCCAACGGAACGGCTCCGGCTCCCAGGGCCGCACCTTGCGGTTGACCCAGGGCAGCCGCGTCAGCTCGGTGTCTTGGCCGAGGATCAGGTCGGCGAGCGTGCGCCCTGAGAGATTGGAGCTCGACACGCCGAGACCGACATAGCCGCCGGCCCAGCCGATGCGCGTCCTGGGGTCGAGGCCGACCGTCGTGCACCAGTCGCGCGGCACGCCGAGCACGCCGCACCAGGCGTGGTCGATGCGGCATCCGGCCGTCTGCGGCAACAGCGTGGTCAGGATCGTGTGCAACTGGTCGATCGTCGCCTGCTGCGTCTGCCCGTTGACGTCGGTGCGCGACCGATAGCGGTAAGGCACGCCGCGTCCGCCCATGGTGATGCGCCCCTCACGCGTACGCTGGGCGTAGCAATAGGCATGCGCCGCATTGCCGAGCAGCTCGTGCGCTTCCCAACCGATCTCGCGCCAGAGTTCCGGCGATAGGGGCTCGGTGACGATCTGCGCGCTGTTGAGCGCCAGCCAGGTCCGCTCTTCGCCAGGGATGCCCGCTGTGAATCCTTCCGTCGCGCGGATGATCGTTTCGGCACGCACCGTGCCACGGTCGGTGGTCACGCAGCCCTTGGCGATGGAGGTCACGGTGGTCTTCTCGTAGATCGGCGCGCCGAGCCGCTCGACCGCTTCCGCAAGCCCGCGCACCAGCTTGGCCGGCTGTACGCGCGCCTGGCCGTGGATAACGAAGCCGCCCATGACATTCTTGATGTTGATGCGCGCGCGTGTCGCCGCGGCGTCGAGCAGTTCGATGCGATCGGGGTCGGCGTCCCAGGAGCGGATCGTCTCGCATTCCTCGCGCACGCGTTCGCGCTGCGCCGGATTGGTGGCGACCGTCAGATTGTCGACGCGACGGATGTCGGCATCTATACCCTCCTCCGTGGCCACGCGGATCACTTCGTCCACACAGCCCGCCATCGCCTTCTGCATGGCCGTCACGCCTTGCCTGGTCGAGGTGTTGAGATATTTTTCGCGCGACCAGCCGAAGCCGCCCGACAACCAGCCGCCATTGCGGCCCGAGGCGCCGAAGCCGGCGAACTCGCGTTCGAGGAGCACGATGCGGAGCGAGGGTTTCGCCTTCTTCAGATAATAGGCGGTCCAAAGCCCTGTATAGCCGGCGCCGACGATCGCGACATCCGCTTCGATGTCGCCGGGCAAGGGCGGACGCGGCGCGGGAACCGCGCCCAGATCAGCATACCAGAACGAGATGTCGCCGTTGCGCTTGACTTGCATGGAATGATTTCCAGGGAGCGGTGAGAATAGATTCAGGTGAGCGTCGTGTCGGCGGTGCTGTCGTCTGACTACCCCTCGCCGGAGAGATCCCGCCGCGCCTTGTCGAGCTCTTCGGCGTAGCGCCGCATCAGATGGCTTTCGGTAAGCAGGCCGAGAACGGTGCGGTCGTCGAAATCCTCCACGACCGCCAGCTCTTCCGCGCCGGCACGCTGAAAAGTCTCGGCGGCGGACTGGACATTCATCGACGGCACCAGCACGGCATCCTTGAACTGGGCCAGCGACCGGACCGGAGTCTCGCCATCGGAAAGATCGCTGTGCAGTTCGGGAACGAGCAGCACGCCGACATAATGCTGGCCCTCTCCGACGGCGATGACGCGTTGCCCCGAGCCGAGTGGAACCTCCTTGCGGAACTCGGCCAGTGTCGTCGAGGCATCGATGGTGCGGACGTCCTTGCGCATCATCGAGCCGACGGTGAGGCTGCGCATCCAGCCGACGTCATGGGCGCTGCGGATCGTCTCGCCGCGCAGATGGAAGCGCCAGGTCGAGAAGGAGTAGCCGAAGGTTTCGCGCACCAGGATCGCCGACATGATCGAAGCCGCCAGGACTACCCCTGTCAGGGTGAGATCGCCGGTGGATTCCAGCGCCAGGAAGGTCATGGTCAGCGGACCGCCGACGACACCGACGGCGAGCGAGGTCATGCCGACGACGGCGGCGACCGCCGGATCGAGGCCCGTTGACGGCGTGGCGAGCGCCATGACCCCGGCAAAGACCTTGCCGAGCAGCGCGCCCAGGAACAGCGAAGCGAAGAACAGGCCGCCGCGGAAACCGGAGCCGAGCGAGATGGCGGAGGCAGCAAGTTTCATCACGAAGACGCTCGCCACCACGGGAAGCGCGTAGTTCATCGCGAACTCGCGATGCAGCGCGCCATGCCCGCTGGACAGAACCTGCGGCGTGACCAGCCCCAGCAGCCCCACAATCACGCCGCCGATGAAAGGCCGGACCGAGGCATCGATCGCCAGCCGCGCGAAGAGGCGTTCGACGATGCTCACCAGATGCATGATGGCGATCGAGGCTGCCCCGCCGAGCAGGCCGAGCAGCAGGAACGGCACATACTGGCTGGCGGTCAGTGTCGGCAGGCCGGAAAGTTCCAGCGGAAACGGCACGCCGCCGAACACCTCCGCCGTCAGCGAGGCGGCGATCGCCGCCGTCATGACCGGCGCGACATTGGCGACGGAGTAGATGCCGATGACCAGTTCGAAGCCGTAGAACGCGCCGGTCAGCGGTGCGTCGAAGGCGGCCGCGATGGCGCCGGCGGCGCCGCAGCCGACCAGGATGCGAACGTCGTTGCGGCGCAGGCGGAACGCGCGGGCAAGTCGAGACGCTATCCCCGAACCGATCTGCGTGTAGCCGGCTTCGAGCCCGACCGAGGCGCCGAAGCCGCTTGAGATCATGGTCTGGGCGACGATGATGAAAGTGTCGGTGAGCGACATGCGCCCGCCATAGAGCGCATTGGCCTCGATCGGGTCGACTGGCGTTCGGAACTTTCGCCTTCTCAGCCAGATCACCGAAAGGCCGAGCAGCAGGCCGCCGATCGCCGGAAACATCGCCTGCACCGGATTGGCCAGCGAAAACATCGCCGAAAGCCGGCCCCCCGGCTGCACGTCGAAGAGCAGGAAGTGCATGCCTTGCACCAGCGCGCTCATGCCGGTGACCAGCGCGCCCGCGATCACACCGACGGCACCGCCCATAAGCACGATGACGATGCCGCGCGCCTCGAGCACGGGGATCGAATTGATCAGCACCGCCCGAAGCCGGCGGGCGTAGACTTGCGGTTCGTTTCTGGCAGGCAACGGAGCGGCTCGCCGGTATGCGCGGGATGGAAGCTGCCGTGCCTGATACGCCCGGCGGCAATGCGTGACAACCGCAATGCCGACAGCTTGTGGCGCCATTTTGGCGCTGCGCCGATTGGTGAAGCTTCAGCGGCTGCTTATCGGCGCGAGGGCCTGTGGCTCCATCGCAGCGACGCCGAGCAAGGCGAGATTTCGCGCCGACGCGACTTCAATCATGGTGGCAAGTTCTTCGCATGTTTCACATAGCCAGGCGAAAGTCAGGACGCCAGCCGAACTCGCTGACGGCCCTCCCGGTCGTGACATGGCTGTTCGGCTCCGCGACGTTGTAAGCGCCCTGCGAACCTCGCTCGACGGCAAGCAGCGCCGCGTACGCCGCGGCATCGGCATGCACGGCCGGATCGGCGGCGGTCTCCGCTCCGGTGCCTGGCCCATAGAGATGGCCATAGCGCAGCACGATGCCTGTCATGGGCGAGGCCTCGAGAACGTGCCGTTCCAGCGCGACCACGCCGCCGACGCTGATGCCGCGGCCGCCTTCGGCGCCGCTATCCAGCGGATCGGTCTCGGCATGCGGCTCCGGCCCCGCCGCATAGACCCAGGCGATGCTTTGCGCGATCAGGCGGCGGGTGCCGGCCGACTTCGCGGCCTGGACGAGATTGCGGGTACCCTCATCGCGAATGCGTGCGTTCCTGGGAGCCGCCTCACCCATTTTGGCGGGGTCGAGCCCGGGCGGCAGGTCGGTGAGCTGATGGATGACGATCTCGGGTTTCGCCGCCGCGACCGCTGTGCGCAATCCACCGGCATCGAACACATCGACAACCACCGGATCGGCACCGAGTGCGCTCAGCTCCTCGGTCTTCGCGGCTCGGCGCGTCGTCGCCGTCACCTGGTGGCCGGTATCGACCAGTTGCGGGATCAGGCGCCGGCCGATCGCGCCGGAACCGCCGGCGAGAAAGATTCGATAGCCCATCGTCTCCTGCTCCACTTTGCGATAATATCAGTGTGCGAACAACATATAAGAGCTCTGATATCATGCGCAAGCAGAAAACCTCCCCTGCAATTCCCGCACCCGGTGAAGGCAAGCGCGGCGAGCAAGGCTATATCGGCTATTTGCTGCGCCAGGCGGCCGGCGCCTACAGGCTCAGGGTCGAGCGCGCGCTTGACGAATTCGGCGTGACGCAGGCGCAATTCGCGACCCTGACCATGCTGTCGGCCTATCCTGGCATATCCAACGCCGACCTCGCCCGGCTTGCGGTGCTCACCCCGCAGACGGTGAGTGTGATCGTCGGCAATCTGGAAAAGGCAGGCTCGCTCGTGCGCAAGCCCCACGCGGTGCACGGCCGCATCCAGCATCTCGACCTCAGCGACAAGGGGCGTGCATTGCTGAAGAAATGCCGCGAGCGCGTGCAGAGGCTTGAACGCGAGCTGACGGTCGGACTGTCCGCGGCCGAGGAACGCGCCGTCCGCAGCTGGCTGGTCGGCGTCGCCACGGCGGACGCGGCTCAGCTGTAGCCTAACGCCTCTCTCCCACCTTCGCGCAAGCTTGGCCGGTTACGGTTGGGGGCCTGCCTTTGCGCTGGGCAAGTCTGGAATTGAGGACGACATGGCGATCAGCGAAACAATTCCGTCCGGCCTGGCGGCCAAGAACGGCCGCGACGTCTTCTTCGCGCTCGGCATCGTCGTCATCCTGGCGGTGCTGTTCCTGCCGATCCCGGCCTTCCTCATCGACATCGGCCTTGCCTTTTCGATCGCTCTCTCGGTGCTGATCCTGATGGTGGCGCTCTGGATCCAGCGGCCGCTGGATTTCTCGTCCTTCCCGACCGTGCTGCTGATCGCCACGATGCTGCGGCTCTCGCTCAACATCGCCACGACGCGCATGATCCTGTCGCACGGCAATGAGGGCACGCATGCGGCCGGCTATGTCATCTCGGGCTTCTCGAAGCTGGTGATGTCGAGCGACTTCGTCATCGGCCTCATCGTCTTCATGATCCTGATCGTGGTGAACTTCATCGTCATCACCAAGGGCGCCACCCGCATCGCCGAGGTCGGCGCGCGCTTTACCCTCGACGCCATCCCAGGCAAGCAGATGTCGATCGACGCCGACTTGTCCGCCGGCATGATCGACGAGAAGACGGCGCAGTTGCGCCGCCGCGAGCTGGAGGAAGAATCCTCCTTCTTCGGCTCCATGGACGGCGCCTCGAAATTCGTGCGCGGCGACGCGATCGCCGGCCTGATCATCACCGCCATCAACATCGTCGGCGGCATCGCCATCGGATACCTGCGCCACGGCATGGGCCTCGGCCAGGCGGCGGACGTTTTCATCAAGCTCTCCGTCGGCGACGGCCTCGTCACCCAGATCCCGGCCCTCATCGTCTCGCTCGCCGCCGGCATGCTCGTCTCCAAGGGCGGCACGCGCGGCTCCGCCAACCAGGCGGTGTTCGGCCAGCTCGGCGCGCATCCGCGCGCGCTCTATGTCGCCGCCTCGCTGCTGGTGATCCTGGGCCTGATGCCCGGCCTGCCGCTGTTCCCGTTCTTCGCGCTAGCCGGCGCCATGGCCGGCCTCGGCTATGTCATCCCGCTGCGCCACAACCGGGCACTGGCCGCCGCCGAAGCGCAGAAGACCAAGGAAAAGGCCGACAAGGTCGAGGAGGAGAAGAATTCGGTCAAGGCATCGCTCGCCACCGCCGAGATCGAGCTTTTGATCGGCAAGCAGCTCTCGACCAGGCTGCTGGTCGCGCATCAGGAGCTGGTGTTCCGCATGTCGAAGATGCGCAAGAAGTTCGCCCAGCAATACGGCTTCGTGGTGCCGGAGGTGCGCGTCGCCGACGACTTCGCCATCCCGCCGAAGAGCTATCAGATCAAGGTCCACGGCACTGTCGTTGCCGAGTACCAGATGCGGGTCGGCGAGGTCATGGTGCTGCTCGGCACGCGCGGCGTGCCCGACATTCCCGGCGAGGAGATCCGCGAGCCGGCCTTCGGCATGCGCGCCTATTCGGTGCTGGAAACCTTCGCCGAGGATTTGAAGCGCGAGAATTTCACCTTCGCCGACAACATGTCGGTGCTGCTCACCCACCTCTCGGAGGTCATCCGCAACAACCTGCCGCAGCTCCTGTCCTACAAGGACATGAAGGCGCTGCTCGAGCGGCTGGACCCCGAATACCGCAAGCTCGCCGACGAGATCTGCACCTCGCACATCTCCTATCCCGGCCTGCAGGCAGTGCTGAAGCTTCTGCTTGCCGAGCGCGTCTCGATCCGCAACCTGCATCTGATCATCGAGGCGATCGCCGAGATCGCGCCGCATGTGCGCCGCACCGAGCAGATCGTCGAGCATGTCCGCATCCGCATGGCGCAGCAGATCTGCGGCGATCTTTCCGAGGGCGGCATGCTCAAGGTGCTGCGCCTCGGCAACCGCTGGGACCTCGCCTTCCACCAGAGCCTCAAGCGCGATGCCAAGGGCGAGGTGCGCGAGTTCGACATCGATCCGCGCCAGCTCGAGGAGTTCGGCCAGGACGCCACCAAGGCGATCCGCAAGCATCTCGAGGCCGGCGAGCGCTTCGTGCTCGTCACTGCGCCCGACGCGCGCCCCTATGTGCGCATGATCATCGAGCGGCTCTTCACGACGCTTCCCGTGCTCTCCCATGTCGAGATCGCCAAGGGCGTCGAGATCAAGGTGCTTGGAACCATCTCGTGAACGCGCTCTCGCAAGGCGTCGTCATCGCCGCCTTCCTCGCCTTCTGCCGCATCGGCGCCTGCTTCATGCTGATGCCCGGCATTTCCAGCGCCCGCGTGCCGCTCCAGGTCCGGCTGTTCGTGTCGGTCGCCGCCACCGGAGGCCTGCTCGCCTTCCTGTGGGACCGCATCTACCCTCACGTCGACCCGCGCCCTGAGGTCCTGGCACCGATGATCGTCTCCGAGCTTCTGGTCGGCGGGCTGATCGGCGCCATGACCAGGCTCTACATGGAAGCGCTGCGCTTCATGGGCTCGGCCATTGCCATGCTGATCGGCTATGGCGGCTCGGGCGGGCCGGCGATCGAGGAGCCAGAGCCCCAGGCGGCACTTGCAGCCATCATCTCGTTCTCGGCGCTGCTGCTGCTCTTCGTCTTCGACTTCGACCACGAGATCGTGCGTGCGCTCGTCGCCTCCTACACGGTCGCCCCGGTCAACGTCTTCTTCAATCCGCAGGCGGCGCTCGTCGACGTCACCGACACGGTGTCGGATGCCTTCTTCCTGGTGATCCGGCTCGGCAGCCCCTTCGTCGCCTATGCCATCCTGGTCAATCTGACGATCGGCTTCGTCAACAAGCTGACGCCGCAGATCCCGGTCTATTTCATCTCGCTGCCCTTCGTCATCGCCGGCGGGATGATCATCTTCTATTTCGCCGTCGGCACCTTGCTGTCGCTGTTCGTCGACGGCTTTGTCGACCTGACGCTGGCGAGGTAGCGCAATGACCTCGCGCAAGGATCGCCTGAGGAAGCTGGTCAAGGTGCAGGAGCAACTGAAGGCGCTGCACGAGACCCGGCATGCCGGCTTCCTCTCGGCCGCCGCCGCGGCGGAATCGGAAGCGAAGGAACTCATCGAGCATTTCGATACCGGCAGCTCGCTTGGCGGCTTGTTCCCGGAGCTCTATCATCGCCGCATCGCGAACGCGCTCGGTCGCCAGAAGCAGAACCTTGAGAGCGCCCGGCAGGAAGCGGCGCTGATCGCCACCGCGACCGCCCGCACGAACATGGTCGAACGCGCCTACAAGGATGTCCGCCGCCGCGACGAGCGCGAGCGCTCCGATCGCGAGCGCCTCGACCTGATCACGCAGAAGCGCCGGGACGAGTAGCGTCCAGAATTCCGCTCCCCACGCGACGCCGATGTCTGTGAGCGTTACGCGGCGGCCAGACAAGAATGGCGTTGGCCACCAATCTCAGGAACCTTTTGGCTGGCGTGGCGTCAATTCTGGGTGCGACACCCGAGTGAATGGGTCGTCGGCAAATGCCCCGAAGGGAGAGCCGCCATGGCCGCGCAGAAAAATCCGGATATGGGCCCAGACTTGACGGTCGGAGTGCCGGTTGCCGCGTTTGGCGACAAGGGGCTGCTTGCCGGGCATGTCGGCGAGGAGCCGGTGCTTCTGGCGCGTGTCGGCGAGGAAGTGCTGGCGGTCGCAGGCAAATGCACCCACTACGGCGGGCCACTGGCCGAAGGGATGGTTGTCGAGGACACGGTTCGATGCCCATGGCACCATGCCTGCTTCAGCCTCCGCACCGGCGAGGCGCTTGCCGCGCCGGCCTTCGACCCGCTGCTGCGATGGAGCGTCGAGCGCCGTGGCGATCGTCTCCTCGTCACCGGCAAAGTTCCCGCGGACAAGGAGACCGCGCCGTCGTCGCAGCCCGATGCGGCTGGCCAACCCGGTCGCATTGTCATTGTCGGAGGTGGCGCCGCCGGGTTCGCTGCCGCCGAAATGCTGCGCCGCAGCCGGTTTGCCGGCGAAATCACCATGCTGAGTTCGGACGATGACGCGCCTTACGACCGTCCCAACCTGTCGAAGGACTATCTTGCCGGGACGGCGCCGGAGGCATGGATCCCGCTGCGCGGCCCCAAATTCTACGTCCGCAACAAGATCGATCTCCAGTTGCGGACGACATGTGAGCGTATCGACGTCGACGGCCGGGCGGTGATTGCGGGCGACGGGCGGGTTTTTCCCTTCGATCGCCTTCTGCTGGCGACGGGGGCCGAGCCGGTTCGCCTGCCGGTCGCCGGCGCCGATCGCGACCACGTCTTCACATTACGGTCGCTGGCCGACAGTCGCGCCATCATCGAACGCGCCCGAAGCTCGAAGACGGCTGTCTTGATCGGCGCGGGATTCATCGGTCTGGAAGTGGCGGCCGCCCTTCGCAAGCGCGACATCGCGGTCCACCTTGTCGCGCCGGAGGCCTATCCGCTTGGAGTAGTCCTTGGTTCGGAACTCGGCGGCTTCATCCGCTCGCTGCATGAGGAGCACGGTGTCGTTTTCCATCTGGGCGCCACGGCCGAACGAATAACCGCCCAGGCGGTTGCGTTGAGCGACGGCAGCGTAATCGATGCCGATCTTGTCGTCGTTGGCGCCGGCGTGAAGCCGCGCATCTCGCTGGCCGCCGATGCGGGCATCGCCGTCGACAGGGGTGTGCTCGTGAACGAATTCCTCGAGACCAATGTGGCCGGCATATTTGCCGCCGGCGACGTCGCGCAGTGGCTTGACTTGAAGACGGCTGAATCGCGGCGCGTCGAGCATTGGGTCGTGGCGGAACGTCAAGGCCAGATCGCTGCGCAAAACATGCTTGGCCTTCGGCAACCCTTCTCGAGCGTTCCGTTCTTCTGGAGCGAGCACTACGACGTATCGATCCGCTATGTCGGCTACGCCCGGTCGTGGGACGCGATCGAGATCGACGGAAGCATCCCCGATCGCGATTGTCTGGTCGGCTACAAGAAGGACGGCAAGATTGTCGCCGTCGCCGCCATCGGCCGTGACGTGCAAGCGCTGGCCTGCGAGGTTTCCATGGCTTGATTGCGCCTGCGCAGCGGATGAACGATCCAATCCCTTGGCCAAATCCCTGGTAAGCCTGCCACAAGCTTGTCGAGGCATTGTGCAATGACCGAACCCTGGCGAAAGGCGAAACTTTCTTGGCGATTTCCCCACCCAGCGACATCGTGATGGACGTTGCCCGCGCGGCGGAGCCGGCCGATGTCGAGGCGGCACGTGCCGCGCTCGCCAGAAGGGCGGGAGGCGCCCCAGGCACGTTCTCCGTCGACCAGGCCGCTACTGTCGATGCCGGCTCGGTCCTGTCGCGCGCCACCGCCGACAAGGCCGAAGCGGCAAACCCGGCAAAGAAATTCCAGCGCTTCGAGGCGATGGTGCTGACGACCTTCATCCAGAACATGATGCCCAAGGACACGGAAGGCGTTTATGGCAAGGGGCTGGCCGGCGACATGTGGAAGTCACAGCTTGCCGAAAAGGTGGCGGATGTCATGGCCGCGCACGGCGGCATCGGCATCGCGAAATCCATGCTTGCAGACCACTATCTGGACGGCAAGCGCAAGGTACCGGTCGGACCTGTTGGGGGCGGACCGGAGAAAGCCGAGATCGACCGGCAGACCAGGCTTTCGACCTCGATGATCGAGGAGCTGGAGCGTAAAGCCGCCCGGTCGATGACCGGTGACGACACAACCATAAAAACGGACATCAAGATCTAGGGACTTACATGGCCGACCAAACGGACCTTTCCAATCTGCCTGCACGGACCATCGCCATGGAAACGCCGGCCGCGTCTGCGCGGCCCGGTAACCTCGCCGCCATCATCGGCCGCATCGAGGAGGCGGTGGACGAGGAAACGGCGGGTATCCGCAGCGGAACCGACTACGACCTCAAGGCCTCGAATGCCCGCAAGAGCCGCTATCTCTACGAACTGACCCGCGCCCTGAAGGGTGCCAACGAGATCGAGTTCCTCGAGCAGCATCGCGAGGGGCTGGCGCGGCTGCGCCAGAAGCTGGCGAAGAACGAAGCGGCGATCCTTGCTCATCTCAACGCCGTCAACGAGGTCGCCACGCTGCTGAAGAACGCCATCCAGCGCGCCGATACCGACGGCACCTATTCGGCCGGCGAATTCGGATACGCCCGAGCATGATCCCTAGCCGCAGGACCGCGTCAGCGAAAAATGGAAGCCGGTTTTCGGACAAGATCATGCCCGGACAATCAGGCAAAGTATGATCAAGTTCATCGCCGCAGCGCTTTGGATCTGCGCCGCCACACTCGGCGCGGTGTTCTATTCCTTCCAGGCGGCGGGCGAGCGCGGCGTCGGTGAGCCGCCGAAGCCGATGCTGGGTGGCCTCGACTACGTCAAGACCGACATCATTTCCGTGCCGCTCATCAAGGACGCCAAGATCGACGGCTACTTTCTCACCAAGCTCGTCTATACGGTGGAACCGGACCAGATAAAGAAACTGTCGATCCCGGCGCCGGCGCTGATAACCGACCAGGTCTATTCCTACCTCTATTCCAATCCGCAGATCGATTTCACCAAGAAGGAGACGATCGATCTCGATGCCTTCCGCAAGGCCATCCGCGACACGGTGAACGCCCGTGTCGGCGTCGAACTGGTGCATGACGTGCTGATCGACCAGGTCAACTTCTTGTCCAAGGACGAGATCCGCGACAACGCGATCCGGCGCCGCAAGAATGCCGGCGAAACGGCCCAGGAAATGACCAAGGCCTTCAAGCAGCATTGATCGCGCTGCCGGTGTTCAACCGGATTGAATGCCTCGCCCCACCCATCCGCCGCTGATGCGACATGCCGCATGGTTGCCACCATGCCGCACGGCGACCACGTTGACGTAAACGTCAACCGAAAGCTATATGCGTTGGTGACCGTGGCCGCGCTCCCGCGCGACGCGGCGCCTCGCCCAGCGGCCCAGGCCGGTGCGCGTCAAACGCAACCAAACGAGGAGAACCGCCATGGGCGTTCAGGAGATTGCCGACAAGATCAGGTCGCGCGTGGCAAGCGCCGGCTTCGAGCATTCGGTCAAGTTCGACACCGGCAGCGACGGCGTCATCGTCATCGACGGCGCGACCGTCTCGACCGCCGATGCCCCGACCGACTGCACGATCAAGCTCTCGCTCGACGATCTCGACTCGCTGATCGCCGGTGACCTCAACCCGACCATGGCCTTCATGGCCGGCAAGCTGAAGGTCGAGGGCGACATGACCGTCGCCATGGCGCTCAGCCAGTTGCTCGGCTGATCATTCGCAAAAACGCGACGCCGCCCGATGGGCGGCGTCGCGTTTTTTGTCGAACCGAAAGCCGTCAGGCGGTGAAACTAAGCGTCTTGACCTTGCGGCCGGCGGCCTTGATCGTGCCCTTGGCGCCGTAAAGCGCGCCCTCTTTCAGCTCCAGCGCCAACAGCCGGTGCCGCTCATAGGGGCCAGGCATGGCGAGCGATCCCGTGCGGTCGGCCGAGAAGCCGAACCGCCCGTAGTAGGGCGCATCGCCGACAAGCAGGATCGCACCATGCCCGAGCCGCGCCGCTTCGGCGATCGCGTGGAGCATCAGAGCCGAGCCGATGCCAGCGCTCTTCAGCGACGGCTCGACCGCCAGCGGGCCGAGCAGGAGCGCCGCCGGACCGCCTTCGCCCAGCGTCACGTCCCACAGCCGGACCGTGCCGACCACCGCGCCCGACGGATCGCGCGCGGCAAAGGCCAGGCCTTCCGACGGCCGGCGGCCGCGCCGCAGCTTCTCGGACGATTTCTTCCTGCGCTTCGGCCCCATGGCGCGGTCAAGCAGCGCCTCGCGCGCCTCAATGTCTCCGGCGCCTTCGGCAAGGATGACGAAGGCCGGCGCCTGTGCGGCCCCCTCGTCCGGCGCGCCGCGCGAGCCAGCCTGTGCCCGGTGGGCAAGGGAGGGCGCCAGCACTGCCGTCGAGCTCTTCTCTCCCGCGGAGAAAAGCTCATCCGACGGTCCGGACGAGGGGGCAATTTCAGTGGCCGCAACGGCCGATTTGATCAGGTATTCCATGTCCGCGATCCTTCACGAGCGGAGATCTGTTCCACAAGCGAGCCCGGGCGGATGACGGGCATCCGCCCAGGTTGATCTGATCGGTCTTTGCGAACCGGTCAGATCACGTAGGATCGGAGGGGCTCGAAGCCGTTGAACGCGACCGCCGAGTAGGTGGTCGTGTAGGCACCGGTGCCTTCGATCAGCACCTCGTCGCCGATGGTCAGCGACAGCGGCAGCGGATAAGGCGTCTTCTCGTAGAGCACGTCGGCCGAATCGCAGGTCGGGCCGGCGAGCACGCAAGGCGCGGTCTCGCCGCCGTCACGCGGCGTGACGATCGGATAGCGGATCGCCTCGTCCATGGTCTCGGCCAGGCCGCCGAACTTGCCGATGTCGAGGAACACCCAGCGCACATTGTCGTTGTCGGCCTTCTTCGAGATCAGCACCACTTCCGACTTGATGACGCCGGCATTGCCGACCATGCCGCGGCCCGGCTCGATGATCGTCTCGGGCAGCGCGTTGCCGAAATGCCTGCGCAGCGCCGAAAAGATCGCCTGGCCATAGGCCTGCGCCGCCGGCACGTCCTTCAGGTAACGGGTCGGGAAGCCGCCGCCCATGTTGACCATCTTCAAGACGATGCCTTCCTCGGCGAGCGTCGCGAACACCTTCTTGGCGTCGCCCAGCGCGCGGTCCCAGGCCGTGAGATCGGTCTGCTGCGAGCCGACATGGAACGACACGCCATAGGCGTCGAGGCCGAGGCCCTTGGCATGGCGCAACACGTCGACGGCCATCGCCGGCACGCAGCCGAACTTGCGCGACAGCGGCCATTCGGCGCCCTCGCCGTCGGTGAGCACGCGGCAGAACACGCGCGAGCCGGGGGCAGCGCGGGCGATCTTCTCGACCTCCTCCACACAGTCCACGGCGTAGAGGCGGATGCCGAGCTGGTAGGCGCGCTGGATGTCGCGCTCCTTCTTGATGGTGTTGCCGAAGGAAATGCGATCCGCCGGCGCCCCGGCATCCATCGCCATCTCGACTTCGGCAACCGATGCGGTGTCGAAGGACGAGCCCATCGCAGCAAGGAGGCGCAGGATTTCCGGCGCCGGGTTTGCTTTCACCGCATAGTAGATCTTGGAATCGGGCAACGCCTTCTCGAAGGCGCGGAAATTGTCACGCACGACATCGAGGTCGACGACGAGGCAGGGGCCGTTCGGACGTCGGGTGGCGAGAAAGTCGAGGATGCGCTGGGTGGCCATCGAGGTCTCTCCATCTGCGCCTTTCGGCGCGCACAAAGGCTGCGGGACGCGGGCGCTCAGCCTCGCGAACTCGCGGTGGACAAAGGCGGGACGGAAAACCCGTGGAACCAGCCGGTGGAGACCCCGGAACCACGAATCGCCGTCTCGCGG
Organism: Mesorhizobium sp. WSM4904; assembly: GCF_029674545.1. NCBI lineage: Bacteria > Pseudomonadati > Pseudomonadota > Alphaproteobacteria > Hyphomicrobiales > Phyllobacteriaceae > Mesorhizobium > Mesorhizobium sp. WSM4904. The sequence goes on along the minus strand of NZ_CP121354.1, from coordinate 2,478,671 downwards.
CGGTGAACCTGGCCTTGCCCGGCCTCGGTTCGCTTTGTCTGCCTTGGCTTGGATGGGAGGACCCCGTCCGCACTACAGGCAATGAAGGTGTGCCTCTTCAGTAACCCCGGTCTTTGGACGACCGGCAGACACCAGAAAGGCCCGCACCGTCGTTGCTTCAAGGTGTCCTCGGTCTGGCGGTTGGCCACTAGACCGACTGGAGGGGTTAGCTCCAGTTACCTTACCGGTTGCCCTCACCATTCGAGGATCGGCGGACACCCACAGGCACGTGCGACTTTGGGCAACCGCGATATAAGAGCGAAGGGTTTCACAATCAATAAAAATCGTAAGCGCCGGTTGTAAAAATTCCGGCGTCGAACAATGTTTGTGGACCGTATCCGGAAATCGAACGATGCCAGACACCCACGGCCCGCTAAACGCTTTCCTCGATCTGCGCCAAGTGCCTGTAGCCAATGCGGAATCAGGTCCGCTTGCCGGCCTGCGCCTGGCGGTCAAGGACATTTACGACGTCGCCAGCTACCGCACCGGCTGCGGCAACCCGCGCAAGTTCGAGGAGGCCCATGCCGCCGCTCGGACGGCCGAGGCCGTGCAGATGATTCTCGATGCCGGCGCGCGCTTCGTCGGCAAGACGCAGACCGACGAGCTCGCCTTCTCGCTGTTCGGCCAGAATTCGCATTTCGCCTTTCCGGTGAACCCGGCCGCACCGGACCGCGTGACCGGGGGCTCCTCCTCGGGATCGGCATCCGCGGTTGCAGGAGGCCTTGCCGACATCGCCATCGGTTCCGACACTGGCGGCTCGATCCGCGCGCCTGCGAGCTTCTGCGGCCTGATCGGGCTGCGCACCAGCCACGGCCGCATCTCGCTCGACGGCGCGATGAAGCTCGCGCCGAGCTTCGACACCTTCGGCTGGTTCGCCGGCGACATCGAGACCTACGAAGCGGTCGGCAAGCTGCTGCTCGGCGATGATCCGCACCGGCATCCGCTCAACCGTCCGCTGTCGCTCCGCTGGCTCGATGCTTTCGTTGCCGGCCCGGCCGAAGCTGCCGAATACGCGCGGATGAAGGCATTGGCTGCCGGCGTCGTCGGCGAGCCGACCGAGACGGAATACGCCTTCGCCTCGTCGCCGGATGACCTCTACTGGTGCTTTCGCCGGCTGCAGGCCCACGAGGCCTGGCAGGCGCATGGCGGCTGGATCTCCGCAGGCAACCACGGCCTTGGCCCGGGCATCGACGAGCGTTTCGGCTTCGGCCGCGCGATCGATGCCGGCACGGTTGCCGCCGAGGCGGCACGCCGGCTGGCTTTCCGTTCCGAGCTCGTCGCCCTGCTCGGCGACGACGGCTTTCTCGTCCTGCCGACCGTTCCAGGCGCGGCGCCGCTGAAGACCAGCACGCCGGAACAGTTCCAGGCCTATCGCGAAAGGGCGTTGCATCTGTTGTGCCTGGCCGGCCTGTCGGGCTTCCCGCAGATCACCTTGCCCTTGGGAAGTGTCGACGGCGCCCCCTTCGGCCTGTCGCTGCTCGGCCCTTCCGGCAGCGACGTCGCTTTGATACGGCTCGGCCGCAGGATTCTCGACGCGGCACGAAAGGTCTGACCATGGATACACTGACCCGCATGCGCGCCTTCATCGACGTGGTCGAGGCCGAGGGCTTCTCGGCCGCGGCGCGCAAGATCGGCCGCTCAAAGGCGCTGCTGTCGAAATATGTGCGCGAGCTGGAGGACGAGCTCGGCGCGCTGCTGTTGAACCGCACCACGCGGCAGTTTTCGCTGACCGAAGCGGGGCACACCTATTATCAGCGCGCCTCCGAAATCGTGCGCGAGGTCGACAGCCTCGCGGATGCCGTGCGCGAATCCTCCGGCGACGTGCGCGGCCGCATCAAGCTTTCGGCGGCGCGCACCTTCGCCGACGCACCGATCGGCCAATCCTTGATCGACTTCGCAAAGCAGCACCCCGACATCGTGCTCGACATCCATCTCGATGACCGCTTCGTCGACCTGGTCGAGGAAGGCTTCGATGTCGCCGTGCGCATTTCGCGGCTGGAGAACTCGTCGCTGATCGCCCGGCGCCTGGGGCCGTTTTCGATCAGGCTTTGCGCGTCGCCGGAGCTGCTCGCAAAGCACGGCACCCCGACGCGTCCGCAGGACCTCTCCAACATGCCCTGCATCGTCGACACCAACGGCCGCTCTTTAGCCAACTGGCGCTTCAAGGGCGATGGCGAGGATTCGGTCAGCGTCACCGTGTCGGGTCCGATAGAGGTGAACAGCCCGATGGCGGCGAGAGCAGCTGCCGTGTCTGGCCTGGGCTTCACCATCCTGCCGGATTTCATCGCCGCTCCAGACCTCGCGGCCGGCCGGCTGGTGAGCGTGCTCGACGACCGCATTCTCTCCGGCAGCGGCATCTTTGCCGTCTACCCGCACCGCCGCTATTTGCCCGCCAAGGTCCGCGTCTTCGTCGATTTCCTGGTGCACTGGTTCAGGACGCGCGACGGCGCGTGATGCATGCCATCAAGAAGTGGCGGTCCTGGGATAACGGCGGGTATCAAAATCAGCCGAAGGCGCGTCCCAATTTCGCCCCCTTTCTGATAACTCTCGGGGTCCACTCCCGAAGTTGATGGAATCGCAGCCCGGAATGCATTTGAAACGGCAAGCAACCATGCTGGCTTCGGCCGCGGCAGTGACATTTGCCGGGATCGAGCCGGCCGAGGTGCATCCGCACGTCTTTGCCGAGGCCCGCCTCGACGTGATCCTGAGCGAGGATCACCAAAGTGTGAAAGCGCTGCGTCATCTGTGGCGTTTCGACGATCTTTTTTCGAGTACGGTGATGATGGAGTTCGACAAGAACTCCGATCTGAAGCTTGACGACAAAGAGCTCAAGGAAGTCGCCGACACCGTCCATTCGTCGCTGGCCGAGTTCAACTATTTCCAGCTGGTCACGCAAGACGGCAAGGACGTGCCCATGGTCCCGCCGCCGCATCTGATGGCCAATTTCGACAACGACCAGTTGATTATCCTCTTCGAATCCGAACCGAAGGCGCCGATCAAGCTCGCCGGCAAGATCGACATCGGCGTTTACGATCCGACCTTCTATACGGCGATCGATTTCACCGACGACGCCAACCTCACCGTCGAGGGCCTGCCCTCGAACTGCACCAAGAAGGTGATCCGTCCCGATCCGGACGAAGCGATCAAGGAAAACCAGAAGACCCTGACGGACGCGTTCTTCAACGATCCAACGGGCACCGACATGAGCAAGATCTTCGCCACCAAGCTCGAACTGAACTGCCCGCCAGAAGGATAACCGGTGATGAAACCGTCGCTGCGCTTGGCGCTCGGCCTCGCGGCCGCCACCCTGGTGATCACGCATCTGTCCGGCCTCGCCCATGCCCAGAGCTCGCTCGGCATCGGCACCAATGACGGCACGGCCCCCACCACGTCCGGTCCGTTTGCTCACATCCTGATGTGGATCAATGTCCGGCAGCAGGAATTCTACCATTCGCTGGCAGCCGCGATGAAGGCGATGCGCCAGGATGGCAGCAAGCTCTGGCTGCTGGTCGGCCTCTCCTTCGCCTATGGCATCTTCCACGCCGCCGGACCCGGCCACGGCAAGGCGGTGATCTCGTCCTACATGGTCGCCAACGAAGTGGCGCTGAAGCGCGGCATCCTGCTGTCCTTCGTCTCGGCGCTGCTGCAGGGGCTCACCGCGGTCGTCGTCATGGTGCTTGCCTATTTCGTCCTGCGCGGCACCGCGGTGTCGATGACCGACGCGGCATGGTTCCTCGAAATCTCGAGCTTTGTGCTGGTGACCCTGTTCGGCGCCTGGCTGCTCTGGCGCAAGGCGGGCCCGGCCATCCTTCGACTGTTCGGCGCCGGCCAGGCCTACAGCCTGTCGGCCGCCCATGCCGGCCATTCGCATGCCGGACACTCGCATGGCGGACACTCGCATGCTCACGCGCATGCCCACGCGGCGCATTCGCATGCCCTGCATGCGCATCACGACCATGGTCATTCGCATGCCCACGATCACAGCGCGCATGACCACCATCATGACCATGCCGTACACGACCATGACCACGGCCATGATCACGATCACGGTCCAGGCGAAGTCTGCGAGACCTGTGGCCATTCGCACGCGCCCGACCCGGCGCTGCTTTCGGGCGACCGTTTCGACTGGCGCACCGCCTGGTCGGCGGTGGCCGCCGTCGGCATCCGCCCCTGCTCCGGCGCACTGATCGTGCTGAGCTTCGCGCTGCTCAACGGGCTCTGGATGGGCGGCCTGCTGTCGGTGTTCGCCATGTCGATCGGCACCGCGATCACCGTCTCGGCGCTGGCGACGCTCGCGGTGACGGCCAAGAACTGGGCGGTCTATTTCGCCGGCGACGGACGCCTCGGCAACCGCATCCATTCGATCGTCGAGATCGGTGGCGCGGCCTTCATCTTCCTGGTCGGTCTGTTGCTTCTGTCGGCTAGCCTTTCGGGCGGCGTCTGAAGTGCCGACGACGCGCGCGGCCGTCAATGTCAGGCTGGCGGTGGATCGCTTCGATAGCCTGGACAGCTAAGAGGACTTGCCGAGCGGTGCGTCCACGATATGCGGTTCTGACCGGACACGTTCGCAGATATAGCGGCAACAGCGGTGCCGATGTCATCCGGTTGCGCGATCGGAACAGCTGTCGGTATGCAACGCAATAAAGGAGGGTGCGCCTCCGCGCGGCGTCCGGTCCAACTCAGAGCCAGCCCATGCGCACGGCGGCGGCAATTCTTTCATTATCGCCATTGGCCAGAAGGTCGATCAGCAGGCCGCGTATCGTTGCGAGTATACGGGTAGCCCGTGCCCCGGCCTCAGCTCGCGGGAGCTGCGTCTGGGTGTCGATCAGCAGGTCCAGCCAGTCCTGGGCCGCTTCCGCCGCGAATCCCGCCCACGGACCGGGCTTATGGCTGAAAGAAAGCAGGAACGCCTCATAGGTGAGCCTGACCATCGGGCGTTGCTCGGGCGCGGACAACCAGGCCCACAGTCGCCCGGCCGTTTCTTCGAGGCCATGGCTTCGGCCCTCGGCCGCGAGCACGACAGTCAGTTGCGCGATCTGTTCGGTGCGCGCCCGGACCAGCAGTTCGCGCAGCAGCTTCTCCTTACTACCAAACAGATAGAGCAGCACACGGGGACTGGAGCCGATGGCGGCCGCCAGCGGGCGCAACGACAATCCATTGAGGCCATGGTCGAGTACATAGGCATAGCTGGCATCGAGCAGTTCCGCCCGGCGGAGTGAAGGTTCGGCAGTCACTGCTTCATGCCCGGCCATCTTGCGCTCCTTTCATACCCGCTGTAATACGTAACTGAAACGGTCGTTTCAGTCGAGGTATCCGATGGCGCGCAGCATGAGCTTCTCGCTTGCCGGCCGAACCGCCCTAGTGACGGGATCGGTGCGTGGGCTCGGGCTCGAGATGGCGCGCGGCCTAGCCGAAGCCGGCGCCCGCGTGATCCTGAACGGGCGCGAGCCCGCCACGCTCGAGGCAGCCGTCGCCAGAATGCGGGACGAGGGTCAGGACGCGCATGGCGCGCCGTTCGACGTCACTCGGCGCGAAGCCGCGCAGCAGGCGCTTGCCAGGCTGGGCGACATCGACATCCTCGTCAACAATGTCGGCCGTCGCGATCGCCGCGGCTTTGACGCCATGTCGCCGGAGGAATTCGGCGCCATGCTCGACGACCACCTGGTTTCCGCCTATGCGATGAGCCAAACGATCGCCCGTGCCTTGATCCGCCGCGGCGCGCCGGGCCGGATCATCAATGTTTCCTCCGTCATCGCGCAGCTCGGCCGGGCCGGAGACGTCGGCTATCCCGCGGCCAAGGCCGGTATCGACGGCCTGACTCGGGCGCTCGCCGTCGATCTCGGCGGCCACGGGATCACCGTGAACGCCGTCGCCCCCGGAACCTTCGCGACCGAGGTGAATGCCGGCCTCGTCGAGGATCCGGATTGGGCGCGCTGGCTGAAGACTCGCACAGCACTCGGCCGCTGGGGAAAGCCGGAGGAGATCGCCGGCATCGTGGTTTTTCTCGCCAGCGACGCGGCTTCCTTCGTCACCGGCCAGACAATCGCCGTGGACGGTGGCATCACCACGACGTTTTGACAGCGCAGGGTGACTAGCGTTCCTTCGCCTTCGCTCCCTACGGCCTCAGGCATCCCAAACTGGTGACTTTTTGATCACAACAAACCTGCCTCATCAGCCAGCAGCCATACGGCCGACATTCAATGCTCGACCTTTATCGAAAAGCAGCAAAGCAAATTAAGAACTTCGCGGATTACGATATCCAGCATCTGACGAACGATACCGAATTAATTGCAGAGAGGCGGGTCAAGGTTGACTCGGGAAGGCGGTGACCCTTTAGAGTTCAACCTAAGCGACCGTTTTGCCGAGCTCGTCCTCGATATGCGCGCGGATGATCTCGTCGAAATTCTTTTCAGCGGCAAAACCTAGTTCCCTCGCCCGCCTTGCCTCGAAGCGCGTGGGCCAGCCTTTGACGATCGCCCAGATCGTTTCGTCGGGTTGTTCGCGGATCCGTTTCACCACCTCGGCTCCGGCAATGCGCCCGAGCGCCTCGATCTGCTCGCCGACAGTGACGGCGACGCCGGGCATGGTGAGGTTGCGGCGCGGCCCGACTGCATTGCTGTCGATCTCCGCCGCATGGATCAGGAAATTGACCGCGGAGCGCGGGCTGGCATGGGTGTGCAGCACCGAACGCGGCACCGGCAGGATCGCCTCCTGGCCGCTGAGCGGCTCGCGGATGATGCCGGAGAAGAAGCTCGAGGCCGCCTTGTTCGGCTTGCCAGGCCGCACGCAGATGGTGGGCAGCCGGATGCCGACGCCGTCGAAGAAGCCGCGCCGCGAGTAGTCGGCGAGCAGTGCCTCGCTGATCAGCTTCTGCGTGCCGTAGGAAGTGAGCGGCGTCGGGTGGAACTCGTCCGGGATGACGTCCGGGAACGGCGCGCCGAACACCGCGATCGACGAGGTGAAGACAAGGCGCGGCGCAAATGCCGCCAGCCGCACGGCGTCGAACAAGGCGCGTGTGCCGTCGAGATTGACGCGGTAGCCGAGATCGAAATTGGCTTCCGCCTCGCCCGAGACGATACCGGCGAGATGGAAGATCACATCCGGGCGGGAAGCGACGAGCGTGGCCGTCGCGCCGGGCTCGGAAAGGTCGCCGGTATGGATCGAGGCCTCGACGCCCGCGAGCACCGGCGCCTGCGGCGGCACGATGTCGTGCAGATCGAGCGCCGTGATTTTGCGCCCGCGCAGGGCGCCGTCCTTGGCCAGCCGCGCGATCAGCTTGCGGCCCACCATGCCGGCAGCACCAGTAATCAGAATTCTCATCTTTAGAGACCCTTCTTGCGCTGGCTGCGTCCGCGCAGCCACAGGACGACGAACAGTGCCACCATGAAGATCGCGGCGATGACAGCCGCCAGGACGGTCGAGACCTTGCCGACGGCCAACATGATGGTCGGCAGGAAATAGGCGGCGAGGCCGAACAAAAGCAGTATGCAGGCCGCGGCGATGGCCGCGTTGCGCGTCTCGCGATCCATCAGCAGGCGTTCCTTGGCTCGTTCATCTTCGGCACGCATCAATGATAATGGCGGCGATCGCGAGGCGCGTCATGCGCATGATCGTGATCATGGTGATGGTCGTGCTCGTCATGGCTGTCGGCACAGTGCCCGAACTCGGGCTCCACCGTTGCATGGTCGATGCCGTGCTTCGTGGCGAGCCGCTTCTTGATGGCGCTCACCGCCATATGCGGATCGACCCCGTCATCCAGGCAGGCATGCAACGTCGCCATGTTGCTGGTGCCGTCGAGCGACCAGACATGCATGTGGTGCACCTCGCGCACACCCTTGACGGCAGCTTCCAGATCCTTGGCGATGAGGTCGCGGTCGAGGCTTGCCGGCACGCCTTCGAGCAGCACATGCGCGGCCTCGCGCATCAGCGACCACGCCGTCGACAGGATCAGCAGCGACACCAGCACGGAAAGGATCGGGTCGATCGGCGTCCAGCCTGTCGCCAGGATGATGACGGCGGCGACGATGGCCGCGGCAGAGCCCAGCAGGTCGCCCAGCACGTGCAGGATGGCGCCTCGCATGTTGAGACTCTCGCGGTCGCCGCCATGCAGCACGAAGAACGAGGCGATGTTTACCAGCAGGCCTGCGACCGCCACCACCAGCATCGGCCCGCCCAGCACCGGCGCCGGATGCATCAGCCGCCCCCAGGCTTCGTAGACGATCCACAGCGCTATGGCGAAGATGGCGATGCCGTTGGTGTAGGCGACCAGCGTCTTCACGCGGGCGGAGCCGTAGGTGAGACGGCCGGTTGCAGGACGTCCGGCGAGATGGAAGGCGTACCAGGCGAGGCCCAGCGCAATCGAATCGGCGAGCATGTGGCCGGCATCCGCAAGCAGCGCCAGTGAGCCGGTGAGCAGGCCGCCGAGCGCCTCCGCGACCATGAAGCCGCCGGTCAGGCAGGCCGCGATCAGCACGCGCTTCTTGTCGGTCGAGCCATGCACGTGGCCCGCGCCGTGGCTGTGTCCATGCGCGGCGTGATCGTGTGCCATCCTGGCAACTCCTATTTACCGACCGTGATCTTTGTCCGACGACCGGATCTTGGTCTACGCGCCGAACTCGGCGCGGAAATCCTCGAGCCGCCGCCTCTGCCGGCCATCGCCATCGAAATTCGCCGGATCGAGCCAGGCCTCATAGGCCTTGCGCAAGGCCGGCCACTCCTTGTCGATGATCGAATACCACGCCGTATCGCGGTTTTCGCCTTTTACCACAAGATGCTGGCGGAAAATGCCCTCGAACTTGAAGCCGAAGCGCTCCGCCGCGCGCTTCGACGGTTCGTTGCGGTTGTTGCATTTCCATTCGTAGCGGCGATAGCCGAGCTCGTCGAAGGCATATTTCGTGAACAGGAACTGCGCTTCGGTCGCCTGCGGCCTGCGCGAGATCAGCGGCCCCCAGTAGATGTTGCCGATCTCGACGACGCCGTTGGCGGCATCGATGCGCATCAGCGTCTGGCGCCCGGCGACCTTGCCGCTCGCCTTGTCGATGACGGCGAAGAACAGCGGGTCCTCGCTCGCCTCGACCTTGTCCAGCCATGGCTGGAAAGCGGCGCGGGTTTGCGGCGGATAGTCGGGCAGCCAAGCGAAACGGCCGGCGGCATCCGGCACCGACGATGCCTCGTAAAGCCCATCGCCATGCTTTGCCGCGCTCAGCGGCTCGAGCCGGACATAGCGGCCTTCGAGCGCCCTGCGTTCGGGACGCGGGCGCGGCTGCCAACTTTTCAGATTTTCCGACACCGAAAGCTCCAATCCGTTTGACTTTTCCTGACGGACGCTCACAAAAACGCTCGCTGACAGAAAGAACCACAGGGACGGGAAAAATGCTCCACACGATCGCGGCCTTCGACCGTCTCGGCGAGGAAAATGCCTTCGCGGTGCTCGCGCGGGCCACCGCGCTCGCCCATCAGGGCCGCGACATCATCAACCTCGGCATCGGCCAGCCCGACTTCAAGACGCCGCAGCACATCGTCGAGGCTGCGATCAAGGCGCTGCGCGACGGTCATCACGGCTACACGCCGGCCAACGGGCTGCTGGCCACGCGCGAGGCGGTGGTGCGCCGCACGCTGACCACCACCGGCGTCGAGGTCTCGCCCGAAAACGTGATGATCCTGCCCGGCGGCAAGCCGACCATGTTCGCCGCGATCCTGATGTTCGGCGAGCCGGGCGCGGAGATCCTCTATCCCGACCCCGGCTTTCCCATCTATCGTTCGATGATCGAGTTCACCGGCGCGACGCCCATTCCCGTGCCGATCCGCGAGGAGAACGGCTTTGCCTTCTCGGCCGAGGAGACGCTGGCGCTGATCACGCCGAAGACGAGGCTGCTGATCCTCAACTCGCCGGCCAACCCGACCGGCGGCGTCACTCCGCGGGCCGAGATCGAGAAGCTGGTCAAGGGACTGGAAAAGCACCCTGAGGTCGCGATCCTCTCCGACGAGATCTACGACGTCATGACCTATGACGGCGAGACGCATTGCTCGCTGCTCAACTTCCCCGAGATCCGCGACCGGCTGATCGTGCTCAACGGCTGGTCGAAGACCTGGGCGATGACCGGCTGGCGCATGGGCTGGTCGATCTGGCCGAACGGCGAGAAGGGCGCCTACCTCTACGACAAGGTGCGCAAGCTGGCGGTCAACTGCTGGTCCTGCGTCAACGCGCCGAGCCAGTATGCCGGCATCGCCGCGATAGACGGCCCGCAGGACGACGTCGAAAAGATGATGCGCGCCTTCGACAACCGCAGGAAGATCGTGGTCGAGGGCCTGAATGCGCTTCCCGGCATTTCCTGCATCACGCCGAAAGGCGCCTTCTATGCCTTTCCCAACGTGTCGAAGACCGGCTGGAAGGCGAAGAAGCTTGCCTCGGCGTTGCTGGAGGATGCCGGCGTCGCGCTGATCGGCGGTCCGGATTTCGGCGTGCTCGGCGAAGGCTATGTCAGGCTCTCCTACGCCAATTCCGAGGAGAACATCCTGCGCGCGCTGGAGCGGATCGAAGCGTTCCTGAAGAAATAGAGCCTCAATTTCCTTACCCGCGCCCGACGAACGGCATCTTCGTCGCCATCACGGTCATGAACAGCACGTTGGCGTCGAGCGGCAGGCTTGCCATGTGGAGGACTGCGTCGGCGACGCGCTGGACGTCCATCACCGCTTCGGCGGCGATGGAGCCGTTGGCCTGCGGCACGCCTACGGTCATCGGCTGCGCCATCTCGGTCAGCGCATTGCCGATATCGATCTGGCCGCAGGCGATGTCGTAGGGCCGCCCGTCGAGCGCCAGCGTCTTGGTCAGGCCGGTGATGGCGTGCTTTGTCGCCGTATAGGGCACCGAGCCCGGGCGCGGCGCATAGGCAGACACCGATCCGTTGTTGATGATGCGGCCGCCCATCGGCTTCTGCCGGCGCATGGCGCCGAAGGCGGCGCGGGCGCACAGGAACGATCCGGTGAGATTGACGCCCACGACGTCGTTCCAGACCTCGACCGGGATCTCGTCGATCAGCGTCGACTTGTAGCCCATGCCGGCATTGTTGAAGAGCAGGTCGACGCGACCGAAGGCCTCCACCACGGTCTCGAACATGTCGTCGACCTGGTCGGCCTTGCTGATGTCGCACGCTACCGCCAACGCCTTGGCGCTGGTCTTCCCGGCCTCGGCGATCGCGTCCTCGATCAGCGTCTTGCGGCGGCCGCAGAACACGGTGTTCCAGCCGGCCCTGAGCAGCGCCGTGGCGACGCTCTTGCCGATGCCGGTGCCGGCTCCGGTAACGATGGCGGTTTTCTCTTGCATGGCGGTCATCGACGCGCTCCCCCGTCATTGCTGGAACGGGACGAGGCATCGCAAATGATGGAGACCGTGGCAAGCAGCTCTGTCGACAAAAAGGAGGGGCCGACAAAAAGGGCGGTCATTGGCGACCGCCCTGATCTGAACCGTGCTTGGGAGGAGGAAAAGCCGGTCCGACTGCTTAGAATGATGCGCTTGCTGGGTTAACGAAAGATCAACGGTCAACAAGATGCCGCAAGCGCGTTTACCACGCGATTCGCTACTGCGGATCGGATGCGGCTCCGGCCGGCACTTTTGCCGCTGCGACGGTCGCCTCGACATGATCGACCAGCGCGTCCGGCAGGCCGAGGCGTCCGGCGAGCAGGTCGAGATAACCGCGCTCGGTGCGGGTGTCTGGATCGATGGTGAGTCGCGAGGCGGTGTAGAGCTCGAGCTTCTGCGCATCGGTCTTGGCGCCGGCGATCAGCGCGTCGAGATCGAGCGGCCGTTCGAGTTCTTCCATCAGGAACTTTTCCGCTTCCGTGCCGATGCCGGCAAGCTTGAGCCTGTCGGCGATCTTCTGCCGCTCCTCGTCATCGACATGGCCGTCCGCCTTGGCGGCCGAGATCATCGCCCGCACCAGCGTCAGCGTGAATTCGGCCTCGCCCTGCGGCGCTTGAGAGGGATGGAAGGCGGTGTCCTTGGGCGGCGGCAGCAACTCCGGCTCGCCAGCCACGGGTTCCTGCGCCGGTGCATTTCCGGCCTTGTAGTTCTGGTAGGCCTTGTAGGCGAGGCCGCCGATCGCCGCCAGGCCGCCGAGCTTGATGGCGGCTCCGGTCACCTGCCGTCCGGTGCCCGTGCCGAGCAGCACGGCGGCCAGCGCGCCGGCGGCGAGCGGGTTGTCCTTCGCCATCTGTACCGCTTGCCCCGCCTTGTCACGAACGGTCGATCCCGTGCCAGGAATTTGCGAGCCGAGCAGGTCGTCGAGCAGCTTCTTGGGGTCGAGCATCAATGCCTCCAGAATTGGCCCGGCCGAATGCGCCCGGGCGGGGTTTCGGACCGGCAAGACGTAGGCCCCACGCGTTGACATTACAATGACGGGCGGCCGTTTTGTGGAGCCGGCGCGCCCTAGCTTCCGATGTGGCGCCGGCCGCCGCGCGCTTGCGCCAGCCCCACCTGGCGGTGTCGCTCGGCGTAACGGGCACGATCCTCGTCCGAGCGCGCATCGAAGCAGTGCGGGCATGAAACGCCGACCGTGTATTTCGGCGACAGCCGGTCCTCGGCTGTCAGCGGATGCCGGCAGGCGCGGCAGAGCTCGGCATCGCCTTCGGCCAAACCATGCGAGACCGAAACCCGCTCGTCGAAGACGAAACACTCGCCCTGCCACAGGCTCTCTTCGGCCGGCACGTCCTCAAGGTATTTCAGGATGCCACCCTTGAGATGGAAGACGTTGCCGAAGCCCAGCGACTTAACATAGGCAGTCGCCTTCTCGCAGCGTATGCCGCCAGTGCAGAACATCGCCACCTTGCGGCCTTCGAGCTCGTCGCGGTGCTCTTGGACCCAGGCCGGAAATTCACGGAAGCTGGCGGTCTTCGGATCGACCGCGCCCCTGAAGGTGCCGATCGAGACTTCGTAGGCGTTGCGTGTGTCGATCACCACCGTATCGGCATCCGAGATCAGCGCATTCCAGTCTGCCGGCGCGACATAGGTGCCGGCGCTGGTCGCCGGATCGAGATCGTCGACGCCCATGGTGACGATCTCGCGCTTCAGCCGCACCTTCATGCGATGGAACGGCATATCGGCGGCGCTGCTGTATTTGATTTCCAGCCCGGCAAGCCCTTCGATCGCCTGGATATGATCGATCAGCGCGGCGATCGCCTCCTCGCTGCCGGCGACGGTGCCGTTGATGCCTTCATGCGCCAAAAGCAGCGTGCCCTTGATGCCGTGTCCGCGGCAGAAGGCGGCAAGCGGCGCGCGCAAGACCTCGAAGCCGTCGAGCCGGGCAAACTTGTAGAGCGCAGCGACGCGGACCGGCTGAATTTTTGTGCTCGTTGTCATGGCCATGCCACTAGACCGTGCTGAAAGCGGTTTCAAGGCAGAGGCACCGAGCGGCCCGCCGCGTGACATCGCGACACGCCCGCCTTCGTGGACTTCAAATAACCCTTCTGCTAATCGGTTGAAATCGATCGCAATGGAGAGACAAGCCAATGACCAGCAAGACCGAAAAGCTCCTGTCGCTCCTCAACGGCCAGCCGGTCATCCCGGTGCTCAAGATCGCCAACGTGGCCGACGCCGTGCCGCTTGCCCGCGCTCTGTCGCGCGGCGGCTTGAGGGCAATCGAGATCACGCTGCGCACCGCAGACGCGCTGGAGGCGATCCGCCGCGTCGCGGCCGAGGTCGAGGACGCCGTCGTCGGCGCCGGCACCATCCTCGATGCGAAACAATTCGATGAAGCAGCCGCCGCCGGTTCGAAATTCATCGTCAGTCCCGGCATCACCGGCCAGCTTCTGAACGCGGCGAAGGACAGCCCCGTGCCGCTGCTGCCGGGCGCCATCACGCCGGGCGAGATCATGGCCGCGCGCGAAGCCGGCCTGCGCTTCCTGAAATTCTTCCCGGCCGAGCAGTCGGGCGGCATCGCTTCGCTGAAGGCCTTCGCATCGCCGCTCGCAGACGTGAAGTTCTGCCCGACCGGCGGCATAACGGCCAAGAACGCCGCCGACTATCTCAGCCTGCCCAACGTCATCTGCGTCGGCGGCTCCTGGGTCGCGCCCGACGATCTCATCAAGGCCGGCAAGTGGGACGAGATCGAAGCGCTCGCGCGCGAGGCAAGCAAGCTCGCCAAATAGTTCGCCCCAAAATCACCAGGGCAGCGGGCCACTCTCGTCGAAATAGCCGCCGGTCGGCCCGCCCGCGTCGAGCGTCGCCAGGCGCACGACGATCTCGGCCGCCTGCTGCACCGTGCGGTGACCTTTGTGCCCGTTGAGGTCGGTCGCGGTGTAGCCGGGAGCGGCGGCATTGACCATGATGCCGCTCGGCGCAAGCTCCCTGGCGAAAGCGACCGTAATGGCATTGAGCGCCGTCTTCGAGCTGCCATAGCCCATGACGTTGGGTGACTGGCTTTCGCCAACTCCGCCACCAACCGCGCGCGCGATCGAACCGAGATAGCTGCTCAGCATGACGATGCGGGCGGCGGGTGCGCCCAGAAGCAGCGGCAGGAATGCCTGGGTGACGCGGATCGGACCGAAGACATTGACGTCATAGATGGCCTTCATGTCCGCGAGAGGTTCCTGGCTCGGCGGCCGCTCGTAGCGGCCGTCGGGGCCGAGCGCATCGACATATCCGGTGGCCACACCGGCATTGTTGACCAGCACGTCGAGACTGGATGTTCGCGCAGCGAAGGTCCTGACCGCGGCCCCCACGCTCTCGTCGCTGGTGACGTCGAGCTCGAGCGGCTCGACGTCGAAACCTTCGCTGCGCAATGCTTCGGCCGCGGCCTCGCCGCGCTTCGAATCCCGAGCGCCGAGCCAGACCTTGAACCCCAGCGCCGCCAGCCGCCGGGCGGTCTCGAGGCCGATTCCCTTGTTGGCGCCGGTCACCAGCGCATTCTTTCGTTTCGTCATGTCCAATGTCTCCTGTGCAGAGGCCTGGAAATGGCGCGAAACGGGGAACTTCGCGCGCCGAAATCTCTCTTGCTCTTGCCTAATCCTCTCAAGTGCGCGCTTGCGCGTCAGAGGTGCGCGCAAGCGCCTCACCTCGTTGCGCGGATGGTGCGGATCGGCAATGCTGAACCGATGAACGAAGCGCTGCAAGAACTGATCGCAATCGCCGGCCGCCACGCGCGTGGACGGCGAACGAGGACGGCCGTTCCTCGCGTCACGATCGGCCGCAGCGAAGCCCCGACGCCGCCGCTGCCAGAGCTTTGTCAGCCGACGGCCTTGGTCGTTCTGCAGGGCACGAAATCGGTGCTGATCGGCGATCGCACGCTTCGCTACGGCGCTGGCAGCTGTTTCGTCTACGCGGTCGAGACGCCCGCCACTAGCCAGTTGATCGAGGCGAGCGCCGCCCATCCTTACATGGCCATCGCCTTCAGCCTCGATATGGAAGTGATCGCCACATTGCTCATCGACCACAAGCCCGCGGCCGGTGGCGAAAGCTTCGCGACCTATCCCGCCGATGACGAGCTGCTCGACGCCTGGCGCCGGATGCTGCGGCTGCTCGACAGGCCGGACGAGATCCCCGTGCTCGCGTCCATGCTTGAGCGGGAGATAGCGTTTCGGCTGCTGCAAGGCCCGCAAGGCGCGAAACTGCGCCAGCTTGCGCGCGCCGACGGACGCCTGTCGCAGATCCGCCGCGCCACCCAATGGATACGCGCGCATTACAACGAGCCGATCGATGTGACGGAGCTGGCCGCGCTCGCCCATATGAGCAACGCCGCGTTCCACCGCCACTTCAAGGCAGCGACGGCCATGAGTCCGATCCAGTATCAGAAGCAGATCCGCCTGCTGGAGGCCCGCCACCTGCTGATCGCACAGCCGGGCAACGCAGCGCGTGTCGCCTTTGCCGTCGGTTACGAAAGCGCTTCTCAGTTCAGCCGTGAATATGCGCGCCAGTTCGGCCTGCCCCCGGCGCGCGACGCCGCGCGGCTTCTGGCAATGGGCGAGGCGCCTGCGCTGGAAGTTGACTGAACCGCCCCAGGCGGGAGACCGGCGGTCAGGGCAGGCAGCATAAAAAGCGAAAGCCGCGCTGGTGTCCAACGCGGCTTTGCTGTCCCGGCAGGGCTCGCTATTTCGTCTGGAAGCGGGCGACCGAAAGGAACTTCACCGCGTTGCCGGTGAACCGGCTGGCATCCGGCGTCTGGGGGTCTGTCTGGAAGCCAGCCGTGTAGACCTCGCTCGGTGGCGTATGAACGATGTTATAGGCATAGCGCGGCGCCGTCGTCGGATCGGAAACGGTGGCTATGTTCTCACCACTGCCCAGCGCCCAGCGCGCTGCCTGCGGCGGCGTCGCCACCACCATCGCCTTCGGCCCCGGCCGCAGGTCGTTGGCGGAAGGCTTGGCCTCCTTGTGCGTCGTCTTCACGCCGCCGCCGATCGCCTGCACCGGATCGGTGCCGGCCGGGCGGGCTGCGATGGCTTGACGCGGCGAAGCCGCATCGAGGCCCGACGGATCGTTGAACGCCGAGCGCGGCTCCGGCGCCGTCAGCGAAGCGACCTCATATTCGGCGCCGCTCGCGCCGGCCACGGTTGTTGCGCTGGCCTGTTCGAGCACAGCCTTGATCTCATCCGGCTTGCTTGTGTCGGGCCGTGCGGTCGGCAGCACCGAGAAGGCATCGGTCGCGCTCTTGTCCTGCGAGGCCGTTTCCGCCAGCGCCAGCAAGACGTTCTTGTCCTTGGTCGCCAATTCGGCCGGCGTCGAGCGGTCGGGACGCCAAGTCGGCAGCGGGATGTTGTTGACCGCCACCTGCGCGGGATCGGCCGCGGCCTGTGCCGCGCCGGCGGCGTCGGCCATGCCGAACGGCACATTGACCGGGGCATGCGCCGTTGCCACCGCCTGCTCGGTCGTGGCCGAGGCGTCCGCCACGGCGAACGGCATGTTTTCAGGCGTCTGCTGGCCGACATCGACCTTCGGCCGCGGCGCGAAAGCAGGGACCGGAATCTCCTTCGGCGGCAACGCGGCGATGATGGTTTCAGGCGTGTCCTGCTGCGGCTGCTGCGAATCGTCGGTGCTGTCATCCGCGATCTGCGGGATGTTGGCGCGCTTGGCGTCTCGCGGCGCGACGATCGCGATGCCCGGCAGGTTGCTGCTCTTGGCCGTCGCCACCTGCTTCACGGCCTTCGGCTGCGGCGCGGGCTCGGCGCTGGCGACATCGGCGCTGTCGTCAGCCTCGTCTTCGCCGCCTCCAAACCAGGCCGCAAACAATCCGCCGGAGCGCTTGGTCGAACCGCCTGCGCTGGCCAGTTCGATGTTGGGGGTGCCGGCGCCCCTGCGTGCCTTATAGGCGGCCAAGGCCTGTTCATAGCCCGGCAGCGGCCGGCCGTCGCTCGGCACATGCAGCGTCTTGCCGTTCGGGAACAGGCTGACCAGTTCCTGGCGGCTGATGCCCGGCCAGTGGCGGACATTGCCGACATCCATGTGGACGAACGGCGAGCCGGACCTCGGATAGTAGCCGACGCCGCCGCCTTGCATCTTGAGGCCGATATTGCGCAGCTTCTTCAGCGGCACGCCGGGAATGTAGAAATCCATCGCCTTGCCGAGCATGTGCTGGCTTTTTTCGGCGACGCCGCGGCTGCGGCTGCGTAGCATCGAGTTCGTGGCCGGAGAGCGATAACCGCAGACGACCTGGATATAGTCGGTCGCGCCGCTCTCGCGGTAAGCTTCCCACACCAGGTCGAGCAGCCGAGGATCCATCTTGGTCGGCTCGTTGCGGCGCCAGTCGCGCAGGATGATGTTGATCTTGCGCAGGCCTTCGGAATCGTAGCGGCCATTGCGCTTGTAGACGATCTCGGCCTTTTCGTGCGTATGCAGGTGATAGAGCTTAAGCGAACGGACTTCGGCCTTCGCTCCGGAGGCCGCTGCCGAGAGGAACCCGACGGCCAAAATCACAAACGTCAGCCACCTCGGCCAGACGCTCATGTGAAAATGCCGCCCGTTTGTGTGTCGTTCGACTTGGTTCAAATCAAAAGGCCTTGCAGGCTGCCGTTTGTCCCCGGATTTGCCCAAACGGATGCGTGGTTCTCACATCCGAATATCGATCCTAATGGTTAATCATCGCTTATTGAAGCCAAAATGCGGTAACACAGTGGCGATATCCCGTCAAAAATGATGCACTGTATTTCGTGGTAAATCGCTGGTTTAGATCGAGAATTTCGGCTTGAACCGAAACACGATCTGTTACCGTTCGCCTTAATGTGTGATCGACGGCGAGCAAGCTACTGAAAAACAGCGCCTTCCGATCAAAAAGCGACAATTTGACTCGGATCTTAGGAAGGCAAGCTGGATTGGCGCTTGCGTCTCATGACGCAAGCCGGTCGAGACGACCCGCTTCGGGGTCAATGCCATATTCCTTCAACTTGCGGTAGAGCGTGGAGCGTCCAATGCCGAGGCGGCGCGCCACCTCGCTCATCTGGCCGTTATAGTGGTCGATCGCAAGCTTGATCATCTCGAGCTCGACGTCGGCCAGCGCCCGTACATTGCCGCGCTCGTCCAATGCTCTCAACGTGCCGAAGCGGGGCTGCGGCCGCGCCGGGGCGTCGCTCTCGGAAAATGCAGCCCCTGCCCCGTTGGAAACGACGGCCGGCTGCGTCTCGGCCGCGACCGCGGCAGTGGCCAGTGCCGGTTCGGCTTCGAGCTTTACCGTGCCTTCGACCTGCGCGCGGATTTGCGGGAATTCCTCTTCGGTCAGCAATTCGCCTTCAGCGAGCACGGACGCCCTGAACACCGCATTTTCAAGCTGCCGGATGTTGCCCGGCCAGTCATAGGCCTGCAGCATTGCCAGCGCCTTGGCCGAAATGCCGGTGAGGCGATGGCGCGGATCGGCCGGCGCCACCTTTTCCATGAAATGCCTGACCAGATAGGGGATGTCGTCGCGCCGGTCGCGCAGCGGCGGCACGAAGATCGGATAGACGTTCAGCCGGTAGAACAGGTCCTCGCGGAACTTGCCGTCCTTGACCTGCTGGAGCAGGTTGCGATGCGTCGCCGAGATCAGCCTGATGTCGACCTTGACGGTCGTCCGGCCGCCGACCGGATCGACCTCGCCCTCCTGGACGGCGCGCAGAAGCTTGACCTGAACGTCGAGCGGCAGGTCGCCGATCTCGTCCAGGAACAGCGTGCCCGAATGCGCTTCGACGAATTTGCCGGTGTGCTTGTCGGTGGCGCCGGTGAAAGAGCCCTTCTCGTGCCCGAACAGGATCGATTCGACGAGATTGTCCGGGATGGCGCCGCAATTGACTGTGACGAAGGGTCTCGAGCGGCGGTCGCCGCTGCCCTGGATGGCGCGCGCCACCAGTTCCTTGCCAACGCCGGATTCGCCTTCGATGAGGATCGGGATGTTGGATGCCGCAGCCTTCTGACCGAGACGGATCACCCGGTCCATCGCCGGGCTGCGCGTGATCAAGTCCTTGAAAGTGAGATGGCCGCCGCGCCGCCGCGACGTGCGCTTCATCTCGTCCTCGACCGCCTCGACCTTCAAGGCATTGGAAATCGACGTCTGCAGCCGGTCGGGCGAAGCCGGCTTGACGACGAAATCGAAGGCGCCGTGGCGCATGGCCGAGACGACGGTTTCTATGCCGCCCTGCGCGGTCTGCACGATGACCGGAAGGTTGATGGCGCGTTCGCGCATCGCCTTCAGCACGCCGATGCCGTCGAGGCCGGGCATGACCAGGTCGAGGATGACGACCGACACATCGCGCGCGTTCGGTCCGTCGAGCACGTCGAGCCCCGCCTCGCCGCCCTCCGTGACGATGGCGCTGTGGCCGAATTTCGTCACCGCCGCCTCGAGCAGCCTGCGCTGCACGGGATCGTCATCGACTATGAGTATGGAACCTGTCATGACTGTGTTGGCTGCCCGGCCTTGAGAAATCCCCATGGATCATCTTGGCACAGGGTTCTAAATAAGGTTTCAAAAAACCCGGTGAACGAATTCCTTAGGATTTGACCGGCTTCTCCTTTCCCTTTGATTTTGGTCCCTTGATTCAAAGAAGGTATTGTTGATGCGCATGATGTTTGGTCGGCGGCTTGCGGCGCCAGCGTCCGGCCAAGGCGCGGCGGAGCTTGGCGATCTGCCGGAATGGAATCTCGCCGATCTCTATTCCGGTATGGAGGCGCCGGAGCTGAAGCGCGACATCGCTCGGGCGGCAAGCGACGCCATCGCCTTCGAAGGCCGCTGGAAGGGCACTTTGGCCGCCGAGGCCGAACGCGGCGCCGCCGGCCGGCTCGGCGAGGCACTGAAGACGTACGAGGCGCTGGAGGAACTGATCGGCCGCATCGTCTCCTATGCCGGGCTGGTCTATGCCGGCAACACCGCCGATCCGCAGCGCGCCAAGCTCTATGGCGACGTCCAGGAGAAGATGACCGATGCCAGCGCGCACCTGCTGTTCTTCGCGCTGGAGCTCAACCTGATCGACGACGCGGTGATCGAAAGCGCGCTTGCGGCCGACGCGGCCTTCGCCCACTACCGGCCCTGGGTGCTCGACCTGCGGAAGGACAAACCCTACCAGCTCGAGGACCGGGTCGAGCAGTTGTTCCATGAAAAGTCGGTCACCGGGCGCGGCGCTTGGAACCGCCTGTTCGACGAGACCATGACCGACCTGCGCTTCGATGTCGACGGCGAGGAGTTGACGCTGGAGCCGGCGCTGAACCGGTTGCAGGACTCCGATGGCGAAGTGCGCCGTCGCGCCTCCGAGGCGCTCGCCGCGACCTTCCGCAAGAACCTGCGGACCTTCACGCTCATCACCAACACTTTAGCCAAGGACAAGGAGATCTCCGACCGCTGGCGCGGCTTCGAGGACATCGCCGATTCACGCCATCTCGCCAACCGCGTCGAGCGCGGCGTGGTCGATGCGCTCGCGGCCGCCGTGCGCAATGCCTATCCGCGGCTTTCGCACCGCTACTATGCGATGAAGGCGCGCTGGCTCGGCATGGACGTGATGAACCACTGGGACCGCAACGCGCCGCTGCCCGAGACACCGCAAGCGGTGATCCGCTGGGACGACGCCAGGGACACCGTGCTGTCGGCCTACCAGCGCTTCTCGCCGGAGATGGCGGAAATCGCGCGGACCTTCTTCGACCGCAAGTGGATCGACGCGCCGGTCAGGCCTGGCAAGTCGCCCGGCGCCTTCGCCCATCCGACGGTGCCGTCGGCGCACCCTTACGTGCTGCTCAACTACATGGGCAAGCCGCGCGATGTGATGACGCTGGCGCATGAGCTCGGCCACGGCGTGCACCAGGTGCTGGCCGCCGGCCAGGGCGCGCTGATGGCCTCGACGCCGCTGACGCTGGCCGAGACCGCCTCCGTCTTCGGCGAGATGCTGACTTTCCGCTCGCTGCTCGACCAGACCGCCGACAAGCGCGAACGCAAGGCGATGCTCGCCCAGAAGGTCGAGGACATGATCAACACCGTCGTGCGCCAGATCGCCTTCTACGAGTTCGAGCGCAAGGTGCATGCCGAGCGCCGCAACGGCGAGCTGACCTCGGACAGGCTGGGCCAGTTCTGGCTGGAAGTTCAGGCCGAAAGCCTGGGGCCGGCAATCAGGCTGCGCGATGGCTACGAAGTCTTCTGGACCTACATCCCGCACTTCATCCACTCGCCCTTCTACGTCTATGCCTACGCCTTCGGCGACTGCCTGGTGAACTCGCTCTATGCCGTCTACCAGAATGCGGAGCGCGGCTTTCAGGAGAAGTATTTCGAGATGCTGCGCGCCGGCGGTACCAAGCATCACTCGGAGCTTCTGGCGCCCTTCGGCCTCGACGCCACCGATCCTGCCTTCTGGCAGATCGGCCTTGGCGTGATCAGCACGCTGATCGACGAGCTGGAAGTGCTCGACAAATGACGGGCGTTCGCCCGACGGCATAATCCATAGTATTTTAGCAAAAATTAATATTAGGAGCAGCTTATTCTTTTCTAAATGGCTGTTCTTCAATAACTCCGCCGCATTTTTCAATTAGTTTTCAGCGAGCCATATGATAGCGTCCCGCCTCAAGCTCAGCCGGACGCATCGCCAAGGCCAGAGACGGCCCCTCGCGGCGCTTCGGCGAATGCGATGATGGCCGTCGGCCGTGGGCGGAGGAGAGCCAAGCGCCGACAGCTCTATTGAAGCGGCTGTTCCGCCGAACGCGGAACGAGTGACGATCGTCGCGGCAAGCTCGCCATTTCGGGCCGCGGCCGACAGATCGGACTGGAGAGGGAAATGAGCACTTTCTTCTACATGCTCCTGGCGTTCGTTGTGGGTGTCCTGGTTGGCTGGTTCATCTGGGGCCGCCTGCGCGGCGAGTTCGACAGTCTGCGCGGCGATCTCGATCGCGCAAGGAGCGAGCGCGACCGGTTTCGCGCCGACACGGACCGCCTGAGCGGCGAGCTCGACACCTGTGTCCGCGCCCGCGCCGATCTCGAGCGCCAGCTGCGCGGGACACCCGCCACAGCCGGCGCCGACAAGGCCGCCGCGCCCGCGCCGACGGCGCTGATGTCGTCGACACCGGCCGCGGCCAAATCGCCGCCCGCGAAATCGTCCGCGGCAAAATCGGCCTCGACCAAGAGCGTGCCGGCCAAGAAACCGGCGGCGGCCAAGACGGCGACCGCGCCGAAGGCAAGCGCGGCGCCAAGGAAAGCCGCACCGGCTCCGAAGAAAGCCGCCGCACCGACGGCGCCCAACGGCAAGGCGGACAATCTGCGCCGCCTGATCGGCATTGGTCCGGTCAACGAAAAGCTGCTCAAGGATCAGGGCGTCACCACCTACGCCCAGATCGCCGCGTGGACCGAGGCCGACGTGAAGCGCGTCGAGGAGGTTCTCAATTTCGATGGTCGCATCGAGCGCGAGAAATGGATCGAGCAGGCGAAATTGCTGGCCGCGGGTGACGAGGCCGAATTCGCCCGTCGCTTCCCGACGGCAGGCACCGCCAGCAACACCTGAACATCTCGCCGGCATCGCAAATGCCGGAGGTTGGCCGGAGACGTCCATCGCGTCGTCATCCTATGGCGTAGCGAGGAGCGAAGCGGCGCAGCGCAGACCATAGGATCCTTTCCGTTACCTGCAAGCGCTGCTGCGGTGCAGAAAAGCCTTCATTCTGCACCGCCTTTACCCTTCGCGCGAGGTCACGGCATGGATCCTCGGGTCTCCGCGTCCGCTTCGCTTCCGCTCCGCCCGTGGATGACGAAGTTCTGGTGTCTCCGCCAATCCTTGCAAAATCAGTTACTGAAAACGCCTTTGCGCCGCCCGACGCCGTTCCCTCGATTGCACCCCGCCCAGCCCCCATATAGAGCGGTCGACTGAATGGATCGTATCCGAGGCTTATGTCCCTGCCTTCCGCAATCTTCCGCAATGACGAGGTCGGCCGCCAGCTCGTCTTCGACAGGCCGCTCGAGATCATCATCGCGCGAACCGCGGCCGAATTCGCGCCGGCACTCGAAGCAGCGCAGGCCGCCTCCGACGCCGGCAAATGGCTGGCCGGCTATTTCTCCTACGAGGCCGGCTACCTGCTCGAGCCGAAGCTGGTGCCGCTGCTGCCGGAGGGCCGCCGCGCGCCGCTGATCTGTCTCGGCGTCTTCGACGCGCCGCTCGAACAGGCCGTGCCGAAAAGCAACGTGGTGGCGACCAACGGCCCGATTTTCGACGCCAGGGCGGGATGGTCCGCCGAGGACTATGCCCTCCGCTTCGCTCGCCTCCACGACCATATCCGCAAGGGTGATTGCTACCAGGGCAACCTGACGTTCCCGGTCCATGCGCAATGGTCCGGCGATCCGCTCGCCGCCTTCGAGGCGCTGACCGGGCGCCAGCCGGTGAAATACGGCGCGCTGGTCTCGCTCGGCGATCCGATCGTGTTGTCGCGCTCGCCGGAGCTCTTCTTCGAGATCGATGACGAGGGCATGATCGAGACGCACCCGATGAAGGGCACGGCGCCGCGCGGCGCGACCAGGGCCGAGGATGAGCGGCTGAAAGCGTTCCTGCGCAACGACGAGAAGAACCAGGCCGAGAACCGGATGATCGTCGACCTGCTGCGCAACGACATCTCGCTGATCAGCGAGGTCGGCACGCTGCAGGTGCCGGAGCTGTTCCGCATCGAGACCTATCCGACCGTCCACCAGATGGTGAGCCGGGTACGCGCAAGATTGCTGCCGGATGTCGGCATTCGACAGATCTTCGCCGCGCTCTTTCCCTGCGGCTCGATCACCGGCGCGCCAAAAATCCGCGCCATGGAGATATTGCACGACCTGGAAGGCGTGCCGCGCGACGTCTATTGCGGTGCCATCGGCTGGGTCGCGCCGGGCGGCACGATGCGGTTCTCGGTGGCGATCCGCACCATCTCCCTCTTTGCCGATGGCGAGGCCGTCTACAATGTCGGCGGCGGCGTCGTCTTCGATTCGACCGCCGACGAGGAGTATCGGGAGTGTCTTCTGAAAGCGCGCTTCGCGACGGGAACCGTGCCGACTTCGAACTGATCGAGACCATGCGCTGGGAGCCTGGCTCGGGCTTCCTGCGCTTCGAGCGGCATCTTGCGCGGCTTTACGCTTCGGCGGCGGAGCTTGGCTTTGCCTGCCACCCGCAACGGGTCGGCAAGGCGCTGACGGGTGCGGTCGGCGGGCAGCAGATCGTACTGCGCACCCGCCTTGTCCTGCAGCGCAATGGCGAGGCGACGGCATCGGCACAGCCTTACGAACCGCTCGCTGCGGACAAGGTCTGGCGGCTGCAGCTGGCGAGGGTCCGACTCGATTCCGGCAACACGCTGCTGCACCACAAGACCAGCCTGCGACAGGTCTACACGCACGCACGTGCCGAATATCTCGTCACGCAAGCCGACGAGGTGCTGCTCGCCAACGAGCGCGGCGAGCTCTGCGAAGGCACGATCACCAATGTCTTCGCCGACTTCGGTGACGGCGTGCTCGCGACGCCTCGGCTCGACTGCGGCCTGCTTCCTGGAGTATTGCGCGGCGAGCTTCTGGACGAAGGCCGCGCCGCGGAAGCGATCTACACCTTTGATGATCTGAAGTCCGCGAAGGCGATCTTCGTCGGCAATTCGCTGCGCGGGCTGATCCCGGCGCAACTCGCCTGACACTGGAGCCGCCAGTCCTTTTCTTTTGAGAGAAGCCATTTTCTGTTTGAAGCAAGCATGACCACCCACACGCTCCCGACCCACACGCCCTATGACGGCTCCTCGAAACTGTTCACCATCGGCCTGAGGCCGCTCGAGCTCGACCGCTGGATCGAGGTCGATGAATTCCTCTTGCCCTATCTCGCCGAAAAGCGGCGGCTTTACACGGAGATCCCGGAAAAGGTCTTTGTCGAGCAAGGCGATACGCGCGACGCACAGCACGAGGTGCTCGACCTCCTCGTCGCCCATCTGCGAGAAAAACACCCGGGGACTCACCACGGCACAGGCTCCGCCATCGAGGGGTTCGGCCCCGACGGAGCGATCGGCAAGCTCTCTCCCGGACTGCGCAAAGCGCCGCTCGTCCAGGCATCCTTGCTGGTGCAGGAGGATTTGATCCTGATGCGGCGGGGCGACGACGGCTGGCGGCTCGCCGCCGGATCGCTCTGCTTTCCTTCGTCCTGGTCGCTCCGGGAAAAATTCGGCAAGCCGCTGCAGCAGATCCATGCGCCCGTGCCGGGCTTCGGCCCGGGCACGCGGCCCGCCGATTTGATAAACCGCATGTTCGACGGCCTGCAGGGCCAGGCGGTCGAACGTTTCAACTGGTCGATCCAGGCGGGCGAGGCGCTCTATCATCCGCTTTCCAACGGGGAGCGCATCGACCGCGCCACCAACCGGCCTACCCGCTTCCCCGACGGCGACATCAACGCCCACGCCTTCATCCGCGTCGAGCGGCAGACGCTGCGCAAGCTGCCGGTCTCGCGCGACATCCTCTTCACCATCCGTATCCATCTCGACCCGCTGGCGGTGCTCGACCGGCACCCTGACAGGGCGACGCTGGCGGCCTCTTTCGCCGAACAGCTCAACGCCCTCGACCAGGCGCAGCTCGATTACAAGGGCCTCACCGCCGACCGCGACCGGCTGGTCGCCTACCTCGACGGCATGGCCAAGGCCGCTTAACCACGTCGCCATGCGGGCTTAGCCGGCGATTGGCGGTTTTCGCTGGTTTGTGACAATGATCTGTGATTGTAGCGCTTGACCGCAGGGGCGAAGAGTGCCCGGTTTTTGTGCGTGTTTGAAGGAGTGTGCGAAAAAATGGCGAATGAAAACTGGCCCGTTTACGGTGAAATCACCGGCCCTGTCGTGATGATCGGCTTCGGCTCGATCGGACGGGGAACGCTGCCGCTGATCGAACGCCATTTCAAGTTCGACAAGTCGCGCATGGTGGTCATCGACCCGCTCGACGCCGATCGCAAGCTGCTCGACGAGCGCGGCATCACCTTCATGCAGGACGCAATCACCAAGAAGAACTACAAGAAGCTGCTGACCCCGCTTCTCACCCATGGCGGCGGCCAGGGCATGTGCGTCAACCTGTCGGTGGATACCTCTTCGCTGGAACTGATGAAGCTCTGCCGCAAGCTCGGCGTGCTCTACATCGACACCGTGGTCGAGCCATGGCTCGGCTTCTATTTTGATGAAACGGCCGACAACGCCTCGCGCACCAACTATGCGCTGCGCGAGAGCGTGCGCCAGGAAAAGGAAAAGGCCCCGGGAGGCACCACCGCGATCTCCTGCTGCGGCGCCAATCCCGGCATGGTCTCGTGGTTCGTCAAGCAGGCGCTCGTCAACCTCGCCACCGATCTCGGGCTCGAGTTCGTGGTGCCGGCGGAGCATGACCGCGAGGGTTGGGCGAAGCTGATGAAGAAGGCCGGCGTCAAGGGCATCCACATCGCCGAGCGCGACACCCAGCGCACCAAGAAGCCGAAGCCGATGGACGTGTTCTGGAACACCTGGTCGGTCGAGGGCTTCATCTCGGAAGGCCTGCAGCCGGCCGAACTCGGCTGGGGCACGCATGAAACCTGGATGCCGAAGAACGGCAAGAAGCACAGGCATGGCTCGCAGGCGGCGATCTATCTGGAGCAGCCCGGCGCCAACACGCGCGTGCGCAGCTGGTGCCCGACGCCCGGCCCGCAATACGGCTTCCTGGTGACGCACAACGAGGCGATTTCGATAGCCGATTTCTTCACCGTCCGCGGCAAGAAGGGCAAGGTGAACTACCGCCCGACCTGCCATTATGCCTACCATCCCTGCAATGACGCGGTTCTGTCGCTGCACGAGATGTTCGGCGCCGCCGGCAAGGCGCAGCCTGTCCATCATGTGCTGGACGAGAACGAGCTGGTCGACGGCGTCGACGAGCTCGGCGTGCTGCTCTACGGCCACGACAAGAACGCCTACTGGTACGGCTCGCAGCTGTCCTTGGCCGAGGCCCGCAAGCTGGCGCCGTACCAGAACGCCACCGGCTTGCAGGTCACGTCGGCGGTGCTGGCCGGCATGGTCTGGGCGCTTGAAAATCCGATGGCCGGCATCGTCGAGGCCGACGAGATGGATTTCAGGCGCTGCCTGGAGGTGCAGATGCCCTATCTCGGGCCGGTCAGGGGCTATTACACCGACTGGACCCCGCTCGATAATCGTCCCGGCCTTTTCCCCGAGGACATGGACAAGGAAGACCCGTGGCAGTTCCGCAACATCCTGGTGCGATAGCAGCCAGACTTACCGCCGTCTCCACCTTGCAATCGCCCGGAAATCGGGCGATTGAGAAGGTGCGGCCTAGAGCGACGTGCATCCAGTCGGACGCACAAAGTACGCTCTAGCACTTTGGATGCACGCATCGTGCTTTCCGAAAATCGGGTCGATTTTCGGGCCGGTGCGAGAGGAGAGGGTTTTTCAGATGACCATTGCGCGCAAATTGCTTTCGGCAGGCGCCGCGGCAAGCCTTCTGGCCGCTGCCGCCTGCACCACCACCGGACCTTCCGAACCGATCGCGGCCGCCCCCAAGGGCGTCGAGGGCAACTGGATCGACGCCAAGGGCACCGGCCTGTCGACCTTCACCGCCGGCAGCTTCACCACCGTGGCGACCGACACCGGCCAGAAGTTATCTGAGGGCAGCTACACCATGACCGGCCCGACCTCGGTCGAGATCCACGGCACCTCGCTGATCCGCCAGACGCCGGTCAGCTTCAACTGCCTGATGGTCTCCACCAGCCAGCTCAATTGTACCAGCGCCAGCGGCCAGAATTTCGTGCTGACGCGCCGCGCCTGAGCGTAGGGCAATTCCAGGAAAAGTATGTAACGGTTGGGTTCGGCGACTTCGCCGTAGCCTCCGTCCGGAATGCGTAAAAACAACGAGATAGAGCGGTTCGGCGTTTCCGTGAAACGGAGAAACGCTCCATGGAGACATCGATCTTGTCGAGGTCGGCGGCGTGAGCCACCGTTCTTTTTGTGCCGGCAAAGCTCTTCCCGATTTCCGCTTGCATCGGCCAAAACGCGATGTGAACATGACCCGAAGCTGACTGTTATTTCCAGTCAAGCGAGGGCATTAAGCACTACAGGTCAGCTTATCCGGGAGACGAAGATGAAGAAGATTGCCGCCGTTCTAGCTCTGTCTGCCTCGACGCTTGGCATGTCGGCCGGAGCATCCTTTGCCGACTACACGCTGAACATCCTGCATTTCAACGACTGGCACAGCCGCATCGAAGGCAACAACAAATACGAGTCGACCTGTTCTGCCGAAGAGGAAACCAAAGGCGAGTGCATTGGCGGCGCCGGCCGGCTGGTCACCGCGATCGCGCAGGAGCGCAAGAAGCTCGAGGGGCAGAACGTGTTGCTGCTCAATGCAGGCGACAGCTTCCAGGGATCGCTGTTCTACATCACCTACAAGGGTGCCGCGGAGGAGGAATTTCTCAATCAGATAAAGCCCGACGCTGTGACGCTCGGCAATCATGAATTCGACGACGGCGAGAGCGCGCTGGTGCCTTACCTCGACAAGGCGAAGTTCCCGATCGTCAGCGCCAACGTCGTGCCCAACGACAAATCCGGCGCGGCGGGCAAGATCAAGCCATCGATGGTCGTCGAGGTCGGCGGCCAGAAGATCGGCATTGTCGGCGCCGTCACCAACGACACGCCGGAGCTTGCCTCGCCAGGTCAGAACATTGCCATCGCTGACGACGTCAAGTCGATCACGGCCGAGGTCGAGAAACTGAAGGCGCAGGGCATCAACAAGATCATCGCGGTGACCCATATCGGCTACAACCGCGAGCGCGACGTGATCGCCAAGATCCCGGGCGTCGACGTGGTGGTCGGCGGCCACAGCCACACGCTGCTGTCCAACACCGACCCCAAGGCGGCGGGCCCCTATCCGACGATGGTCGACAACCCCGACGGCTACAAGGTGCCGGTGGTGCAGGCGGCGTCCTATTCGAAATATCTCGGCGAGTTCAAGGTCGTGTTCGACGACAATGGCGTCGTCAAGGAAGCGAGCGGCGACCCGATCTTCCTCGACAAGTCGATCACACCCGATCCAGCCGTTCTTGCCCGCATCAAGGAGCTTGGCGCACCGATCGAGGCGCTGAAGAACAAGGAGGTCGCCGAGACCACCAAGCCGATCGACGGCAGCCGCGAGAATTGCCGCGCCCGCGAATGCGAAATGGGCAATCTCGTCTCTGACGCCGTCCTCGATCGCGTCAAGGGCCAGGGCGTCGAGATCGTCATCTCGAACGGCGGCGGCCTGCGCGCCTCGATCGACCAGGGCACCGTGACCATGGGCGAGGTGCTGACCGTCCTCCCGTTCCAGAACACGCTGGCGACGTTCAAGATCTCCGGCAAGGATCTGGTCGCAGGGCTGGAAAGCGGCCTCAGC
Organism: Mesorhizobium sp. WSM4904; assembly: GCF_029674545.1. Classification (NCBI taxonomy): domain Bacteria; kingdom Pseudomonadati; phylum Pseudomonadota; class Alphaproteobacteria; order Hyphomicrobiales; family Phyllobacteriaceae; genus Mesorhizobium; species Mesorhizobium sp. WSM4904. The sequence goes on along the minus strand of NZ_CP121354.1, from coordinate 2,448,843 downwards.
CAGATCGAGGACGGTGCCGGCCGCTTCCCGCAGGTGGCCGGGCTGAAATACTCCTTCGACAAGTCGGTCGCGCCCAATGCCGGCCGCGTCAAATCGGTCGAGGTGATGGAGAACGGCGCCTGGGCGCCGATCAACCCGGACAAGCAGTATCTCGTCGCCACCAACAACTACGTCCGCCAGGGCGGCGACGGCTACAAGGTCTTCGCCGAGAAGGCCACGGACGCCTATGACTACGGCCCGGGCCTGGAGCAGGTGGTGGCCGATTATCTCGGCGCGCACCGGCCCTACACGCCGAAACTCGACGGCCGCATCACCGAGGTCGGAGCGACGGTAGCGGCAGCAGAGCCGGCAAAGCCTGCCGAGACGACGGCGCCGGCCGCCGAACCCGCGAAGCCGGCCGAGACAGCGCCGGCGACCGCCGAGCCTGCAATGCCGGACTTGCCGTCCAATTCCGGCGACATCGCCGGCACGCCGCCGACCGTTTCGGCCGAGACAGTGCCGGCGGCGCCGGCCGCCGAACCGGCGAAGCCTGCTGAGACGACCGCGCCAGCCCCTGCCGAGGCCAAGCCTGCCCAGGCTAGCGCCGCGACCAGCCCAGAAACCAGCCACGTGATCGCCGCCGGCGACACCTACTGGGATTTGGCCAAGAAAAATTATGGCGACGGCGCCAAATGGAAGCTGATCTCCGAGGCCAACAAGGACTACAGGCCGCGCCGTCTGCCGCTCGGCGCGACGCTGACCATCCCGCCGGCCGCAAAGTAAGCCCTCGGGCATCCATGGCACCCGCCCAGGAAACCGGGCGGGTGTTCCGTTTTCAGGCTGGAACGCGATGGAGCATGATCCCGAAAAGTTGCAGACTTTTCGGAGAAGATCATGCTTAAAAACAGAATCGTAGAGCGAGACGGCAATTCAATGAATAGGCATCTCGCTCTACGGTGCGGCCAGACGCAGCATTGAAAACCGGCGCGGCGTCGCTAGTTTCGCGGGCGCTCAACGCAATTCCAGGAGAGTTTGCACGGTTTTTCGTCTGGAATTGCGTAAAAACAAACAGCTGGAGCAGTTCAGCGTTTCCGTGAAAACGCTGAACTGCCCCAACCTTCGGTGCCCGGAGACGGTTGATGACGCTTGCCAGCCCTGCCGATGCGAAAGCCGCCGATCCGGCGCTGGCGGGCGCCGCGCCGGCGAAATCGGGCAAGATCGGCATCATGCTGATCAATCTAGGCACGCCGGATGGCACCGAATTCAAGCCGATGTGGCGCTATCTCAGGGAATTCCTCTCCGATCCGCGCGTCATCGAGCTCAACAAGGCGATCTGGTATCCGATCCTCTACGGGCTGGTTCTCACCACCCGGCCGAAAAAGTCGGGCGCCAATTACGCCAGGATCTGGAACACCGAAAAGAACGAATCGCCGCTGCGCACCTTCACCCGCTCGCAGGCCGAGAAGCTTAGCGGCGCGCTTGGTGACCTGCCGAACGTCGTGGTCGACTGGGCGATGCGTTATGGCAATCCCTCGACGGCGGACGTCGCCCGACGGCTGGTCGAGCAAGGCTGCGAGCGCATCCTCACCTTTCCGATCTATCCGCAATATTCGGCGACGACGACGGCAACCGCCAATGACCAGCTGTTCCGCGCGCTGATGAGGATCAGGCATGCGCCGGCGATCCGCAGCATGCCGCCCTATTATGACGAGCCGGTCTATATCGAGGCGCTCGCCCGTTCGATCGAGAAGCATCTGGCGACGCTCGACTTCGTGCCGGAGGTGGTCATCACCTCCTACCATGGCATCCCGAAGCCCTATTCCGACAAGGGCGATCCCTATCGCGCGCATTGTCTGGAGACGACCCGGTTGCTGCGGGCGAGGCTCGGCTGGGACGAGAAGAAGCTCATCACCACCTTCCAGTCGCGCTTCGGCGCGCAGGAGTGGCTGCAGCCCTACACCGACGTCACCGTCGAGAAACTGGCGAAGGACGGCGTCAAGTCGATCGCTGTCGTCAATCCCGGCTTTTCCGTCGACTGCATCGAGACGTTGGACGAGATCGGCCGCGAGGCGGCCGAGACCTTCCACCATGCCGGCGGCAAGGACTTCACTCATATCCCCTGCCTCAACGACAGCACCGAGGGCATGGCGGTGATCGAAGCGCTGGTGCGGCGCGAGCTGTCCGGCTGGGTGTGACGGTCTTCACCGACAGACCTTGAAACCGGTGTGCAAAAGCTCCGCTAACCAATATTCATGATCACCTGATTGTAACGTTACGGAAACACACTTAAGTGATTTCGTGAGGTCGCCGCCTTTTGAGGGAGAAACGAAATGGGCTTCAGCGGTTTCGATATTGCAATCATTGTTCTTGTCCTTCTCGTCGTCATCCTTCTTTTCAAGGGCATCAAGACGGTGCCGCAAGGTTACAACTACACGGTGGAGCGTTTCGGGCGGTACACCAAGACGCTGACGCCCGGCCTCAACATCATCAACCCGATCTTCGAGCGCGTCGGCGCCAAGATGAACATGATGGAGCAGGTGCTCGATGTCCCGACGCAGGAGATCATCACCCGCGACAACGCCATCGTCGGCGTCGATGGCGTCGCCTTCTACCAGGTGCTGAACGCCGCGCAGGCCGCTTACCAGGTGGCCGGGCTGCAGAACGCCATCCTCAACCTCACCATGACCAACATCCGCACCGTCATGGGTTCGATGGACCTCGACGAACTGCTGTCCAATCGCGACGCCATCAACGAGCGCCTGCTGCGTGTCGTCGACGAGGCGGCGCATCCGTGGGGCATCAAGATCACCCGCGTCGAGATCAAGGACATCAACCCGCCGGCCAATCTGGTGGAGTCGATGGGTCGCCAGATGATGGCCGAGCGCGACAAGCGCGCCCAGATCCTCGCGGCCGAAGGCTTGAAGCAGTCGCAGATCCTCGAGGCCGAGGGCCGCAGGGAAGCCGCCTTCCGCGACGCCGAGGCGCGCGAGCGCTCGGCCGAGGCCGAGGCCAAGGCGACGCAGGTGGTGTCGGAAGCCATCGCCAAGGGCGACGTGCAGGCCATCAACTACTTCGTCGCGCAGAAATACACCGAGGCGCTGGCCAAGATCGGCTCGTCCAGCAACAACAAGATCGTGCTGATGCCGTTCGAAGCCTCGTCGCTGATCGGTTCTCTGGGCGGCATCGGCGAGATCGCCCGCGAGGTCTTCAAGGGTGACGGCGCTTCCGGCACGCAGCGGCAGGTCTCGCGCCCGCCGGTCGTGCGGCCAAGCGACAACTGATGTGACGCTGTCTGGTTGGAGAGAACGTCAATGATCGACCGCATCGTTTCGGAGCTCGGCCCCTGGAACTGGATGGTTCTCGGCTTCGTGCTCCTGGTGATGGAAATCGTGGCGCCTGGCGTGTTCATGCTCTGGATCGGCCTCGCGGCGCTGATCGTCGGCGCGATCTCGCTGCTCATCGGCTATGCCGCCATCTGGCCGTGGCAGGCCGAATTGAACGGCGCCATTTGGACGTGGCAGGTTCAGGTTCTGGCCTTCCTCGTCCTGTCCGTGATCTCGGCCTTCGTCGGCAAGAGGCTGACGGCAGCGCGCGCCGGCGAGGTCGATCAGCCGCTGCTCAACCGTCGCGGCGCGCAGATGGTCGGCCGCACGGCAACGCTGGCCGAACCGATCCAGAACGGCCGCGGCCGCATCAGGCTGGGAGACACGCTGTGGCGCGTCTCCGGCCCGGACCTGCCGGCGGGCGCGCAAGTGCGCGTTACAGGCGCGGCGGATACCGACCTGGAGCTGACCGTCGAAGCTGTCTGACCAAAAAGCGCAGAAAGCCGCCATTTGCAGGCCGGCCTCGCTCGAATATCGATGCATCCTAAGCGGCGCCGATGCGCAGAAGATCGTGGAAGTGAACCACGCCCACCGGCATGTTGTTCTTGATCACAACCAACGCGCCGATATTGTGCTCGTTGAGCATCGCGATCGCCGTGCCCGCAAGCGTCTGAGGATCGATCGTCTTGGGGGTGCGGGTCATGACCTCGTCGACGGTGACGTTGGCCAGATTGCGATGCAGGTTGCGCGCGACGTCGCCGTCGGTGACGATCCCGACCAGTTTGCCGTTCGTATCGACGATGCAGACGCAACCGACTTTCTTCTGTGACAGCGTCATCACCGCTTCCGGCATCTTGGTGCCGAGAAGGGCAAGCGGAACCTGATCGCCGGTCCTCATGATCTCTGACACCAAGGTCAGATTGGCGCCAAGCTGCCCGCCCGGATGCAAGGTCCGGAAGTGATCCGGCGTGAAGCCGCGCGCCTCGAGCAGCGCAATCGCCAGCGCATCGCCCATGACCAGTTGGAGAAGCGTCGATGTCGTCGGCGCCAGCCCGTGCGGGCAGGCCTCGGGCACGACCGGCAGGAGCAGCATCACGTCCGCGGCCCGTGCCAGCGCCGAAGTCTCGCCGGAGGTGATGGCGATCAGCGGGATCGAAAAGCGCCTGGAATAGGCGACGATGCCCATCAGTTCCTTGCTTTCGCCGGACCAGGACATGGCGATGATGGCGTCATCCTTGGCGATCATGCCGAGATCGCCATGATTGGCCTCGGCCGGATGGACGAAGAAGGCAGGCGTGCCGGTCGAAGCGAGCGTGGCGGCGATCTTGGAGCCGATATGGCCGCTCTTGCCGACACCGGTGACGATGACGCGGCCTTCGATCCGCGAGATGATGTCCACCGCGGCCCCGAACGGCTCGGCCAAGCCATCGCCGAGCGCAGCGGCAAGCGCCGCGACGCCAGTCTGCTCCGTCGCCACCGTTCTCAGCGCCGATTCGATCGCAGCCTGCCTGTCCGGCTGCTTCCTTCCTGGGGACCCCGCATGCATGGCAGAAGCCATTAGCGCCATGTCGCCCGCCTGTCCAACGGAATTCCCGTCCCGCGTGCGTCGGGGGCGGTGGAACCGGCCCGTTTCAACCCTCCGTTAACCATCCGCATTTACGGTCCGGTAAGTATGGCGCGCCTGCGCCGCGCAAGCAGTGGTGACGATGTCGGGGCCCCAGCCTGAAACGAGAAGAGGTCGAAAGGGCATAGCCGTCAGCACGCTGCTGGTGGCGGCGAGCGTACTTGCCTTGCTGCGCCCGGCGCCGGTCTTCGCGCAGGAAACCGAGCTGCGCGGCGAGGTCTCGGAATCGGCGATTCTGGCCGACCAGCAGCGCAAAGCGAGACAGTTGCGCGCGCAGGGATCGCCGGATCAGGCGGCTCCGGCAGCTCAGACGGCCGAGGACCAGACACCTGCTAACCCATATGAGCCGGCAAGCCCGGGCGCGGTGCCCGACGACGACCAGACAGCGGGCGCGACGGGGAGCATCTTCGACCAGCCGCAGGCGATCGACGACCCTTTCGCCGACAATTTGACCGCGGCCCGGCCGCGCCGGCCTTCGACCGCCAGGCAGCGCGCAGCCGATGCCGGCACGAAAGGCGACACCAAGGCCGCCGACAAGAAAAAGGTGAAAAAGAAACCCGGCAAGGCCAACGACAGCACGGCCAAGACCACCGCTGCCGACGACCGGGCCGACACCGCGGCCACCGAGGATGTCGACACGAACCGCCGCGCCCTCACCATCGACAGCGTCGACCGGCAGAAGCTCGATCCCGGCGCTGAGCGCACCGGATCGATCGAAGGCCAGAAGGTGAAACCGGAGGATGATCCCTTCGCCGCCCCCGGCATCAAGCTCGGAACCTTTGTCTTCCGGCCGACGCTGGAGCAAGGCTTCACCGCGACGTCCAATGCCGACGGCAGCAGCGGCGGCAGGTCGGCGGTGCTGTCCGAGACGGCGCTGCGTTTCTCCGCCACCTCGGACTGGCGCGAGAACTCGGCCGTCATCGACGGCTACGGCATCTTCCGCAACACGCTTTCGGGCCAGAAGATCAATGACGCGCAGGGCCGGATCGAGGGCCAACTCAATGTCGACCTCGACAACGAGCTGCGCGCCATCGCCAAGCTCGGCTATGAAGCGGTGCCGGAATCGGCATCTTCGCCCGATGCGATTGCCGGTGTCACCTCGCAGCCGCTGCGGCAGACCGTAGACGGCAGCCTCGGCATCGAGAAGGACGTCGGCAAGATGCGCTACACGCTGACCGGCGCGGTCACGCACGACTTCTACGGCGACGCCAAACTCTCGGACGGCACCGTCCTGTCGCAGAAGGATCGCGACTCCACGCTCTATTCGGCGACCTTGCGCACCGGCTATCAGGTCTCGCCGGCCCTCACGCCCTTCGTCGAGGCGGAGGCCGGCCGGCGGATCTATGATCTGCGCCTCGACAGCAACGGTTTCGAGCGCTCCTCGACGCGGCTCGGCGCCCGCGCCGGCCTCGAGCTCGACATGGATGACAAGCTGTCCGGCGAATTTTCCGTCGGATGGCTGCGCGAAGCCATCGATGATGACCGCTTGCCGGCCAATGCCGGCCCATACGTCAATGCCGATCTCAAATGGTCGCCCGAGCGCGGCACCATTATCGGCCTCACCGGAAGGACCACCGTCGAGAGCACGACCGCGGCAAACGAGAGCGGCGATGTCCTCTACTCGAGCCGCCTTACCGGCGAGCGGCAGGTCCGCGCCAACCTGACGGCGAATTCGTCGCTTGGCCTCGACTGGCGCGATTACACCGGCTCCGACGGCCATGACCTGATCTTGAGCGCCGAGGCGGGCATGACTTGGTGGCTGAACCGCTATGCAGGCCTCACCACACGGGTGAGGACGGAAAAGCTGACCAGCAACCTGCCCGGTCGCGACTACGTCGCCAACAGCGTCTATCTCGGCCTGAAGGTGCAGCGCTGAAGGCTGTGCGGCTGAGGGTGTAGCCTAAAACGCCGCGCCGCGCCGCTCCGCCGGCCGCACTTCATCCAGCAGGGTGCGGATGACGCCGGCCATGCTCTCGTTCATATCGTTGCGCCAGAGCGCGAAGGCGACGTTGGCCTCGACGAAGCCTTCCGGCGAGCCGCAGTCGAAGGTGCGTCCCTTGTAATGATAGCCGTAGAAGGGCTGCTGCTTCTCCAGCTTCAGCATCGCATCCGTCAGCTGGATCTCGTTGCCTGCGCCGCGCTCCTGGCTTTCGAGGATGCCGAAGATCTCCGGCTGCAGGATGTAGCGCCCGTTGATGAAGAGATTGGAGGGCGCGGTGCCCGGCTTCGGCTTCTCCACCATGCCGGTGATGCGGAAGCCGTGATGAGTGTCCTCGCCACGGCCGACGATGCCGTATTTGTGCGCCTCGGCCGGATCGCATTCCTGCACCGCGATGATGTTGTTGCCGGTCTCGGCGTAAAGCTCGACCATGTCCTTCATGCAGCTTTTCTCCGACTGCATGATCATGTCCGGCAACAGCAGCGCGAACGGTTCGTTGCCGACAAGCTCGCGCGCGCACCAGACGGCATGGCCAAGCCCCATCGGCACTTGCTGGCGCGTGAAGCTGGTCTGGCCGGGTGCCGGCTGCAGGCGTTGCAGGCGCGCGAGCTGGTCGTCCTTGCCGCGCTGGGCCAGCGTGTCGTAGAGCTCGAACTGGACGTCGAAGTGATCCTCGATGACCGCCTTGTTGCGCCCGGTCACGAAGATGAAATGCTCGATACCGGCCTCGCGCGCCTCGTCGACCACATACTGGATGACCGGCCGGTCGACGACGGTCAGCATCTCCTTCGGAATGGCTTTGGTGGCCGGAAGGAACCGTGTGCCGAGGCCGGCGACCGGGAAAACTGCCTTGCGAACTCGCTTCATGCTCGACCCCATCCGTTTTGAGCCCATTATCCGCTCGGCGAGGTGCTCCGCAATCCCCCCTGACATTTTCGCGCCGGAATGTTGAACTACCGAACGCCGAGTTGAACGTGCTGGCATAAAGCCGCGATCGCTCTTTTCGTACTCGGCGGCACCTATGGTAAACTAAATACTAACCCGGTTCGGCGTTGAATGATCCTTCCTGATTTGACGAAGGAGGAAAAGATGTCCGTTCGCAACACCGCAAGGCGCCTGACGGCAATGGTGACGGCCGCCGGCCTGACGCTTGCCTTGCTGATGCCTGCCGGACCCGCTTTCGCCGATGCGGGGTTCCGCCAGTGGGTCGCGGGCTTCCGCGCCGCTGCGGTTTCGGGCGGCGTTTCGGGTGCTGTCTATGACCAGGCCATGAGGGGCATCGAGCCCGACCCGGTCGTGCTGGAAAAGGCCCGCACCCAGCCGGAGTTCACCGCTCCCGCCTGGGATTATTTCGACAACCGCGTGCATGACCAGTCGGTGGCCAACGGTCAGGCAATGGCGCGCAAATGGAAGCCGTGGCTGGATCGCATCGAGGCGCGGTTCGGTGTCGACCGCAACATCCTTCTCGCCATCTGGTCGATGGAATCGAACTATGGCGAGACCCTCAAGCGCGACGACATCATGCGCAATGTCATCCGCTCGCTGGCGACCCTTGCCTATGGCGACCCGAAGCGGTCGAAATATGCCCGCACCCAGTTGATCGCCGCGCTGAAGATCCTGCAGACCGGCGACATCGACGAAAGCCATCTGATGGGTTCCTGGGCCGGCGCGATGGGCCAGACCCAGTTCATCCCGACCAGCTACCAGCGCTACGCGGTCGACATGGACGGCAACGGCCGGCGCGACATCTGGAACTCGATCCCCGACGCGCTGGCGACCTCCGCCAATCTCTTGAAGAAGAACGGCTGGCAGGCCGGCAAGACCTGGGGCTATGAGGTCACCATTCCGCCCGGCAAGCTGCCCGCCGGATCGAAGACGCTGGCGCAATGGCAGGCGCTCGGCGTCGTCAGGGCCAATGGCAAGCCGTTCCGGAACCTGACGGACAAGGCGACTTTGAAGGTGCCGGACGGCAGGGGCGGACCGTCCTTCCTGATGATCAGGAATTTTTCGGTCATCAAGGCCTACAACAATGCCGACAAATACGCTTTGGCCGTCGGCCTTCTCGCCGACGAGATCGCCGGCGGCACAGGCCTTGTGCAGGACTGGCAGCGGCCCTTCACCAAGCTCACCTTCGAGCAACGCCAGGAGTTGCAGAAGCGGCTTTCCGAGCACGGCTATTATGACGGCAAGTTCGACGGCAAGATCGGCGACGGATCGAAGGCCGCCATCATGGCTTACCAGGCAAAGGTCGGCTTGACACAGGATGGCTATCCGAGCTTGGAAGTGCTGAAATGGCTCCGCAAGCAGTAGAGCCGCCCGTGGCGTCAAGCATCCTTTGAGATACCGCAAGGGATGCTGCAGCGCTTCGGCTTGCGCATGACTTTCCCGCATTTTGCATGGTCATGCGCCAAGGGATGGAGAAGCGATTGGTTTCGGTTGCGCGCATCTGGCTGATCGTTCGCCGCCTGCCGATCCTCGTCCTGGCCGTGGCCGTGCTTGCCGTCGCCGGCTCCAGCGCCTTCCATTCGCCTGCTTTCGCACAGGAGGAAAGCCGCGGCTGGTCGCTGCGCGACCTCCTGTTCCCGCGCCGCAGCGAACGCATCGAGCCCCCGGCCGACATCCAGCAGGCAAGGCCGAAACCAAAGAAGAAACCCAAGCCGCGCCCGCCGGCCGAACCGGAGACGCCGATCGTCGAAAAGACGCCGGATGCCCGCGTCGTGCTGGTGGTCGGCGATTTCCTGGCGAGCGGACTGGCCGAGGGCCTCGACACCGCCTTTGCCGACAATCCGGCCGTCAGGATCGTTTCGCGCAGCAACGGCTCGTCCGGCTTCGTGCGCGACGATTTCTACAATTGGCCAGCCGAGATCAAGTCGCTTATCGAGACGGAGAAACCGTCCGTGGTGGTGGTCATGCTCGGCTCCAACGACCGCCAGCAGATGCGTGTCGGCGACGTGCGCGAGCAGCCGCGCTCCGAGAACTGGACCAAGGAATACGAGCGCCGCACCGATGCACTGGGCAAGGCCATTCAAGATAGCAAGGTGCCGTTCCTGTGGGTCGGCATGCCGGCGTTCCGGGTGGCGAAGATGACCTCGGACATGCTGGCCTTCAACGACATCTATCATTCGGCCGCCCAGGCTCATGGCGGCGAGTTCGTCGATGTCTGGGACGGCTTCGTCGATGAGAACGGCGCCTTCGTCACCTCCGGCCCCGACATCAACGGCCAACCGGTGCGCCTGCGCTCCGACGACGGCATCAACGTCACCAAGGCCGGCAAGCGCAAGCTTGCCTTCTATACCGAAAAGCCGCTGGCGAAGATCCTCGGACTGGCGGCGCCGGGAAGCGTCACGACGGTTTCCGCGCCGGCCGGCGCCCCGGTCGAGGCGTCGAAGCCCGCCGCAACTCCGGTCATCGTCGACCGTACGCCGCCGATGCTGCTCAGCGATCCGGCGCTCGACGGCGGCACGGAACTTTTAGGTGCCGCTCCGCCTGCCAAGGCCGATCCGAACCTGCCTGGTGAAAAGCTGACCGTCGAGGGCAAGGCGCCGGCCGCTTCGCCTGGCCGCGCCGACGATTTTTCCTGGCCGCCGAAACCGGCGGCCGCGGCCGCCGCCTCCGACACGACGACCGCAATCAATCGTTAACGGGGCAGTACCGTCGACCCCATCAGCGCCTCGTCGATCGCGCGCGCCGCCTGGCGGCCCTCGCGGATCGCCCACACCACCAGCGACTGGCCGCGGCGCACGTCGCCCGCTGCGTAGAGCTTGTCGATGCTGGTCTTGTAGTCGCTGTCGTTGGCCTCGACATTCTTCGAGCGGCGGCTGTCGGTGACGGTCCTTATCTCGCCCTCGAGCTCCCTCATCACGCTGTCGCTCGCGGGACCGGCAAAGCCGATGGCGATGAAGGCGAGATCGGCGCGGATGACGAATTCGGTACCGGCGATCGGCTTGCGCTTTTCGTCGACCTCGCAGCAGCGGACGCCGGTCAGCTGGCCGTCCTCGCCGATGAACTCGAGCGTCGCCACCTGGAATTCGCGCTCCGCGCCCTCGGCCTGCGAGGAGGACGTACGCATCTTGGTCGCCCAATAGGGCCAGACGGCAAGCTTGTCTTCCTTCTCCGGCGGCTGCGGGCGGATGTCGAGCTGCGTCACGCGCACCGCGCCTTGCCGGAAGGCGGTGCCGATGCAGTCGGACGCGGTGTCGCCGCCGCCGACCACCACGACATGCTGGCCGCCGGCGATGATCGGATGTGAGGGCCAGGCCACCGATTGGATCGGCTCGCCGCCGACGCGGCGGTTCTGCTGCACCAGATAGGGCATCGCATCGTAGACGCCGCTGAGATCGTCGCCAGGGATGTTGGCGGGGCGCGGCGTTTCCGAGCCGCCGCAATAGAGCACGGCATCGTATTCGGCCAGCAGCTCGGCAACGGGCTTGTCGACGCCGACATTGACGCCGCAATGGAAGGTCACGCCCTCGCCCTGCATCTGTTCGATGCGGCGGTCGATGTAATGCTTCTCGATCTTGAAGTCGGGAATGCCGTAGCGCATCAATCCGCCCGGCCGGCTCTCGCGCTCATAGACATGCACGTCGTGGCCGGCACGGCCGAGCTGTTGCGCCGCCGACATGCCCGCCGGCCCGGAGCCGATGATGGCGACCCGCTTGCCGGTCTTCTTCTCCGGCGGATAGGGCCGGATGTGGCCGGTCTCGTAAGCCTTGTCTGCGATCGCCTGCTCGACGGTCTTGATGGCGACCGGAATGTCCTCGAGGTTGAGCGTGCAGGCTTCCTCGCAGGGCGCCGGGCAGATGCGGCCGGTGAACTCCGGGAAATTGTTGGTCGAATGCAGGTTGCGGATCGCGCTGTCCCAGTCGCCATTGTAGACGAGGTCGTTCCAGTCCGGGATCTGGTTGTGGATCGGGCAGCCGGTCGGCCCGTGGCAGAACGGAATGCCGCAATCCATGCAGCGCGCGGCCTGTTTCTCGACCTCCTTGTCCGACATCGGCAGCGTGAATTCGCGAAAATGCCGGATGCGGTCCGAGGCAGGCTGGTACTTATGCACCTGCCGGTCGATCTCGAGAAACCCTGTTACCTTGCCCATAGTCCAGTCCCTGCTGTCCGAAGGCACGCTCGAAAGCCTAGCTTGTCGGCGCACCCGTTAACCTCATAAGGCCGCCATGGCAACCTTGGTTCCGAGGTCAGGATTGTTGGTGAGGATGCCGGCCGGGGCATTGTCTCCCCGGCCATGCCCGAAGCCTACTCCGCCGCCACGCTCATGCGCATGCGTTCCATCTCGATCAGCGCGCGGCGATACTCGACCGGCATGATTTTCCGGAATTTCGGCCGGAAGCTCTGCCAGTTGTCGAGGATCTCGCGGCCGCGCACCGAACCCGTGTAGTGGACGTGGTTCGAGATCAGCTGGTAGAGCCGCTCCTCATCGTGGCTGGTCATGTCGCCGGAGACGTCGACGCGTCCCTTGTGGTCGAGGTCGCCGCCGTGATGGAGCAGCTTCTCCATCAGGTCGTCCTCTTCCGGAACCGGCTCCAGCTCGACCATCGCCATGTTGCAGCGCTCGGCGAAATCGCCCTTCTCGTCGAGCACGTAAGCGACGCCGCCCGACATGCCGGCGGCGAAGTTGCGCCCCGTTTTGCCGATGACGACGACGATGCCGCCGGTCATGTATTCGCAGCCATGGTCGCCGACGCCTTCGACGACGGTGACGACGCCGGAATTGCGCACCGCGAAGCGCTCGCCGGCGACGCCGGCGAAATAGGCCTCGCCCTCGGTGGCGCCATAGAGCACCGTGTTGCCGACGATGATCGATTCAGCGGCTATGATCTTGGCCTCTTGCGGCGGACGGATGACGATGCGGCCGCCCGACAGGCCCTTGCCGACATAGTCGTTGCCGGCGCCGACCAGATCGAAGGAGACGCCACGTGCCAGGAACGCGCCGAAGGACTGGCCGGCCGTGCCGGTGAGCTTGACGGTGATCGTATCCTCGCGCAGACCCTTGTGCTTGAAGCGCTTGGCGACTTCGCCCGACAGCATCGCGCCCGTCGAACGGTCGACATTGCGGATCGGCAGCTCGATGGTGACGGGCTGCTTGGCTTCCAGCGCCGGCTTCGCCAGCTCGATCAGCTTGCGGTCGAGCACGTCGTCGATCGGATGCTTCTGCCGCTCGGTCCAGTGCAGCGCCTCATGCGGCGCGTCGGGCTTGAAGAACATCTTCGAGAAGTCGAGCCCGCGCGCCTTCCAGTGCTGGATCACGTCGCGCTTCTCCAACAGGTCGGTGTCGCCGATGATCTGGTCGAGGTGGGTGAAGCCCATTTCGGCGAGCAGCGCGCGTACCTCTTCCGCCACGTAGAAGAAGAAGTTGATGACGTGCTCGGGCGTGCCCTTGAAGCGCTTGCGCAGCACCGGATCCTGCGTCGCCACGCCGACCGGGCAGGTGTTCAAGTGGCACTTGCGCATCATGATGCAGCCGGCCGCGATGAGCGGCGCGGTCGAGAAGCCGAACTCGTCGGCACCGAGCAGCGCGCCGATGATGACGTCGCGCCCGGTGCGCAGGCCGCCATCGACCTGCAGCGCCACACGGGAGCGCAGTCCGTTGAGCACCAGCGTCTGATGCGTCTCGGCGAGGCCCATTTCCCACGGGCTGCCGGCATGCTTGAGCGAGGTCAGCGGCGAAGCGCCGGTGCCGCCGTCGTAGCCCGAGATGGTGATGTGGTCGGCGCGCGCCTTGGCGACGCCCGCGGCAACCGTGCCGACGCCGACCTCCGACACCAGCTTGACCGAGACATCGGCCGCCGGGTTGACGTTCTTCAGGTCGTAGATCAGCTGCGCCAGATCCTCGATCGAGTAGATGTCGTGGTGCGGCGGCGGCGAGATCAGGCCGACGCCGGGGGTCGAATGCCTGACCTTGGCGATGGTGGCGTCGACCTTGTGTCCGGGCAGCTGCCCGCCCTCGCCCGGCTTGGCGCCCTGCGCGACCTTGATCTGCATGACGTCGGAGTTGACCAGGTATTCCGCCGTCACACCGAACCGGCCCGAAGCGACCTGCTTGATCGCCGAGCGTTCCGGGTTCTTGCCGCCGCCGGGCAGCGGAAGATAACGGTCGGCCTCTTCGCCGCCCTCGCCGGTGTTCGACTTGCCGCCGATGGTGTTCATGGCGCGCGCCAGCGTTGTGTGCGCTTCCCTGGAAATCGAACCGAAGGACATCGCCCCGGTCGAGAAACGCTTGACGATCTCGGCCGCCGGCATGACGTCGTCGATCGCGACCTTCTTGCGGCCGGTTTCCTCGGCCAGCTTGATCTTGAACAGACCGCGAATGGTCCGTGCTCTGGCTGTCGCGCTGTCGATCTGCGCCGAATATTCCTTGAACGTGTCCCAGGAGCCCTGGCGCACGGCGTGCTGCAGGGTGGCCACCGCGTCCGGCGACCACATATGCGCCTCGCCGCGCATGCGGAACATGTACTCGCCGCCGACATCGAGGTTGTTGCGCAACACCGGGTCGTTGCCGAAGGCGTCGGTGTGGCGGCTGAGCGTCTCGGTCGCGATCTCGTCCAATCCGACGCCTTCGATCAGCGTCGCGGTGCCGGTGAAATACTTCTCGACGAAATCCGACTTGAGCCCGATGGCGTCGAAGATCTGCGCGCCGCAATAGGACTGATAGGTGGAGATGCCCATCTTGGACATCACCTTGAGGATGCCCTTGCCGATCGACTTGATGTAGCGGGAGACGACTTCATATTCGTCGACCTCCGCCGGCAGCTCGCCGCGCTTGTGCATGTCGAGCAACGTGTCGAAGGCGAGATAGGGGTTGATCGCCTCGGCGCCGTAGCCGGCCAGGCAGCAGAAATGGTGCACCTCGCGCGGCTCGCCGGATTCCACGACCAGGCCAACGGAGGTGCGCAGGCCCTTGCGGATCAAGTGGTGATGCACCGCCGCGGTGGCGAGAAGCACGGGAATGGCGATCCGGTCCGGCCCGACCTGACGGTCCGACAGGATGATGATGTTGTAGCCGCCGGCGACCGCCGCCTCGGCCCGCTCGCAGAGCCTGTCGATGGCGCCCTGCATGCCTGCCGCGCCTTCGTTCGAGCCGTAGGTGATGTCGATCGTCTTGGTGTCGAAACGGTCCTCGGTGTGGCCGATGGAGCGGATCTTCTCGAGATCGCCATTGGTCAGGATCGGCTGGCGCACTTCGAGCCGCTTGCGGCGCGACGTGCCGACCAGGTCGAAGATGTTCGGCCGCGGCCCGATGAAGGATACCAGGCTCATCACCAGCTCCTCGCGGATCGGGTCGATCGGCGGATTGGTGACCTGGGCGAAGTTCTGCTTGAAATAGGTGTAGAGCAGCTTCGACTTGTCCGACATCGCCGAGATCGGCGTGTCTGTGCCCATCGAGCCGACCGCTTCCTGGCCGGTGGTCGCCATCGGCGCCATCAGAAGCTTGGTGTCTTCCTGCGTGTAGCCGAAGGCCTGCTGGCGATCGAGCAGGCTGACGTCCTTGCGCAAGGCGCGCGGCTCGACCGGCTTCAAATCCTCCAGGATGAGCTGCGTGTTGGCGAGCCAGGTCTTGTAGGGGTGCCTGGTCGCGATCTCCGACTTGATCTCCTCGTCGGAGACGATGCGGCCCTTGGCGAGGTCGATCAGGAGCATGCGGCCGGGCTGCAGCCGCCACTTCTGCACGATCCTCTCCTCCGGCACCGGCAGCACGCCGGCCTCCGAAGCCATGATGACGCGATCGTCATCGGTGACGATGTAACGCGCCGGGCGCAGGCCGTTGCGGTCGAGCGTGGCGCCGATCTGGCGGCCGTCGGTGAAGACGACCGCAGCCGGGCCGTCCCACGGCTCCATCAGCGCGGCGTGGTACTCGTAGAAGGCCTTGCGGTCGGCGTCCATGAGCTTGTTGCCGGCCCAGGCTTCCGGGATCAGCATCATCATGGCGTGGCTTAAGCTGTAGCCGCCCTGGAACAGGAACTCGAGCGCGTTGTCGAAGCACGCCGTGTCCGACTGGCCTTCGTAGGAGATCGGCCAGAGCTTCGAGATGTTGTTGCCGAACAGCTCGGAATCGACGGACGCCTGACGCGCCGCCATCCAGTTGTTGTTGCCGCGCACCGTGTTGATCTCGCCGTTATGCGCGACCATGCGGTAGGGATGCGCGAGCTTCCACGACGGGAAGGTGTTGGTCGAGAAGCGTTGATGGACGAGGATCAGCGCCGTCTCGAAGCCCGGATCCTTGAGGTCCTTGTAATAGGCCCCGACCTGGTAGGCGAGGAACATGCCCTTGTAGACGATGGTGCGCGCCGACAGCGACACGCAATAGGCCCCGATGTCCTTGTTGTCGTTCTCGGCATAGATGCGGCCCGAGATCACCTTGCGCAGCAGGTAGAGCCTTGCCTCATATTCCTCGTCGTCCGGAATGTCGGCCGTGCGGCCGATGAACACCTGACGATGGAACGGCTCGGACGCGACGATCTCCGGCGCTTTCGACAGCGACGAATTGTCGACCGGCACGTCGCGGAAGCCGATGAGCGGCAGACCTTCGGACTGCGCCGATTCGGCGATGATGTCTTCGATATGGGCGCGAAGTGCCGCGTCCTGCGGCATGAACCAGTGGCCGACGCCGTACTGGCCGGCCGGCGGCAGTTCGACGCCCTTTGCCGCCATTTCCTCGCGGAAGAACTGGTCCGGAATCTGCACCAGCACGCCGGCGCCGTCGCCGACCAGCGGATCGGCGCCGACGGCGCCGCGGTGGGTGAGGTTTTCCAGCATCGCCAGACCGTCCTCGACGATCCGGTGCGACTTCACGCCCTTCATGTTGGCGATGAAGCCGACGCCGCAGGCATCGTGCTCGTTGCGCGGATCGTAGAGCCCTTGCGCGGTCAAGCGGTTGGTCGGGCGAGTCGGATTTTTGACGGCTGCCGCTTTCGTCTGCGCGGCCTGGCCGTTGATCGCAGATGGCGTCAGTTCCGTCATCGTCCTATCCTCCATTCCGCACCCTTGCGCGGTGATTTCCCTCAGGGCGCTGGTTTGCCTTGGGAAGCGAGAATGCTTCCCTTCATCCTTGCTGCACGTCTCGCGAAAGTCTTGCCGAACCATGCGGCCATACGCCCGGTTCGCATCCGGTATCGTACAGGTCAGAGCGGAGCCGTCTACCCGCCGCTCGCGACAATGGCCGGAATGGCAGCGATGATACGCCAGTCCAGCCTGTTTTGTGCGACAAAATAAGACAGCACTACTGTCCTAAATTTTTTATGACAGAAATCGGGAACCCGCACAAGACCGATTCACAAAAATCTTGGCCTCGCCGCGACACAAAATTTCGTGACGGCATCGCCAAACGTAAGCTTTGATCCCAGCCGGTGTGGTCGCCGGCTGGCTTCACCACTTTGCGAACGATTGGCCCTTGCGCATCTCGCGCCGAAGCAGTCAAGTCGCGCCGCTTTTGCCAAATCACGACACGGACCTTTCGATGTTCTTTGCATCCGACAACTGGGCGGGCGTCCATCCCGACATTGCGGCGAACCTGTCGCGTCATGCCGCCGGCACCGCGACCGCCTATGGCGACGGCGATCTCGACCGCGCCGTCTACCGCCGCTTCAGCGAGATCTTCGAACGCGAAGTTCAGGTTTTTTTCGTCGCCACCGGCACAGCAGCCAACGCGCTCTCGATGGCGGCGCTGAACCGTATCGGCGGCATCGCGCTTTGCCATTCCGAAGCGCATATGAATGTCGACGAGTTCGGCGCGATGGGTTTTTACACCGGCGGCGCGCGCGTCGCGCCCGTTCCAGGTCCCCTGGGCCGCATCAACCCGCAGGCTCTGGACAAGGCGATCAAACGCTATTCGCAGGACCTCGCTCCGGGCGGCCAGCCGATGGCGGTGACGATCACCCAGGCGACCGAGGTCGGCACCGTCTATACGGTCGACGACATCAAGGCGATCGCCGAGGTCAGCCATCGCCACAAACTGCCGCTGCATATGGACGGCGCGCGCTTTGCCAATGCGATTGCCGCGACCGACGTCACGCCGGCGGAGATGACCTGGAAGAGCGGCGTCGACCTCATCTCTTTCGGCGGCACCAAGAATGGCTGCTGGATGGCCGATGCGGTGGTGATCCTCAACCCGGAAGTCGGCCGCGATCTGCGCCTCCTACGCCAGCGCGCCGGGCAGACCTTTTCCAAGGCGCGCTTCATCTCGGCCCAGTTCGAAGCCTATCTCGCCGATGATTTGTGGCTGCGGATGGCGCGCCACGCCAATGCGATGGCGGCGCATCTGGCCGAGACGATCGAGGACGCCCCTGCAGGCAGGCTCGCCTGGCTGCCGCAGGCCAACGAAGTGTTCGCGATCCTCGACCGCGCTCTTGCCGACAGGCTGCAGGCCGCCGGCGCCAAATTCTATGAGTGGGGCGTGCCGCTGGCTTTCGACGGCCATCTCGGCGACAATGAAGCGATCTACCGCTTCGTCGCGAGCTTCGCGACCACGACGGAAGAGATCGACCGGCTTGGTCACTTGCTGGTTGAATAGGGAGCAATTCCAGGAAAAATGCGCAGCGGTTTTCCGTCCGGAATTGCGCGAAAATCCATATTCGGAGCGATTCGGCGAAAAAGCGTAGCCGGCCCGACAAAAAAGCGGCGCCTCTCGGCGCCGCTTCCGTCTCGGGAGGGAGACATATTCCAGATGGAGCCTGCGGATCACGCGGCGGCCTTGGCCTCGATCTGCTTGGCCTTGTCCGAAGACGAGGTGATCGCGATCTTGCGCGGCTTCAACTCCTCGGGGATGTTGCGCTTGAGGTCGACGAAGAGCAGGCCATTCTTCAGCGTGGCGCCCTCGACCTCGACATGGTCGGCGAGCTGGAAGCGGCGCTCAAAGGCCCGCGAGGCAATGCCGCGATAGAGCAGCTCGGAAACCTCGCCGTTGTTCTCTTCCTTGCGCTCGCCCTTGACGGTCAGCACGTTACGGTGCGCCTCGATCGAGATCTCGTCCTCCGAGAAGCCGGCAACCGCCATCGAAATGCGATAGGCGTTCTCGCCGGTGCGCTCGATGTTGTAGGGCGGATAGGTCTGCGCGCTCTCGGGCTGGCCGAGCGAGTCGAGCATGGTGAACAGACGGTCGAAGCCGACGGTCGAGCGATAAAGCGGGGAAAAATCAACGTGACGCATGAGGTGTTCTCCTGTTGAGCAACATGGTTTGCGTTTGACCCGGTGCGAAACCCTCGAAAGGCGTTCCGGATGGGCCAGCGGCCCCGACGATCGGCGGCCGCAATCTCAATTTGGGAAGCGGAAAAGGCCTTTTCAAGAACTTTGCGCGGTCAAGTTCCTTTCGATCCGTCTGCCCGATGAACGCCAGATGAACCGAGGCTTCGGCATCCGTTCAGCCACGTGACGCTAAGCTGCAGCCAGGATTACGGACATGCGGCGCCTCGATCGGGACGCCGCGACCAGGCCGAACCGGGTGCAACGTCCCTTCCTCCCGGATCGACAGAGGCCGGAAGCGCGCCGCAGGCGCTTCCGGCCTTACCGTTTCACGCCCTCGCTGTTTTGTGAAAGCCGCGCAAATCCCCGCGACGCCTTTGCTTTTGGCGCATGGCCGTCTATCACCATGGCAACGCCTGGCCCGTTCGGGCAAAGAACAATCACGAAGCGCCGAATGACGGATCTTTTCTATCTGACTGAAGGCAATCCGCCGCCAAAGAACGCTGCCGGTGGCTTCTTCACCACCCGAGACGGCAGGAAGATTCGCTACGGCGTCTTCGCCGCGGTCGCCCGCCCGCTGCAAGGCACGGTTGTGCTGCTGACTGGCCGCAACGAATGCATCGAGAAATATTTCGAGACCATCCGCGACCTCGCGGAGCGCGGCTTCGGCGTCGCCATCCTCGACTGGCGCGGTCAGGGTGATTCCAGCCGCCTGCTGCGCAACCGGCAGCGCGGCTATGTTCGCAGCTTCCGCGACTATACGAGCGACCTCGAGCAGTTCTTCGAGGAGATCGTGCTGCCGGATTGCCGCGGCCCCTATTACATTCTCGCCCACTCGACCGGAGCGGTGATCGCGCTGCTCGCTTCGCCCTCGATGGTCAACCGGGTCCGCCGCATGGTGCTGATCGCCCCCTTCCTGGCCGTACCCGACCTGTCGGTTTCGATAACCACGGTGCGGCGCATCTGCGCGGTATTCTGCGCGCTGGGCCTCGGCCGCCTCTATGCCGCCTGGGGGCCGCGCCCGAAATTGCCGACGCCCTTCGAAACCAACAAGGTGACGTCCGATCCGGAGCGTTATCGGCGCAACACCGACATCTACAGGGCTTGGCCGCAGCTCGCGCTCGGTGGCCCGACCATCCGCTGGCTGAAGGCTGCCGCCGAAGCTGCGGAGGCGGTCAGCGATCCCGATTTCATGGCAAGGATCCAGGTGCCGATGCTGATTGTCGCGGCCGGCGCCGACCAGGTCGTCTCGACCAAGGCGGTGGAATCCTATGCCCGGCGGCTGCGCGTCGGCTCGCTTTTGATGATCGACGGCGCGCATCACGAGATACTGCAGGAGAAGGATCTATTCCGCGAGCAACTGCTCGCGGCCTTCGATGCGTTCATTCCGGGAACCGGCGACGCTGTTTGACCGCTTCGCCGGCGCACCGCGGGTCACGACAGCGAGCGAGTTTTCACGACCCGATTGGCCCAGCCCGCCGTCATGCCCTCGGCGCGGCGCGGCGCCTTATTCCCGTCCAGCCGTCGAGCGCTAGTTGCTGCCCAAAGAGGTCAGACGCCAATTGGAGATGGGAGAGACGGCCATGGACGCATCGAGCACGCTGTCACGTCAGGGGCACCGTCTGCTGCAGATTGGCGTCGCCCTGCTCTTGTTTTCCTCGTTCGAAGGGTTTGCGATACCCTACCTCGCCGCGCCGCGGCTCGGACTGTCCGCACACACGCTTAGCGCCCTGCAAGGCGTTCTCCTGCTGGCGCTGGGTCTCACATGGTCCAGGCTCAATCTCGGTGCGGCGACGTCGCGGGTCGCGTTCTGGCTCCTGATCTATTCGGCCTTGGCCATCCTGGCGGCCTACGTGATCGCCAGCGCCTGGGGAGCCGGCAACGAGACGATGCCTTTGGCGGCTGGAGCCTCCCACGGGAGCGCGTTTCAGGAAGCCGTGATCAAGGTCGTCGGTTATTCGTCCGCGCCGACCGGCCTCACCGCCTTCGCGCTCATTTTGTGGGGCCTGCGTCGCACCGACGCCCGGCCCGCCGACAGCTGAGAGAGCGGCTCCTTCCGCGCTGTGGTTTCCACCGCGCACAGACACTGAGGCACGCCGGATGATCAGCCGCGCAGCGCCGCCATCGCCGCGGCGTGCAATTCCGGCGTCGCCGCCGCCAATATGTCGCCGCCGTTTTCCGCAGGCCCGCCCTCGAAGGTGGTGACGACGCCGCCCGCCTTCTCGATGATCGGGATCAGCGCCACGATGTCGTAGGGTTTCAAGCCCGGATCGGCGACGATGTCGACGCTTCCCGCCGCGATCATCGCGAAGGCATAGCAGTCCGTGCCGTAGCGGGCGAGTTGCACCTGCTTCTCGAACTGGTCGTAGCGGCTTCGCGCCTCGCCCTTGAACAGCGCCGGCGTGGTGGTGAACAGCGTCGCCTTGGAGAGGTCCGTCGTCTTGCGGGTCGTGAGCTCGCGCGGACCGCCCGGGCCTTCGTAGTGCGAACCGGAGGCATTGGCATAGAACAGCTCGCCGGTGAAAGGCTGCGACATCAGGCCGGCGACGGCATCGCCGTCGACCGTCAGCCCGACAAGCGTTCCCCATACCGGCAAGCCGGAGATGAAGGCGCGCGTGCCGTCGATCGGGTCGATGACCCAGACATGCCGGCTCGACAGGTTTTCGCTGCCATGCTCCTCGCCGAGGATGCCATGATCGGGGTATTCCGCCGCTATCAGCGCCCGGATCGCCCGCTCGGCCTCGCGGTCGGCCTCGGTCACCGGATCGAAGCTTTCCGCCAGTTTGTTGGCGACCGCGCCCTGGCTGCGGAAGCGCGGCAAGGTCTCCGCGGCGGCGGCACGCGCGATGCGCCGCATGAAGTCGATGCTGATATCCAACTCACTCTCCCCTTGCGGCAGCCGGCGGCCGCCGTTTTCTGCCCGGAGCAAAGGCGCAAAGGCCGGTCAGGCATCGCGCATTTGTTGCCCGAATGTCACACCTCAGCCGTCGAAACGGAATTTGCACATCATATTGAATTAAAAAAGCCCGAAGTCGATTGACATTTGTGCATCGCACAATAGTTTTGTTCTCGGACAGCTTATCCTGTCCATGCCCTCCTTGGGCGTTTCCTCCCTAGACTTCGACCGTGTCGTGAAAGCGATGCGGTCTTTTTTTAAGCCGCGAAACGTCGGGTTGCGATCATTCCGCGGCGAGCGGCAGGTCGACGAAATTGTGGTCGGGCATCGACATCAGCTCGGCCGAAAACCGCGTCAAGTTGTCGGCCAGCGTGTCGAAGCCGGCCGACTTCTGGAACGTCCGCTCGTTCATGTAAAGTCCGCGATTGACCTCGATCTGCAGCGCGTGGAGATGACGCGCCGGCCGCCCGTAATGCTCGGTGATGAAGCCGCCGGCATAAGGCTTGTTGTGCGCGACCGCGTAGCCCATGCCGGTGAGCAGGCCGATCGCCGTCTCGGTCAGAGCCGCGGACGCTGAAATGCCGAAGCGATCGCCGATGATGAAATCCGGCCGCGCGCCATTGTCGCCGACGCGGATGCTGGCCGGCATCGAATGGCAGTCGATCAGTACGGCGTAGCCGAACCTGGCGTGAGTCCTGGTCAATAGCCGCTTCAGCGTCTCGTGATACGGCTTGTAGACGGCCTCGATGCGTCCCACGGCCTCGGCCAGAGGCAGGCGCCCGGGATAGATGTCGAGCCCCTCCCCCACCAGCTTCGGCACCGTGCCCAAGCCGCCCGCGACGCGGGCCGAACGGATGTTGCAGAAGGACGGCACCGGCTCCGCGAACATGCGCGGATCGAGCTCCCATGGCTCGCGGTTGACGTCGAGGTAGGCGCGCGGGAAGTTCGCCGCCAGCATCGGCGCGCCGAGCGCGACGGCGCCGCCGAAAAGCTCATCGACATAGCAGTCCTCCGACCGGCGAATGGCGTTGCGGTCGAGCCGCGCCATGGCCAGGAAGCGCTCGGGATAGTGGCGGCCGCTATGCGGCGAATTGAACAGGAAAGGTACGCGCTGCTCGGCGCCCGATCGGATTTCGAAGGGTGGTACGACCGAAAAATCCTCGGCTGCCGTCTTCAATTTGAACGAACCAGGATCAAGCACTGCATCATTACGCAAAACTGCCATCTTGCGTCCGGCATGTCCAGCATTTCGGCCTCACCAAAAGGCTGCGCGAGGTGGTAGGCACCAACCCAACGTTCACTTGATGTTTACCGTCTCCTCCTCATATACAGGATGGTTAACGGCCTTGCCCGGCGGCAGGCTTGGGGTGGGTGATTCGGACGGGATATGATGGCACGCATTCTGCTGGCGGAAGACGACGACGATATGCGCCGCTTCCTCGTCAAGGCGCTCGAACGAGCCGGTTACCAGGTAAGCGATTTCGACAATGGCGCCAGCGCCTATGAGCGGCTGCGCGAGGAGCCTTTCTCGCTGCTTCTGACCGACATCGTCATGCCGGAGATGGACGGCATCGAGCTTGCCCGCCGCGCCACCGAGATCGATCCGGACCTCAAGGTGATGTTCATCACCGGCTTTGCCGCCGTCGCGCTCAATCCGGATTCCAAGGCGCCCAAGGACGCCAAGGTGCTGTCGAAGCCGTTCCACCTGCGCGACCTCGTCAACGAGGTCGAGAAGATGTTGCAGGCCGCCTGAGAGATTTTCCGGCCAATGCATGTCGCCCAAAAGCGTGCCGCGGTTTTGGGATACGACATGCATGAAACAGAGACCTGAGGCGCGTCGCTCGAAATCCTTTTCGACGCGACGCGCTTCGGGCATCGGCCTCCCGCCGCTGCGGCAAAACGGAGCTTTCTTTTCTTATTCCCGCTATTGACGCGCCGGACCAAAAATGGTGTATGCGCGGCTTCGGATGGGCGTGTAGCTCAGCGGGAGAGCACTGCATTGACATTGCAGGGGTCACAAGTTCAATCCTTGTCACGCCCACCATCCTTCTTCTGATAGCGTTTTCAAAAGGTTAGCTATCACAAGAAACTCCATCGAAAGACCCTGGATTTGGCTGCTGGTCACACTCTGGTCACAGCAAAGGGTTCGTCATGGCCACAATTCGGAAGCACCGCAACAAATACCAGGTGCAGGTTCGCAGGACGGGCGTTGCCCCCTCAACCAAAACATTCACACTCCTTGCAGACGCCAAGGAATGGGCAAGGCACCAAGAGAGACTGGCAGACAGGGCAGAGCTTGGACCTGACAGAAAGGAATTGGAGAGGATCACCCTCGCCAAGCTTGTCCAGCGATATATTGACGAAATCGTGCCCGTTAAGAAAGGGGCCGAAATCGAGAGGATCGTTCTCGAAGCCTTCCTGCGGCACAAGATTTGCAAAAAGCGTCTCTCGGAACTGACAACAGCCGACTTTGCCACCTATCGAGACGAGCGGCTGAAAACGATCACAACAAAATCGCTAAAGCGCCAAATCGCTCCGCTCAGCAACATGTTTGAGATCGCAAGGCTGGATTGGAATCTCCCCCTCCGCAGCAATCCACTTACCGACCTTGCCTTGAAGGTCACGGATAACAAGAGGGATAGACGGCTAAGGGAAGGCGAGTTCGCAAAGCTACTGGAAGCAGGGCGAAAGACAAGAAACCCCCTGCTGATCCCAATCGTTAGGCTGGCGCTGGAAACGGCCATGAGAAGGGGGGAGATTATTGCCCTGCGGTTCCGTGACGTGGACATTGAGCGCTGCACGGCAACCATTCGGGATTCGAAGAACGGTCATTCAAGGACCATTCCGCTTTCGTTGCTGGCGGTGGAAATCCTTGAGACAAGGATTGCCGCGATGAACGACAAGGCCAGAGTACAGAATGCACGTATTTTTCCGATCACCCCGGTTGCAGTACGCCTTGCATGGGACAAGCTGGCGAAGCGGGCAAAGGTTGACGATTTGCACTTCCACGACCTACGGCATGAGGCGATTTCCCGGTTTTTCGAGAAAGGCCTTACCGTACCAGAGGTAGCGTCAATCAGTGGGCATCGGGACATTCGAATGCTGCTGCGATATGCGCACGCTGACAGAGGCAAACTCGCACAAAAACTAAATTAAACCGAGCTGACCCCTGCCGCGTTGGATAGGCTCAAAGAGACGGCATCCAATTAAATGGGACGGGAAATTGATCGCGTCTCAGCATCTCAACTCGCGCAATAAACCGACGTGTTGAAGGGGATCCAAATCTGCCCTAAACAAAGTGCAATCATTTCTCGACTCAGAGCAAATTCGAATGGCATATAATGGCATGGCAGAGATGCAGAATCGCATCCGCGGAGCTGTCTCTGATTATGTTGGCAAGACCCGGTACAAAACCGGCAAGAAAGAGCTTAAAAAACCTCCAAATCCTGAGGAAGATCTTCGTTACTATCGAATAGCGATAAACGACTGCTATTTGGAGGCGCGAAAGTTTTTGCGAGAAAGCGACTTCTCGCACTTTCTCGACTGGGCCAACAACTACATTCGCCTCAAGACACCGTCTTTTTTCAACAAGCCAATTAATACAGACTATTTGCACCATCGCCCCGGCGGTCCCAGAATTGCACTTAGAAAAGAATTACTATGGCTGGTCTCAAGAATAAATCTCGAGCGAAAAGCTGTCGATGACTTTGTTCGCCGAAAAAACATTGCTACTAGATTTGTAATGACGAGTGAAATAGGCCAAGCGATCCAGGCCGTCGATGAAATCAGCAATCTTATTGGCGATTCGTTGTGGTCAACTAAGCTTAGAATTGCGCTTGAACATCTACACAATGGCCTGGAAGGTCATAAGAGATACGTAGCAAATATTAGACGGCAACATCGACGTGGATTTTTGCAGTACGTAGCTTACTATATTAGTGTCCGCAATGAGGACAGAACGTCTATATCCGCATTCAGAAGTGAGGTTGATAAGAGGTTTGATAAACTTGTAACCGCACAATTATCAGCATACACTCGGTTTCATCTATTTAACGAATGGCCAGAGGATCCTAAAGAGGTGTCTAAAATACTAATGATGGAGCAGAAAGGCCCCATCATCGATATATATGAGACTTTCATATCGTATATCCAAGAATCAATTCGTTTGTCGTTCGACAAAAAGCAGATGATGCATATCGCCTCTGCTGTCGATTTACTTAAAGTCCATGACTACCGCCTAGAAAAGGTTCGTCTTGCCCTTGGCCTGAAGGTTGACACTAGCCAATTTGAGACACGAGAATCACAAATAGGTGATATCCTATTCGGGACAGCCCCGGAGAATGCCCCGCGAGCTGCCCTTCGGGAGACGTTTGGCGCTAGCGATCCTTGGCAAATTATCTACGCCGCGCTGGCGCTATCTTTGCCAAATAGACGGTTCATTCGGCGCAAGGCGGGGGCTTTGAGTTTTGCGAAGGCTTTATCCGCGTCATTCATCAACGGATTTCTTGCGTCTTCGGAAGGGACTGACGCTGAGCGCATCGCTTTGAACCTCTCTGGCTTGGCACCATTCAAAGGGATCTGCGATTTCATTTCCGAGATGAAGACAAAGTCAATAACGGCACAACCGGCATTACATCTGGTGGATCTGAATTCGGAAGTGTTGGGACCCGAGAGTGTCACTCTCCAAAGCGAGGGACTTTCAACACAAGCCGGTCCCACGACCGCCGCCTGGCGCATCTTAGATACAGGTTTAACGAGCGATTCAAAGCTCCTCAATCCGATAACGTCCAGTTGGGCGCAATCTTTTTGGCTAGAGAAGCTTCAGGAGCACGACGCGGCTAGCGACTGTCTAGTGACGACGGTCAATAGCCAGGATGTTCCCGGCTCCATCCGACACTTTGCAGATGCGCTGCTGTTCAGGTGCCGATATGGCATGGGTGATCGCACAGCCCTCATAGAGCTTATTGCAAATGAGGCCATCGCACCCGGATCAGTGCCCCCAAAGCAGATTGTAGAAGCCATTGGAGCGTATCAATTTTCCGACTATCGAGCACTAGGGCTTACGATGCAAACGATCGTAGCCATCTTTTATCTTCACAAGATTTCCAACAGCGATTTGCATGCCTCCATTTTGAGGTTTGCAACATCGCGCTTCCTAAAATCGACAACGTGGAAAAAGCCGTCTGCTGTAGCTGACCACGTTAGCGAATACCCGTTGGACATATTGATTTACTTTTTATGGTACGTTTGCGTACCAAGCACTATCGACGTCTCTGGCTTATTTCAAAATTCGAAAGAGGTGATGGTTGAGAGACAAGCGATTTGCGGCGTGCTTGCTTCTATTGATGAGAAGAATATTGCTCAATACGATGGCGAGATATTTAGTATCACTCACCGAATGCGAATCAATGAAGGCTTGGAGATCATCGACAGGAATCGTATTTATGTTGATACAGACTCGATAGGTCGATGGGCTAAAAGTTCTCTAGGACAAATGTTTCTTCGTTATCGCGATCTCAACGACATCGATGTTGACGATGGCGACATGTATGATCAGCTTCTTAAGGAAATATCTCAGTCCGGGAAGGTCTCTCGTGAGCTAGTCTTCACTCCGGTTGGGGAGGCCGACGGCCTTTTGATAGCTCTGGTTGGAGAGATTAAAGAGGAATTTCTGCATAATTCGTCATATGGGCTCGATTACTATGTGAGCAAACGTATACGGCATCAATCGTTTGTAGGAAGGGTGCGTGATCCCCTTGAGGTCCGTCATATAATTACCACCCGTGCAACAGGGCATTCAAATTACAACCCGAATGCATATTGGCTAGGTCGCCTAACGCCGCTATCGGACAACCGCCGGATCGACGAACATTTTCAAGCTTTCTCAAAATTCTTCGATGAGAAACTAAACGACATCAAGGACCGGCGGTTCCATGCTCGATCAGCAGAAAAACCCGATGGCATCTTTGACATCGTGATTTCGTCACCGCTCCTAGTGGTCACCCGCGCGCTATCCAGGAGCGATGAGACTATCGACGATTTCCTGCGGACGGTTTTTGCCATTTTCTGGGGCGTACTGGCCGGAAGTCTGGAGACCGCTAAGAGAATCATTTCCGAGGATCTGAAGATGGGCCTTTCAGAGGCCCTGAACAAGCTGCGGATCGACATCGGGAATTTGGTTTTACACGACTCGGCCTTTCAGGAGTTCAGCTTGTCAATCTCCCAAGCGACAACCGAACTACAGGCGGCGTTAGGAGAGACGGAGGCCTGGTTTGAGCGTCCTGAAACAGAAACTTCAAAGCACCGCTTCACCTTGCGAGTAGCAATCGACGTGGCAGTGGAATCAGCATTGAAGTCGAACCGAGTTCTCCAACCGCGAATTGTCTATAACGTAAGCGACAATGTTGTGGTTGGCGCGTCGGATTTGATTTTTATAAATGACGCGATATGGGTCGCCTTCGGGAACATGCGCAAGCATAACGCGGGTTTAACAGACCCGCTTGTGAGCATCAATTGCTCGCTCAATAGCGATAAGAGTGCGCTTCGAATTGAGATTATCAATAGCGTGTCCCCAAAGCTCAACATAGAAGAGCACGAAGCCCGGATGAAAGAAATCCGGGAGATGATCAAAAAAGGGGCAACCGGTAAACGATCTAGAAACGACGAAGGTTCCGGATTTATAAAGTTATCGCCGATAATTCGACAATCAAGTATGGGAAGGTTGGAATTCGGGTTCATTCCTGAGAGAAGATTCCGTCTGTTTGTGCAATACTCTTGGTTGGCTGAGTAGGTTGTTATGATGGACTGCGTCATCCTGTTGGTTGAGGACGAGCCGTTTAAGCAGCGCCACATCGAGCAGTACGTGAAGGGGGTCTTTCCGTCAGCCTGTATCGAAACTGCCCGTTCTGTTACCGCAGCTATTGATATAATTGACGAGCGCATACCAGACGTACTGCTGTTGGACATGTCCCTTCCCACCTTTGATATTGGCGAGCGCGAAGGAGGAGGACGGCCGCAAGGCTTCGGTGGCATTGAAGTCATCCGTCATATGAAATTTTCTGGCATAGCGTGTCCTATCATAGTCGTTACCGGCTACGAGGCGTTCCCGAAAGGCTCTGGCTTCGTTGGCATCAGCGAACTTGAGGCGGAGTTGAAGGCAGAGTTTCCCGAAATGGTCGAGGGGGTTTTGTATTTCAATTCGGCTTTTGATGATTGGAAAGACCCCCTAGTGGCTCTGATTAGAACCGTTTTGTTGAGGAGGGAAAAGTCGTGAAGATACTCATTGTCGACGACAATCCGCGAAAATATGAGAAACTATTCCCCCCTGTGATCGACGTTGGTGTTGACCGCGGTTCGATCGACATCGTGACGTCCGCGTCTGACGGAATAAACCGTCTGAAACTTACGACTTATGATCTGTTAATAATCGATATCCTACTTCCATTCTTCCCGGAGCAGGAGGCGTCTATTGATAATTCAATTCAACTATTGATGGAGATTGGCGACTCTGAAGAAATACAGCGACCTAAACGGATCGTGGGAATATCTGCGGACAGGGAAGCTGCTGAGGGCGCGTCGGATATATTTCGGAAGAATATGTGGACGATCATTGACTATGATGAAACAACCGACGAGTGGTATACACAAATAGTCAATTGCGTCCGATATATGATCGCCCAGTCAAAGAACAGGGCTACAGCTGACTCAAGAATTGATGTCGCAATCATCTGCGCGCTGGCCGAGCCAGAGCTTTCCGAAGTTCTTCGACTACCTTGGTCTTTTGTAGCGGCTGAGCCGATTGACGAAGTCACGTTTGGACATCGTGGGCGATTTGAAGTTGGCGGCGTTTCACATTCGGTAATGGCGTTTGGGATAGGCCGAATGGGGATGGTCCCGACTGCTTTGACCGCAGCCCGCGTAATTGATCGCATGAGGCCCAAGGTGCTAGTGATGGCCGGCATCTGCGCAGGTATCAAGGGAAAGGTGAACTTGGGGGATGTAGTCCTGGCTGACCCCTCGTGGGATTGGCAATGCGGCAAGTATATTACGGATAAGAATACTACCCAGTTCCTCGGCGCAGCATACCAACACGTTCCGCCAAGCATCGTACGCGCCCATGTTGAACAGCTGAAGGCCGACAGGGCGTCCCTTGCGAAAATATCCTTAGAAGCGCCAGACCAGAAATTGGGATTGTTCAAGGTCGCGATCGGTCCCATGGCTTCCGGTGCCGCCGTCATAGCCGATGAGGAGGTGACGGCAGAGATCAAGGCACAGCACCGCGAAACGTGTGCGATCGATATGGAGTCCTACGCTATCTACAGCGCCGCCTACCAGGCCGACAGGCCAGCGCCTGTTGCATTCGTGCTCAAGGGCGTTTGTGACTACGCTGATCCACACAAGAATGACGGACATCAAAGGGACGCAGCATTCGCAAGCGCTAACGTGATCCGTCTTTTACTAGAGCGGTACGGCGACCGCATAATTCAGGGCTCAGCCTCTTAATAGGCCTATAGCATGAGCCAGCTCATAGAGCATCATCATGGCCGGATTGCGCTTAGCCATTCAGGATCGCTTAGGTCATTCACCTTGCTACTCCCTAGGGCTGGTCTCTGATGGCTTAAGAAGCTCCCAAGCCTCAACCTGGAGCACGACCGAAAGTTTGCCTATGAACTTTAGGCTTGCGTAGTATTTGCCCTTTTCGATCTGACTGAGGTAGCTCCGGCTGACACCTGCATCGTACGCAAGATCGTCTTGAGACAGCCCCCTTAGGTGCCTCAACCGACGCAAATTTGCAGCAAGCACTTCCCGCAAGTCCATGCCGGAAGCGAACCCAGTTGCTCAAAATTCGCACCTCGATATATTGAACAAAGCGAACTGCCGTCCAACGCGCGTCTCGGGAGGGGTAACCGATGAGCAACGATAGATTGATGAGCGACGACAAAACCGAACCGCGCCGGTCATTTTTTCCCATTCGCATATACCTACGCATTGGCAATAGGCGTCCAGAGAAGGCCCAGAAGGAAGAGCTGTTCTATCCACCCGGCTGGAACATTCCCTTGACTCGCCACGAAATGTTTCAATGGCGCTTGTCCGTTTTTATCGCCCGGGTTCTGGTTGTCTGTGCATGGGTCGCCGGCACACTAGCCGTAGCGTATGGTGCGGCCGCACTAGTCGCATATCTCGCCCCCTTCTGGCTGCCATACCTACAATGATGCGTTCGTATCTCTCCCCTTGGGAGCGGTCCCACAGAGGGACAATCCTACCCTTCGCATCCAAATAGGCTCGAACCCTCCAAGGCAGTGCGGGACCGGTCTACGAGGCGCCTCAGGCACGGTTTCGAGGCGTGGAAAATATCATGGGAACGCCTCCGGCTGGCCAACACGGGCGCTTATACGGTGCGGGCGTAAAATTTTGGACCGCTTGCCTTGCGCAGGGCAAAGCGCTTCCCATCTATCGTCTGAATTCTGTAGCGCAGAAGGCTAGAAAGCCTAGAGCGGGATGATCTACAGGATGCGGTGAAGCCGCTTTAGCTGAGTTCTTCAGCGTTTCCGTGCAAGTCAAGCACGTGACGTTCTCCGTTCGATCCCAATCAAAACGACGATGAGCACCCGAAGCGCTCGTCAGCATCTCTCATGCGCCTGTTAACAGGAGAACAATATGCTGCATTTCGTTCTTTCCCGCTTATTCGGAAAGGAAGATTTCCGCTCAACTTTAAGAGGAATCAGATCCACGCAAACTGCGCTAAATTTCAAAAATATGGAGGATATCGAATTAATAACAAATGCCGATATAGATGGCTCAGGTGAAAAATAGAAAAGTGACTATTACTCTAAGGTAGTCATTCGAATAAACGCTGAATGGAGAATTATAGTCTGCAACGACGGGATCCAGTGGATTCTTCAAAAACGAAAGGGTTCTTACAACGGAAGGCCAGCTTGGAGGGCAAGGAGCTATTGCAGGTCAAAGGCGGGTTTATGCCGCGCGATCAGGGAAAAGGTCGGGGACGTATCTCCTGAGGTCAAAGGCCAATTGGCTCAACTGCCAGCCCGGGTAGAGTCATGATCTATGACCGCAACTGCCCGAGACTAGATCGCTCTCAGAAGCTGTCTTCCTTGTTCGATCCATATCTTTGGCCCATTGCTGAGAGCATAGTAGCAAAAGCCGGAAAGCGACGAAAGAAAGACGCGGTCGAGAACGTTAAAACGGCTCTCAGCGTCATATTATTTAATCTTCTCAGAGCCCACGCCTTACATCCATCACGTTGTGTGCAGATTTATCTCGGCAACAATGGCTATAAGAAAGGGCAATTCAACCCATATCAACTTGGCATTCGAGCCGTTCGCAAGGTTGTTGACTATCTGACAGGTTCCACTCCATCGCTAGCTTATAAACGAGGAGGGAACTTCGGTGTAGAGCTAGGAAAAGGATATACAACCATAGTAATGGCATCGGATTCATTAATTACGTCAATTGATGACTATATAAATAAATCTATATGTAATGAATACATACCCATTAATAGGAACACATTTGAGACTAATAAATACATTGCCATACGGGACATAGCTTTCGATAGAGCCAATCTCCCAATAATTCGCCTCCGAAAAGGATCGTCAAAGGACGGGAGCGAATTCGAGGAATTTCAGCATACGACTGAAACTCTGGCCATGGAGGCCTCCTTGCACAGGTACAATTCATTCATATCAGACATCCGTCTAAATCTCTTCGTCTCCGAGAAGGAGATGGCTTCCCTAGCGGACCAAACAAAATCCGGCTTCGATGAATTCGGTAGGCCCAGCTCGGCGTCCCCCCTAATAGATCTAGTTTCCGGGAAGAGCCTGCATCGTATCTTCAATTACAGAAGGTTTGATCAGGGTGGACGCTTCTATGGTGGATTTTGGCAGAATGTTCCGAAGGCGTATCGTCGTTTCATAACGATCAACGGCATGCCCACTGTCGAGGTCGATTTCTCCAACATGCAGTTGGCAATGCTCTACGCGAAGGTGGGCCAACAGCTTGAAGGTGACGCATACATTCTCGATGGCTTCGGGCAGGAGTTTCGTGACCTTGTGAAAACTACTACCCTTAAGATGATCAACGCTCAGGGACACATCGAAGCTCCTCTCAGGTCGAAGCTACCAGAGGGCGTGTCATGGAAGGACCTACAGGAAGCGGTCCTTGCGAAGCACAAACCAATTGCAAAGTTCTTCCGCTCTGGAGAAGGCATTCGGCTTCAACGGCAGGATTCTGACATTGCGGAAGACGTGATCATGACGATGATGGACACAGGGGTTCCAGTCCTTCCCGTTCATGACAGCTTCATCGTAACTGAGGGCTATGCCGACGAACTATCCGCTACGATGCTAGACGCCTACCGGCAGAGAATGGGAGGCTGGACGATATCCTTGAAACACTCAAGAAGCCTCTTTGACGACCTGCTGGCGGATCAGGAAGAGCTACACGGAGACGAACGACATAGCCTTGGCATGAAGCTCTTCCTGGCAAAGCGGGAGGCACCTGAATACGAGGGCTACCGTCTGAGGGAGAAGCTGCTTGGTCATGCCAAAACAGATTCTTCAGGGAAGAACACTGAGATCAGACTGGGTGACCGGACAGGCAACGCACCTGACGAGCCAATTCCAGAGATAGGTCCCAGCGCCGGAACAGCGTACTCTGGTGGGAATTGGTTGCTTGATTCAGCGAAACGCCTGTGGGACCGGTTTGTGGCCTGAGGAACGTCTGTCTAAACCCAAACAACGGACTGCCCCCCGATAGGGCGTTCAAGCTAGAAGTTTACAGATTGCAAAACTGGCGCCCACGTCGTCGGTACATACACATGGATACCCCCGGGGCCTGTCACCTGTCGCCCCCGGCCTCAAGGAAGTTTCCAACCCGGAAAGGAAGGGCTGTGTGGCGATCTCATGTACGTTCTCACTTAAAGCGCTGTGTAAAGTTCTCAATGTTGGTCACACTCCGGTCACACCGAAGGCCGGAGACCTTCCTCTTTGCTTGGGATTGCGTGTAGCTAGGAAAGATCGTAGACTGCGTAAGCAGCTGAAT
Source organism: Mesorhizobium sp. WSM4904 (assembly GCF_029674545.1). Classification (NCBI taxonomy): domain Bacteria; kingdom Pseudomonadati; phylum Pseudomonadota; class Alphaproteobacteria; order Hyphomicrobiales; family Phyllobacteriaceae; genus Mesorhizobium; species Mesorhizobium sp. WSM4904. The sequence continues at coordinate 2,414,836 of NZ_CP121354.1, read as the reverse complement.
TTATTCAGTCTTTCAATAGGAGCGAAGGCGACTTCAGCGGGAGAGCACTGCATTGACATTGCAGGGGTCACAAGTTCAATCCTTGTCACGCCCACCATCCTTCCAATAACTCAGCGGTTTCCGCCACTGCCTGGCGCAAGCGGCGGCGTGGGCAGGCGACGTCTTGGAATGAGCGAAAGTGCACGCGGCTTGCTGCGCCATTATAGTTCGCTAGCTCCCTACGGGGGCGAGACAAAGCCAACCTATCACCCGCTGGCTCCGGCTTGCGGGTTTTTGTAGGGTCCGAACCTTGCTCGCGGTGTCGGAAGCAATCTCTCGCCACGCCTCATCCAGCGCCACTGTTGCCGCTGTGTTACAGCGCAACTCCTGAAAACCATGCTATCAAACTCTTAGGTGCAATGGCGGATCGGAGCGACAGGCGAGTTATGGGGAAGGTTCTACTCACGTCGGCAATGCTTGTTGGGTTTTGTTCGTCAGCCTTTGCTGCGGATGCATTGTCAGTCGAGCCCACGTCCTACAATTGGACAGGCGCCTATATTGGCGCGGTGGCCGGCGTCAATTTCCTCAAGGGCGATGTGACGATCCCGAATTATGATCCCACCGGATATGATGGCGATAGCACATCGGCATCGATTGGCGGCCAAGTAGGCTACCAGTATCAATTCGACAACAATTTCGTTCTCGGAGCGGAGGCTCGTCTGGTTGCGGTGTTCAACAAGAAGACAGTGCCGACGATCGACGGTGAAACGTTCGAGACCGCTGCCGATTGGCAAGGCGATATCGTCGCGAGGGCCGGATATGCGATGGGCAACTTCCTCCCCTACGTTAAGGGCGGCGTGGCCTTCCTGCACCTGCACGATACCGGATATAGCATTCTCGGTTTTGGGGATACCAAGTTTGACCGGACTTATACCGGCTGGACGATCGGTGTTGGCGCAGATTACGCGCTCAATGACAAATGGGTTGTTGGCGTTGATTACGCCTACGCGCATTTCTCGGACCATAATTTCGAGGACGACAGTGCGTTGGTTGGCCCAACGTTCGTCAAGCCCAGCACCCATACGGTTTCTCTGAGCCTAAACTACCGCTTTTGACGTCCCTTGAATTGTTGCGGACGGCCATGGCGATGGCCGTCTCGGATCGAGCGCAAGTTAGCGGTTCTCCAGTGGCGCTACGCCCGCCGGCTACCCGAGGTCCCCTTCGAACATCACCAGCACGCGACTCGACGCCTTGAGCGCGAAGCGCATGGCTTCTTCATAGGCCGGGTCGGCGTAGCAGGCCTTGGCGATCTCCAGCGACGGAAACTCCACAAGCACCATGCGCTTGGCATCGCGCGCCTCGACAAGCAGCGGCGGCTGCTTCGTCGTGTTGGTTCGCGCCTGGTATTTTTCGCCGATCGGCTTCCAGAGCCGGCCGTATTCCGCCTGCGCTTCCTGGTCCGAAATCTCGGTTCCGACGATGAGCCAGTATCCCTTCACGCTGAAGCGCTCCCTGATGATCTGAACTGCCCTGGCAGCTAAGCGTGGAGCCGGGCGCTTGTCTAGCGAACCGGAGGAGTGCCGGTCGTAGCGGGGCAAGCGTCCTTGCCTATCTGTTTGAGCGCATCGATTGAATAGAACTGTGACACAATCCGAATAACAGGCACGCAGAGCCGATTTCGGGAGGATTGTCCTAATTCCAATAGAGACTCCGCTCTTCCGTCCGCCGGCAATCGCACGCGGACTGCGATGTCCAGCCGCAAGTCTGGGCACATGAGTGGTCTGGTTGCGCGTCTATCGCGAACTCAAACGCGCGAGCGCGCCGCTTGCCACCCTTGCCCGGATACGCGAACGGGCGGCAAAGCAAGCCGCCCGCGATCGTCTGGCGCGGCAGCGCGTCGACGCCGCCCGTGAGCTTATGAGACCTCGCAACCCGCCCCGCGAAGGACAGCTTCATGCTCGTCCGCATCATCGGCAATGACTTGGAGCCACGGCACAGGAAGGGCCAGTCACACGACAATGTCCGGTTCGTCCTGGACAATGAACCTGAACTCCCGGACTGCGAGAAATTCTGGATCGTCAACCGGATCGTCGACCCTGACGAGGAAGCGCGCATCGTCGACCTGCTGCAAAGCCGCGGTCAGAGTTTTCACACGATCCCGTTCGAGCTCGATATGGCGCCGGCCCTGATTTCTTTCGCCGCTCCAGGACAGCCTTCCACTGTCGAGCGCGGCTGATGCCATCGCGTAGAAGATAGGACTGCCTGATTCAAACGCCCGCGACCGAGCAGAGGGCTTTCATCCTGGTGATGGCGCGCTCGGGATCGGCCAGCAATCCGGCCTGATCGGCCAGGCGAAAGATGTCGGCGTAGTGGCATATGCCGCGCGCCGACTGCATGCCGCCGACCATGGCGAAATGATCCTGGTGGTCGTTCAGCCACGCCATGAAGACGATGCCGGCCTTATAATATTCGGTCGGTGCCTCGAAGATTTTCCGCGACAGCGGCACGGTTGGCGCCATCAGCGCGTCATAGCTGGCCCGGTCTCCTGCGCCGAGCTTCGCCAGCGCGGCGTTGGCAACCGGCGCGATGGCGTCGAAGATGCCGAGCAGCGCATGCGAATGCTTCTTGCCGTCGCCGGCGATCAGTTCCGGATAGTTGAAATCGTCGCCGGTGAACATCACCACGCCCTCGGGCAGGCGGTCGCGCAGCCGTACCTCCTTGCCGGCGTCGAGCAGCGATATCTTTATGCCTTCGACCTTGTCGGCATGCCGCTCGATGATGGCGACGACCGTATCGAGCGCGGACTCGAAATCGTCGCTTCCCCAATAGCCTTTCAGCGCCGAGTCGAACATGTCGCCGAGCCAGTGCAGGATGACCTTGCCGGAAGCTTGGCTGAGGATGCGGTCGTAGACGCGCGCATAGTCGTCCGGCCCCTTGGCCACCGCCGCCAGCGCGCGGCTCGCCATCATGATCGCCTTGCCGCCCTCGCCCTCGATGAACGCGAACTGCTCCTCATAGGCGCGGATCACGTCGTCGAGCGACTTTGCCGCCGAGGGCGCCAGGTGGTCGGTGCCGGCGCCCGAAGCGAGATCGGCGCCCTTCACCGTGTGTGCCTCGGCGATCGAGCGCCGGATCAGTTCCTTCGCGCTCGCCCAGTCGAAACCCATGCCGCGCTGCGAAGTGTCCATGGCTTCCGCGATGCGGAAACCGAGCCGCCACAGATGATGGCGAAAGGCCATGGTCTTGTCCCAGTCGACCGCAGCCTGAGACCAGGGATCGGTCATGGCGAATGGATTGGCGACGACATGGGCCGCGGCATAGGCGATGCGCGGGAAATCCGCGCCGATGACGGGCTCTACCGGCTGACCGACCAGCCTGTAGCTGACGCGGTCGCCATTCTCCGCAGGCAGGATGATGTCCATGGAAGTCTCCCTTTGCGGCAGCTATAGATGGAACGTTCCAATAAATCAAGGATCTTTATGGTTCTGCCGGCTGAAGCGATTCAATGTCGAATTTCAGTGTAAGACCCTTGCATTACGGGGGCATCCATCAATTTTTCCGAATTTCACGAGAATCCCGATTGACTCCAGATTGCCGAGGTGTTTAGAACGTTCCAATAGATCTCGATATCGACGCGGAGGAAGTCACGGATATGGCCAGCCGGGCCAAGGCGACGATCCTGGACATTGCCCGCGAGGCGGGCGTGTCCAAATCGACGGTATCGCTCGTGCTGCAGGGCAGCGGGCTGATCCGGCCTGAGACCGCGGTCAAAGTGCGCAAGGCGATCGAGGATGTCGGCTATGTCTACAACCGCGGCGCCGCCAATCTGCGCAAGGCCCATTCCAACGTCATCGGCATGGTGATCAACGATCTCACCAATCCCTTCTTCGCCGAGCTGGCTGTCGGCATGGAGCGCGTCTTCCAGGCTGCCGGCATCGTGCCTTTCATCGCCAACACCGCGGAGAACCCCGTGCGGCAGGAAGAGGTGCTGAAGTCGCTGATGGAGCAGGGCGTCGCCGGCCTGATCGTCTCGCCGGCGCGCGGCACCACGCCCGGCGCCTTCCGCCGCATCGAGACCGCCGGCGTGCCGATCGTCTTCACCATGCGCCGGCTGCCCGAGAGCCGCATTCCGGTAATCGCGCCGGACAACCATCGCGGCGCCTTCATCGCCACCGAGCATCTGATCCGCAAGGGCCATCGCCGGCTGGCCTTCTTCGGCGGCTCGTCCGACCTCGTCGTTTATCGACAGAGGCTGGGCGGTTTTCTGGAGGCTTGCGAAACGCTGGACATCCCCGTCGCCGACAGAACGATCGTCGAGGGCGAGACCAGCCGCAAGGGCGGCATGACCTGCCTGGAGACCGCGCTTGCGGCGCCTAAGCCGCCGACGGCCGCCCTTTGCTTCAACGATGCCGTCGCTTTCGGCGTGATGCTCGCGCTGCGCAAGCGCGGCCTGGAAGCCGGAGCCGACTTCGCCGTCGTCGGCTTCGACGACGTGGCCGAGGCCGAGCACTACATGCCGGCGCTGACCAGCGTCGCCGTCGACACCGCCGGCCTCGGTGAGCGGGCTGCCCACGTCATGCTGAAGATGATCCAGTCGCGCACCACGCGCGCCGAGGACCATATCGGCGCTGTCAGCCTCGTTGTCAGGGAAAGCTGCGGCCCGAGCCGCAACGCGCGCAGCACTGGAATGGGAGACGCGGCATGAGTGTGAGATGGGGCCTGATCGGCGCGAGCACGATCGCCAGGCAGTTCATGATCAACGCCATCCGCGCTCAAGGTGATGGCGAGGTTGCCGCCGTGATGAGCTCCAGCCCGGAGCGCGCCGAAGCCTACGCCAAGGAAAACGGCATACCGGCCGCCGTCTCGACGCTGGACGCGCTGCTTGGCCCGGACATCGACGCCGTCTACATCTCGACCACCAACGAATTGCATCTCGAACAGGGTCTGGCTGCGATCAAGGCCGGCAAGCATGTGCTGTGCGAAAAGCCGCTGGCGCTGACCAGCGCCGATGCGCGCAGGATGGTCGCCGCGGCCGGGCAAGCCGGCATCGTGTTCGGCACCAACCACCACCTGCGCAATGCCGGCGCGCATCGGGCGATGCGCGAGGCGATCGCCGCCGGCCGTATCGGCAAGCCGATCGCAGCGCGTGTCTTTCATTCCGTCTACCTGCCGGAAAACCTGCAGGGCTGGCGCATCGCCAGGCCCGAAGCCGGCGGCGGCGTGGTGCTCGACATCACGGTGCACGATGCCGACACGCTGCGCTTCGTGCTCGGCGACGATCCAGTCGAGATCTCTGCCTTCACGCAAGCCGCCGGCATGGCCGGCGGCGGGCTGGAGGACGGCGCCATGTGCGTCTGGCGCTTCAAGTCCGGCGTCATCGCCCAGTCGCATGAGGGCTTCACGACGAAATTCGCCGGCACGGGCTTCGAGGTGCATGGATCGGAAGGCTCGCTATTCGCCACCAATGTGATGACGCAGAAGCCGGTCGGCTCCGTGCTGCTGCGCACCGCGAGCGGCGAGGAAGAACTGAGCTTCGACCGCGAGGACCTCTACACCCGCTCGCTGCGCCAGTTCCATGCCGCGATCCGCGGCGAAGGCCATCCATCGGCGACCGGCGAGGACGGCATCTGGTCGCTCGCTTGCGCCGAAGCCGCGTTGCAATCCTCGAAAACGGGCAAGGCTGTGACCATCGATCCGCAACTCGGGAGCCTCGCGTGAGCAAGCTCGTCTCTGCGGCCTATGCCGCCGGCCTGATCAAGGACGGCATGGTCGTCTCGGTATCGTCGTCGAGCGGCCTCGGCTGCCCCGACGCCGTGCTTGCCGCGATCGGCGAGCGCTTCGATGCGGAAGGCCATCCGAGGGACATCACCACGCTGCACCCGATCGCGGCCGGCGACATGTACGGCATTAAGGGCATCGATCATCTAGCCAAGCCGGGGCTGTTGAAGCGCACGCTCTGCGGCTCCTATCCTTCCGGCCCCTCCTCGGCCGAGCCGCCGCGGATCTGGCAGATGATCGGCGACAATTCGGTCGCCGCCTACAATGTGCCTTCCGGCATCCTGTTCGACATGCATCGCGAGGCGGCCGCCAAACGGCCCGGCGTGCTGACCAAGGTCGGCCTCGACACCTTTGCCGACCCGCGCCACCAGGGCTGCGCCATGAACGCGGCGGCCAGCGAGCCGATCGTTTCGGTTGAGCAGTTCGACGGCGAGGAATGGCTCTATTTCCGCGCCATCGTTCCCAACATCTCGATCATCCGCGCCACTTCCGCCGACGAGCGCGGCAACCTCACCTACGAGCATGAAGGCGCCTATCTCGGCGGCCTCGAACAGGCGCTCGCGGCCCGCAACAATGGCGGCATCGTCATCGCGCAGGTCAAGCGCGTCGTCGAGAACGGCACGCTGAAGCCGCATGATGTGCGCGTGCCCGGCGTCCTGATCGACCATATCGTCGTCGCGCCCGACCAGTTGCAGACGACGCAGACGCCATACGATCCGGCGATCTCCGGCGAGATTTTCCGACCGCTGTCTTCCTTCCGCACGCCGGAGATGAACATCCAGAAAGTGATCGCGCGCCGCGTTGCGATGGAGTTGCGCGACGGCATGGCCGTCAACATCGGCTTCGGCATCTCCGCCAACGTGCCGCGCATACTTCTGGAGGAAGGCCAGCACGGCAAGGTCACCTGGGTGATCGAGCAGGGCGCGGTCGGCGGCGTGCCGCTGCTCGACTTCAAGTTCGGTTGCGCTTCCAACGCCGAGGCGATCATGCCTTCGCCGCACCAGTTCATCTATTTCCAGGCCGGCGGTTTCGACGCCTCGCTGCTCTCCTTCCTGCAGATCGACCGCCACGGCTCGGTCAACGTCTCGAAGCTTTCGGCCCGCCCGCATGTCACGGCCGGCGCCGGTGGCTTCGTCGACATCACCGCGCGGGCGAAGAAGATCGTCTTCTCCGGCTTCTTCAACGCCGGCGCGAAGCTCTCGTTGGCCGATGGCGCTATCCGCATCGACCAGGAAGGCAAGGTCAAGAAGATCGTCGAGGAGGTCGAGCACATCTCCTTCTCGGGAAAACGCGCCGTCGCTCAAGGCCAGGACATCACCTATGTCACCGAGCGCTGCGTGATGAAGCTGACGCCCGACGGGCTGATGGTGACGGAGCTGGCGCCCGGCATCGATCTCGAGCGCGACGTGCTGGCGCAGGCCGATATTCCGCTCGCCGTCGCCAACGACCTGAGGGTCACGCCGTCATCGCTCTACCACGACCGGCCGATCGGCCTGTCGCTCAATGGCGGTGCCTCGCTCGGAGGCGCACATGGCTGAACGCCTCGTCACTTTCGAGCAAGACGGCGCCGTCGGCATCGTCACGCTGCGTCGTCCGGAAAAGTTCAATGCGCTCGACATCCCGATGCTGCGCGCGCTCGAAGCCGCACTTGGCGAGGCGGAACTGGCCGAAGGCGTCCGCGTCGTGCTCATCCGCGGCGAAGGCAAGGGCTTCTGCGCCGGCGGCGACGTCGAGGCCTGGGCACAGTTGAGTGCCGCCGATTTCCAGGTGCAATGGGTCCGCTTCGGCCACCGCGTCTTCGACCGGCTGGCGCGGCTTAGGCAGCCGACCATCGCGGTGCTCTCCGGCCATGCGCTGGGCGGCGGGCTGGAGCTCGCAGCGGCCTGTGACTTCCGCGTCGCCGAGACGCAAGTGAAGCTCGGCTTCCCCGAGACTTCGATCGGCGTGGTCCCCGGCTGGTCCGGCACCCAGCGCGCCGTGCGCCGCTTCGGCGCGCAGGCGGTGCGGCGCATGGCGCTCGGCGGCGAGATTTTTCTGGCAGCCGATGCGCTCGCGCTTGGCATCGTCGACCGCGTCGTCGAGACCGGCAAGGCGTTGGAGGATGCCTGGGCCTGGGCCGAAAAAATCGCCGAACGCGGCCCGCTGGCGACCGAGGCCGCCAAGCTGATGATCGGCGTCGCCGAGGGCGAGGAGAATGCCGCGGCGACCGAGGCGCTGGCCAGCGGCTTCATTGCGCTCACCGGCGACCTGAAAGCCGGCGTCGGCGCCTTCAAGGCCAAGCGGAAGCCGGCCTTTTCGAGATCCTAGAGAAAGCACCATGAACGCACCACTCAAGATTTCCATGCCGGCCGAGGCGTCCCAGGCGCCGAAGGCCTACAAGCTTCTGATCGACGGCAGCCATGTCGACGCCCGCGACGGCCGCACCATCGAGCGCATGAGCCCCGGCCACGGTTTTGCCGTGTCGCGCTACGCCCAGGCGGGCGCCGCGGAGGTCGAGGCGGCCGTGCAGGCCGCGCACCGGGCCTTCGAGACAGGTCCCTGGCCGCGCATGAAGGCTGCCGAGCGCGCGGCCGTGCTGCTCAAGGCGGCCGACCTGATCGAGACCCGGCTGGAGGAGATCGCGCGGCTTGACGCGCTGGAATCCGGCAAGCCGATCGCGCAGGCGCGCGGCGAGATCGGCGGTGCGGTCGACATCTGGCGCTACGCCGCCTCGCTTGCCCGCACGCTGCATGGCGAGAGCTACGCCAATCTCGGCGACGATATGCTGGGCGTGGTGCTGCGCGAACCGATCGGCGTCGTCTCGATCATCACGCCATGGAATTTCCCCTTCCTGATCATCAGCCAGAAACTGCCCTTCGCGCTCGCCGCCGGCTGCACGGCGGTGGTGAAGCCGAGCGAGATGACCTCGGCCTCGACCTTCGTGCTCGGCGACATCCTGCTGGAGGCCGGGCTGCCGGCCGGCGTCGTCAACATCCTCGCCGGCTTCGGCGCTGATGTCGGCGCGCCGATGGTCAGCCATCCGCTGGTCGAGATGGTGTCCTTCACCGGCTCGACCCGCGTCGGCAAGATGACCATGGCGGCGGCCTCGAACTCGCTGAAGAAGGTGTCGATGGAACTCGGCGGCAAGAACGGCCAGATCGTCTTCCCCGACGCCGACCTCGAGGCGGCGGCGGATGCGGCGGTGTTCGGCGGCTTCTTCAATGCCGGCGAATGCTGCAATGCCGGCAGCCGGCTGATCGTGCATGAAGCGATCGCCGATGACTTCCTCAGGACCGTCAAGGCGCTGGCCGAGAAGGTGAAAGTCGGCGACCCGCTTGACGACCGCACCAAGGTCGGCGCCATGATCTCCGCCGACCATATGGAAAAAGTAGCCGGCTATGTGACGGCAGCGAAAACCGACGGCGGCAGCGTCTTCAGCGGCGGCGGACAGCTCGCCTCCAATGCCGGCCAGTATCTCGATCCGACCATCGTGCGGGGCGTCACCGAGGACATGGCCATCGCCCGCGAGGAAGTATTCGGGCCGGTGCTGTCCGTCCTCACATTTGAAACGATTGAAAAGGCATTGCACATCGCCAACAACACGCCCTATGGTCTGTCTGCGGGTGTGTGGAGCGCCAGCATCGACACATGCATGTCGGTGGCGCGCGGAGTGCGTTCGGGGACGGTTTGGGTAAATACGTTCATGGAAGGTTATCCCGAACTGCCCTTCGGCGGCTACAAGCAGTCCGGTCTCGGACGCGAACTCGGCAAACGCGCCGTCGAGGACTATACCGAGGAAAAGACCATCCAGTTTCATCGCGGCCAGCGCACCGGTTGGTGGGTCGGCTGAGTTGGGAGACCCCGGCGGTCACCCCGCCGGTTATGTGACTGCAACAAGGGAGGTAGTAAATGTTGCGCAAACTGCTTATCGGAACGGCTCTTGCGACGAGCTTTGCGTTCTCGGCGCATGCCGCGGACGTCAAGGAAGTGCAGATGCTGCATTGGTGGACGTCGGGCGGCGAAGCGGCCGCTCTGAACGTGCTGAAGCAGGATCTGGCCAAGGAAGGCTATGCCTGGAAGGACGTGCCGGTGGCCGGCGGCGGCGGCGACGCCGCCATGACCGCGCTGAAGGCGATGGTTGCGGCCGGCAACTATCCGACCGCCTCGCAGATGCTGGGCTACACCGTGCTCGACTATGCCGCCGCCGGCGTCATGGGCGACCTGACCGAGACGGCCCAGAAGGAAGGCTGGGACAAATCGGTTCCCGCCGCCCTGCAGAAGTTCTCCGTCTATGACGGCAAGTGGGTCGCGGCTCCGGTCAACGTCCACTCCGTCAACTGGCTGTGGATCAACAAGGCGGTGATGGACAAGATCGGCGGCACCGAGCCGAAGACCTTCGACGACTTCATCGCCCTCCTCGACAAGGCGAAGGCCGCGGGCGTTATCCCGTTGGCGCTCGGCGGTCAGAACTGGCAGGAAGCCACCATGTTCGACTCCGTCGTGCTGTCGACCGGCGGACCGGAGTTCTACAAGAAGGCGATGAACGACCTCGATGAGGAGTCGCTCAAGTCCGACACGATGAAGAAGTCGTTCGACAACCTCGCCAAGCTCGTCACCTATGTAGATCCGAACTTCTCGGGCCGCGACTGGAACCTCGCCACCGCCATGGTCATCAAGGGCGACGCGCTGGTTCAGGTCATGGGCGACTGGGCCAAGGGCGAGTTCCACGCCGCCAAAAAGACCCCGGGCACCGACTTTCTCTGCTACCGCTTCCCGGGCACCGACGGCTCGGTGATCTACAACTCCGACATGTTCGGCATGTTCAACGTTCCGGACGACCGCAAGGCCGCCCAGGTCGCTCTGGCCACCGCCACCCTGTCGAAGAGCTTCCAGTCTGCCTTCAACGTCGTGAAGGGCTCGGTTCCTGCCCGCACCGACGTGCCTGACACCGACTTCGACGCCTGCGGCAAGAAGGGCATCGCCGACCTGAAGAAGGCCAATGAGGGCGGCACGCTGTTCGGCTCGCTCGCCCAGGGCTACGGCGCGCCCCCGGCGGTTGCCAACGCATACAAGGACGTCATCTCGAAGTTCGTCCATGGGCAGATCAAGAGCTCGGACGAGGCCGTGACCGAGCTGGTCAAGGCGATCGACGACGCCAAGTAAGGCTTTTCGCCGGCGCAATTCCAGGAAGCGGTTTTCCGTCCGGAATTGCGCGAACAAACCAACAGGTCTCCCCCGCTTCGGCGGGGGAGGTCCCCTGTCACAAACGGTGCGGGATGCATCCTGGCGCGCTTCGCGCCGGAGAGCTCCCGACCAACCGGTACTGGATGAGCCGATGAGCACAGTCGCCGAAACCCAAATCAAGCTGACACCGGAGCATGACGCCCGCCCTGACGCGACCGTCCGCTCGCGGCTGCAGGATCTGTTGCCGAAGATCGTTCTTGCGCCGAGCTTCGCGGCGACGATCGTGTTCGTCTATGGCTTCATCCTGTGGACGATCTATCTGTCGTTCACCAACTCCAAGACCTTCCCGTCCTATGCCATAACCGGCGCCCGCGCCTATCAGCGGCTGTGGCGCTGGACCTTCGAGAGCGACCCGCCGTCGAGCTGGTACACCTCGATCACCAACATGGGCATTTTCGGCTTCCTCTATATCCTGATCTGCCTGGCGCTCGGCCTGTTCCTGGCCATCCTGCTCGACCAGAAGATCCGCGGCGAAGGCATGCTGCGGCCGATCTACCTCTACCCGATGGCACTGTCTTTCATCGTCACCGGCGTCGCCTGGAAATGGTTCCTCGACCCCGGCCTCGGCCTCGAGCAGACGCTGCATCAATGGGGCTGGACGAGCTTCCATTTCGACTGGATCAAGAACAAGGATTTCGTCATCTACACGGTGGTGATCGCCGGCGTCTGGCAGGCTTCCGGCTTCATCATGGCGATGTTCCTGGCCGGTTTGCGCGGCATCGACGGCGAGATCATGAAGGCTGCGCAGATCGACGGCGCCTCCACCTTCCAGCTCTACCGCCGCATCGTCATTCCGCTTCTGCGGCCGGTGTTCCTCTCGGCCTTCATCGTGCTCGCCCACCTCGCCATCAAGTCCTACGACCTGGTCGTGGCGCTGACCAGCGGCGGCCCGGGCGGCTCGGCCTGGCTGCCATCCAACTTCATGTATGAGTTCACCTTCAAGCGCAACGAGATGGCGGTCGGCTCGGCCAGCGCGGTGATCATGCTGATGACGCTGACAGCGATCATCGTGCCTTACCTCTATTCCGAGCTCAGGGAGAAGCCGCGATGAGCACTGTTGCCTCACCGGCCCGCCAGGCCTCGAGCGGCGTCAGCGCCAGGACGATAAACCGCATCGTCGTCTACGGTCTGCTCGCGCTGTTCGCGCTATTCTATCTGATGCCGCTCTTCGTCATGCTGGTCACCTCGTTCAAGACCATGGACGAGATCCAGAACGGCAACATGCTGGCGCTGCCGCAGTCGCCCACAATCGAGCCGTGGTTCAAGGCCTGGGGCCAGACCTGCGTCGGCCTTACCTGCGCCGGCATCAAGGGTTACTTCTGGAACTCCATCAAGATGGTGGTGCCGGCGGTGCTGATCTCCACGCTGCTCGGCGCGCTCAACGGCTATGTGCTGACCAAATGGCGCTTCCGCGGCCACACGCTGGTCTTCGCGATGATGCTGTTCGCCTGCTTCATCCCGTTCCAGTCGGTGCTTTTGCCGATGGCGACGATTCTCGGCAGCATCGGCCGCTTCGGCGCCAGCCTGCGGAACGCGACCGGGTTCAACTTCGGCCTCGGCAATTCGACGGTGAACCTGGTCTTCGTCCATGTGGTCTATGGCCTCGGCTTCACCACGCTGTTCTTCCGCAACTACTACGAGGCCTTCCCGACCGAACTGATCAAGGCGGCGCAGGTCGACGGCGCCTCCTTCTTCCAGATCTTCCGCCGCATCATGCTGCCCAACTCGATGCCGATCTTCGTCGTCACCGTCATCTACCAGTTCACCAACATCTGGAACGACTTCCTGTTCGCCTCGGCCTATGCCGGCACCGGCGACGTGATGCCGATGACGGTGGCGCTGAACAATGTCGTCAACACCTCGACCGGCGTCGTCGAATACAACGTCAACATGGCGGCGGCGATGATCGCAGCACTCCCCACCCTGATCGTCTACGTCGTCGCCGGCCGCTATTTCGTGCGCGGGCTGATGGCGGGCGCGGTCAAGGGCTGACCCTCTTTCTTGAAGGAACGACCATGGCTTTTTTGGAAATTGATGGGCTGAAGAAGCGCTTCGGGAATGTCGAGATCCTGAAGGGCATCAATGTCGAGCTCGAAAAGGGCGGCTTCCTCGTGCTGGTCGGTCCGTCAGGCTGCGGCAAGTCCACGCTGCTCAACACCATCGCCGGCCTGGAGAACATCACCGAGGGCCAGATCCGCGTCGACGGGCGCGCGATCAACGATCTGCATCCCTCGAAGCGCGACATCGCCATGGTCTTCCAGAGCTACGCGCTCTATCCGAACATGACGGTGGCTGGAAACATCGCCTTCGGCATGGAGATGCGCGGCGTGCCGGCGGCGGAACGGCAGGCGGCGATCGACAAGGTGGCCAAGATCCTGCAGATCGGCCACCTCCTGCAGCGCAAGCCCAGCCAGCTCTCCGGCGGCCAGCGCCAGCGCGTCGCCATGGGCCGTGCGCTGGTGCGCGATCCGAAACTCTTTCTGTTCGACGAGCCGCTCTCCAACCTCGACGCCAAGCTGCGCGTCGACATGCGCATCGAAATCAAGCGCCTGCACGCCACGACCGGCACGACGATCGTCTACGTCACCCACGACCAGATCGAGGCGATGACGCTGGCGACCAAGATCGCCGTCATGCGCGACGGCGAGGTGCAGCAGTTCGGCACGCCGGCCGAAGTCTACAACAACCCCACCAACGTGTTCGTCGCCGACTTCATGGGCTCGCCGGCGATGAACCTGATCCCGGCCAAGATCGGCGCCAATGGCAGCGGGTTGGCCGTCGTGCTCGATCGCGAGGCGCGCCAGCCGATCACGCTGTCGCTTCCCGGCGCGCCGGCCGGCCTTGCGGCCTTCAAGGACAAGCCGGTCATCTTCGGCGTCCGCCCGGAAGCGCTGACCGACCCGGAAGGGGCGGAACGCAACGGGTCCGAGATCGCCACCGCCGACTGCCACATCGAAGTGGTAGAGCCGGCGGGATCGGATACTTTCGCGGTCACCAATCTCGGCGGCAAGGGCGTGGTGGCGCGGCTGCGCGCCGATGCGAGGATCCAGCCCGGCACCAGCACGCCGCTGGCCTTCAACCTCAGCAAGGCGGTGTTCTTCGACCCGGCGACCGAGAAGCGCATTCTCTGACGGCCATGAACCCGGATATCGTCATCATCGGCTCCGGCATCGGCGGCGCCACGATCGCCTCCGGCTTGGCCGGCAGCGGCGCCTCGATCGTGATCCTGGAGCGCGGCGAACCGATGCCGGCGACGCCGCATGCGCGCTCGACGCGGTCGATCTTCGTTGACGAGCACTATCGGCCGAAGGAGATGTGGCGCGAGGCCGGAGGAGCCGCCTTCAACCCCGGCAACTACTATTATGTCGGCGGCAATTCGAAATTCTTCGGCGCCGTGCTCATCCGTTACCGCAAGGAGGATTTCTCCGAGCTCGAGCATTTCGGCGGCATCTCTCCCGCCTGGCCGTTTTCCTATGAGGAGTTCGAGCCCTGGTACTCGAAGGCCGAGCAGCTTTTTCGCGTGCGCGGAACGCTGGGCGAGGACCCGACCGAGCCGTTCCACTCGATCCCTTACGCTTTCAAGCCGGTGCCCGACGAGCCGTCGATCGCGCGCGCCCGTGCCGAACTGAAGAGCCTTGGCCTGCATCCGGCCTCGCTGCCGCTGGGTGTCGACATCGAAGCCTGGCTGAAGGAAGGCAAGACCGGCTGGGATGCTTTCCCCAACACCGGCCAGGGCAAGATCGACGCCCAGACCGGACCTCTGACGGCGGCGCTCACTGACAAGAACATCCGCCTCGAGACCAGCGCCCATGTCGACTGGCTCGAGGCCTCGCCCGACGGAAAGTCCATCGTGGCCATCCACTATACCCAGAACGGTTCGCAAAAGACGCTGTCGCCGAAGCTGGTCATCCTGTCGGCTGGCGCGGTCAATTCCGCCGTCATCCTGCTGCGCTCGCCTTCCACCGGCAATGGCAAGGCAGGCGGCAAGGGCCTCGCCAACAGCTCCGACCAGGTCGGGCGCAACTTCATGAACCACAATTCGAGCGCGATGCTCGCGATCGACCCGCGCCGCCGCAACGATGCCGTCTACCAGAAGACGCTGATGCTCAACGACTACTATCTGTCGGACGGCAAGGGCGGCAAGCCGCTCGGCAATGTGCAACTGCTCGGCAAGATCGACGGCAATATGTTGAGGGCCAATGTGAAGCTGGCGCCGAAATTCGCGCTCGACTTCATGGCCGGCCACGCCGTCGACTGGTACCTGATGTGCGAGGATCTGCCCGATCCCGAAAGCCGCATCATGGTCGACGGCAAGGAGATCGTCATGCAGTGGCGGCGCTCCAACATGCAGTCCCTCGAGGGCCTGACCAAGGTGATGCGCGAGAATTTCCGCGCCTGCGGCTATCCGATCGTGCTGTCGCGGCCCTTCGACAAGCGCACACCCTCGCACCAGTGCGGAACGGTGAAAATGGGCAATGACCCTGCAACGTCACCGCTCGACCCGTTCTGCCGTGCCTTCGACCACAACAACCTGTTCGTCGTCGACGCCAGCTTCCTGCCGACTTCGGCCGCGGTCAATCCGGCACTGTCGATCGCGGCCCAGGCGCTGCGCGTCGCCGACCACATCCGCAAGACGGAGCTTGCGGCATGACAGGCCGGCGCCGCCCCTCATCCGCCTGCCGGCACCTTCTCCCCGTGAAGGACGGGGAGAAGGGAGTTGGCCGTAACGCCGGAGATCCCCCTCTCCCCGTCCTTCACGGGGAGAGGGTAAGGGTGAGGGGCAGCGCCGACATCCGAAAGGCTGGCTTCAAATGACCCGCCCGGCGGCCATAGTCACCGGCGGCGCGCGCGGCATCGGGCTTGCCTGTGCCGAGGCGTTGGCCGACGCCGGCTTCGACATCCTCGTCGCCGACCTTGCCAAGAAGCCGGCCGATGCGCTTGCCGAGAACATCGCCGCGCGCGGCGCGAAGTTCGCTTACGCCCAATGCGATATTGCCGATCTCGCTGGCCACGCCGAACTTGTCGAGACCGCGATCGACGCCTTCGGCAGCATCGACTGCCTGGTCAACAACGCCGGCATTGGCGCAGTGCTGCGCGGCGATCTTCTGGAGCTGAAGCCGGAGAATTTCGACCGCGCTCTTGCCGTCAACCTGCGCGGCACGGTGTTCCTCAGCCAGGCGGTCGCCAAAGCCATGCTTGCGACGCCTGCCGGCTCGACCAGATCGATCATCACCATCACCTCGGTCAGCGCGACGATGGCTTCGCCGGAGCGCGCGGATTACTGCATGTCCAAGGCCGGTCTGTCGATGTGGGTCAAGAACCTCGCGCTGCGGCTCGCCGCGGAAAACATCGGCGTGTTCGAGGTTCGGCCTGGCATCATCCGCACCGACATGACCGCGGGCGTCTCCGCCAAATATGACGCGCTGATCGATAGCGGCCTGGTGCCGGCCAAACGCTGGGGCGAGGCCGCCGATATCGGGGCGGTGGTGGCAGCGCTGGCCAGCGGAAAATTCGGCTTTTCGACCGGGTCGGTGATCGATGTCGACGGCGCGCTTTCCGTGCCTCGCTTGTGAGTGAGTGGAACAATGGCTGACTATATCATTGTTGGCGCCGGTCCGGCCGGCTGCGTGCTGGCCAACCGGCTGAGCGAGGATCCTTCCCATTCCGTGCTGCTTTTGGAAGCCGGCGGCAAGGATTGGCATCCGCTGATCCACATGCCGGCGGGTTTCGCCAAGATGACCAAGGGCATCGCCTCCTGGGGCTGGTCGACCGTGCCGCAGAAGAACATGAAGGATCGCGTCTTCTGGTACACCCAGGCCAAGGTGGTGGGCGGCGGCTCGTCGATCAACGCCCAGATCTACACGCGCGGCAATGCCCGCGACTATGACGCCTGGGAGAAGGAAGAAGGGCTCGCCGGCTGGGGCTATCGCGACGTGCTTCCCTATTTCAAGCGCGCCGAGAACAACCAGCGCTTCGCCAACGATTTCCATGGCGACCAAGGCCCGCTCGGCGTCTCCAACCCGATCTCGCCGCTGCCGATCTGCGAGGCCTATTTCCGCGCCGGCCAGGAGATGGGCATGCCCTTCAACCCGGATTTCAACGGCGCTGCCCAAGAGGGCGTCGGTTACTACCAGCTCACCCAGAAGGACGCGCGGCGCTCCTCCGCTTCTGTCGCCTATCTGAAGCCGATCCGCGCTCGCAAGAATCTGACGGTCAGGACCGACGTGCTCGTCACCCGCGTCGTCATCGAGAAGGGCCGCGCCAGCGGCGTCGAGATCGTCGACAAGCCGGGCGGCGAGAAGACCATATTGCGCGCCGAACGCGAGGTAATCGTCTCCTCCGGGTCCATCGGCTCGCCGAAGCTCCTGATGCAGTCCGGCATCGGACCGGCCGATCACCTGAAGTCGGTCGGCGTGACCCCTGTCCACGACCTGCCGGGCGTCGGCTCCAACATGCAGGACCATCTCGACCTGTTCGTGATCGCCGAATGCACCGGCGACCACACCTATGACAACTACGCCAAGCTGCACCGCACGCTATGGGCGGGTCTGCAATATCTGCTTTTGAAGAAGGGGCCGGTGGCCTCCAGCCTCTTCGAGACCGGTGGCTTCTGGTATGCCGACCCGACCGCCGCCTCGCCCGACATCCAGTTTCATCTCGGCCTCGGCTCCGGCATCGAGGCCGGCGTCGAGAAGCTGAAGAACCCCGGCGTGACGCTCAACTCCGCCTTCCTGCGGCCGCGCTCGCGCGGCACGGTGCGGCTGAAGAGCGCCGATCCGGCCGACCACCCGCTGATCGACCCGAACTACTGGTCCGATCCGTACGACCGCGACATGTCGATCAAGGGCCTGCGGCTGGCGCGCGAGATCATGCGCCAGAAGGCGCTTGCCCCCTACGTGCTGCGCGAAGTGCTGCCCGGCCCTGCCCTGCAAAGCGACGCCGACCTCTTCGACTATGCCTGCCGAACCTCGAAGACCGACCACCATCCGGTCGGCACCTGCCGCATGGGTCATGATGAAATGGCGGTGGTCTCGCCAGATCTCAGGCTGCGTGGCATAGAAGGCCTGCGAGTCTGCGACGCCTCGGTGATGCCGCGTGTCCCCTCCTCCAATACCAATGCGCCGACGATCATGGTCGGCGAAAAGGGCGCCGACCTGATCCTTGGCCGCGAGCCGCTGCCGCCGGCCGTGTTCAAGGGCAACCGGGCGGCCTGAAGGAAGAACGATGATCCGCCACTGCGTCCTTGTCCGCTTCCGCGACGACGTCCCCGCCGCCGAGCGCGCCGCGATCCATGCCGATCTCGAAGCGCTGCGCTCCGTCATCGACGGCATGGGCGGCGTACATTTCAGCGCCAATGTCAGCCCGGAGCCCTTCGCGCGCGGCCTCACGCATGGTTTCACCATCGATTTCCGCGATGCCGCTGCCCGCGACGCCTATCTGCTCCACGAAGCGCACCAGCGTGCCGGCGCTCGCCTGGTTGCCGCGCTCGACGGCGGCACCGACGGGCTGCTGGTCTTCGACCTCGAGTTTACGGAAATGTGACCGCTGGTTGACCGAAAACCGGCAAACGACCGTTCTCTTTTGCACCGCATGGAACATATCGTCCCCTGGGGGTGCAAAGGAGAAACGCCTTGAGCCTCACCGCAGAGCAGAAGAAGACCGTCGTCGCATCTTTTCTGGGCTGGACACTGGACGCTTTTGATTTCTTCCTTCTGACATTCCTGCTCGTCGATATTGCCGCTGAATTCAAGACCGACGTCCCGGCGGTCTCCAAAGCTCTGTTCCTGACGCTCGCGACGCGCTTCATCGGTGCGTTCGTCTTCGGCATGCTTGCCGACAAATATGGGCGCAAGCCCATGCTGATGCTGAACATCGTCAGCTATTCGGTGATCGGCGCGCTCGCCGCTTTCGCGCCCAATCTCGGCATATTCCTGGCCCTACGCGCCTTGTTCGGGATCGCCATGGGCGGCGAATGGGGGCTGGGCAGTTCGCTTGCCATGGAGTCCATTCCGCCGAGCGCCCGCGGCATGGTCTCCGGCATCCTGCAATGCGGTTATCCGGCCGGCTATTTGCTGGCGGCGGTGGTGTACGGGCTGCTCTACGGACAGAAGATCGGCGACTTCACCATCGGCTGGCGCGCCATGTTCCTGCTCAGCTTCGTGCCGGCGCTGATCGTGCTCTTCATCCGCTCGCATGTGCCGGAATCGCCGGCTTTCGTCGAAGGCCGCGCCCAGGTGCGGCCGGGCCTCCTCGAAACGCTGCGGAGGCATTGGGGCATCGCGCTCTATGCGGTGGTGCTGATGATGTTCTTCAATTTCTTCAGCCACGGCACGCAGGATCTCTACCCGACCTTCCTGAGGAAGGAGCATGGCTTTGATCCGCACACGGTGAGTTGGATCACCATCGTCGCCAATATCGGCGCCATTGCCGGCGGCCTGGCATTCGGCGCCCTGTCGGAGAAGATTGGCCGCATCAACGCCATCACGCTCGCCTGCGTGATCGCTTTGCCGGCAATTCCGCTCTGGGCCTATACGACGACGCCTTTCATGCTGGCGATCGGCGCCTTTGTCATGCAGGTGGCGGTGCAAGGCGCCTGGGGCGTCATCCCGGTACATCTCAACGAACTGTCGCCCGGTTCGGTACGCGCGACCCTGCCCGGCTTCATTTATCAGGCCGGCAACCTCGCCGCGTCCTATGGCGGTCCCTATCAGGCAGGTATCGCCGAGGCGCCCGGAAGCAGCTACGGCCATGCGCTGGCGCTGTTTGCCGGCGTGGTCGCCGTCTGCATCATCGTCGTCATCCGCTTCAGCCCCGAGAAGCGCGGCGAGGTGATGACCGTGTTCGGTTGACGAGAAACCGTTACAGGGCTTTTCCAGGAATTGCTCTAACCCAGCCTGAGAGCGACGACGCCCGCGACGATGCCGAGCGCGGCCGCGGCGCGCCAGGCCGTCATCTTCTCGCCCAGCGCCAGCACCGAGATCACCATGGCGAACAGGATCGAGGTCTCGCGCAGCGACGCGACCGAGGCGATCGGCGCCTTGGTCATCGCCCACATCACGATCCAGTAGGCGGCGCCGCTGAGCACGCCGGTGAAAAGACCCGCCTTCCAGTCGCGCGCCAGCACAGGCAGCGACTGCGGCCCGCGAAAGGCGACGCACAACACCAAGGCCCAGAGCGCGTCACAGACGAACAGCCAGGCCGCATAGCTTTGCGCGGTCGCCGCAAGCCGCGCCCCGCTGCCGTCGGAGAGCGTGTAGCTGGCGATGAAGATCGAGGTGCCGAGCGCGAGACTGACCGCGCGAGGATTGAACCGCTCGAGATGCATGCCGCCACGAAACGACATCACCAGCGTGCCGGCCGACAGAAGCACGATGCCGAAGATGGCGAGCGGCGCCGGCACCTCTCCAAGCAGGACGATGCCGCCGAGCGCGGACAAGAGCGGCGCCGTGCCGCGCGCCAGCGGATAAGTCTGCGCGAAATCGCCGGCCTTGTAGGCGCCGATCAGGAAGGTCCGGTAGCCCATGTGGAAGAACACCGACGCCAGAATGAATGGCCATACTTCGGCCCTCGGCACCTCGACGAAAGGGAGCGCCAACAGCGCCGCGAACCCCATGCCGAGCGTCATCAGCGTGATCGACAGGAAGCGGTCGAGATGCACCTTGACCAGCGCGTTCCAGATCGCATGCATGGCAGCCGCCGTGAGCACCGCGAGGAAAACGAACAGCGTCATGCGCGGTTCACCTGCCCGCCAGGCCCGAGGCAATGCCTGGCGTCTCCAGATCGATATCGACCCGCAGCGGGAAATGGTCGGAAGCGACCTCGCCGATGTCGGCGCTCACCCTACGCACCCGCTCGGCCAGCATGCCGCCGACGAAGCAATGGTCGAGCCGGCGCTTCGCCAGCCTGCCGTCGATGATCTTTTCATGCGTGTGGAAATCCGGCACCGGCTCGCTGGCGACAGCGGCGGCATCGACGAACCCGTCGATATAGGCCGCCCCGCGGTGATAAGGCGTGCCGCCGACTATGCGTCGGTACTCGGTGCTTCCCGGTTCCATGTTGAAATCGCCGAGCCAGATCGCGGCCAGCGGGCTTTCAGGCTCCGGCTCGCCATTGCTCCAGTTGCGCTGCGCCTCATCGTCGGCGCCGCTCCACGGACCACCGTCGGATGGCGCGCGCCGATGCTCGCCAAGCAGATAGTCGATCTGTTCCAGCCGCTCCTCCGCAGCGATATGCGCAAGGTGCAGCGAAAAGAACCGCACCGGTCCCGCCGGCGTGCGGATCATGCATTCCAGTGCGGCATTGCGGGTATTGAGCGGCCTCAGCGTGCGGCGCAGCGGCAACGCGTGCAGTCGCGACCAGACGATCGGCAGCTTCGACAGCACCATCGTGCCGAACTGGCGCCTGCGGTTCACGACACGGCCGTCGCGCCTTTCGCTGGCATCCATGTCGAATGCCGGACCATAGACCCAATGATAGTCGGGCAGCAGCCGCGAGAGCATTTCCGGCTGATCTTCGCCATTGCTGCGCTGCCAGTGCCGCTCCACTTCCTGCAAGGCTATGATGTCGGCTCCGTCAATCAGCTTCGCGCAGCGCGTGAGATCGTAGCGCCCGTCGGTGCCATAGCCGTACTGGATGTTGTAGCTGATCAGCTTCATTGATGAACCGGCTTAATATATGGCCACGCCAGTAGCGTCTCGGCGATGGCGTGGCAATGGACCGCGACGACGCTCGGGATGGTCCAGCCAGTACCCCGAGCCGCCCCTTAATAAGTGGTCAGCGGCTGGAACCGTCCCGCCGGCGACGCGGCCAGCTCGGCCCAGTCGATCTCTTCTTCCAGCCGGTGATAGGCCTCGTCGCCGATCGTGCCGTTACGCCGCAGCTCCTCGAGCGTGTCGCGCTGACGGTTGATGGCATAGAGGCGCAGCCGGTCGTATTCGGTCGCAGCCTGGGCGTCCTCCGGATTTTCCGCGATCAAGCGCTGAGCCTCGTACTGCTCGCGCACTACCGCCGCGGCGGCCGTCGTCTTGCGGCTCAGCACGTCGAGCGCGGCCTGCATGATGGCGACACGCGCCTGCGCCACCTCGCGATCCACCGTCGTATCCCGCTCGAAATTGAGCCGGCGCAGCAAAGGCTTCAGGCTGACGCCTTGCAGCACCAGCGTGCCGAGCACGACCGCGAAGGCGGCAAGCACGATCGGGTCGCGGCCGGGAAAGCCGGCCGGCAAGGCAATAGCCGCGACCAGCGTCACCAGCCCGCGCATGCCGCACCAGCCGACGAGCACCGCGCCGCGAAACGTCGGCGCATCCCGCCTTTGCTCCTCGCTGTCGAAGCGGGCAAATCGTCTCATGATGGCGACATAGGCCAGCACCCAGACGAGACGCGCCACGATAACGGCGGCGAGCACGGTTGCGGCGAAGAGGAAAGCGTCGCCCTGCCCGTCGCCGGAGAGCCGGCCGACAATCGACCGTGCCTGCAGGCCCATCAGCACGAAAGCCAGCACGTTGAGCACGAACACCGCCGACTCCCAGACCGAATAGGTGCTGACGCGGCGTCTCGCCGTCATGCGGCGTGGGCCGGTGCGTGCGATGGTGATGGCATAGACGACGATGGTGATGATGGCGGAGAGGCCGATCCTGTCGGCGATGATCCAGACGGCGAACGTTCCGGCGAACTGCACCACGGTGCTGCTTGCCGCATCCTCGATGCGCGTCAGCGCCAACAGCGAGATGCGGCCGAACAGATAGCCGGCGGCAACGCTGCCAATCGTCGACAAGAGAACCACAGGCACTGCGTCCCTCAGCATGACCGAGCCGATGGCGGCCGAAACCGCGATCCGGTAGATCAGCAGCGCCGTGGCGTCGTTGAGCAGGCTCTCGCCCTGCAGGATGGCGGTGAGCCGGTGCGGCACCTTGAACTGATTGAGCACGGCGCTCGCCGCCACGGCGTCCGGTGGGGCGACGATGGCGCCGAGCGCGATCGCCGCCGCGATCGGCAGGCCGGCCATCTTCCAGCCGACGAAGGCGACGACCACGGTGGTGAAGACGACGGCGCCGAGCGCCAAGAGCACCAGCGACAGCCGGTAGCGCTTGAGATCGCGCAGCGACGTGTCATAGGCGGCATCGAGAAGCACCGGCGCGATGAACAGCGCCAGCGCCAATTCCGGGTCGATCTCGATCATCGGAGCGCCGGGCAGGAAGGCGAGCCCCGCCCCGGCCAGGGCCAGAAGCGAGGGATAAGGCACCTCCAGCCAGCGTGACAGCGCCGTCAGCACGACGGCAATCAGCAGCAGGATCAAGGTGACTTCGAACAGCGCCATGGCTTATCGTAGCGATGGAACCAGGCGTTTGGCACTGCAAAAGTGAATGGTGAATGGTGAATGGTGAATGGTGAATGGTGAATGGTGAATGGGCGTCATCATAAGAATTCGAGCACGTAAAGTGCTCTCTTCGCCGATTGCCATTCACCATTGACCATTCACTCTTTCCCTAATGCAACACCAGCATGTCGCCCGACGAGAAGGAGATGTCCGCCTTCTCGCCGACGACGGGGGGCGGCGTCGCGGAGTTGTTGAAGGTGTCGAGCGACACCGTGTTGCCGCCGATGCCGACGCGCACCCGGATCACCGAGCCGAGGAAATGCACTTCGGCTATCTCGCCCGACAGGCTGGTGTCGTGGCCCGGCTGCCGGCCCAGCGAGATCGCTTCCGGCCGCAGCGCAAGCGACAGCGTGTCGCCGGACTTCGAGCCGTTCAGTTTGCCCTTGAGCGAGACCTCCTGCGTGTTCACCTGAACCCTGCCCGAGGCGGCGTCGGTGACCTTGCCTTCCAGCACGTTCAGCGTGCCGACGAAATTGGCGACGAATTTGGTCGCCGGCCGGTTGTAGATCTCGAACGGCGTGCCGACCTGCTCGGCCTTGCCGCCATACATGACGGCGATGCGGTCCGAGATCGACAGTGCCTCTTCCTGGTCGTGCGTCACGAAGATGGTGGTGATGCCGAGCTTCTTCTGGATCGAGCGGATTTCCTCGCGCAGCGAAATGCGCACCTTGGCGTCGAGCGCCGACAGCGGCTCGTCTAGCAGAAGCAGCTTGGGCTTCGGGGCGATCGCCCGCGCCAACGCAATGCGTTGCTGCTGGCCGCCGGAGAGCTGATAAGGATAGCGGTCGCCCATCTGCGGCAGCTTGATGATGTCGAGCATCTCGGCGACGCGCTTGTCGGCATCGGCCTTCGGCATGCCGGCCACCTTCAGGCCGAAGGCAATGTTCTGCGCCACCGTCAGATTCGGGAACAGCGCATAGGCCTGGAACACCATGCCGACATTGCGTTGATTTGGCTTCAGCCTGGTGATGTCCTTGCCGCCGACGACGATCTTGCCGGCCGACGGTTCCTCGAAGCCGGCGACCATGCGCAGCACCGTCGTCTTGCCGCAGCCGGACGGGCCGAGGAAAGAGACGAATTCTCCGCTTTCGACATCGAGATTGAAGTCTTCGACCACCGTCGTGGCGCCGAAGGATTTTCGCACGTGCTGGATGGAGAGGAACGGCTCAGCCATGGCTTTGACTTTCAGTTCGGGCGATTCGCCGATTTCGGCGCGAAACGCGAAAGGATCTGGATCAGCGACATGCAGCCCCAGGTGATGGCGAAAGCGATAATGGCGAGCGCCGCCGGCTCATAGGCGCGGTTGGCGCCGATATTCTGCAGATACGGGCCGAAGGCCGGCCGGTTGAGCAGGCTCGCCATCGTGAATTCGCCGATGACGATGGCGAAGGTCAGAAAGGCCCCGGAAAGCACAGCGATCAGCACATTTGGCAGGATCACCCGAGTGATGATCGTGGACCAGCCCGCCCCGAGGATCTGCGCCGCTTCCGTCAGCGTGCGCACGTCGATGGTGCGAAGGCCTGTATCCACCGCCCGGTACATATAAGGCAGCGACAACGTCGCATAGCCGATCACCAGCAGAGCGTTGGTGGCCGTGTCGTTTGCCAGGAACGGCAGCGGCGAATTCGAGCCGTACATCCTGATATAGCCGAACACGATGACGATTGCCGGGATGACCAGCGGCAGCAACGTGATGAACTCGACGAGCGGCCTGATCTGCGGCAGGCGCAGCCGGATCCAATAGGCCGCCGGCACCACCACCAGCACGCCGAGGATGATGGTGAATATGGCGGCAACCACGGAATACATGAATGTCGCCTGGAAGCGGGCGTCGCCCAGCACGATCTGGTAGGCGTCGAAGGAATAGGCGCCGCGACGCATGCGCATGGAAAATTCCACGGTCGCGATCAGCGGAATGAAGAAATAGGCCGCGCCAAGGATGAAAACGACCCAGGCCCAGAAGCGTCCGGTCTTCATTTCAGCCACCTCTCCGAGCGCGTCCGGAACCAGATGTAGAAGACATTGGCGAGGCCGGTGATGACGATCATCCCGAAGGCGATCGCATAGCCGAGATGTGCATTGTGAAGAACGTCGCCGCGTATCTGCGCGTAGAGCAGGATGGGCACGATATTGAGCGACGAGCCGGTCAGCGCGTAAGCAGTGGCGATCGCTCCGAAAGCATTGGCGAAGAGCAGGATGACGGTGCCGAGGAAGCTCGGCCAGATCACCGGGATGACCACCATGCGCCAATATTGGGCGGTGGTCGCGCCAAGCGTCGCGGCCGCCTCGCCCCATTCCTTCTTCAGCCCGTCGATCGCCGGCACGATGATCACCACCATCAATGGGATCTGAAAATAGACGTAGGTCAGCGTCAGGCCCCAGAACGACAGGATGTTGAAGCCATGCGCGTAGATGTTGAGCGCGAACAAGGTGTTCAGGATCACCGTGGCGAGACCGAGACGGCCGAGCGTGGCGAGGAAGGCAAAGGCCAGGGGGACGCCGGCGAAATTGGAGGCCACCCCGGAAAAGGTGAGTGTGGCCGACCTGATCCAGTTGGGTAGGCCGCCGCGCACGATTGCGACGGCGATGGCGAGGCCGGCAAACGCTCCGATCAGCGCCGAAGCCAGGCTGACCTTGATCGAGATCCAGTAGGCGGCAACGATATTTGGCTCCGACAGAGCGATAAGATTTTCAAGCGTGAACTCGCCCGCCTCGTTCTGGAACGCGCCCAGCATCAGGTAGAGCGTAGGCAGGATCAGGAACATGACGGCGAAGATGAAGAAGGGCGCAACGCCGATCCATTGCGTCGGCAGCCGCAACGCGCGCGCCTCGCTGGGCGGCGCGGTCTTTCCCGCGATGGCTTGATTGGAGAGCGAGAGGTCGGTCATGCGCCGGCTACCGTCTTCGAAGGGTTCCGGGCGGCCTCGAGGCCGCCCGGACATTTCTACAACTTACTTGACGTTGGCGCCAACAACGGCGTCCCAGTTCTTGGTGATCGCTTCCTTCGCCTTGCCCTGCTCGTCGAGCGTCGGGAAGACGGCCGACGCGTAAGCTTCAGCCGGCGGCAGCTTGGCCATCACGTCGGCTGGCAGCTTGCCGTTCTTGGCGAGGTCGTTGAAGCGGATCGGATGGCAATAGCCCTTCAGCCAGCCGATCTGGCCCTCGTCGGAGTAGAGGTACTCGAGCCAGAGCTTGGCGGCGTTCGGATGCGGCGCGAAGGCGCTGATCGCCTGCACGTAGACGCCGGCGACGACGCCGGTCTTCGGCACGACGACATCCACCGGCGGGTTGCCCTTCAGCGTGTCGCGGCCGGCAAGCGCATTGTAGTCCCAGGTGACCAGGATCGGAGTCTGGCCCTGGGCCAGCGTCGCCGGCTTGCCGATGACCGGCACGAAATTGCCGGCGGCGTTGAGCTTCTTGAAGAAATCGAGGCCGGCGGTGCCGGCAGCATCGCCCGCGGCCGCGCCGCCGGAAAGGCCGGCGGCGTAGACCGCTTGGATGGCCTGGTTCGAGGCACGCGGATCACCGGCGAGCGCGACGGTGTTGGCATAGTCCGACTTCAAAAGGTCGGCCCAGTCAGCCGGCGCTTCCTTCACGAGATCCTTGTTCACCAGGAAGGACAGCACGCCGTAATAGTCGCCGGTCCAGTAGCCTTCGGCATCCTTGGCGCTGTCCGGGATCGAATCCCAGGTCGACACTTTGTAAGCCTGGATCAGGCCGTCCTTCTTTGCGGACGGGCCGAACGACAGGCCGACGTCGATGACGTCGGGCGCCTGCGGGCCTTTGTTGTCCTTGTTGGCCTTGATCGCCTCGACCTCGTCGCCCGAACCGGCGTCGGGGTTGAGCTCATTGATCTTGATGTCCGGATACTTAGCCTTGAAAGCGTCGATGACCGCTCCGTAGCCGCACCAGTCATGCGGCAGCGCGATGACCGTGAGTTCGCCCTCCGCCTTGGCCGCCTTGGCGAGATCGTCCAGCGAAGCCGCGGACGAAATCACCGTCGACGCGAAGAGCGCCGCGGCCGAAAGGGAAAGCACTTTCCCCGTGAATTTCAACATTTGTTCTCTCCGTTGAACTGACGCCATTGGACGCCTGCGATGCGGTATCGTTTTCGTGTGACAGCCAGATGAAACCTTTGTGAAACCGGCACCCCGCAGTACGAAAAAGTAAACTCTTTTTAACCGGTTGTAGCAATCGCCTCGCGACTCTTTTTCCGGCTAACCATTATCCGACTTGTCCCTTGCCCTGTTCCCCTTCCTTTCCCCTCGTTTCCAGATCAACTTTCACCGTCGGTACCCGCTTCACACCGACCCGGCGATGGCATTATCGAGCAGCGTCAGCGCCGCCTTCTTGGTGAGCTTGACGGGATTGCCGCCGGCGGTCGGATCGACCACCGCCATGTCGGCGATCAACGCCTTGCGCTTCTTGTCCATGTCGAGGCCCTTGATCAGGCCGGGCAGCGCGTGCGGCACCTTGAGTTCCTTGCGCAGCTTGATGATCGCCTTGGCGAAACCGTCGAAACCGCCCTTGATGCCGCAATAGGCGGCGAGCCGCGCAATGCGGTCCTCGATCGCCTCGCGGTTGAAGGCGAGCACATAGGGCATGAACACGGCGTTGGTCATGCCGTGGTGGGTGTCGTAGAGCGCGCCGATCGGATGCGACAGCGAGTGGATGGCCCCCAGCCCCTTTTGGAAGGCGGCCGCGCCCATCGCCGCGGCGCTCATCATATGGGCGCGGGCGACTAGATCCTTGCCGTTGGCGAAGGCCTTGGGCAGATTCTCGAACACCAGGCGGATGCCTTCCACCGCGATGCCGTCGGCCATCGGATGATAGCCCGGCGCGCAATAGGCTTCGAGGCAGTGGGCGAGCGCATCCATGCCGGTGCCGGCGGTGATGAAGGGCGGCATGCCGACCGACAGTTCCGGATCGGCAATCACGATCGCCGGCAAAAGTTTCGGATGGAAGATGACCTTCTTGGTGTGGGTCGCCTCATTGGTGATGACGCCCGCGCGCCCCACCTCGGACCCGGTGCCCGCCGTGGTCGGCACCGCGATGATCGACGCGATCGCGTCGGAATTGGCTCTGGTCCACCAGTCGCCGATGTCCTCGAAATCCCACACCGGGCGCGTCTGTCCGGCCTGGAAGGCGATCAGCTTGCCGAGGTCGAGCGCCGAGCCGCCGCCGAAGGCGATGACGCCGTCATGCTTGCCCTTCTTGAACACCGCGATGCCTGCGGTGAGGTTGGACTCGACCGGATTCGGCTTCACCTCGGAAAACACGCCATAGGGGACCTTGGCGTCGTCGAGAATCTTCAGCGTGGAGGCGACGACCGGAAGTTTCGCCAGGCCAGGATCGGTGACGAAAAGCGGCCGCTTGATGCCGGCCGCCGTCAGCGCATCCGGCAGTTCCCTGATGCGGCCGGCGCCGAAGCGGACGGTGGTGGGGTAGTTCCATTTGGAGATCAGCTTGGACATGGATTGTCTTTCGAAAATCAGATCGCTTCACGCAGGTGGTAGGATTTCGGCCGGGTCAGATTGTCGTAGCCGATGGCCGAGAGCGCGGCGCCCTTGCCGGTGTCCTTGACGCCGGTCCAGACCAGCGCCGGATCGAGATAGTCGCAGCGGTTCATGAACACGGTGCCGGTCTCGACACGGTCGCCGATCGCCACCGCGCGCTCGGTGTCGCGCGTCCAGATCGAAGCCGTCAGCCCATAGGGGCTGTCGTTCATCAGCGCGATCGCCTCCTCGTCGTCGCGCACCTTCATGATGCCGACGATCGGCCCGAAACTTTCCTCGCGCATGACGCTCATCTGGTGGTCGACATTGGTCAGCACTTCCGGCGCCAGATAGGGCGAGCCCGCTCTGTCGTTCTCGACCTTCATGTTGATGTGCGCCCTGGCGCCCTTGCGCAGCGCCTCGGCCTTCTGCTCGCGGATCAGGTCGGCGAAGCGCGCCTGCGCCATCGGCCCCATCGTGGTGGCCTGCTCCAGCGGATTGCCGACGACATAGTTCTTGGTCTCGGCGATGAAGCCCTCGACGAACTCGTCATAGACCTTCTCGTGCACATAGACGCGCTCGATGCCACAGCAGCACTGGCCGGAATTGTAGAAGGCGCCGTCGACCAGATTGGCGACCGCATGGTCCATCTTGGCGTCGGGCAGCACATAGGCGGGGTCCTTGCCGCCGAGCTCGAGGCCGAGCGTCATGAAGGTGCCGGCCGCAGCCTTCTCGATGGCGCGGCCGCCGCCGACCGAACCGGTGAAGTTGACATGGTCGATCTTACCGGAGCCGAGCAGCCTCTCGGTCCGGCTGTGGTTCATGACCAGATTCTGGAACAGGCCCTTGGGCAGGCCCACCTTGTCGAAGGCCTGTTGGAAGCGCTCGCCGACCAGCAGCGTCTGCGCCGCATGCTTGAGGATAACGGCGCTACCGGCCATCAGTGCGGGTACGATGGTGTTGACCGCTGTGAGATAGGGATAGTTCCACGGCGCGATCACCAGCACGACGCCGAGCGGCACCTTCTTCACATAGCGGCGGAAGCCCTCCTTCGGATTGGAGGCCATGACCGGCTTCAACGCAGCTTCCGCGATCTCGACCATGTAGTTGGTGCGTTCCTTGACGCCGCCGAACTCGCCGCCATAGCGCACCGGCCGTCCCATCTGCCAGGCGATCTCCGGCACGATCTCGTCGGTCATCGCAACCAGTGCCTCAAGCATCGCCAGCATGTATTTGCCGCGCTCGACGACCGGCATCTCGGCCCACTTTTCCTGCGCCGCCTTGGCGCGCTCGACCGCTGCGTTGATCGCTTGGTCGCTCGCGACCGGCCGCTCGGCATAGATCGAGCCGTCGATGGGGGATTTGAGTTTTACGGTTTCCAATTAAACGTCTCCGGTTGTGTCTTAGCAGGCGATCGCGCGAACGTGGCCTTGGGCGGCATAAGCCAGAATGGCCCGGTCTCGCGTTATGATTGTCAGATCGCGCTCCCGCGCAGTGGCGATGAGTATCCGGTCGACGGGATCGTTGTGCACGGCGCCCGGAAGATGGGACGCAGCAACAAGAATGCGCGCAGTGACGCCTTCCACTGTAACGGCCGCCGCCTCGACGAACTCTTCGAACCAGCGCTCCGGAGTCCTGATGGAGGGCAGCCTGCCTTTCGAGACCAGCATTCCGATTTCCCACGCTGACATGACCGAGACAGCGATCGCACCGGTATTTTTTCGTGCGCGGTTCACCGCTTCAATCGCCGTTCTCGTGACCGGCTGCCGCGCCGACGACCAAAGCACGAAGCATGTATCAAGCAGCAACCCGTCATCTGTCATACACTTTGCCCCAGTCGGGATCCGCGGGGGCGGTGTAGTCAATATCGGGAAGCAGTTTCAGCGTTCCGGCCATGCACCCAAACAAAGGGTCTGCACCCGGAGGCGGCACGATATAGTCTTCGTTCGCGTCAGTATCGTTGAAATCCATATGCCCCTCCGCGAAACCCGGCCTGCTTTCCTGCGCGGCGCGAGGCTTGGCGTCCACCGGGGCGCCTGAGGAACCCAGATGGACCAATATCTCGCTCACCGGCTGATCGAAAATTTCAGCAATCTTGCGTATCTCATCGACTTGCATACGCCGTTCGCCGCTGAGGGTTCGCGACAGCGCGCTGTAGTGCATGCCCATACGGCCGGCCATGCTGCGCACCGTCAGATTGCGCTCCTTCATCTTGTTCACGAACCATGCCTTGTCGACACCATCTCTGCCTTCCGACAACGTCGCCTCCATGTTGCGGTACTATAATCGCAACATATTGCGAAAATAGCAACATCGTCAATATCGCTCGAAGCCTCGGTGCAGTTCCCAATCCGTGATGCGGCGGTCGTATTCGAACTGCTCCCAGCGGGCGGTGTGCACGTAGTGCTCGACCACGTCCTCGCCGAAGGCCTGCTTCAGCATAGCGGAGGTCGCCAGCGTCTCGGTGGCGTCCCGCAGCGTCTTCGGGATTTCGGGCAGTTGCGAGGCTTGATAGGCATCGCCGACGAACGGCTTCTGCAGTTCCAGCTTCTCGTCGATGCCGGCAAGGCCGGACGCGATCAGCGCCGCGAAGGCGAGATAGGGATTGAGGTCGGCGCCGCCGATGCGGCACTCCATGCGGATGCCCTTGGTGCCCTCGCCGCAGAGGCGGAAGCCCGCGGTGCGGTTGTCCTCGCTCCACATGATCTTGGTCGGCGCGAAGGTACCTGCCTGGAAGCGCTTGTAGGAATTGATGTAGGGCGCAAGGAACCAGGTGAGCTCCTTGGCGTATTTGAGCTGGCCGGCCGCCCATTGCTGTCCGAGGCTCGACAGCGTCCATTCCGCGCTTTTGTCGAAGAACAGCGGCGTCTTGCCGTCGTCGCTCCACAGCGAATTGTGGATGTGGCTGGAATTGCCGGCCAGTCCGTAATTGTACTTGGCCATGAAGGAAATGGCCTTGCCTTCGGAATCGGCGATCTCCTTGGCGCCGTTCTTCAGGATGACGTGGCGGTCGGCCATCTCGAGCGCCTCGGCATAGCGCACATTGATCTCTTCCTGGCCCGGGCCCCACTCGCCCTTGGAATTCTCGATCGGGATGCCGGCCGCCTCCATCTCGTTGCGAAGCCGGCGCATGACGCCTTCTTCCTTGGTGGTGACGCCGATCTGGTAGTCGCCGATATAGGGCGAAGCGGAATCGAGGCCCTGCCAGTGCTTCTTGCGGGCCGAATCGTAGGTCTCGTTGAACAGGTAGAATTCGAGCTCGGAGGCGAAGTAGCCGATATAGCCGCGCTCCTTGAGACGCTTGACCTGTTTCTTCAGGATGGCGCGCGGCGAGTGAGCGAGGTCGTCATGGTTATGGTGGTCGAGCACGTCGCAGATGACCAGCGCCGTCTTTTCCAGCCAGGGGATGCGCCGCAGCGTCGAAAGGTCGGGCTTCATGACGAAGTCGCCATAGCCCTTCGACCAGCTCGCCGCCTTGTATCCGGGCACCGGCTCCATATCGATGTCGCAGGCCAGCAGATAATTGCAGCCATGCGTCTCGCCATGCGCTGAATCGACGAAATACTGGGCCAGGAAGCGCTTTCCCGCCAGCCGGCCCTGCATGTCGACGATGCAGGCCAGCACGGTGTCGATCTCGCCCTTCGAGACCGCTTCCTTCAACTGATCGAACGAGAAATTCCCGGCCATTCCTTTGGCGCTCCAACACTTGTCGATTGAAAGGGAGGAACCATGGCCGGCACGATGCCGGCCATGGCCATGACACTGATATCAGTGGCCGGTTTCGCCGACCGCCTGCTCCGCCGCCTTGATCGCTGCCTGGCGCGCCGCGATGATGTCGCCCAGCGGCGGGCCCTGGAAGCGGTTACGCTCGAAGGCGAACCAGACGATCGCCGTCAGGATGAAGAAGCCGACGGTGATGTAGAGCGCCCAGTCGTTCGGCGGCTGGACACCGATGACGAAGATCAGGATCATCGACACGATCGACAGGAAGCCAAAGAGCATGAACAGGCCGCGGCCCATGTTCCACGGCCCCATCTTGTCCCATTTCGGCGTTCCCCAGGCCAGCATGCCGAGCACGATCGGTACGATGAAGGAGAGGAACAGGAAGATGACGGTGCAGGACACAACGATCGTGTAGGCCGAAGTGCCGGCGACCGAAACCACCGACGAGCCCCAGACGAACAGCACCGACAGGATCGAGGCCGTCCAGATCGCCGCCACGGGGGTGCGGTGGGTCGGGCTCACCTTGGCGAGCGCCGACGAGCCCGGCAGGCCGCCGTCACGCGAGAAGGCGAAGATCATGCGCGAGGCCGACGTGACGGTGGCGAGGCCGCACAAGAGCTGCGCGAGGAAGACGATGAGGTAGATGAACTCCTTGACGCCGGGGCTGACGCGCTGGTCGAAGGCCCAGAAGAACACGTTCCAGCCCTGCTTGGCCGCGTCGTCCATGTTCGGGATCATCAGCACGAAGGCAACCAGGAACAGATAGCCGAACAGCGTCGACCAGATGACCGACATCACCATCGCGCGCGGCACCGACGAGGCCGCCTTGATGGTTTCCTCCGAGGTATGCGCCGAGGCGTCGTAGCCGGTGATCGTGTAGATCGGCAGCAGCAGACCGAGCGCGAACACCCAGGCGTTCGACACCGATGGCCACACACCTGCGCCGGCGTCGCCGGAGTAGTTGTGGAAGGTGAAGAGACGGCTGAAATCCCAGGTCTCGGCGGAGAGCAGGCAGACGATCGCAATCAGGATCGAGCCGAAGAAGATGAGGTAGCCCGAGAAGTCGGTGAGCTTCGCCGTCAGCTTGATGCCGAGGTGGTTGATCAGCGCCTGGGCGCCGGTGATGATGACCAGGAAGATCATCTGGTTGGTCAGCGTGCCCTCGATCCCGAGCGCAGGCCCGAAGGCGCCGAGGAAGAATGTCCAGGTGCCGACATTGATGGCGCCGAGCACGGTGATCAGGCCGAGCAGGTTGAGCCAGGCCGTCACCCAGCCGGTGCCGCGATTGCCGAGGATCGAGCCCCAGTGATAGAGGCCGCCGGCCGTCGGATAGGCCGAGCTGATCTGCGACATGGCGACCGCGAAGGTGAGCGAGATGAAGCAGCCGACCAGCCAGCCGATGCCGATGCCGATGCCGCCGGCGCCCGACGTTGCCTGCGCCAGCGAATTGATGCCGCCGGACAGGATGCAGATGATCGAGAAGGAAACCGCGAAATTCGAGAAGCGGCTGAGGCGCCGCTCCAGTTCCTGGGCGTAGCCCATGTTGTGGAGGACCTTCATGTCCTCCGCTTTGTCGACTTCGGTATAGTCGTTTGTTGTCATTTGGAAGTCCCCTGTTGGTTCTTAGCTGGCCGACTGTACTGACTTTCCCATTACGCGTTGTCGGGAGCCCCTGGCCTCCTCGGGCTCCAGATTCGAAAATATGCCTGTGAGCAGATCCGCCCATTTCCGCTGCCCGGTCTCGCCGGAGATCTCGTCGTTGCGGATTTCGATCATCGCGCAGGCTAGGCCGCGCGAGCGCGCGTGCCGTTCCAGCGTGAAATAGACGCGGTCGGCCGGCGAATAGGGTTCGTTGACGCCGACGGTGACGCCGGAGAGCCGCTTGAGCGCCGATATCAGCGGCGCCGCCAGCCTGCGGTCGTCATCATGGATGATGCCGATATGCCAGGGCCGGCTTCTGCCCTTGTAGACCGGCGTGAAGGAGTGCACCGACACAAGGCGCGTCTCCTGGCCGTGCGCCAGCCGTCGCTCGATGATTTGTGCAACCGTGTCATGGAACGGACGCCACGCCAGGTCGACCCGCGCCGCGCGATCCCTTTCGGAAAGACCGGTATTGCCCGGGATGGCCGTCGTTTCGCTGACCGGCGGCACGAGGTCCGGCGCGTCGAGCGGCCGGTTGCAGTCGATGACGAGACGCGAGACGCAGGTCTCGACCAGCGTGGCATCGAGCGCCTCGGCCATGCGGCCGGCGACGGGCAGCGCGCCGGGATCCCAGGCGATGTGGCGGGAGAGGTCCTCGACGGGCAGGCCGAGCGTGCCGAATTCGGAGGGCAGGAAGTTCGAGGCGTGGTCGCAGGTGAAGACGAAGGGGCTGGAGCCGCCAAGGTTGGTCACCCTCACGGTCTCCGACGGTGCAAGGCTGGCGTGCCGTGCTTTCTCCATACTGCCGTCCCCTGGGGAGCGCTGTATCTTATGTTACGTATTTTGCCTCATTGCGTCCCTGTGGATGATTTCATACACTTTGCCCGGCTTTGTCAAACGCCAATTCGGAAAACGGCGGCGACCGGGCCAACGGGCGGGGGAAAACCATGATTTCCAGCATTGCCGAACTGATCTCGGACCGCATCGGGACAATGCCCGCCGGCGAGCGCCGCGCCGCGCAGACGCTGATCGCCAACTATCCGCTGACCGGGCTGAAGACGGTCGCCGAGTTCTCGGCCGCGGCCGGCGTATCCTCGCCGACGATCCTGCGTTTCGTCGCGAGACTGGGCTTTCAGAACTATCCCGAATTCCAGTCGGCGCTGCAGGATGAGCTGGCGGCGCAATTGCAGTCTCCGGCGTCGCGCACCCTCAACCCGGCGTCGCCCGCCAACGGCGGCGCGGTTTCGCCGATGCTGGAGGCGACGCTGGAAAACATGCGCGAGACATTCCGGCACCTCTCCGACAAGCAACTGGCCGACATCGCCACAAGGCTTGCCGAGCGGCGCGGCAAGACCTTCCTGATCGGCGGCCGCTTCACCGATCCGCTGGCGCGCTACATGGCCGCCCATCTCGCCATCATCCAGCCGGATGTCTACCACCTCGCCGGCCAGGAGAGCATCTGGCGCGACCGGCTGATCGACATGGGCAAGCGCGACGTGCTGGTGATCTTCGACATCAGGCGCTACCAGGAAAGCCTCGTCCGCTTTGCCGAGAAGGCGCACCAGCGCGGCGTGCAGATCGTGCTTTTCACCGACCAGTGGCTGTCGCCGATCGCCCGCTTCGCCCGCCATGTGATTGCCGGGCGTACCGCCGTGCCGTCGGCCTGGGATTCGTCGGCCGCGCTCTTCGTCGTCGCCGAAACGCTGATCGGCGCCGTCACGAGACAGCTCGAAGCCGCCGGCGCCAAGCGCATCCGCGACCTGGAAAGCCTGCGGTGAACAGGTGTTGGCCTAGAGCAATTCCAGGAAAAGTGTGTAGCGGTTTTCCGTCCGGAATTGCCTAAAAACAAATAGTTAGAGTGGTTCAGCGTTTCCGTGAAACGATGAAACGCTCTAAGGCCTTATGAACACCTTGCCATTCGGCTTGGCCAACTCGGCCGGCAGCCTGGTCATAGCTTCGTCCAGCGGCACCACCGCCGTCACGTCGGTTAACCAGCGTCCGTCGGAAAAGCGCTTCTGCGCCTCCAGCACCGCCGGGCCGAGCCGGTCGCGAAACGCTCGCATCCATTCGGCCAGCCAGAAGCCTTCGACGCGCTTGTGCTGGAAGATCAACTGGCCGGGCTCGCGGATCACCGTCGGCTCGGCGTCGAGCCTACCATAGACGATCCAGCGCGAGCGCTTCGGCATGGCGTAGAAGATGGCCGAGGCCAGCGGTCCGGTCACCGCGTCCAGGAAGATGCGCGGCTGCTCGGTCTTCATCACCTCGCGCAGCGCAGCTTCGAAATCCGCCGCCTTTTCGTTGAGCACATGCGCGGCACCGAGCCCTTTCAGCAACGGGATCTGCTCTTCGCGGCGCACGGTGACGATCGGCCGAAAACCTTCCTCCTTCGCTAGCCCAGTGATCAGCTTGCAGAGCTGGCTGGCGCCGGCGGTCATGACGAAGGCCTTCTCGCCTTCCTCTCTGACGATGTCGAACATGGCGAGCGCGGTCAGCGGATTGACGATCATCGCCGCGGCGTCCTCGTCGCGAACCGTGTCGAGCAACGGAACGCAGGACGCAGCCTCCGCCACCGCATAGTCGGCCCACGAGCCCCAGTTCGACACGCCGGTGGCGAAGGCGACGCGCTTTCCTTCGAGGCTCTTTGCATACGGGTCATCGCCTGTCGTCACGACGATACCGACGCCCTCGAAGCCCGCCGGCCGCCCCTTCACGCGCGGCTGGCCGTATTGCCCCTTGATGAAGGCGATGTCGGACGGGTTGATCGAGGCGAGGCCAACCTTGATCAGCGCCTGTGTCGGGCCGGGTTCGGGCACGGCGATGCTGCCCGGTCGGAGATAAGGCTCCATCGCCTCCAGCGCGCCGGCCGAAGGTGTCTTGGTATAGCCGTCGCCGACGAGCAGCAAGGCCTTCATTTCCGACGCAAGCGCCATGGCGGTCAGACCTTTTCCTGCGTATATTTCCTGAGCTCGGCGCGCGCCACCTGGCGCCGGTGCACGGCGTCCGGCCCGTCAGCGAGCCGCAATGTTCTCAGATGTGTCCACGAGCGGGCGAGCGGAGTGTCCTGGCTGATGCCTTGCGCGCCGAACATCTGCACCGCCTCGTCGGTGACTTTCAGCGCGACGCGGGGTGCTACCACCTTGATCTGGCTGATCCAGGGCGCGGCGGCGCGCGGATCGCCCTGGTCGATCATCCATGCCGCCTTGAGACAGAGCAGCCGCGCCATCTCGATCTCCATGCGGCACTCGGCGATGATGTCGAAATTGGCGCCGAGCTTCGCCAGCGACTGGCCGAAGGCCTCGCGCCGCACGGAACGCTGGCACAGCATCTCCAGCGCCATCTCGGCCTGGCCGATGGCGCGCATGCAGTGATGGATGCGGCCAGGCCCCAGCCGCCCCTGCGCGATCTCGAAGCCCCTGCCCTCGCCGAGGATCAGGTTCGCCACCGGAACCCGCACATCCTCGAACCTGAGATGCATATGGCCATGCGGCGCATCGTCGTCGCCATAGACCTGCATCGGTCGCAACTTGGTGACGCCCTTGCTGTCCGCCGGCACCAGGATCATCGAATGCCGGCGATGCTGCGGCTCTTCGTCCGAGCCGGTTCTGACCATGACGATGTAGATGGCGCAGCGCGGGTCGCCGGCGCCGGACGCCCACCATTTCTCGCCGTTGAGCACATAATCATCGCCGCGCCGCTCGCAGCGCATCGAAATGTTGGTGGCGTCCGATGAGGCGACGTCGGGCTCGGTCATCAGATAGGCCGAGCGGATTTTCCCATCGAGCAGCGGCTCCAGCCATTGCCGCTTATGCTCTTCCGAGCCGTAGCGCTCCAGCACTTCCATGTTGCCGGTGTCGGGCGCCGAGCAGTTGAAGGTCTCGGCGCCGAGATGGGCTTTTCCCATCTCTTCCGCCAGATAGGCATATTCGACAGTCGACAGGCCGTAGCCGCGCTTTGAATCGGTAAGCCAGAAATTCCACAGGCCGCGCTCCCGCGCCGTCTTCTTCAGCCCTTCGAGGATCTCGGTCTGTCTGGCCGTGTAGGCCCAACGGTCGCCGCCCTTGCCGACCTCGGCGAGAAACGCCTCGCCAAGCGGCGCGATCTCGTCGCGCACCATCGCGGCCACGCTCTGGTGGATCGGCTTCAGCCGCTCGCTCATGCCGAGATTCATGTCCGCCATCGGTTCCGGCCCTTTCGAAGTCTTTACCCGTGGCAAGGATGACCGTACTTCGGCTAGCGTTGTCAACGCGAGTCCTTCGGTTTCCGGCCGGGACGAGGCACGTGGGAGGAATTAGGATGAGCTATCTGGACAGGCTGTTCTCGGTCGCCGGCAAGACAGCGCTGGTGACCGGCGCCGCAACCGGCATCGGCCGGATGGTCGCGACCGGGCTGGTGCGGGCCGGCGCCACCGTGATGATCGCCTCGCGCAAGGGCGAGGACTGCATCCGGGTCGCCAGCGAGCTCAATGCGCAGGGCGGCGACGGCCGGGCCGAGGGCTTTGCCGGCGACGTGTCCAGCGAAGCGGGCATCGCCGCTTTGGTCGCCGAGGTGAAGGTGCGCACGGACCGGCTGCACATCCTGGTCAACAATGCCGGCATTTCCTGGGGCGCGCCGCTGGAGGAGTTTCCCTACCACGCCTGGGCCAAGGTCTTCGGCGTCAATGTCACCGCGGTCTTCCATCTCACGCGGGAGCTTCTGCCGTTGCTCGACGCCGCCGCAAGCGACGAGGATCCGGCCCGCGTGATCAATCTTGGCTCGGTGATGGGCACCCAGCCGCTGGCCGACGACGCCTATTCCTACACCGCCTCCAAGGCCGCCGTGCATCACCTGACGCGCACGCTGGCGATCGAGTTCGCCGCCCGCCGCATCACGGTCAATGCCTTCGCCCCCGGCCCCTTCCAGAGCCGGATGACGGCCTTTGCCACCGCCACCGCGGAGCAGGCGAAACATGTCGGTAACCATGTTCCGCTCGGCCGCATCGGCGTGGCGGATGACATTGCCGGCGCAACGCTCTATTTGTGCAGCCGTGCCGGAAGCTATGTCACCGGCGCCATCCTGCCGATCGACGGCGGCCAGTCGGTGCAGCATGGAATGACGTTGTTCAAGGAATGATACGCTCGTTATCCGGGCGGGGGTGCGGAGGACATTAGCGTGGAACCGATCAGTCTCGATACGCTTCTGGCCAGCGTCGGCAACGAAGTCGGCGTGTCGCCCTGGCGAACGGTGACGCAGCGCATGATCGACCAGTTCGCCGACGCCACCGACGACCATCAGTTCATCCATTGCGATCCGGAGCGCGCCGCGCGTGAGACGCCGTTCGGCGGCACCATCGCGCATGGCTTCCTG
The DNA here is from genome assembly GCF_029674545.1 of Mesorhizobium sp. WSM4904. Taxonomy (NCBI): domain Bacteria; kingdom Pseudomonadati; phylum Pseudomonadota; class Alphaproteobacteria; order Hyphomicrobiales; family Phyllobacteriaceae; genus Mesorhizobium; species Mesorhizobium sp. WSM4904. The sequence continues at coordinate 2,375,278 of NZ_CP121354.1, read as the reverse complement.
TCACTGTCGCTGCTGTCGGCCATGACCTTCGAGACCATGCCGCCGATCGAAAACACCAAGATGGGCGTCAATCACGGCTTCGACACGCTGCGCTTCCTGGCGCCGGTCAAGACCGGCTCGCGCATCCGCACGCACTTCGTGCTGGCCGACGTCAAGGTGCGGCCTTCCGGCTGGGTCCAGACGGCGCATGACGTGACCATCGAGATCGAAGGATCGAAGAAGCCGGCGCTGACCGCGCGCTGGCTGACCCTGACGCTGATCGAGCGCCAGCCCGAGACCGCATGAGCGGCGACAGCAACGTCTTAGATCAAACAGCGCTTGCGCCTTACCTCGAGGCGCATATTCCGGGCTTTGCCGGGCTTTCGGCGGTCGACAAGTTCAAGTCCGGACAGTCGAACCCAACCTATCTGCTGACCGCCGCGAGCGGCCGCTACGTGCTGCGCGCCAAACCGCCGGGACAGTTGCTGAAGTCGGCGCATCAGGTCGACCGCGAGTTCCGGGTCATGCAGGCGCTCAGCTCGACCGCCGTGCCGGTGCCGCGCATGCTGCACCTGTCCGGCGAGGACTCGCCGATCGGCCGCATGTTCTATGTCATGGAATTCCTCGATGGCCGCATCTTCTGGGATCCGTCCTTGCCGGACGCATCCGGCCCCGACACATCCAGCAATGACGAGCGCGCGGCGATCTACGACGCCATGAACGCGACGCTCGCCGCCCTGCACGACGTCGATATCGCGGCCGTGGGGCTTGGCGATTTCGGCAAGCCCGGCAGCTATTTCGAGCGCCAGTTCGCGCGCTGGACCAGCCAGTACCGCGCCTCCGAAACGGAAGAGATCGCCGACATGGACCGGCTGATCGCCTGGCTGGAGACGCATATGCCGGCCGACGACGGCCGGGTCTCGCTGGTGCATGGCGACTACCGGCTGGACAACATGATCTTCGCCAAGGACGAGCCTAAGGTCATCGCCGTGCTCGACTGGGAACTGTCGACGCTCGGCCATCCCTTCGCCGACCTCGCTTATCAATGCATGCAGTGGCGGCTGCCGCATGCCTCCGGCTTTCGCGGCCTCGGCGGCGTCGACCGCGCTGTGCTCGGTCTGCCTTCCGAGGAAGCCTATGTGGCCGCCTATTGCCGGCGGCGCAGCATCGACGGCATAGGCAACTGGACATTCTTCCTCGCCTTCTCCTTCTTCCGGCTGGCGGCGATCTGCCAGGGTGTCTACCGCCGTGCGCTGGACGGCAATGCCTCCAATCCGGAAAAGGCCAAGACCTATGGCGAGGCGGTGAAGCTGCTCGCCGCGCTCGCGGTGGACCTGATCGACGGGCGGATTTGAATACGGGGAGTTGAGCGATGGGCAGATTCGATGGAGCCACGGTGCTGATAACCGGTGCGACCGGCGGCCTCGGCCGCGGCGCGGCCAAAGCCTTCGCCGCCGAGGGTGCGCGGCTGGTTCTTTCCGATCTCGACGAAGCGGCACTGGGCGATTTCGCGGCGACACTTGGCGCCGAAACCGCGTTCCTTGCCGGCAACATTGCCGACGAGAAGCTCTCGGAGGATCTGGTGAAGCTCGCCGTGGAGAAATTCGGCCGGCTGGACATTGCCGTCAACAACGCTGGGATCGTGCACGCCTTCGTGCGCCTGCCGCTGGTGACGTCGGAAGAAGCGCGCCGGGTGCTTGAGGTCGACCTGCTCGGCGTCTTCTACGCCATGAAGCACCAGATTCCACAGATGGAGCGGCAATTCAGGGAAAGCGGCAAGGGCGGCGCCATCGTCAACGTCGCCTCGGTCGCCGGTCTCTCCGGCGCGCCGAAATTGTCGGTCTACGCCGCCGCCAAGCATGGCGTCGTCGGGCTGACGCGCTCCGCGGCGGTCGAATACGCCACCAAGGGGATACGCATCAACGCGGTCTCCCCGGCGCATACCAGGACGGCGATGGTCGACGGCTTCGTGCGCTCCACCGGCGCGCCGGAAGCCGAAGCGCTTGCCGAGCTCACGCGCGGCGTGCCGATGAAGCGCGTCGGCGAAGTGGACGAGATCGTGACCGGCATCCTTTATCTCGCCGACCCCGCCAATTCCTTCATGACCGGCCACGCGCTGGCGCTCGACGGCGGCATCGGCGCGATCTAGTTCAGGTAACGGCTTTCCCCGGAATTGAGTTGGAACAAAGCGTTAGGCCGTACCTTGCGGAACCAAGCCGCTCCCTTGTCCGTTTCCGTACAGCGTATATAATTTCGTAAGGCAACCAACGACAAAGGCAGGCGGACATTGACGCTGAGCGTTCAGAAGCGCCGCGAGAAACAGAAAGCTGAGCTTCGCTCCGAACTGGTCGACGCGGCCCACAAGCTTGTCCAGGAAGAGGGCTACGAAGGGCTTACCATCCGCAAGCTGGCCAAGCGGGTCGGCTACGCGCCGATGTCTGTCTATTCCTACTTCGCCGACAAGCAGGACATCCTGTTCGCGCTCGCCGAGGACGCCTTCGAAACGCTGGCCCGGCGCATCGAGGAACATCCCTCCGACGATCCCGTTGAGGCGCTGCGGGCGGTGATGACCGAGTATGCCGCCTTCGGGCTCGGCAACCCCAATGAGTACCGCACCGTCTTCATGACCGAGAAGACTCGGCTGCCGGAAGGTCGCAGCTACGAGGACATGGAAGAGGGCAACCCGGCGATGAAAGTGCTGATCAAAAGGGTCGAAGCTTGTGTCGCCGCCGGCAAGCTCAAGGGCGACCCACGCGCCATCGCCACTATGCTGTGGACCGTCGGCCACGGCACGATCTCGCTGCTGATCACCTTTCCCTTCTATCCGTTCGGCGATCCCCAGGCCTATGTGAAGCGGATGTGCGACTTCATGTTGGCTTCATTGTCGGCGCAGGACATACCCCCGCTCACCGAAACACCCGTCCACTGCTGACCGGCCATCTTTGACCGTTTTGCCCATCCGATCGCTTGATTCGCGAAGGCGAATTCCTACGTTCAAGAAAATTTGTCGTACACGTACAAAACTTCTCCTTGTATTCAGCTTCCGTTAACCGTATATGTACGTCGTGTCGTACATGTACGGAATTGACTGGAGACGGAAGATGAAAAAGACAGTCCTCGCTCTCGCTGCCGTGCTGGCTTTCTCGGGCGCCGCTTTTGCCGGCGCGAGCCAGCCGGCCAAGCACGCCCCGGCCGCCTGCGCTCAGACCCATACCAATGTGACGCTCGACTGCACCGCCACCGGCTCGGTCGAAAAGGCCGACGCCAGCAAGACCCAGACCACCAAGGGCCCGCGGCTCGGCATGGACGTGAACCCGTGGTTCCTGCCCGGCCTTTGAACGCGGCAAACGCAAAATTGGAAACGAAAACGGGCGGCACTTGGCCGCCCGTTTTCGTTTCCAAGGTAATCCGGTCGTACCCTATGTCTTTGCCGGCACGTTTCTATTTCTTGCCGGGCTTCGCCGGAGAGCCGGAAATGGACGTGCCTGTGATCGACACCGGATCGCTGGCCGGGAATGTGTCCTCGAGGCCTTCCTCGAGCTCTTCTTCCTCGATCTCGTGATGCCGTTCCTGCTCGAGCGAACGGACCGCCGCTGTCTTCCTAGGCGACTTTGGTGCTGATTTGGATGGCATCGGCTTCTCCCTCGCTAGTCGCAAATAACGGAACGAAGCGGCGATGGTTCCTATGGGGGAACACAGCAGAGGGCACGCCACGAGAGGTCATGTACTCAGTTCGCAGCGTCGCTCGCCGCTTCCGACAGCAAAGTAAAGACATAGTCCGAGAAGGAACGCCAGCACTCCACGCGGAATGCGTCCGCGCCGGTACGCAGCAGCACGATCTCGGACTTGCCGAGGATGGTGCGCGACGCCGCCCCGACCGGGAAGGCTTCGAGCGACAGGTCCTGCGGGCAACCGGAATTGACCGTCACGGCGGCGGCTGGCCCGGTGACCGAGATCGCGACATTGCGATGCGAGATGCCGACCGCCGAATGCAGCGCCGACAGCTTGGCGCAGTCGGCCAGCGGATCCTTGCCGGCCTCGTCGATGATCAGCCACTCGTCCGGCCCGAGCCATAGCGCGGTGCGCCCGCCCTTGGTGGCCGAGCTTTTCGGCTTCGCCGGCAGCGTCACGCCCAGCGCCTTGGAGAGCGCGGCGAGCGAAGCTTCCGGCGCGCGCAGCGAGATGCGTTCGGCCGGCGGCAGGATCTCGACCTTGACGCCCGGCGCCTCCAGAGCGCGGCCCGCAAGTGCCGGACGCCGCTCGACGGAAGCTGAAGCCTCGGCGGCTTTTATCTTGGCGGCAGCCTTAGCCATTGAGGCGTTCTCCCTTCTCGTCGACGAACACCATGCCCGTCACCTGCACCTCGATCGTGCCGTTCGGCATCGGCACGTAGAGCGTCTGCCCGAGGCGGTCGCGGCCGCCGGCGACGAGCGCCAGCGCGATCGAGCACCCGCAATTCTCCGACCAGTAGCTGGAGGTGACGTGGCCGATCATCTTCATGGGGATCGCCTGTTTCGGATCAGCCACGATCTGCGCGCCCTCTTCCAGCACGACCTTCGGGTCCTTGGTCTTCAGGCCGACGAGTTGCTTGCGGCCATTGGCGACGAGGTCCGAGCGCATCATGCCGCGGATGCCGACGAAGTCGGTCTTCTTCTTGCCGACCGCCCAGTCGAGCCCGGCGTCGTTCGGCGTCACCGTGCCGTCGGTGTCCTGGCCGACGATGATGTAGCCCTTCTCGGCGCGCAGCACGTGCATCGTTTCGGTGCCGTAGGCAGTGGCGCCATGCTTCTGGCCTTCGGCCCACAGCGCTTCCCAGACGGCCTCGCCATAGTCGGCCGGCACGTTGACCTCGAAGCCGCGCTCGCCGGTGAAGGACATGCGGAACAGCCTCGTCGGCACGCCGCAGATCTTGCCCTCGCGCACCGACATATGCGGCAGCGCTTCGTCCGACATGTCGATGCCTTCGACCAGCGGCGCGATGATCTCGCGGGATTTCGGTCCCTGCACCGCGATCACCGCCCATTGCTCGGTGATCGAGGTCAGCCAGACATTGAGATGCGGGAACTCGGTCTGGAGGTAGTCCTCCATGTGGTGCATGACGCGCGGCGCGCCGCCGGTCGTCGTCGTCACATGGAAGCGGTCCGGCGCCAGCCTGCCGACGACGCCGTCGTCATAGATGAAGCCGTCCTCGCGCAGCATGATGCCGTAGCGGCAGCGGCCGGGCTCCAGCTTCTCCCACGGATTGGTGTAAAGCAGCTCCATGAACTTCGCCGCATCCGGCCCGACCACCTCGATCTTGCCGAGCGTCGAGGCGTCGAACAGGCCGGCCGCCTTGCGTACCGTCACGCATTCGCGGTTGACGGCGGCGTGCATGTCCTCGCCGGCCTTGGGGAAATACCAGGCGCGTTTCCACTGGCCGACATCCTCGAAGACGGCGCCATGCGCCGCCGCCCAGCCATGGGTCGCGGTCCGACGCGTCGGGTCGAACAAGGCGCCGCGCGCGTGGCCGACGATCGAGCCGAACGTCACCGGCGTATAGGGCGCGCGGAAGGTGGTGAGACCGACCTGCGGGATCGGTTTGCCAAGCGTTTCGGCCGCGATCGCCAGGCCGTGCATGTTCGAGGTCTTGCCCTGGTCGGTCGCCATGCCGTTGGTGGTGAAGCGCTTGACGTGCTCGATCGAGTGCATGCCTTCATGCACCGCCTGGCGGATGTCCTTGGCGGTGACGTCGTTCTGGAAATCGACGAAAGCCTTGACCGTGGTGCCCGGTCCGGCGCCGGGGGCGGCGCCCAGCATGCCGCGCGACCAGCTCTCGCTGGCATCGACCTTGGGCTTGGCGCCCTTGCCCGTCTTGACGCTGGAATCCTTGACGCCGGCCTCCTTCGCCGCTTTGGCGCCGGCCGCGTAGGCCTCGTCGACCGTTGCGTCCAGCCCGTCCGTTCCGTTGCAGGCGCCGACCGAGACGCAGTCCTGCGCATAGGTTCCCGGCACGAAGCGCCGCGTCTCCTCGTTGAAGGCGACCTTGCCGCGCGACTGCGAGAAAAGATGTACCGACGGCGTCCAGCCGGCCGACATCAGGATGGCATCGACCGCGATGGTGCGCTCGCCGCCGCCATTCTTCGGCTGCACGGTCATCGAGGAGACGCGCAGCTTGCCGCCGGCGCTGACCACCGCGCGGCCGAAATTGATCTCTATGCCGAGTCTTCTCGCCTCGTCGATCACCGCCCCCGACGGGTTGTCGCGCAGGTCGACGATCGCGGCGATATTGATGCCGGCTTTCTTCAGGTCGATCGCTGCCGCGTAAGCCGAGTCGTTGGCCGTATAGACGCCGACATTCCTGCCGACCGCGACGCCATAGTGGTTGAGGTAAGTGCGCGCGGCCGATGCCAGCATGACACCCGGACGGTCGTTGTTGGCGAACACCATGTGCCGCTCGATGGCGCCGGTTGCCAGCACCACGCGCTTGGCGCGGACCTGCCACAGGCGCTCGCGCGCCAGCTCGCGGCCGGGGCTCTTGAGATGGTCGCTGACCCGCTCGACCAGGCCGACGAAGTTCTGCGCATAATACCCAAAGGCAGTCGTGCGCGGCAGCACGCGGACGTTGTCCATGGCCTTGAGTCTCGCGATCGCGGCTTGCGCCCAGGCAAAACCATTCTCGCCGTCGATCTTGGCTCCGCTCTCGAAGCGCAGGCTGCCGCCGAATTCGGCCTGCTCGTCGGCGAGGATGACCCGCACGCCGGTTTCGGCGGCGGCGAGCGCCGCGGCGATACCGGCGACACCGCCGCCCAGCACCAGCACGTCGCAATGCGCATAGCGCGCCGCATAGTGGTCGGGGTCCGGTCGGTCCGGAGAAACGCCAAGGCCGGCGGCCGAGCGGATCTGCGGCTCGTAGAGGCTCTTCCAGGCCGATTTCGGCCACATGAAGGTCTTGTAGTAGAAGCCTGCCGAGAACATCGGCGAGGCAAGGTCATTGACCGCGCCGACGTCGAAGGCCAGCGAAGGCCAGCGGTTCTGCGAATGGGCTGTCAGTCCGTCATAGAGCTCCTGCACGGTCGCCCGCACATTCGGCGTCTTGCGCGCGTCGTCGCGCACGACCTGAACCAGCGCGTTCGGCTCTTCCGCGCCGGCCGACAGGAAGCCGCGCGGCCGGTGATATTTGAAGGAACGGCCGACCAGATGCACGCCGTTGGCGAGCAGCGCCGAGGCCAGCGTATCGCCCTCGATACCGGTATAGGACCTATCGTCGAAGCTGAAGGACGCGGTCTTCGCCTGGCTGAGGCGCCCGGCGCCGGGAATGCGGAACGCGGCGTTCATTTCGAGGCTCCAGGCAGCTTCGCAGGCTTCGGCTCGCCGGCCTTGTAGGTCATGACGAACTTGTCGGTGACGGTGTCGCGCACGGCGTTGAAGAAGCGCGCGCAGCCATGGATGTGCCGCCAGCGCTCATAGGTGACGCCTTTCGGGTTCGAGCGGATGAAGAAGAATTTCTCGAAATCGTCTTCGCTCTCGGCGGCAATGTTGGTCGGGCGCGCGATATGCGCCTCGCCGGCATTGCGGAATTCGAGTTCCGGGCGCTCTTCCTCGCAATAGGGACAGCGGATGAGAAGCATTTTCGGTCGATCCTACAATTCGCCATGGCCGGCGCGGGCGCCGGCCGGTTGATCGCAAAGCCTCAGCGGAAATGTCGGCATCAGTGCGCCACCGCCGCCGCAGCCGCCTCGTCGATGAGACGGCCGGTGCGGAACCGCTCGAGCGTGAAGGGCGCATTGATCGGGTGCGGGTCGTCCCTGGCGATCGTGTGGGCAAAGACGTTGCCCGAACCAGGCGTCGCCTTGAAGCCGCCCGTGCCCCAGCCGCAATTGACATAGAGTCCCTTGACCGGCGTCTTCGCCAGGATGGGCGAACGGTCCGGCGTCACGTCGACGATGCCGCCCCAGGAGCGCAGCATCTTCATGCGCGTGAAGATCGGGAACATCTCGCAGATGGCGTCCAGCGTGTGCTGCAATATGTGCAGGCCGCCGGTCTGCGAATAGGAGATATACTGGTCGGTGCCGGCGCCGATGACCAGCTCGCCCTTGTCGGACTGCGAGATATAGGCGTGCACGGTGTTCGACATCACCACGCAAGGCACCACCGGCTTGACCGGCTCCGACACCAGCGCCTGCAGCGGGTAGCTTTCGAGTGGCATGCGCACGCCGGCCATGTTCATGATGACGGAGGAATGGCCGGCGGCGACGACACCGACCTTCTTGGCGCCGATGAAACCGCGCGTCGTCTCGACGCCGGCGACGGCGCCATTGGCCGCGCGCTTGATGCCGGTGACCTCGCAGTTCTGGATGATGTGAACGCCGCGCGCCGAGGCGCCGCGCGCATAGCCCCAGGCGACCGCATCGTGGCGCGCCGTGCCGCCGCGGCGCTGCAAGGCCGCGCCCATCACCGGATAGCGCGCCTCTTTGGCGATGTTCAGCGGCGGACAGAATTCCTTCGCCTGCTCCGGCGTCAGCCATTCATTGTCGATGCCGTTGAGCCGGTTGGCATGGATGTGGCGCTTGAACACCTGGACGTCATGCACATTGTGCGCAAGCATCATGACGCCGCGCGCCGAATACATGACGTTGTAGTTGAGCTCCTGGCTGAGCCCGTCCCACAGCTTCAGCGCATGGTCGTAGATGCCGGCGCTCTCGTCATAGAGGTAGTTGGAGCGGATGATGGTGGTGTTGCGGCCGGTGTTGCCGCCGCCGAGCCAGCCCTTCTCCAGCACCGCGACATTGGTGATGCCGTGCTCGCTCGCCAGATAATAGGCCGTCGCCAGGCCGTGGCCGCCGGCGCCGACGATGATGACGTCGTATTCCTTCTTCGGCTCGGGCGAAGTCCACTGTTCTTCCCAGCCCTTGTGGCCGCGCATCGCCTCGCGGGCAATGGCGAATACCGAATATTTCTTCACGTTATAGCCTCGCGCCAAAAATCGCGGATGTCGTCCGCCCGTCACGCGAGGTGTATCACTAGCGAAACCGTGCTGCCATCCTTGCGCTGTTTGCGACGGCGCTTGCCGTTTTGCGCCACAGGTTCGCGGCGCCTGCCCGACCAGCCGCAATCCGACCTGCAAGTCAGCTTTCGGGTGGCTGCCGAAATGCCGATCTGCGAGCAAACACCCGACCGCCGGCAAGACCGGTTCAATGGAAGGATGATAGAGACATGTTCGCGCTCACCAACAAGGTCGCCATCGTCACCGGCGCCAGTTCGGGCATCGGCCGCGCCACCGCCAGGCTGTTCGCCGAACAGGGCGCCCGCCTCGTCGTTGCGGCGCGCCGCCGGACTGAGCTCGACGCGCTTGTCGGCGAGATCGAGGAAGCCGGCGGCACTGCGGCAGCACTTGCCGGCGACGTCAGGGACGAGGCCCACGCGAAGGCTCTGGTCGAGCTTGCGATCGAAAGGTTCGGCGGTCTCGACATCGCCTTCAACAATGCCGGCTCCGTCGGCGTGATGGCACCGCTTCCCGATATGGCGCCGGCAAGCTGGCGGGAGACGATAGACACAAACCTGACCAGCGCCTATCTGGCCGCGCGGCAACAGATTCCGCCGATGCTGCAGCGCGGCGGCGGCTCGCTGATCTTCACCTCGAGTTTCGTCGGCTGCACGGCCGGCATGCCGGGCATGGCGGCCTACGCCGCGGCTAAGGCGGGCCTGATCGGACTGACGCAGGTGCTGGCCGCCGAATACGGACCGAAGGGGCTGCGCGTCAACGCGCTGCTGCCCGGCGGAACGGACACGCCCGGTGCCACAACCACCACGCCCGAGGCCCGCGCCTTCGTCGAGGGCATCCACGCGCTGAAGCGCATGGCGCAGCCGGAAGAGATCGCCCGCTCGGCGCTTTATCTCGCTTCTGACGCTTCGAGCTTCACCACTGGCACGGCGTTGTTTGCCGATGGCGGAGTATCGATCAACCGGACGTGAAGGGATTGGTGGGCATGGGTTGCCCACCAGCCGAAAATGTCGTGAAGCGGCCTTGCATTTCTGCGCGGTTTGACGATTCCGTTTTCTCGTCGAAGACGGACGGGACCGATGCTGCTGATCAGAACCTATGTTGCCCAGAGCGCCATCGAAGGCGTCGGCGTTTTCGCCGCCGAGCCGATCAGGAAGGGTGCCTCGATCTGGCGGCTCGATCCCGATTTCGATCGGCTGATCCCAATGGAGAAATACGAGGCGGCGCCGGCGCATCTGCGCGAATTGCTCGACCGCTACGCCTATCCGAGCCCGGACAGGCCGGGTTTCATGGTCTATGAGGTCGACAACGGCCGCTTCATGAATCATTCCGAGCGGCCGAACACCGATTTCTCGCAATATGGCGGCGCCACCGCCATTCGCGACATCGCCGCCGGCGAGGAAATTACCTGCGACTATGGCGAGTTTTTCGAGGATTTCGCCCGCCTCCATTTGGCGACGGCGTGAGCGCGGAGCAGGCGAGGCGAGGCGCACCGGTTTTTGATCACGGTTTCCTGCAATCAACGGTGGACAGCACGGCCTGATTCTGCTATCAGCCGCCACAATTCGCGGTGCAACCCGCCGCGGAGGCATGGTGGCTATGGCCGCTTGCCTGTTGATTTCAAACCCGAAGACAGGATTGCCCGTGCAGGTACTCGTCCGCGACAACAACGTTGATCAGGCGCTTCGCGCGCTGAAGAAGAAGATGCAGCGCGAAGGTATTTTCCGCGAAATGAAGATGCGCGGTCACTACGAGAAGCCGTCCGAGAAGCGTGCCCGCGAGAAGGCCGAAGCCGTCCGCCGCGCCCGCAAGCTGGCCCGCAAGCGCGCGCAGCGCGAAGGCCTGCTGCCGATGACCCCGCGCCCGGCTCCCGCTGGTGCTGCCGGCGCATCGCGTTCGCCGCGCTGATAACGCCAATTTTTCGTCCTTTTCGAAGGATACCGAGGGTGGCGCGATGCGGAATCGCCGCCACCTTTTTGTTTATGCATTCGAGCCGGTTCGGAGAGGGAACGGACCTGACGGCGCGGCGCCAGTGAGGACAAAGATGAACGCAATTACCGTGGAGCGCAGAACCGCTTTTCGCGGCTTCGCCCTGACGGCGGCCCTGCTTTCGGGCCTGACCCTTGCAGCATGCCAGACAGCCCCGACAGGGGAGTTCAACAACATCGACAAGGCGCAAGGGTCGACTGAGAACATCTCCTCGCTGTCGGCGGTCATCCAGCGCAATCCGCAGGATCCCGAGGGCTATAATGTGCGCGGCTCGGCCTATGGCCGCGGCGGCCAGTACCAGGCGGCCTTGAAGGATTTCAACCAAGCCATCCAGCTCAATCCGAATTTCTACCAGGCCTATTCGAACCGCGCGCTCATCCAGCGCTTCCTCGGCAATCAGGAAGCGGCGCTCGCGGACTACAACCGCTCGATCCAGATCAACGCGAATTACGACGCCGCCTATATCGGCCGCGGCAATCTCTATCGCAAGGCGGGCCGCACCCAGGACGCCTTCAACGACTTCCAGAAGGCAATCCAGCTCGACACCACCGACGCCCGCGCCTACCACAATCGCGGCCTGATCTATCAAAGCCAGGGCCAGCACAAATTCGCCATCGAGGACTTCTCGACCGCCATATCGCTGGCGCCGGACGCCGCCGAGCCCTACAACGGCCGCGGCCTCTCCTACCTCGCCATGAACGACGAGGACAATGCCTTCGCCGACTTCAACATGGCCATCAAGCTCGACGGCAAGAACGCCGAGGCCTGGGCCAACCAGGCGCTTATCTACGAGCGGCGCGGCGACAAGGTAAGGGCGGCCAAGTCCTACCGCGAGGCCATCCACCTCGACCCCAACTACCAGCCGGCCAAGGACGGTTTGTCGCGCACCTCCGGCAGCGCCAGCTGATCGAAAGCTGACGCAAGCAAGGTTGCTCCGCGACACCAAGGCGTCGCCTGCGATCACCAAGGCGTCGCCTTCGATCGCCAAGGCGTCGCCTGCGATCGCCCTGTCGTGCCGGCGATCGCACTGTTGCGCCCCGGAGACGCCCGTAGCGGTCCGTTAACCGCCTGGCGCAATGCGTCGACCTCTGCCATGCTCGCGCCAAGTTTTCGGCGGAACGCTCCTCGCACCTCGACCGTTTAATCGGGGCCAATTTTTTGCGAAAGGACCTTTCCAATGATCAAAACGCTTGCCTGTGCCGCCGCCGCGCTTACCGCCACGGTCCTCGCTTCTCCGGTCAACGCCGGCACGCTCCGGCTCGGCACGCTCGATTGCTCAATCGACGGTGGAACCGGCTATATCATCTCGTCAAACAAGGGCGTGTCCTGCGTCTTCCGGCCCTCTCATCACGGGCCGGCCGAGATTTACACCGGGATGATCTCCAAGCTCGGCGTCGATGTCGGCAAGACGCATCAGGGCCAGCTCGTCTGGGCGGTTCTGGCCGCCACCCCCAGTCATGACGCGGGGGACCTCGCCGGCAGCTATTACGGCGTCAATGCCGAGGCGAGCGTCGTGACAGGCGGCGGCGCCAACGTCCTGGTCGGCGGCTGGAATAGCGCCTTCATGCTCGAGCCGCTCAGCGTCCAGGCGCAGACCGGCGTCAATCTCGCCGTCACCGTGGCCTCGCTGGACCTCGTCCACTCCTACAAGTAGAACTTTCAATCGGAACCGATGCGGCCCGGGACATTCGTTCCGGGCCGCATTTTTTTTGCGCGCTGGTCCACCGATATCGCTGAAAAAGCCTCTTGAGCTCAACTGCGCTTGAGGTTCTACAAGCCCTGCCGATCTGGATCTGGCGCCCTGTTCGAAAGCGAATGAGGCTGCTGTAGCAAGCAGGAGATCGACGTGACCGCAGCAAGCGGCAACAAGGTGAATTGGCGGGCGTTGTGGGCAAGCGGCGACCTGGCGCGCTTCTGTTTCATCAGCCTGGGTATTCTGCTGCATGCTACCAATGAGACGATGGTGGCGACGATCATGCCGGCCATGGTCGGCGAGCTCGCGGGCGTGCAGCTGGTTGGCTGGTCGCTGGCGATCTACGAGCTTGGCGCCATTGTCGCTGGCGCCGCGGCCGGGCGGCTGGTGAGCTATGTCGCGCTGCGCTCCAACATGGTGGTCGCCGCTTTGCTCTACGCGACAGGCGCGCTGATCTGCGCCACGGCTCCCTCGATGCCGCTCTTCCTCGCCGGACGCCTGGTCGAGGGTCTTGGCGGCGGCGCGCTCGTGTCGCTCGCTTTCGTCTCGGTCGAGCGGCTGTTTTCGCGCAACATCTGGCCGCAGCTCTTCGGCATCATGTCGGCGATCTGGGGCGTCGCCGCCTTCAGCGGACCGATGCTCGGCGCGATCATGACAGAGTTCCTGTCGTGGCGCTGGGCCTTCGGCGTCTTCACCTTCGGCGGCGCGGCGATGGCGCTGGTAAGCTTCATGGTGCTCGACACACCCGAGGCGACGAAGCCGCAGGCGGGCGGGGGCTCCGCACCGCCCTTTCCCTATCCGGCGCTCGCCTGTCTCGCCATCAGCGTCGTGCTGATCGCCGCAGCCGGCATCGACATTGCCCTGCTGCGCTCGTCGCTGCTGCTGGCCCTCGGCTCGATCGGGCTGGTCCTGTTCTTCCGCATCGACGCCCTCAGGCCGCGCTCTCGCCTCTTCCCGTCACCTTTGTTTTCATGGCGTACGCCGCTCGGCAGCGGCATGACCATGGTTGCGGCGTTCTCGGTGGCCACCTGCACCTTCGCCATTTACGGGCCGCTGCTTTTGACCACCCTGCACGGCATACCGATCCTGACGACCGGCTACATCATCGCCGCCGAATCGATCGCCTGGTCGATCCTGTCGATCATCATCGCCAATGCGCCGCTGGAACGCGAACGCGTGATCATCGTCATCGGCGCGCTGATGATCGCCTCGGGCCTCGCCGGTTTCGCCTACACCATCCCGGCGGGCTCGATTCCGCTGATCCTGCTCTGCGCTCTGCTGCAGGGCGGCGGCTTCGGCATATGCTGGCCGTTCCTCACGCGTGTCATCGTCGCTTCGGCCCGTGAAGGCGAGCAGACCATCGCGTCGGCCGCCGTGCCGACCATGCAGCGCATCGGTTACGCGGTGGGCGCGGCGCTCGCCGGCATCGTAGCCAACGCCAGCGGCTTCTCGGAAGGGCTGAACCGCGAAGCGGCCGCCGGCGTCGCAGGCTGGCTGTTCCTTGCCTTCGTGCCGCTCGGCGTTCTGGGTTGCATCGCAGCTCTGAGGATCGCCATGCCGGCCGTTCGGCCACAGGAAGCGGCAGGCTAATGGTAACGGGTCGGTTAACCGGCCCGCTACTCTCAAACGACAACCGTCTGCAGCCGTTCGGCGATCAGCGCAGCGAGCCGTGTCGCCACCTCGTCCTTGCCCATCTCCGGCCATTCCTCGACGCCGGTGCGGGAGACAATGCGTACCTTGTTGCGGTCGCCGCCCATGACGCCCGATGGGCCGATCCCGCTCTCATGCGAGACGTCGTTGGCGACGATGAAATCGGCGCCTTTCTTCCTGAGCTTGGCCTCGGCGTTGCCGATGAGATCCTGCGTCTCGGCGGCAAAGCCGACGACGAGACGCGGCCGCTGGCTATGATGGCCGACGCCGGCCAGGATGTCGGGATTCTCGACCATCTTGAGCGAAGGCGGTCCCTCGCCCGCCACCTTCTTGATCTTCTCGCCGGCCGCATTGGCCGTGCGCCAGTCGGCGACCGCGGCGACGAACACCGCGGCGTCCGCCGGCAAAAGGCCCTCGACCGCTTCCTTCATCTCTGCCGCGGTCTCGACATGCGTGGTCGTGACCCCGGCCGGATCGGCGATATTGACCGGGCCGGAGACGAGCCTGACATCGGCCCCGAGCTTCGCCAGCGCCGCCGCGATCGCATGGCCCTGCTTGCCGGAGGAGCGATTGGCGATGTAGCGCACCGGGTCGATCGGCTCGTGCGTCGGCCCCGAGGTGACGATGATCCTGCGGCCGGTAAGCGGCTTCGGTCTCTCGTCGAGCATCGCCTCGATCGCGGCAACGATCTCCAGCGGCTCGGCCATGCGACCTTCGCCGGCCTCGTTGCTTTCCGCCATCTCGCCCTTGGCGGGACCGACGAAGGTAATACCGTCCTTCTGCAAGGTCGCCCGGTTGCGCCGCGTCGCCGGGTGCGACCACATCTTCGGGTTCATCGCCGGCGCCATCAGCACCTTCTTGTCGGTTGCAAGCAGCACCGTCGAGGCAAGGTCGTTGGCATGGCCGTTGGCGAGCTTCGCCATCAGGTCGGCGGTCGCCGGCGCGACCACCAGCAGATCGGCCTCGCGCGACAGCCTTATATGGCCGACATCATGCTCGTCATTGCGATCGAACAGCTCGGTGAAGACATGGTCGGCGGAGAGCGCGCCGACCGACAGCGTGGTGACGAATTCCCGCGCGGCCGATGTCATGACGACCCTGACCGACGCACCGCGCTCGCGCAGGCGCCGGATCAGGTCGAGCGCCTTGTAGGCGGCAATGCCGCCGCCGATGATCAGCAGGATGCGCTTGCCGGCAAGCGTCCCTCGAATTGATGGCTTGCCGGATACTGTTGAGATGGGACCCGCTTGCCGATTGGAGCCTGTCAGCGCGCGCAGCGTCTTCTCGATCTCGTCGATGCGGTCGGCCTGCCCCGCCCTTCCTTCGACCGCTGCGCGGATCATCGCCCGCGCCTGCTCCTCCATCGAGCAGCCGTTTTCGGCAGCCATTTGGCGCAGCAGGTCCTTGACCTCGTCGTCAAGGTTGCGGATCGTGATGCTGGCCATCTGATTGCACCCGCTTCAAACTTTCGCCGGCAATGATAGCAATGCAATCAAACTGCGGCAAGGCGGGTGGCGGTCAGAAAATCCGCCAGGCGATGTAAAGCAGCGTCAACGCGATCACCCAGAGCGCCAAGCGGCCGGAGCGGGTATGGCGCGCCTCGGCCTTGCCGATGGCGTGCGCGGTCGCCTCGTCGAAGCGCAGGCCATGTTCGGCCATCAGGTCGATTTCGCGCGACAGCCGCTCGGTGCGGGCGGCGATATCCGGCGCCTGCCTTGCCAGCGCCACCAGCGCCTTGCCGGCGTCGCGCGCGTCGGAGAACATGCCGCGTGGGCCGAGATTGCTGGCGATCCAGTCGCCGACCACCGGCTCCGATGTCTTCCACATGTTGAAGGCGGGATCGAGCGTGCGGGCGACGCCCTCGACCACGACCATCGTCTTCTGCAACAGGATCAGCTCGGGCCGGGTGGCCATGTCGAACAGTTCCGTGACCTCGAATAGCAGCGTCAAAAGCTTCGCCATCGAGATGGTCTCGGCAGACTGGCCATGGATCGGCTCGCCGATGGCGCGGATCGCCTGCGCGAAAGCCTCGACATTGTGCTGGCGCGGCACGTAGCCGGCCTCGAAATGCACCTCGGCGACGCGCTGATAGTCGCGCACGATGAAGCCGTAGAGGATTTCGGCCAGGAAACGCCGCTCTTTCTTGCCGAGCCGGCCGGCGATGCCGAGATCGACGGCAACGATGGTTCCGCTCGCCTCGACGAACAGGTTCCCCGGATGCATGTCGGCATGGAAGAAGCCGTCGCGCAGCGTGTGCCTGAGGAACGACTGGATGAGGTTGGCAGCGATCGCCTTGAGATCGTGACCGGCGGCGGCAAGGCCGACCAGATCGTTCATCTTGACGCCGTCGATCCACTCCATGGTGATCACGTCGCGGCCGGTCCGCTCCCAGTCGACCGCGGGCACCCGAAAGCCTGGATCCCCCTTCGTGTTTTCACCGAGCTCTGAAAACGCGGCCGCCTCGAGCCGCATGTCCATTTCGACCTTGGTGGTCTGCGCCAGCGTTTGGGTCACCTCGATCGGCCGCAGCCGGCGCGACGATGGAATGTATTTTTCCTGCAGGCGGGCGGCGAGGAAGTAGCTCTCGAGGTCCTGGAAGAAGCGATGGCGCACGCCGGGCCGGATGACCTTCACCGCCACCCGTGAAGCTTTCCCGTCGCGAACGACTTCGGCGCCGTGCACCTGGGCGATCGAAGCGGCCGCAACCGGCTCGCCGAAGCTTGCGTAGAGGTCGCCGATCTTGCGCCCGAGCGAGGCCTCGATAGCGGCGATCGCCTCCGTCTTCGGGAATGTGTGCATCTTGTCTTGCAGAAGGGCGAGGTCGACCGCCATGTCGTTGCCGACGACATCCGGTCGCGTGGCCAGGAACTGGCCGAGCTTGACGTAGGATGGCCCCAGCCGCACCACCGCCTGCGCCAGCCGGTCGCCGCGCTGATGCCGTCTGGCGCGACGGCGGGTGAGCACGCGCGCCAGCCGCCAGCCGAGCTTCGGCATGCCGGAAAGCTCTTCGCCGGGCAGCGCCGCGACGACACCCTCGCGGACCAGCACCCAGCCGGCCCTGGCGAGCCGGAAAGCGGCGCCAACGCTGGTCATCGGACGCTGCTCATCGCCTGGCCTGCCTCAAAGATTCGGGCCTCAAAGCTTCCAGCCCGAATGAAGTGCAGCGATGCCGCCCGAATAATTACGGAAGCTGACGCGATCGAAGCCCGCGCGGGTGATCATGGAAGCAAAATTCGCCTGATTGGGGAATTTGCGGATCGATTCCACCAGGTAGGAATAGGGCTCGCCGTCGCCGGTCACCGCTCTACCGATTTTGGGGATGGCGTTGAAGGACCAGGCTTCGTAGGCCTTGTCGAGCAGCGGCATGTCGACCTCGGAGAACTCCAGGCAAAGGAACCGTCCGCCGCGCTTCAGCACGCGGTAGGCTTCGCTCAGCGCCACATCGATGCGCGGCACGTTGCGTATGCCGAAGGCGATCGTATAGGCATCGAACGTATTGTCGTCGAAGGGCAGCGTCTCGGCATTGGCCTCGACGAAATCGGTGTTTTCCGAGAGCCCTTTCTTCCCGGCGCGGTCGCGGCCGATGTCGAGCATCGAGCCGTTGATGTCGAGGACCGTCACATGCGCGTTGCGATGGCTGGCCTCGACGATGCGGAAGGCGATGTCGCCGGTGCCGCCGGCGACGTCGAGCACCTTCCAGCCCGGGCGCTTCGGCGGATTGAGCCACGCCACCATCGCGTCCTTCCAGAGCCGGTGCAGCCCGCCGGACATCAGATCGTTCATGAGGTCGTATCGATTGGCCACCTTGTGGAAGACATCGTTGACGAGGAACTGCTTGTCGCCTTCGCCTACCTTCCTGAAGCCGTAGGAGGTTTCCATGCCGCCCGCGGCCGTGGTTCTCTCAACTGACATTATTTTGATCCGCCATAAAACCGGCGGGACCATAGCCGATCGATGGGGCCGACGCTATTGTCGAAGGCGCGGTTTTCAGCCGCGCCTTCGATACGGCTTCGGGAAGAGTCTCGCATGATTTTTCGCCCCGAATCCGCGCGGGCACAGCATACCGGACGGGATGGCCGCATGATCTTGAAAGCCGAATTGCACTGCCACATCGAAGGGGCAGCGGCGCCCGACCTCGTCGTCAGCCAGGCCCGCAAATACGGCAAGGACCCCTCGCCCTATATCCAGAACGGCTCCTTCGTCTGGCACGATTTCAGCTCTTTCCTCGCGGCCTACGACTTTGCCTCCGACCTGTTTCGCACCGAGGAAGACTATGCTCGCCTGACCGATCATTATCTCACCAGCCTCGCCCGTGACGGCGCCATCTATTCCGAGGTCTTCACCTCGCCGGATCACGCCAGGAAGGCCGGCCTCTCGCCCAAGGCCTATACGGATGCGCTGGGCGAAGGCATAGCCCGCGCCAAGGCCAGGACCGGCATCGAGGGCCGTATGATCGTTACCGGCGTTCGCCATGTCGGCGTCGAGGCGATCGAGCAGGCGGCGCGCTTCGCGGCGCGCTGCGGCCATCCGCTGGTGACCGGTTTCGGCGTCGCCGGCGACGAGCGCATCGGCGACTTCGAGGATTATGTGCGCGCCTTCGAGATTGCCCGCGAGGCCGGCCTCGGCATCACCATCCATGCCGGCGAGCTGATGGGCTGGGAAAGTGTCAAAGCAGCGCTCGACCATATCCGCCCGTCGCGCATCGGCCATGGCGTGCGCGCCGTCGAAAACCCGGACCTCGTTCGCCGCATCGCCGCCGAGGGTGTGGTGCTGGAATGCTGCCCGGGCTCGAACATCGCGCTCAAGGTGTTCGACAGTTTCGCCGACCATCCCTTCCCGGCGCTGCGCGCGGCCGGCTGCAAGGTGACGCTCAATTCC
Source organism: Mesorhizobium sp. WSM4904 (assembly GCF_029674545.1). Lineage (NCBI taxonomy): Bacteria > Pseudomonadati > Pseudomonadota > Alphaproteobacteria > Hyphomicrobiales > Phyllobacteriaceae > Mesorhizobium > Mesorhizobium sp. WSM4904. Next base: position 2,356,109 of record NZ_CP121354.1, on the reverse strand, counting down.
GACGACCCGCCCTATTTCTGGACCTCGCTGAAACGCGAATACGACATCGCCGCCGAGCATTTCGCCATGGACGACAAGGCGCTCACCGCCGTCACCAGGACGGCCATCGAAGCGGCCTTCGTCGACCGGAAGACCAAGGCGACACTGCTGGGCCGGCTCGACGCTAAGGGCCGGTGAATGGTGAATGGTGAATGGTTGGTTTGCCGGCGCGCCTCGGCGTGTCAAGGCAATCATCGAACCATCAGGACTCGCAAACCCGCTCACTATTCACTATTCACCATCCACCGTTCACCATTCACGGGAGCAGACCATGCAGGGCGTCACCGTCGTCGACCACCCCCTTGTCCAGCACAAGCTGACCATCATGCGCAAGAAGGAGACCTCGACGGCCGGCTTCCGGCGTCTGTTGCGCGAGATCTCGCTGCTTCTGGGCTACGAGGTGACCCGCAATCTCGAACTGACCACCACCACCATCGAGACCCCGATCGAGGAGATGGAGGCGCCGACGCTGGAGGGCAAGAAGCTGGTCTTTGCCTCCGTGCTGCGGGCCGGCAACGGCCTGCTAGAAGGCCTGCTCGACCTGGTGCCGGCGGCGCGCGTCGCCCATGTCGGCCTCTATCGCGACCACGAGACGCTCGAAGCGATCGAGTATTTCTTCAAGGCGCCGAGCGACCTTGCCGACCGTCTGGTGATCGTCGTCGATCCGATGCTGGCGACGGCCAATTCCGCAATTGCCGCGATCGACAAGCTGAAGGGGCGCGGCGCTACCAACATCCGCTTCCTCTGCCTGCTCGCCGCGCCCGAAGGCATCGAGCGGTTTACCAAGGCGCATCCGGATGTCCCGATCTTCACCGCCTCGATCGACCGCCAGCTGAACGAAAAGGGTTACATCATGCCTGGCCTCGGCGACGCCGGCGACCGCATGTACGGGACCAAGTGAGCGTTTCTTTACCGCTTGTTTACGCAAAGACCACGGTTCCGGCGCCCGTTAAAGCTGAAAACACCATGTCGGCGTAGGCATTGGACCTTTATGAAGGTCGATCCATGCTGCGCAAGCTTCTCCTCCTTGGTGTCTTTGTCGGAGGCTCGGCATCGATCCCGATCGTCTATCAGTCGAACCCACGGATGGTCGAAGCCCTGCTGCGATCGGCGGTCGCCTCGCAGCCTGCGACCCCGGATGCCCAGCCGGACGTCAAGCTCGCTTCGGTTCCAGTCAGGCCGGCGGCGCCGATGCCGCTCGGCCGCCAGGTGTTGGTGAATGCCGACGAGCGCGGCCATTTCACCTCCGCCTTCAAGCTCAACGGCCGTCAGATCGACGGCATGATCGACACCGGCGCGACGCTGGTTGCCATCAACACCTCGACCGCGCGCCGGATCGGCATTTCTCTCAACCAGTCCGATTTCAGCCAGCAGGTGAACACGGCGAACGGCGCCATCAAGGCCGCGGTGGTGACCGTCGATCACCTGCAGATCGGCAAGATCTCCATCGACAACGTCCAGGCGGTGGTGCTCGACGACCGGGCGCTGCAAACCAACCTGATCGGCATGAGCTTCCTGCAGCGGCTGCAGAAATACGAAGTCCAGAACGGCGCGCTGCTGCTCGTGCAGTAGGAATTGAGCCCCACATAGGGTGTGTCGAGATTCAGGTCAGGCCGGCATCACCCGAATATCAACGCATCCTAAAGCGCGTCGCGATCTTTCAGATTCGCTCCATGCGCTTTAGGTTTTTGATTTTGCGCATGTCTTTGTCCCGAAACGGTTCCCACTTTCGGGAGACGCGCTTCAAAGCGGCAGGATCCGCCTGAGGACGGTCTTTTCGGCGGACGGCTTCGCGGCGCCGGTCGAATAGGCGGAACGCACCGCGGCGGCGGCAGTCTCGGCGTCCGCCTCGGTCCGCGCATGGACCAGCGCCAGCGCCTCGCCCGCCCGCACCTCCGCCCCGACCGGCAGCAGCCTGGTGAGACCGACGGCATGGTCTATCTTGTCGTCCGGACGGATGCGTCCGCCGCCCAGCGCGACGACGGCGAGCCCGATATCGCGCGTCGCGATGCCTGTGACGAAGCCGTCCTTCGCCGCCTCAACCGCCAATTCCACCGCGGCTCTGGGGAGATACTTTTCCGGGTTCTCGACGAAATCGGCGGGACCGCCGAGCGCGTTCACCATGCGCGCGAACACCGCCGCCGCGCGGCCGCCGGCAAGCGTCTCGGCGGCGCGCCTGATCCCGTCCTGGTTGGACGAGACGATCCCCGCCGACTGCAGCATTTCGGCGGCGAGCGCCAGCGTCACGTCCTCCAGCCGCCGGTCGCGGAGCCGGCCGGTGAGGAAGTCGACCGCGTTCCTCACCTCGACCGCATTACCGGCGGCCGAGGCCAGCGGCTCGTTCATGCCGGTCACCAGCGCCGAGGCCTTCAGGCCCGCGCCGTTGGCGACTTCGACCAGGCTGTTCGCCAGGGCGACGGCGTCGCGCGACTTCTCCATGAAGGCGCCATTGCCGACCTTGACGTCGAGCACCAGCGAGCCCAAGCCCGCGGCGAGCTTCTTCGACAGGATCGAGGCCGTGATCAACGGCACCGATTCCACCGTGCCCGTCACGTCGCGGATCGCATAGAGCCGGCGGTCGGCGGGCGCGAGATCGGCGGTCTGGCCGATGATGGCGCAGCCGGTCTCCAGCACGGTCTTGCGGAAGCGCGTCACATCCGGCTGGCTGGTGTAGCCGGGGATGGCGTCCATCTTGTCCAGCGTGCCGCCCGTGTGGCCGAGGCCGCGGCCGGAGATCATCGGCACATAGGCGCCGCAGGCCGCGACGATCGGCGCCAGCATCAGCGAGACATTGTCGCCGACGCCGCCCGTCGAATGCTTGTCGGTGACCGGGCCCGGCAGGTCGGACCAGTCGAGCACGTCGCCGGAATCGCGCATGGCGAGCGTCAGCGCCACAGCCTCCTCGCGGCTCATGCCTTTGAGGAACACCGCCATGGCGAAGGCGCCGATCTGGCCCTCCGAGAGCGTGCCGGCCGTTATGCCCTCGATGAAGGCAGCGATCTCCTCGGCCGAGAGCCGGTGGCCGTCGCGCTTGCGGCGGATGATTTCCTGGGGGAGCATCAGCTTTCCGGCAAACCTTCCTCGAAGACACGCCGCAGGATGGTCGCCAGCCGCGCGCCGCCGACCGGCGCCATATCCTTGGTTTCCTGGTGCGAGAGTTCCGCCCCTGTCATGCCGGCCGCGAGGTTGGTGACGACCGAGCAGGCAGCAACCTTGAGACCGAGGAAGCGGGCAAGGATGACTTCCGGCACCGTCGACATGCCGACGGCATTGGCGCCCATGACGCGCGCCATGCGGATTTCGGCCGGCGTTTCGAAGCACGGTCCGGAAAACCACATGTAGACGCCCTTGTGCAGCGCCGTGCCGGTTGCCTTCGCCGCCGTCTCGATCGCCTTGCGCAAGCCGGCGTCATAGGCCTCGGTGAGACCGACGAAGCGGCGATCGCTCGGCTCGCCGATCAGCGGGTTGGAGCCGGAGAAGTTGATGTGGTCGGTGATCAGCATCACCGAGCCCGGCCCCATCTCCGGGTCGACCGAGCCGGCGGCGTTGGTGAGGAAGAGATGCGAGATGCCGATGCCGGCAAGCACCTCCAGCGCCGGGCGCATCGCAGCGGCGTTGCCGTGCTCGTAATAATGCGCGCGGCCGGACAACATCAGCACCGGCGTGCCGGCGAAACGCCCAGCAACGACCTCGCCGGCATGGCCGGAAACACCGCTGCGCGGGAAGCCCGGCAGTTCGGCATAGGAAATGCGCCTTTTGTCCTCGACCTCGTCGACCAGCCCGCCGAGGCCGGAGCCCAGCACAAGGGCCGCGGTCGGAGTCAGCCCATCGAGTTTCTCGACCAAATGATCCAGCGCTTCCTTCATTTCAACCCACTCTTCATTTCAAGATGTCGCCACTGAAACCGTAAGGCAGCATCTCGCCCATGGTGACCGTCTCGACCACGCCGGTATTGTCGCAGAGATAGAGCTTGGTTTCCGGCCGGCAGAACTCCGCCAGCCGCTGCCGGCAGCCGCCGCAGGGCGAGCACTTGGCCATGCGCTCGGCGATCACCGCGATCTCGGTGATCTTGCCGCCGCCGCCCATGATGTAGTGGCCGAGCGCGGTGGTCTCGGCGCACCAGCCCTCGGGATAGGAGGCCACCTCGATATTGGCGCCGGTGAAGACGCGGCCGTCCTCGGTGCGCAGCGCGGCGCCGACGGGAAACTTGGAATAGGGCGCATAGGCCTTGGCCATCGCCGTCTTCGCAGCCTCGAACAGATCATGCGACATTCAGTTCTTCTCTCCCACGATCTTGTTCAAATGCTGGTTGCCGAAGCTGCCGAACCCTTGTGCAGTCCAGGCCTCAGCGTTCCTTGACGTAGGGCACGCCGCCGGCGCGCGGCGGGATCGCTTTGCCGATGAAGCCGGCGAGCAGGACGACGGTGAGCACATAGGGCAGCGCCTGCATGAACTGCGCCGGCACCTTGCCGACGATGGGCAGCGGCGAGCCCTGCAGGCGAATCGATGCCGCGTCGAGGAAGCCGAACAGCAGGCAGGCGAACATGGCGTTGACCGGCTTCCATTTGGCGAAGATCAGCGCGGCAAGAGCGATATAGCCCTTGCCCGCGGTCATGTCCTTCACGAAGCCGCCATTCTGCACCATGGAGAGATACGCGCCGGCCACGCCGGTCAGCACGCCGGTGCAGATCAGCGCGCGATAGCGCAGCCAGGCGACCGAGATGCCGGCCGTGTCGACGGCAGCCGGGTTCTCGCCCACGGCGCGCATCCTGAGACCGAAGCGGGTGCGGAAAAGCACCCACCAGGTGAACGGCACCATGGCGAAGGCGAAATAGACCAGGATCGAATGGCCGGAGATCAGCTCGGCGTAGATCGGCCCAAGGATCGGCATGTCGCGGACGGCTTCGGCGCCGGGCCAGACGATCGCCTCGAACCGCTCGCCCGGCTGCAGCGCCGGTGTTCGGCCGCCCTGCTGGAACCAGGCCTGGCCGAGGATGATGGTCGAGCCGGCGGCGACGAAATTGATGGCGACACCGGAGACGATCTGGTTGCCGCGATGCGTGATCGAGGCGAAGCCGTGCACCATGGCGAAGGCGACCGAGATCAGGATGGCCATGCCGAGGCCGATGAAGGCCGAATGGAAGACGGAAGCTGCCGCGGCGCCGGCGAAGGCGCCGACCAGCATCTTGCCTTCGAGACCGATGTCGAAGATGCCGGCGCGCTCGGAATAGAGGCCGGCGAGACAGGCAAGCAGCAGCGGCACCGACAGGCGGATGGTGGAATCCAGAACCTGGACGATAGCGTTGAAGACGTCCATCTCAGGCCCCCTTCCCGTTGACCGCCTGCATGCCGACCGATTTCGGGCTGAACGAGGCGAACAGCGCCTGGATATAGGGCCTGAACATATGCTCCAGCGCGCCGGCGAAGAGGATGACCAGGCCCTGGATGATGACGATCATGTCGCGGCTGATCGCCGGCATCTCGAAGGCAAGCTCGGCGCCGCCCTGATAGAGCATGCCGAACAGGATCGCCGCCAGCACGATGCCGACCGGATGCAGCCTGCCCATCAGCGCAACCGCGATGCCGACATAGCCGGCGCCCGAGACGAAATCGATCGCCACATTGTGCTGGTCGCCCATCACCGGGTTGAGCGCCATCATGCCGGCCAGCCCGCCCGAGATCATCATCGCGGTGAGGATGATGCGGGTTTCCGAGATGCCGGCATAGCGCGCCGCCTTCGGGCTATGGCCATAGGTGCGCATCTCGTAACCGAGCCTGGTGCGCCAGATCAGCAGCCAGACCAGGAACGCCATCACCAGCGCCAGCAGGAAGCAGATATTGAGCGGCGCCGAGCGGATCTTGGCGCCGAACAATTCGAGCATCCAGTTGAGCTTCGGCAATTCCGCGCCGGCGAGGAAGTTGCGTGTCTGCGGCGCCTGCGATCCCGCCGGCTTCAGCGGACCGACCAGCAGATAGACCATCGCCGAGGCGGCGATGAAGTTGAACATGATGGTGGTGATGACGATGTGCGAGCCGCGCTTGGCCTGCAGATAGGCGGGGATGAAACCCCAGAGCGCGCCGAACAAGGCCGCGGCAACGATCGCTATCGGAAAGATCACCCACCAGGGCAGCACGCTGTCGAAGCTCAGGCAGACGAGCGCGATGCCGAGGCCGCCGATATAGGCCTGGCCCTCGGTGCCGATGTTGAACAGGCTGCAATGCGCCGCCACCGCCACCGACAGTCCGGTGAAGATGAAGGTGGTGGCGTAGAACAAGGTGAAGGCGATGCCCGTGCCCTTGCCAAAAGCGCCCTCGACCAGAATGACGGCGGCGCGGAACGGATTTTCGCCGACCAGCATGACGACGAAGCCGGCGACGATGAAGGCCACCGAGAGATTGATCAGCGGGATCAGCCCGTAATCGGCCCAGGCCGGCAGCTTGGTGTAAGGCGTGCTCATTCCGCAGCCTCCTGGTGTTCGACACCGGCCATCAAGAGACCAAGCTCGCCTTCGGTCGCCTCCGGCCCGCGCTCGCCGACGATGCGGCCGGCAAACATCACCAGGATGCGGTCGGAGAGCGAGCGGATCTCGTCGAGCTCGACCGACACCACCAGCACCGCCTTGCCCTGGTCGCGCATGGCGATCAGCCGCTTGTGGATGAATTCGATGGCGCCGACATCGACGCCGCGCGTCGGCTGGCCGACGATCAGCACGCCGGGATCCTGCTCCATCTCCCTGGCCAGCACGATCTTCTGCTGATTGCCGCCGGAGAAATTGGCGGTCTTCAGCCGTGGATTGCCGGGACGGATGTCGTATTTCTCGATCTTGTCCTTGGCGTCGGCCATGATGGCATCGACGTCGAGGAACGGTCCTTTCAGATAGCGCTCGTCGTCGTGATAGCCGAGGATCGAATTCTCGTGCTCCTCGAAGGCGAGCACCAGCCCGACATGGTGGCGGTCCTCCGGCACATGGGCGAGGCCGCGGTCGCGCAATTCGCCGGGGTCGGCCTTGCCGGTCAGGTCGACCGGCTTGCCTTCGAGCATGACCTCGCCGGAAACGGCGTGCCGGATGCCGGAGATCGCCTCGAGCAGCTCCGACTGGCCGTTGCCTGCCACGCCGGCGATGCCGACGATCTCGCCGCCGCGCACGTCGAAGGACACGTCGTCGACCATGGTGACGCCGCGTGAATCCTTGACCGTCAGGTTCTTGACCGAGAGTTTTATGGCGCCGGCTTCCGATTGGCCCTTCTCGACCCGCAAGAGCACGCGCCGCCCGACCATCAGTTCGGCCAGTTCGCCGACCGTGGTTTGCTTCGTCACCCTGGTGGCCACCATAGTTCCCTGACGCATGACCGAGACGGTGTCGGTGATGGCCATGATCTCGCGCAGCTTGTGGGTGATCAGAACCACCGTTTTTCCCTGCTCCTTCAATTGCTTGAGGATGCGGAAGAGGTGATCGGCCTCGGCCGGCGTCAAGACCCCGGTTGGCTCGTCCAGGATCAGGATCTCGGCGCCGCGATAGAGCGCCTTGAGGATTTCGACGCGCTGCTGCAGGCCGACCGGCAGTTCCTCGATGATGGCGTCGGGATCGACCTCGAGGCCGTATTCGCGCTCCAGCCGCTCTAGCTCGGAACGCGCCTTGGCGATGCTGCTCTTCAAAAGCGCGTCGGTCTCGGCGCCGAGGATGACGTTCTCCAGCACCGTGAAATTGTCGACCAGCATGAAATGCTGGTGCACCATGCCGATACCGAGCGCGATCGCGTCGTTGGAGGTGTTGATCGACACCGGCTTGCCGCCGACGCGGATTTCGCCGCTGTCGGCCTGGTAGAAGCCGTAGAGGATCGACATCAGCGTCGACTTGCCGGCGCCGTTCTCGCCGACGATGCCGTGGATGGTGCCGCGCGCAACTTCCAGGTTGATGTCGCGGTTGGCGCGCACGGCGCCAAAACTCTTGTTGATGCCTATGAGTTCGATTGCGGCTTGCGCCATGCAGCCTGTCCCACTCGTTATTTTTTTATCGCTTGGTCAAGATGCCTAGCATGATGCCCCGCCCGTGCCAATTGGCATGGAACGTCATTCACTCTCGACAAATCCCCGCGCGCTTGTCAATTTCGAAGGTGGCCGAGAGCTTCACATTCACAGAACCGGGTTTTGAATGACCATGCCTGATGATCGGCTGACGACGCTGGAAATCCGTGCCGCCGAGCAGGAAAAGACGATCGAGGAACTGTCCGGCCAGATCGCCGAGCAGTGGAGGGTGATCGAGCGCATGGAACGCAAGCTCGCCGCCCTTACCGACAGGTTCCTGGCACTGGAGGAGCAGGCCGCTCCCGACGTGCCTGTGACTAAGCCGCCGCACTATTGAGCGGGCATTGGCGAGCCATGGGGAGAACGATCATGGCCAGTGAAGGAGACCGCATCGCGAGGGCCGGCGACTATGTCTTCGGCCTGATGGACGAAAGGGAGCGCGCCCGCGCCGAGCGCGACCTTGAGATCGATCCCGCCTTTCGCGACGCGGTGCTGTGGCTCGCCGAGCGCATGCGCGCGGCGGAGCCTGCGGGTGCGTCCGAGGCGTCTTCGGACGAGCGTTGGCAGCTTGTCCAGCGCCGGCTTGGCGAACTGCCGCAGATGCGGCTCGCCGGATTAAGCGAGAGCGAGGCGAAGTCGCCCGTCGTGATCAATAAGATCGAGCGCAAACCCTATGGCGTCGGCGTGCATTCCCTTGGCGGCCGGCTCGGCTTCGTCATCGCGCTCGCTCTGCTGGCGGCCTTCGCGCTGGGTTATCTCGCCGGCACGCTATAAGCCCAAAAAGAAACCGCCGGGCGTTCGCCCGGCGGTCGAGATATCTTGATTCAGCAGCCGATCAATACGGGCACTTGTTGTCCGCGGTGTAGTCGTGCACCTCGACCTTGCCGGCGATGATGTCGGCCTTGGCCTTTTCGACGGCCGCCTTCATCTCGTCGGTCACCAGCGCCTTGTTGTTGTCGTCCATGGCGTAGTCGACGCCGCCTTCCTTGAGGCCCAGATTCTGGACGCCGCCCTTGAAGGTGCCGTTCTTGCCGTCCATGAAGGCGTTATAGACGGCGACGTCGACGCGCTTCATCATCGAGGTCAGCACCTTGCCGGGCTGCAGGCCGTTCTGGTTGGAATCGACGCCGATGCCGAGCTTGCCCGCGTCGGCGGCCGCCTGCAGCACGCCGACGCCGGTGCCGCCGGCGGCGGCGTAGACCACGTCCGCGCCCTGGTCGATCTGCGTCTTGGCGATCTCGCCGCCCTTGGCCGGGTCGTTCCAGGCGGCCGGCGTGTCGCCGGTCATGTTCTGGATGACGTCGGTGGCGCCGGCCGACTTGGCGCCGCCGACATAGCCGCATTCGAACTTGCGGATCAGCGGGATGTCCATGCCGCCGACGAAGCCGACCTTCTTCGATTTGGAAGCCATCGCCGCCAGGATGCCGACGAGGTAGGAGCCTTCGTTCTCCTTGAATACCAGCGAGCGGACATTGGGCAGGTCGACGGCATCGTCGATGATGGCGAAGTTGAGGTCGGTATATTCGGCCGCGACCTTCTTCAGCGCATCCTCCCAGGCAAAGCCGGCCATCACGATCGGGTTGCGGCCGTCCTCGGCGAAGCGGCGCAGAGCCTGCTCGCGCTGCGAGGCGTTGGAAACCTCGAATTCGACGTAAGCGACGCCGGTTTCGGCCTTGAACTTCTCGGCGCCGTGAAAGGCGGCCTCGTTGAAGGATTTGTCGAACTTGCCGCCGAGATCGTAGAGGATGGCCGGCTGGACATCCGCGGCGAAGGCCGGAAGAACCATTGCAGTTGCGGCCAAGAGGCCGAGAACGATACGTTTCATGTGATCCACACCCTGTCGGTTATTTTCCGTTTGCACCGCCTGCCTGCCCGGTTCTCCGGCAGGCATGCGATGTCAGGCAGGAAGTGTATATGCCCCTCCCGCTCGCGGCCAATCTGGCACGGCCCGAAACAAAATTCACGTGGAATTTTGACCTGTTGGAAAAACGGCCCGGCAGCCTACTCCCGGCGAGAAACGTCCCCGTCAGTTGGTCGGGGCGAATTCGTGGCGCCGACGCCGGTAGCCGACGAGGTAGAGCAGGAACGCCAGCACCGCGAACACCGCGAAGCCGGGCTGGGCGAGCACCCAGGCGATGGCGCCGTCCCAGACCAGCGGACTGGCCTTGGCGCGCACATAGGTCTCGAAGGCAGCGCGAGTGTCGGGCGATACCGCCAGCCAGCTCGTGTTGAGCGGCGTCATGACCAGCGCCGACGCCGCCACCGAGCGCGTGGTGTCGATCACCGCCATGATGACCGAAATCGACAACGCAATCATAGCCGCCAGCCGAAAGATGAACCGCAACATCCAACGCACTCCCCGGGAAAGCTCCCGTCTGCCCCGCAACCGACATAGAGCGTGCACAATCGCCACGCAATCGCGACACGCGATTTTGAGCAGCCCTATCTATTTGTTTTGACGCAATTCCGGACGGAAGACCGCTGCGCGCTTTTCCTGGAATTGCCTTAGGCTGCTTTTGCCGGTTTGCGCCGATTGACCCGCCAGATGGCGAAAATTCCGCCGGCGATGGCTCCGACGATCAGGCCTGCGAGGCCGATGAAGGCAGCGAAAAACCCGCAGGCGCCCTCGAAGCAGCTCATATGGGTGGCATCGGCGATCAGCGATCCGGCGAAGAATCCGGCGCAGGCGCCGATGGCGCCGCCAAGGATGATGCCGAGCAGCGCGGCAACGAGCGAGATCAGGAGCGGCGGGCGTTCGGTCTCGGGATTGGCATAGACGGCCTCGGCGCCGGCGCCATGCCGCAGGAGATAGATGCAGAGCAGGCCGATGGCGATCTCGGCGGCCGTAAAGCCCAGTGCTTCGGCGGAAAAGACGAAGTCGGGCACCAGAAGCGTGTAGCCCTCGCGCACGATGAGCCACAGGATGATCGCCACCTGCCAGATGGTGTAGTGGCGGGGAAACCGCGCCGATCGGTTGAAGGCAAGGCCGAGCAGGTAAAGCCCCCACAAAATGGTGACGATGCCGCCGGCCAGCCCGCCATAGATCAGGAAGAACACGCTCTCCGGCAGGTCGAAGTCGCCGATCAGCCGCCAGCTCGAGATCAGGCCATAGGCCGAGAGCCCCATGACGATGATCAGCCACGCCACCGGGATGAAGGAAAGCCCGCTGTCCGGCCGGCCCGCGGGTTGCTGGTTGATCGATGCCATGTCAGGACGATGCCCCCGCAAAGCCCAACGCAATTCCCGAAAAAGCCGTCCCCCGGGATTGCGTGAAACCAATATTTGGAGCGTTCGGCTCTTCCATCGGAAACCGAAGCTCTCCAAGGGCAGTCGACAGGCAGCCAAGGCCGAAGTCAAGCGCGGACGCTGCTGCAGCGCGCCGATGACATCAAGGCGGCAGCCGCCTTTGCTCCTCGACCGCCTTCAATCGGACCACCGACACCGAGCAAAGAGCTCGCGCCACGACCTTGGTCGAGACGCTGCCGAGATGCCGGCGAATTGCCGAAGACGATCGGGCGCCGACGACGATGTGCCCGACGTCATTGTGCTCGGCATAGTTGAGGATCGCGTCGGCAGGACTGACGGCCTCCAGCACGTGATAGCTTATGCGATCTTCCGGCAGGTGCAGCGCACGCGCCCAGTCCTTCAGCGCGACCAGCCGCTTCAGATAGATCAGGCGTCCCGATTCGTCGGCGGCCGGCGTGTCGGCGATGATCTCGGTCTTCAATACCGTCACGCAGGCCAGCCAGGAATCCTCCCGCGCGGCAAGGACACGCGCTGTTTCGTTGAGAACCTCAACTGCCAGCGCGTCGCTGCCGTTGGCAAGGTCGACCGCGGCCAGAACGATCGGCGGTCCGGACTTCACCCTGCCGCCGGCCGGCTTCCCAACCAGCGCCTTCTCGTCTGTCCTGCGGAAGAGATTCGCGATGGAGCCCCAGATTCTTGCGTTCGATGTCGCGCGCGGCCTGGCGACCACGACCTGGTCGGGGTTTCTGAGGTCCGAAAGAACATGCGCCGCCTCGACATACCGCTTGGATCTGTCGACTTCCATGCATCGAAGGATGACGGCCTCCAGCCACCTCGGAATGGCCTTGTCGATGTCGCGCGGCGGCTTGGGCGCATGATAGAGCCTGCGCTTCATTCCGGCGAACGTGGTCGGACGTCCGAACGGCTCCTCGCCTGTGACGAGCTGATAGAGGATGCAGCCCAGCGCGAACAGGTCGCTTGCGGGATCGGACCTCTCGCCCAGCACCTGTTCCGGCGCAATATAGGCTGAGGTACCCATCGGCACGGAACTCTCCTCGCCGAGCAGGTCCGGAAGCTCGGCGTGGCGGGCGAGGCCGAAGTCCAGAAGCACGGCGCCGCGCTCGGCAAGGATGATGTTTTCGGGCTTGAGATCGAGATGGACGACCTTCTGGCGATGTAACGCCGCAAGTGCCTTCGCGATTTCGCCGCCGATCCTTGCCACTTCGTCCGGCGGCAGAGGCGCGCGGCGGGCTGTTTCCGCCAGGCCGGCGCCGACGACGAACTCCATTGCGATGTAAGGCACTTCCGCCAGGCCGCCGGACGATGCGAAGCGCGGTACATGCGGACCCGCCAGGCGTTTGAGGATCATTTCCTCGACCTCGAAGCCGACTATGACGGAGACGTCCCCGCCCGGATCGAGAAAAGGGATTTTCAGCAGAAGCGGGAAATCGAACTTCGGGTTTTTCGCGCGCCAGAGTGATGCCATGCCGCCGGATGGCAGCCTTTCAACGAGCTCGAAACCGTCGATCTGTGCCCCTGCCTCGAATCTCTGCATCCATCGTCTCCAGGAGATCTAGCGGCCAATCTTCAAACGCATGCCAAGCCACGCGGGCAGGCCGGACGCCTGAACCTTGCGGGCGGTTTCTTCGTGATCGTAGGGAACGCGAACCATCGTCACCTCGCGCCACTTCGTGTCGAGCAGCGCGAAGCAGGCAGCCGGGTTGCGATCGCGCGGCTGGCCGACCGCTCCAACCACGATCAGATGCCGCCGCAACTCGGACAAAGGCGCCGCCACATTGCTCAGAGGCGAAAAATGGATCGGCCGGGTGCCCGGCAAGGCGTAGTAGATGGCCGGAACGTGGGTGTGGCCGCAGAAGATGAAGCGGGCATCGCTTGAGGAGAGGCAACGTTCCGCCGCGTCGGCGTCGCGTATATACAACCATTTTTCCGGCCGCTCCGCGCTGGCGTGAACATAGAACCGGTCCTCGGACCGGAACGAAAGCGGCAGCCGCGCCAGGAAATCCAAGTGCTGCCGGGCGAGGCGCTCGCGGGTCCACTCGACGGCTGCCCGCGCATGTTCGGTCATGTCGGTCCGGCCAACCACCACCGCTTCGTCGTGGTTGCCCATGATGCAGACTGCGCCGTCCTCGACCAGAGCGGCGGCTTTCTCGACGACATAGACGGGGTCGGGCCCATAGCCGACCAGATCGCCAAGCAGGACCAGCTGGTCCGGCGGCTGCTTGCGGACGGTGTCCAGGACCGCGTCGAAGGCCTCGCGGTTGGCATGAATGTCAGACAGGATCGCTATGCGCATCCACCTTGTCCCCGAACCAGCACACCATAGTAAGGCAACGGCCGCAAAGGGTTTGATCGGGCTCAATATCGATGCGCGCGTTCACGACAAGGCGTTCCCCGCCACCATAGCTGCCTCTCTGATTTCGGCGATCGTTTGCCGCGGATAAGGTCATTGGCCTCCGACGCCTTTGAAACCGTCCGAAGCTGCGCTTACACGCGGACCGCCTTGCGGGCCAGCCGTTGCACGGCATTGCAACGCGCGGCACGCTTTCACGCATGCGGCCCTCGGACCATGCGCGACAAAAAGCTTTGCAACGCCATTATGGCTTGGCATTCGCTTTGGGATCGACTAGATGAGCCCCGCGCCTGTTTTGCCTAGACGGCTAGAGGTGCCGGGAAAGGGGTTGTCCGCCGGTTGAAGGCACCCCAAATAGTCGCTTGAGGACTTCCCAAGGGAGGCGCATCTCCCCAACCCGCGCGGCGAAACCGGCCAGCGCGAGATGCAAGGACGGAGAGGTGGCCGAGTGGTTGAAGGCGCACGCCTGGAAAGTGTGTTTACGGGAAACCGTAACGCGGGTTCGAATCCCGCTCTCTCCGCCAGCCTGCTTCGCGCTTCGCGCAAATTTGAAGAGTCATATGAGCGCGTCACCAGGCAGCGAGCCCTGCATTCACTCCGTCTGCGGCACGTGGCGAATTAGAGACCACCTATCCTGATCGGATCGGCAGTCACTTGACGCCAAGAGCGTTCTTGAGTTCTGCCAGTTTCTTCATGCACCCTTGCTCGTCTCCGGCCTGGGACATCTTGCGGGCTTCAGCCATCAGTTGGCTGGGATGTTCGGCGCTTTGGCCGCTGCGGGCGCCAGTCACTTGCTCCTGATGAGGTGTGGCCGGCTTCACAGCTCCCGCCGTCGATCCCGTAACCTCAGTGTTGCCGCCCTGCTGCTTGCCGCCCAAGACCTCCGCTTGGTGCTTGGTCGCCGGAATACCCGACTTGTTAGAGACTGCGCCCGTTTCGGCAGTGGTGACGTTAGGCTCGAGTGCTTTCAACTCCTGTCCGCAGTCGGCAAAAGCCGGCGAAGCGAACGCCAAGATGGACGCCGATGCGATGGCCATTCGTATAGACATGTACGCCTCCCAATAGGGACTTGGTTTCCTGGCAAGGAAACGGACCTACCCTCTGCGGGTTCCTCGCAGCAGCGAGTTCGATATGCGCACCTGCAAGACTCTAATCTGGCGGCCGCCGCCGAAGTGGGTCCGCCCCCGCTGGTAGACAACCGTTTGATCCGCTAGAAGGATTCCGCAGGATGGGTTGAACTGCGGAATTCAGAACCATCAACGAAAGCGATGGTTTGTATTCGTGACGCATAGTGAAAATATGCTTTTTGTCCCACCCCTGGCACGGCCGAGGAAGGACCCGGTGAAATCCTAAATCATTGATCTTTCGGTCTTCGTGTCGATGCCGATTGATCTTTGACGCCGAGGTGCACCAGGCCGACGCGTGATGCATCAACATTTGTGACGGGATCAATCCTTGAAGGCGTAGCGCTTAAACTGGCGCATCAGGTTCGCGGCGTGGGACTCATCCAGGCCGGAGCCTGAACCGCGTTGGACGCGAGTAGCCTTTTGTCGCGCCGACAGCCGCCGCACGGCGAGCTGGGCCACATCGGAGGCGCGCACCGGCCCGACGTAGCGAAGTGCTGGACAACGGTGCCGCCAGGACTGCCCGGTGCGATCAGATGCTTATGCGAAGCGTGACGCAGATCGATCAAGCGCTTGCCCAGCACGATCCGGGGGTCCGTCAGATAAAGGCGCTTTGCGGGAACCTCGCTCGAGAGGCCGTGCGCATTGACGGCGTGCGCGCCGGCGATCTGCGCCTTTGAACGCGCCTCCCGCGCCAGCGCACGCGCGACATCGTCGGGAGGCGGTGAAAGCTGGCCCAGTAGCTTCGGATGGACCTTCGGCGCTCTAGTCCCCCGCGAAGGGTTTGTAACGCTTGTCGTGTAACAAACTGTGTAACAAATGCTGAAAAAGATCAATTATTTCGATGTGATACGGACGGAATCGAAAGACGCTCTCTCCGCCATCCTGCTTCGCGCTGCGCGCTTCGCAGGACAAGCCTGGCGAATTCCTCTCAGCGCGAAGCAGGATGCCCTCCGAAGCCTTGGCGACGGAGAGGCGTGTAACAAACTGGTAGGAATCGCGATCTAACTCCCTGCTGCGATTTCAAACGGCCCGCGCGCCCCTCAGCGGGCCAGAAGGACCGGCAGTCACGGTTCCTCGATCATCGACTTGGTCACGCCGCCAAAGATCCGCTCGCGCAGGCGGGAATGGCCGTAGGCTCCCATGACCATGAGCTCGGCGCCGGTGTCGACCGCGTGCTGGCGAAGGACACCGGCGATCGAATGGTTCGAACTCGGCAGACGGTCGACCGTAACCTTCACGCCGTGGCGGGCGAGATAGGCTGCCACGTCCGCCCCGGGTTCCGCTCCGTGGTGCCGTTCGTCCTCGACCGGGTCGATCATGGCGATGCGCACCTCATCGGCCCGTGCCAGGATGTCGAGCGATTCCCGCACGGCCCGCGACGCTTCCAGGCTGGCGTCCCACGCGACAAGGACGCGTTTCGGTTTCAACGTCGCTCGCGCTGCCTCGGGGACCAGCAGGACAGGCCTTCCTGACGAGAACAGTCCGCCTGCGATGACCTTCTCCTTGAGCAAGTGGCCTGCGAGCATTTCTGGCCCGACAACGGTCAAATCGGCGTAACGGGCGCGCCGACCGATGACTTCATCCGCCCAGGACTGCTCCGGGTAATCGCTGCTCAGGTCAGCCGATACGAGGCTTTCCAACAGCATTTTGGAGACCGCGGAGCTGCGCCTCTCCAGCGTTTCCATTTCGGCTTCGCGCTCTGCGAGCCACGCCGGCGAGACCACCGCTGCGTATTCTCCGCCCGAGGGAGGCGCGGCCATGACCAGGACCAGCACGGAGAGATGTGCGTTGATTTCCTCGCAGAGACCGGCGGCGAGCCTCACATCGCCGTCCCCATGATCCGGCCCCGTGACGGTGAGCAAAGTCTTGAATGGCATGGCGGCGACTCCTTGTTCGACAAAGGTTCACAGAGGAGGTAGCCGTAGCGGCCCGGTCGGCCTCCTTCCTTGCGCTGAATCAAACCGATCCCTTCGCCGAATTGATCCCGGTCAACGTGCGCGCGCGTCACACGCTTTAGCCTGACATCGATGGCAGGAGGCGGATCGATGCGATTCTGGACGACGATGGGTCTCTTGGCGCTGACGCTGAGCGCCGCGGCGGCACAGGAGATGAGCAATGGCGAGCAGGAATATCTGAACTCCTGCGCCGTCTGCCACGGCGTGGACGGCAAAGGCGACGGACCTATGGCCGACGTATTGCGGAAGCGCCCAGCGGATCTGACGACGCTGACAAGGCGCAATGGTGGGGAATTTCCCTATTGGCGGGTCTACTCGACGATCGACGGCCGCGGCCTCGTGCCGGAGCACGGCGAGCGCGACATGCCGGTCTGGGGCAATCAGTTCCTGCCTGACGACGTGAAGCGCTACGGCCCCTACGGTGGGGAGGCCGTCACCACGGAACGCATCCATAACCTCGCCGGTTACGTCCAGACGCTTCAACGCCAATGAGCCTCGTTAGGCTTCAGTCGGCGAGACTGGACGATGATGCAACCAGGACCAAGGGCGCACAGGCTATGATCGCTGAGAACCAGGACGTCGTGGTCGAGATGTTGAAGGATCCTGCCGCCTATGGCGAGGTTGGCCCCGTCGAGGCGATCGAGACCCATATTTCCCGGATATTTCTCGTCGCGCGCCGCGCTTTCAAGCTGAAGCGGGCGGTCGAGTTGCCTTATGTCGATTTTTCGACGCCGGAGCTGCGGCTCGCCGCGTGCGAAAAGGAAGTGGAGTTGAACTCCCGGACGGCGCCGGGCCTTTATCTCGGTGTCCACCGCATCACGCGCGAAGGAGACCGGCTTGCCCTGGATGGGCCGGGTGACCTGGTCGACGCCGTCATCGAAATGGTTCGCTTCGATCAGTCGAAGCTTCTGGATCGCATGGCCGGCGCGGGCGAGCTGACACCAGCCCTGATGACGAACGTCGCACGCATGATCGCGCGGTACCACCGCAGCGCCGAGGAAATCCATGCCGGCAGCGGGTCGGCGAATATCGGCGGCGTGCTCGATATCAATTCGGCCGGATTTGCAACAAGCCACGTCTTTGACGGAAGGGAGATCGAAACGCTCGACGCCGCGTTCCGCACCGCCCTCGCCCGTCATGCCGGCCTGCTTGACCGGCGCGAGACGGCGGGCCGCGTCCGCCGCTGCCACGGCGACCTGCATCTGCGCAACATCTGCCTCTTCGAGGGCGAGCCGCGCTTGTTCGATTGCATCGAGTTCAACGACCGGATCGCTACTGTCGACGTGCTCTACGACTTGGCATTCCTGTTGATGGACCTGTGGCACCGCGGCTTTCCGCAATTCGCCAATCTGGTGATGAATCGCTATCTCGATGACGCCGACGACGAAGACGGTTTCATCCTCCTGCCGTTCTTCATGGCGGTGCGGGCCGCGGTGCGCGCGCATGTCACGGCAACGCAAGTCGAGGAAGGCAGTTCGGATTCAGCAAAGCTCACTGCCGAAGCGCGGTCCTACTTCGAGCTCGCCCGAGCCCTGCTCGCCGAGGCGCCGCCTCGGCTCGTCGCGATCGGCGGTTTGAGCGGCTCCGGCAAGACCACGGTCGCCGAAGCGCTCGCCGCCCACATCGGTGCGCCGCCCGGCGCACGGATTGTCGAGAGCGACCGCATCCGCAAGGCCATGCACGGCGTGGCCGCTGAAACGAGGCTGCCGGACAAGGCCTACCGTCCAGGCGTGTCGGAACGCGTCTATCGCCAGATCGGCTGGCGCGCGGAGCTGATCCTTGTCGAAGGCGGCTCCGTTGTCGCCGACGCCGTTTTCGACAAGCCGGAGGATCGCGACAGGATCGAACGCGCCGCGAGCGAGGCAAATGCCCCGTTTGCGGGATTTTGGCTGTCGGCCGATCCGGCGGTGCTTTGGCATCGGGTCAGCGAGCGCAAGGGCGGCCCCTCCGATGCCACGGTCGACATCCTGTCGCGGCAATTGCAGCGCGACGCCGGTCCGTTGACATGGCGCAAGATCGAGGCAGACCGCAAGATAGCCGAAATCACCGCCGAGGTGGCGGCCTTCGTCGAGGGCGCTCCTTCATCTCCAGTCAGCCTCAGGAAGACGGGATCATAGAGCTGACCGGCGGCTTAACCGAGCTCCAGCGTCGCCACCGACAGGCCGGCCTCGCTGGGGTGATGCGCAAGCGAGAAGCCAAACTCCCGGCACATTGTCAGCATCTTGCGATTTTCGTTGAGGATCATGCCCTCGATCCGGCTGACGCCTTCGGCCTTCGCATAGTCAATGACCTGTTTCAGCAGGTCCCATCCCAAGCCATGCCCCTGCAGATCCGATCGCACGAGCAGCGCATATTCGCCGGTCCTGTGATCCGGGTCGCAGGAAAGCCTGCCGACACCGGCCAGCGCGCCCGTGTCCTTCTCGAGCGCGACGAAGGCGATGTCGCGATCATAGTCGAGCTGCGTCAGCCGTTTCAGCATCTGGTCCGGGAAATTCCTGCGCGGCGAGAGGAAGCGCAGCCGCAGGTCGTCAGGGGAAATCTTCGCCAGGAACGCCGGATAAAGCGCGACGTCCGCCGGCATGATTGGCCGGACGTGGAAAGACATGCCGTCCGATAGCAGGTCGCGGCTCCATCCCGACGGATAGGGCCTTATGGCAAGGGCCGGATTCGGCGCTGGTTCATCCATCCGTCGCGGATCGATTTCGATGCGGGCATCGAGCGCGATCACGCCTTCGCTGTCGGCCAGCAACGGGTTGATGTCGAGGGAAACCAGGCAAGGGAAGTCGACGATCATTTGCGACAAACCGTTCAGCGCGGCGATGATCGCGGCTCGATCGGCTGGCTTCCGGTCGCGATAGCCGGCAAGCAGGCGGCCTATTCGCGTTGCGTCGATCACGTCTCCGGCCAGAACGTCGTCGAGCGGCGGAAGCGCGATCGCGGTGTCGTTGAGAACCTCGACCGCCGTGCCGCCGGCGCCGAACAGAATGATCGGGCCGAACATCGGGTCCAGGTTCATGCCTAGAATGAGCTCCTGTGCATGTTTGCGCACGACCATGGTTTGCACGGTGTAGCCGTCCGCCTTCGTCCCTGGCGCCTGCGCGCTCAGGCGTATCTCGATCGACCGCGCGGCCTCACCAGCCTCCGCGGCGCTCGTGATGTCGAGGACCACGCCGCCGACATCGGATTTGTGTGAAACCGCCTTCGACAACAATTTGACGACCACGCTTGCGGAGCTTTCGAGAAGCTGGCCGGCCGCCTGCGCCGCTTCCGGGACGGATCCGGCGACGATGGTTCGCGGCACGGGAATGCCGTAAGCGGCTATCGCCGCTTTTGCTTCCGGCTCCGTCAGCATGCGCCGCCCCTCGCTTGCCACCTGCCGGAAGATGGCATGCACCGACGCCTTGCCGGCGACTTGGCCTTCGTCCTGGCTCGAGGGCGTACGCAGGAGCGCTCGCTGGGCCCGCGACCATTCGCTGAGATAGGACGCCGCGATCGCCGTATCCTCCGGCGTTTCGAAGCTCGCGATGCCGGCCTCCGTCAGTATGTCCCGGCCCTGCCGCGCGGTATGCTCGCCGAGCCAGCACGCCAGCAGCGGTTTTCCTCCGACCTCGCCCTCGTCGCCAAGCTCGGCCACCTTTCTGGCGGCGTCGGGCGATGAGCCGAGCCCGGTCGGGCAGTTCATGACCATGATGACGTCCGTTTCGGGATCTGCCGCCAAGGCTTCGAGTGCCGCGCCATAGCGCTCCGGCGCCGCGTCACCGACGATATCGATCGGGTTTGCATGCGACCAGGTCGGCGGCAGCATGCGGTTCAGCCTCTCGATCGTAGACGGCGAAAGCGTGGCCAGCTCACCTCCGCGTCCGACCAGCTTGTCGACCGCAAGAACGCCGGCGCCGCCGCCATTGGTGACGATACCGACCCGCGCTCGCTCGAGCGGAGAATAGCGCGCGACCGTTTCGGCGGCGTCGAACAATTCGGCAAGGTCGTTCACGCGCAGCACCCCTGCCCTGCGCAAGGCGGCGTCGACGACCCTGTCGGCGCCGGAAAGCGCGCCGGTATGTGTCGCGGCCGCCCTGGCCGCCTGCTCGTGCCGGCCGGGCTTGATGGCGATGACCGGCTTGAGGCGCGCCGCCGCCCGCGCGGCCGACATGAACTTGCGTGGATTGGGTATCGTTTCGAGATACATCACGATGGCGCGCGTGTGAAAATCGCCCGCCAGCATGTCGAGGCAGTCGCCGACGTCGACGTCGGCCATGTCGCCGAGGGAGATGATCCGGGAAAAGCCGACATTGTTTTCGGCTGCCCAATCGATCAGCGACGTGGCGATCGCGCCGGATTGCGAAACCAGGGCAATGTTCCCGGACCTGGCCGCCATGTGGGCGAAACTGGCGTTCAGCTTGGCCGGAGGGATCATCAGCCCGACCGTGTTCGGCCCGATGATGCGCATGAGCGAGGGTTTGGTCGCGTCGAGCATCGCCTGGCGCAGACCGTTCTCGCGATTGAGCCCGGCGGTGATGACGACGGCCGCGCGTGTTCCCTTCTCGGCCAGCTCGCGCACCATGCCTGGAACGGTGTCGGGAGGGGTCACGATGACGGCCAGATCGGGAATGCCAGGAAGATCGGCGACCTTCGCATAGCAGCGATGACCGGCCACCTGTGCATGTTTGGGATTGAGCGGCCAGATCTCTCCCTCGAAGCCGCCGCTGACGATATTGGAAAAGACGACGCGGCCGACCGAGCCGGCGCGCTCGGTAGCGCCGACGACGGCGACGGATTTCGGCGAGACGGCATATTCAAGATTTCGGATGGTCATCCCGGAAACTCCTTGCCGCCACATTCACCAAAGACGTCGGGCATTCATTGCGCTGGATCAAAGCTCCACCCGATCTGTCGCGGTTAGCTGACGGAACGCCACTCGCAATCTCTCGCTTCTGGCGCGGGTCCGTCGAAGGAGAATCCGATGAGCTACTATCTCGGCAAAAGCCTCGAGATGCCGTTCGTGGCGGCGATCGAACACGTAACCAAGAAGCTTGCCGGCAAGGGCTTTGGCATCCTGACGAGGATCGATGTCCAGCACACGATGAAGGTCAAGCTGGGCGTGGACTTCAAGCCATACATGATCCTCGGCGCCTGCAATCCGCATTTCGCCTGGCGCGCGCTGCAGGCCGAGGACAAGATCGGCGCCATGCTGCCCTGCAACGTGATCGTGACCGAGACCGCCCCCGGTCGGGTCGAGGTAGCGGCCATCGATCCGATGGCGGCGATGGGGGCCATCGACAACCCCCAGCTTGCCGCGACGGCAAGGGATGTTCGGCTGTTGCTGCAGGAAATGATCGGCGAGCTTTGATGGCCGCCGCCATGAACGAGTCCGTGCTGCGGCGGGCGCTGCTGATGATCGCCGTTCTCGGACTGGCGGTTGGGCTGGGCGTGTGGCGAAGCGGCTTCGACTTCGTCCCGCATGATGCGATCTGGACGGCGGCAACCCTGCCCGTTGTCGTGACGCTTGCCATTTCCATCCTGCGGGATTTTTGGATCGGCCGGATCGGCGTCGATGCGATCGCGCTCGTTTCGATGTCGGCGGCACTGCTGCTTGGGCAGCCTTTGGCGGCAATCGTCATCGCAATCATGTATGCCGGCGGCACGGTGCTCGAAGATCTGGCGCGCGGGCGAGCTGAGCGAAATCTGAAGGCTCTGACCGATAGGGCGCCACGTGTGGCGCATCGAAAATCCGCACGCGGCACCGAGACCGTTCCGATCGATCAGGTCGCTGTCGGCGACGAGCTTTTGGTTCGCGCCGGCGAACTGCTGCCTGTCGACGGCATCCTGATCGACGCTTCGGCCCGGCTCGATGAGTCGACCGTGACCGGAGAGCCCCTGCCGGGCCGGCGAAGCGCTGGCGACACGTTGCGCAGCGGCACCGTCAATGCCGGCGAGGCCTTCGTCATGCGAGCCTCGGCTATCGCCGACAGGAGCACCTACGCCGCTATCGTGCGCATGGTCGCTGCCGCGCAAACCGCCAAGGCGCCGTTCATACGCCTTGCCGATCGCTTTGCCCTGCTGCTCCTTCCGGTCACGCTGCTGGTCGCCGGCTTCGCCTGGCGTCTTTCGGATGATCCGATCCGCGCTCTCGCCGTTCTGGTGGTCGCAACGCCCTGTCCGCTGATCCTCGCGGCGCCCGTTGCATTCATAGGCGGCGTGTCTCGCGCCGCCCGCGCCGGCATTCTGATGAAGGGCAGCACGGCGCTGGAGGCGCTCGCCCAGATACGCACCGCAATCTTCGACAAGACCGGCACCTTGACGCTCGGCGGCGCCGAGCTGATCGAGATCGATGTCGCCCCGGGCCAGGATGCCGCAGAATTGCTGCGGCTGCTGGCTTCGCTGGAACAGGCTTCGCATCATGTCCTTGCGGATTCGATTGTCCGCATCGCTCGCCGTGGAAACCTGGCGCTGTCCCAACCCCGTGACGTTCGTGAACATCGCGGAGAAGGCTTGAGGGGGCGGGTTGATCTGATGTCGATCGCGGCAGGGTCGAGGTCGCTCGTCCTTGGGGACGAACCACTGCCCAGATGGGCGGAAAGTGGAGAGGAACGGCACCGCGACGCGCAAGTGCTCAGGGCGTTTCTGGCGCTCGATGGCGAGCTTGCCGGCATTTTCACTTTTGGCGATGCGATACGAGAGGATGCGCGCGACACCCTCTGCGGACTGCGTTCGGGCGGTGTGGCCCGGATAGTCATGCTCACCGGCGACGATGGCTCGGCGGCGGAGAAGATCTCCGCTTCGCTTGATCTTGATGCCGTGATTGCCGATGCCACGCCGGCGGACAAGGTCGCAACGGTCGAGGCGGAGAAGACGATCGCGCCGACAATGATGGTGGGCGATGGTATCAACGACGCCCCTGCCCTTGCCGCGGCGACGGTAGGCATTGCCATGGGAGCCCGTGGCGGGACAGCCTCCTCGGAAGCCGCGGATGTCGTTGTGCTGACCGAGAGGCTGCAGCCGGTCGCGGAAGCACTGCGGATCGCCAGACATACGCGCAGGATCGCCCTGCAGAGCATCATTGTCGGACTGGCGCTCTCGGGCGCCGCGATGGTTGCGGCCGCCATGGGACACATGACGCCGGTGGCGGGAGCATTGCTTCAGGAGGGCATAGACGTCGCGGTGATTCTCAATGCGCTGCGCGCGCTTGGCGACGGGCGTTCCGTAGGCATCCGAGGCAAGAGAAGTCAAAGCCATGTCACAGGAAAATCTGGTGGTTTGCACCAAATGCGCCACGATCAACCGCCTGCCTTCCACCCGAAGCGGTAGCGACGCGAAGTGCGGGAAGTGCGGCGCCCGGCTGTTTTCAGGGCATCCGGAAGACTTGGACGCCGTGAACTTCGAACGCCAGGTCGGTCGCGGCAGTCTGCCCGTTCTCGTCGATGTCTGGGCTCCATGGTGCGGCCCATGCAAGATGATGGCGCCGGCCTATGAAGCTGCCGCCAAGGCGCTTGAGCCTCACGTGCGGCTGATCAAGCTGAATTCCGACAAGGGGCAGGCCATCGCCGCAAGGCTGGGCATTCGTGGGATTCCCACCATGATCCTTTTTCATCGCCAGCGGGAGATCGCGCGCATATCGGGGGCGATGAGCACGAGCCAGATCGTCAGCTGGGTTCGCGGCCACGTACCAACGGGCGCCAGCTGAGCTTCGCCGAACCGAGACTCGTTTGACTCTGATCAAGGCCACGTCCGGCCGCCGCGGTAGGAATGGCCTCGAAGGAGTTTGTCATGACCAGCTTGCACGACCTCACCCCCAAATTCAGGAACATCCGCCTGCTTCTCGCTCGCGAGAAAGGTCATCCGGAAGGAGACCGGGAAGAAGGCTACGACGTGCTGGCGCCGCTCACCGACGAGGGACGGCTGGACGCGGAGGAATGGAAGACGCATCGGGCAGTCTGTCGCGTCCGCCGCTTTCGCACCGGCGAAGAGGATCTTGTCGGCCGCTTGCGCCGCAAGCCGGGCGGACAATGGTTTTTCGACTATGCCGAGGGCGACCGCGACGACGAGGTCGGCTTTCATCTCGGCGAGGAGCGCTTCGTGACCGGCGAATATGTCTCCATAAAGCGTAATGGGGCCATGCACACCTATCAGGTCGCTCGCGTGGAGCAGCCGTAGCAATTCTCTTCAAAGCTGGTCTGAGCCAAGCCATGCCGCGCCGCACACTCATTGTCATCGGCCATCCCGATCCGTCTCCCGATCGTCTCTGCCGCGCGCTGGCTTCGGCCTACGCCGAAGGCGCGGAACGGGCTGGCCATGCCGTGCGCCGGATCGACCTGGCCTTGCAGGACTTTCCGATGCTTCGGACAATGCAGGAGTTCGAGCATGGAACGCTCCCCGGCAATCTCAAGGAAACGGCCGAGTCAGTCGTCTGGGCGGAGCATTTCGTCTTTGTCTTTCCGCTTTGGCTGGGAACCATGCCGGCCATGCTCAAGGCATTCCTGGAGCAGGTCATGCGGCCGGGCGTCGCGTTCGCCTATTCGGACAAAGGCGGCGGGTTCCCCAAAACCTTGCTGCGCGGCCGTTCCGCGCGCCTGGTGGTGACGATGGGAATGCCGGCGGCGGTCTATCGGCTTTGGTTCCTCGGTCACGGCTTGGCGGGCATGCGGCGAAGCATCCTCAACTTCGCCGGCATCAAGCCGGTACGCGAGACCTTGTTCGGCATGGTTGCGAACGCCGGCGACGCGAAGCGGGCGAACTGGCTCAAGCAGATGCAGCGGCTGGGCGAACGCGCGATCTAATCTGCGGGGCCGTCACGGCTGCAGGACGGCAGCGCCACTCAGCCTGCCCATCCGCAAATCGTCCAGCGCCTGGTTGGCCCGCTCCAGCGGATAGGTTTTTGTGTGCGTGCGCACCTGCGCGCGCTGCGCGACCGGGAAGAATTCCTCCGCGTCGCGGCGGGTTAGGTTGGCGACCGACACCAATTCTCTCTCTTCCCAGAGAAGCTTGTAGGGCATCGATGGAATGTCGCTCATGTGGATACCGCCGCAGACCACGCGGCCGCCTTTGCGAACGGCCTGCAATGCGGCCGGCACCAGCGCGCCGACCGGTGCGAAAATGATCGCGGCGTCAAGCTGGACGGTGGGCAATTCATCGGACGCCCCTGCCCAGGCGACGCCCAACGAGCGCGCGAAATCCTGCGCCTGGATGTCCCCCGGCCGCGTGAAGGCAAGGACCTCGCGTCCCTGCCAGATCGCCACCTGCGTGATGATGTGAGCGGCCGCGCCGAAGCCATAGATGCCCAGTCGCCGGCCGTCACCGGCCTTCTTGAGGCAGCGCCAGCCGATCAGCCCCGCGCACAGGAGCGGCGCCAGCGACACCGGATCCGCGGCGACATCGAGCTCGAAAGCGAAATGCTCGTCGGCAACGACATGGCTGGCGAAGCCGCCGTCGCGCGTATAGCCGGTGAAGAGAGGCTGGTCGCAGAGATTTTCGGCGCCGGAGGTGCAATAGGGACAGTGCCCGCATGTGTGTCCGAGCCAAGGGACACCCACCCTCTGCCCGAGCCGGGACGGCGACACGCCCTCGCCGACCAGATCGACGACGCCGACGATTTCGTGGCCCGGCACGAGCGGCAGCTTCGGCTGCGGCAGATCACCGTCCACGACATGCAGATCGGTCCGGCAGACTGCGCATGCCTCCACCTTTAGCCTGATCTCGCCCGGTCCCGGCGTGGGGTCGGGGCGGTCGATGAGCTTCAAAGGCGTACCGGGCTTTTCCAGCACCATTGCCTTCATCGCACTTCCCCGGTTTCTTGGAAAACAGGCGGGAACAGACCCGCTCCATTCGGCAACCAGAACGGAAAACGCGCTTGTCCGGCACCCGTTCCTATCGCGAGTGCCTGATCTTGAGCGGCTGCGGCCGGGTGTGATGGCCGAAGCCATGGCTCGCCGAAACGTGGCTACGCTTCCTGGTCGAGATCATCTCGAAATAAAGTCCTGCACCGGCAAGATACGCGAGGCCGAGTATCCCAGCCCAGATTTCGATGATACCGGAGGTCATGGTCGGATTCCCTTGGTTGGATGCTTGGTTCTGACCAATAATTGCCGAGCCAAATCACACCGGCCTTGATCGTGGTCAATCGCATGGAACGCGTGAGCGGCCACGCGCGGCCCGGCTCGATCGGATGATGTCGAGCCCGCTCTAAGTAGTTTCCCGTAGGGACATAACCGAATTTCGGCATGGCCGGATTTGCGCGACTGCTGTTGTCACCAATTCACCGGGACCACAGCCATGCACGCTCACGCTTCCGCCAAGATGGAACTGCAGTCGTATCTCCCTCATCATAGCCCTGCGCCCATCTTTGACGGGGCGGCAACGCAGCCGGTCAGCTTCTTTCCGGCAGGCGCCGAGATCTATGCCCAAGGCGAAAAGGCGGGCGCCCTCTACCAGGTCGAATTCGGCGCGGTCCGCATCTACCGCCTGCTTGCCGACGGCCGCAGACAGATAAGCGCGTTCCATCTGGCGGGAGAGACTTTCGGTTTCGAGGCCGACGCTACTCACCACTTCTTCGCCGAAGCCATCAACGCAACGGGGGTAAGGGTCTTTCGCACTCCCTCGGGAGTGGATGTGTCCCGCCAGCTTCTGCCTCTTGCCCTCAAAGGTCTGATCCGGGCGCAGGAACATCTTCTCGTGCTCGGCCGACAGAACGCCATCGAGCGCGTCGCGGCATTCCTGGTCGAAATGTCGGAGCGCCAGGGTGGGTTGCGGCAGGTGGAACTGCCGATGTCGCGGATCGACATTGGCGACTATCTCGGCCTCACCATTGAAACCGTGTCGCGCGTCTTCACCCGCCTGAAGGAGAAGGGCGTCATTCGTCTGCCCAGCCTGCGCAGCATCGAAATCCTCAAGCGGGATACGCTGCTGGCGATGGGAGAATGAGGCCAGTCGAGCCAATCCGCGCGCATCAATCCTGAAAGGGACGACAATGAAAACCACGCTTACCACTCACACCGGATTTCGCTTCGAGGTGCGCCGCGCACGTCCTGAGGACGAGCTGCTCGTCGCTGAGTTCTTCACCCATGTCACATCGGAGGATATGCGCTTCCGCTTCCTCGGAGCCGTGAAGGAAGTTTCGCATGAGCGGCTGGTCGCGATGACCCGCTCCGACGATCCGCACATCCATAATTTTCTCGCCTTCTCGACCGACGGAATGCTGATCGCGGTGGCGACGCTTGCCAGCGATCCGGCCGACAGGCGCGGCGAGGTGGCGATCTGCATTCGACAGGACCGCAAGCATCTCGGCGTCGGCTGGGAATTTCTCAGTTATATCGCGCGATATGCCGAGGAGCATGGTATCGAGACGATCGAGTCGATCGAGAGCCGCGAGAACCGCGCCGCGATCGAGGTTGAGCGCGACATGGGCTTCACCGTCGCAACCTACCCCGATGATCCGACACTCGTCCTGGTTCAGCGGAAGCTCGGCGCCAAGCTGCCGGGTTAACGCATGTCGCCCAAAGAGCGCGGCGGTTCCGGGAAACGACACGCGTGAATGCAAGATTTAAAAGCGCGCCGCCCAAATCCGGTTCGGCGCGACGCGCTTTGCGTCCCGCCCTGCTGCCAAGGGGCAATCAGGCCGTTTCAAGGTCGAGCAGTTCCGTGGCCACCGCGCGTTCCTCGTCGGCTGGAATGACAAGAACGTCGACGCGGGAATTCGGGGCGCTGACCAGCTCCTCGCCACTGCGGTTCAGGCCGTCGTCGACAACGACATCCAGCCATCCAGCGGCCTCGCTGATCCTTTGCCGGATCTGATGCGCATGCTCGCCGATCCCCGCGGTGAACACGAGTGTGTCGAGCCCCCCAAGCGCGGCTGCGAGCGATCCGATCTCGCGTCCGGCGCGGTAGACGAAGAGATCGACGGCACGGGCCGCCGCGGGCTCCTTCGACGCAAGCAACGTCTGCATATCACCGGAAATGCCGGATACGCCGAGCAGGCCGGAGCGCTCGTAAAGCAAGGTGGATAGTTCCTCGGATGACAGCTTCTGGTCCTGCAAGAGATGCAGGATCACGCCAGGATCGATGGCACCGCAACGCGTGCTCATGAGAAGACCGTCGAGCGTCGAAAACCCCATGGTGGTGGCGACGCTCGCACCTGCCTTCATGGCGCACAAGCTCGCGCCGCTGCCGAGATGGGCGACAATCGTCCGGCCGCCGGCGGCGGCACCGTAGCGATCATGAAGCTTCGCGGCGATGTGGCTATAGGACAATCCATGGAAGCCATACGAAACGATGCCCTGTTCCGACATCTCGCGCGGCAAGCCATAGAGCTTCGACAGCTCCGGCCGAGCATCGTGGAACGCCGTGTCGAAGCAGCCGACTTGCAAGGCTTCAGGCAGAAGGTGGCTGGCCATGCCGACGATTTCGAGATTGATCGCCTGGTGGATCGGGGCCAGCGGCTCAAGCTTGTGAAGGACATCGAGCGTGCGCTCGTCAAGCCGGGTCGCGCGGGCAAATTCCCGACCGCCATGCACGATGCGATGTCCAACCTTGCCGATCTGGCGCAAAAGACAGCGGTCGGCGAGAAAGGACGCCACGGCCTCGAACGCCTTTGCGATATCGATCGGCTCGTCCCCCAGGCCCCTGTCGATTTCGGGCGACAGAGCCGTAGGCGCGATGTGCAGTCGTGGGCTGCGCCCTATCGACGAGACGCTGCCACGCAGCAAAAGGTGAAGTTCGTCGCGCTGCTGGAACAGGGCGAACTTCAGGCTTGAGGAGCCGCCGTTGAGCACGAGAATTGCATCGGTCATCACCGACCGGTCCCGGTCACTTTTGCGGCGCTTGTCCTCGCGGCCCGGCGCTTCGGCATCGGCTACTGCTCCCATTTCCAGTCGAGGATCTCCGGCATGTCCTGCCCGTGCTCGCGGATATGGGCCCGGTGCTCGATCAGCTTGCCTTCCATGGCCTGTTTCAGCCGAATGTGCGCACCGGCCGGCTCGGGAATGCGGTCGAGCACGCCGAGCACGAGATGGTAGCGGTCGAGCCCATTGAGCACGGTCATGTCGAAGGGCGTCGTTGTCGTGCCCTCCTCATTGTAGCCGCGCACGTGGATGTTGTCGTGATTGGTCCGCCGGTAGGTCAGGCGA
Organism: Mesorhizobium sp. WSM4904; assembly: GCF_029674545.1. Taxonomy (NCBI): domain Bacteria; kingdom Pseudomonadati; phylum Pseudomonadota; class Alphaproteobacteria; order Hyphomicrobiales; family Phyllobacteriaceae; genus Mesorhizobium; species Mesorhizobium sp. WSM4904. The sequence continues at coordinate 2,326,230 of NZ_CP121354.1, read as the reverse complement.
TGGATGGTCCATGGATAGCCGTGGTAGGCGAAGATGACGGGCTTGTCCCTGGTGAACAGCGCATCGAACTCGCGATCCGACAGGCCGTGCGGATGATGTTCCTTTGGCTGCAGGGTCATCAGGTCGACGATGTTGACCAGCCGGATCTTGAGATCGGGGATGTGGCGTTTCAGAATTTGGACGGCGGCCAGAGTCTCGAGCGTCGGCACATCGCCGGCGCAGGCCATCACCACATCCGGCTCTGCCCCGCGGTCGGTCGATGCCCACTCCCATATGCCGATGCCGGCGCTGCAGTGGACTTTCGCCTCGTCGATGGACAGCCACTGCCAGGAATTGGCTTTGCCGGCGACGATGACGTTGATGCGGTTCCATGTCTGCAGCACATGATCGGTCACGCAAAGCAGGCTGTTGGCATCCGCCGGCAGGTAGACGCGCACGACGTCCGCCTTCTTGTTCAGAGCCACGTCGATGAAGCCTGGATCCTGATGGCTGAAGCCGTTGTGCTCCTGCTGCCAGACGTGGCTGGACAACAGATAGTTCAGCGACGCGACCGGTCGTCGCCAGGGCAGCTTGCGGCAGGCGTCCAGCCATTTTGCGTGCTGGTTGAACATGGAATCGACGATATGCGTGAAGGCTTCGTAGCAGGAGAAGAACCCATGGCGCCCCGTAAGCAGGTAGCCTTCCAGCCAGCCCTGACAGGTATGCTCCGATAGGATTTCCAAAACCCTGCCTTCCCGCGCTAGGTGGACATCCTCGGGCAGGATCTCTTCCATCCAGGCGCGTTCCGTCACCTCAAAGACGTCCTGCAAGCGATTCGAAGCCGTCTCGTCCGGCCCCACGATGCGGAAATTCCGGGCAGCTTGGTTCAACGCCATGACGTCTCGCAGGAAGGCGCCCATGGCTCTGGTCGATTCGGCCTTCACCTGTCCCGGGCGCTTGACCGGTATCGCGTGCTCGTTCAGGTCCGGCAGATCGAGAGACCGTCGCAGCAGGCCGCCATTGGCATGCGGATTGGCGCTCATGCGCCTGGCGCCTCCCGGCGCGGTGGCACGGATGGCGGACACAGGCGCGCCCGCTGCATCGAAGAGTTCTTCAGGCCGATAGCTCCGCAGCCATTCCTCGAGCATCTTCAGATGCGCGGGGTTTTCCGCGAGGCCGGAGAGCGGAACCTGGTGGGCGCGCCAGAACCCTTCGGTCTTCAGCCCGTCGACCTCCTTCGGACCGGTCCAGCCTTTCGGGCTTCGCAGCACGATCATCGGCCATTTCGGCCGGGGCTGCGCGGTCTTCGCGCCGCTGCGCGCCGCCTGCTGGATCGCCCGAATGCGGTCCAGCGCATCGTCGAGCACGACCGCCATCCGCTCGTGCATCAAGGCCGGATCGTCGCCCTCGACGAACAGCGGTTCGTAGCCATAGCCGACGAACAGCGCGCGCAGTTCTTCTTCAGGGATGCGGGCCAGAATGGTGGGATTGGCGATCTTGTAGCCGTTGAGATGGAGGATCGGCAGCACCGCGCCGTCAAGCGCCGGGTTGAGGAACTTGTTGGAGTGCCAGGAGGTGGCGAGCGGCCCGGTTTCCGCCTCGCCGTCGCCGACGACGCAGGCGACGATCAGATCCGGATTGTCGAAGGCCGCGCCATAAGCATGCGAGAGCGCGTAGCCGAGCTCGCCGCCTTCATGGATCGAGCCGGGCACATCGGGCGCCGCATGGCTTGGGATGCCGCCCGGAAAGGAGAACTGCCGGAAGAGCTTCTTCATCCCGGCCTCATCCAACTGGATATCCGGATTGATCTCGCTGTAGGTGCCTTCGAGGTAGGTGTTTGCAACCATCGCAGGTCCCCCGTGACCGGGACCGCAGACATAGATGACATTTGCATCGCGCTGTCTGATTACGCGGTTGAGATGCGTATAGATGAAGCTCAGTCCCGGCGAGGTTCCCCAATGGCCGAGTAGCCTCGGCTTGACATGCTCCAGCCGAAGCGGCTCGCGAAGCAGCGGATTGTCGAGCAGATAGATTTGCCCGATCGTCAGGTAGTTGGCGGCACGCCAATAGGCATCGATGTCGCTCAGCTCCTGTGCGGACAAGCGATTGGCGCTGGGATGCTCGGTCATTTCCGACTCCTTCGCTGATTCCAAGTCGACGCCGGCTGAAGCACAACGCATCGAGGCCGCCACCGGTTCACGACGGCTCGGTGCCAAACCAGTCGTCATCGATCTATCCGGCGAAGAACGATCAAGCTTTGATCCATCGCAAATGCCAAGGCCGGCCGGCCGCAAGGTCTAAGCCGCACCTCGAGCTGCGGCTTCGTCGAGCAAGGCAAGACAGCGCCATCTTTGCTTCAGAGCAACGAACGCGCCGGAACGCGCAGGCAAGATGTCTGCCTGCAATGCGGACAAGCGGCAGCATGAAACGCAAATTGAACGACGATGCGACGATGGACAGGATCATGCGCGAGACGCCGGCTGCAATCCGCGTCATCCTCCAGCACGGCATGCTGTGCGTCGGCTGCCCGATCGCTTCCTTTCACACCGTTTCCGACGCGGCGCGCGAGCATGATCTCGACGAGCATCAGCTTCGCCGCGACCTGGAGGCGGCGATCGATGCCGGAGATGGGACTAGCTCTTTGCCGCGCGGCCCTCGGCAATCACGAGCAGTCGATGCGGCTCGACCACGACGACCCTTTGGCGTCCGCTCTTGACCAGGCCCTGGTCTTCCCAGGCCGAAAGCAATCGGCTCACCGTGTGAAGCGTTGTGCCCGTCATTTCCGCAACGTCCTGGCGTGAAATCGGGAAGTCGATCAAAATGCCTTCCTCGGTCTTTTTCCCTGACTGCTTGATCAGCTTGAGCAGCGCATGCGCGACACGCTGTTCCACTTGCTCGGTGGACATCTCGATGACGCGTGCGTGGGCATCCTGGAGCCGGCTTCCCACCGCCTTGTATGTATTGGCGCTGAAGCTCGGGAAGCTCGTCGCGAAGGTGGGCCAGAGCTGGCTTGCCCAGGCAAGCACCACGCAATCGACGGCGGCAATGGCATTTGCCGGGTAGGTCGTCCGGCCCAGCGCGCTGGCGATCCCCATCAGCTCGCCGGGGCTTATATATCGTACGGTCACCTCGTGCCCGTCCGGGGTCGATTTCACCACGCGCACATGGCCGTCGAGCAGCAGGAAGAACGAATGGGCCTCCTGCTCCTGCTCGAACACCGGCTGATCCTTCGCGATACGAATGGATCTTGCCTGCCCGACGATGCGATCGAGATCCGCAGCAGCGACTCCCTCGAACACGGGCAGCCCGGCAATCAGTGATCGATCAAGGCTTGCCAACCGCCTTTCCTCCCGACTTCAGTGGCGCAACGCTCTCAGGCCCCTGACCAGACTTTGTCATGGACGACCGCCCATCGACAAGTAAAGCCTGTTATCGCCGGCGACGGCGATTCACATTCTTGTTTGCGCTGAGGCAAATTCCACCCTTTGGGGCCGGGATAGAAGAATCGAAACGGGCGCATTGCCTGGTTTCCTATGAGGCATGTCATGGCAATTCCACGGACGCGGCCAAGCGTCTATCCGGCAATTCTCTCCTACGGCTTTCGGCCCTTCTTTCTGCTAGGCTCGCTGCAGGCCGGCGTCGCGATACTCTTGTGGTTGCCGCTCTATTACGGCAAGCTCGAGATCCTCAGCGTATTCCTGCCCGTGGACTGGCACATTCACGAACTGCTCTTCGGCTATCTGCCGGCGGTCGTGACGGGATTCCTGTTGACTGCAATTCCCAATTGGACCGGACGGCTCCCCGTTCAGGATTTTCGCCTGTTGGTGCTCGTGCTGCTCTGGCTCGCGGGTCGGGTGGCCGTGTTCTTTTCGGCGGAAACGGGCTGGCTCCTGAGCGCGGTCGTGGACTGCTCCTTTCTTCTTGCGGTGGTAGCCGCCGCCGCGACGGAAATCGTTGCCGGGCGAAACTGGCGGAACCTCAAGGTGCTCCTGCCGGTCGCGACCCTCTTTGCGGCAAATGTCATGTTTCATGCCGAAGCGCATTACCAGGGCGTCTCCGATATGAGCCGGCGCCTCGGTCTTGGAGCCGTTGTCGTCCTCATCATGGTTATCGGTGGGCGCATCGTTCCGAGCTTCACCCGCAATTGGCTGGTTCGCGAGAAGCCCGGCCGGCTCCCGGCATCATTCGGCAGGTTCGATATCGCAACGATCGCGCTGTCCGCCGTCGGGCTCGCCGCGTGGACTTTCTTTCCCGACACCATCGCAACCGGCGTGTTGCTCATCGCCGGTGCAGTCCTCAATGCCGTTCGGCTCGGCCGCTGGGCGGGTGACCGGACGCTGGCAGACCCTTTGGTTCTGATCCTGCACGTTGCATTCGCCTTTGTGCCGCTTGGCCTGCTGCTAGCCGGCCTAGCCGTCTTCGCCCCGGGGACGGTTCCCCCGGTGGCCGGCATTCATGCATTGGCGGTGGGAGCGATTGCCTGTATGACGCTTGCCGTCATGACCCGCGCCTCCCTCGGCCACACAGGCCGCGCGCTGACGGCAAACGCCGGAACACGCGCGGTTTTCGTTGCGATCGTCATCGCTGCCGTTCTGCGAATAGCTGCCGCCATGGCTCCTGCCGCAACAATTCTGCTGCATATCTCGGCGGCGTTCTGGGTGGCCGCCTTCGTCGGCTACGCTGTGCTCTTTGGGGGGATGCTCATGCGGCCTCGCCTCAACGCACGCGGCAAGTGAGCCTTGAAGATGGGCGGCGAAGCCGTCTTGTCACTCGGTTTTCGAGCTGGCCGCGCGCCGGTCATTGTTCCGCGAGCAATTTGAGCCAGCGCAAATCGCCAAACCGTCGGGCGATCTACAAGGACATCGCGGTTGATGCCGTAGCGAACCACCGACCTGATTGCCAAAGAATAAGGAACATGATGACTTCGAAGCCGGCCTTGCTTGACAGGGTTCGCCCTGCCGCCGAACAGCCCTTGCTTCGCCCTGGCGTCGACCGGGCCTCGATAGGAGTGCTGGTTCGCAAATTCTATTCGAAGGTGAGAAAGGATGAGCGTCTGGGCCCCATCTTCGCGCGCGAGATCACCGGCGATTGGGAGCCCCATCTGGAGAAGATGACGGACTTCTGGTCCTCCGTCATATTGAAAAGCGGCGATTATCATGGCCGGCCGGTGCCGGCCCACCTGAAGCTCGAGGATGTCACCGAAGCCGACTTCGAGATCTGGCTGGCTCTCTTCCGCGGGACGGCGGCAGAGCTTTTCGCGCCTGAAACCGCGGCGGTATTTGTCGAGCGGGCGGAACGAATAGCCGCCAGCCTGAAGCTTGCCATGTTCTTTCGCCTCGGTCCCGCCGCGAGATCGGGTGCCGAATAGGTTGCGCCGGCAAACCTCCGGCGAGCAACGGTTTGAGACGTTGGTGCCTGGCGCGCCGGTGTCGGGCTTGATTTTACGCAAGGACTGCGATCCGCCGAGGCCTTAGTTTCCTCAGATGATCCTCAATCTCTGCGTCGGCACTATCGTCATCAGCCTGACGGTCTTGATCCATACTTTCGGCCTCATCGCGATCACCCGCGTGATGGCACGTCTCGTGGCGCTCTTCCGTATGCACGGCCGGCGCAGCCGTGTCATCGCCATGATCAGCGTGGTGATGGGGCTTTTTGCTGTCATGACGGCGGAAGTCTGGTTATGGGCCGGGATCTACCGGCTGCTCGGGATATTGAACGACTTCGAGACGGCGCTTTACTTTTCGACCATCACCTTTTCCACGGTCGGCTATGGAGATGTTGTGCCCGCCCATGGCTGGCGCGTGCTGGCGGCTCTGGAAGGCGTCAACGGTTTTCTGTTGATCGGCTGGTCGACCGCCTATCTGATCGCGGCCGGTACCCGTGTCGGCCCCTTCAGGGTCGGCGAGCACTTTTGATCCGCCCATCGATGTCGCCAAAAGCATGCCCACGGGCTTGACCCCGAGGGTGCGCGGTGGTTTTGGGAAACAAAGACGTGCTCAAACCGCCAGCGAATGCCTGCCGGTTCCGTTGCTGAGATATTTGTCGAATTTCGCCGCCACCGCCCTGACCAGCGGGCGGCTTTCCGCCGGCACGACGAAGCTTTCACCGTCGAGCCGAAGAAGCTGGCCTGCGCCGCTGATGGCCAGTCGGCTCGCTTCACAGAGCAGCGTTTGGCCGACGGCGCCGAAGCGTTCGACGAGCTCTACCGCCGAGAAACTGAATTGGCACATCAGGCGCTCGATGATCCAGCCCCGCGCCAGATCATCGAGGCTGAACTCGACGCCGCGCGCTATCGCCAGCCGTCCGGAATTCACGGCCTTCTCGTACTCGCCGGTCGCAACGATGTTCTGCGCATAGCCCTGGCGATACCGGCTGATCGAGGACGGGCCAAGGCCGATCAGCGTTTCGCACTGGTCCTCGGTATAGCCCTGGAAATTGCGACGGATCTTGCCGGCGCGCGCCGCTGCCGCCAGCGCATCCTGCGGCTTTGCGAAATGATCCAATCCCAAGGCCTCGTAGCCTGCATCGACGATCATTCGCGCGGCGAGCTGCGATTGCGCCAAGCGCGCGGACGAGTCGGGCAGCCAGGCTTCATCGATCATCGTCTGATGCTTCTTGAACCACGGCACATGCGCGTAGCCGAACAGGGCCAGCCTGTCCGGCGCCAGCGTCAGCGCCTGGGCGACGGTCGCCGCGACGCTCTCCAAGGTTTGATGCGGCAACCCGTAGAGCAGGTCGAGGTTGACGGAGCGAACGCCTCGCGCGCGCACCGCGTCGACTATGCTTTTGGTCAGCGCAAAACTCTGCTCGCGATTGATCGCCCTCTGCACTTTGGGATCGAAGTCCTGGACGCCGAGGCTCGCTCTCGTCATGCCGATCGCAGCGAAGGCATCGAGCCGCCCCTCGTCCATGTCGCTTGGGTCGATCTCGACGCTGAGGCTGGCATCATCAAGGAAGTCGAACCGGTCCCGCAACGCTTTTCCGAGCATGAGGATGTCGTCGGGCTTCAGCATCGTCGGGGAGCCGCCGCCGAAATGAACGGCGCGCACCCTGCCCCGGCCGCTCACAAGGCCACCGACCGTTTCGATTTCCTTGTGCAGCGCGCGCAGAAAACTGGCAACGGGCGCATAGTGGCGCGTCTGCTTGGTGTGGCAGGCGCAGAACCAGCACAGCCTGTCGCAATAGGGGATATGCAGATACAGCGATATCTCGTCATTGCCTTCAAGCGCTCCCATCCAGCCGCGAACCGCCGCCGCGTCGATGCCCGGATGAAAGTGCGGGGCCGTCGGATAGCTCGTGTAGCGCGGTACGTTGTCGCCAAGGCCCACGGCAGTGGGCGGCGGACGCGTTTCATGGATGGTGGCGGCTGCGGAGCTCATGCCGGGCAAACTGCCTGAGCGAGACCGGCAAGGCCTTGATTTGGATCAAGGAGGCTGGGGGCGCAACCTGCGCAAATTGCCGTCCTTATTTGACCACGGGCGTCGCAATGGCCGCCAGACAGCATGCTCAACAAGCCGACATTCCCGCGACTTGCAGATCCTGCGAAGCGCGGCGGGCCGGATTGTGCGGTGCGCTCAGGGTTCGCCAACTCGCCGAACTGGCCAAAGCCTCGTCAAGGCATGAGGTCTTGGCGGGGACGGAACTCGCAGACGATGGAACCTACTCGAACGTCTTGTCCGGCATCGTCAAGCTCACGCGAAACCTGTCGGACGGTCGTCAGCAGATCGTCGGGTTTCATTTCGCGCCCGATTTTCTGGGCCGGCCTTTCGGAGCGAAAAGGCCGATCCGGGCGGAAGCCTTGACGAACGTGGCGCTGTGTTCTTTTCCAAAGACGATCATCGAGCGAATGCTGGATGACTCGCCGAAGCTTGGGCAGAATTTGCTCAACCACGCGCTGAACAAGCTTGACGAGGCGCGCGACTGGATGACGGCGCTGGGGCGCAAGACCGCGTCCGAAAAAGTTGCGAGCTTCCTCCTCATGATCGCCAGAAACATCGATCCTGCCTGCCATCCGGCAAGTTCGATAAGCTTCGACCTGCCGCTGACGCGCGCGGACATCGCCGATTTTCTCGGACTGACCATCGAGACGGTAAGCCGCGAATTGTCCAGGCTAAAGTTTGATGGCGTGATCCGGATCGTAAACAAGCGCCATATCAGCCTGGCAAGCATGGTTCAGCTCGAGGAACGCTGCGGCGACTGAACATCGCGCCCGCTGCCAAGCAATCGTTGAGCTTCGGCCCCACCGGACCCGAACCCGGTGTTCGGCCCTGCAGATCGCTTTGCCGGCACTCCGTGCCCAGCCGCCTCGTTGCCGGCATTCCGCTCTAGCGGTCGATACGGACGCTCCCGAACGAAAAGCAGCCCGCGTTTGACCTGGATCAAGGCCGGGAGATGGAAAATCCCGAAATGGTGCCGCGAGCGGTAGTTTCCGCTGGAATTTTCGAGACGAGATCGGGGACTTGCGATGAGATTTGGCACAGAGATCGTCCTTCTAGGCCTGTTTGCTTTTGCCGCCCTTGTGGCCGCCGGCTTCGGCGCGGATGAACCTTTTCGCCAGCACATGTGGGTTTTGTTCTTCGCCGTGGCTGGTTTCACCGTGATCCTGCTGCGCAACACGGATTTCAAACCTGCAGCTCCGGTCGACCCCTCCGCCTATATGGATGGGCCGGTCCGTTACGGGGCAATTGCAACCACGTTCTGGGGCGTCGTCGGCATGCTGGTCGGCGTGGTCATCGCGTTGCAGCTTGCCTATCCCGACCTCAACATCGCGCCGTGGTTCAATTTTGGCCGCCTGCGGCCGTTGCACACTTCCGGCGTCGTCTTCGCTTTCGGCGGTAATGCCCTGCTCTGCACGTCGCTGTATGTGGTCCAGCGCACGTCACGCGCGCGCCTCTTTGGCGGCAATCTCGCGTGGTTCGTCTTCTGGGGCTACCAGCTCTTCATCGTCATGGCCGCGACCGGCTATCTGCTGGGCATCACGGAGAGCCGCGAATATGCCGAGCCGGAATGGTATGTCGATCTCTGGCTGACGGTCGTCTGGGTCGCGTATCTGATCCTCTTCCTCGGTACCATCCTGAAGCGCAAGGAACCGCATATCTACGTCGCCAACTGGTTCTATCTCTCCTTCATCGTGACCATTGCGATGCTGCATGTGGTCAACAACCTCTCGATGCCGGTCTCATTCCTCGGCTCGAAGAGCTACTCGGCGTTCTCAGGCGTTCAGGATGCGCTGACCCAGTGGTGGTATGGGCACAATGCCGTGGGCTTCTTCCTCACGGCCGGCTTTCTCGGCATGATGTACTACTTCGTGCCGAAGCAGGCGAACCGGCCGGTCTATTCCTACCGCCTGTCGATCATCCACTTCTGGGCGCTGATCTTCCTCTACATCTGGGCCGGGCCGCACCATCTCCACTACACCGCCCTGCCCGACTGGGCGCAGACGCTCGGCATGGTGTTTTCGGTCATGCTGTGGATGCCTTCATGGGGCGGCATGATCAACGGCCTGATGACGCTGTCGGGCGCCTGGGACAAGATCCGCACCGATCCCATCATCCGCATGATGGTTGCGGCCGTCGCCTTCTACGGCATGTCGACCTTCGAAGGCCCGATGATGTCGATCAAGACCGTCAACTCGCTCTCACACTACACCGACTGGACCATCGGCCATGTCCACTCGGGAGCGCTCGGCTGGGTCGGCATGATCACCTTCGGCGCGCTCTACTACATGGTGCCGAAACTGTGGAATCGGGAGCGGCTCTATTCCATGCGCCTCGTCACCTGGCACTTCTGGCTGGCGACCCTTGGCATCGTGGTCTACGCGGCCGTCATGTGGGTTTCCGGCATCATGCAGGGCCTTATGTGGCGCGAGTACGACGAGCAGGGCTTCCTGGTCTACTCCTTTGCCGAAACCGTCGCCGCGATGCACCCTTACTATCTCATGCGCGCTGCAGGCGGCGCCATGTATCTCACCGGCATGCTGATCATGGCCTGGAACATCACCATGACAATTCTTGGCCGCCAGCGCGAAGAACAGGCCTTGCCGAGTTCCACGCCCGCCCTCCAGCCCGCCCAATAAGGAGCCAGACATGGGTCTGATAGATAAACACGCTCTGATCGAGAAGAACGCCACGCTGCTTCTCGTCGGATCCTTGCTGGTCGTCACGGTCGGCGGCATCGTCGAGATCGCGCCGCTTTTCTATCTCGACAACACGATCGAGAAGGTCGAGGGCATGCGCCCCTACTCGCCGCTCGAGCTGGCCGGGCGCAACATCTATGTTCGCGAGGGCTGCTACCTCTGCCATAGCCAGATGATCAGGCCTTTCCGCGACGAGGTGGAACGCTACGGCCACTACAGCCTGGCGGCCGAGTCGATGTACGACCACCCGTTCCAGTGGGGGTCCAAGCGGACCGGACCGGATCTCGCCCGCGTCGGCGACCGCTACTCCAACAGCTGGCACGTCCAGCATCTGACCGACCCGCGCTCCGTCGTGCCGGAATCCATCATGCCGAGCTACGCGTTCCTGAAGGATAAGCCGATCGAGGTGAAGGACTTCTCCACGCACCTCGTCGCCAACCGGCGCGTCGGTGTCCCCTACACCGACGACATGATCGCGCAGGCGAATGCCGACCTGATGGCGCAGGCCGATCCCAACGCCGACACGTCGGGACTGGAAAGCCGCTATCCGAAAGCCAAGGTCGGCGACTTCGACGGCAACCCCCAGCAGATCACCGAGATGGATGCCCTGGTCGCATATCTGCAGATGCTCGGCACTCTTGTCGACTTCAAGAACTACGACGAAGCCGCTGGCTACCGCTGAGGAGAGCAAACCGATGGACTACAATCTGATGCGGGAGTTTGCAGACAGCTGGGGGCTGCTTGCCATGGCCCTGTTCTTTGTCGGCTGCATTGCCTTCGCGCTCCGTCCGGGTGGCAAGGCCCATGCCGACCACGCCGCGAAAATTCCTCTCCAGGACGATTGATCATGAGCAACGAGCATATCGACGAAATCTCGGGCATCACGACGACCGGCCACGAATGGGACGGGATCAAGGAGCTCAACAATCCCCTGCCCCGCTGGTGGGTCATTACTTTCTATGTCACCATCTTCTGGGCGATCGCCTACACGATCGCCTACCCGGCTTGGCCCATGCTGAGCTCGGCCACCAGAGGAGCGCTGGGCTTCTCCAGCCGCAATGACGTCAAGAACGAGATGGCAGCGGCCGAAGCCGCCAAGGCCAAGTATGTCGCGGCAATTCAGTCCAAGAGCGTCTCCGAAATCGCCGGCGACGACGCGCTGCGCGAGTTTGCCGTCGCGGCCGGCGGCGCCGCGTTCAAGGTCAATTGCGTTCAATGCCACGGATCCGGCGCGCAAGGCTCGAAGGGATTTCCGAACCTCAACGATGACGATTGGCTCTGGGGAGGCAAGACGGAGCAGATCCAGCAGACGATCACGCACGGCATCCGGTTCGCTACCGACGCCGATACCCGCCAGTCGGAAATGCCTGCTTTTGCCGATGTGCTCAAGCCCGAACAGATCGATCAGGTCAGCGCTTTCGTTGCCAGCCTTTCGGGCCCTGTCAAGGACAAGACCCTGATCGAGCCCGGCGCCAAGGTCTTCGCGGACAATTGCGCCGTCTGCCATGGCCAGGACGCGAAGGGCAACAGGGACGTTGGAGCCCCCAATCTGACCGACGCGATCTGGCTCTACGGGTCCGGTGAAGCCGCCATTGCTTCACAGGTGCGAGCCCCGAAGAGCGGAGTGATGCCCGCTTGGGTCGGGCGCCTGGGGGAGACGACGGTCAAGGAACTGGCTGTCTATGTCCATTCGCTTGGCGGCGGAGAATAGGAGCGGGGCCTGTTCTCGGCCCTCGGCCGTTCAAGCGACGAGGCCCGGCCACGCCGGGCCTCGACTTTTGACGACTCAATTTGACCTGCATCAACGCGGCGCGGCGTGAGCAGTTGCAAGACTGCCGGATAGAGGCGGCATTTTTCCGCCGCGATTGGAGATCGTCGTGCTGGATCAGACGCAGGTAGAACGGCTCGAGGCCGAAGCGGTCAATTCCGCCAAGACGCGACAGCCGCTCTACGCGGCGCGCAAGAAGATCTTCCCCAAGCGCGCCTCCGGTCGTTTTCGCCAGTTCAAATGGCTGGTGATGGCGATCACGCTCGGCATCTACTACCTGACGCCCTGGCTGCGCTGGGACCGCGGCCCCTTCGCTCCCGACCAGGCCGTTCTCATCGATCTGGCGAACCGCCGTTTCTACTTCTTCTTCATCGAGATCTGGCCGCAGGAATTCTACTACGTCGCCGGACTTCTCATGATGGCGGGCGTCGGCCTTTTCCTGATCACGTCGACGGTCGGGCGAGCCTGGTGCGGCTATACCTGCCCGCAGACCGTCTGGGTCGATCTGTTCCTTGTCGTGGAGCGCGCGATCGAAGGCGATCGCAATGCCCGCATGAAGCTCGACGCGGCCCCGTGGACCGCCCGCAAACTCATCCTGCGCGTATCCAAGCATGCCATCTGGCTCATTATCGCGGTCGCCACCGGCGGCGCCTGGATCTTTTATTTCGCCGACGCGCCGAAATTGCTCGGCGAAGTCGTCAGCGGCACTGCCGCGCCGGTCGCCTATGCCACGATCGGCGTGCTGACCGGCACCACCTATGTGTTCGGCGGGCTGATGCGTGAGCAGGTCTGTACCTATATGTGCCCGTGGCCGCGCATCCAGGCCGCCATGCTCGACGAAAACTCGTTGACGGTGACGTATAACGACTGGCGCGGCGAGCCGCGTTCGCGGCATGCCAAGAAGGTCTCGGCCGCCGGGCAAGCGGTCGGCGACTGCGTCGACTGCAACGCCTGTGTCGCCGTCTGTCCCATGGGGATCGATATCCGCGACGGCCAGCAGTTGGAATGCATCACCTGCGCGCTGTGCATCGACGCCTGCGACGGCGTCATGGACAAGCTCGGCCGAGAACGCGGGCTGATTTCCTATGCAACGCTGGCCGACTACAATGCCAACATGGCGCTGGCGACCTCGGGGGGCGCCAGCCCGGTCAATCCGATGCTCGTAAGAACGGCGAGCGGCAGCTTCGTCGATGGCTTGGCACATTTCCATCTGGGCAAAATCTTCCGGTTGCGCACCTACATCTATCTTGGTGTGTGGTCGGCGATCGGGTTGGCGCTCGTCTATTCGCTGCTGACGCGCGAGCGGCTGGAGCTGAATGTCCTGCACGACAGAAATCCGCAGTTCGTGACGCTTTCGGACGGCTCGATCCGGAACGGCTACACCGTCAAGCTGCTCAACATGATACCCGAGCCGAGAACGATCGAGGTGACGCTGGAGGGTCTCGCCGGCGGTGAGATGAGCGTCGTCGGCATCGACCAGCCCCCAAGCCGCTCATTTTCCATCTCGGTCGAACCTGACCGGCTGAAGACGCTGAAGATCTTCGTTCGGCAACCCGCGAACGAGATCAAGAAGCCGGTGCAACGCTTCGAATTTCGCATCGACGACCAGGCGAGTTCCGAATCCGCCGAATACACCGCCAGTTTCAACGCGCCGGAGACCGGCAAATGAGCACCGATACGCGGAAACCGCGCGAGTTCACCGGCAGGCATATGCTGATCTCCATCCTTGCCTTCTTCGGGGTGGTGATCGGGGTCAACGTCACGATGGCCACGCTCGCCCAAAAGAGCTGGACCGGCCTCGTCGTCGAGAACACCTATGTTGCCAGCCAGCAGTTCAACGAAGAAGCGAAGAAAGGAAGGGCGCAGGCGGCGCTCGGCTGGACGGGCAAGCTGACCATCGCTTCCGGCGAGGTCCGCTACGGCCTTTTCGACAGCCAGGGCAAACCGGTGCCGCTGCACGGCGTCAGGATGCTGTTCCGCCACCCGGCCTACGAGGCCGAGGACGAAGCCCTGACACTTGCCGCGGCCTCCGACGACTCTCCTGCCAATACGCGGGAATTTGCCGCCCGGCACGCGCCGAAGGATGGCGTCTGGATCGTGGAGATCGATGCGGATGCGGGACTGACGTCACCGTTTCGCGATGTCCGCCGCATCATGGTCGTGAAAGGAGCCCTGCAATGAGCTGCTGCGCGCCAGGCGCCGAAATGGCGTTGGAGGTCGCCAACGCAGCATCCGCTTCGCCGTCGAGCGATGAGATCAAGCTGGCCAGCCGCTCTCTTGGCGGCGACATTCACCAGACCGAGCTGTCGGTGCCGACGGTTCATTGCGGGGCGTGCATTCAAGCGATCGAGGCCGCGCTCGGCAAGGTCGAGAACGTCGAGTCTGCTCGCGTCAACCTGTCGACGAAGCGTGTGTCGATCCGCTGGCACGGAGACGATGTCCCGCCATTCTTTGCCGTGCTCGGTCGGCTGGGCTACCAGGCGCACCTGTTCGACCCGGAAATTCACGAGAAGGACAAGACGCTTTCGGAGTTGATCCGCGCCGTCGCCGTGGCCGGCTTCGCGGCCGGCAACATCATGCTGCTGTCGGTTTCGGTCTGGTCCGGCGCCGAGGGCGCCACGCGGGATCTTTTCCATTGGCTGTCCGCGCTGATCGCCATCCCGGCTCTCGCCTTCGCCGGCGGCATCTACTTCCGCTCCGCGGCGAACGCGTTGCGCCATGGCCGGATGAACATGGACGTGCCGATCGCAGTGGGCGTCTCCCTGGCTTACGCGATGAGCCTCTATGAGACCATCAATCACGGCGAACATGCCTATTTCGACGCCTCGGTGTCGCTGCTTTTCTTCCTGCTCATCGGCCGCACGCTGGACCATGTGATGCGCGAACGCGCGCGAACGGCCGTCAACGGCCTTTCCAGGCTTGCGGCGCGGGGCTCGGTGGTCCTGCGGGACGACGGCACGCGCGAATACGTGCCCGTCGCCGAGCTCACGCCGGGAATGCGCCTGCTCATCGCGGCCGGAGAACGGATACCGGTCGACGGCGACATAACCAGCGGCAATTCCGACCTCGATTGCTCGATCGTCTCCGGCGAGAGCGAGCCCAAGGCCGTGAGTGCTGGAACGCACGTCCAGGCCGGCACACTCAATCTCACTGGTCCGCTGACGATGCGGGCAACCGCCGCCGCGAAGGACTCCTTCCTGGCGGAAATGGTTCGCCTGATGGAAGCCGCCGAAGGCGGCCGCTCGCACTACCGGCGCATCGCCGACCGGGTATCGGCGCTCTACGCGCCCGTGGTCCATCTGGCGGCCTTTGTGACATTCCTCGGCTGGATGGTCGAGTCCGGCGATTGGCACCGGGCTCTCACCATCGCCATCGCCGTGCTCATCATCACGTGCCCCTGCGCGCTCGGCCTCGCTGTGCCGATCGTCCAGGTGGTAGCGGCCCGGCGCCTCTTCGAGGCTGGCGTCATGGTCAAGGACGGCTCGGCCATGGAGCGCCTCGCGGCGATCGACACGGCTGTGTTCGACAAGACCGGAACGCTGACTTTGGGGCAGCCGAGGCTCGTCAACGCATCCGAGATCGATCCGACCATGCTTGCGATGGCCGCTGACATGGCGGCCCATTCGCGGCACCCGTTTTCAAGGGCCATTACGGCCTATGCGGGCTTTGCCGGTGAGCCCAAGCTCGACTCGGTGCGAGAAGAGCCCGGCTTCGGCATCGAGGCGACCGCTGGGGATGACATCTGGCGTCTGGGCCGACGCGGATGGGCCGGGTGGAAGGCTCGCACCGGCGGAGAAGGCAGGATCGGCGGCTATGGCGGCACGGTGCTTTCGAAGAATGGGAGCATCGTCGCATGCTTCGCCTTCGAGGATGCGCCTCGATCGGACGCCAAGGCGACTATCCGGCAAATGAAGGAAGCCGGCGTGTCGGTCGATATGTTGTCCGGCGATACCGAGAAGGCCTGCGGTGATGTCGCCGACGCATTGGAGATCGAGAATTTCGTGCCGGCGCTGCTGCCCTCGGGAAAGGTCGAGTGGATCGAATCGCTGACGCGTGCGGGACACAACGTACTGATGGTGGGCGACGGTCTCAACGACACGCCGGCGCTGCGGGCGGCGCATGTCTCGATCGCTCCGGCGAGCGCGGCCGACATTGGCCGCAAGGCCGCCGATTTCGTCTTCCTGCGCGAAAGCCTCCTCGCGGTTCCTCTTGCGATGGAAATCTCGCGCAAGGCCGGCCGGCTCATTCGCCAGAACATCGCCATCGCGATCGTCTACAACGCTTTTGCCGTTCCGATCGCCATCCTCGGACATGTGACGCCGCTCATCGCCGCGATCGCCATGTCCGCTTCCTCGTTGATCGTGATCGCAAATGCGATGCGGCTTCAGGCTACCGTGAAAGCCATGCCCGAAGCGACTCCGACTAGGCGCCGCTCCGATGTCGTGGGTGTGGCCCATCCATGACCACGCTCGTCTATCTCATTCCCGTGGCCCTGTTCCTGGGAGCGCTCGGTCTGTCGGGCTTCCTTTGGGCGTTGCGCAGCGGCCAATACGAGGATCTCGACGGGGCCGCGGAGCGGATACTGATCGAGCCCGACGACCGGCCCGGCGACGTCCTGCAGTCAAAATAATGCGGTTTCAGCGCAATGGCGCGAAAGGGAGGCCGGGATGCAAGCTCAAGCCATCATGACGACGCCGGTCGTCACGATCGATGGGGCGGCGCCGATCGCGGACGCCGTCGACCTGATGCTGTCGAGGAAAATCCGTTGCCTGCCGGTCACGCGCGATGGCGCGATGGTCGGCATCATAACCGAGGGTGACTTCCTGCGCCGTCAAGAGCTCGGCACGCAGCGCGTTCGTCCTCGCTGGCTGGAGTTTATCGTCGGCCCCGGAAAGATGGCCAGAGAGTATGTTCTCGCCAACGGACGTCGAGTCGACGAGGTGATGACGAGCGACGTCGTCTCGGCGCCGCCGGGTGCCTCGCTCGCCGAGATCGTCGAATTGATGACCCGCCACGACATCAAGAACGTGCCCATCGTCGACGCGGGCACGATCGCAGGCATCGTCACCCGGACGGACCTGCTGCGCGCACTGCTTCGCATCCTGCCTCAATCGGGTGCGACGACCGGCGATGACGAGCTCATCCGCAAGGACATCCTGGCCGAGCTTCAGGGCCAGGCATGGGGCGATGGCACTTTGATCGGCGTAAAGGTCGACAAAGGCGTCGTCGAACTTAGCGGTGCCATTTTCGACGAGCGTCAGCGCAAGGCCGCTGTCGTTGCGGCGGAAAACGTCAAAGGCGTCAAAGAGGTCAAGGACAGCCTCTTCTGCGCCGGCCCGTTGTCGGTCGTGCTTGTCTCTTAGTCAGCGGGGAAAGGAAATATGTCGGCTAAACGGCTTCTGGCGGCCAATCCCGACTTCGGCTCATCAAGCCTTACATCGTAGCCGCGGCTAACAGCGGTCGAAGCAGCAGCAGGGCAAATCCAAGAAGCGCGGCGCCCGCGATCTTGTCCGTTATCCTCCAGCCCCCGCGAAGCCGCTTGCCGAGCAAAAGCCAGAGCGATCCCGTGGTGGCTGTCATCCCAAGCAGCACAATCCAGAAGGCGCCGAGAACTTGCGGCTCGGCATCGATCGGCACCATCGCCAGGCAATAGATGAAAGCCTTCGGATTGAGGACGGTAGTCGCCAGCACGGAAAGGCTTCCATCGCTTTCGCCTACGTCGATCGGGTTGCTGGCCATCAGGCGCAGGCCTAGGACCACGAGCCACCCGGCTGCGATCACTTTGAGTATCTGTATCGCGTCAGGAGGCATCAAGGGGCGTAACGAAAGCCAGAGCGTCGCCGCGATCCCGTATCCGCATGCTTGCGCAGCCAAAAGCGTAACAGCCTTCTCGCGCTTCATCGTCCCCGCCATCAAGAGAGCGTTGGTGGGCCCTGGCGCGACGAAGAGCAGAAATGCTTCCAGAAAAAAGAGACTGTTCAATCTGCACGGTCCCGTGGATGCGGATCCATCGACTAAAAAGGTTCCGTTTGCATTGACTCTCGTCAATTGCTGGCCGGTCGAACTTGTTGCGCGAACAACCGGAACTTCACGATTGCCTCGAAGCCGTCTTGCCTGCCTGAGGCCGGTGAATTCAGCACCAGAGCCCCACCTGCTTGTTGGACAATCCTAGCTACTATCGCCAGTCCCAGCCCAGATCCGTCGGCATGCGTCGATCCGCGGTGAAAGCGTCTTATCAGCCCGCCGAGTTCCTTGCGGGGCACCACCGTACCCTCGTTGACCACGCGCAGCGCCGCCTCGGCTTGAAACGCAACGGTTACGGTCCCTCCAACGGATCCATGGCGAAGCGCGTTTTCGATGAGGTTGCGTATCACGATTGCCAGCGCGTCGGGATCGATCGCAACCATCGGACCGGACGCAGGGCCTGAAAGCGCGATCCGCTCGCCGCCTTCTCTCAGATGCCGGAAGTCTCCGACCACGAGGGCCGCGATGCCCATGAGGTCGGACGGCGTATCGGACTCCGCCAAACCTGAGTCGGCCCGCGCGAGTTGCATCAGTTTTTCCGAGAGATTCGCCAGGTCGCGCAGCGCTGTCTTGATCTGTCGCGCGCGCCTGCGCGTGGGCTCGCTCGACGCCTCGATCAGAAGGCGTTCGGCTTGCGCCAGTGCCCCGGCGATCGGCGTTCTCAGTTCATGTGCCGCGTTGGCCGTGAACTCTTTCTCCGCTTCGAGAGCCATGCGCAACCGCCGCATGAGCCTGTTGACCGATCCGGCGATCGAGGCGAGTTCGACGGGCAGCGTATGGGTCCGGATCGGCTCGAGATTATCGCCGTGCCGCTCGCTGATATCGCCACGCAACTGCCCCACAGGACGCAGGAAACGGACAAGCATTGCCCAGGCGAGGAGCGCGCTCACCGGCGTCAATGCCACGATTGGCACCAGGAAGCCGAGAGCGGCCTCGAATATCTCCTCGTTGTGCTGTGCGGTCGATTCGGCAACCTGCACGAAGATGGTCTTGCTGATGGCCGGCTCGGTATAGATGCGCCAGCCCTTGTTTTCGGAAAAGCCTTGCTGAAGCGAATCGGTGAGCGCTGCATCCGGCGCATTGTAGGAGCGGAGGAGCACCCGGCCGCCCTTGTCGCGAACCTGGAAGATCAGCCTGTCGTCTGCCTCTCCTGAAACCCCCTCCGCCAGCTGCCGAGACGCCCCTGTCGTGTCCTTGGAGAAGAGGTCGTCGATCACGATAGGAACGAGGCGGCGAGCGGCCTCCCGCAAGGCGCCGTCCATCGCCTCGTTGATTTCGCGGTGCAGGGTGACGGAGCCAGCGGCCGCCGCGATCAGTCCGAATGCGCTTGTCAAGACAAACATCGAGATGACAAGCCTGCGGGTCAGACTGCCGCGACGCGTCATTGGATTGCCACCCGGTATCCAAGGCCGCGCATGGTCACGATGGCATCGCGACCGATCTTGCGCCGCAGGCGGCTGATATAGACCTCCACGGTGTTGCTCTCGATCTCGGCGCCGAAGGCATAGAGCGCATCTTCAACCTGTCGTTTGCTGATGACCATTCCGGGCCGGTGGAGGAAAAGTTCCAGGACAGCCCATTCGCGACCCGTCAATGTGGCCTGGACACCGCTGACGAGGACCAGTCTCTTGGCCAGGTCTACCTCTGCGCCACCCGTCAAACGAACGATCGGATTGGGATTTCCAGCGTAGCGGCGCGAGACGGCCAAGAGTCGCGCCGAGAGTTCGCCAAGATCGAACGGTTTCACCAGATAATCGTCGGCTCCACTGTTGAGCCCTTCGATCCGGTCCGCGAGTTGATCGCGCGCGGTAAGGATAATAACGGGCGTGACATTTCCCGCCCGGCGCAGCCGTTTCAGGAAATCAAGGCCCTTGCCGTCGGGCAACTGCAAATCGAGGAGGACAAGGTCGTAGGCCGCAACATCGAGGTGACTGGCCGCGTCGCCGATCGAGCGCGACCAGTCGACCGCGTGGCCGTCGGCTGCGACGTGATCGCGGATGGCTTCGCCCAGGACCGCGTCGTCTTCTACGAACAAAACCCTCAACCGACCCCCTGATCAGCACATCTTCCGGCGGCAAAGCTGCCACTGTCAAAGTCGCTGGGCAATTGCCCGTTTGGACGCATGATGCGTTCAGCTTGCTGTCAGGTTCTTCGTCGACCTTCCAGCCATCGGAATTAGCCGATGGAGAAAAAATGATGAAGTCAGTTGTGATTGCCGCCTTGTTCGTTTGCACCGCCGGAACGGGAGCGGCGCTCGCCGGCAACAAGTGCGACGTGCCGGCAAGCGAATGGCAGCCGCGCGAAGCCCTGCAGGCAAAGCTGGAATCCCAGGGCTGGAAAGTCCGCAACATCAAATCCGAGTCCGGCTGCTACGAGGCCTACGCCATCGACGCCAAGGGCAAGCGTGTCGAAACCATGTTCGATCCGAAGAGCCTTGCACCCGTCGGCGGCGATACCGACGGCGACGAGGGCTGAGTCATGAACGCCACCGTCCGCACACGAGAGACCTCGATAAACGTCTGGTCGTATTATGTCCGCCTTTTCCACTGGGCTCTCGTGCTTAGCGTGGCGGTGGCGTGGCTCACTTCCGGCGAGATCATGATGGTCCACAAATACGCGGGCTATCTCGCGATCGCCTTGGTTGCCTCCCGATTGACGGCAGGCCTGTTTGGATCCGGCTATACGCGTTTTGCCCAGTTCGTTCGGTCGCCTCGACAGACCCTCAACTATCTCAAGGACATCGCGCACAAGCGGGAACGGCGATATATCGGCCACAACCCCGCAGGCGCGGCAATGGTGCTGGCCCTTCTTGCCTGCATCTGCGGCATCGCTTTGACGGGCTGGATGCAAACCACGGATGCCTATTGGGGTGTGGCGTGGGTGCAGCTTGTTCACGAGCTCCTGGGCAACGCCATCCTTGTCCTTATCGCCATTCACATAGCCGGCGTCGCTCTTGCCAGCATCCGCCATGGAGAGAACCTGGTGAGGTCGATGATCAATGGCAGAAAGCGGTCGCCGGATGTAGGTGATATCGCATAGCTGGCTTCCCTGCCGTCGACCCGGATCTTGCGGTCGGCCCAAGGTTTTCCGGCCACCGCGGCAATGCGGGGTTCAGCCGGCAACACGGGCCGACTCGCGTTTTGGACGGCGGCGCCCGTGTTGCGGGCTCCTTGCCTTTCGTCTGCGCGGGCCGCCGTTTCCCCGATCGAAGAGCCAATGCTTGGTCAACTCGGAGACCAGCACATAGCAACCCGTTATCGCAATCAGTCCCATGAGCACGGGCCACGGCAATGGCACGAATGCGAACCAGCCCGCGACGGGCGTGTACGGGATCGCGACCGCGAGACCGCCGACCGCCAGCGCAAGCGACGCAAGCAGCCGGCTTGGACGGCTCGCCCAGAAGGATTTTCGGGTGCGTATGATGAGCAGAATCAAGAGCTCCGTGAGCAGAGATTCGACGAACCAGCCGGTCTGAAATGCCGATGCCTCCGCGCGAGCCACATACAGCAGGAAGGCAAACGTCAAAAAGTCAAATAGCGAGCTGACGAGCCCGAAGGTGACCATGAACTGTCGGACGAAATGAATATCCCAATGACGGGGCTGCTGGAGCTGGTCCGGATCGACGTTGTCGCTCGCTATCGCAACCGCGGGAATGTCCGATAGAAAATTGTTGAGCAGGATCTGCTTAGCCAGTAGCGGCAGAAACGGCAGGTAGAGCGAAGCGGCGGCCATGCTGATCATGTTGCCGAAATTGGCGCTGGTCGTGATGGAGATGTATTTCATCGTGTTGGCGAACGTCTTTCGGCCATCGTCGACGCCCTGCACCAGAACACCCAGGTCACGCTTCAGCAAGATGATGTCGGCGGCCTCTCGGGCCACATCGACAGCGGTGTCGACCGAAATGCCTATGTCGGCTTCATGAAGCGCCGGCGCGTCGTTGATGCCATCGCCGAGGTAGCCGACGACGTGACCGCTGCGGCGCAGCGCCTCGACGATGCGCTCCTTCTGGTTCGGATCGATCTCGACGAAAAGATCGGTGCTGCGAACGCTGGCCAGAAGCCCGTTCTTCGTCATTTGCGACAGATCTTCGCCCGTCATGATCCTGTCGGACCGGAGACCCACGGCCTCGGCCAGATGCGCGGCGACATAGCGGTTGTCGCCGGAAATGACCTTCACGCCGATGCCGCGATCGGCAAGTGCCGAAAGCGTTTCCCGCACCCCCTCCTTCGGCGGATCGAGAAACAGCAGGAATCCCGCGAAGGCCATCGCGGTTTCGTCGTCGCGGCTGAAGCCTGCCTTGTCCTGAAAGCGCCGGATCGCCAGGCCGAGAACGCGATACCCCTGCGCACTCCAACGCCTGAATTTCTCGTCGATCGCCTGGCGCTCCGCCGAGTCCAGGGATTGCAACCCATGCGGACCCTGCACGAAGGCACATACGTCGAGAACGTTCTGGACGGCCCCCTTGGTCACCAGGATCTGTTCGCGCGCCCCCTCCCGCAGGGCGACCGACAGCCGCTTCCGAACAAAATCGTATGGGATTTCGTCGATCTTGGCGAAACCGGACAGATCCTCCTGTCCAGGCGGAGCACTCGCTATTGCTTCGTCCAGGGGATTCTTCAGCCCGGTCTGCAAAGTCGCGTTCAGCCGTGCCCAAAGCAGAACCTCTCTCGAAGCATTGCCCTCGACGTCGAACGATCCGTCGAGGTGGATGACGCCTTCCGTCAGTGTTCCTGTCTTGTCCGTGCACAGCAGGTCCATGCTGCCGAGATTCTCGATGGCATCGAGGCGACGTACGATGACGCCGCTGGCGGCCATCGTGCGCGCGCCCCTGGCCAGGGTGACGCTGATGATTGCGGGAAGCAGTTCGGGGGTCAGGCCAACCGCCAGGGCAAGCGAAAACAGCAGCGACTCGATCAAGGGCCTGTCGAGCATCACGTTGGCGAAGAATACCAGGATGACGATCGCAAGCATGATCTCGGTCATCAGATATCCGAACATCCTGATGCCGCGAGCAAACTCGGTCTCGGGAATCCGTCGCTCCAACGCCTCGGCTATCGATGCGAATTCGGTCCGAGTTCCTGTGGCCACGGCAAGCACCTTTGCCGTTCCGCTGCGAACCGACGTGCCGGTGAAAACCGCATTGGTCCGCTGCGCGATGCCGGCTTCAGGCGCGGACCGGCCGGCGGACTTCACAACGGGGAAGGTCTCGCCGGTCAGAACGGATTCGCTGACGTTGAAATCCCGCGACTCCAGGATCACGCCGTCGACCGGGATGAGATTGCCGGCCGACAGGCAAACGACGTCGCCGGGAACGATGTCCTCGACACCGACCGTGCGTTCGAAACCGTCCCTCACAACGGTCGCCCTGCGGGCGACACGCTGCCGCAGCGCCTCCATCGCGCGGGAAGCGCCATACTCCTGTGTGAAGCTGAGGATGCAGCTGGCCAGCACGATCGCGCCGATGATCGCTGCTTCGTGACCCTCGCCGACGAACGCCGAAACGGCGGCGGCAAAGACGAGGATCAGGACCAGCGGGCTGCGAAACTGGCGCGCCAAGACAGCCAATGCGGAAGCGTCGGACCGCGGTGCCAGCGCGTTTCGCCCGAATTTGGCGAGCCGGAACGCTGCGTCCGGGCTCAGAAGACCGGAGGTGGAGGTTTCCAGCTGCCCGACCAACTGATCGGTTCCGAGCGACCAGTAGGCATGCTCGACAAGACCAGGGAAGCGGCCGATCGATTGCTCCTTGCTTGCCATGGCTGTCGGCCGATCCGCGTCGTCTGCCGTTCTGGTTGCCACGGCCAGACAGTTAGTTCGACAGGAGGCGATTGATGCCGCTCTCGTCGATCAGCGAGCGCGTGACACCGCCGAAGGCCCATTCCCTCAGCCGGCTGTGGCCGTAGGCTCCGGAAACGATCAGATCGGCATGGATCGAGCGTGCGAACGCCACCAGCCTGTCGCCGTCGGCGTCACCGGCGATCACTTCGGTCCGCGCCGTGATGCCATGTTGCTCCAAAAAAACCGCGACGTCGGCGAGGCTGTTTCGAACATCGCCTCCGGAGCCGGCCTCCATGGTGGCAACGACCACCTCTTTGGCCTTCGCCAGGAACGGCAGAGAGTCGGACAACGCCCTTCGCGCCTCCCTGCTGTCCTTCCAGGCGATAAGGACGGTCTTCGCCAGAAGGTGTTCGGCATTGCCCGCGGTGACCAGCACCGGCCGGCCGGCGCCGAGCACAAGGCTTCCGATATCGACGGCGCGGAAGACATCCTCCCCGCCATCGGCGGTCACGACAAGGTCGGCCGAACGGGCGGCTATGCCGAGAGCACGCGTCGGACCGCAGATATACTGCGTCCATTCACTGCTTATCGAGGTCGGGACGATTTTCTCGAAAATGTCACGCAGTTCGGCAAGACGCTTCTCGATTTCCGTGCGAGCAATCTGCATGACCTCGCCTTCGTAGACCAGGCCTTCTCCCGTCGACACCAAAGGCGGAACGTCCGCGGCGGCGAAGCCGACGAGGTGAGCGTCGAAACGCTGCGCGAGTTCCATTGCCAACTTTACGATCGGCGCAGGGTTTGCATCAACGGCCAGATTGACGACTATCGTTTTGTAGGACATGCGGGCACCTCGCCGACGCGGAAAGTCTCCGTCGTTTTTGCATCGTGCGGAGTGCAGTGCCTTGATACCGATCAAAATCGCCCGCAGTGACTGTTTGGCGGGTAAAAAGATGAGTGCTACATCAGCGACCGCTGCCGTGCTTCAACCCGGAGAATGCCGTGAGCAAAAAGGGAGAAGTTTCACCCGAAGCCGTCGCCGCGGCACTTCCGGCATCTGGTGGTGAAATGGGGCGAGACTACTTGCCGGAACATCAGCTTCTCGCGCTGATGTTCGATCAGGCTCCGGGTTTCATGACCCTGCTCAGCGAGCCGGGCCACGTCTTTCAATTGACCAATGCTGCTTACCAACACCTGATCGGCCAACGGCAGGTCATCGGCAAGTCGGTTCGCGAGGCCTTGCCCGAGCTCGAGGGCCAGGGATTCTTCGAATTGCTCGATCGTGTCAGCGAAACCGGCGAGCCTTATGTCGGCCGCAATGCCAAAATTGTCCTGCGCAATCCTGAAACCGGCCTTGCGGAAGAGCGTATCCTCGACTTCGTCTACCAGCCCATCAGGGCCAAGGACGGCCGGATCGCCGCGATCTTCGTTCAGGGCACGGATGTCAGCGACCTGTCGTTCGCCAATGCTGCGCTGCAATTGCGCGAAGACCACCTGCGCTCGATCTTGGCGACCGTGCCCGATGCGATGATCGTCATCGACGAAAGCGCCAATATCCAATCCTTCAGCACGGCCGCCGAGACATTGTTTGGTTACAAGGCCAGCGAAGTCATCGGTCAAAATGTCAAGTTGCTTATGCCCTCCCCATACCGGGACGAGCACGACGCCTATATGCAGCGCTACCTGACGACTGGGGAGCGGCGCATCATCGGGATAGGGCGTGCGGTGACCGGAATGCGCAAGGACGGATCGACGTTTCCGATGGAACTCGCCGTCGGCGAAATGCATCCGGGAACGGGCCGTTTCTTCACCGGCTTCTGCCGCGACTTGACGGAACGCCACAGGACGGAAGCCAGGATGCAGGAGCAGCAGCAGGAGCTGCTTCACATGGCGCGGTTCACCGCGCTGGGCGAAATGGCCTCGACATTGGCGCATGAGATAAACCAGCCGCTGACGGCCATCACGAACTATCTCAAAGGCAGCCGCCGCCTCCTCGAGAAGAGCAAGGACGAGAACGCCGCCATGTTGCATGAAGCTGTCGAGAAGGCTGCCGAACAGGCCTTGCGCGCCGGCGACGTCATCCGTCGTCTCAGGGATTTTGTCGCCAGGGGCGAAAGCGAGCATAAAGTCGAACGTCTGCCAACGCTCATCGAGGACGCCTCGTCGCTCGCCTTGGTCGGCGCCAGGGAAGCGGACGTGCGCGTCAGCTACGATCTCGACCCGGCGGCCGAGCTTGTATTGACCGATAGAATTCAGATCGAGCAGGTATTGCTGAACCTGATGAGAAACGCCGTGGAGGCCATGCACGGCGCGCCACGTCGGGAATTGCGTGTCGCAACCACGGCGCGGCACGATGGTATGATGGAGGTTGGCGTCATCGATACCGGCCCGGGGTTGGCGCCAGAGGTTTCGGCCCAGCTCTTCCAGCCTTTCGTCACCACCAAGAAGCACGGAATGGGTGTCGGCCTGTCCATTTGTCGCACTATCGTCGAGTCCCACGGTGGTCATATCTGGGCAGAGTCGCCACCCGGCGGCGGCACCGCGTTTCGGTTCACGCTGCGCGCTGTAGAGAAGGAAGAGGTTGCCAGTGGCCAATGATGTTGTGCATGTCGTCGACGACGACGTCGACGTTCGCAAGTCCCTGGGTTTCCTCCTTGCGACAGCCGACTTTGCCGTGCGCCTGCATGAATCGGCAACCGCGTTCCTGGCGGCGGAACCCAAGGAGATCGACGGCTGCATCGTCACCGACGTGCGCATGCCCGGCATCGACGGCATCGAATTCCTGCGGCAACTGAAAGCCCGTGGCTTGAGCGTGCCCGTGATTGTGATGACGGGGCATGCCGACGTCGCACTGGCTGTCCAGGCGATGAAGGAGGGCGCCTCCGACTTCATCGAGAAACCATTCGACGATGAGGTGCTCATCAATGCCATTCGTTCTGCCCTGGATAACCGAACTCAAGCGGTAGCCACGCACCCGCAATCGGCCGAGATCCGGAAGAACCTTGCCACCTTGTCGGAGCGAGAGCGTCAAGTGCTCGACGGGCTTGTCTCCGGGCTGCCGAACAAGACGATTGCCTATGATCTCGGGATCAGTCCACGCACGGTCGAAATCCATCGCGCCAACGTCATGAGCAAGATGGGCGCCGGCAGCCTCTCGCATCTGGTGCGCATGGCCTTGATCGCCGAGCCCAAACGTTGAAGCATGTCTCCCGAAGGCGGGAACCGGTCCCGGGGCAAAGGCACGTGAATTCTCCACCGCCTACAAGGCGGTGGCTTCAGGTTACGGCTTAAAGCCGGATCGGTCCGCCCGCTGGCGGACTGGCGCCAACTCATGTCACGTTGAAGTTGTCGTCGGGCTCAGGTGGTGTCTGGTTCTTGATGTATTCAACCCACATCTCATCGGTAACGTTCCCGCTCGTCGCCGCCCAGTAACCGCTCGCCCACAAGTGCTGGCCCCAGTAGCGCTTGCGCAATATCCCGAACTCGCTCAGCAGCTTGTGCGAACTGCGCCCCTTCAGGTATTGCACCGCACGCGATACCGACAGGTTCGGCGGGATCGATACCAGCATGTGCACATGGTCGCGGTTGATCGACCCGGCGTGCACCACCATCTCGTGCGCTTGCGCCGTCTCGCGCAACAGTTCCCGGCATCGATTGCCAACGTCGCCGCCAAGCACCGCGTAGCGGTACTTCGTCACCCACACCAGGTGATACTTACAGTCCCAAACCGTATGGCTGCCGCGCTTGTACGCTTCCATCCAGCCAATCTACACTGCAAACGTCGCAATCCCAGCCGCCTAAAGGCGTGGGGTTTCCTGATCCCCTATCGGGGACTCTAAAGCTCACCGAGCGAACCTGAAAGATCGCGACAGGCTTTTAAAGCAACCAATCCAGAAGAAGTGCGCAGCGGTTTTCCGTCCGGACTTGCCGCTCTAAGGCAGGTTTCGAAGCGAAGCCGTCTTATCTTTTTGGGGATCCCATTCGCGCCAGTGGGTCGGCCGGATATCGACACGCACGCCGGTAACGGCATCCCGCCATCCTTCCCGACCTTTTTCGCAAGGAAATACAAGCGCATGCAAGCCATCCTCGTCCAGAACGGCTAGTTCGAGGCTGCGGCCAAACGGAGCGCTTGCTATGGGATTCCACATTCGATCAGCATGAGCTGAAAAGTGGTTTCTCGCCTTGACTTGAATCAGTTTTGGTCGTTTGCGTCGAACCTCCCGCAGCGGTCGCGGGATTGCAATGCCCTTGCCTTTTTGGGCGCGAGCTTCTTGGCCACGGAGCGCGGTCTCGTTCGGCGGCACGTCGAACACATCCAGGCGTCCTGCGATTTGACATAGCTCAAAGCGGAGCCTTCCCTCGGTTCATAAGTTTGAGTCCAGCGGATCGAACCGCCGCAACTCGCGGGCGGCGCTTCGCTTCCTGCATAGGAGTTCAACAATGAATTACCAGCGGTTCTTCGAAGATGCGATCGAGCAGCTCCATGCGGAGCGGCGCTACCGCGTCTTCGCCGACCTCGAGCGCATGGTGGGCAAGTTTCCGCGCGCCATCTGGCGTTCCAACGGCCGCGCCCAGGAAATCACCGTCTGGTGCTCCAACGACTATCTCGGCATGGGCCAGAACCCGGATGTGATCGCCGCCTTCCAGACCGCGGCGGGCAAGATGGGCTCGGGCGCCGGCGGCACCCGCAACATTTCCGGCACCTCCAACCCGCTGGTCGAGCTCGAGCATGAGCTGGCCGACCTGCACGACAAGGAGGCGGCGCTGGTCTTCACCTCCGGCTTCGTCTCCAACGAGGCCTCGATCTCGACCATTGCCAGGCTTTTGCCCAACTGCCTGATCATCTCCGACGAATTGAACCACGCCTCGATGATCGAGGGCGTGCGGCGCTCCGGCGCCGAAAAGAAGATCTTTCGCCACAACGACGTCGCGCATCTGGAAAGCCTGCTGCAGGCGGCAGGGCGCGAGCGCGCCAAGCTGATCGTGTTCGAAAGCGTCTATTCGATGGACGGCGACATCGCTCCGATCCGGCAGATCGTCGAGCTCGCCGAGCGCTACAACGCCATGACCTATATCGACGAGGTGCATGCGGTGGGCATGTACGGGCCGCGCGGCGGCGGCATCACCGAGCGCGAGGGGCTTGCCGACCGCATCGACATCATCGAGGGCACCTTGGCCAAGGCCTTCGGCACGCTCGGCGGCTACATCACCGGCGCGAGCGCGGTGATCGACGCGGTGCGCTCCTATGCGCCGGGCTTCATCTTCACCACCGCGCTGCCGCCGGCGATCGCGGCGGCGGCCACCACCTCGATCAGGCATCTGAAGCGCTCGCAGGTCGAGCGCGACGCGCAGCAGCGCCAGGCGGCCAGAACCAAGCAGGTGCTTGCCGCGGCCGGGCTGCCGGTGATGGAATCGGCCACCCACATCGTGCCGGTGCTGGTCGGCGATCCCGAGCTGTGCAAGATGGCGAGCGACCGCCTGCTCGGCGTCCACGGCATCTACATCCAGCCGATCAACTACCCGACGGTGCCGCGCGGCACCGAGCGGCTGCGCATCACGCCCACACCCTTCCATTCGGACGCGCTGATCGCCGAATTGCAGGACGCGCTGGTCGAGACCTGGGACGCGCTCGGCATCCCCTACGGCGCCGCCGGCCGCCCCGCCGTCGCCGAGAGCGACCGCATCATTCCGCTCTTGGTGGCGAAATCGGGCGGGTAGCAAGTTTCCAATCCGGTAGCGATCATGACGGGGAAATGACCAATGTTTCGCGATCGCCAGGAGGCGGGACGAAAGCTCGGGGTCGAGCTGGAAAAGCTTCAGCTCGAGAACCCGATCGTGCTCGCATTGCCGAGGGGCGGCGTTCCGGTCGCCGCCGAGGTCGCCAAGGCCCTCAACGCGCCACTTGACCTGGCCATAGTGCGAAAGGTCGGAGCGCCGGAAAATCCGGAACTGGCAGTCGCCGCGATCGTCGATGGCGACCCGCCGGACGTCGTGCTCAACCGGGAGGCCATGGAGGCCTACTCGCTCGGCGATGACGAACTCCGGGATCTTGTCGCAAAGGAACGTCCGGAGCTTGAAAGGCGCCGCATGGCATATCGCGGCGAGCACACGCCTCTTGAGGTAGGCGGCAAGACGGTGATCGTCGTTGACGACGGTGCCGCCACCGGAACGACGATGAAGGTCGCGATCCGCGCGCTGAAGAGGCGTTCACCTCTCGAAATCGTCGTAGCCCTGCCGGTGGCGCCACCCGAGACGTTGACCGACCTTGCCGGGGAAGCCGACTGGACCGTCTGCCTGAGTGAACTAGCACATTTCCGGGCGCTCAGCCAAAACTACCTCAACTTTCCTCAGCTCTCGGACGACGACGTCATTGCCATCTGCGACGAGGCCGCACGCAGCCGGAATGCCAAGCCATGTCTCCCGAAGGTGGGAACCGGTTTCGGGTCAAAGACATGCGTAAAACCTAAGGCGCATCGAGCGAATCCGAAAGATCGCGACGCGCTTTAGGCTGTGGTGATCCAACGCGAGCCTGCAACGCGACTGCAAAGAGGCACGCTGCAGCCGCAAGCAATGGAAGACCGCTCCGAAGATACCTTCGGCCAGCTCGGCTGTCCGTCCATCGGCATCGCCGATCGCGTTACTGCGTCACCGAGGTCGACGTGCCCCACGTGTCCGACAGCACATAGCCTTGCGGATAGGGATCCGTCGGATCGAGGTAGTAGTTGTGCTCGCCCGTGATCCAGGCGCGGCCGGTGATCTGCGGCACGATCGCCTTGCGGCCGGCGATTTCGGTCAGTTCGAGAATTCTGCCGGTGAAGCGCGAGCCGATGATCGATTCATGGATGAGAACGTCGTCGACGTCCATCAGACCCCTCGCCTGCAGCACGGCCATGCGGGCCGATGTGCCGGTTCCCGTCGGGCTGCGGTCGGAGCGTCCGGGCGAGACGATGCAGGTGTTGCGCGTGACATTGCCCGGCCCCTGGAACGGCATGGCGAACTGCACGATCGACACACCGCGCACATTGTCGAATTCCGGATGCACGACATCGAGCTGCTCGCGTGCAGCGCGGCGGACCTTCTCGCCGATCACCGCCAGGTCGCGCGCCTCGTCGGGTGTGACCGAGAAGCCGAGCGCTGCCGCGTCGACAATGGCGTAGAACATCCCGCCATAGGCGATGTCGACTTTAAGCGTTCCTAGCCCCTCGACCTCGATATTGGCATCGAGGCGTTCGGCGAAGGCGGGCGCGTTGCGGAAAGTGATCGACAGGCATTTGCCGTCGCGGCATTCGGCGCGCACCTCGATGACGCCGCCCGGCATGTCCAGCTTGAAGCGCGTCTCGGGTTCGTTCACCGGCACCATGCCGGTCTCGAGCAGCACGGTGGCGACGCAGATCGTGTTGGAGCCGGACATCGGCGGGTACTCCGTCGGCTCCATGATGATCGCTCCGGCGACACAATCCGCGCGCGTCGAAGGAACCAGGAGATTGACGTGCCGGGCGACGCTGCCGCGTGGCTCGCAGATCAGCATGCGCCTGATATGGTCGTGATCGCGTTCCATCGTGATCATCTTTTCCATCATCGTGCGGCCTGCCGGCGGCAGCACGCCGCCCACGATGACGTCGCCGACCTCACCCTCGGCATGGCAGCCGACGACGCGAATGCTTGATCTGGTACGCATTGTTTCTCCCTGTCGACCACGACTATCCGCTTGGCAAGCGGTACGCCTCCGGGACAAACTGACCAATCTGCGTGCCAGCCTCAAGGAGAATCCGAATGAACGCCAACGTCTTTTCCGGCTGCATGCCGGCGTTGATGACGCCTTGCACGAATGATCGCCTTCCCGATTTCGACCCGCTCGTGCGCAAGGGACGCGAGCTGATCGCCGCCGGCATGTCGGCGGTCGTCTATTGCGGCTCCATGGGCGACTGGCCATTGCTGAGCGACGAGCAGCGCATGGAAGGCGTCGAGCGGCTGGTGAAAGCCGGCGTCCCGGTGATCGTCGGCACCGGCGCGGTCAACACCGCCAGTGCCGTGGCGCACGCCGCGCACGCCCAGAAGGTCGGCGCACGCGGCCTGATGGTGATCCCGCGCGTCTTGTCGCGCGGGCCTTCGGTCACGGCGCAGCGCCACCACTTCAAGGCAATTCTCTCAGCCGCACCCGATCTGCCCGCGGTCATCTACAACAGCCCCTACTACGGCTTTGCCACGCGCGCCGATCTCTTCTTCGCGCTACGCGCCGAACATCCGAACCTGGTCGGCTTCAAGGAGTTCGGCGGCCCGTCGGATTTGCGCTATGCGGCGGAAAACATCACCAGCCGCGACGACGAGGTTGCGCTGATGATCGGCGTCGACACCGCGGTCTTTCATGGTTTCGTCAATTGCGGCGCGTCCGGTGCCATCACCGGCATCGGCAACGTGCTGCCCAAGGAAGTGCTGCATCTCGTCGGTCTCAGCCAGGCGGCGGCGAAGGGCGACGCCGAAGCGCGTCGGCTGGCGCTGGAGCTGGATGCGGCGCTCGCCGTGCTCTCCTCCTTCGATGAAGGCCCCGACCTGGTGCTCTATTTCAAGCACATGATGGTGCTGAAGGGAAATCCCGAATACCGGCTTCACTTCAACGAGACGGATGCCCTCACCGACAGCCAGCGCGGCTTTGCCGAGGCGCAGCTAAAATTGTTCGATGCCTGGTACGCCCAGTGGTCGAGGCAGCCCGCAATGGCGAGATACGCTGCCTGATTGGCCCGTACGGCGGCGGAAGCTCGCTGAACCAGAACGCGCTCCCTCCGCCGTCATTTCGGAGCCAGCTGGCCAGCGAGCAATCCCTCGAAAGCTTTCTCGAACACCTTGGCCATTTCGGCGTAGCCGTCGTCGGACGGATGCAGGCCGTCGCCGCAATCGAGGGCGGGGAGCAGCCTGGTCCGGTCGGCGGGATCGGCCAGCGCGCGCTCGAAATCGACGACCGCATCGGCTTCGCCCGATGTCCTGACCCAGGCGTTGACCGCCTGGCGGTCGCGCTCCTTGGACGCAGAATAGAAGGTCCTTAGCGGCTGGCCTTCGAACGCGCCGCCGAAGGGCGGCAGCGTGCCGAGCAGCACCTTGATGCCGCTGAGGCGGGCGCGTGCGATAATCTGCCGGTAGGCTGAAATGAGGCTTTCGACGGCCACGGCCTCTTGGCCTCCGGCGAGCATGGTTTCCGGCCAGCCGATATCGTTGATGCCCTCCAGCACCGAAATCCATTTGACGTTGGGAAAGCTCAACACGTCGCGGTCGAAGCGGGCGAGCGCATTGGCGCCGCGGGCGCGGCTGACAAGCACGCGGTTGCCGCCGATCCCCTGGTTGAGGACGCCAATGCCTGACAGCCGGCCGCTTTTCGCGAGCCGCTCCGCCAGCCGGTCCGGCCAGCGCGCATTGCCGTCGACGGTCGAGCCGAAGCCGTCGGTGATGGAATCGCCAAGACAAACCAGCGAGCCACTGCCCGGCCCGCTCTCGACCATGACGGCGCTGAGGAAATAGCGGCTGGTCGAGGTCTGCTGCACAGGCAGTTCGGGCGCGTCGGCGAAATTGCCGAACTCGGAGATATAGGCCGTCTGCTGCGCCTCATAGTGGTAGGTCTCGATCGGCGCGAAGCCGGGGAAATAGAGGCTGATCGCGATCTGCCCGAGATCCGGAACCTTGAGCTCGATCGGATCG
Source organism: Mesorhizobium sp. WSM4904 (assembly GCF_029674545.1). NCBI lineage: Bacteria > Pseudomonadati > Pseudomonadota > Alphaproteobacteria > Hyphomicrobiales > Phyllobacteriaceae > Mesorhizobium > Mesorhizobium sp. WSM4904. The sequence continues at coordinate 2,292,865 of NZ_CP121354.1, read as the reverse complement.
CTGAGCAGCGGGGCGCCGGGCGCGAGATCGGTTCGCCTCTCACCGCCGAATGTCGCTTGACGGATGCTGGCGGCGTCGACGGCACCGTCTTTCGCGGCAAGCGCCACGGTGGCGGCACCGATCCGAATCGGCGAGGCGCCATATTCGTTGGACAGCCTCAATCGCAACCTCTCGCCGCCCTTGCTGACGCGCAACACTTGGCGCACCGTCTGCTGATGGAAGCCGTAGAGCACGGCGTCCCCAGGCCATACATTCATCGGGCTGGCGCTCCAAGTTCCGATCCAATTTTGCATCTTCTCCATCCCTTCGATTTTCGGCGTAGCCCGCGCGAACACAGATAGCCGCAGCGCGCGGCGCAGGCTACCGATTGCACTTTCCGCGACACATACATTTTTGACTCGCCGCGCCACGCGCCGGCAGTCCAGCCCTTCACTTTCCGGGAACGACGGCGCAGCCGCAGCATCGTCTTTTTCGAGTGGAATCAAAAAAGTACTAACACCCGCCCCGGAACGTGGTGGCTGGCCGGACAGCGCGCGCCTAGCCTGAAATCGACATCGGATCACCGGGGGAGGAGACGTTCCGGGAGATGTCTGGGGCTGCGTGCCCGCCGGGCGGCTTGGTGGAAAAGCCGCGCCGGCAAAGGATTCCAACCATTCTAGGGAGCGAGACATGGGTTCCGAAACCAACAGCTTTACGATGAACCGCCGCGCGCTTTTGCAGGGCGCGGCAGCCGCTGCCGGCGGCCTGCTGCTGGCGGGAGGCGAGCGCGCCGCGGCGCAAGGTGCGGCATCCAAGGTCGTGGCCTGGGAGACGGGCTATCTCGGCTTCTTCTTCTTCGTCGTGCTGCAGGAGGCGCTGAAGCGCAAGGTCGAGAGCCTCGGCCTGGAATTCGTCGGCAAGGACGCCAACGGCGATGCCAACGCGCAGGTGAACGACTGGAACAGCCTTCTCCTGCAGAAGCCGCGCTACCTCATTTCCGACGCGCTGGATTCGGAGCTGCTCATCCCGCTGAGCAAGAAGGCGAAGTCGCTCGGCGTGCCGCTCGGCATGGTCGACACCGTGCTCACCGGCGGCGAGGTGGCGGCCTCCGTCACCTTCGACAACAAGCAGTCGGGCGTCATGGCGGCCGAGAAGACCGCCGAGTTGCTCACCAAGAAATACGGTTCGCCGAAGGGCAGCGTGCTCAACAACTACGGCTCGCTGACGGCGGTCGCGCTGCGCGACCGCAAGGATGGTTTCGAGGACACGCTGAAGAGCAAATACCCCAACATCGAGATCATCTCGCGGCCGCAGAACAACCAGCATGAGCAGGCGCTTGCCGTGGTCTCGGCGACGCTGCGCGAACGGCCGGACCTCGACGCCATCCACATGCCCACCGACATCTTCGTCGTCGATGCGCGCAAGGCGCTCGAAACGCAGCAGCGGCTGTTCCCGGTCGGTCACGAGAAGCACATCATCCTGACCAGCATCGATGCCTCGCCGAACGCGCTGGAATGGGTGAAGGCCGGCGAGATCGACGCCGATATCGCGCAGGACCCGATCGCCTATGTCGAGATCGTCGTCGATCTGCTGGAAGAGTACACGCTGAAGGGCAAGCCGGTCCCGACCGGGCCTTACGAGAACAAGAAGTATTTCTGGGAGAAGGGCACCATCGCCGACAGCCCGTCCGGCCCGCTGCTCACCATCCCGCCCTACTTCCTCACCAAGGAAAACGCCGACGACCCGCGCCACTGGGCCAATGTCGTGACCCAGGTGTGGAAGATGCAGCAGAACGCCGGCTGAGATCGCAACCGACGAGACTGGTGGGAACGCGCCGTCGCGTTCTCACCCCATTTCGGAATTACCGGTTATCCAGATGAATGTCGCCGAAGGCACGATCGTGCCCGATAGTCTTGCGCCGGACAGCGCCGGTGCCGTCTTGACCGTCGACAACGTCTTCAAGCGCTTCGGCCCGCTTGCAGTGTTGGACGGCGTCTCGCTGAGCGTGTCGCGCGGCGCGATCCACGGCCTGCTTGGCAAGAACGGCGCCGGCAAGTCGACGCTGTCCAACATCATCGCCGGCCTGCTGCGCCATGACAGCGGCACCATCCTGCTCAACGGCGAGGACGTATCGGCCTTGCCGCTGACCGCCCGCAAGAAGCGTGGGCTCCATCTTCTGTCCCAGCATTCCGAGATCTTCGAGGACCTCTCGATCGGCGAGAACCTTCTGCTGCCCGATTTGCCTACGCGCTTCGGCCTGACCGACTGGCCGGCGCTTCACCGCCTGGCGGCGCGCCTGCTCGAGAGCCACGGCATGCCGGTCAACCCGAGGCGGCGCGCCGGCGACCTCGGCGCCAGCGACAGGCGAAGGCTCGCCATCATCAAGGCGGTCGCGGCCGAAGCCTCGCTGATCATCCTCGACGAGCCGACGGCGGGCCTCGCCGCGGCCGAACGGCTGCATCTTCTCGAATGGGTCGAAAGCCTCACCGAAAGGGGCACGTCCTTCATCTACATCTCGCACCACAATGACGAGGTGCGTCAGCTCTGTTCGGAATACACGGTGCTGCGCGACGGCAAGGTCACCGCCAGTGGCAAGGCGGCGGCACTGTCGGCCGATGCCATGGCGCGCGTCATCACCGGCGCCGACGTCGCCGAATTCCACCGCAGCCGAGAGGATCACCCCGCCGCCATCGCGCTCAGCGGACTTTGCTTTCCCGGCGGCGGGCCGGTCGATCTGACGATAGGCCATGGCGAGATCGTCGGCCTTGTCGGTCTGCTCGGCGAAGGACCGCAGGAACTGATGCGGGCGCTGGGTGGCCTGCTGCCGGTCGAAGCCGGCAGCGTCGTCATCGATGGCCGCGCACTGCGTCTCGGCTCGCCGGGGCAGAGCCTCGAATCCGGCGTCGCCTACCTCACCCACGACCGCATCGGCGAGGGCCTGGTCGGCTCGATGTCGGTGACGGAGAACCTCAACCTCGGCAATTGGCCGCGGTCGCTCGGCTGGCTGGTCAGCGGATCGGACATGAACCGCCGCATGCGCGAGGCGCGCGGCGCCATGGATATCGTCATGGGCAGCGGCGGCCAGGAGATCGGCGAGCTGTCCGGCGGCAACCAGCAAAAGGTGATGCTAGGCCGGCTGCTGGAACGCAAGCCAAAGCTGCTTCTGCTCGATGAGCCGACCGTCGGCGTCGACGTCGCCGCCAAGGAACAGATCCACCGCCTGATCGACGACGCGACGAGGAACGGCGTCAGCGTGCTGCTGCTGGCGCAGGACCCGGAAGAGATGCAGCGCCTCGTCGACCGCGTGGTGATCTTTTCCAAGGGCCGTATCGCGCGCACGCTGCAGCGCGCCGAGATAACCATCGACGCGATCGCCGAAGCGAGAACGGCGCGATGAGAGTTTTGAGGTAAGGCTCCAAAATGGCCAGCAAGAAATTCCTTCTCGACAATGTGGTCTGGATCCTGATAGTCGTGTTCAGCATCCTCGCCGGCTTTCTCAATCCGTTCTTCCTCTCGGAAGGCAATCTGCAGAATGTGCTGGTGCAGGCGACAACGCTCGGCGTCCTTGTGCTTGCGGTTTCCTTCACGCTTCTGATCGGCGAGATCGATCTGTCGGTGGTCGGCAATCTCGTCTTTTCGAGCATGGTCGGCGCCTACGCCATGCAGCAGTTCGGCGTCCACTGGACGCTGGCCGTGCTCGTCACCGTCGCTGCCGGTGTCCTCGTCGGCCTGCTCAACGGCTATTTCGTCGCCTATCTGCGCATGAACTCGCTGATCGCGACGCTGGCGATGGGGCTTTTCCTGCAGGGCGCGGTGCTCGGCGCCACTCAGGCCCGCACCATGGTCGTCACCGACGAGGGCTACAGCTACATAGGCAGCGCCACCGTCGGCAACTGGCCGGTGATGCCGATCGCCCTCTTCGTCGCCTATCTGCTGGCGCATGTCGTGCTTGCCTATTCCGCCTGGGGCCGGAACCTCTATGCCACCGGCGGCAATCGCCGTGCCGCCAATGCCGCCGGCATCAACGTCAAGCGAGCGAGGCTCGGCGCCTTCACCGCTTCCGGCTTTCTCGCCGGAGTGGCCGGCTTCCTCTACACCTCCTATCTCGGCGGCGTCAGCGTCACCGTCGGCAGCACGACGCTGCTTTACGCCGTGGCCGCACCCGTCATCGGCGGCGTCTCGCTTTTCGGCGGCCGCGGCCGTGTCGTCGGCATGCTCGGCGGCACGCTGCTCATCACCGTCATCCAGACCGGCCTGCAGCTCATCAACGTCTCGGCCTACTACATCCAGATGATCGGCGGCGCGATGATCCTGCTCGCCATCGCCGTCGACGCCTTCCGCATCAGAAGCGAGGAGCGCGGCGTCGTCTGAATGCTGGAGCCGGAGTCGTGGAGGCTCAGTATAGTCAAAAAAGTACCAATGATCGGATGGGAACATGGTGGCGCCGGTTTTGTCGGCTCAGTAGTTTGGCTGGCATGAGGCCGATGACAAATAACGCATCGATGAGGGCGATGACGTTGAAGGCTTCGAGGAGGAACAGCGATGAAACCTGATCTCGAGGTTGTGCAGATCAGGCCCGGCGAATCGTTCACCGCCTGGTCGCACGGCTATCCGTTCCGCACCGTGCGCTGGCATTTCCATCCGGAATACGAACTGCATCTCATCGTCGCCACGCGCGGCCGCTATTTCGTCGGCGACTTCATCGGCGAGTTCGAACCGGGCAATCTGGTGCTGGCCGGCCCCAACCTGCCGCACAACTGGGTGAGCGACGTGCCCAAGGATGCGACGGTGCCGCTGCGCTGCCGCATCATCCAGTTCAATGAGGGCTTCATCGACGGCGCCATCAACACCTTCCCCGAGCTCGCCGCCCTGACGCCGGTGCTCGAAGCCTCGCGCCGCGGCGTGCTTTTCAGCCGGCAGACCAGCCGACAGATCGCTCCGCTGATGGAAGAAATCATGAATTCCCAAGGCGTGCGCCGCATCGAGCTGTTCATGATGATGATGGGCCTGCTCAGCCGTGCCGAAGGCGCGCGCATGCTGGCCAGCGCGAGCTACCTGCCGGACCCGTCCGGCTACATGTCTGCCGGCATCAACAAGGCGCTGGCCTATCTGCGCGAGAACCTGACCCAGCCCTTCAGCGAGACGGACCTTGCCGCCATCGCCGGCCAGTCGCCCAGCGTCTTTTCCCGCTCCTTCCGCCAACACACCGGCATGACGCTGGTGCAGTATGTGAAGCGGCTGCGCATCAACCTGGCCTGCCAGATGCTGATGAGCGACGAGCAGGCCTCGATCACCAGCATCTGTTTCGAGGTCGGCTACAACACCCTTTCCAACTTCAACCGGCAGTTCCTCGCCGAAAAGGGCATGACGCCTTCGCATTTCCGGCGGCTGACACTGCACAACATCAACCTGGCGAAAGCGGCTTAAGGCGGCCGACACGGCAACATCGGCATCGAGACGCGGTTGGGGCAAGCCAATCCCGGCCAGGCGAAGCATTGGCTGCGTGCGAACTGAAACGGCAAGACGATAGGAACATGAGGACCCCATGGCTCAGAAACTGATCGACAAGGTCGCCGCGGTCACCGGCGCCGCCTCAGGCATCGGGCTCGAATGCGCCCGCATGATGGTTTCGGAGGGCGCGCGCGTGGTGTTGGTCGACCGCGACGAAGAGGCGGTGCATGCCGTCTGCGAGGAGCTTGGCCCGGCGGCGGTCCCGTTGCGGGTCGATCTGACGGATGCCGCCGATGCCGCCCGCATGATGCCTCAGATCCTCGATCGCGCCGGCCGGCTCGACATCTTCCACGCCAATGCCGGCGCCTATATCGGCGGCGAGGTGGTGAGCGGCGACCCCGATGCCTGGGACCGCATGCTGAACCTCAACATCAACGCCACCTTCCGCTCCATCCGCGCCGTGCTGCCGCATATGGTCGAACGCAAGACGGGCGACATCGTCATGACCAGTTCGATCGCCGGGCTGGTGCCGGTCGTCTGGGAGCCGATCTACACCGCCTCCAAGCACGCCGTGCAGGCCTTCGTCCACACCGTCCGTCGACAGGTCGCCAAATACGGCCTGCGTGTCGGCGCCGTCGCGCCCGGTCCGGTGGTCACCGCGCTCATCAAGGACTGGCCGAAGGACAAGCTCGAGCAGGAACTCGCCGCCGGCGGCCTGATGCAGCCGGTCGAGGTGGCGGAAGCCGTTATGTTCATGCTGACCAGGCCGCGCAACATCACCATTCGCGACCTTGTCATCCTGCCGCAAAGCAATGACCTATAGAAACGGTTGGATCGGGCGAAGGATCTGAAGTCATGGGCAGCCATTTCATCGGCATCGACATCGGCACCGGCAGTGCCCGCGCGGGCGTCTTCGACGAACAAGGCGTGCTGCTTGCATCCGCCAAGGCCGACATCGCCATCTGGCATGCCGAAGGCCATATCGTCGAGCAATCGAGCAACGACATATGGCGGGCGGTTGCGGCCACCGTCCGCGAGGCCGTGTCGCTTGCCGGCATTTCGGCCCGGTCGGTGCACGGCGTCGGCTTCGACGCGACCTGCTCGCTTGTCGTTCTCGGGCTGGGCGGCGCGCCGCTGACGGTGAGCCCGTCGGGCGATCCCGACCGCAACATCATCGTCTGGATGGACCACCGCGCCACCGAGCAGGCGCGCCGCATCAACGACACCGGCGAGGGCGTGCTGCGCTATGTCGGCGGCACCATCTCGCCCGAGATGGAGACGCCGAAACTCTTGTGGCTCGCCGAGAACATGCCGCGGACTTTCGCTGACGCCTGGCAGTTCATGGACCTTGCCGATTTCCTCACCTGGCGGGCGACCGGCAGCCTGGCGCGCTCGACCTGCACGGTGACCTGCAAATGGACCTATCTCGCGCATGAGGCGCGCTGGGACGACGCCTATTTCCGGAAAGCAGGGCTGGGCGCGCTTGCGGACGAGAAATTCGCGCGGATCGGCACCGAGATCGTGGCGCCCGGAAGCGCCCTCGCCAATGGCCTTACGAACGAGGCGGCGGCCGAGCTTGGCCTGCTGCCTGGAACGCCGGTCGCGGCCGGCATGATCGACGCCCATGCCGGCGGCATCGGCTCGGTCGGCGCGCGCGGCGGCGCCGGCGGCGTGACGACGCGCATGGCCTATGTCTTCGGCACTTCCGCCTGCACCATGACGACGACCGAGCAGGCGGCTTTCGTGCCTGGCGTGTGGGGTCCCTATTTCTCCGCCATGGTGCCCGGCCTGTGGCTGAACGAAGGCGGCCAGTCGGCGGCGGGCGCCGCCATCGATCGCCTCGTTGGCATGCACCCCGCTGCGGTCGAACTCGCCGGGATTGCGTCGCGAAACGGCCAAAGCCTCAGCCAATGGCTGGCGCAGGAGGCGCAACGCCATGGTGGCGCGGCCAAGGCGGACAGGCTGATCGGCGGCCTGCACGTCGTTCCCGAATTTCTCGGCAACCGTGCCCCCCTGGCCAATCCCGACGCGCGCGGGCTCATTGCCGGGCTGGACATGGCAACCGGCGCCGACAGCCTCGTCGCGCTCTATCTCGCCGGCCTTTGCGGCCTCGGCTACGGCGCCCGGCAGATCCTGGAGGCAATGCGCGCCCGCGGCATCAAGATCGACACGATCGCCATCAGCGGCGGCGCCGGCCAAAGGCCGCTGGTGCGGCAGCTCATCGCCGACACGACCGGCAAGGTGGTCTACGCGCCAACCTCTCCAGAGCCGGTGCTGCTCGGCTCGGCGATGCTCGGCGCCGTCGCCGCCGGCCGCCATCCCGACCTCCCCGCGGCCATGTCGGCGATGTCGGAAATGGGCGAGGTCTATTCGCCCGACCTCTCGCTTGCCGCCTGGCACGACAGGCGCTTTGCGGCGTTCGAACGCCTGCAGACCGCGGCGCTGTCGGTGCTGGCCGCCTGATCCCCATTGGCGGCGGGCGGCTGTTCGGCTTCGTCGGCCTTCGCCTCCGACTTGCCGCCGGGAACCATCGTCCGGCAGAGGGGTTGTGTCGTGAGACTTCGAGACATGGAAGGAAAGACGATGCGGACATTGACGATGGTCCTCACGCTTTCAGCGCTGGCGCTGGCGCAGCCGGTCTCGGCCCAGCGTGTGGACCCGCAGCCGCCGCAGGCCTTGCCGCCTGCACAGCAACCTGCGCCGGACCAGGCGCAACCCGGTCAGGAGAATTCCGGTCAGAAATTCACCAATGTCGTGGTGGTGGCGATCGAGGATCTGCCCGCCGAAGTGAAGGCACAGGCGGAAGCCGTGGTCACCAGGACGACCGCCAAGGACCTGGCAAAGCTGCAGAAATCGATCGATGCCTCGCCCGAGGCGGTATCGGTCCTGCAGGCGAACGGTTTGAATTCCTCGCAGGTCGTCGCAGCCAACATCGATGGCGACGGCACGCTGACGCTGATCATCCAGACGACCACATGATCGGCGCTGCCTAGAGCGGTTCAGCGTTCGATAGGATCGCCGACCCGCTCCACGTGTTTGTCTATACGCAATTCCGGACGGAAAACGGCTGTGCAGTTTTTCTGGAATTGCTCTGGCGCGGTTGATCGGACTGCACCGGCCGAAACGAAACAGCTTCCGCGGAGGGGTCACCGTGACCGAAACCGCAGTTCGCAACTTCACCCTCAGTTTCGGCCCGCAACACCCGTCGGCGCATGGCGTGCTCCGGCTGGTGCTGGAACTGGATGGCGAGATCGTCGACCGCGCCGATCCGCATATCGGTCTGCTCCATCGCGGCACCGAGAAGTTGATCGAATACAAGAACTATCTGCAGGCCCTGCCCTATTTCGACCGGCTCGACTATGTGGCGCCGATGAATCAGGAACATGCCTTCTGCCTCGCCGCCGAGAGGCTGCTCGAATTGCCGGTTCCCCGGCGCGGGCAGCTCATTCGCGTCCTGTTCTGCGAGATCGGCCGGCTGCTCTCGCATCTGCTCAACGTCACCACGCAGGCCATGGATATCGGCGCCCTGACGCCGCCGCTCTGGGGCTTCGCCGAGCGCGAGAAGCTGATGGTGTTCTACGAGCGCGCCTCCGGTGCCCGCATGCATGCGAACTATTTCAGGGTCGGCGGGGTGCATCAGGATCTGCCCGAGCAACTGCTCGACGACATCTGGGATTTCTGTGACCCTTTCCTGAAGGTCTGCGACAATCTCGAGGACCTTCTCACCGGCAATCGCATCTTCAAGCAGCGCAATGCGGATGTCGGTGTCATCTCTCTCGATGACGCCTGGGCCTGGGGTTTCTCCGGTCCCATGCTGCGCGGCTCGGGCGCCGCCTGGGATCTGCGCAAGGCGCAGCCTTATGAATGCTATCCCGAGATGGATTTCGACATTCCCATCGGCAAGCACGGCGACTGCTACGACCGCTATCTCGTGCGCATGGAGGAGATGCGGCAGTCGGTGCGGATCATGCGGCAATGCCTGGAAAAACTGCGCATGCCCGACGGCGCGGGGCCGGTCGCCACGCCCAACCAGAAGATCACGCCGCCGCCGCGCGCCACGATGAAGCGCTCGATGGAAGCGACGATCCAGCATTTCAAGCTCTACACCGAGGGGCACCGCGTGCCGGCCGGCGAGGTCTATGCCGCGGTGGAAGCCCCCAAAGGGGAGTTCGGCGTCTATCTGGTCTCGAACGGCAGCAATGTTCCCTACCGCTGCAAGATACGCGCGCCGTCTTTCGCCCATCTCCAGGCGATGGATTATCTGTCGCGCGGGCACATGATCGCCGACGTCGCGGCCATCATAGGCTCGCTGGACATCGTGTTCGGCGAGATCGATCGCTGACGGGAGCCGTCCGGAAAAGGGAGCCGGAGCAGTTCCAGGAAAAGTATAGCGGTTTTCCGTCCGGAAGTGCGTAACGCGGGCTACCGGAGCACCTCGGCGATTCTGCCGAACGCTGAAGTGCCCTCGCGAGGCTGCCCAGGTCTAACCTTGCCGGCCGGCGGAGAGAGCTGAAACTCCCCTCGCCTCCGGCAAAGTCCGGTATTGAACCTGCCGCGGTTCCGCGAACCGCGGCAGTCGCCTCAGTGCATGAACACCGATCTCAGCCAGGCAAGAATGCCCGAGCCTGGAGAGATCGCCGCGCGGACGCGGGACGCTGCCCAGCGGGCCGGCAGATTGGCGCCGACATGGCAATGGCAGACGACCTCATGCAACTGCCAGTCGCTGAGCTCGAAGAAGCGCTTCGCTTCGCCGTAACTGTCGTCGTGCAAGCCTTGCGCACGAAAGATCGGGTCTTCGAAAGCGACAGTGATCGGCGATCCGGCCGCACGCATCCTTTCGCGCACGTCGGGGGTCGCGTATTCAGTACCCGCAAGCGCGGTCAGGCGCCGGCCAGGGTCCTGCTCGAGAAGTTGCGCCCAGCGTTCGAGGCGCTGGCCTCGACTGGCAAGAAGAACCGCTGCTTCAGCATTAACGTCGGCAACGGCATTGAGTTGATCAACGGTTTGGTACTTCAAGGCCGCCTCCTATGTCGGCAGTTTGACCACCCGCCCCGCAACGGAACTAATGCGCTACGCGACACCGGCAAGAGCCGAAACGGGTTACAGGAATCATTTGATCGGCATTCGCGTCCGCCGCCGCCGGAATGCGGCAGGCTCGCCTTGGAACCATCCGCGGCCCTGACCGTTCTGCCAGCGTCAGCCGCCCCTCGGGCGCTCGATCGGCGCCGGGGCCGCTGCGATCAATCCGTCATGTTCTGGTCGGGCAGATATCCGGTTGCCGGAAACCGCGTCACGCCGACGACCCGCCAGCGCAACGAGGGAACCCACAGCATGGCCATTATCCCCAATCCCGATCCTACGCCCACGCCCGTGCCCACGCCGCCGCCTTTTCCCGACCCGAAGCCGATGCGCGAACCGGATCCGGAGCGGCTGCCGGACGAGGAGCCTGTCCCCAATCCGGATGAGAACGATGTGCCTCCCAAGCACTCGGCGTGGGGAAATCTCCAGCGCAACATCTGACAGCTCGGCAGGCGCCAGGGGCACGCCTCCCGAGCCACCCATCTATTCTCCGCGCATCGTCGCCTGGAAGGTCGGCAGGTGCTTCTTCTGAGCATCGATCATGCGCTCGCGGTAGACGCCGTAGATGACGTCGGTGTCGTGCAGCGTGACACCGGCAATCGTCGGCGAAGCGAAGACCGGCAGTTCGATGCCGCGCTTCGACAATTGCTCGGCCGTGCGCGCCAGCAGCTCGTGCGCCATGATCATCGCCAGCACTGTCGATGAACCCGACACCGGCCGGCTCCAGCCTTCGATCGGCACCACTGCGTCCTCGATCGGCGAGCAGGTGTCGATGACGAGGTCGGCGGCGTCCGCAAGCCGCTTGCCGGATGAATGGGTGGCCGGCTTGTCGAGATTGTTCTTGCTGGTGACCGCGACGACGAAGATGCCGCGCTTCTTGGCATAGAGCGCGGTGTCGATGCCGGAGGAATTGCGGCCGCTATGGCCGAAGATGATGATGGAATCGCCCTTGTTCAGCGGTTGGTGGTCGAGGAACTTCTCAGCGTATTTTTCGGTCCGCTCCAGCCACAGAAGCTCGCGCACGCCGCCGGCGCCGAGCACGTTGTGCCACATCACGCGCGGATCGGTGAGCGGGTTGAAGCCGACATAGCTGCCATAGCGCGGGAACATCTCTTGTGCCGGCAGCACCGAATGGCCCGAACCGTAGAGATGGATCAGCCCGCCATTCTGAAGCGTGTCGGCGAAGCGGCTCGCCACCTGGCCGAAGGCTTCCGAATTGGCCTTCGAAGCCTGTTCGATGAGGGCGACGAGACGTGGAATGTAGAGATCGGACACTTTGTACTCCTGTTATCGTGTCAGCTTCTGGTGCTTGGGCGGCCGGCGCGCAGCGTCGAGCGAATTTCGTAGCGGTCGCCGCGCATGACGGAGACGGTGAATTCGAACGGGCCGCGCTCGTCCATGGTGATGCGCTCGACCACGAAGGCGGGACTTCCCGCCGGCAGATCCAGCAGTTCGGCGTCGGCCGCGCTGACCGCGCCGACGCGGTAATTCTCGCGCGCCTCGACCGGCACGATGCCGTACTGGCGTTCCAGCGCCTCATAGAGCGAGCCCTTGAGCAGGCCGGCATCGAGGAAGCCCGGCACACGCACCGCTGCCAGTTGCGCCGTCTGGATGCCGATCGGCTCGTTGTTGCCGAGCCTGAGCCGCCTGATCCGCACCACCGGATCGTCCTCCTCGATCTCGAGCGCGCCGGCCGCGGCGGGATTGGCTGTCGTCAGGCTGCAATCGAGCAAACGCGAGCCGGCGACCACGCCGATATTGCCCATTTCCTGGGTGAAGGAGGTCAGTTCGCGCGTGCCTGCCACCAGCGTGGCGGAACGCACGAAGGTGCCCCGGCCGTGCTCGCGCCGAAGCAGTCCGCTTTCCTCCAGGTTGCGCAGCGCGTGGCGCAGCGTGATGCGGCTGACGCCGAACAGGGCGCAGAGCCGGTCTTCCGCCGGGATCTGGTCGCCTGTCGCCCATTCGCCGCTCTTGACGATGGCGCGGATCGCTTCCTCGACCTGATACCAGAGCGGCTCCGGCCGCCTGCGGTCCGGCTGTTGAAAGCTCGCTTCGCTCATCGGATTTGTCTCCACCCGCTGCCCGCCTGCCCGGCAAGCGCAGCACCAACCAACCCCGCGCGCGGACCGAAGGTGCCGGGCCTCAATTCGATATCGCGCAGATGCGCCGGCAGCTGACGCCGAAGCGCCGCAAGCAGCGGCGGCGCAATCACATCCAGCGCATCGGCCAGGCCGCCCGAGACCAAAATGACACCCGGATCGAGCAGTCCTACCGCGCCGGCAAGCGCTGTGCCCAGTGGTCGCGCCGCTTCCTCGACGAGGGCAAGCGCGGTGGATTGCCCGGCCCGTGCGGCTTCGATCAGCCGGCTGCCATCGGCGAGCCCGATCCGCGTGGACAGCGCATCGAGCGCGCGGCCCGAGGCGGCACGCTCCAGCCAGCCGTTGCGTTTATCGCCTTGATCCTCGACGTCGGCGCAGGCCCAGCCGAACGAGCAGGCGCCGCCATGCGCACCGGCGACGATGCGGCCGTTGGCCAGAACCGCCGAGCCGATGCCGGTGCCGATCGCGAGCAGGATCGCGTCCGACATGCCCTTGGCAGCGCCTTCGGCAGCCTCCGCGAGCAGCGCGATCTGAGCATCGTTGCCGACCGCCACGCCTATGTCGGGAAACACCGCCGCGATGTCGACGCCGTCCAGCCAGGGCAGGTTCGGGATCCAGCGACAGACTGTGCCGTCGACCAGCCCCGGCACGGCAAGTCCGAGCGCGTCGACACCGTCGGCATTTGTCAGCGCGCGGACACGCGCGACGAACGCGTCGAGGTTGTCCGGCGCCGGCTCGCGAACCTGTGGCGCAAGGGCGCCGGTATCGCCGGTATGGACCGCGGCCCGCAGATTGGTGCCGCCGAGATCGATGGCCAGCACCCGCGTCATGTGTCGCGCCTCCGATCGGCGGACGGCGCGAACAGCCCGCTGCCGGCATTCCAGGAATGCGAGGCGGCCGCGAAAGCCTGCGCGTGGCGCGTGCCGCGCAGGCAGCCGCGCAGCCGGTAGAGCGCGCTGTAATAATCGACATAGGGGAAGCTGCTCAGTCCTCGCGCCAGCTCGTATTCCATCACAGCCTCGTGCCAGGCGTCGAAACCGGCGCTGACGTCGACGAGATGCTCAGGGCGAAAACCTTCGTCGTCCTCCCAGTTCTCGCCAAAGAGCAGGAGCTGCGGCGTATGTGCCGGACGGGCGCGCTTCAGCGTCGGCAAGGCGGCAAAGAAGATGCCGGTCTGGGTGAGGTGCGCCGCGGCGCGGTGGTCCTTGTGCCAGCTCCCGTGCCAGTGGGTTATGACGATCTCCGGCTGTAGCTCACGGATGACGTCGCAGACCTGCAGGGCGGTCGCGTTGTCGTTGGGCAGGAAGGCGTCGCGCAGCTTCATATTGCGCATCTCGACGCCGAGCCGCGCCGCTGCCTTCGCCGCCTCGTCCTCCTTCTGCGCCGAATAGTGCTCCGGGATCAGGCAAGGGTGACCCTGCTCGCCCATCGAGAGATGCAGGAAGGTAACCTGGGCGCCGCCCTTGGCGGCGGCTGCTGCCAGGGGTCCGGCGATCACCTCGGCGTCGAAGGCATGCGCCCCGACGACCAGGATCGAGCGCGCGGCATAGACCTTGTCCTCGATCATTTCATGCCTCCCCCGGCGCCGACGCCCTCACGAATCTGGCGCGCCAGCAAACAATACATGATCAGGATCGGCGCCATGGAGATCGCCAGCGAAGCGAACACCAGGCCCCAGTCGGTGCGGAACTGCCCGACGAAGACGCTGATTGCCAGCGGCACCGTCTTGTAGCGGTCGTCGAAGATGAAGATCAGCGGGAAGAAGAAATCGTTCCACACCGCGATCGCCGTGAAGATGGCGACGATCGACACAGCCGGTTTCACCATCGGCAGCACGATCTGGAACAGGATGCGTGTCTCGCCGGCGCCGTCCATGCGTGCTGCCTCGTCGAGCTCGGACGGCAGCACGCGCATGAAATTGGCGAAGATGAAGACGGCGAACGGAATGCGGATCGCCGAATAGACCAGGATCAATCCTGTAAGGGAGTCGAGCAGGCCGAGGCTGCGCATCAGCGTGAACAGCTCCACCGACGCGAGCCTGATCGGCAGCATGATGCCGGAGAGAAAGAGGCCGAGCATGATGGCGTTCCAGCCGAGGCTGTAGCGGCTGAGCGGATAGGCGGCCATCGCCGACACGACGATGGTGAGGATCACCGCGCCGCCGGTGACGATCAGGCTGTTGATGAAATTGTGGCCGAGATCGGCGCGGGTCCAGGCGCGGACGAAATTGTCGAAGGCCCAGCTCTGCGGCAGGCCGAGCCGGTTGTCGTAGATTTCCGCCGTCGTCTTGAAGCAGGAGACTATCAGGATGTAGAGCGGCAAGAGCACCGCCGACGTCCAGCCCAGCAGTATGGTCCAGCCGGGCAGCCGCGCCAGTCTTTGTGGGATGGCCAGTCGTTGCTGGAGGGCCAATCCTCGCTGAAGAGACGGCGCGCTCATAGTTGCACCGTCCGTTTGTCGAAGAAGCGCAGCATCAGAAGCGTGCCGATGCTGAGCACGAGGAAAAGCATGGTGCCGAGTGCCAGCGCGAGCCCGATATCCGTGATGCCGACAGCGCCCTCGGCGCCGAAGGCCAGCCGGTAGAAGTAGGTCACCAGCGTGTCCGTCGAATAGCTCGGATTGCCCTGTACGCCCTGCATCACATAGACGATGTCGAACTGGTTGAAGGTGTTGATGAAGGAGAGCGTCGTCAGCGTCCCGAGCGCCGGCATCAACAGCGGCAGCGCGATCGAGAACAGCATGCGTGCATTGCCGGCGCCGTCGAGCTTTGCCGCCTCGAAGATCTGGCCGGAGATTTGTCTGAGGCCAGCCGTGTAGATCAGCACCGGCAGACCCATCCAGTTCCAGGCATCGACGGCGATCAGCATGGCCAAAGCGGTGTGGCTGTTGCCGAGCACCGTCAGGCTGCCCTGATGCAGGCCGAGACCGTTGAGCGCCCATTCGGCAATGCCGCCCGGCGCCAGGAGCAGCCGCCACAGCGCGCCGACGATGACGGGACTGAGCACCGCCGGGAAGAAGAACACCGACTGGAAGAAGGCGGCTCCCCTGTCGCGCAGGAAGAGCAGCCAGGCGAACAGAAGGCCAAGCCCGTTCTGCAGCAGCATGATGCCGAAGAACCAGGCGACGTTGTGCCAGAGCGCGCCGTAGAGCCGAGCGCCGCTTGGGAAAATGAACAGGCGCGTAAAGTTCGCCAGCCCGGCGAACTCCTGCATGCGCAGCCCCTTCCAGGCGAAGAAGCTGCCCCACAGCGACATCAGCAGCGGATAGAGCACGAACAGCCCGTAGACGGCCAAAGCCGGCAGGATGAACAGCACGGCCATGCGCTGCTGCGTGCGCTGGAGGCTGGTCATGTGGCGAAGTCTGGTCATGCGCTGCTCGATCGGGTGGAGATGCCGGCCGCCTTGAGCGTGATGCCGAAAAGTGTGAAGCGGTTTTCGGACGACGTCATGCTCCATCTTTCCGAGTAGAGCGGCCGGCGGCGCTCCTCACTGCTTGGGCTTGAACCAGGTGCTGACGGCGGCCTGCATGTCGGCTGCCAGCTTCTCCGGCGCGACATTGCCTTCGACCATGTCGATGATCTCCGACTGCAGCACCGAGGACGCGGTCGGCGTCTGCCAGCGGAAGCCGACCAGCGTGAGATAGGGCGTCGAGTTCTTCGACATCTCCATCATCTTGGAAAGCACCGGATCCTTGACGGTGACGTCGCTACGGGCCGGCGGCCAGCCCAACTCATCCGCGAACAGCTGCGCGAACTCGGCCGAGGCCATGAAGTTCAGCACCTTGGTCGCCGCTTCCTTGTTCTGGCTTTCCGAGACCAGGCCATAGGAACCGTCCGAGAAGGCCGAGGTGTAGAGCTTGGTCGAGGCGTCGTCGGCCGGGAACGGGAAGATCGAGAATTTCAGCTTGGGGTTCTGCGATTTGAAGCTGCCGTTCTCGAACGAGCCACCGAAGAACATCGCCGCCTTGCCGCCGATGAACTGCTGCGTCGCGGTCGTGTAGTCGATGCCGGCAAAGCCGTCGGAATAATACGGCTTCAGCTCGGCGAAGCGCTTCAGCGCGGCGACATAGCGCGGATCCTCGAAGGTCGCCTTGCCGCTCATCATCTCGTCATAGAAACCGGGACCGTAAAGGGTCGGGCCGATGACGCCGACGCCGATCTCCAGCTCCCAGGCCGAGCCGTTGGCGCCGCCATTGGCGATCGGCGTGATACCCGCTGCCTTGAGCTTGTCGCAGGTGGCGACGAACTCCTTGTAGGTTTTCGGGATTTCGATTCCTTGCGCCGAGAAGATATCCTCATTGTAGAAGACTCCCATCATCGGCACCGAATAGGGCACGCCGTAGAGCTTGCCGTCGGCGCGGCCGCGCACGCCGCCAAGGGCCGCGTCCGGCATGTTCTTCAATTCCGCCACGCTGTCGTCGAGCGCGTCGAGATAGCCGCCCTCGATGAAGGGCTGCAATTCGCCATAGGCCTTGAGCTGCGCAATGTCGGGCCCGCGGCCGCCGCGCAGCGCCGTGCTCAAGCGGTTCTGGTAGTCGGCATCTGGCGTGAACTGGATATCGACCTTGATGCCCGGATTGTTCTTCTCGAAGGCATCGAAGATGCGGCGCATCGCGGCCTCGTCTTCGGTACGCCAGCTCCACAGCGTCACGGTGCTGTCGGCTCGGGCCGGCGCCGTCGTCAAAATGCCGGCGCAGGCGGCGGCGAGGCCGCCGATCAGGCCGAGCGCTGCGCGCCGGTGGATTGAAAGCATGCTCATTTGCCGGTTCTCCCATTTTTCGGTTTTGGATCTCGCGCGGCAGCGAAGCCGCAAGAGAGTCATCTGCTTTTTCGAAAAGTCATTATAACGACATGACGCCAACCGCAAGAGCATAAGGCCGCGAAGAACTATCCGGCAGTCTCGAATGGAAAGGCGATGGCACGATTATCCATTTGAATTTCATTTATAAACCATCAAGCGGCTGTAGCCTGGGATTTTTGACCCACAAGGCGTCGACTGACGTTCTCACGTTAGGGCTTGCGCCAGAGATCAAACTTGTCATAACGTCGTTGCTTCTGTCGCGGCTTGTGTGGAGGATGCCGATGTCGCTTGCCTGGTTCTCGAAACTGGCTCTTGCCGCGGGTCTCGTCGCGCTCCCCGCGACCGGCTGGGCGCAATCGGTCAACATCTCCTATCTGACTCATTGGTCGCCGGAGACGGTCGCGCTGCTCGAAGCGGCGGCCAAGGATTTTTCGAAGCAGAATCCGGATGTCGGCATCACCGTGCGGGCGGTTCCCTTCGGCGATCTTCTGACCACGCTGCGCTCGCAGGGCGGCGGTTCCGACGGTCCGACGATCGGCGGCATCTATGACCTCTGGCTGCCGGAACTGGCGAAGGACAAGCTCGTCGCCCCTGCCCCCGAAACGGTGGCCAATGAGGTGAAGAGCGCATGGCCGGCGGGCGTCGTCAGCGCCGCCTCGGTCGGCGGCACGCTCTATGGCATTCCGAACGAGATCGACGTTTACGCGCTGAACTACAACAAGGAACTGTTCAAGGCGGCGGGCATTGCCGCTCCGCCCAAGACCTGGGCCGAATTCAAGGATGCCGCAGCGAAGCTGACCAACAAGGACAAGGGCCAGCAGGGCTTCGGCATGATCAACTCATGGGCAGCAGGCGTGGTCCATCCTTTCGCCTCGCTGCTCGTCTCCAATGGTGGCAACCTGGTCAAGGATGGCAAGCCGGCGCTGGACAGCGCCCAGGCCGGCGAAACCTTCGCGCTCTATGAAGACTTGATAAAGTCCGGCGCGAGCAATCCGGCGATGGCGACCGCCGACGCCAACACCACCGGTCCGTTCCTCGACAATTTCGTCTCCGGCAAGACCGGCATGATCATCATGGCCAATTGGTGGGAAAGCGCGCTGAAGACCGGCATGGGCGACAAGTTCGCAGATGTCGCCACCGCGCCGATTCCGGTGGGCCCGAGCGGCGACAAGCCGCATTCGATCTCCTATTCCTGGATGACGGTGGTCAACGCCAAGGCCGGCGAGGCCGAGCAGAAGGCGGCCTGGGAGTTCCTCGCCTGGCTGAACAGCCCGAAATCCGGCAAGAACGGCGCTTCGGCCATGTCGGACATCTTGATGTCGATGGGCATCCTGCCCTCGCGCAGCTCCGACATCGAGGCGCACAAGGACAAGCTCGGCTCCGAATTCCTTTCCGGCTATGTCAGCGTGCTGGCCGATGCGCGGCCCTTCCCGGTCGTGCTCGGCGGCCAGGAATTCTCGGAATCCCTGCAGCAGACGCTCGAGGCGTTGCAGTATGGCCAGGTCTCGGCCAAGGATGCGCAGGCGAACGCTGAGGCCGATGCCACGTCGATCCTGGAGCGCGCGGCGAAATAGGCTCGGGCCTTTGACCGGCAGCCATCGGAGCCATATGAATGGCCAAAGCTTTTCGTGCCTCGGCGGGCATCATGCTTGCGCCCGCCGTGACATTGATCGGCGTGTTCGTGCTCTTGCCGATGCTGCTCACCATCTGGCTCTCCTTCCGCGATTGGTCTACGCAAACGCCTTTTTCCGAAGCGAGCTTCGTCGGCCTCGGCAATTTCCAAGAGATCCTCGGTCCGACCTCCGTCGGGCGCGATTTCAAGTCGGCCCTGCTCAACACCGCTGTCTACACCGCGCTCTCGGTCGTCCTCATCCTGCCTCTGTCGGTCGTCTTCGGGCTGATGGTCTACCAGCGCGAGGTTGCAGGCGGCACCGCGCTGCGGACGGTGCTGTTTTCCACCTACATGGTGCCGATGATCGCCGTCGCGCTGGTCTGGTCGAAACTCTATTCGCCGAGCGAGGGCCCGCTCAATCAACTGCTCGGCCTGGTCGGCATCGGTCCGCAGCCCTGGCTCTCCTCGCCGCGCTCGGCGCTGGTCTCGATCGTCCTGCTCAATGGCTGGCAGCAGGTCGGCTATTTCACCGTGCTGGCGGTCGCCGGGCTGACGCAGATCCCGGGCAGCCTCTATGAAGCCGCGACGCTCGACGGCGCCAGCGGCCAAGAGCAATTCCGCTTCATCACCTTGCCCTTGCTTCGGCGCACGCTTCTCTTCAGCGCCGTCATCGCCATCATCAACGCGGTGCAGGTGTTCGAGCCGGTGGCGCTGATCACCCAAGGCGGGCCAGTGGGCTCGACCAATGTGCTCACCTACCATATCCGCCGCGTCGGCATCGAACGCGCGCAGGGCGGGCTGGGCTCCGCCATGGCGGTGATGCTGATGCTGTCGCTGATCGTCTGCGTCTCCGCGCTGTTCTCACTTGTCAACCGGAAGGACGGCGAATGAGCACGCCAGCCCGTCCGCCGTCCCGCAAACGCCCGTCAGGGAACAAGGCGCTGCTTGCGACGGCCATGCTTCTGGTTGCCGTGGCCTCCGCCTTTCCGCTCGCCTGGATGGTGCTCTCCAGCCTGAAGACTCCGGCCGAGACCATGCAGGTGCCGCCGGTCTGGATCCCTCACACGCCGACGCTCGACGCCTACGAAAAGGTCGCCGGCGTCATCAATGTCGGCCGTTCGATGTGGAATTCCTTGGTCATCGCCTCGGTCACCACCGCCGGCATTCTGGTCACCAGCATGATGGCCGGCTACGCCTTCGCCAAATACTCTTTCCGCGGCCGCTCGCTGCTGTTTTCGCTGCTGATCGCCACCATGTTCCTGCCGCCGATCGTGACGCTGATCCCGCTCTACCGCATGGTCGGCTCGATCGGGCTGAACGCCAGCCTTGCCGGCATCATCGTGCCCAACCTCGCCAATGCGTTCGGCATCTTCCTGATGCGCCAATTCATCGCCGGCGTGCCGGACGACCTGATCGACGCCGCGCGCATGGACGGCGCCTCCGAGCTGCTCATCCTGTTCAAGATCGTGGCGCCGAGCGTGGCGCCCGCGATCGCGGCGCTCGCGCTGTTCGCCTTCGTCTACCACTGGAACAGCTATCTCTGGCCGCTCACCGTGCTGCAGGGCAATGCCGACGCCTATCCGATCGTGATCAGCCTCAGCCGGCTGCTCAGCTATAACCGGGGTGCGGTCAACACCGGCCTGGTGATGGCCGGCGCCACGCTCGCCGTGCTGCCGCCGCTCGTGCTCTTCGTCTTCCTGCAGCGCTTCTTCGTCGATTCGATCGTCGGCTCGGCGATCAAGGGGTAGTTCGCCATAGTTGGGCACGCAGGGCCATCATCGGCGTGACGACAATCTTCACGATCTGACGGCGCGCAGGTAATGCAGGCCGAGCCAGTTGAGCGGACCGCCTTCGATACGCTCGAAGCCGGCCTCAGCCAGCGGTTCGCGGAGGCGGTGCAGATCGAACTGGCCGTGCAGGCCGTGCTTTGCCGACATGTGTCCGCGCTCGCTGACGGGGCCGGCATAGTCGACCAGCAACAGCCGCCCGCCCGGGGGCAGGACGCGCGCGGCCTCGCGCAGGCAAAGGCTGCGCCGCGGCTCCGGCACCATGTGCAGCACCGTCGTGAAAGTGACCGCGTCGAAGCGACCATCCGCGAACGGCAGCGCGGCCGCATCGGCATGGTGAAACGGGATATCGAGGCCGGCCCGGCTCGCCTTGCGGCGAGCGGCGGCAAGCATCTTTTCGGAGACGTCGACGCCAACCACCGATCCGTCGGGCTGCACGCGGCGCCAGGCGGAAATCGCCTGCGTGCCGGTGCCGCATCCGACGTCCAGCAGTTGGAAGCCGGGTGCCAAACCGGCCAGATCGAGCAACGCCTCGCGATAGGCCCGATCCCGCCCCCGCGTCAGCATGAGAACGAGCAGGTCGTAGAGACGCGGGAAGCCGATGCCCTTATTGGCTTCCGGGCCGATTGCGGCCCCAGCGGTACGCACTTCGCTTCGCATATGATGCACGTCCGTCACGTCCTTTCTTCAGCAGCGCCAGACCTTCAACAGCGCCAAGCCGGCGAATGCCGGTCCAGCGGCCGCCAACTGGTGAAGTTCGAAACAATCCGTATGATAATGGACATTCTGTCCGGAAGATTCGACGGACGATGCAAATGGAACGTCCGTTAGCGGACAAGCCAGGCCCACCGTCCTGGAAAACGTGCGGAGAAAGGCTATCCGGGAGCGGATTGGCAAAGGGAGGAGTGATCCATGCCGCGCGGAATCGACCGACGGGCCGCCCGTACGCGCAAGGCCCTTCACCAGGCGCTGCTGACGCTCATGCTGCGCAAGGGCTATGAGGCCCTCTCGGTACAGGACATCATCGATGAAGCCGATGTCGGCCGCTCGACCTTCTATGCGCACTATGCCGGCAAGGAGGACCTGCTACGCAGCGGCTTCCAGCTGCTTCGGGAAGAGCTGAAAGAGGCGCAATCCGCCGTGCCTGCAACAGCTGGAGCACCACAGGACGATTCGCTCGGCTTCAGCGCGGCCATGTTCGAGCATGCGGCCCGGTACGCCGACCACTTCCGGACGATGATTGGCGGGCGAGGCGGCGCCGTGACGGAGAACGAGATCCGCCTGATCCTGTCGGAAATGGTGCGGCAG
This sequence comes from Mesorhizobium sp. WSM4904, assembly GCF_029674545.1. Classification (NCBI taxonomy): domain Bacteria; kingdom Pseudomonadati; phylum Pseudomonadota; class Alphaproteobacteria; order Hyphomicrobiales; family Phyllobacteriaceae; genus Mesorhizobium; species Mesorhizobium sp. WSM4904. The sequence continues at coordinate 2,270,751 of NZ_CP121354.1, read as the reverse complement.
GAACTGTCCTCCACCCTCCAGGACGGCACCATCCCACGCGACTTCGTCGTGCAATTCGTCGTCGGCGCTTTCCTTACGACCCTGAACTGGTGGTTCGAGCGCAAGCCTGGGCTGCTGCCGTCTGAGGTCGACGCCATGTTCCGGAGCCTGGTGCTCGATGGGCTTTCACCCGTGATTGGCGACGAGCATCGACAGGCGGATCACCCCGCTGCAGGTCGCGATGCGGATTGACCGCGATCCAGAGCCTGAGCCAGCGGCATTTATCCGAGCAGCGCCGGCGTCCATGCCCCATCTGCCGCGTTCGACTCCACCGCCGCTGCGACGAACTTCACCCCGCGCGCGCCGTCGACCACGTCAGGCACTTGCGCCGCCCTCGCCGCATCGACGGTTCCGCCCGAGCGATGCGCGCGGATGATGTCGGCGGCGTCGCGGTAGAAATTGGCGAAGGCCTCGATATAGCCCTCGGGATGCGCGGCCGGCATGCGTGAGACGCGCCGGGCTTCCGCCGTCGAGCCGTGGCCGCCGCGCACCAGTATGCGGGTCTCCTCGCCATAGGGCGAGAAGCGCAGCTCCTCCGGCCTCGTGCCCGACCATTCGAGCCCGGCCTTCTCGCCATAGATGCGCACCGAAAGGTCGTTGTAGTGGCCGGGCGAGGTCTGGCTGGCGAGGATCGTTCCGCGCGCGCCGCCCGTCCAGCGCACCAGCACATGCGCATTGTCGTCGAGCCGGCGCCCGGGCACGGCGGTGAAGAGGTCGGCCGAAACCGCCTCGGCCTCGAAGCCGGAGATGTAGCTCGCCAGGTTGAAGGCGTGCACGCCGATGTCGGCAAGCACCGCCGATTGCCCGGCGCGCGCCGGGTCTGTGCGCCATTCGGCCTGCTTCTGCCCCTGCGCATCGATCGGCTGCGTCAGCCAGTCCTGGATATAGGCGCCATGCACGGAAACGATGCGGCCGAGTTCGCCCGCCGCGACCATCTCGCGCGCCTGGCGCACCATGGCGTAGCCGGTGTTGTTGAGCGTGACGACGAAGCGGCGTTTCTTCGCCTTTGTCAGCGCCACCAGCGCCTCGGCCTCGGCGAGCGTCGTCGACAGCGGCTTGTCGCAGATGACGTCGATGCCGGCCTCGAGGAAGGCGGTCGCGATCGGCGCATGCAGATGGTTGGGCGTGACGATGACCACCGCCTCGATGCCGTCCGGCCGCACTGCTTCCGCCTTCGCCATGGCATGATAGTCGGCATAGCTGCGCTCGGGCGCGATGCCGATCTCGGCGGCCGAGGCCGCGGCGTTCTCCGCATCGGAGGACAACGCACCCGCCACAAGGGCGATCTGGTCGTCGAGCCGCATGGCCAGCCGGTGCACCGCGCCGATGAAGGCGCTGCGGCCACCTCCGACCATGCCGACGTTGAGGCGTCGGCGCGAGGTTCCGTCAGCGGTTGCATAGACCATGTTTCGATTCCTCCCGGATGGCTGTCATTGACAGCGGGACTATAGGGAGCTCTCCGCCAATTTCGAACAGCTTTTCCAAATTTTGTTTTGTAAAACGATCGTGCCGCACTAGGCTTGCACGAAAATGGCAGAGGAGGGTTTGGGTAGTGGAAGCAGGCCAATTGCGTCAGCTTTTGAGTTCGCCCAGTTTTCCGGGCACTGGCGCTGCCCCTCACCTGCCTGCCGGCATCCTCTCCCCGTATAGTGACGGGGAGAGGGGCGCTCTCATCTGCGGTTTCGCCAATCGCGAGCGTTGCAGGAAAGGCGCCGAGGCTGCGGCCAGCCCCCTTCTCCCCGTCACTATACGGGGAGAAGGTGCCGGCAGGCGGATGAGGGGCGGCGCCAACTTCGACAATTGGCGGTCTTCACCTTTCTGCGCGGTACTTCAAACCCGGCCCATCCCATGAGCGGCGCGCGAACCTCACCCGGTCGGGTCGGCAGCGGCGAGAGCCGCAAACAGGGCCGTTCTCTGGCAGCACTTGGCTACACGAAACCGCAAACCTATGAAGAGCTGCGCGCCGTGCTCTCGTCCGGCACCGTGCATTTTCCGAAGCGCCTGCGCCAAGTCGCGATCTTCCTATGGCAGCATCCGAGCGACGTGGCACTCGGTACCATCGCCCAGGTGGCGGACCAGGCCGGCGTACAGCCCTCGACGCTGGTGCGCTTCGCGCAGATCTTCGGCTATGCCGGATTTTCCGATTTCCAGGGCCTGTTCAAGGACCATATGAAAGGATCCTGGCCTGAGGGTCGTGGACAGGGCAGCCAGGAGCCGGCTAACGAGCAGAACGCCAACCTGCACTTCCTCAACGGCATGGTCGGCGCCTCGCAGGCCTCGCTCAGCCGCATCGGCAGCGGCTTCGACACCGACAGCTTCGAGAAGATGATCGACCTGCTTGCAGGAGCCGAGCTGATCTATGTCATCGGCAGCAAACGCGCCTTCCCCGTCACCACCTATCTGTCGCTGACGCTGTCGCAACAGGGTGTGCGCAATGTCCTGGTCGACAATGTCGGCTCGACCGCGCTCGACCAGGTCGGCTGCATAAGCCGGCGCGACGCCGTGCTCGCCGTCTCCTTCAGCCCCTACAATTCGATCACGCCCGACCTCGTCGCCGTCGCGCATGAGCGCGGGGCGCGAATCGTCGCCATCACCGACAGCACCTTTTCGCCGCTCGTGAAACTGTCGGACACCTGGCTGGAGGTGGTGGAGTCGGATTTCGCCGGCTTCCGCTCGCTGGCCGCTTCGCTGGCCGTCGGCATGGCTTTGGTCCACGGTGTCGTCGCGCGCCGGACAGGCTGAACAGGTACGGTTGACTACAGGGAACTGTCGTTCCATATTTAAAAAAATAGAAACTTTGTTCCGGGAGGAGGAATGGAGGTTCGGCTCGACGGCAAGGTGGTGCTGGTCACCGGCGCGACGCAAGGCATTGGCCGTGCGATCGCCGAGACGGCCGCGCGCTCCGGCGCCGAAGCTCTGCTGATCACCGGCCGCAACCAGCAACGCGGCGACGCCATCGCGGCGGACCTGACGGCCATGGGCGCGCCTGCCGCTTTCGTCGCCGCCGACCTCGGCGACCCGGACACACCGGCACTGCTCGCCTCGGGATGCATCGAGCGCTTCGGCCGCATCGACGGGCTGGTCAACGCGGGGGCTCTGACCGACCGTGCCTCTTTCGTCGACGCCGACTTGGACGGCTGGGCATCGCTGTTCGCCGCCAACGCCCGCGCGCCCTTCTTCCTGATGCAGGCAGCGATCGCCGACATGAAGAAGCGCGGCCAGGGCGGCGCCATCGTCAACATCCTGTCGATCAATGCGCATTGCGGCGCGCCGGAGCTTGCCGTCTATTCCGCCACCAAGGGCGCGCTGGCGACATTGACCAAGAACGCCGCCAACGCGCATCGCTTCGATCGCATCCGCGTCAATGGCATCAATGTCGGCTGGACCGACACGCCGGCCGAGCGCATCATGCAGGCCGAAACGCTCGGCCAGGGTCCGGGCTGGCTCGACGCCGCCAACGCGGCGCAGCCCTTCGGCCGGCTGTTCTCGGTCAACGACATCGCGAACCTTGCCGTCTTCCTGCTTTCCGACGCGGCCGGACCGATGACCGGCGCGCTGATCGACCAGGAGCAATGGGTGATCGGAGCGAACCGGTGACCGCCGCCGAGCGCCTCGGCCCCGCCGTGCTCGGCCGCTTGCCGCCCGAGGTAAGCAAGCCGGCTTACGATCGCTCGGCGCTGCGGCCAGGGATCGCGCATATCGGCGTCGGCGCCTTCCACCGCTGCCATCAGGCCGAATACACCGACGACCTTCTGGCAAACCATTTCGACCGCTGGGGACTGGTCGGCATCAACATCCGGCCTCCCCTGCTCGCCGAAACGCTCGGCCGACAGGATGGTGTCTACACGCGGCTGATTCGCCAGAACGACGAGGTCGAGGCGCGCGTCATCGGCAGCATTGTGCGCGTCGTTGACAGCCAGGACAGCGCCGCGCCGGCGCTCGAGGTGCTTTCCTCGCCCGAGATCGAGATGGTCACCATGACGGTGACCGAGAAAGGCTATTGCCACATCCCGTCGAGCGGCGCGCTCGACCTCGACCACCCCGACATCGTGCATGATCTTGCCAATCCGCAAGCGCCGCGCAGCGTGCCCGGCATACTGGCAAGGGCGCTGGAAATGCGCATGGTCTCGCATGGCCGGCCGGTGACGCTGCTTTCCTGCGACAACATCCCGGCCAACGGCACCATTCTCGGCAATGTCGTGCGGACATTCGCCGAAAGGCGCGGCAGCGGGCTGGCCGACTGGATCGCCGCCAATGTTGCCTTTCCTTCCGCCATGGTCGACCGCATCGCGCCGGCGACGACAGAAGCCGATATCGACGCGGTCGAAGAGCGCTTCGGCTATCGCGACGGCGCCGTCGTCGTCGGCGAGCGGTTTCGCCAATGGGTTATCGAGGACAGTTTCGCCGGACGCGTGCCGCGCTGGGACCGCGTCGGCGCCAGCTTCGTCGACGACGTCACCCCGTTCGAGCATCTCAAGATGCGGGTGCTGAACGGCGCCCAGACGACGCTTGCCTATCTCGGCGTGCTCGGCGGCTTCGAGCACACTTTCGAAGCAATTGCCGATCCGCTGCTTGCCACCTTTGTCCGCCGCATGCTGATCGAAGAGACGCTGCCGACGCTGATGCCGGTGCCTGGCATCTCACCGACCGCCTATGTCGAGCAGAGCCTTGCGCGCCTCACCAACACGGCGATACGCCATCGCAATCACCAGATCGCCACCGACGGCTCGCAGAAGATCGTCCAGCGCCTGCTCAACCCGATCCGCGACCGCTTGGCCATGGGCCTGAGCATTGCGCTTCTCTCGGTCCCGGTCGCCGGCTGGATGGCTTATCTGGTCAAGGCTTCCGCGCGTTTCGGCCGCGCCTGGCAGGCGTCCGATCCTTTTGCCGAGAGGATCGCGGCGATCGCCGGCCGCATTGGTGCCGACAGCGAAGCCCTCGCCGACGCAATCCTTGCCATCGATGCCATCTTCGACCCGTCGCTTGCGGCCAACACGACGTTCCGCGCGCATGTGACCACCGGTCTCGACGGCCTGCTTTCGAGCAACCCGATGGGCTTTGTCAGACAAGTCTGTGCTGGGCCAGCGGATGCGTGGTTGAAGCGCCCGGCGCGATCTGCATAGTTAGGAATTGGGAGGGATCATGAAGCTTGGACTACTCACGGCACCATTCCCGGACATCTCGCTCGGCGAAGTCGCCGACTGGGCGCGCTCGGCCGGCTTCGAGGCCCTGGAGATCGCCTGCTGGCCGAAGGCTTCGGGCGCCAGCCGCCGCTATGCCGGCACCAGCCATATCGACGCCGACATCTCGGCGTCGGAGGCCAAAGACATCGCCGCCGAGCTCGCCGGCAAGGGCCTGACGATCTCCGGCCTCGGCTTCTATCCCAATCCCCTGCATCCCGATCAGGCGCATCGCGAGGCGGTGATCGAACATCTGAAGAAGGTGATCGTGCTGGCGAGCCGCATGGGTGTCTCGTTCGTCAACACCTTCTGCGGCGGCGACGCTTCGAAAACTGTCGACGCCAATTGGGAAACAGCGCGGAAAGTCTGGCCCGCGATCATCGCCCATGCGCGCGAGCACGGCGTGAAGCTCGCCTTCGAGAACTGCCCGATGATCTTCAGCTATGACGAATGGCCGGGCGGGCACAACATCGCCTACTCGCCTTATGTCTGGCGCCGGATCCTCGAAGCCTGGGGCGGCGATGTCGGCATGAATTTCGACCCCTCGCATCTCGTCTGGCAGATGATCGACAAGGAACGCTTCATCCGCGAGTTCGGACCGCACATGCTGCATGTGCATGCCAAGGACCTGATGATTGATCATGATGGTTTGTACGAGCGCGGAATTCTTTCCGCTGGCATAGGCTGGCAGGTGCCGCGCATGCCGGGGCTTGGCGACATCAACTGGGGCAGCATCTTTTCGGGTCTTTACCGGGCTGGATATGACGGGCCGGTCATCATCGAGCATGAGGACCGGCGGTTCGAGGGAAGCGACGAAAAGGTGAAGCGCGGTTTCCTGCTGGCCCGTGATGTGCTGCGTCCCTTCGTCAAATGACGAAAAGCTTGGGCTCCGGTCACAACGGAGCCCTGGAACTGCAACTGAACGTCAATGTGGAGGAGTACTGAAATGAAGAAATACCTGACCATTGGCCCGCTACTTGCCGGTGCCGCCTTGCTTGCCTCGGTGGGCGTCTCGTCCGCCGAGGGCAAATACACGATCGGCATTTCCAACACCGTGCAGGGCAACGGCTGGCGCGAGGAGATGATCTGCGCCATGAAGGCGCAGGCATTGGCGTCCGGCGAGGTGGCGAAGCTCAACATCGCCCATCGCAACACCGACGCCGCCGGCCAGCTCGAGGACATTCGCAACCTGATCAGCGCCAAGGTCAACGCCATCGTCGTCAACCCGGCCGATCCGGCCGGCATCAAGGCCGGGCTGGAGGAGGCGACCAAGGCCGGTATCGTCGTCGTCGCCGTCGACCAGGCGGTCACCGAGCCTTCCGCCTACATTATCTCCAACAACCAGGAACAATATGCCTATCTCGGCGCCAAGTGGCTGTTCCAGCAGATGGGCGGCAAGGGCGAGGTGCTTTACATGCGCGGCGCCGCCGGCGCCTCGGCCGACAGCGACCGGGACAAAGGCTTCAAGAAGGCACTGGCCGAATTCCCCGATGTAAAGGTCGCGCAGGAGGTGTTCACCGGCTGGCAGCAGGATCAGGGCAAGCAGCAGATCCTGTCCTTCCTCGCCACGGGAGCGCCGATCAACGGCATCTGGACCTCCGGCATCGACAACGTCATTGTCGACGCGCTGGTGGAACAGCAAGCGCCGATGGTGCCGGTTGTCGGCGCCGACAATGCCGGCTTCGTCGGCCAGCTGAACACGGTCAAGGGTCTGGTCGGCGCCGCCGTCACCAACCCCGGCTCGATCGGTGGCGCCGGCGTCACGCTGGCGCTGCAGATCCTCGACGGCAAGAAGCCGGCGCAGCAGACCGTCCTGGTCGAGCCGCAGCTCTGGGAGAACGCCACGGACGAAGGCAAGGCCAAGCTGAAGTCGGCCGCCGATCCGTCGCTCAGCCCCGAGTGGCCGGTCTCGATCTCGATCCCGGACTGGACCACCTACACCAAGGAGCAGATCGTCGCCTGCAAGGGCCCGGGCGAATAAGTCCGGCTTCTTCCTTCCCTCCTTTTGGGGGAAGGAAGATCGGCGCGCAGCGCCGAGACGGATGACGGCGTGCTGGAAGGAATGAGGCGTTGGTGTTTTCTGGAACACCCCCTCATCCGGCCTCGCTTCGCGAGGCCACCTTCTCCCACAAGCTCCCACAAGGGGAGAAGGGAAAGTCGCCGCTCCGCAGTACGCCGCGCGCAAGCGCGGCGTACTGTTGTGTTAGAACAGGCCACACATGATCGAGACCCGCACGCTTTGACCACCAACCCTCTCCTCGACGCCACCGGCGTGGCGAAGAACTACGGCGCCGTCGCGGCGCTGCGCAACGCCTCGCTTTCGGTGCTGCCGGGCGAGGTCCATGCGCTGATGGGCGCCAACGGCGCCGGCAAGTCGACGCTGGTGAAGATCCTGACCGGCGCCATCCGGGCGGATGCAGGCCGCATCCTGATCCGCGGCGAAACCCGCGACGTGCGCTCGCCCGCCGCCGCCCGCCGCGCCGGCCTGCTGCCGGTCTACCAGGAGCCGGCGCTGATCCCCGATCTCGATGTGCTTTCCAATCTGCGGCTGACCGGCACGCCGGTCGAGCCCTTCCGCGCCTGGGTGCGCGAGCTTGGCATCCCCAATCTCGACATACGCGAGACCGCGCGTGACATTCCACTCGCCGTGCTGCGCGTGCTCGATCTGGCGCGCGCGCTCGCCGTCGAACCCGATGTGCTGCTGCTCGACGAGATGACGGCAGCACTTCCCGCCAACCTTGCCGAAAAGGTGCTGGAAGTCGTGCGCCGCCAAGGCGACAGCGGCCGCTCGGTGATCTTCATCTCGCACCGTTTCGTCGAGATCTCCGCGTTGTGCGATCGCGCCACGGTGCTGCGCGATGGCGCCACCGTCGGCGTCGTCGACATCGAGCCGGGCATCGAGGAAAAGATCGTCGAGATGATGCTTGGCGCCCGCATCGAGAAGACCAGTGTGGCCGCCGCGCGGGTGGCAAGCCAGGCTGCCAGCACACAAGACAGCCATCCGCGGCTATCGGTGCGCAACCTGCAGCTCGGCACCAAGCTCAACGACGTCTCCTTCGATCTCGCCAATGGCGAGGTGGCCGGCGTCGTCGCGCTGGAGGGCCAAGGCCAGGACGAGCTCTTCGCCGCCCTTGCCGGCTCGATCAGGCCGGCCGGCGGCACGATCGCGGTCGACGGCGCGCCAGTGAAGTTCTCGCATCCGAGCGATGCCATCCGCGCCGGTATCGCCTATGTGCCGGGCGACCGCACCGAGGCTTTAGCCATGCAGCGCTCGGTGCGCGAGAACATCGCGCTTCCTTTCAGCGCGGCGCTGCGCAAATGGGGCCCGATCAAGGTGCGCCGCGAGCGCATGGTGGTCTCCAGCGCCATTGCCCGCCTGCAGATCGACACTCGCGCGCAGGGCGAGGTGCAGCGCCTTTCCGGCGGCAACCAGCAGAAGGTGACCATCGCCCGCTGGATCGCGGCGGATGCCCGCACCATCCTCTGCTTCGACCCGACGCGCGGCATCGATGTCGGCACCAAGCAGGAGATATACAAATTGCTGCGCGAGCTCGCTGGCCTCGGCAAATCGGTACTTTTCTACACGTCGGAGCTGGAAGAGGTGCAGCGTGTCTGCGACCGCGTCATCGTCATATTCGGCGGCCGCGTCGTCGATACGTTCCCGGTCGAGCTTGCCGACGAGCCGGCGCTGATGCGGGCGGCCTACGGCCTGCCGCGCAGCGCCAGGGAAGATGTCGGCATCCTTGCCGACGTCAGGCCTGCTTCCGATACGGAGGTCGCGCCATGACCCGCTTCCTGCGCCGCCAGGGCTGGGTCGCCGGCCTGCTTGCGCTGCTCGTATTCCTGTTCGTCGTCACCAAACTGATCCAGCCGGGCTACGGCAGCGGCGATTTCGGCTCGCTCGCGCGGGCAGTCTTGCCCTACGCCTTTGCCGTCGCGGCGCAGACCGTCGTCGTCATTGCCGGCGGCATCGACCTCTCGGTCGCCGCCATGATGGCGCTGACCAGCGTCACCGCCGCTTCGATGATGAACGGCGCCAGCGAGGAATATGCGCTCTTCGTCGTGCCCTTCGTGCTGGCCATGGGCCTCGTGCTCGGCGCGCTCAACGGCCTCCTCATCGTCGTCACCCGCGTGCCGGACATCGTCGTCACCTTGGCCACGCTGTTCGTGCTGCAAGGCGCGGCATTGCTGGTGCTCGACGCCCCAGGCGGCGCGGCCGCCGAGTGGCTGAAGGCGAGCGTGGTCGGCACCATGCCGGTGCCCGGCCTGCCGGATTGGGCGGATGCCTGGGTTCCGAAGGCGCTGGTGCTGCTCGTCGTCTGCCTTTTCGTCATCTGGATCCCGCTCAGGCGCTCGCGTCTCGGGCTCTCCATCTATGCCATCGGCAGCAACGAGCTCGCCGCCTTCCGCAGCGGCGTGCCGGTGGCGCGCACCAGGATCGTCGCCTACGCGCTCTCCGGCCTGTTCGCGGCGCTCGGCGGGCTGTCGCTCACCATCAGCACCGGGATCGGCGCGCCGATCCCCGGCCCCTATCTGCTCGCCAGCGTCGCGGCGGTGGTGCTTGGCGGCGTCGCGCTCGGCGGCGGCAAGGGCGGGCTGCTCGGGCCGATCATCGCCGTCTTCGTGCTCAGGCTGGTGCGCACCGATCTCACGCTGCTGGCCATCGATCCCAATGTCACCGCCATCATCGAGGGCGCAATCATGGTCGCCGTCGTGATGTTCGGCGCCTTCATCACCATCCGGGGTCGCCCGGCAGGAGCAACGCCATGACGAGCACCGCGACCGTGCCCCAGCCCGCTTCGTTCGGCCGGCGCCTGAAGCGCTTCATGGCGGACCGGCCGATCATTCCGCTGATCATCCTGCTCGTCATCCTGGTGGCGATCCTGCAGGTCCTGCGCCCCGGCATCGTCAACGAGCGCTGGATCGCCAACACGGCGAAGTTCTCCATTCCGCTGGCGATCCTCGCCGGCTGCCAGACCATGACGATGCTGACCGGCGGCATCGACCTGTCGGTCGGCACGGTGGCGACGATGAGCGCTTTCATCATGGCGACCCAGATCGTCAACCAGGATCCGACGGTGGCATTCCTTCTCGCCATGCTGCCGGCGGTGCTGATCGGCCTCGTCAACGGCATCGGCGTCGGCGTCTTCCGCGTCCATCCGCTGATCATGACGCTCGGCACCAGCCTGATCGGCACCGGTTTCCTGCAGGTCTACCAGCGCACCGTGATTGCCTCCGGCGCCAGGATCCCGGATTTCCTCAACTGGCTGGGGACCGGCCTCACCTACGGCTTTCCCAATGCGCTCTTGCTGTTCGTGCCGGTGGCGGTGCTGATCGTCTTCACGCTCAACCACACCGGCTTCGGCCGCCTGCTCTACGCCGTCGGCGACAACGAGCGCGCCGCACGTTTGTCCGGCGTCCGATACTGGCAGGTGATTACCGCGCTCTACGTCATCTCCAGCCTGCTCGCCGGCATCACCGGTCTGCTCTACATCGGCCTGATCAAGGCGCCTTCGCTGTCGCTCGCCGAGCCACTGGTGCTGCCTTCGGTGGCGGCGGCCGTCATCGGCGGCACCTCGATCTTCGGCGGCCGCGGCGGCTATATGGGCACCATCGTCGGCGCGCTGATCCTCACCGTGCTGACGACGCTGCTCACCATCCTGCAGATGCCGGAAGGCGGCCGCCGCATCCTGTTCGGCTTCATCGTGCTGTTCGTGACCGCGGCCTACTTGAGGATCATCGAGGACCGGTAGGAAGGCGGCTTCTTTCAGACGGGCACAGGGCTGCGACGCTACGTTCGTTGCCGCCGGGCGGCGCGAACACTATAGCTGTTCCTCGTGCGCGAAGACATTCACACGACGGGCATTCCGGTTCTCTGCGTTTCATGCGAGGCGCGGCATCGCGGCATTTGCGGCGCGCTCAACCTTGACCAGCTCGTCACCCTTTCCAAGTCGACGAAGCGGCACAAGGCCGAGACCGGCAAGGAGCTGGTGAGCGACTCCAGGAGCGTCGAGCGCTTCGCAAACGTGCTTTCCGGCGTCGTGAAGCTCACCAAGACGCTTTCCGACGGCCGCCAGCAGATCGTCGGCCTGCAGTTTGCTCCCGATTTCCTCGGCAGGCCGTTCCAGTCGGAGAGCTCGCTGACCGCCGAGGCCGCGACCGAGGTCGAGCTGTGCTCGTTCCCGCGTCAGGCGCTCGAGCGCTTGATGAAGGAGCAGCCGGACCTCGAGCATCGCCTGCTCGAGCAGAAGCTGCGCGAGCTCGACCAGGCGCATGACTGGATGGTGGCGCTCGGCCGCAAGACGGCCGCCGAGAAGATCGCGAGCTTCCTTCTGATGATCGCGCGCAACATCGATCCGGGCGCCGGTCCAGAGCGCCGCAGCGCCGCTTTCGAACTGCCGCTGTCGCGCGCGGAGATCGCCGACTTCCTCGGGCTGACCGTGGAGACGGTGAGCCGGCAGATCACCCGCCTGCGCGGAGAGAACGTGATCCACGTCGAGAACAACCGTCACGTCATCGTCGACGACATCGGACGTCTGGCGGCACGCGCCGGCGATTAGAGCGGTTCACCGTTTCACGGAAATCTCTTTGTTTTGACGCAATTCCGGACGGAAAACCGTTACCCACTTTCCTGGAATTGCTCTGATCCCGGTCACTGTCCTTTATTGGCGGCCAAGAACCTCGGGCAGCACGTGGTCGCGCTCGAAGGCGATATGGCGGCGTGTCGATTCGAAAAAGGCGCGCAGCATGTAGCCGAATGCCTCGGGGTTCTCGATCGGCCGCCCGTGGCCGTGGGTGAGCAGCGCCTCGCTGAGATCCGTCGCTGCGCTTTCGTCCTCCAGATGCTCGACCTTGAGCCGCTCGATGATGTCTTCCCTGCCAGTTCGCTGCGCGAAGGCGGGGAAGACGACGTCTTCCTCGAAGCGGTGGCACTCGCGAACGAGCGGCAAGAGGTCCGCCGCCACGGCCAGGCACTGCAGACGGTCGACGCGCGACGGCAGGTCGTCGGCGATGCCTTCCAGCATATGGCAAAGCGCAAGCATCTGCACATGCGCCCGCTTCATATCGGCCGGGGTGCGCAACGGCTCCGGCTTGGCGTCAGTCATGATGCTCCGCCCCGATGCCCGGGTCTTTTTCCTGGACACCTCTCATAGTACCGGGACGATCGCCATGGCTTGATATGGATCAACCCTTTCCATCGCAACGCCTGCCAGGAACCCGCATGCAGGCTGATGGAGCGGGTTCAAGGCGTCTCTGATCTTGAAGCTGTCTGCCGGGTCGTGCTCGGCGCTGTCAGGCCGCCGAACTGTCCTCCTCCCCCGCATTCGGATCGCCCGGCGCGGTCGCCCAGGCGAGTTCCACCAGCGTCACCGTTCGCCGGCCGGTGCCGTCGATCTGGCAGACGATGAGGCCCTGCTCCTCGATGTAGTCGAGCAGCCGACGCGCGCGGCGCAGCGAATGCGAACCGTAGGCGCGGGCAATCGCCGCATCGCTCGGACAAGGCCAGGATTCCTTTGCCGCGCGGGCGATCATCATGAATACGCCCTGCATGTCCTCGGGCAGAAGCGAGGCGCGCACGGAAACGTCGCGCCACGCATCGTCCTCGGCCATGTCGGAGCCGACGCCGGCGCGGGCGCGTGTCAGCATGCGGCGGAACTCCGATAGGTCCGGCACGACCGAAGCCAGCCCCTCGATCCGGCAGCGGACCACGAACTCCTGGTAGAGCACGCCGATGACGCGGAACCCGGCGTCGGGTTCGGCCAGGATGGCGCGCAGGATGCGGTCCATCCGCTCGCGCCGCTCGGCGAGATCCTCGGCGCTCGGCTGCGGCTCGGCCGGCTCGGGGCGGATATCCAACGGCGCTGCCTTGGCCGCCATCAGCTGATCGAGCAGGTCCGGCGAGGGCCGCCGCTGCGGCCGCACCGTCTCCGGCGGCGGCGCCGCCAGGATGATCGAGCGCGCGTCCTCCAGCGCCGCCTCCGGCAACGGCATCAGCCCCGGCGTGCCGTTGCGCGGGCTCGTCTCGGTCGATCCGATCCGCACGCTCAGCGGACGGCGCGACAGCGCGGGGCCAAGCGCCATGAAATGCCCGCGCTCCAGGTCACGGAACGCTTCCGCCTGTCGCCGCTCCATGCCGAGCAGGTCGGCGGCGCGCGCCATGTCGATGTCGAGGAAGGTGCGGCCCATCAGGAAGTTGGAGGCCTCGGCCGCGACGTTCTTGGCGAGCTTCGCCAGCCGCTGCGTGGCGATGATGCCGGCAAGCCCGCGTTTGCGGCCGCGGCACATCAGGTTGGTCATGGCGCCGAGCGAAAGCTTGCGCGCCTCGTCGGAAACCTCGCCGGCGGCGGCCGGCGCGAAGAGCTGCGCCTCGTCCACCACCACCAGCATCGGGTACCAATGGTCGCGCGCGACCTCGAACAGCCCGCCGAGGAAAGCGGCGGCGCGCCGCATCTGGTTTTCGGCATCGAGCCCTTCGAGATTGAGCACCGTCGAGACGCGGTGGATGCGCGCCCGCTCGCCGGCCGCCTGCAGGCCCCGCTCGGTATGTTCTTCGGCATCGATCACCAGATGGCCGTAGCGCTCGCCGAGCGACACGAAGTCGCCTTCGGGGTCGATGATGGTCTGCTGCACCCATGGCGCGCTCTGCTCCAGCAGCCGACGCAACAGATGCGACTTGCCGGAGCCCGAATTGCCCTGCACCAGCAGGCGGGTCGCCAGCAGTTCCTCAAGGTCGAGGGCCGCCGGCGCGCCTGCCGTCGTCTGCCCCATCTCGATTGCAACCGTCATGTCTCGACTCGAATGGTCTCCCTGCGCGGGAGGGGCTTAGCAACCGGAGCGCGATGCGTCGAGCTTAGGCCTTTGCCTGCGGCGCGGTGTTCCACACCTAACGGCATGTCGCCCAAAAAGTGCACAGCGGTTTTGGGAAAACGACATGCGCAATAGAAAGATTTGGAGCGCGTCGACTGTATCCGTTTCAGCGCGACGCGCTTTCAGGGCAATGGCGGCAGGATGTCGCCAATCGCACTGGTCGGACCACCATTTTGCTGGCGCAATCCCAACATTGGCGTATCATCCTTTTAGGGAGGGTTCATGGCAGGAGGAGGCCGATGAACGTCGCTGCGGAAGTGCCCGTTATGGATCCGACGGTGCAAGATCTTGTTTCGTCTGCTCTTTCGAAATTTCGCGCCGGCGACACGATCTCGACCCGCGCGATGCTCGACGCCATCCGCCAATCGGATCCCTCCTGCGGGGACAGCGACGACCATCTGGTCGAACTGATCGTCATGGCCGCCGTTGGTAAGACCATGGGTGTCGTGTTCGACCACCGCTCGCCCGACGAGCGGCTGCCGCGGCTTTCCTAAGCTACCTTCCGGAGGCATGCGCCTGCAGGTTTTGGGTTGCCGCGCTACACGGTCTGTTGGGATTCAGGTCAGGCCGGCCTCACCTGAAATATCAACAGACTGCCTAGCTTCCCAGCGGATGCGGCATATAGCCGACGAAGCCGGCGATCTTCCAGCGGCCGCCGACCTTGCGGCAGAAATAGAGCGTCTGCCATTTGAGCCTGTCGACGCCGCCATCGGCCTTGGCGACGGAGCCGTCGAACTTCTTGTGCAGCACCGCGCGGTCGCCGTCGACGTCGATGTCGCGCATGTTGGTGACGCGGAACAGCGCCTCGCGCAGCGGCTCGGCGAATTTCGTCGCCGCGGTTTCCTTGGCCTGGCGCAGCCATTCGTCGCGATAGATTTCCAGCCTGGGGAATTGCAGGCGCCAGGCGTCGGCGTTGCTGAGGAAATGCGCATGCATGCCGAAGAAGCTCTCGGCGATGAAATCGTCCTCGACCATCGCCCAGTCCTGGCCGAGGAAGGCATCGATGTCGCGCCGCACCAGCATTTCCCACAGCACGTGACGATCGGCGTCGCCTTCCGGAAACGGATTCTTGTCGAAGGTCATCGGGTCCCCCTCTCATGCGTACCGGCGGCACGAACTGCCGACCTGCGTTGAGGCGCAGGATGCTCAGGCTTCTGTAATAAAGCAACATGGATTCTCGAAAAATGTTGCTTTCCAACAGGAGCTCTATGAGGATCACGCCGACGCGTGTAGACGGCTGGAAGAAACGGTCCGTCCAGTCGACAACAGGAGGCTCACTTGCCCAAGCAGTGTTTTGGAAAATCGCATGTCCCGCTCTCGCCGGCGGTGCGCGCCGGCGATTTCGTCTATGTCTCCGGCCAAGTGCCGGTGGGCAGTGACGGTCTCGTGGTCAAGGGCGGCATCGCCGAGCAGGCCGAGCAGGTGCTGCAGAACATCAAGGCCGCGCTTGCGCTTGCCGGCTGCACCATGGACGACGTGGTAAAAACCACCGTCTGGCTCGAGGACGCCCGCGATTTCGGCAGCTTCAACACAGTCTATGCCAGGCATTTCCCCAATGACCCGCCGGCGCGAACAACGGTGGAGTCGCGCCTGATGATCGACATCAAGATCGAGATCGAGGCGGTCGCATACCGGCCGGTCTGATCGCTAAAAGCAATTCCAGGAAAAGTGCATCGCGGTTTTCCGTTCGGAATTGCGTGAAAAAACAGACGCCAAGGAGGCGCCGATGCAGTTCGATCTGCTGATCAAGGGCGGCCGTGTGATCGACCCGGCCTCGGGCCTCGATGCGGCGCGCGACGTCGCCATCGCCGATGGCCGCATCGCCGCGATCGACGCGGCCATCGATGCCGAGGCCGCCGGCGAGGTCGTCGACGCCAGGGACTGCATCGTCGCGCCGGGTCTCGTCGACCTGCACAGCCATGTCTATTGGGGCGGCACCTCGCTCGGCGTCGACGCCGACCGGCTTGCCGCCAAGAGCGGCACCACCACCTTCATCGACGCCGGCAGCGCCGGCGCCGGCAATTTCCTAGGCTTTCGCCGCCACGTCATCGAACGCTCCAAGGTCCGCATCCTCGCTTACGTCAACATCTCCTTCGCCGGCATATTCGGCTTCGCCAAGACCGTGTCGGTCGGCGAATGCAGCGATCTCAGGCTCTGCGAGCCGCGCGAGACGGTGGCTGCGGTGCGCGAGCACGCCGATGTCGTCGTCGGCATCAAGGTGCGTTCCGGCAAGCATGCCGGCGGCACCAGCGGCATCGCACCCTTAGACCTGGCGCTCGAAGCCGCCGATAAGGTCGGCCTGCCGCTGATGGCGCATATCGACGAGCCGCCGCCCGGTCGCTCGGAAGTGCTGCCGAGACTCCGCCACGGCGACATCCTCACCCACTGCTTCCGGCCGTTCCCCAACGCGCCGGTCTTCGCTTCGGGCGCGGTGCGGCCGGACATGCGCCTTGCCCGCGAGCGCGGCGTGATTTTCGACATCGGCCACGGCATGGGCTCCTTCGACTTCGAGGTCGCCAAGGCCATGCTTGCCGAAGGCCTGGCGCCCGACGTCATCTCGAGCGACGTCCATCTCTACTGCGTCGATGGCCCCGCCTTCGACATCCTGGTCTGCATGTCCAAGCTCATGGCGCTCGGCATGCCGCTGGTCGAGGTGCTGCGCGCGGCGACGGTTAATCCCGCGCAGGCAATCGCAAGGCCCGAACTCGGCGCAATGAAGATCGGCGGCATCGGCGATGTCACGGTGCTCAAATTGCAGCCGGGACGCTTCACCTTCGTCGATGCGGTCGGCGCTTCACTGGTGGCGGATCGGCGGCTGGTCTCCAACGGCATCGTCATCGGCGGCAAATGGTGGCCGAACGAGGCCACGAACCATAACGAAACGGAACGCTTCGAAGCGCATGCCCATCATACGCATGTCGAGCTTGCGGCCATGCATTTTCGGCAGCGGCATGATTAGCCGATCTCTCCCTGAGCGGAGATGGCCGGCAGGGTTGCGGCGGCGGCGCGTTTGACGAATGGCTTCCCCCACTCCGTCGCTGCTTCGCAGCGCCACCTCTCCCCCACATTCGTCTACGGCATGCACACATCTTCTGTGACTGGCGTGACTGATCGACCTGAGGCTTGATTGCCACGTGGTTCCCCCAATCCGTCGCTGCTTCGCAGCGCCACCTTTCCCTCCTCCGGAGGGAAAGGAAGGGAGCCTTGCTGGACGAGCGTTGACGGCAAAACGCCTGGCGCCTTTCCTCTACCCCGTCGATCGGGGGAGAGGTGGCTCGGCGAAGCCGAGACGGAGTGGGGGTCGACCAGCGCTACATCAGACAATGCATGCGCCAAGCCGCCATGCACGCTATCGCCAAAGACCAGCCGCTTGGAAATGTGTGCATGCCGTAGCCCTCCGGAGGGAGAGGAAGGAAGCTGAATAAGCTCGCGCCTTTCCTCTCCCCCGTCGATCGGGGAGAGGTGTCGAGCGAAGCTCGACGGAGCGGGGGTCGACCTTACCCAGCATTGCTCGGCTCGCCGTAGACCGGCGTGGCGATCCCCTCCATCCTCGCCTTGAGCTGCATTGCCACGAACTTCGAATAGAAGCGCGACAGCGCGAGGTTGCCGCCGTGGAACCACAGCGCCTCCTGCGCCGTCGGCTTCCACATGTTGCGCAATTCGCCCTGCCACGGGCCAGGATCGCCCTTGACGCCGGAGCCCAGCCCCCAGCACGGGCCGACCTTGTCGGCGATCTCGCGCGAGACGATCGCCGCCACCGTCTCGTTCATCGACTGGTAGCCGGTGCAGCAGACGATCGCGTCGACGGCGAGCTCGCTGCCGTCCTCGAACAGGATGCCGCTCGGCGACAGCGCCTTGATGCCGACCCCGCTCTTCACCGCGACCTCGCCGTTCAGGATCAGCTCGCAGGCTCCGACATCGATGTAGTAGCCCGAGCCGGTGCGGTAGGCCTTCATCAAAAGACCGGTTTCGTCCTCGCCGAAGTCGATCGCAAAGCCACTGGCGCTCAGCCGCTTGTAGAAATCCGCGTCGCGCTCGCGGATAACGTCATAGAGCGCCCGCTGGCCTTTCGGCACCAGCGCGAACGGCGTCGAGGCGACGATCATGTCGGCCTTGTCGGTGGTGATGCCGCGCGCCAGCGCCTTTTCAGAAAAGATCTCGAAGCCGACCTCCATCAGCGTGTCGGACTTCACCACCGTCGTCGGCGAGCGCTGCACCATGGTGACCTTGGCGCCCGCCTCCCAGAGGTCGACGCTGACATCGTGGCCCGAGCTTGCCGCGCCGATCACCGCGACGCGCTTGCCCCGGAATTTCTCGCCGGTCGAATACTGGCTCGAATGCAGCAGCTCGCCCTTGAAGCTGTCCGCGCCGGGCAGCTCGATCCGCCGCGGCGGCCCGTAGGCGCCGGTGGCGAAGACGATGTGCTTGGGCCTCAGCGTGATGCGCCGGCCGACACGGTCGACCACCACCGTCCAGACCTTTTCGGTCTCGTCATAGGCAGCGCTGATGCATTTGGTGGCGACCCAGTAGTTCAGCTCCATGACGCGGGCATACATTTCCAGCCAGTCGCCCATCTTGTCCTTGGGCGTGAACACCGGCCAGTTTTCCGGGAACGGAATATAGGGCAGATGGTCGTACCAGACCGGATCGTGCAGCACGAGCGAACGGTAGCGGTTGCGCCAGGAATCGCCGGCACGCGCGTTCTTCTCGACGATGAGCGTCGGCACGCCGAGCTGCCGCAGCCGGGCGCCGAGCATGATGCCGCCCTGGCCGCCGCCGATCACCAGGCAATAGGGCTGCTCGTGCATGCCGAGGTCGCGCGCCTCGCGCGCTCTTTTCTCGGCCCAGGTCTCGCGCTCGGGATCGGCCTTGTGGCGGATACCGAGCGGCCGGGCCGGCCCCTTCTGCTCCTCGAAACCCTTGAGCTCGCTCATCGCCGTGAACAGCGTCCGGCAGCGGCCGTCCTTGAGCCGCAGGATGCCCTCGCCTCGCGCCACAGCCGTCTCGAAGCTGAACCAGGCCTCGATGATGCCGTCGTCGACGCTGGCTTCGCCGGACAGGCGCCAGTGCGACGGCCGCGCCGATGGCAGCGTGGCCTCGAGCATCTCGCGGACCGCCGCCTGGCTCTCCATGGTCTTGATGTTCCATGTGAAGGCGAGCAGATCGCGCCAGTAGCAATCCTCAACGAAGAGGTTCGTCGCCGCCTCGATGTCGCCAACTTCGAGCGCCCGGCCGAACGAGCCGAGCCAAGTCGCCGCCTGTTGCGATGGTGCGATATCGAGCATTCTTCTTCGTTCCCTTTTCAGTTCGAATTCTTATCGAAGCCGGCGCCGCCGCTTCTCCTTCTCCCCTTGTGGGAGAAGGTGGATCGGCGCGATAGCGCCGAGACGGATGAGGGGTGTTCCAGCGGAGTGAGACGCTGGCGTTCCCTGGAACACCCCTCATCCGACCGAGCTTCGCTCGGCCACCTTCTCCCACAAGGGGAGAAGGAATAGTCGCTAGTCCCCGAGCGGCTCCATCTCCTTGCCCGTCCGGTGGATCTGGGCGTTGTACTTGATCCGGCGCACCGTCTCGCGCGCCGGGCCGTCGAGCTTGTAGGCCGACGCCACCGCCAGCAGATCGATCGCCGCCAGGAAGGCGTAGCGCGAAGCGGTCGGCTTCAGCGTGTCGGGATATTCGGGAACCGCCATCGTCAGCCGCACGTCGCAGACCCGCGTCAGTTCCGTGTCCGGTGCCGTCACGCAGATCGCGTCGGCGCGATAATGCCTGGCAAGCTCCACCGCCTCGATCACCTCTCGTGTGCGCCCGGTCGCCGAAATCGCGATCACCACATCGCCGGGCTTCAGCGTCGAAGCCGTCATGCGCATCAGATACGGGTCGCACTGCGCGCTGATCGTTATGCCATAGCGGAACAGGCGGTATTGCGTTTCCTGGGCTAGCGCCGACGAGCTGCCGCCGAGGCCGAACACCGTCACCTGCCTTGCCTTGGCGATCAGTTCCGCCGCCTTCTGCAACTGCCCTGGATCGATCTGCCGCTCGGCCTCCTGCAGCGCGCGCCGCGCTTCGCCGAACACGGCGTTCCAGAACGGCACGCCGCTGTCGCTGTTCGAAGGTTGCGGCTTGGTGCTGAGATAGAGCGCGCCGACGACCAGGCTCTGCGCCAGCTTCAGCTTGAAGTCGCGCACACCCTCGCAGCCGATGGCGCGACAGAAGCGGGTGACCGTCGGCTCGCTGACCTGCGCGCGCTGCGCGAGCGCGGCATTGGACGCATCGACCGCGTATTTGACATCGTCGAGCACGACATCGGCGACGCGGCGCTCGGCCGGCCGCAAATCCGCGTAGCTGTCCTTCACCTGCGAAATGATGTCCGGGAAGCGTCTGACATGGTCGTGCCGGTCGCCATCCTCATCGGGAATTCGCAGCACCTGGCTGTCAGCTTCGGTCATTGGCCAGTCCTTCCCTGCCAGTTTCTGGACCCACCATATTCGCGATTATCCGCCCGCTGGCCATAGGCAATCAACTGAAGCGAGTATGTAGGAAAGTAACACACACCGCAAGGGGATCAAAAATAGCGGAAAACCAGACTCTTAGATAAGAACTGATTGAACCTGATTGCGTCAGCTCTTTGTCGTCGCTTGACAGTAAAGTAGGATAGTTACAGACTGATTTCGCGGACGGATGGGCCTTTGGCAACGCATCGCGCAGTCTCCGAGGGGGAGCATGAATACGGCCAGCGCAAGAACGCCGAAGCTCGGCGTGCAGGCAGCGAGCAAGGTCTACAGCACGGCCTCCGGCGATCTCCTCGCCCTGGACCGCTGCAGCCTCGATGTGCACGCCAATGAGATCGTCTCCATCGTCGGCCCTTCCGGTTGCGGCAAGACGACGCTTTTGTGGTCGATGTCGGGCCTGCACCGGCTGACCAGCGGCTCGATCCTGCTCGACGGCAAGGAGATCACCGGCCCACGCCCCGAGATCGGCATCGTCTTCCAGGAAGCGAACCTGCTGCCCTGGCGCAACCTCGACGCCAATATCAACTTCCCCTTCGAGATCAAGGGCGAGAAGCCCGACCGGGCCTGGATCGCGCATCTCTTGAACCGCGTCGGGCTCGACGGCTTCGGCGGCAAGTTCCCGCGCGAGCTTTCCGGCGGCATGCAGCAGCGCGCGGCGATCGTGCGGGCGCTGGCGCTGAAGCCTTCCGTGCTTCTGATGGACGAGCCCTTCGGCGCGCTCGACAGCTTCACTCGCGAGGAGATGAACCGCCTCGTCGAGGAGATCTGGCTCGACACCAAGACGACGATCGTCTTCATCACTCACAGCATCGAGGAAGCGATCTTCCTCTCCGACCGGGTCGTGGTGCTGACCACCCGGCCAGGCCGCGTCGCCAAGGTCTACGACGTGCCGTTTCCGCGGCCGCGCTCGCTGGAGATCATGGCGACCAAGGAGGTCTTCGACCTCACCAACCGCATCAAGATGGACATCGTCGGCGAGCGCCGGCCGAAGGGATCGGAGCAGCAGGGGCAAAAAACCGCTGAAATCGTGAGGATCAGGCCGTGAGCGGGGGCGACGCCATTCCGGAATTCTCGAAGAGCAAGGGCGGCGACGGCCAGGACGTCAGCCTTACCAATCTTTCCGCCTTCGCTAGCGGCCCCGGCGTCAAGTCCGGCGCCGAGGTGGCGGCGATCCTCGCCGTCGCCGTGGTGATCATCGGCGGCATCGAGCTGGCGCTCCGCATCTTCCACGTGCCGCAATACATCATGCCGCCGCCAAGCTCGATCGTTTACGCGCTGTTCGACGAGTTCCCGCTGATCGCGCCGCATCTCGGCTACACGCTGGTCGAGCTGGTGTCGGGCTTCGCCATCGGCGCCATCGTCGGGCTGGTGATGGCGGCGGTGATCACACAGTTCCCCTTCGCGGAAAAGATCGTCGCGCCTTACATCCTCATCCTCGTCACCACGCCGATGCTGGCGCTGGTGCCGCTGCTCATCCTGCGCTTCGGCTTCGGCTATGCGCCGCGCATCATCGCCGTGGCGTTGGCCGCCGGCCCGATGGTGATGATCAACGCCGCCACCGGCTTCCGCCGCGTCGACAGCGCCAAGATCGCGCTTGCCCGCTCCTACGGCGCGAGCACCTTGCAGATATTCTGGAAGATCCGCGCGCCGATGGCGCTGCCGATGATCCTGGTCGGCCTGATGATCGGCGCGATCTTCGGGCTCTTGACCGCAGTCGGCGCCGAGATGGTCGGCGGCGGCTTCGGCCTCGGCAACCGGCTTACCTCCTATTCGTCGATGATCCAGATGCCGCAATTCTTCGCGGTGGTGCTGATCCTGTCGATCCTCGGCATCCTGATCTACGTGCTGTTCTTCCTGATCGGCAAGAAATGGGCGAGCTGGGAGACCTGAGCATCGGAGCATGAACGCCCGGAAGGCGGGCGAAGGCAAGGCAAGCGATCGACAGAGGGCAATCAACAAAGGGGAATGCCATGACCAATGAAAATCCGATCCGTTCCAGTGCTGCAGCGGGCATCAGCCGCCGCTACTTCCTGCAGGTGACGGCGGCCGGCGTCGTGACCGCCACCGCGCTCGGCGCATCAGGCTTGAAAGCCAGGGCGGCGGCTTATGAAAAATTCACCTGGATCTCGCCGCGCGGCACACTGGAAGTGCTGGACGATTATCCCTACTGGTCGGCCAAGAAGGCCGGCTATTTCGGCGACCTCAATACCGACATGCAGCCTGGTCCGTCGGACGGCACGGCGACGGTGAAGTTCGTCGATGTCGGACAGGCCGACATGGGCTTCCCCTCGCCCGGCGTCTTCTCCTTCGCCATCCAGAACGGCATGAAGCTGAAGTCCGTGTTCCACATGGGCGCGCGCGACACCTTCAGCCTCGCCTTCCGCAAGGGCCAGGGCACCAAGAACCTCAAGGACCTCGAAGGCAAGACCATCCTGCTCGGCTCCGCCGCCTGGCAGGCGATAGTCGATCCGCTGCTTGCGGCCCAAGGCGTCGACATCAAGAAGGTGAAATATGTCGAGGCCGGCTGGCCGACCTGGGGTACGGCACTTGCCGGCGGCCAGGGCGATGCCGCACTCTCCTGGGAGGGGTTGCGTGCCGAATGGATCGCCAAGGGCCTTGACTTCGAATATTGGCTGGGCGTGCAGAACTCGAAGCTGCCGGCCAATACCTTCGTCGTGCGCGCCGCCGACCTCGAGGATGCCGACAAGAAAGCCTTCCTGGAGAAGTACCTGCGCGGCTGGGCGATGGGCCTCGAATTCGGATACCAGAACCCGCGCGCGGCCGTCGAGGCCGTGTTCGAGCAGTTCCCGACCTTGGCCAAGAACCTCGGGCCGGAGCTCGGTACCACCTCGATCCTGCAGCAGATCAATGTCTTCCGCGGCGACATGGACAAGCGCGGCGGCTGGGGCTCGCATGACATGGCGAGCTGGCAGGGCTTCTTCGACGAGATCCTGAAGATCGGCCAGATCACCGCGCCGGTGAGGGCCGAGGACGTCTGCACGAACGACCTGATCCAGGCCGCCAATGATTTCGACAAGGCCAAGGTCAAGGCCGACGCAGACGGCGTGAAACTGTCGGAAGGCTTTGCCGCGCTCGACATCGAGAAGATCAAGGCGCACCTGTTCGACTCGGCGGTGAAGTAGGCTGCAATTGTTGAGGTAAGCGCTGCCCCTCATCCGCCTGCCGGCACCTTCTCCCCGTATAGTGACGGGGAGAAGGGAGGTGGCCGCAACGCCGGCGATTGGCGAAACCCTCGGCGAAGGGCTCTTTCTCCCCGTCACTATACGGGGAGAAATGCCCGGCAGGGCAATGAGGGGCAGCGCCAACCTGTGGCGATTGCCCGGACAGGCACATGGGCGGCGGCCGCACATCGCCACCCACAGTTCAATTGATAATCAGGGAGGCTGACATGGCCGACAAAGTAAGAATCCTGGTGGTTGGTCTGGGCAATATGGGCGCCTCGCATGCCAGCGCCTATCACCGCTCGGACGGCTTCGAGATCGTCGGCATCATGAGCCGCACCATCAAGAGCAACAGGAAGATCCCAAAGGAACTTGCCGGCTATCCGCTCTATGAGGATTTCGACCTGGCGCTGAAGGAAACCAAGCCGGACGCGGTCTCCATCAACAGCTGGCCGAATACGCATGCCGAATATGCGCTGAAGGCGATCGCCGCCAACTGCCATGTGTTCATGGAAAAGCCACTCGCCACCAACATCGCCGACGCCGAGAAGGTGGTGGCCGCGGCGCGTGCCAAGAACCGCAAGCTGGTGCTGGGCTACATCCTGCGCGTCCACCCGTCCTGGATCAAATTCATCGAGGTCGGCAAGACGCTCGGCAAGCCGCTGGTGATGCGCCTCAACCTCAACCAGCAGAGCAGCGGCACCGCCTGGCATTGGCACAAGAACCTGATCGACTCGCTGATCCCGATCGTCGACTGCGGCGTGCACTATGTCGACGTCATGTGCCAGCTCACCGGCGCCAAGCCGGTGCGCGTGCACGGCATCGGCGCGAAACTCTGGGCCGAGGCCGACAAGCAGAATTACGGCCACCTGCATGTCACCTTCGATGACGGCTCGGTCGGCTGGTACGAGGCGGGCTGGGGACCGATGATGAGCGAGACGGCCTATTTCGTGAAGGACGTGGTCGGCCCGAAGGGTGCCGTCTCGATCGTCGCCGGCCAGTCGGGAAGCAGCGCCAAGGAAGCCGAGGAGGTATCGGATTCCGCCGACATCGACCGCCATACCAAGACCGACGCGCTGAAGATCCACTATGCGCAGGTCGACGGCGACAAGAACTTTTCGAAGCCTGACGAGATCGTCAGCATGGAGGACGAGCCCGGCCATCAGGAGCTTTGCGACCGCGAGCAGGCCTTCTTCCTGCGCGCCATCCGCGAGGATCTCGACCTGACCGAGCAGATGGATGCGGCCGTCAACAGCCTGCGCATCGTGCTCGCCGCCGAGCAGAGCATCGCGGAGAGGCGCACCGTCGAGCTGGCTTGAGGCTCGGCGCGCCCTGCCGCGCCAGCCCCCTCATCCGGCCGCTTCGCGGCCACCTTCTCCCCGACGGAGAGGTCAGCCGAGCGAAGCGGAGGCTGGGTGAGGGGAACGCCGAGCCGTTCCCGGCTATCGGCGCGATCATAGGGGGAGGAAGACATGGCAGCGATTTCGGACAGCCTGCTCGAGACCTACACCAACTCCGACGCCCTAGGCCTGGCAGGCCTGGTGAAACGCGGCGAGGTTTCGCCGAGCGAGCTGGTCGAAGCGGCGGTCACCACGATCGAGCGCCTGAACCCTGAACTGAACGCTGTCGTCCATCGCCTCTACGACATGGCGCGCGCCCAGGCGGCGACGGTGGACAGGAACGCGCCTTTCGCCGGCGTGCCTTATCTGCTCAAGGAGCTCGCCTCGTCCTGGAAGGGTGCGCCTCTCACCAATTCCTGCTCCTACCTGAAGGACTTCGTCGCCGATTCCGACAGCGAGGTGGTGCGCCGCATCAAGGCGGCCGGCCTGGTGCTCGTCGGCAAGTCCAACGCGCCCGAGAACGGCTGGTCGATCACCACCGAGCCGAAGCTATACGGCACGACGAAGAACCCCTGGAAGGAAGGCATCACGCCGGGCGGATCGAGCGGCGGCGCTGCGGCCGCGGTCGCCTCGCGCATGGTGCCGATCGCCGAAGCCAGCGACGGCGCCGGCTCGATCCGCGTGCCGGCCTCGTGCTGCGGCATCGTCGGGCTGAAACCGTCGCGCGGCCGCGTCAGCCTCGCGCCCTTCGGCGACTATTGGTATGGCGGCGCCTATTTCCTCTGCTTATCGCGCACGGTGCGCGACACGGCCGCCTATCTCGATGCCGTGGCCGGCGCGCTGCCGGGAGATGCCTACACGCCGCCGGTGCCGGAGGGCAGCTGGCTCAGCCTCTCCGCGCGGACGCCGAAGAAGCTGCGCGTCGGCTTTACCGTCACGCCGCCCAATGGCACCGCCATCGATGCGGAGGTCAAGGCGACGGTGCTTGCGGCGGTGGCCGCGCTTCAGCGCCTCGGCCATGATGTCGAGGAGCACGACATGCCGCTCGATGCCGATGCCGCCTGGAAAACCTACACGGACATGACCAACGTCCAGACGGCCGCGACCTTCGGCTTTCTCGAAACGCTGGTCGGCCGCCCGGTGACACCGCACGACGTAGAGCCGGTGACCTGGGCAGTGATCTCGCGCGGCCGCACGACCAGCGGCATCAAGCATGTTTCCGATGTCGAGCAGCTGAGGCTGATCGGCCGCGACATCGTCACCGACCTCAACCCCTACGACATCTTCGTCACCCCGACGCTGACTGAGCTGCCGCGCCCCTTCGGCTACTACGACATGTCGGAGACCGATCTCGACCGCTACAACGCCAAATGGGGCGACGCGGTCTTCAACTTTCCCTTCAACTTCTCCGGCCTGCCGGCGATCTCGCTGCCGCTTGGGCAGTCCGCCGGCGGCGCGCCGATCGGCGTTCAGCTCGTCGGCCGCTATGGCGACGAGGCGACGGTGCTCGCGCTCTCCACGCAGTTGGAAGGCGAGATGCCATGGAAGGACCGGCGGCCGGCGCTGTAGGCGATCACCTTGTGGGCTATCAACGTACGTTGGTGTAGTCATCGCAAACGCTGATGATGAGCTGAAGGCTCATGAACCTCGTCATTCCAGGGCGGAGCAAGGAGCGAAGCGACGCGCGCAGACCCTGGAATCCATGCCCTTACCTGGACCGAAGTGTGCAAGGGTGCGGAATTCTGGACCGCCGCGGCGCTTCCAAGTCACGGCATAGATCCTCGGGTCTGCGCGCGTCGCTTCGCTCCTTGCTCCGCCCGTGGATGACGACGCGATAGGCGTTTTCGGCCAGTCGCCAAGGCATGGAATCTGCCAACGCACATTAACCAACCGGACCTTCGGACGGGGCCGCCCAAAATCCCTATAAAATTCCTATATCTTTCCCGCCCGCCTCGTCTCGAACCTTTATGGCGATCGGGTCCATATTTCCCTTCGAAAGAACGCTTTGATCGCCGTCATCGCCAAAGTGATGCGCGGTCGCGTGCAGTTTTGAGCCTGCCCGAGCGGGCTGCAAACACAAATGGAAAGCAAGGAACACCTGAAATGGACCTCATTGTTCTCGGGATCGGGATTTTATTCTTCGTCTTGTCCTTAGCCTACGTCAAAGCCTGCGACAGAATCTGAGCGGAGCGATCGGATCATGCTTCTTGATTACATACTTGGCGGCGCGGTGACCTTGTTCCTGCTTGCCTATCTCACCTACGCGCTCATTCGCCCAG
Source organism: Mesorhizobium sp. WSM4904 (assembly GCF_029674545.1). Taxonomy (NCBI): domain Bacteria; kingdom Pseudomonadati; phylum Pseudomonadota; class Alphaproteobacteria; order Hyphomicrobiales; family Phyllobacteriaceae; genus Mesorhizobium; species Mesorhizobium sp. WSM4904. The sequence continues at coordinate 2,243,354 of NZ_CP121354.1, read as the reverse complement.
AACGCTTCTGATTGGCGCACGGAAGGTCACATCATGACACTCAACGGCTGGATACAGATCCTCCTCTATTGCGGGATCCTGCTTTTGCTCGTGAAGCCGCTCGGCGGCTATATGTACCGCGTCTTCAGCGGTGACCGAACCTTGCTGTCGCCGGCGCTTGTTCCGATCGAGCGCGGCCTCTATCGCCTCGCCGGAACGAGCGAGCGGGAGGAACAGCACTGGGCCGTCTACACGACGGCCATGCTGCTCTTCAACCTTGTGGGCCTTCTCGTTCTCTACGCGCTGCAGCGGCTGCAGGGCGTGCTGCCCTACAACCCGGCAGGCATGACCGCGGTCGACCCGCAGCTCGCCTTCAATACCGCCGCGAGCTTCGTCACCAACACCAACTGGCAGAACTACGGCGGCGAAAGCACGATGTCCTACCTCGTGCAGATGGCAGGCCTCACAGTCCAGAATTTCGTCTCGGCCGCCACCGGCATCGCCATCGCGATCGCGCTGATCCGCGGCTTCGCTCGTGCCTCGGGCAAGTCGATCGGCAATTTCTGGGTCGATCTGACCCGCTGTACGCTCTACGTGCTCCTGCCGATGTGTATCGTGCTGACGCTGGTCTATGTCTGGCTCGGCATTCCGCAGACGCTTGGGCCTTATGTCGACGCCACCACGCTGGAAGGCGCCAAGCAGACCATCGCGCTCGGACCGGTCGCCTCGCAGGTTGCCATCAAGATGCTTGGCACTAATGGCGGCGGCTTCTTCAACGCCAATGCCGCGCATCCGTTCGAGAATCCGGACGCGATCTCCAACATGATCCAGATGCTGACGATCTTCGCGCTCGGCGCCGGTCTCACCAACGTCTTCGGCCGCATGGTCGGCAATCAGCGCCAGGGCTGGGCGATCCTCGCTTCGATGGGTGTGTTGTTCATAGCCGGCGTCATCGTCTGCTATTGGGCCGAGGCCGCCGGCAATCCGCTCGTCCATGCGCTGGGCATCGACGGCGGCAACATGGAGGGCAAGGAGACCCGCTTCGGCATCGCGCTCTCGGCCCTGTTCGCGGTCATCACCACCTCCGCCTCCTGCGGCGCCGTCAACGCCATGCATGATAGTTTCACCGCGCTCGGCGGCATGATCCCGATCATCAACATGCAGCTCGGCGAGGTCATCGTCGGCGGTGTCGGCGCCGGTTTCTACGGCATCCTGATGTTCGTCGTCGTCGCCGTCTTCGTCGCCGGCCTGATGGTCGGCCGCACGCCCGAATATCTCGGCAAGAAGATCGAGGCCAAGGAGGTCAAGATGGCAATGCTCGCCATCCTCTGTCTGCCGCTGGCGATGCTGATCTTCACGGCCATCGCCGTGGTCCTGCCGAGCGCCGTGGCCTCGATGGCCAATGGCGGCCCGCACGGCTTCTCCGAGGTGCTCTATGCCTACACGTCGTCGGCCGCGAATAACGGCTCGGCCTTCGGCGGACTCACCGGCAACACGCCCTGGTTCAACCTTACGGGTGCCATCGGCATGCTGATGGGCCGTTTCCTGGTCATCATTCCGGCTTTGGCCATTGCCGGCTCGCTGGCGGCGAAGAAGACCGTGCCCGCTTCGGCCGGCACTTTCCCGACCGACGGCACGCTGTTCGTCGGGCTGCTGGTCGGCGTCATCGTCATCGTCGGCGGCCTCACCTTCTTCCCGTCGCTCGCCGTCGGTCCGATCGTCGAGCATCTGGCGATGATCCATGGACAGACCTTCTGAGATGACCATGCTCCGCTTCAACGACATACGCGCGCATGACCGTCACCAGGCCGGTGACGGAGCGCCCGACAACGGAAGGGACGAGAAACCTCGACCTTTCCCGACGCTTTCAACCTTTCTCGGCATGGCGGCGGTGCTGTTGGTGCTGTGGCTGCTGGCCACCGGCCTTCCGCACCTGTTCCCGAAGACCGAACACCCGGCGCCGTCCAACATCACCGATACCGGAGCCTCGAAATGAGCCAGTCCAAATCCGCGAGCATTCTGGATGCCCGCATCCTGGTGCCCGCCATCGGCGGCGCCTTCCGCAAGCTCGATCCACGCACGCTGGTCAAGAACCCGGTGATGTTCGTCGTCGCCGTCGTCTCGGCGCTCACCACCGTTCTGTTCGTCAAGGACCTCATCACCGGTGGCGGCGATCTCGGCTTCACGCTGCAGATCATCATCTGGCTGTGGTTCACCGTGCTGTTCGCCAACTTCGCCGAAGCCGTCGCCGAAGGCCGCGGCAAGGCTCAGGCCGACTCGCTGCGCAAGGCGCGCACCGAGACCCAGGCCAAGCTGCTCGTCAACGGCGAGGATCGCGGCAAGTTCAAGCTGGTGCCCGGCACAAGCCTGAAGGTCGGCGACATCGTGCTGGTCGAAGCCGGCGACATCATCCCTTCGGACGGCGAGGTGATCGAAGGCGTGGCTTCCGTCAACGAGGCGGCGATTACCGGCGAATCCGCGCCCGTCATCCGCGAATCCGGCGGCGACCGTTCGGCCGTCACCGGCGGCACGCAGGTGCTGTCCGACTGGATCCGCGTGCGCATCAGCGCCGCCTCCGGTCACACCTTCCTCGATCGCATGATCTCGCTGGTCGAGGGTGCGGAGCGCCAGAAGACCCCGAACGAGATCGCGCTCAACATCCTCCTCGTCGGCATGACGCTGATTTTCGTGCTGGCGACCGCGACCATCCCGAGCTTCGCTTCCTATTCCGGCGGCGATATCCCGGTCACGATCCTCGTCGCCTTGTTCGTGACGCTGATCCCGACCACGATCGGCGCGCTGCTCTCGGCCATCGGCATCGCCGGCATGGACCGCCTGGTGCGCTTCAACGTGCTCGCCATGTCCGGCCGCGCCGTCGAGGCCGCCGGCGACGTCGACACACTGCTGCTCGACAAGACCGGCACCATCACGCTCGGCAATCGCCAGGCGACCGAGTTCAGGCCGGTCAAGGGCGTCACAGAGCAGGAACTGGCCGATGCGGCGCAGCTTGCCTCGCTCGCCGACGAAACGCCGGAAGGCCGCTCGATCGTCGTGCTCGCCAAGGAGAAATACGGCATCCGTGCCCGCGATATGGCGACCTTGCACGCGGCCTTCGTGCCCTTCACCGCGCAGACCCGCATGAGCGGCGTCGATATCGACGGCTCGTCCGTGCGCAAGGGCGCGGTCGACGCGGTGCTGGCTCACGTCAACCAGGCGACCGTCGCCGCTCACGGCACGCGTCCCACCGGCGAGACGATCCGCGACCTGCAGGCCATAGCCGACGAGATCGGAAAGGCCGGCGGCACGCCGCTGGCGGTCGAGCGTGACGGCCGCCTGCTCGGCGTCGTCCATCTCAAGGACATCGTCAAGGGCGGCATCCGCGAGCGTTTCGCGGAGCTGCGCAAGATGGGCATCCGCACGGTGATGATCACCGGCGACAATCCGCTGACCGCGGCCGCGATCGCCGCCGAGGCTGGCGTCGACGATTTCCTCGCCCAGGCGACGCCGGAGAACAAGCTGTCGCTGATCCGCGAGGAGCAGGCCAAGGGCAAGCTGGTCGCCATGTGCGGCGACGGCACCAATGACGCGCCGGCGCTCGCCCAGGCCGACGTCGGCGTCGCCATGAACACCGGCACGGTCGCCGCGCGAGAAGCCGGCAACATGGTCGACCTCGACAGCGATCCGACCAAGCTGATCGAGATCGTCGAGATCGGCAAGGCGCTGCTGATGACGCGCGGCTCGCTGACGACCTTCTCGATCGCCAACGACGTGGCGAAGTATTTCGCCATCATCCCGGCGATGTTCGCGGTCTTCTACGTCGCGCCCGGCCAGTCCGCCGGTCCGCTGCAGGCGCTCAACATCATGCATCTGGCGACGCCGCAAAGCGCCATCCTGTCGGCCATCATCTTCAACGCGCTGATCATCATCGCGCTGATCCCGCTGTCGCTGAAGGGCGTCAAGTACCGCGCCATCGGCGCCGGCGCGCTGCTTACCCGCAACCTTCTCGTCTACGGCCTCGGCGGCATCGTCGTGCCGTTTGTCGGCATCAAGGCGATCGACCTGATCGTCACCGCCCTCGGCCTCGCTTAAGGATCTGTTCCGATGTTCAAGCAACTCAGACCCGCTTTTGTCATGATCGTCTTCTTCACGGTGCTTACCGGCCTCGTCTACCCGATCGGCATGACCGGCATCGCCCAGGCGCTGTTTCCCAACCAGGCCAATGGCAGCTTGATCACGAAGGGCAGCAAGGTCATCGGCTCCGAACTGATCGGCCAGGCCTTCGCCAGCGACCGTTATTTCCACGGCCGGCCGTCGGCCGCCGGGGACGGCTACAACGCCGCCGCCTCCAGCGGCTCGAATCTTGGACCAACCAATGCGAAGCTGATCGAGCGCATCAAGGGCGACGCCGACAAGTTGAAGGCCGAGAACCCGAGCGCGCCGGTGCCGATGGACCTCGTCACCACCTCGGGCAGCGGTCTCGACCCAGACATCAGCCCCGAAGCCGCCTATTTCCAGGTGCCGCGGATTGCCAAGGCCAGGGGCATCGACGAAGCCAAGGTGAAGTCGCTCGTCGGCAGCCATGTCGAGGATCGCGAGCTTGGCTTCATGGGCGAGCCGGTGCTCAACGTGCTGGCGCTCAATCTCGCGCTCGACGACCTGAAATAATCAGCACCCGTGCCGGGGATCGACACGACCCCCGGCGCAATTCATGATTGGACTTGATGCCGGACGACAGGACAAACCCGGAGAACAGACCATCTCCCGACGCGCTGCTCGAGCACGCTGAGCGGGAGGGTCGCGGCCGTCTGCGGATATTCCTCGGCGCCGCGCCCGGCGTCGGCAAGACCTACGAGATGCTGATGGCGGGCCGCGCCCGCCGGGCCGACGGCATCGACGTCGTGATCGGCGTCGTCGAAACGCACGGCCGCAAGGAGACCCAGGCGCTGGTCGACGGCTATGAGGTGGTCCCGCGCCACCAGGTCGAATATCGCGGCCATGTCCTCGAGGAGATGGATATCGACGCGATCCTGAAACGGCGCCCGGCGCTGGTTCTGGTCGACGAGCTCGCCCACACCAACGCGCCCGGCAGCCGCCACCCCAAGCGCTATCTCGACGTGCAGGAGATCCTGTCGCAGGGCATCGATGTCTACACCACGCTCAACATCCAGCATGTCGAAAGCCTAAACGATGTCGTGGCACAGATCACCCGCGTCCGGGTGCGCGAAACCGTTCCCGATTCCATCATCGACGAGGCCGACGACATCGAGGTCATCGACCTCACCCCCAACGACCTGATCCAGCGGCTGCATGAAGGCAAGGTCTATTTCCCTCAAACCGCGCAGCGTGCGATCGAGAACTATTTTTCGCCGGGCAATCTGACCGCGCTTCGCGAGCTGGCGTTGAGACGCACCGCCCAGCGCGTCGACGAGCAGTTGCTCAACCACATGCAGTCCCACGCCATTCCGGGACCGTGGGCCGCCGGCGAACGGGTCCTCGTCTGCGTCGACTCGCGTCCCGGCGGAGCCGCCCGCATCCGTTACGCACGCCGGCTTGCCGACCGGCTCCGCGCGCCCTGGACGGCGCTGCATGTCGACACGCCTCGCCTGGCCGGCATGTCCGAGGAGGACAAGGACCGGCTGGCGACGAACCTGCGCCTTGCCGAGCAGCTCGGCGCCGAGGTGGCGACTATCCCGGGCCAGAACGTCGCCCAGGACATCGTGCGCCACGCGACGGCGAACAACTTCACTCATATCGTCATCGGCCGGCCGACCCGCTCGCGCTGGCGGGAACTGATCGAGGGCTCGCTCACCTATGATCTGATCCGCAATGCCGGCGACATCAGCGTGCATGTCATTTCGGGCACCGAGCGCGACGCGGGGACGCCTTCGACAAGGGTGAAAGCGGCCGCCGAGCAGAAGCCTTTCCAGATCTGGCCCTATTTGTTCTCCACGGCCTATGTAGCCGGTGCACTGGCCGTCAGCTCGGTTCTCGACCAGTTTTTCGATGTTCGCAATCTGGCAAGCGTCCTGCTCCTGGCCGTGCTGACGTCGGCGGTGACCTTCGGGCTCTGGCCAGCGCTTTACGCTTGTTTCCTGAGTGCCCTTGCCTTCAACTTCTTCTTCCTCGAGCCGCGCTACACGCTGACGATCAGGGACCCGGAGAGCATCGTCGCCTTTGCCGCCTTCCTCGTTGTCGCCGTCATAGCCAGCAATCTGACGGCGCGCGTGCAGCGCCAGGCGGTCGCCGCCCGCTCGCGTGCACGGGCAACCGAGGACATCTATTCCTTCGCCAAGAAGCTCGCCGGCGCCGGCACGCTCGATGACGTGCTGTGGGCCACCGCGTTCCAGATCGCCTCCATGCTGAAAGTGCGCGTGGTGCTGCTTCTGCCGGAAAACGGCACGATCACGGTCAAGGCCGGCTACCCGCCGGACGACACGCTAGCCGAGGCCGACATCGCCGCCGCCCGCTGGGCCTGGGAGCACGACCGCCCGGCCGGCCGCGGCGCCGACACGCTGCCCGGCGCGAAGCGTCTCTACCTCCCTTTGCGGACTGGGCGCACGGCGGTCGGCGTCGTTGGCCTCGACAACGACAGGCAAGGCCCGTTGCTGACGTCCGAGCAGCAGCGTCTTCTCGACGCGCTTGCCGATCAGGCGGCGGTCGCCATCGAGCGCATCCAGCTTGTCGCCGATGTCGACCGTGCCAGGCTGGCGGCGGAAGCGGACCGGCTGCGCACGGCGCTGCTCACCTCGATCTCGCATGACCTGAAGACGCCGCTTGCCGCCATCATGGGCGCCGCCGGCACGCTGCGGGAATATGCGGCCGCCCTTCCCGAAAAGGATCGCGCAGACCTTCTGTCGACCGTGGTCGACGAATCGGAGCGGCTGAACCGCTTCATCGCCAACCTGCTCGACATGACCAAGATCGAGTCGGGCGCGATGGAGCCGAACTACGCCTTCCATTATGTCGGCGACATCGTCGGCTCGGCGCTCGATCGGGCCCGCAAGATCACCGGCGAGCATCGGATCGACACCGACATTCCGCCGGACCTGCCGATGCTGCGCCTCGACCCTGTCCTGTTCGAGCAGGTGCTGTTCAATCTTCTCGACAATGCCGCGAAATATGCGCCGCCAGGCTCGGCCATCCGCCTGCAAGGCTGGCTCGACAACGGGTCCGTCATCCTGCAGATCATGGACGAGGGACCGGGCATTCCGGTCGACGACCTCGAGCGCATCTTCGACACCTTCTACCGCGTGCGCAAGCGCGACCAGGTCCGCGCCGGCACGGGTCTCGGTCTGTCGATCAGCCGGGGCTTCATCGAGGCCATGGGCGGCGCGATCTCGGCGGCGAACCGCACCGACCGGCCGGGCGCGATCTTCACCATCCGCATGCCGGTTCCGGAGGAAATTCCGGACTTGGCCGTCGCCAAGACGGATGACGCCGCATGACCAGCCAGAACGTCAGCATCCTGGTCGTCGACGACGAGCCGCCGATCCGCAAATTGCTTCGGGTCGGCCTCGGCAGCCAGGGCTATACGGTCTCCGAGGCGCCGAATGCCAAGGCCGCAATCGAGTTCGTGCAGGCGGAACGGCCCGACCTGATCCTGCTCGACCTCGGTCTGCCCGGCATGACCGGCCTCGAGCTTCTCGGCAAATGGCGTAACGACGGCCTGGACATTCCGGTCGTCATCCTTTCGAGCCGCACCGACGAGGCCGGCATCGTCTCGGCGCTCGAGCTCGGTGCCGACGACTACGTGACAAAACCCTTTGGCATGAATGAGCTGGTCGCCCGCATCCGGGTGGCGCTGCGCCACAAGTTCCAGCAGCAGGGCGAGAAGCCGGTATTCCAGACCGGAGACCTGTCGGTCGACCTGGTGAAACGCATCGTCAAGGTCGAAGGCAAGGAAGTGAAGCTGTCGCCCAAGGAATACGACATTCTGCGCATGCTCGTGCAGTATGCCGGCAAGGTGCTCACCCACCAATTCCTGATGAAGCAGATCTGGAACGATTCGACCGACGTGCAGTATCTAAGGGTCTATGTCCGCCAATTGAGGCAGAAGATCGAGAAGACGCCGGACCAGCCGCGCTACATCATCACCGAGACCGGCGTCGGCTATCGCTTGCGTGAGGTCGACTAGCTGACGCAAGCCTGAACCATGGTACATCCGGACAAATCCCCTATATTATGGGCAGGTTCCGTTTTTTCATGCGGGAAGGAAGCAATGTCGCATCCTCGCTTTTTGGCAATCATGACCTCGGCGGCCGTGGTGTCTGCTACCCTTTGGGGTGTGGCTTCAAACGCCTCGGCTCAGGTCGTCATCCCGACGAACCGCAACGCGCTGATCCAACAGAACGAACTGCAAACACTCCGGAACCAACTGCAGCGGCAGCAGTTCCAGCAACAGCAGCAGCTATACCGCGAACAGGACCGGCAGATCGCGCCGAAGCCTCGCCCTGAAGTGCCGATCGTCAAGCAGAATTGCCAGTCCCAGGTAATTGGCACCACGATTTCGCGGGTCTGCCGCTGACATTCCGGCTTTTTCCGTTTATTTAGCCGACTTACTTGCTGGCAAAATGCCGGATTGCAAGGACGATGGTTTTGGGGTTTGCAGGGGTAAGGCTTTTGCCGTACGCGCATGACGCGCGGGGCGGATGCTGCTCTCATCGGATTTTGGGATGGCAACAGCCAAGAAGAAAGCGGTACGCAGAGCAAAGAAAGGAGCACGGATCCGCCAGGTGGCGGCCATCCCCTTTCGTCTGCGCGAAGACGGCGACATCGAGGTGCTGGTGGTCACCTCACGCACGACCAGGCGCTTCATCGTCCCCAAGGGCTGGCCGATGAAGGGCAAGAGCGGGCGCAAGGCGGCTGCTATCGAAGCCCAGGAAGAGGCCGGCGTGCTGGGCAAGGCGCTGAAGCAGCCCGCGGGCACCTATTCCTACTGGAAACGCATGGCCAACGGTTTCATTCGCGTCGACGTGGCCGTCTATCTGCTCGAGGTCACCGAGGAGATGACCGACTGGCGGGAGGCCGCGAACCGACAGCGGGCCTGGCTGCCGCCTGCCGATGCCGCCTTGCTCATCGACGAGCCGGAGCTTTCGACGCTGCTCAGGGATTTGACGATCCCGGCGACCGTTCCGGCCTGACAGAATCTCTTTAATCGGCGTCGCCAGGAAAAGGCCGTGCCGGCGTGCCGGTATAAGCCCATAGCCATTCCTTGGGCAGCGGTCCCTTGTTGCGGTCGCTCTCCTGCGACTGCTCCCAGGCATGCGCCAGGATGCCGACCGAGCGCGACAGCACGAAGAGACCGCGCGTCAGTGGCGGCGGGAAGCCGAGCTCGCCATAGATGACGGCGGTGGCGCCGTCGATGTTGAGCGGGATCGTCTTGCCCTTGCGCGTTGCGACCTCCGCCTCGATCGCCTCGGCAATGCCGGCGAAGCGCCCGCTGACGCTGCCGCGCGCGGCAAACGCGCGCGTCAGTTCCATGAGGCGGGGCACCCGCGGATCGATTGGATGGAAGCGATGGCCGAGGCCGGGCACATAGCCTTTCTCCTCGGCAAAGAAACGATCGAGCCGCGCCGACACCGCTTCCGCAAGACCTGCGCCGCCATCCATCGCGGCGGCAATGTCGCCATATAAGGCGAGCGCCTGCTCGCCGGCGCCGCCGTGCACGTCGCCCAGCACGTTGATGGCGGAGGCCATGGCGTTGTTGATGCCGACGCCACAAGTGGCGGCCATGCGCGCGATCGCGATCGAGGGCGCCTGCGGGCCGTGATCGACGGCAGCTCCCAGCGCGATGCCGAGCAGCGCCGCCTGCTCCTCGCTCGGCAATTCGCCGCGCAGCATCAGCCAGATCATCGCCGGAAAGCTGACTCGGCCGATCAGGTCCTGGATCTCGTAGCCGCGCAGCCGGATCACGCCGGGATGCATCTCGATGATGCCGGTCTGCCACCATTCCTCGCCACGCTCGCGGCCGGTCTTCTTCTCCGCGCTCATGCTCGCGCCCTCGTTTTGTCGCTCGCCGGCAACGCGGCGAACACCTCGTCCAGATGCTCGCCGAGCCGCGGTGGCGGCCGGGCGGGCGCCGGTGCCGCGCCGTCGACCATGAAGCCGCCGCGCACCACCGTCAGCGGCTCCTCCATGCCGGATACATGCTGGAAGCGGGTCGCCATGCCGCGCTCCGTCACCTGGCGTTCCTCCAGCACTTGCGGGATCGTCAGCACACGTCCCGCCGGCACGCCGGCCCGGTTGAGCTTTTCTTCCCAGATCGCGGCCGAGGCGCCGGCAAGCGCTTCCTCGATCAACGCCTTCAGCGCTGCCCGGTTCTCCTTGCGTGTCTCGCGTTCGGCGAAGCGCGGATCCGACGCCAGTTCAGGGCGTCCGATCAGCCCGCAAAGGGTGACGAACTGCTCCTGCTTGTTGGCGGCGATGTTGAGCAGCCCTTCGCCGGTGCGGAAGGCTCCCGAGGGCGCGGCCGTCATGTTCTCGTTGCCCATCGGCCGCGGCTCGACGCCGGCCGTCAGATAATTCGACACCGGCCAACCCAGCGCCGACAGCGTGCATTCGAGCATCGAGACGTCGAGGAAGGCGCCCTCGCCGCTCGTCTTCTGCCTGACAAGCGCCGCGGCGATCGCAAAGGCCCCGACCAGCCCGCCAAGCGTGTCGGCGACGGGATAGCCGACGCGCAACGGCGCGGTCTCCGGCGTGCCGGTTATGCTCATGATCCCCGACAACCCTTGGATGATCTGGTCATAGGCAGGGTTGCCGCGCATCGGTCCGGTCTGGCCGAACCCGGATATCGCGCAATAGACGAGGCTCGGCCGGACTTCCTTCAGCCTCTCGTGCCCGAGACCGAGCCGATCCATCACGCCGGGCCGGAAATTCTCGACCAGCGCGTCGGAGGTGGCGACGAGATCGAGAAAGCGGTCGCGCTCTTCCACCTTCTTCAGGTCGAGCACGACCGACCGTTTGCCGGCATTCTGCGCCAGGAAGGATGCGCCCATTCCCGCCTGGTTGAGTTCCGGCGAGGCGCCGAGCTGGCGCGCGAGATCGCCGCCCGGCGGCGCCTCGACCTTGATGACGTCGGCGCCGAGCAGCGCCAGCTGGTAGGCGCAGTAAGGGCCTGCGAGCACGTTGGTGAGGTCGAGGACGCGGATGCCGGAAAGCAGGTCTGTCATGATCTTGGCAATCGCTCAGGCATCGCCTGGCACATGCTCCGGCCCGCGCGTGCGCCGGTGCTCGACATAGGCCCAGACATGCGGACCGACGAGACCGACGAAGGCGAGCGTCAAAAGCGTGAGCGACAGCGGGTGCCGGTAGAACACCGTCCAGTCGCCATTGGCGATCGTCATCGCCCGGCGAAACTGCGTCTCGGCGAGCGGCCCGAGGATCATGCCGATGATGACGGGCGCCGTCGGGAAATCGAAGCGCCGCATCAGGAAGCCGGCGATCCCCAGCAGATAGAGGATCACGAGGTCGATCGGCGACTGCGAGATGCCATAGGTGCCGACGGTGGCGAACACCAGGATGCCGGCATAAAGCTGCGGCGCCGGGATTTTCAGCAGACGCACCCACAGGCCGATCAGCGGCAGGTTCAGGATGACCAGGATGACGTTGGCGATGAACAGGCTGGCGATCAGACCCCAGACGAGGTTGGCCTGGGTCGTCAACAGCAGCGGCCCGGGATTGATGCCGTAGCTCTGGAAGGCGGACAGCATGATAGCCGCGGTCGCCGAGGTCGGCAGGCCGAGCGTGAGCATCGGCACCAGCACGCCGGCGGCGGACGCGTTGTTGGCGGCTTCCGGCCCGGCGACGCCTTCGATGGCGCCGACCGTGCCGAATTCCTCCTTGTGCTTGGAGAGCTTCTTCTCGATCGCGTAGGACAGGAAGGTCGGGATCTCGGCGCCGCCGGCCGGCATGGCGCCGATCGGGAAGCCGATCGCGGCGCCGCGCAGCCACGGCTTCCACGAGCGCGCCCACTCGGAAGCCGTCATGTAGAGCGAGCCCTTCAGCGGCACGATCTCGTCCCTGCCGGCATAGCGGCGCGAGGCCATGTAGAGCGTCTCGCCGACCGCGAAGAGGCCGACCGCGACGACGATGACGTCGACGCCGTCGAGCAATTCGCCCATGCCGAAGGTGAAGCGCGGCTGCCCGGTCTGCAGATCGACGCCGATCATGCCGATGACGAAGCCGCCGAACAGGCTGGTGAGCCCCCGCACCGAGGATGAGCCGAGCACCGCCGAAACGGTGATGAAGGCGAGCACCATCAGCGAAAAATACTCGGCCGGCCCGAAGGCCAGCGCGAACTTGACCACGATCGGCGCCAGGAAGGCGACGCCCAGCGTGCCGAGCGTGCCGGCCACGAAGGAGCCGATCGCCGAGGTCGCAAGCGCCGCGCCGCCACGCCCCGAGCGCGCCATCCGGTTGCCTTCGAGCGCAGTGACGATCGTTGCGCTTTCGCCCGGCGTGTTGAGCAGGATCGAGGTCGTCGAGCCGCCGTACATGGCGCCGTAATAGATGCCGGCAAACAGGATGAAGGAAGCCTCCGGCGCCACCTGGTAGGTGATCGGCAGGAGCAGCGCGATGGTCAGCGCCGGCCCGAGGCCGGGCAGCACGCCGATCGCGGTTCCGAGCGTCGTGCCGAGCAGGCACCACAAGAGATTGGTCGGCGTGAAGGCGACCGCGAATCCGTGCGCGAGATAACCGAGCGTGTCCATCGCCTCAGCCCTTCCCGATGCCCAAGACGGCGTTGATCAACGCATTGAGCTGGTTCTCGATCAGGCCGGCGCCGATGTTGACGCCGAGCGCCCTGGCAAAGCCGAAATAAGCCGCCAGCGCCAGGACCAGGCCAAGCAGCGCGTCGCGCAGCGGATGCCGGCTGCCGAAGCCGAAGCAGACCAGCACGAACATGATGACCGAGGCGGCGGTGAAACCGAGCGGCTGGATGAGCACGAGATTGGCGACGAGCCCGGCGATCACGAAACCCATCGCCTTCCAGTCGGTCGGCGTTTCCTTTTCTTCCTCGGGCTGCCAGCCGCCGCGCAGGGCGGCCAAGATGAGCAGCAGCGACAGGACCACCATGCCGGCCATGGTGATGTAGGGAAAGACCTTCGGACCGACCTTGGAATAGAGCGGCGACGCCGGGATCGCCAGGGTCTGCCAGGCAACCGCGCCGGCGCAGGCCAGAAGTCCGATGCCGATCAACATTTCCGGTACGGCAGGGCGCGGCGGTGACGCCTGCTGGTCGCTGGTGCTCATGGTCTCCTCCCCGGATGGCCGGCTTGCAGTCGCCGGCATCGCCGCAGTTTCACCGCCGCTCGATCATCTGTCCACGCTGTTCCGAAGGGGGACGTTGCCCCCTTCGGACATCGCGCGGGCCGGAACTCAGGCGAGGCCGAGATCCTTGAGGATGGCGCCGATGCGGGCCGTGTCTTCGGAAACGAATTTTGCGTAGTCGTCGCCGGTCAGCAGGATCGGCGTCCAGATGCGGTTCTTGCACTCGGTCGCCCAGGCGTCGCTCTTGGCCATGGTCTCGACCAGCTTGATCATCGCCGCCTTGTCTTCGTCGGAAACGCCGGGCGGGGCAAAGACGCCGCGCCAGTTGAACAGCTCGACGTCGATGCCGGCCTCCTTCAGGGTCGGCGCGTCGATGCCTTCCTGGCGCTTGTCGGACGAGATCGCCAGCAGCCTGAGCGCGCCCGCCTTGATCTGCTCGGAGAACTCGCCATAGCCGGAAATGCCGGCCGCGACCTGGTTGCCGAGCAGCGCCGACAACGCCTCGCCGCCGCCGGCGAAAGGCACATAGGACAGGTTGGCCGCGGGGACGCCGGCCGTCTTGGCGATCAGGCCGAACAGGATGTGGTCGGAGCCGCCGGCTGAGCCGCCGGCCACCGGAACCTTGGTCGGATCCTCCTTGAGCGCGGCGACGAAATCATTAGCCGTCTTGAATGGCGAGGCGGCCGGCACGACCAGCGCCTCGAACTCGCCGGTGAGGCGGGCGATCGGGGTCACTTCGGTCAGGTTGTTGGCGGCCTTGTTGGCAATGATGGCGCCGACCATGACCATGCCGGCGACCATCAGCGAATTGCCCTTGCCCTTCCACTGGTTGACGAATTGCGGCAGGCCGACCGTGCCGCCGGCGCCCCCGACATTGGTGATCTGCGAGCCCGAGATCAGCTTTTCGGAGCGCAGCACCTGGTCGATCGTGCGAGCGGTCTGGTCCCAGCCGCCGCCGGGTGCCGCCGGCACGAATATCTGGATCTGCGGGATATCCTGCGCCAAGGCCGGCGTGAGGTGCAAAGCGGCGAAACCGGCAGCGCCGGCCGCGGCGGTGCTGGTCAAGAATCTGCGTCTGTTCAGCATGGGATTCCTCCAAATCACGACACCTCCTCCGGTGCCTGCCAAGACGTGGCCTGAATTAAGACCCGCATTCGAGTTCAAGCATTTGTTACCGCGTTCTGTCAACGGGAATGCCATTCTGCTGGACAGAACGATACGGACCGGACTAAATCCGCATGTCCGGGATCACTCCCGGATGGGCGACCCAAGATGAAACCATCACCCGAAATGACAGCCACTCCTCCCAGCCCCGCCCAGGCCGACGGCGTTGCGGCCCTCGATCGCGCGATCGCCATCCTCGATGCGTTCACCACCGCCGACCGGTCGCTCGGTCTCGCCGAGATCGCGGCCCGCACCGGCCTCTACAAGAGCACGATTCTGAGGCTGGCCAATTCGCTGATGCGCGGGCAACTGCTGGAGCGTCTGGAGGACGGACGCTATCGCATCGGACCGGCCACCTTCCGGCTTGGTGCGCTCTACCAGCGCTCGGTCGTGGCGATGGATATCCTGCTGCCGATCATGCGCGATCTCTCCGAGCGGAGCTGGGAGAGCGTCGCCTTCTATGTCCGCTCGGGCGACGTGCGCACATGTCTTTACCGGGTCGAGTCCAAGCACCCGATCCGCTATACGATACGCGAAGGCGACGTGCTGCCTTTGCTGGTGGGCTCCGGCGGACGGGTGCTTGCCGCCTTCTCGGGCGAGCAGGGCGAGCCTTACGAGACGATCCGGCAAACCTACAATTACATTTCGATCGGTGATCGCGACCCGCAGACGGCAGGCATATCCGCGCCCGTGTTCGGACCAGGGCGGACATTGGTCGGCGCGCTCACGCTCGCCGGCCCGAGCACGCGGGTCGACGCGGCTTTCCTCACGCGCATGAAGCGCCCGCTGCTCGAAGCTGCCGCCCGCGCCACACGCGCCTTCGGCGAGGATACCTCGATGCTGGATGAAGCAAGCCGCGACATGGGCGCCGCCGGCTAAGCGCGTGGCGATCGAGAGCGCGCCGGCTTAAAGCCAGACATCCACTTCCGCTTGACTCTTACATATCCCATTGGTTATAGATCAATCAATAGCCATTAGGTTATTGATCCAGATGTCGAACGCGCATGATATGCTCTTCCGGACGCTTGCCGATCCGACAAGGCGCGCCATTTTTGAGCGTCTGTGCCGCCAAGGCGAGCAGACGGTCGGCGCGCTGACGGCGCAGGCCGGTGTCTCGCAGCCGGCGGTCTCGAAGCATCTCGGCCTCCTCAAGGAAGCCGGACTGGTGCGCGACCGCCACGAGGGTCGGCAGACCCATTACAGCGCGCAGCTTGCAGCACTTGCGCCGCTGATGGACTGGACCCGTCAGATGGCCGGGTTCTGGGAGAGCCGGTTCGACGATCTCGAGGATCTGCTGAAGAGGATGGATCAATGAACGATATGCCGGCCGGAACGCGCTCCGTCGTCGTCGAGCGCGAGATCCCTTACCCGCCGGAAAAGATCTGGCGGGCGCTGACCCAACCGCATCTCATCGAGGAGTGGCTGATGAAGAACGACTTCAAGCCGGTCGTAGACCACTGTTTCGAACTCAGCGCGGACTGGGGAGGCGTCGAGTGTCAGGTCCAGGCGGTCGAGCCATACAAGACGCTGTCCTACACCTGGGACACCAAGGATCTGGAGAGCGTCGTCACCTGGACGCTCACCCCGACGGGCACGGGCACCCATCTGCGCATGGAGCAGACAGGTTTCCGCACCGATCAGCAATCCTACTACCGGGGCGCCACCGTTGGTTGGCAAAGGTTCCTCACAGCCCTGGAAGAGGTCCTGGCGCGGATCGACTGAAGTCCCGCCGAAAGGGTTCAAAAAGCAGAAATCGTTGGCGGGCAACCTGCGGCGCGAGCAATGGAGAAATGCGATGAAGATCAAGCTGACAAGTGTTTATGTCGACGACCAGGAGAAGGCTCTTGGCTTCTACACGGACGTGCTGGGTTTCGACAAGAAGGCCGATTTCACCAACGGGCCGTTTCGCTGGCTAACGGTCACCTCGCCCGACGACCCGGACGGCACGGAGCTGCAATTGGCGCTGAATGACAATCCGGCGGCCAAGGCCTACCAGCAGGCCATCTTCAAGCAGGGCCAGCCGGCGCTCATGCTGTTCACCGACGACATCAACGGCGATCACGAGCGCATCACGGCAAATGGCGGCAGCTTCGCCATGGCGCCGACCGAGGTGACCGGCTCGACGATCGCGCAGCTCAACGACACCTGCGGCAATCTCATCCAGATCACCCAGCTGGCGCGTTGGTAAGCCGGTGTTTCATTCGTTCTTTCAGAGGAGGCAGCATTGGACTGGAGCAAATGGATCAGGCAACTGCATCGCTGGCTGTCGATCATCTTTACCATGACCGTTATCGCTAACTTCGTCGCCATGGCATTGGGCGAGCCTCCGGCCTGGGTGGTCTACTCTCCGCTCCTGCCGCTCTTCCTGCTGCTGTTCAGCGGCCTCTATATGTTCGTGCTGCCCTATGCCGCCAGATGGCGCGGTGGGCTGGCGCGCGAGCGCGTAGGATCGGCTTGATGGCGAAGACGAAATCGCCGAAGGTTGCCGCTGGGCCCATGGGCGCGAAACTCGTCCTGCTCTCGGGCGGCAACCCGCAGATCGCCAAGGGCTATGGCGACGCCCCCGTGCAGGCCTATATCGTGGCGATGCCAGGGTGGAAGAGCGAGGTCGGTCGCCGGCTCGACCAGCTCATCATGCAGGCCGTTCCCAAGGCGCAGAAGGCCGTCAAATGGAACTCGCCGTTTTACGGGATGGAAGGCGAAGGCTGGTTTCTCGGCATCCACTGTCTCACCGGATACATCAAGGTGGCCTTCTTTCGCGGCATGTCGCTGAAGCCCGTGCCGCCCGGCGAATCCAAGAGCAATGACACGCGCTATTTCCACATCCATGAGGACGACCAGCTCGATGAAGCGCAGTTCGTCTCCTGGGTGAAACAGGCAAGCCAATTGCCAGGCGAACGAATGTAGGCGCATTGTCGATCAAGCACGGTTCCGCCTGAAGAGCCATCCCGGCGATCCATTTATCCGGCAGAAGAAACACAGATGGAGAAAAGTGGCGTGCAGGAAAGCAAATCTCCTTCCGAGCTCATCGATGGACGCATCGAGGAACTGGGCGATTGGCGGGGTGAGATGCTCGGCCGCCTCCGTGCCCTGATCAAGCAGGCCGATCCAGACGTCACCGAGGAATGGAAGTGGCGCGGGCTGCCGGTTTGGGAGGACGCCGGAATGATCTGTACCGGCGAGACCTACAAGGCAGTCGTCAAGCTGACCTTCGCCAGGGGCGCGGCGCTGCCCGATCCCTCACGGCTCTTCAACTCCAGCCTCGAAGGCAACACGAGGCGCGCCATCGATTTTCGCGAGGGTGAGGAGATCGATGAGGAAGCGCTCAAGGCTCTCGTCCGCGCAGCGGTGGCTCTGAACAAGGCAAAATCCAAACGTTGAATCGCTGGGCGCGCCCATTCGACTTCATTCTGGCGAGAGCAACTCGGCAGGCGATACCGGGGCGGAAATATCCACATGACGTAGCGTACGCCGCCAGCTGTTTTGTCGAAGAATTTCGAAAACAAATACTGTCGGAATTTATCGGCTGTTAAACCAGGTACGCTATCTGGATTGGTGTCGCCAATTGCCGGCAGACATGAGGGGAAGAACATCGTCTCAACCGACGGATGAGCCGGTCGGACAGACGCCGACGGGGTCGCGGCAGGCTCCATGGAAATGCGATGAAGCTCTCGTCGACGGATGCCGGCCCTCGTCTCATCGGGCTGGTCTGGCCTTTCATCGTGGTCGTCCTGATCCAGGCCCTGGTGGCCAGCCTCAGCCTCTATACACTATCGGCCGTTCGCGCCTATGTCGGCGGCGAGAGCCAATGGTCGAAGGGGCAGAAGCACGCCATCTATTTGCTCAGCCTCTATGCCGATACCGGCAACGCGGAATATTTCCGCGAATACCGCCAGGCCATCGCCGTGCCGCTCGCCGATCGCTCGGCCAGGCTTGCGCTCGAAAAGACCAACCCTGACACCGAAGCGGCGCGGCTGGGTTTCCTCGGCGGCAACAACCATGCCGACGACGTTGCCGGCCTGATCTGGCTGTTTCGGAATTTCCGTCGCGTCAGCTACCTCGACATCGCCATCCGGCACTGGACGGAGGCCGACGAGATGATCCTCGCCATCGAGAAGCTTGGCGACGATATGCACAGAAGGCTCGAAGAAGACCCCGCGTCGCAGGCGGAGATCAGCGCCTGGAAAGCCGACATCCACCAGCTCGATGACCGGATCGGACCCTTGTCCAAGGCCTTCTCCGACAGCCTCGGCGAAGGCTCGCGCGTCATCAAGATGGCGCTGACGGCCGCCAACCTCGTCACCGCGGCGCTGCTTATCCTGCTGGCGGTATGGCGCACGCGAAAGCTGATGGCTCAGCGGCAGGCCTTCCGAAGCGCCTTGAACGCCGAGCGCGAGCGCGCGCAGATCACGCTGGCCTCGATCGGCCAGGCCGTCATCAGCACCGATGCGGCCGGGCGGCTGGATTACATGAATGCCGTCGCCGAGCGCCTGCTAGCCTGTCCTCTGGACGCCGCCAAGGGCAAGCCCATCGCCTCGCTGTTCCGGCTGATCGACAAGGACAGCGGTGTCGAGGAAATCGACCTGATACCGCGCCTCCTGGCCGGCGAGCCGCGCCGTTCCAACGTGCGGCCGCAGCTCCTGGAGCGCCCCGACCGTTCGGTCGTGCCTGTCGCGCTCAACGGTGCGCCGCTCAGCGTCTCCGGCAAGATTGTCGGCGCCGTTCTCGCGTTGCACGACATGTCCCGCGAGCAGGACTTCATCGAGCGCCTGTCATGGCAAGCATCGCATGATGCGCTCACCGGCCTCGTCAACCGCCGCGACTTCGAGACCCGGCTGGCAGGCGCGATTGCGGAGCCGCCGGAGAGACCGCGCGCGCATGCGCTGATGTATCTCGACCTCGACCAGTTCAAGCTGGTCAACGACACTTGCGGCCATGCGGCCGGCGATCAGCTGCTGCGCCAGATCTCGGTGCTGCTCCTCAATGAGTTGCCCACCGGCGACATACTGGCCAGGCTTGGTGGCGATGAGTTCGGCGTGCTGCTCTTCGATTGCGACACCGGCTGCGCCGTCACCACGGCGGAACGGCTGCGCGCCACCGTCCAGGATCTGCATTTTTCCTGGGAAGGCCGGCCCTTCAACATCAGCGTCAGCATCGGCATGGTCGAGATCGCCGATTGCGGCATGTCGCTGGAGGAAGTGCTGCGCGCCGCCGATGTCGCCTGCTACATGGCGAAGGAAAAGGGGCGCAACCGGGTTCAGCTTCACAGCGACAGCGATACGGCGCTGCGCGAACGCTTCGGCGAGATGGCCTGGGTCCAGCGCCTGCATGCCGCGCTCGACGAGGATCGCTTCAGGCTGCATGCGCAGGAGATCTCGCCGCTGCGTGAGAATGTCGCCGAGGTTGGCGCGCACATCGAAATCTTGCTGAGATTGACCGACGAGGACGGCAACTTCGTCACGCCGCAGAGTTTCATCCCCGCGGCCGAGCGCTACGGGCTGATGCCGGCGATCGACCGCTGGGTGGTGCGCAACACATTCCGAATTCTCGCGGCCAGGCTTGCCGATCCGCGCGCCATGCCGATATCCACCTGCGCCATCAACCTTTCCGGCGCCAGCTTCGGCGACGAGACGTTCCTCGGCTTCATGCGCGAGCAGTTGGCCGCCCATGGCATCGCGCCCGGAACGATCTGCCTGGAGATCACCGAGACCAGCGCCATTGCCAACCTGACGGAAGCCATGCGCTTCATCGCCGACCTGCGCGGCTTGGGCTGCCGCTTCGCCCTCGACGATTTCGGCTCCGGCATGTCGTCTTTCGCCTATCTGAAGCACCTGCCGGTCGATTACCTCAAGATCGACGGCGGTTTCGTCAAGGACATGCTGGACGACCGCATCGACCGCGCCATGGTCGAGATGATCCACCACATCGGCAAGGTGACGGGAAAACGCACGATCGCCGAATTCGTCGAAAGCGAGGGCATCATGGAGGCTTTGCGAACGATCGGCGTCGACCACGCGCAGGGTTATGCGATCGCAAGGCCCCAGCCGTTCGACGCGACGACGGTTTTCCGCGGCGGCCGGATCGACGGGGACGCAAGCGCGGATTCCTCGGAAGGCTTGGCGCAGACGTTGCGCCGCAAGGTCGGTTGAAACGGTCGCCGGCGATTCTTCTTTCCGAAGCGTTCCTAGCCTGTCGCCCCTCCGGCCTGCCGCTCCAGCAGGATCGTCGGCTTGTCGTGATAGGTGGTCCGCAGCATTTCGCGATAGCCGTTCTTTTCGGCCACCTTGAGCGAAGCGCCGTTGTCGGGATCAATGATGCAGACGGTTTTGGCTCGCCCGAACACCGCGTCTCCCCAGGCGACGATGCGCCCGACGACCTCACTGGCAAGCCCCTGGCCATGCACGACGGAGGCCAGCGCCCAGCCGGCTTCTGGCACCCCTTCGATCGACGGCTCGATCTCGCGCTTGAGATCGTGGAACCCGGCCTCGCCAATGAAGCGGCCGGTCGCCTTGTCCTCGATCGCCCAGAACCCATAGCCGAGCAGCGACCAGAGCCCGGCATGGCGCAGGAAGCGCATCCAGCTTTCCTCGCGGGTGCGCGGCTTGCCGCTGATGAAACGGGTGATCCCGGGATCGGCCCACATCGCGACATAGGTCTCGAAATCATCGAGCCGATGCGCCCGCAACACGGTCCGCGCCGTCTCGAGGATCGGCACGCCTGCTTCCGTTCCAATGCTCATGGCATTCCCCTCCATTGAGGCGGCAGCGCTTAGCAAACCAGTGCGTTCGAACAAGGGCCAGGATCGCTCGGGATTATCCTCCACGCCAGGAAACGAGCGCGGTCATGTCGCCGACCGGCTGAGATTTCGGCATCTGGGATTCTCGACCGACGATGTTACTCTTTTGACGAAGCTGATTCAGCCATATCTCGCGGCGCCGTCCGAACACAGGAAAAGACCATGGACACCACCGACCTTCTGCTGGCAGTCGCCCACCACCTTCTGGTGTTCTCGCTCGCCGGCATCATCGGCGCCGAGTTCGTGCTGGTGCGTAGCGAGTTGGGGGCGGCGACGCTCAAGCGCCTTGCCGGCATCGACCGCCACTACGGCATCATCGCCACGCTGATCGTCGTCGTCGGCATCTGCCGGGTGTTCTTCGGCCTGAAGGGCTGGGAGTTCTACGTCTACAACTGGGTGTTCTGGGCCAAGATGGTCGCCTTCATCGTCGTCGGCCTGCTGTCGATCATCCCGACTGTTCGCATCATCGCCTGGAATAGGCAGGCGAGCGGCAATTCCTCCTTCTCGGTGCCGGCGGCTGAACTTGCCTCGGTGAAGAATTACGTCCGCGCCGAAGGCTTCATCTTCCTGCTCATCCCCGTCTTTGCCGCGGCGATGGCGCGCGGCTACGGCTATTAGTTCCTCGACATGGGATTTTGACAGGTTGCAGCCTGTAAAATTTCACGGCTCGTTTCCATGGAATCAGCGCGCCGTTTGAAATTAGCTGAAGCCTCCTAACCCCGACCGAAGAGCGCGGCGGAGCAGAATTCCGTACCGCAGCAGCGCTCATGCCTCATGGCAGGATCCTCGGGTCTGCGCCGCGTCGCTTCGCTCCTTGCTTCGCCCGAGGATGACGATCGCGACGGGCGTTTCGGCCAATCTCCACGGCATGCAACCTGCCAACACAAACCTGGCCGACCGGTCAAAGTTCCTGTGCTCGGAGGCTAAACCTAGGCAATTCCAGGAAATACTCTAAACCCCGACAGGAATCGTCTCCGTCAAGGGCGCGATCGGCACCAGCGGCGCCGGCACGTCGGTTGTCTTTTCCTTGGACTTGCAGATGTCGGCGATGACACAGGCCGGGCAATCGGGCTTGCGCGCCTTGCAGACATAGCGGCCGTGCAGGATCAGCCAGTGATGCGCGTGGCGCATATACTCGGCCGGAATCACTTTCAAGAGCCCCTGCTCGACCTGTTCCGGTGTCTTGCCGGGCGCCAGCCCGATCCGGTTGCCGATGCGGAAGATGTGCGTGTCGACCGCCATCGTGTGCTGGCCGAAGGCGACGTTGAGCACGACATTGGCGGTCTTGCGCCCCACGCCGGGAAGCTTGATCAGCTCGTCGCGATCTTCGGGCACCTTGCCGGCATGGTCGTCGATCAGCGCCTTCGAAAGCGCGATCACGTTCTTGGCCTTGTTGCGCCACAGCCCGATGGTGCGGATGTAGTCGCCGACCTTGGCCTCGCCGAGCGCCAGCATCTTTTGCGGCGTGTCGGCGGCTGAAAACAGCGGCTTCGTCGCCTTGTTGACGCCGGCATCGGTCGCCTGCGCCGACAGCACCACCGCGATCAGCAACGTGAAAGGGTTGATATAGTCGAGCTCGCCCTTCGGCTCGGGCCGCTGCACGGAGAAGCGCCGGAAGATCTCTTGCACCTCGGCGGGAGTGTAGAGCGAGCGCGGTCCGCCCTTGCGGGGCGGCGCCTTTGCTTTCGCGCCATTGCCCGAGGCGGAGGCTGATTGCTTTTTGACGGGCGAGGAATTTTTGGACTTGGGGGGCGCCATTTCCTTCCTATAATATCTTGCCATGAGCGACACAAACGCCTCGTTCGAAGCCGACAAGCCATTCTTCCAGGCCCTGCTGACGCCGCATCGTTCCCTCGGCCGCACCGGCTTTCTGATATTGATGGGCGCGCTGATGTTCGGCTGGGCGGTCGCCGGCGCGATCTTCCTGGCGCATGGCGCATGGCCGGTCTTCGGCTTCTTCGGGCTCGACGTGGCCGCCGTCTACATCGCCTTCCGCGTCAACTACCGCGCCGCGCGCGCTCGCGAGGAAATATCGGTCTCGCGCACCAGCCTCGACATCCGCAAGACGGCGCCGTCGGGCCGCTGCGAGGATCATCGCTTCAACCCGTTCTGGACGCGGTTCTCGATCGCCCGCCACGCCGAGATCGGCATCACCAGAATGGCCGTCGAGGCGCAGGGCAGGAGCGTTTCGATCGGCGGCTTCCTCAACCCGGATGACCGCGAGAGTTTCGCGACGGCCTTTTCGCGCGCACTGGCGACCGCCAAGGCGCGCTGAGCCAACGCGTGTCAAAACCGGTATCGCAACAGCCTGCCGATCTTGCGCAGCGCCGGAATGTATTTCCAGAGGCGAACGAACAGTTTCGCGCGCAGGCGCATGTGCCCGCCATGCTCCGGTCTGTAGGCCGGAACCTCTTCGACGAACCGCAGCTTCGGAACTGCTCGCTCCAACTCGCGCGGATCCTCGATCGCCCAGTGGACCTCGGCGCCGGTCGCCTTGACGGCCGGATTGAGGCGAACCAGCGCCAGGCCGAAACGGCTGTAGGCGTCGAACATCAATTCGCCGCCGGCAAGATGCGCAGCGAGCCGTGAGAACAAACGCGGCCCTTCGTCGGCCGCGAGATAAGGCGTCAGCCCTTCCGCCACCACGATCGCCGGCCGATTGCGCGGCACCTCGGCCAGCCAATCCGGCTCGGTCACCGACGAGGCGATGAAGTGATAGCGATCCCTGAGCGGGTAAAGCTTGCGCCTGAGCGCGATGACGTCCGGGTAATCGACGTCGAACCAGTCCACGCCTTGCGGCGGATCGACGCGAAAAACGCGTGTATCGAGCCCGCATCCCAGATGCAGCACGATCGCGTCGGGATTTCTGGCAATGAAGTCCTGAACGGCGACATCCAGCGTCTTGGCCCTGATGGCGAAGCCAAGGCCGAGATTGCCGTCGACCATGAGCCTGGAAAAATCATAATCTATCTTGCGCACCGCCGCGTCGGCGAAGTGGTCGTTAAGCAGCGAATGGGGCAGCCGGCTCTCCAGCGCCTTGCCGTAGAGTGTCATCAGCAGGGTCTCCCTCGCTCCGGTCAGACTTACCTTTTCGCCGGCCATGATTGCCCCTTCGGTTGCAGCCGATTCTATCTGGGTGCGGGCGAAGGGAAGGCAAGTTTCGGGTGGTGGCGAAGCACGGGAAGACCGATATTCGCGGCCAACGAGATATTGCCATGGGAGATATTGCCATGAACGCTCAGATGACCATGAATACCCGGATGCAACCGTCAGCGATCCTTCAGAACGACATCACCCCCGAAGGCAGCGACTACGAGATCGTGCGTCGCGCCATCGAGAAGATCAGCCTCGACTACCGCGATCAGCCCTCGCTGGAGGTTCTGGCCGAGGCGGTCGGCGAGACGCCGACCGGCCTGCAGAAACTGTTCACGCGCTGGGCCGGCCTGTCGCCCAAGGCTTTCCTGCAGGCAGTGACCCTCGACCATGCGCGCAGGCTGCTCGATTCCGGCATGCCGCTGCTGGAAACCTCGTTCGAGCTCGGCATGTCGGGACCTGGCCGGCTGCACGACCTTTTCGTCACACACGAGGCGATGTCGCCCGGCGACTACAAGACCCGCGGCGCCGGTCTCACCATCCGCTACGGCTACCACATCTCGCCCTTCGGCATCGCGCTGATCATGGTCACCGACCGCGGGCTGGCCGGCCTTGCCTTCTGCGATGCCGGCGGCGAGCGGGCTGCCTTTGCCGATATGTCCGGCCGCTGGCCGAACGCGACTTACGTCGAGGACATGTCGGCCACGCAGCCCTACGCCGCGCGCGTCTTCGATCCGACGAAATGGCGCGCCGACCAGCCGCTGCGCGTGGTGATGATCGGCACCGATTTCCAGCTGCGCGTCTGGGAGGCGCTGCTGCGCATCCCGATGGGCAAGGCCTGCACCTATTCCTCGATCGCGGCAAGCATCGGCCACCCGACCGCAAGCCGCGCGGTGGGTGCGGCGGTCGGCGCCAATCCGATGTCCTTCGTCGTCCCTTGCCACCGTGCCCTCGGCAAGTCCGGTGCCCTCACCGGCTACCACTGGGGCCTGACGCGCAAGCGTGCCATCCTTGGCTGGGAGGCGGGGCAGCTAGCTTGAAACCTCGATTTTTCCGCAGACCGTTGCGAAAAACCGTGGATCGCAATATAAACAAGTATAATTGGAACAGAACTTCCCCGATTATTTTGGCTGCACAACCGGCGACAACCTCTGGTTTCGCCGGTTGTATTGTCAATTGCTTGGCGCTATTATTTCACTTAACACTAAATTAACCATGATAAAGGGATGATGGCCCTAAGTTGAGCCGACCGTTCGGCTCGAAAGAGGGGTCTCGATGAAATTCCTTCGCGCCGCGTTGGCCGCAAGCCTGCTGGCCGCTTGCGCGGGCCAGACGGCACAGGCCGCCACAGGAAATGTGCTGTTCAACGGCACCATCACCGCCACCTGCACGATCACGATCAATTCCAACGGCACGATGACCGTCAGCAGCAATCTTCAGTCGCTGAGCTCGCACAATGCCGGCGGCTCGGCCGGCAGCGCCCAGGTCGACACCACGGGCGGTGTCACGCTCAGCGTCGACCCGGTCACGTCCACCACCGTGCCGGCCTCGGATACCACCGCCACGACATGGACGCCGACCTTCGCCACCACCGGTGCGCAGACGATTGCGGAAACCGGCACCGCGACCGCGCTGACGGTACCGGGCACATCGACGGTCGCCGTCAACCTTGCCGGCACCAAGAGCGGCACGAACCGCTTCTCCGCCGGCAACTACCAGGCCACCGTGACACTGCGCTGCGAATAGCCATCTCGCGAAAGGAGCGGTCTTTGAGAACGATTGGATACCTGGCGGCGGCGCTGGCCGTCGTGCTGTCCCCAATTGCCGCGACGAGCCAGTCGATGACGCCGATGCGAGGCGAGGTCAGATCCTTCACGGATGCGTTCGCGGTGCGGGTGTTCCCCGGCAACCCGTACGACCAGCGCATTCGCGTCGAGGTCCATGTCTATGACCAGGATTTCCGGCCGGTCGACGCCAAGATCACGCCCAGCGCCTTTCTTCTGGCCGGCCAGGCATCGCGTCCGGTGCTGGTGGTCGTGCCCTTCGATGGGGCGAACGAGCGTAAAGTGCGTATCTGTACCGAGAGTATCCCCTTTCCAAGCGAGCAGACGCAGATAAGGGCACAGATATGCGGAAAGTTCTTCGGACATCGCAAGTCCTGACCCTCTCCCTGCTGCCTGCGTTGGCGGTCGTGAGTCAGGGGTTTGCCGAGGATATCCTGAACCTGAACCAAAACCAGACGGGGTTCAGCTTGCCCGGCGTCAGCCTGCCCCAGGGGCAGGACGAAGTCCATGCCAGCGACGGCACGACCTGCCGCTCAGCCGTTTCCGGCAGCGGCGCCTATCTCGACCTCGGTGTCATCCGGGGCAACAACACCAGCAGCCAGTCGAACAGCGACATCGCCACCTACGGCCGCGTGGTGATCCCGATCGGGCGGACGCCGAAGCGCCTCGATTGCAGCCGCCTCTACGAGCTCGAGGTCGAACGCCTGCAGATGGAGTTGAAACTCCTCAAAATGGGTGTGGGCGCCGACGGCCAGACGGGAAGCGTGGCGCCGGCCGCGCCCCAGGCTGCATCGGCCGGATGGGCCAATGAAGGCTGGACCATCAGAGGCACAAAAGGCAGTGACAAGAAAAAGAAGAAGAAATAGCCGCGCCCTGCTTGCCATGGCAGTGCTGGCCACCTTTTGCGCGCCCGCGCAGGCCGCGATCGTCGGCACCTGCACCATCGTCGTCGGCAGCTCGGGAACGATGAAGGCAAACCCCTCCATCAACATATTCGGCTCCAAGCAAGCGGGCGGGTCGAGCGCCACTGCCACCGTCACGGCAAGCTCGCTTCTATGCACGATCCTCAACTTGCTCGACTGCTATTCCGTCTCCGCGCCGGCGCCGCTCGCCTTTACGTCCGCTCCCAGCGGCGGCGACACCAACGTCACTTTCGACACCGTCTTCCGCCTCGACGGCTCCGGACTCGATATTCCAGGCAGTTCGCCGCAGCGCGTCACCAATGGGACCCACTCCATCCAGGTCGACCTCACGGCGATGAAATCGCCCGGCGTCTTCCCGGCAGGCAATTATCAGGGCACGGTCACCGTGCGCTGCGAATGATGCTGTGGGCCGGCGGCGCGCATAAGCGACATGATCTGGTAACCGGCCCTCTTTGCGGCTAGCCTCGCGCAATCAATTGCGTAAAAGCAAGGACTTGGACCGGTTCAGCCTTTTGTCGAAGGCCAACCCGCTCCGGCAGGAGGCTTTCCTTGATCATCATCATCGGCTCGATCAACCTCGACCTGATCGCCAATGTCGATCGCTTGCCGGAACCTGGCGAGACGGTCCGCGGCTCCGGCTTCGCCACCGCGCCCGGCGGCAAGGGCGCCAACCAGGCGCTGGCTGCCGCCCGCGCTGGCGCTCTGGTCCGCATGGTGGGCGCCGTCGGCAAGGACAGCTTTGCCGCCGAGGCGCTGGCGCTGCTGAAAGCCGGAAGTGTCGATCTTTCCGGCGTCGGCGAGAGTTTCGCCTCCACAGGCACCGCGCTGATCCTGGTCGGTGCCGACGGCGAGAACGTGATCGCCGTGGTGCCCGGCGCCAATGACTCCGTGCTGCCGGGCGACATCGCCAAGGCTCATCTGAAGAAGGGTGACGTCGTGCTTTTGCAGCACGAGATTCCTCTGCAGACGGTGGAAGCGGCACTCGATGCGGCACGCTCGGCGGGCGCCGTCAGCGTGCTCAACACCGCGCCTTTCCGCGCCGAGGCCGCAGGTTTTCTCGGCAAGGCCGACTATGCCGTCGCCAACGAGACCGAGTTCGACCTCTATGGCGAGGCGCTGGCGCTCCCCGGGCGCGACCGGCAGGCGCGGATGCGCGGCTATGCCCAAAAGACCGGTCGCGCCATCGTCGTCACGCTCGGCGGCGAAGGCGTGCTGGCGGCCACTCCCGATCAGTTCCTCGCCGTTCCGGCGCTGAGGATCACCCCGGTCGACACGGTCGGCGCCGGCGATACCTTTTGCGGCTATTTCGGCGCCGGTCTGTCGTCCGGCCTTTCGCTCGAACAGGCGCTCACGCGCGCTGCAGCGGCAGGCTCGCTCGCCTGCCTGAAGCCGGGCGCGCAGCCGGCGATCCCGCTGGCGAAGGATGTCGAAGCCGCCCTGGCCGCACGGTGAAAGCGATGCGCCCTGCAACCAAGCATGCCGTGCCGGCGGCCAGCGAGATTTGCCGCCTGTCCGCCGTGGAGCTGGCCGACAGGATCAGGCAACGCGATCTGTCGGTGCGCGAAGTCGTCAGCGCCTTCCTCGACCGCGTCGAGGCGGTGAACCCGCTGGTCAAC
This sequence comes from Mesorhizobium sp. WSM4904, assembly GCF_029674545.1. NCBI lineage: Bacteria > Pseudomonadati > Pseudomonadota > Alphaproteobacteria > Hyphomicrobiales > Phyllobacteriaceae > Mesorhizobium > Mesorhizobium sp. WSM4904. The sequence continues at coordinate 2,214,730 of NZ_CP121354.1, read as the reverse complement.
GCCATCGTGTCGCTGCGCGATCGCGCCGACATCGTCGCCGAAGCCGACAGGGCCGATGCTCATTTGGCGCGGGGCGGCGCGGCCGGATCGCTGTTCGGCCTGCCGATCGCCATCAAGGACCTTGCCCAGACCAAGGGCCTGAGGACGACCTTCGGCTCGCCGATCTTCGCCGATTTCGTTCCACAGGAGGACGATTTCTTCGTCGAGCGCCTTCGCAAGGCCGGCGCCATCATCATCGGCAAGACCAATGTTCCGGAATTCGGCCTGGGTTCCAACACCTACAACAACGTGTTCGGGCCGACGTTCAACGCCTTCGATACGACGCTTACCGCCGGCGGCTCGAGCGGCGGCGCGGCGGTAGCGCTGGCGCTAGACATGGTGCCGGTCGCCGACGGGAGCGACTTCGGCGGCTCGCTGCGCAACCCCGCCGCCTTCAACAACGTCTATGGCTTCCGCCCTTCGCAGGGTCTGGTGCCGGCCGGGCCCGACATCGATGTCTTCCACGCCCAGATGGGCGTGGAAGGGCCGATGGGCCGGAACGTCGCCGACATCGCGCTGCTGCTCGACGAACAGGCCGGCTATCATCCACGGGCGCCATTGTCGCACGACAAGCCGGGCTCCTTCCTCGAAGGCTTGCGCACGAAGACCACCGGCGGTCGCATTGCGTGGCTCGGCGATCTTGGCGGCCACCTGCCGATGGAGCCTGGGATCCTCGAGCTTTGCGAAGGCGCGCTGGCCCGCTTCACCGAGGCATCCTTCCATGCCGAGCCGCTGGTGCCGGATGTCGATCTCGAGGCGCTGTGGCAGGCCTTCGTGACGCTGCGCCAGGCGAGCAGCGGCTGCGGGCTGAAGGCGCACTATGACGATCCGGAAAAACGCAAGCTGCTGAAGCCGGAAGCGGTTTGGGAAGTCGAGCAGGCGATACGCCTCAGCGCGCCGCAGGTCCATGCGGCCACCGTCCGGCGCTCCTCATGGCACCGCACGCTGTTGTCGCTGTTCGAGCGCTTCGATCTCATCGTCTTGCCGACCGCGCAGGTCTTCCCATTCGACGTGACCACTCATTGGCCGAAGGAAGTCGCCGGCCGGGCCATGGACAGCTATCACCGCTGGATGCAGGTCTCGGCCCTCGCCACCCTGGGCGGCTGCCCGGCGCTCAACGTGCCGGTCGGCTTCGACGGCAAGGGCCGTCCGATGGGCATGCAGTTGATCGGCCGTCCGCGCGGCGACCTCGCCGTGCTCCAAGCCGGCGCCGCCTATGAGGCGACGCTGCCCTGGCCGGCGGGCGCTGGCTGAAGCAATTCCCGAGAAGTGAGGCGGTTTCTCATCCGGAATTGCATCAAGCCAAATAGCTGGAACAGTTCGACGCGATCATGTTGAACTGCTCCACTGTCACATCGCAACTGGGGCTGGTTTGGCGAATTCGCCGACCTCGCCGTCGGCGATGTCCAGCCACACGTCGCGGTCGATGATCAGTGTCGCCGTGTTGCGGCCCGTTCCGCAGACAATCTCGTCCAGCCCAAGCACCGCGCGGTCGATAAGCACACGAGCGCTGCCGATCGGCAGCGGCACGATGCCGCCCTGCTCCATGTCCAGTTCCCTGCGCACGCTTTGCGCGTCGGCGAGCCACAGGTCGGCCCTGCGCAACCCGAGCGCGTCGGCGATCTTCTTATAGTCCGCCCGGTCGGCGGCTCTCAGCGCGACGATCGCGAAGCCGCCAGGCCGCGCGAAGGTCAGGCCCTTGACCATGTTCGCCGGATCCAGCGACAGGATCGTCTTGGCATCCTCGAATGAGATCAGCGGCGCATGCGTCTCGACTTGGTAACGCGCGCCGCGTTCCTCCAGGAACCGCTTGACCGAAGGGCTCATGCGTCCGCCATCTCCGCCAGTGGCACCGCGGTCGCTTTTTCGGCCCAGCGAAACCGCGCCGTGAAGTGGCGCAAGATCGGCGGCTCATACGCGAAGTCAAGGCCGCGGATCGTCTTTGCCCGCTTCGCGACCGCGATCAGCGCATCGGCGATGTAGTCCATATGGTCGTTGGTGTAGACACGGCGCGGGATGGTGAGGCGCAGGAGTTCGAGCGGCGATTTCTCCTGTTTGCCGGTCGCAGGGTCGCGGCCCAGCATCAGCGAGCCGATCTCGACAGCCCGGATGCCGGCCTCCAGATAAAGCTCGCAGGCGAGAGCATGGGCCGGAAAGCGATCAGCCGAGACATGAGGCAGCATCGCAGCGCCGTCGACGAAAACGGCGTGGCCGCCGGTCGGGTACTGGATCGGCACGCCCGCTTGCCGCAGCCGTTCGCCGAGATAGGCGACCTGGCCGACGCGGTATGCGAGATAATCGGTCTCGACCGCCTCATCGAGGCCAATGGCGATCGCCTCCATGTCACGGCCGGCAAGGCCGCCATAGGTGATGAAGCCTTCCATCGGCACGCAGCGCACCTGCACCGCCCGGAACAGGCCGGCGTCCTGGCGGAAGGCGCAGAAGCCCCCGATATTAACCAGCCCGTCCTTCTTGGCCGAGAGCGTAAGCAGATCGCCATAGCACATCATTTCGCGCACGATGTCGCGGATGGAGCGGTCGGCATAACCCTCCTCACGCTGCTGGATGAACCACGCGTTTTCGGCAAAACGCGTGGCGTCGATCATCACCGGGATGCCGTGGTCACGCGCCAGTTCGGAGGCGGCCCTCAGATTGGCCATCGACACCGGCTGCCCGCCGGCGCTGTTGCAGGTCACCGTCGCGACGATACCGGCGACATTCTCCGCGCCATGCGTTTCGATCGCCGCCGCCAGCGCGGCAAGGTCGAAATTGCCCTTCCAGTCGTCATAATGCGCGGTGTCGTTGGCGGCCTTGGTCAGCACATTGACGGCCTTGGCCCCGGCAAGCTCGACATGCGCCTTGGTCGTGTCGAAATGGTAGTTGGAGATGAAGACCGGCGCCCTTGAACCGCGGCGCTTCACCAATTCCGGAAAGACGATCTGTTCCGCGCCGCGGCCCTGATGGGTCGGAATCATGTAGGGATAGCCAAACAACCGCTCGACCGTTTCGGCAAGGCGGTAGAAGTTGCGGCTGCCGGCATAGGCTTCGTCGCCGAGCAGCAGCCCTGCCCACTGACGGTCGCTCATCGCTCCGGTGCCGCTATCGGTCAGGAGGTCAATGTAGACGTCTTCGCTCCTGAGCAGGAAGGCATTGAGCCCCGCCTCGGCAAGCGCCGTCTCGCGAAAGGCGCGATCGGTCATGCGGATCGGCTCGACCATCTTGATGCGGAAGGGTTCTGGAATGCGTTTGCTCATGACATGCTCCATCGTTGCGGCCTGAAGCGCCGCGCTCATTGCAGGATCGGTCGGTGAAATCAGGCAGCGAAGGCCGCGCGATAGGCTCCAGGCGGCACGCCGACACGCGCCTTGAAGATGCGGGTGAGATGCGCCTGGTCGCTGAAGCCGGTTGCCATCGCGGCCGACAGTGGATCGAAACCGCTGCGCAGCATCGCCTTGGCAGCGTCGACACGGCGATTGACCAGGAAGGCGTGCGGCGTCATCCCGGTCCTGCGATGGAAGGCGCGAATCAGCCGCTGACGCGACAGTCCGGCTTCAATAGCCAGTTCTTCCAGCGTCAGCCGCTCGGCGAAGCGCTCGGAGAGAAGCTCGACGATACGGGCGATAGGCCCCCGCTCGCCGCTGGAGCGAGGAAACCGCACTCCTGCATGCACCGACAGGCAGTAGACATAGGCGCAAAGCAACCTCTCCTGCGCCTCCATCTGCGAACACTTCTCCTCCCACAGGCGATGCGCGGCGAAGAACAGCGCGGCCCCTCGCGGATCGTGCACGATCGGCTCGCGGAATGTCGGCGTCCCGGCGCGGTCGAGCGAGGTGCTCTCAGTCGCGATCTCGCGTAGCAGGGCCGTCGACGGATAGCTGACGCGGTAGCTGAAACCGTCATTGGCCGGCGCGCCGTCATGCACCTCGAAAGGATTGTAGAGGGTGAGATCGCCTGCGCGGACTGCATGATTGCGCCCGCGGATGAAGATGGTGCCCGTGCCATGCGACAGCGCGCCGACGACGAAGGTGTCATGCGCATGCGGCTGGTAGCGATGGCGCTTGAAGGTTGCCGAAAGGCATTCGACCCCGCCCACCGGTGCGGTGAAATAGATCGCCTTCTCGTCCTGGCCCAGCGTGTTCATGGCCTTCTCCCTGCACTTGATAGACAGAAATCTAGCATCCCCGGGACCACCGGTATTGCACAAAGATATCACCGGCCGAATCCGCAAAAGCGCGGAAATCGGACGATAGGCCCCCAGGCGTTATTTCGTTGGCTTGCTTCCCTGGCTCATGCATTCTGGCGACCGCCTGCCAGCCCGCAGAGGTGCCGAGGGAAGATCATGTCGCTGGAACTCTACGCCACCTATGTCGTCGCCTGCATCGTCATCGTCCTGGTACCCGGGCCGACGGTCACGCTGATCATCGCCAACAGCATGCGCCACGGCTCGAAGGCCGGTCTCGCCAATGTCGCCGGGACCCAGGCCGGCCTCGCCATCATGATCGCCATCGTCGGCATCGGCCTCAACACGCTGATCGCCGGCATGGGCCACTGGTTCGAGTGCGTCAGGCCGATCGGCGCCGCCTACCTGATCTGGATGGGCGTGCAGATGTTTCGCGCCAAAGGCACGCTGAACCCCGACGGATCGGCCAAGAAACCGCGCGGCGGCTTCTTCCTGCAGGGTTTCCTGGTGGCGATCTCCAATCCGAAGACGCTTGTCTTCTTCGGCGCCTTCTTCCCGCAATTCATCGCGCCGCTCGGCAATTACACGCTGCAGATCCTGGTCATGGGCCTGACAGCCATGGCCTTCGCCGCCCTGTCGGATTCCACCTACGCGCTTGCCGCCGGCCGCGCCGGACGCATCCTGTCGGCCAGCCGCGTCAAGCTGATGTCCCGGATCAGCGGCAGCTTCCTGGTCGGCGGCGGGCTGTGGCTGGCATTCTCGAAGGCGAAGTGAGCACCCTCTCCTTCTCCCCTTGTGGGGGAAGGAAAGGAGCTAGAGCCGCCCCAACCTCTCCACCAGCAGCGCGAAGAAGGCGTCGTGGTCGATGTCGCGCATCACCATAGCGTTCTTCTCGCGCTTGGTGACGCCCCACCAATCGATCACCGTCATGCCCATGGTGAGCTCGGAGGCCGTCTCGACGCTGACGTTGCAGCGGCGGCCCTTGAACAGCTCCGGCTTGATCAGATAGGCGATCACGCACGGGTCGTGCAGCGGCCCGCCGTCGGTGCCGTATTTTTCCTCGTCGTAGCGCTCGAAGAATTCCAGCATCTCGGCGGTCGCAGTGCCGACCTTGGTGCCGAGCTGGCGGAAGGCCTGCGTGCGCTTGGCCGAGGTCAGCGCCTTGTGGGTGACGTCGAGCGGCATCATCACGATCGGAATGCCCGACTTGAACACCACGTCTGCCGCCTGCGGATCGACATAGATGTTGAACTCGGCGGCCGGCGTGACGTTGCCGCCCTCGAAGAAGCCGCCGCCCATCAGTACGATTTCCTTGATGCGCGGCGCAATCCGCGGTTCGCGGATCAGCGCCAGGGCGATGTTGGTGAGCGGCCCGAGCGGGCAGAGCGTGATCGTGCCGCTCTCCTCGCGCATCAGCGTCTCGACGATGAAGTCGACGGCGTACTGCTCCTGCAGCGGCATGGTTGGTTCCGGCAGTTGCGGCCCGTTGAGGCCGGTCTTGCCATGCACTTCCTCGGCGGTGACGAGTTCGCGCGCCAGCGGGCGGATGGCGCCGGCATAGACCTTGACGTCGGGCCGACCGGCGAGCTCGCAGATCTTGCGGGCATTTTTCTCGGTGAGCTTCAGCGGCACGTTGCCGGCAACGGCGGTGATGCCGACGACCTCCAGCTCGGAGCTGCCGAGCGCCAGCAAGATGGCGACGGCATCGTCCTGGCCGGGATCCGTGTCGATGATGATCTTTCGTGACTGGGGCATTTCAATTCCTTTTTGGGGAGTCTTTTTGGGCGGGGTTTTGATGGCTTGAACTTGTTCGCGCGGCGGACCATATCAAGACCATCGGGAAAAATGCCATCCGGGTTTTTCCAGTTTATGTCGCTCTTGAGAGGACAGTGTAACATGAGCCGAATGACGCCCTTCTCCAGCCCGCTTCTCTTGGGTTTCGAATCCATGGAAAAGACGCTGGAGCGTCTGGCGAAGTCGGGTGACAGCTATCCTCCCTATAACATCGAGCGCCTGAGCGCCTCCGACGGCAATGCCGAGCGGCTGCGCATAACGCTTGCCGTGGCGGGTTTCGCCGAGAGCGACCTCGATGTCACCACGGAGGAAAACCAGCTGATCGTGCGCGGACGCCAGACCGACGACACCGAGCGCGAGTTCCTCCACCGCGGCATCGCCGCACGCCAGTTCCAGCGCTGCTTCGTGCTGGCCGATGGCATGCGGGTGGTCGGCGCGGAGCTGAAGAACGGCCTGTTGTCGATCGATCTCGACCGTCCGGAGGCCGAACGGCTGGTACGGAAAATAAACATATCGGTGAAAGACTGATCTTCGCCGATGGCTCTAAATGCGGGACGGCCGGAAGTGGCGTCTCGCGCCAAGGAGGCTTGAAAATGAACAGAATTGACGAAACTCTGACCATGACCAGCGGCGAATTCGCCCATCTCGGCGAAGGTTCGGTCGCTTACCTGAGGAAAGTATCGAGCGACGATCTGCGCGGCCGCTTCCCCGGCCTCGGCGAGATCGCGCCCGGCCTGGAACTGTGGGCGCTGTTTGCCGCCAACGGTCAGCCGATCCTGCTTTCCGATGCCCGTGACCGGGCGCTGGCGGGCGCGCTGGAGAACGATTTGACCACGGTCGCTATTCACTGACCTGGTCGTTCCCTGAATCGAAAAGGGCCGCTCCTGGCGGCCCCTGAAGGTTTTATCCCCAAAACAAGGCTTTATCCAAAGCTGAGCAAGCTTCAGGCCGCGTGCGAGGCCTGGGTATCCGACAACAGCGCGTGGATCGCCACGGCGTCGCGCGTCCCTCTGATCTTGGCCACCGTGTCGGCATCGCGCAGCACGCGCGCGATGCGCGACAGCGCCTTGAGATGGTCGGCGCCGGCGCCTTCGGGCGCAAGCAGCAGGAACACCAGATCGACCGGCTGGTCGTCGAGCGCCTCGAAATCGACCGGCGTCTCCAGCCGGGCGAACACGCCCGCGATCCGCTTCACGCCGGCGAGCTTGCCGTGCGGAATGGCGATGCCGTTGCCGACGCCGGTGGAGCCCAGCCGCTCGCGCTGCAGGATGGTGTCGAACACCTCCCGCTCCGGAATCCCGGAAATCGCCGCCGCCCTCTCCGACAGCAATTGCAGAAGCTGCTTTTTGGAATTCGCCTTCAACGCCGGCATGATAGCCGAGACGCTGATGAGATCGCTGAGATCCATGCTTGAAAAATCCCTTGCTCGCCTGCCGCGCCGGTCGTCCCCCTCGCGCGGCCGGCTTTCTTTATCCCTGCGCGACTTTGGTCGTCGACGGATCGATCCAGCCGATGTTTCCATCCGGCCGGCGGTAGACGATATTGACATGGTCGTTTCCGGCGTTGCGGAAAACGAAAACCGGACTGTCCTTGGTGTCGAGCTCGATGACCGCCGACGCCACAGACATGGTGCGAAGCGTCACGGTCGATTCGGCGACGATGGCCGGGGCAAAATTCTCCGGGAATTCTTCGTCATCGTCGGCGAGTGGCTCCATCACGGTGTAGGCGATGTCGGTGGCTTCGCCATTGCCGTTGCCGGAACTGTGCGACTTCAGTCGGCGCTTGTAGCGCCGCAGCCGCGTTTCGAGGCGATCGGCGGCCGTCTCGAAGGCAAGCGTGGGATCCTGGGCGTCGCCGGTCGCCTGCAGGGAGGCACCGGAATCGAGACGGATCATGCAATCGGCCGAGAAACGCGACCCCGCCTTGATGACCGTTACATGTCCTGAAAAACCCCGATCGAAATACTTTTCGATGGCTTCGTTGACACGATCGTTGATGCGCGTACGGAACGCATCGCCGATGTCCATGTGTTTTCCCGAAATGCGCAGATTCATCTGAAAACTGACCTTCCTTGCTCAGGCTTCAAACTGTCCCGAGTTTATACCCGTGGTGCGCGCGCACAAGCTTTGCGGCGGCACGCGCGCCGATTTTAGACCCGAACTTTCCGGTTGATCACAAGTCGCCTTCTTGGCCGTCCGAGGCCTTGCTTTGACGGACCCATTCGCGAGCGGGCATCACGGCCCGGCTCATGCGGGCGGGCTTCTAGACACTTCATTGCAGCTTGTCAATGAAGCACGAAAACTGTGGAAATCCGCCATTCCTCAAGCCTGCACCAAAATAGGTCAGGCCGGTTGAACATCAACTGACCTAGCGTCCGGCGTTGGCCAGCGCCCGTTTCTCCCTGCGGCGCTGCACCGATGAAGGGATGTTCATGCCCTCCCGGTACTTGGCGACGGTGCGGCGGGCGATGTCGACGCCGCTTTCCCTCAACATGTCGACGATGGCGTCGTCGGAAAGCACGTCGGCGGGCTTTTCCTCGTCGATCAGTTGCTTGATGCGGTCGCGCACGGCTTCCGAGGAATGGGCTTCGCCGCCTTCCGCGGAGGCGATCGAAGCGGTGAAGAAATAGCGCAATTCGAAGACGCCGCGCGGCGTCAGCATGTATTTGTTGGCGGTGACGCGGCTCACGGTCGATTCATGCATGCCGATGGCGTCGGCCACAGTGCGCAGGTTGAGCGGCTTGAGATGCCGCACGCCATGGACGAGGAATGCATCCTGCTGGCGCACGATTTCCGAGGCCACTTTCAGGATGGTTTTCGCCCTCTGGTCGAGGCTGCGCGTCAGCCAGTTGGCGTTCTGCAGGCATTCGGCCAAAAAGTCCTTCTCCGCCTGGTCCTTGGCATGGCTGGAGACACGGGCAAAGTAGACATTGTCGACCAGAACGCGCGGCAGCGTGTCGGGATTGAGCTCCACGGCCCAGCTGCCGTCGGCGGCCGCCCGTACCTCGACATCGGCGACGATGGCATCGCTCGCCCCGCCCGAAAAAGCCGTGCCGGGCCGCGGATCGAGCGCCCGGATCTCGGCCAGCATGTCGAGAAGATCTTCCTCGTCGACGCCGCAGATGCGCTTCAGCGTCTGGAAATCTCGCCGCGCGAGCAGCTCGAGATTGTCGACCAGCGCCTTCATCGCCGGATCGAGCCGGTCGCGTATGGCAAGCTGCAGCGACAGGCACTCGGCGAGATCGCGGGCAAACAGGCCGGCCGGCTCAAAGGTCTGGCAGACCTCCAGCACGTGCGCCACGGCCGCATTGTCCGCGCCCAGCCGCGCGGCGATTTCTTCCGGGTCGGCACGCAGATAGCCGGCCTCGTCGAGGCTGTCGGCGAGCTCGCCTGCGATCAGGCGTTCGGCAGGGTTGGGGAAGGCCATAGCGATCTGTTCGCCGACATGTTCGCGCAGCGTCACAATGGTCGCGGCCATCTCGCCGACATCGAAGCCTTCCGACGATGCGCCGGCGGCGCTGCCTGCGGACGCCGACTTCCATTGCGCCGTCAGGTCCGGCCCCAGCCTCTCGCTCGTGCCGGGATCGTCGGGAAACAGGTTTTCCAGCGAAGCGTCGAGCTTTTCCGAGATCGCCTCGGCGCTCCATTCCGTCTCGCCTTCGAACCAATCGCCCCCGGCCGCCGGTTCCGGCGCGGTCTCGTCCTTCTGCGGCTGGTCGCCGCCGGTCTCATCCTGCGGCTCGGCCCGCTCCAGCAGCGGATTGCGCTCGATTTCCTCGTCGATGAAGCGTTCGAGCTCGACATGGGTGAGCTGCAGCAGCCGGATCGACTGCATCAGCTGGGGCGTCATCACCAGCGACTGGGACTGTCTGAGCTGCAGTTTGGCCGCCAGCGCCATGGTGGGATTCAAACGCCTCGTCTACGCATCGAACTGAAGGTTTTTCGGTCGGGCATAGAAACTGGCCCGGCTTTTGCTTGTCAAGGAAAACGCTAGCAGGAAGGGCTTACCGGAGCGTTATCCGGGGCGGAATTGGCAGGAAACCGGAAAAAATCAGCGAGAAATTGCGGCAGAACCGGAATTTCGCGCCTAGAGCGTGACCCCGAACCGAAGGACCGCGTCAGCGAAAAGTGGAATCCGGTTTTCGGAAAAGATCACGCTTAAACCAAGAGATGGAGCCCATTCCGATTTGTCGGGATGGCACCAGGCTCTAAAGCGTGAACCCCTCGCCGAGATAGAGACGCCGCACATCGGCGTTGGCGACGATCTCGTCGGCGCGGCCATGCGTCAGCACCTGGCCGGCATGGATGATGTAGGCGCGGTCGATCAGGCCGAGCGTCTCGCGCACATTGTGGTCGGTGATCAGCACGCCGATGCCGCGCGCGGTGAGATGGCGGACGAGCTGCTGGATGTCGGCGACCGCGATCGGATCGATGCCGGCGAACGGTTCGTCAAGCAGCATGTAGGCCGGCCGCGTCGCCAGCGCCCGCGCGATCTCGAGACGCCGCCTTTCACCGCCTGACAGCGACATCGACGGCGCCTTGCGCAGATGGCTGATATGGAATTCCTCGAGCAGCTCGTCGAGCGTGCGCTCGCGTTCCTTGCGGCTCTTTTCCACCACCTCCAGAACGGCGCGAATGTTCTGCTCGACGTTGAGGCCGCGGAAGATCGACGCTTCCTGGGGTAGATAGCCGATGCCGAGGCGGGCGCGGCGGTACATCGGCATCGAGGTGACGTCGAAGCCGTCGATCTCGATCGTGCCTTCGTCGACCGGCACGAGACCGGTGACCATGTAGAAACAGGTGGTCTTGCCGGCGCCGTTGGGGCCGAGCAGGCCGACGGCCTCTCCGGCGCGCACGCCAAGCGTCACGCCGCTCACCACCTTGCGGCCCTTGTAGCTTTTGGTCAGGCCCTTGGCGATCAGGGTGCCCTTGAACTTCGCCTTGTCGGCGCCGACCGTTGCCGGCGCGGACGGTTTTGCGGCCGCCCGTCCCGGAAGGCGGGCCAGCAGCGACGATACGCCGGCCATTAGTTGTTCGACGCTCCCTGCTGCTGCTCTCCTTGCTTCTGGGGTTTGAACGACATGATGACGCGAGGACAACCTTCGACATTGCCGAGGCCGCTTTTCATCTGCACGGTGAGCTTGCAGCCCTTGAGCACGTTGTCGCCCTGCGACAGCACCACTTCCTTGCCTTTTAGCACCAGCACCTGCGTCTTCATGTCGAATGTACCGGTGTCGCCGGTGGCGATCTGGTCGTTCGATTTGATATAGACTTTGTTCTCGACCACGAGGTGGTCGATGTTGGCGGCACCGGTCATCGCCGACGCGCCGGCCGCCGCGCCTTTGGGGGCGTTGGCATCCTTGACGTAGTAGACCGTCATCTTGCCGGACTTGAGCAGGGTCGGGCCCTGATTGACCGTCACATTGCCGCTGAAGACGGCCATGCTGTCAGCTTGACGAACCTCGAGCTTATCGCTTTCGATCTGGATCGGCTGGTCGCCCGACAATTTCAGCCCGGGGATCTGACTGCTCGCGCTTGACTGCGCAAGCGAATTCGCCGTTCCCAGCAACAGCAGTGCGGAGGCTGCGCCCAGAAGCCACGCGGATTTACTGCGACGCATTCTCTTCTCCACTCTTAACCCCCGCCGCCTTCAGAGCGGCCGGATCGATGTTGACGCGCACACGGTTCTCGAAGACCACGACCTTGCCGTTCTCTTCCACCGACATCGAGTCGGCAGTGATGCGCGACCCGCCGCGGCTGACATCGACCGGATTGCTCGTCTTCATAGAGCCTTTGCCCATGTCTAGGAAGACCGATTTGAACTTGGCCACCATGCCGTCGGTGGTGGTCACCGAGACATCGCTGGTCAGGTCCATCGTGTTGGCGCCGCGATTGTAGATGCCATGCGCGGCATCGACGGCCACGACGTTGTCGCTGGCGACGGGCAATTTGGCGTTGATGCCGTCGAGGTCGATGATGTCCTGCTTGCCGACATCCTGTGTCGCCCGGGTCGCCGTCAGCGAATAAGGCAGTTTCTGCTTGGTGAAGCCGTTGAGCTTGGGATTGGCCATCACCAGCTTGCCGTCCGAAAAGGCGGTGCCATCGGCCTGCACCGAGACCGAAACCGGCGCGGCGAGATAGGAATAGACCGGAAAAGCGACCGCTATTGCCGCCGCGAGCAGCGGCACCGCGAACTTCAGCACGCGCACGCGGCGCGAATGCCGCTGCGCGCGGTCGAACGCGTCGCCGCGCGTGCCGCTTTCGCCAGCGGCAGCCGACACCATTTCGGCATCGCTCGTTTCGTCAGATCGCGCCAACATGACTGTTTTCTAATGAGCCCTTGCCCCGCCAAACACCGCTTATAGGTGGTATGCCGGCCCCCGCAAGCAAGCACAAGCGGAGGAAAACTGCAAAAATGTGACGGCTACTACCGCACGACTAGGACGAATTCGGCTGAACTGCCAGCCTTTCATAGCAGATAGGGCCTGGCTGCGTTAATTTTTCGTGAGGTCGCCGTCAACGTCTATTGCCGGGATCGCGACCGGCAGGAAACGGTAGCCGCGCGTGGGCGCTTGCTTTAAAAGCGTCTTTTCCCACCGATTGTGAGGCTGACAATGGCAATGAGAGCCGACGACCTGATCGACCGCCGCCGCTTGCGCCGCAAGCTGACGTTCTGGCGCGTGGCCGCGTTTGTGGTTCTGGCGGCGGCGCTGATCGCCTTTTCGGCATGGGTCTATGACGAGGATTTTGCCGGCCAGGCGATCGATCACATCGCCAAGGTCAAGATCGAAGGCACCATCACCGAGGACGAGGAGCTGATCAAAAGGCTGGAGACGATCCGCAAATCGCCGACCGTGAAAGGCGTCATCCTGTCGATCGATTCGCCCGGAGGCACCACGGTCGGCGGCGAGTCGATCTATGAGGAAGTGCGCAAGCTTGCCGCCGACAAGCCGGTCGTGGCCGAGGTCGGCACGCTGGCGGCATCGGCCGGCTACATGATCGCAAGCGCTGCCGACCACATCGTTGCCCGTCAGACCTCGATCGTGGGCTCGATCGGCGTGCTGATCCAGTATCCCGATGTCAGCGGCCTGATGGACAAGCTCGGCATCAAGCTCGAGGAAGTGAAATCCTCGCCGCTCAAGGCTTCGCCCTCGCCTTTCAAGCCGACCAATGACGACGAGCGCGCCATGGTGCGCAAGCTCATCCTCGACAGCTATGACTGGTTCGTCGGCATCGTCGCCGAGCGGCGCAAAATGACGCATGAGCAGGCGCTGGCGCTGGCCGACGGTTCGATCTTCACCGGCCGCCAGGCCCTCGGCAATCACCTTGTCGACGCGGTTGGCGGCGAGACCGAGGCGATCGGCTGGCTGGCGACCAAGGGCGTCGACAGCAAGCTCAAGGTCGTCGAATGGAAGAACACAGAGGGGCGCGGCTACCTGTTTTCGAGGAGCATGACCAAAGCCGTCGCCAGCGCGCTCGGCCTGCCGGACGCCGGCGCCGATGTCATTCACGAGCTTGGCGCCGACCGCTTGTTTCTTGACGGTCTCGTTTCAGTCTGGCACCCTTGACAAGCCGTTGGGACGAGCCAAAAAAGCAATAAAATCATCCTGATAATTTGACCGCAGTGGTTTACGGGGAACGTTCTCATGATCAAATCCGAACTTGTGCAGATCATTGCTGCACGCAACCCGCATCTTTTCCTGCGCGACGTCGAAAACATCGTCGGCGCCATCTTTGACGAGATCACCGACGCGCTTGCCGAAGGCAACAGGGTCGAGCTGCGCGGTTTCGGTGCCTTTTCGGTGAAAAACCGCCCTGCCCGCACCGGCCGCAACCCGCGCACCGGCGAATCCGTCGAGGTCGAGGAGAAGTGGGTGCCGTTCTTCAAGACCGGCAAGGAGTTGCGCGAAAGGCTGAACGGCGGCAAATAGGCGCCGCGCCGGCGGGTCGAAACGACGTCTGGGCGCTCAAGCATGCCTCCCGGAAGTGGAGACCGGTTTCGGGATAAGGACATGCGCGCTTCAACCGCCTCACCATGGAGATCTGATGTTCAATCGCTTCGTGCTCGTCGTGGTCTTCGTGCCGCTGGCCATCATCCTGATTGCGCTTGCCGTCGCCAACCGCGGGCCGGTCGCCTTCACGCTCGACCCGTTCCATCCCGGTAATCCGGCGCTGACGCTGAACTTGCCGCTTTTCATCTTCCTGTTCCTGGCTCTAGCCGTCGGCATGGTCGTCGGCAGCATGGCGACCTGGGTGAAGCAGGGCCGCTACCGTAAGCTGGCGCGCCAGCGTGGCCTGGAGGCCGAGAGCCTGCGCCAGACGGTGAGCCGCGCGCCTGAGGCACCGAAAGGACCGGCGCTGTCCAAGCCGACGAACTGAACAGCGTGCCGTTACGGAGCCTTCAATGCTGACCATTTCGGCCGCCGAGGTCGATCAGGCGCTCACCTTTCCCGGGCTGGTCGAGACGCTGCGCACCGCCTTCCGCGACGGCGCCGTGCAACCGGTGCGCCACCATCATGCGGTCGAGCGGCCGGACGGCGCCGCCTCGACGCTGCTGCTGATGCCGGCCTGGACCGATTTCAACGCCGCCGGCACCTCGGCGGGCGGCCACATCGGCGTCAAGATCGTCACCGTGTCGCCGGACAACAACGCCATCGGCAAGCCGGCGGTGATGGGCCTCTATCTGCTGCTCGACGGCGTGACCGGCGAGCCGGAAGCGCTGATCGACGGCCAGCGGCTGACGCAATGGCGCACCGCCTGTGCCTCGGCGCTCGCCGCGTCCTATCTCGCCCGCGAGGACGCCTCGCGGCTGCTGGTGATCGGCGCCGGCGCGCTATCAACCTTCCTCGCCAAGGCGCATTCGGCGGTGAGACCTATCCAATCGATCCGCATCTGGAACCGCACGCCGGCCAATGCCGAAAAAGTGGCGAGCGCACTCCGCGCCGAGGGCCTTCCGGCGAGCGCGGCCGGCGATCTCGGAGCCGAGCTTGGCGAGGCGGACATCGTCTCGTCGGCGACTATCTCGACCACGCCGCTGATCAAGGGCGCGCTGCTGAAGCCGGGCGCCCATGTCGACCTGGTCGGCGGCTTCACGCCGCAGATGCGCGAGAGCGACGACGACGCGATTTCCCGCGCCCGCGTCTATGTCGACACCCGCGCCGGCGCCACCAAGGAGGCCGGCGACATCGTCCAGCCATTGGCTTCCGGCGTGCTGAAGCCCGAGGCGATCGTCGCCGACCTGCATGAGCTCGCGCGTGGCGAAAAACAGGGCCGGCAGAGCGACGCCGAAATCACGCTGTTCAAGTCGGTCGGCGCCGCGCTCGAGGACCTCGCCGCCGGCATCGCCGTCTACAAGGCGCTCAGTGCAAGGCAATAGGGGAATAGGGGAATAGGGCAATAAGGCAGTATGTGAACTGCCGGGGACGACGCACCCTACTGCCCTACTGCCCTACTCACTCGGCCAATAGACACGCAGCCGATGACCATCCGGATCGAGCGCGACGAAGGTGCGGCCGAAATCCATGTCGGTCGGTGCCTGCAGGATTTTCAAGCCGCGCCCTGCCCAGCCGGAATGTGTGGTGTCGACCGCAGCCGCGTTGTCGACAGCAAGCACCAGCTCGCCGCCTCCGCCCGCCGCGGCTGCCGCCGGTTCGACGGTGTGTCGCGACCAAAGGCCGAGCTTGAAGCCTTTGTCGAGCACGAACATGACAAAGGTGGGCGAGGACTCGACCGGCTCGCGCCCGAGCAGCGATGCGTAGAACGCACCGCTCCGTTCCGGGCTGTCGACATAGAGGATGACGAAATTGGGCGTGGTCATGTCTGTCTCCAAGATGTTTGAACCTTAGTGACCCTAGACGACACCGCTGTCAGATTCTGGCAGCAGCTATCAACCGGCGGAGTCTCCCGGCGCGTTCCGGCCCGGTTTGTCGAGCGTCGTCCGCCATTCCTTGAGCATTGCCTGGCGACGGCGCGGATAACGGATATCGGTGACGGCGAGGCGAGACATGCGGTCGGTGCGGAAATGCCGGAAATCCTGGCGCATCTCGCACCACGCCACCATAACCCGCACCTTGTCGAAGAAACCGAGCGCGAACGGCCAGACCACGCGCTCCGACGCGGCGCCTCCGGCATCGCGGTAGAGGAAGCCGAGCTTGCGCTCGTTGCGGATCGCCTGCCGAACCACGCCGAGGTCGATCGCCTCGACACCCGCCGAACCCGGCCCGACCAGCAGCGTCGTGGCATCGAGATCCTCGCGCAGATCGTCCGGCAGCACTGCCGCGATCTTCGACAGCGCGTTCGCCGCGGCCTCGGCCAGCCGCGTGTCCGGCTGTTTTGCCACCCAGCGCGAGCCAAGCACGATCGCCTCGATCTCCTCGTCTGTGAACATCAGCGGCGGCAGCATGAAGCCGGGCTTCAGCACATAGCCCAGTCCCGCCTCGCCTTCGATCGGCGCGCCCTGCCCCTGTAGCGTCGCGATGTCTCGGTAAAGCGTGCGGATCGACACGCCCATCTCGCCGGCAAGCGCGCGGCCGCTGACCGGCCGGCGGTGGCGGCGCAGGATCTGGATCAGGTCGAGCAGGCGTTCGGAGCGGGACATGATCGGAGATTTGCCTGTTTCAACCGCGAGGTCCATTGCATTGCGACTGAACGGCGCCCGACCATCTTGTTGCGAAGGCGGAGGCCCTATGCCAAAAGCGGCCTGCCGTTCCGGAGATTTTTCTTGAAGTCCTTTCGCGACCGAAACCGCGACAACCGCCCGCGCCAGCCAGCAAAACCCGGCCCCGGCCAGCTGCCGCGCGGAATTGGCGCCTCGCCCGCCAATCGCCAGGACCAGAAACCAGCGCCGCGCTCTCTTGCGCGCCGCGAGGGTCCGCTGCCCGCCGAGCGTCTGCCGCTGATCCTCGAGATCGCGCCCAATGCCGACTACGCGCTGCTGGACAGCGGCGCCGGGGAAAAACTGGAGCAGTACGGCCCCTACCGCATCGTGCGTCCGGAGGGCCAGGCGATCTGGCAGCGAGCGCTTCCCGCGAAGGAATGGGAGCGCGCCGACGCCATCTTCACCGGCGACACCGACGAAGAAGGCATCGGCCGCTGGCGTTTTCCAAAAACGCCGCTCGGCGAAACCTGGCCGATGAAGCATGACGGCATCGACTATCTCGGCCGCTTCACCTCGTTTCGCCATGTCGGCGTCTTTCCCGAGCAGGCCTCGCACTGGGACCACATGGCCGGGCTGATCGCGGCGGCCAGGCGTCCGGTCAAAGTGCTGAACCTGTTCGGCTATACCGGGCTTGCCTCGCTGGTGGCGGCGCGCGCCGGCGCCGAGGTCACCCATGTCGACGCCTCGAAGAAGGCGATCGGCTGGGCGCGCGAGAACCAGGAGATGGCCAGCCTCTCCGACAAGCCGATCCGCTGGATCGTCGAGGATGCGGTGAAATTCGCCGAGCGCGAGGAGCGCCGCGGCAGCCGCTACGACATCGTCCTGTTCGACCCGCCCGCCTATGGCCGCGGTCCAAAAGGCGAGGTCTGGCAATTGTTCGAGGACTTGCCGGGCCTCGCCGACCTCTGCCGCTCGATCCTGACGCCGAAGCCGCTGGCGGTGGTTCTAACCGCCTATTCGATCCGGGCTTCCTTCTTCGCCATCCACGCGCTGATGCGCGATACCTTCGCCGGCATGGGGGGCATGGTCGAATCCGGTGAGCTGATCATCCGCGAGAAATCGGCCGGCCGCGCGCTGTCGACCTCGCTGTTCTCGCGCTGGGTGGCTTGAAATGGTCGCTTACGACGGACACCGGCCGGTCGGCCAGGTCAAGGAAGTCACCAGCCTCGCCAATCCGCTGGTCAAGGACATCAAGGCGCTGGCGCTGAAGAAATTCCGCGACCAGCAGAACGCCTTCATGGCCGAAGGGCTGAAGCTTGTCATCGACGCGCTCGATCTCGGCTGGTCGATCAGGACACTGGTGTTCGCCAAGGCCGGGCGCGGCAACGCGGCGATAGAAAAAGTCGCGGCGCGCACGGTCGCCGCCGGCGGCACCGTGCTCGAGGTCTCGGAAAAGGTGCTGGCCGCGATCACCCGCCGCGAAAACCCGCAGATGGTCGTCGGCGTCTTCGCGCAGCAGACGCTGCCGCTAAAAGGTATCCGCGCCACGGACGGCGATGTCTGGGTTGCGCTGGACCGCGTGCGCGACCCCGGCAATCTCGGCACCGTCATCCGCACCGTCGATGCAGTCGGCGCCAAGGGCATCATCCTGGTCGGCGACACCACCGATCCGTTCTCGCTGGAGACGGTGCGCGCCACCATGGGCTCGATCTTCGCCGTGCCGGTCGCCAAGGCGACGGAGCAGGCCTTCCTCGCCTGGCGGCGCGACTTTCCGGGCCTCGTCGCCGGAACGCATCTCAAGGGCGCGGTCGACTACCGATCGGTCGACTTCTCCCGGGGCCCGGTGCTGCTCTTGATGGGCAACGAGCAACAGGGGCTGCCCGACAGCCTTGCCGAAAGCTGCGACCGGCTGCTCAGGATCCCGCAGGCCGGCCGCGCCGATTCGCTCAATCTGGCGGTTGCCACAGGCGTGATGCTGTTCGAGATCCGGCGCGGCGCGTTGAAGCTCGACCCCGCCACCGACACGCGATGAGGACTGCCAAGTGAAATCATGGTCCCCTTACGCCCTTCTGGTCGTTGTCGCCATCGCGTTCGATCAGTGGATCAAGCAGTTGGCCGAGAACGGTCTCGCCTTCCAGGAAAAGGTCGATCTCCTGCCGTTCCTGGCGCTGTTCCGCACCTACAACACCGGCATCGCCTTCTCGATGTTCTCCTCCTTCGGCGACACCGGCCTGGTGGTCATCGCCGCGCTCGTCGTCGCCTTCGTGCTCTATCTGGCCGTGCGCACGCCGGCCGGCCACGTCATCGCCCGGATCGGCTTTGCCCTGATCGTCGGCGGCGCGCTCGGCAATCTTATCGATCGCGCCGTCTACGGCCACGTCATCGACTACATCCTGTTCCACACGCCGGTCTGGTCCTTCGCGGTGTTCAATCTCGCCGACGCCTTCATTTCCGTGGGCGCGGCACTAGTTGTCTTCGACGAGCTGATCGGCTGGCGGCGGGAAACCAAACCTCAGGACCCAAGCAATTGACCTCGAGCTGCCATCGCCCCAAAGTCGGCCCCTAGGCAATTCCAAGGAAAACGTGCAGCGGTTTTCCAACCGCAGCCGCATGAATAAATCGCCAGAACCGAGGAGACAAAAGTGTCCGATACCTTCAAAGCCATCCTCGTTTCGCGCGATGCCGAGAAGAAGCAATCGGTCGAGGTCGTCGAACTTACCGAAGCCGAGCTGATGGAAGGCGATGTCACCGTCGCCGTCGAGGCGACGACGGTGAATTACAAGGATGGACTGGCCATCACCGGCAAGGCGCCGGTTGTGCGCCGCTGGCCGCTGGTGCCCGGCATCGATTTCGCCGGTACCGTCATCTCCTCTTCCCATGCCGACTGGCGCAAGGGCGACAAGGTCATCCTCAACGGCTGGGGCGTCGGCGAGACGCATTACGGCGCCTATGCCGGGCGCGCTCGCGTCAATGGCGACTGGCTGGTGCCGCTTCCCGAAGGCATGAGCCCGCATGATGCTATGGCCATCGGCACCGCCGGCTACACGGCGATGCTCGCCGTCATGGCGCTGGAGCGGCACGGCATCGTTCCGGATCGTGGGCCGGTGGTGGTGACGGGCGCCGCCGGCGGCGTCGGCTCGGTCGCCATCTCGATCCTCTCCACCCTCGGCTACCATGTCATCGCCTCCACCGGGCGCAATGCCGAAAGCCCCTATCTGATCGACCTCGGCGCCGCCGAGGTGATCTCGCGTGAGGAACTCAGCCAGCCGGCCAAGCCGCTTGCCAAGGAACGCTGGGCCGGTGGGATCGACTCCGTCGGCACCCACACGCTGGCCAACGTGCTGTCGATGACGTCCTATGGCGGCGCGATCGCAGCTTGCGGCCTGGCCGGCGGCATGGACCTGCCCACGAGCGTCGCGCCCTTCATCCTGCGCGGGGTCTCGCTGCTCGGTATCGATTCCGTCATGGCGCCGAAACCGGTCCGCCTCGAGGCGTGGCGCCGCATTGGCACCGATCTCGACTTGAAGAAGCTGTCGACCTTGTCGCGGTCGATCGGCTTCGACGGCATCATCGGCGCCGCGCGCGACATCGTCGACGGCAAGATCAGGGGCCGTGTGGTCGTGGATATGTAATGCAATTCCAGGAAGTGTCCGGCGGTTTTCCGTCCGGAATTGCCTAAAACAAGGCAAAACCCGCGGGAATCCGCGCTGAAACCTAAAATTCGAACGATCCGCCGCAATCTTCCATAATCTCCGTCTGGCAAGGTTTCCGCATGTTCGCGGACTCCGACATCAGGAAGGGCAGCAAGGCCGCAGGCGATGACGTGCTGGACCTCGGCGCGCCGAAGCGGCAGCTGCTTGCCGCGCCGCCGCTGGTCCCGACATTGCCGGCAGACAACCGTGAAGGCCTGCCGTTCCTGACGATCGTCGCCATCGCCGTGTTGGCCGGGCTGGCGCATCTCACCGGCGCACCGGCCTTCATCACCATCGGCCTCCTGGCGACGGGCCTCGGCGGCCTCGCCATGCATCTGCGCAACCGGCGCACCGAGCGTCGCGCCGCAGCACTTCTCGATGAGACCGCCGCCCGCAGCCGCGCCGAGATCGAGACGCTCGCCGACCGCATGTGGGAGATGCAGGAGAGCGAGGAGCGTTTTCGCGGCCTGATCGATGCGCTCGGCGATCTCGTCGTCCATCGCAATCGCGACGGTCACATCGTTTACGCCAACAAGGTATTCGCCTCGCTCGTCGGCACCGACCAGCGCGACCTCGCCGGCAAGACGCTTTCCGAGCTCGGCATAGACGTCGGCATCGTGCCCGACGCCGCCTTCTCGGACCATGAATGCCTGAGCTCCACCGATGTCGCCATCCGTACGCCGAACGGGCCGCGCTGGTTCTCCTGGATCGAGCTCTCGGTGCGCGACAAGGATACGGGCGCGGTGTCGCACCGGGCGATCGCCCGCGACATCACCGCCCGCAAGCGCGCTGAATCCTCGCTGATCACCGCCCGCGAGCGGGCCGAATATGCAAGCCAGGCCAAGTCGCGCTTCCTCGCCACGGTGAGCCACGAGATCCGCACGCCGATGAATGGCATCATGGGAATGGCGAAGCTGCTTGCCGACACCGACCTCTCGCCCGAGCAGCGCACCTATGTCGGCGCCGTCTCCACATCGGCGAGCGCGCTGCTGGCCCTGATCGAGGACCTGCTCGACTATTCCAAGATCGAGGCCGGCCGCTTCGACCCCGAGCCGCAGCCGACCTCGCTGCGCGAGATCGCCGACAACATCATCGAGCTCCTGGCGGCGAAGGCCTTCTCCAAGAACATCGGGCTCGGCTGCTATGTCGAGCCCGACGTGCCGCAGATGATCACCGCCGACCCGGGCCGGGTGCGCCAGGTGCTGCTCAACCTCATCGGCAACGCCGTCAAGTTCACCGATGCCGGCGGCGTGCTGCTCACCGTCGCGCGGGCCCGCACCGAGACCACCGATCGCATCTGCTTCACCATCGCCGACACGGGTCCCGGTCTGCGCGAACAGGACATGGAGCGCATCTTCGAGGAATTCGAACAATCCGACGGCACCTCGACCAGGGTGCATGGCGGCGCGGGTCTCGGCCTTGCCATCTCGAAGCGCCTGGTGATCGCCATGGGCGGCACGATCTCGGTTTCGAGCCGGCTCGGCGAAGGATCCGAATTCGTCTTCGACATCCCGGCCACCGCGGCAACCGAGCCGCCGCCGCATCGCCAGAACATCCTCTCGGACCGGCGCGCGGTGATCGTGTCGAAGAACGCGGTCGAGGCCGATGCCATCGCCCGCGCCATCCGCGCTCACGGCGGCGCCGTCGAGATCGCAGCGACGCCCAGTCAGGCCGCCCAATACGCGGCCGGCTGCAACGGGCTTCTGATCGATGCCGCGCTTGAAAACAGCGACGGTCGTCTGCTCAAGCGCCTGCGCGAGAGCGGCTTTGACGATTGCGAGGCAATCACCCTGATCGCTCCGACCGATCGCGGCATGCTTGGCGAATTCCGCGCCAACGGCTACGCGACGTTTCTCGCCCGGCCGGTGCGCGGCGAAACCCTGCTGCGTGTGCTGTTGACCAGCCATGTGTCGGCACCTGCCGAGCCGCGGCCGGAACCACGCGGCGCCGCGTCCGTTCGCCGCCGCGACCAGGGTCTGTCCGTGCTGATCGCCGAGGACAATGACATCAACGCCATGCTTGCCCGCGCCACGCTGCTGAAAGCCGGGCACCGCGTCAAGATCGTCGGCAACGGCAAGGCCGCGGTCGAAGCCGTCACCGACGCAGGCCTCAAGCATCGCTTCGACGTGGTCCTGATGGACCTGCACATGCCGGTGATGGACGGGCTGGATGCGATCGCCGCCATCCGCCGGCATGAGGAGGCACTTGCCGTGCCGCCGGTCCCTATCATGGTTCTTTCCGCCGACAGCCAGGAAAAGACGCGCCATACCGTTCTGGCCCACGGCGCCAGCGGCTTCGTCACCAAGCCGCTCGACCCCGATGCGCTCGTCCAGGCCGTCGAGGGTCAGGCTGCTGCGTAACGATTTTTTTAGACTTTCTCGAACGCCTTGGATTGCTTGGCTTTGACGGCATTAAGATAGCCGGTTGAGGGTATTGCCCAGCCGACGAAGTATTGCCGGGCTCGCCGTATCACGGTACTGTCACAATCCTGTTGCACCTACACCGTATCCCCGTGCCAAGAGGGATGGCTCGAAGGAGAATCACTCGTGCATACAGTCATGCCTGAATGTGACACTCGGCCGAACGCCAGCGGCGCCTTGCTCGCCGCGCGTACTGTCGATGCTGTCGCAAGCGGCGCACCGCTGGGCCGGATCGGCAGCCTTGAAGTGCGGCTCGCCCGCAACGAGGCCGAGATCGCCGCCGCCCAGGAAGTGCGCTACCGGGTATTTTATGACGAGCTTGGCGCGAGAAAGGATCTGTTCCAGGCGCAGGACCGGCGCGATGCCGACCGTTTCGACCCGCTCTGCGACCATCTCCTGGTTTTCGACACCGCGCTTCCCGGTCCCGAGCATCGCCGCATCGTCGGCACCTACCGCCTGCTGCGGCAGGAGATAGCCACGGCCGCGGGCGGCTTCTATTCCGAAGGCGAGTTCGAACTGACCAAGCTGGTGGCGCGCCATCCGGGCCAGCGCTTCCTCGAGCTCGGCCGCTCCTGCGTGCTGCCGGAATACCGTTCCAAGCGGACCATCGAGGCGCTCTGGCAAGGCATCTGGGCCTATATCAACCACTACGGCATCGGCGTGATGACCGGTTGCGCGTCCTTCCATGGCATAGTGCCGGCGGCGCATGCCGAGGCGCTCACCTATCTCGCCCACCACTGCCGCACCGATCAGGCCTGGGACGTCCGGGCGGTGGCCGGCCGCTACTGCTCGATGGACCTGATGCCGATCGAGGCTGTCAACGCCAAGGCCGCGATCGCCGCCATGCCGCCGCTGGTCAAAGGTTACCTGCGCGTCGGCGCCCGCATCGGCGACGGCTGCGTCATCGACCACGAGTTTTCGACGGTCGACGTTTTCGTCGTCATGCCGGTCAAGGAAATCGGCGCCCGCTACGTCAACTACTATGGCGGTGAAGGCCAGCGCTTCGCGGCATAGCGAATAGCGAATAGCGAATAGCGAATAGCGAATAGCGAATAGAAGAAAAGTGGCGGGATCTGTTCCGTTCAACCCCTATTCGCTACTTCCTATTCGCTACTCGCTCCTTCACGGAATATCTTCCGGCCTCCGGCCGGGCCGGCTTTGTACGCAGGAAACGACCAGCCGAATTTGAGCGCCCCGCCGCGCACCAGGAAGGCGGCCGCGAAGCCGAGCAGGCTGGATGGCAAGGCCGGCATGCCGACAAGGTCGCAAAGCGTGAAGAGCGCCGCACCGGCAAGCGCCGCCGTGACATAGATCTCAGGCCTGAGCAGCACGGAAGGCTCGCCGGCAAGCAGGTCGCGCAATATGCCGCCGAAGGTCGCGGTGAGCACCCCGGTGATGACGGACACGACCGCCGAGCCGGTGATCGCAAGGCCCTTTGCGGCCCCCATAACCGCGAAGGCGGCAAGCCCGATCGCATCGAGCCAGAGCAGCAGTCTGTAGCGGGATTCGACGCGATGGGCGCTGAAGAAGACGAGCACCGCCACCACGGCGCAGATCAGCACATAGCCACCATTGGCGACCCAGAACACCGGCAGGTTGAGGATGACGTCGCGCAGCGTCCCGCCGCCGATGCCGGTGACGCTCGCCAGGAACAGGAAACCGATGATGTCGAGCTCCTTTCGCGACGCGGCAAGCGCGCCCGTCGCCGCGAAGACCGCGACGCCGGCATAGTCGAGCAGCTCGATGGGATTCATGAGGGTAAGGGAGTAGGGCAGTAAGGGAGTAGGTGAGTAGGGACTATAAATAGCATAAGCCGCATCAAATGTACGGCCGCCATTCCTACTCCCTTACTGCCCTACTCCCTTACTCCTCTAATCACGCATCCTTCTCGGCCTGCTCGTTCACCGGGCCCGGCTCGACCTTCGCCTCGGCGGCCGCCTTCGGACCGCCCTTGGCGACGCCGACCATCGCCGGCCGCAGCACGCGCTCGCCGATCGAATAGCCGGGCTGCACCACCTGGACGACGGTGCCGGCCGCAACGTCGGCATTGGGCACCTCGAACATCGCCTGATGGAAGTTCGGGTCGAACTTCTCGCCTTCCGGCGCAAGCTTCTTCACACCATGCCGCTCGAGCGCTGCCAGCATGGCGCGCTCGGTGAGGTCGACGCCCTCGATAAGCGCCTTGAAGCCGGCGTCGCCGCCGGCCTTTGCCTCGGCCGGGATGGCTTCGAGCGCGCGGCGCAGATTGTCCGACACCGACAGCATGTCGCGCGCGAAATTGGCGACCGCGTAAGTGCGCGCGTCATGCACGTCGCGCGCGGTGCGCCGCCGCAGATTCTCCATTTCGGCCGCGGCGCGCAGCGCGCGGTCCTTCAGTTCCTCGTTTTCCTTCAGCAGCCGCACAAGCGCCTCATAGTCGCCGTCGACGCCGCCTTCCGCACGTTCGCCGGAAGCCTTGGCGCCGGAAGTCTGGTTGGCTTCGATTTCCTCGGGCGCGCGTTCGTCTTTTGCCTGGTCGCTCATCGCCGTTTCCCGTCATTCGGATTGGTTTGGATTTGCGCCCGATATCGAGGTTTAAGGGCCAAAAATCAAGGGGCAAGCACCGGCTGCGGCCCTCCTCGGGCCGTTCGAAATTAATTCAAACTTTACCGTACCGGGCGTCTTCGCTTGCCCTCGGGGGCAGGTACGGGAACCATTGCCGGGCTGGAGGAGTTTCGAAGCCGACACAGGATTTTGGGACCATGAAGGGCAACAACGGCGACAGGCGCGCCAAGCTCGCCAACGACATCAGGCGGCAAGTCGGCACGGAAGCGACGAAGCGCTTACTGCGCACGCTGCCGGTATTTCGCCTGGAAAAAGAAGTGCCGAAGCGGCTTACGGACCTGCTCGACCGCTTGGACGGGGCGGAGGCGGATAAGGCGGGCGGCGCGCGGCGTCACTAGGGCAGGAAAACGGTCTTCCGTCCGGAATTGCGTCAAAACAAAGGGCTAGAGCGGTTCGCCGTTTCCGTGAAACGGTGAAACGCTCCAGCCGCATGCCGCCCTTCGTGAAGTTCCACGGCGTAGGGCGCCGAAGGGCTACGCTGCCTGGCGCTCGTCGCGCATCAGCGCTTCGCCATGACGTATCTCGGTGCCGAGCACCTTCAGGCACTCCCGCATGAAGGCGGCAAGCCCCGGCCATCCCTTGCCCGACACGAGATTACCGTCGACATGTGCGCCGGTCGGCGGCACGTCGATATAGATGCCGCCGGCAAGGGTCACTTCCGGCTCACAGTACTGCAGCGCGGCGACTTCCTTGCCGCGCACCACGCCGTCGACCGCGATCAGGATCTGAACGCCGTGGCAGATGGTGAAGATCGGCTTGCCTGTCTCGTGGAAGTGCTTGACCAGCGCCTGCACGCGCTTGTCGATGCGGATATATTCCGGCCCGCGCCCACCCGCCGCGTAGACCGCATCGTAGTCCGCGGGATTCACCTCGGCGAAGGTCTTGTTGAGGATGTAGTCGTGGCCGAGCTTTTCGGTATAGGTCTGGTGGCCCTCGAAGTCGTGCAGCGAGGTCTTAAGCACGTCGCCGGCCTTCTTGTCCGGGCAGACGACATGGACGGTGTGGCCGACCGCATGCATGGCCTGTTCAAAGACGAAAATCTCGTATTCCTCGCTGAACTCGCCAACGAGCATCAATATCTTCTTGCCTGCCATGCCGTTTCCTCCTTTGCCGACTATTTATTTCGGACCGCGAAATAATAACCCTATCCTAAGGGCAATATGGCCGAAGGGGAAGTGCAAATCGCATAAGTGGTCTGACCAGATCGACTCGATCCCGATAGCAAGCCGGCAGGACCGGCTCAGCCGAGGCGGAATCAAGCAACCTGGTCCGACCAAGCACGCAAGGCTCAGGCTGCTGCCCGGATCATGTCCGCGGCCTTCTCGGCGATCATGATCGTCGGCGCATTGGTGTTGCCGCCGATCAAGGTCGGCATCACCGAGGCATCGACCACGCGCAGCCCCTCCAGCCCGCGAACCTTGAGCTTCGGGTCGACGACGGCCATATCGTCGATGCCCATCTTGCAGGTGCCGACTGGGTGGTAGATCGTGTCGGCGCGCGCCCTGATATGCGCCATCAGCTCGGCATCGCCGGAAGCGCCGGCGGTGTAGATTTCCTTGGCGCGATATTTCGCCAGCGCCGGCGCCTCCAATATGGCGCGCATCATCCGCACGCCTTTGAGCAGAAGGTCGGCGTCCCGCTCGTCCTCCAGGAAGCGCGGGTCGATGCGCGGTGGCGCCAGCGGGTCGGTGCTCGATAACCCTACCGCGCCGCGCGAATAGGGTCTCAGCACGCAGACATGGCAGGAAAAGCCGTAGCCCATATGCAGCTTGCGGCCGTGGTCGTCGACGATGGCGATGCAGAAATGCAATTGCAGATCGGGACGCTCGATCGCCGGATCGGATTTGAGGAAGGCGCCGGCTTCGGCATAGGGCGTGGCGATCATGCCGGTGCCATCCTTGCGCCAGCGCAGCATGTGCCTGATCAAGCCCGGCATGCCGCGCAGGCCGATGCCCATCAGGTCCGTCTCCCGCGATTTCCAGGCCAGGATGAAATCGAGATGGTCCTGCAGGTTGCGGCCGACGCCGGGCAGCTCGTGGACGAGCGGAATGCCGTGCGCCGCGAGCTCGACTGCCGGACCGATGCCGGAAAGCATAAGCAGTTGCGGCGAGCCGAACGCCCCGCCGCAAAGGATGACCTCGCGCTTGGCTTCCGCCACGGCTTCGTCCTTGCCGATGCGATAGCGAACGCCCCTGGCGCGCTTGCCGTCGAGCACCACGCCCGTCGCATGCGCGCCGGTGACGACGGTGAGATTGCGCCGGCCGGTCGCCGGATGCAGATAGGCGGCGGCCGCCGAGCAGCGTTCGCCATTGCGGCGCTCGCCCCAAAACTGCGTCACCTGATAGAGCCCTGCCCCTTCCTGGTCCGGACCGTTGAAGTCGTCGTTGCGCCTGATCTGGTTTTCACCGCAAGCATCGACAAAGGCCCTGGAAATAGGGCGCGGCTCCTGCTGCTCCGCCACCCTGAGCGGCCCATCGCCGCCATGCAGCGGATCGGAGCCACGTTGGTTGCCCTCGGCGCGCCGGAAATAAGGCAGCACCTCGTCCCACGACCAGCCGTCGCAGCCGAGGTCGGCCCATTCGTCATAGTCGCGGCGGTTGCCGCGCGTGTAGAGCATGGCGTTGATGGCGCTGCAGCCGCCCAGGGCCTTGCCGCGCGGCTGATAGCCCCTGCGGCCGTTGAGGCCTTCCTGCGGCACCGTCTGGAAGGCCCAGTTGTTGATCCTCGGCCGCCCCGGCAGCAGCGCGATGATGCCTGCCGGCGCGCGGATCAGCAGATCCTTGCCGTCGCCGCCCGCTTCGAGCAGGCAGACCGTCTTCGATGGATCCTCGGAAAGCCTTGCCGCAAGCGTGCAACCGGCGGACCCGCCGCCGGCGATCACATAGTCGTAACGCATCGTTCCCTCCCCGGCGGATATTTCCGTCCGTTCTTGGAGAAAAGACTTGCGCGAAGACCTTGTAAAGATGCCGTCGCGTCAGCCTGGGCGCTTGCGCCGCCAGGAATATTTCGGTCCCTTGGCTTCCGGCTCCACCGCCGGCTGGTAATAGACCGGCAGGCCGCCGGTGCGTCCTTCCTCCAGACGCTTCAAGAGCACCGGATTGGAGACCTCGAACTCGTCGAAGCCGAGCCGCAACATATGCGGCAGCTGATCGACCAGCACCTGGCCCGTGGCGCGGACCGCGCCCTTGAAATTGTGGCGGCTGCGCAGCAGCTCGCCCTTGGAGAAGGAGCGGCCGTCGTTGAAAGCCGGAAAGGCCAGCGCCACCAGCGACAGCTGGTCGAGCAAGCCGACGATCTTGTCGAGTTCGTCGCCGGGCAGCAACAGCACGCCGATGCGCTCCTTGGCCGACTTGCGGGTCTCGTCATCGAGCGCCAGGAAAGCCTGCAGCGGCAGGATGAAGCGGCCATTGCCGGCAAGCGCCTCGGCGCTTTCGGCATGGGTCCAGTCGTCCTCGCGAAAACCCTTCGGGGTCCAGAGGCGGGTTTCCGGTTTGGTCGCTTCAGTCATCAAAATTCCCAAGTCCAAAAATCGAAGGATATGTCGAGAGTCAGGTCAGGCCGAGCCGAGAGCGGTGGCTTCCGAGAACCGGAGCGGAGCTAACTTCATGTACGTGAGCACCGGCCTACGCCGGCCGTAGCCTAAATTCAACGGCCACGCCACTCATCAGTGCTTCGGCCGGCGAAGGCCGGCAGGAAACCGCCGTTTGCGGGCCGGCCTCACCTGAATCAACATACTCTAAAGCGATGCGTCGGTCAGCGACTTCTCCAGTCCGGAGAGATGAATGCCGCATTCGGTCTTGGCGTGCCCTGCCCAGCGGCCGCTACGCGCGTCCTCGCCGGGCTGCACCGGCTGCGTGCAGGGGAAGCAGCCGATCGAGAGATAGCCATAGGCGACCAGCGGATTTTCGCGCAGCGCATGCGCGCGCATATAGTCGGCCTGGTCCGACGTCGTCCAATGCGCGAGCGGATTGATGCGGATACGCGAGCCGACCGCCTCGAAGACCGGCAGCGCTGCGCGCGTCGAAGCCTGGAAGCGCTTGCGTCCGGTGAACCAGGCGCGGAACGGCTCGACGCCGCGCGCCAACGGCTCGACCTTGCGCACGTTGCAGCAGGAGTCGGTATCGGTCTCATGCAGCCTGCCGGTCGGATCGACGCGCTCGAGCCCCGCCTCGTCCGGTTTGATCACCCTGACATCGGTCAGGCCGAAATCGGCAACCAGCGCGTCGCGATAGCCCAGCGTTTCCTCGAAATGCTTGCCGGTGTCGAGGAAGATCACCGGCAGCGAGCGGTCGATCTTGGCGATCATATGCAGGAGCACCGCTGAATCCGCACCAAAGGACGACACGGCGGCGACCTCGCCGCGGAAGAATTCACGCGCCGAGCGTTCGATGATCTCGATCGGCTTCAGATGGCCAAGCAGCGCGTCGAGCCCTGCCGCTTCCGCGGCGACGCCGGCCTCGACGCCGCCCGTCCGGTCAAGCGGCCTTGGTTTCGCCAGCATAGAGCGCCTCCTTGAACGGCGCGGGACCGACACGGCGGTAGGCGTCGATAAAACGTTCGTCGGGACTGAGCCGAAGGCCGAGATAGGTTTCGACGATCTGCTCGATGGCATCGGTGATCTCTTCCGATGAAAAGCCGCGGCCGATGATCTCGCCGACCGACGTGTTCTCGTCGGCCGAGCCGCCGAGCGTCACCTGGTAGAGCTCGGTGCCCTTCTTCTCGACACCGAGAATGCCGATGTGGCCGACATGGTGGTGGCCGCAGGCATTGATGCAGCCGGAGATCTTCAGCTTCAATTCGCCGATCTCGCGCTGCCGCTCCAGCGAGGCGAAGCGGCGAGAAATCTCCTGCGCCACCGGAATGGAACGCGCCGTGGCCAGCGCGCAATAATCGAGGCCG
This sequence comes from Mesorhizobium sp. WSM4904, assembly GCF_029674545.1. Lineage (NCBI taxonomy): Bacteria > Pseudomonadati > Pseudomonadota > Alphaproteobacteria > Hyphomicrobiales > Phyllobacteriaceae > Mesorhizobium > Mesorhizobium sp. WSM4904. The sequence goes on along the minus strand of NZ_CP121354.1, from coordinate 2,184,506 downwards.
GGGCAGGAGATGATGTCGCTGATCAGGTTGGAATTGGCCGTCGCCAGGCCGATCTCGACCAGCGCGTCATAGACCGCCTTGAGGTCGGCGCGCGCCACATGCGGCAGGATGAGGTTCTGCTCGTGGCTGACGCGCAGCTCGTCGAAGGCATATTTCTCGGCGATGTCGGCAACGGCTTCCATCTGGCTGTCGCTGGCGTCGCCAGGAACCTCGCCGATACCCTTGAGCGAGATCGTCACCGCCGCATAGTCGGGGTGGCGATGTGTCACGACGTTCTGGTCGAGCCATTCCGAGAAACTCTTGGAATCGAGCCGCGCCTGCTTCACCTGCGCGTCGCCTTCCGGCCGGTCCGGCAATGCCGGCGGCGCGAAATAGGCGTTGATAGCCTGGATATCAGCATCCGGCAGCTTCAGCTCGGCGTCCTTGAGTTCCTGCCATTCGGCCTCGACCTGGCGGGTGATCTCCTCGACGCCGGTCTCGTGGACCAGGATCTTGATGCGCGCCTTGAACTTGTTGTCGCGGCGGCCATAGAGGTTGTACACGCGCAGGATCGCCGTGCAGTAGGACAACAGCTCGGCTTCCGGCAGGAAGTCGCGGATCTTCTTGGCCACCATCGGCGTGCGGCCCTGGCCGCCGCCGACATAGACGGCAAAGCCAAGCTCACCGGCCGCGTTCTTCTTCAGATGCAGGCCGATGTCATGCGTCTGAATGGCGGCGCGATCGCGCTCGGCGCCGGTCACCGCGATCTTGAACTTGCGCGGCAGATACGAGAACTCCGGATGCACCGAAGACCATTGGCGCAGGATTTCCGCATACGGACGCGGGTCGGCGACCTCGTCGGCGGCGGCACCTGCGAAGTGGTCCGCGGTAACGTTGCGGATGCAGTTGCCGCTGGTCTGGATGGCATGCATCTCGACGCTCGCCAGATCGGCGAGGATCGCCGGAACGTCGGACAGCGCCGGCCAGTTGAACTGGATGTTCTGCCGTGTGGTGAAATGGCCGTAGCCCTTGTCGTATTTGCGGGCTATGTGGCCGAGCATGCGCAATTGCCGGCTGTTCAGCGTGCCGTAAGGCACGGCGATGCGCAGCATATAGGCATGCAGCTGCAGATAGACGCCGTTCATCAGCCTGAGCGGCCGGAATTGCTCCTCGGTGATGTCGCCGGCAAGCCGGCGCTGCACCTGGTCGCTGAACTCGGCGACCCTGGCGCGAACGAAATCTTGGTCGAACTCGTCGTAACGGTACATGCTTCGTCTTCCGGGGCGCGTCCGCCCGCTCTTTCCTTGAAACTTATGCCGCCCGGGCCGGTGCCGGGGACGCCTGCTTGCCGATATCGGTGCGGATGGTTGGACCCGCGGCGCGGATCTTCTCGCGCAGCCGCACCGGCTCGACCAATCCATTGACCACGGCGACGTCGATGATGTTGACGTCGACCACTTCGTTGTTGGCGGCCGCCGCGGCGCCGATCGCCTCCAGCCTGTCCTCAGCCACCTTGTCGTGGGCGATGTCGGCATGGCCGACTGTCTCCGCCCAGCCGCCATCGGCGTACCAGACGGCGATGCCGTCGGAGAGCCTGTTCGCGGTCAGAACCTTCATTGCCGTACTCCTTCGGCCACCGTACTGTCGGCGGCCTCTTCATGCCCTGTGTCTTCGCGCCCTGTGTCTTGGTGTGCTGTGTCTTCGCGCTTGTGTGTCGCGAGCGGTTCGGATCGTTCGAAATTGGCGCCGGCGACCGCGTCGCCGATGATCGTCATGACCGGACCGGTGAGATCGGCGCGCGCTTCGAGCGACGGCAGGTCGGCCAGCGTGCCGTGGAAGCGGCGGCGATTGCCGAGGCTTGCATTCTCGACGACAGCGACGGCAGTGTCCGGCGACAGTCCCGCTTCGATCAGACGTCCGGCAACTTCGGCAGCGACCGAGCGGCCCATATAGACGGCAACGGTGGCGCCGGAGATGGCGAGCTTGGCCCAGTCGGGCAGCGAATTGCCCTTGAGGTCGTGTCCGGTGGTGAACACCATCGAGGAGGTCACGCCGCGCAGCGTCAGCGGCAGTTCGAAATCGGCTGCGGCGGCGAAGGCGGCGGTGACGCCCGGAACCACCTCATAGGCGATGCCGGCTCCGCGCAGCGCCGCCATCTCCTCGCCCGCCCGGCCGAACACCAGCGGATCGCCGGACTTCAGCCGCACCACGCGCTTGCCGGCGCGGCCAAGCTCGATGAGCAGGGCATTGATCTCTTCCTGGCTCTTGGAATGGCAGCCCTTGCGCTTGCCGACGGGCAGCCGCTCGGCGTCGCGGCGGCCCATGGCGACGATCGCCTCCGGCACCAGCGCGTCATAGACGATCGCGTCCGCTTCCATGAGCAGGCGGTGGGCACGCAGCGTCAAGAGATCCTCCGCGCCCGGACCCGCGCCGACAAGCGCGATATGGCCCGCCGTCAACTCGTTCGAAGCCAGAAGGTCGAGCGCCGCATCATGCGCCCTGGCGAATTCTCCGGCCTCGACAGCCTTGGCCGGACCGCCGGCGAAGAAGTCGCTCCAGAAGCGGCGGCGGCGATTGCCTTTCGGCAGCCGCTCGGCGGCGGCACGGAACGAAGCCGCCAAGGCAGCCAGCCGGCCGAGCGACGGCGACAGCATGCGGTCGATGCGCACGCGCAGCAGCTGCGCGAGCACCGGGCCGGCGCCCTCGGTGCCGATGGCGATCGCAACCGGCGCCCGGTTGACCAGCGCCGGCGTAAAGAAATCGCAGAGTTCCGGCCGGTCCACGGCGTTGACCGGGATGCCCAGCCGGCGCGCATCTTCGGCGACCCGGCGGTCGAGCGCCTCGTCACCGCTGGCGGCAAACACCATGGCCGCGCCTTCGAGCTGGGCAGCGTCATAGGCGGCATCGACATGAACGGCGCCGGCTGTTGCGATGAAATTCAGAAGTTCGGGATCGGCATCGTCCGCGATGATGCGCAGCGCCGCGCTCGACTGCGCGAGCAGCCTGGCCTTGGCAAGCGCCCCCTCGCCGTTGCCGACGATGGCCACGGCTTCGCCGTCGACCCGCAGGAAGACGGGGAAGGCGTTGAGCTTGGCATTGGCTGGCGACATGGCGACAACGATTAAGAGAACAGTCTGGCAGTTTTATGCGTGCGCGGCAAAAACCAGAAGGCAAGCACTCGCGCATCCCATGATGGCAGGCAATCGCTTTTTCGCAGCCGCGAAAGGCAGGAGAAAAAAATTCTACGCCGGAACTTGAGGTGTCCAGGCACCCCGCTCGCGGCCATTGATCCAGCATGATTTTTAGCGCCGTCCCCTCAGCGCGGCAAAACGTTTTTTTCTAATTTCTACTAAGTTAGTAGATTAAAGCCGTACCCTCACCGGCGACCGTTGGTGCACTTTGCAAAGAGATGATCGCGGGCGTCGTCCTGGCTGGAACAATCACGCTCGGCGGCACGTTTGGCTAGCGACCCTACCCCGCCGACAGGCCGCATTTGAGCATGACCGACATATCTGAAAACCGAAAAGGAGTGAGCGCCATGAGCATCAGGCTGAAACACGGTCTTTGGGTCATCGTGGCTGACGGCGAGAAGGCGCTTTTCCTGCGCAACGAGGGCGACACCAAATATCCGAACCTGCAGGTCGTGCAGGAGATGGAGCAGGAAAATCCTGCCACTCGTGAGCAAGGCACCGACAGACCGGGCCGATACGCCGAAGGACCTCGCAGCGCGATCGAAGAAACCGACTGGCATCGCTTGGGAAAGGAACGTTTTGCTGACGATATTGCCGACCGGCTCTACAAGCTTGCACACCGGGGTCAGTTCGAAGAGATCGTGCTGATTGCGCCGCCGCGGGTGCTGGGCGAAATGCGGCAGAAGCTGCACAAGGAAGTCTGCGAAAAAGTTCAGGCCGAAATCCCCAAGACGCTGACCAACCACACCATCTTCGAGATAGAGGGTCTGCTCCTGGCGGCCTGAAAACGCCGCATGGCCAGAGGACATCGAGCGCTTGATGCCGCGGTCTGCCGACAGCGGCCGAGTGCCTTTCTTTTTTCGGAACCGGCCCCGGCGCCGATTTCTGCCCGGCCATGGTTGCGTCATCGCCGCGCTCTCCACCATATTGCGAAGGGCGACGGCCTCGGGCGGCGCTTATCCGACATCGTAAATTTCCGAAAGGCGCTCCATAGACAATGCCGCATGACACGCCCCTTATCGCCACCATCGTCGCCGGTTTGGGGCTTGCTTTCGTCTTCGGAGCGTTGGCCAACCGTTTCCGCATCCCGCCGCTGGTCGGCTATCTGGTAGCCGGCGTCCTGGTCGGCCCGAACACGCCGGGCTTCGTCGCCGACGCCAGCCTCGCCAACGAGCTCGCCGAGATCGGCGTCATCCTCCTGATGTTCGGCGTCGGCCTGCATTTCTCGCTGAAGGACCTTTTGTCGGTCCGCGCAATCGCCGTGCCCGGCGCTGTCGTGCAGATCGGCTTTGCCACGCTGCTCGGCGCCGGCCTCGCCTGGCTGCTCGGCTGGTCCCTGGGTGCCGGCCTGGTCTTCGGCCTCGCTCTATCCGTCGCCTCGACCGTGGTGCTGCTGCGCGCCATGCAGGAACGGCGACTGATCGAGACCGAGCGCGGCCGCATCGCCGTCGGCTGGCTGATCGTCGAGGATCTGGCCATGGTGCTGGCGCTGGTGCTGCTGCCGGCGCTGGCCGGCGTGCTCGGCGGCCAGCCGCTGGTGGACGACCATTCGAGCCTGCTGTCGCTGCCTGCCAGCTACGGCATATGGGGCGTGGTCGGCATGACACTCGCCAAGGTCGCCGCCTTCGTCGTCGTCATGCTGGTCGTCGGCCGCAGGGTCATCCCCTGGATCCTGCACTATGTCGCCCATACCGGCTCGCGCGAGCTGTTCCGGCTCGCGGTGCTCGCCATCGCGCTCGGCGTCGCCTTCGGCGCGGCGAAACTGTTCGGCGTCTCGCTGGCGCTCGGCGCCTTCTTCGCCGGCATGATCATGAGCGAATCCGAGCTCAGCCACCGCGCGGCTGAAGAATCATTGCCGCTGCGCGACGCGTTCTCGGTGCTGTTCTTCGTCTCGGTCGGCATGCTGTTCGACCCGTTGAGCCTGGTCAGCAACGGCCTTCCCATACTCGCCACCCTTGCCATCATCGTCATCGGCAAGTCGCTCGCCGCCTTTGTTATCGTCATCGCCTTCCGCTATCCGATCGCCACCGCGCTGATGATTTCTGCCAGCCTCGCCCAGATCGGCGAATTCTCCTTCATCCTGGCCGAACTCGGGGTCGGGCTGAAGCTGCTGCCCGATCAGGGCCGCGACCTGATCCTTGCCGGCGCCATCCTGTCGATCCTGCTCAACCCGCTGATGTTTCTCGTCGTGGACCGGATGAAGCCATGGCTGGAGAGGCGCTCCGCCAATTCTCCCGAGGAAGCAAGCCCGATCGGCCCGGCGACGGAGCGGGGTCAGGTGGCTTCGGCGCCGGCGACTTCAGAGAAAGAGGACGGCCCGCCGCCCAAGTCGACGCTGACCGGCCATTCCATCCTGATCGGCTATGGCCGCGTCGGCAGCCTTGTTGGGGCCGCGCTGAAAGAGGCAGCCCTGCCCTTCCTGGTCATCGAGGATGCCGACAAGACGCTGGCGAAGCTGAAGGCCGACGGCATCGAGACGGTGGCCGGCAATGCTGCCAATGCGGAGGTCTTTTCCGCCGCCAATCCGGAGGGCGCCAAGCGGCTGATCCTTGCCATCCCGAATGCCTTCGAGGCCGGGCAGGTCGTGCTTCGGGCCCGCGCCGCCAATCCGGCGATCAACATCATTGCCCGTGCCCATTCCGATGCCGAGGTCGAGCACCTGAAAGGGCTCGGCGCCGACACGGTGATCATGGGCGAAAGCGAGATCGCGCGCGGCATCGTCGAGGTGGTGACGGCCAAAGCGACCGATCCGGCTGGGTCCGCCATGGAGATCAAACCACAGCCGGCCTGATGCCTATCAGGCGACGTATGCGGACCCGCCATTTTGAGCGATGTCGCCGAGATATTTCGCCGGCGGCTTGCCGAGCGCCTTCTTGAACATGGTGATGAAGGCGGTGACCGATTCATAGCCGAGGTCGCCTGACACCTGCTGCACGCTGGCGCCGGAAGCCAGCTCCCGGATTGCGACGATCAAATGCAATTGCTGGCGCCAGCGCCCGAAGGTCAGCCCTGTCTCCTTCACCACCAGACGCGCGAGACTGCTCTCGCTGAGCGCGACGCGACCGGCCCATTGCGCCAGCGTGCTGCGGTCGGCGGGATCGTTCGCCAACATTTCGGCGATCCGCCGCAGCCGCGGTTCGGCCGAGATCGGCAAGTGCAATTGCTGCACGGGCATGCGTGGCAGCTCGGCCAGCAAAATCTCTCCCAGGAAACCGCATCTTGCATCGTCCGGCGAACAGTCCGACAGTTCGACGATCAGTTCGCGCAGCAGCGGCGAGATCGACAGCGTGCAGCACCGGTCCGGCAGGTCGGCGGCTCCGGGCTCGATATAGACGAAGAAAATCCGGGCATTGGCGGTTGCGATATTGCTGTGCTTCATGCCGCTCGGAATCCACACGCCGCAATGCGGCGGCACCATCCACAAGCCGCTCGGAACGCGGCACGTGACGCCGCCACCGAGCGCGAAGACGAGTTGCCCTTTGCGGTGCCAGTGCTGGGGCACTTCGGCCCGAGTCTCGGTCACATCGACGCGGACGGCAATCGCCGGCGCGAGCACGTCGTCGACATCGAAGTCCGGCCTGGGCCAGCGGAGCGGCCGCCTCATTGAATGTTTTTAGCGATCATTTGGCTCTATATCTAAATTTTTCAGTCACGAAAGTCGATAGGCTCGAGCCCATATCGCCGCGACCCAAAATCTCCAATTCCAACGGTGGCCCATGCTTGCCCTTGCTATCTCTTCAGACAGCCCCAACCGGCTGAAACTCACCGAGACCGACGAACCAAACTGCAATGCGCATGAAGCATTGGTGAGCGTTCATGCAACATCGTTGAACCGTGGCGAACTGCGCCTGCTCGCCATACGCCCCGACGGCTGGATACCTGGCCAGGATATCGTCGGGATTGTCGAGCGCGCTGCGGCCGATGGCTCCGGGCCAGCCGTCGGCACCCGGGTTACGGCTTTGGTCGACGAGGCAGGCTGGGCCGAACGCGTCGCCGTTCCAACCGACCGCCTCGCCGTCCTGCCGGATGGTGTCAGCTTCGCGTCCGCAGCCACGCTTCCGGTGGCGGGGACGACGGCGCTACGGACTTTGCACCATGGCGGCGACCTCGCCGGCCAGCAGGTCCTGATCACCGGTGCAAGCGGCGCGGTCGGCCGTTTCCAGATCCAGATCGCCCGCGAGCAGGGCGCGCGCGTGACCGCGGTCGCCACTTCCCGGTATGACGAGGATCTGCGTGGCTTGGGAGCCGAGCAAGTCGTCGAGTCGATCGAGCTGGCCGCGGGACCGTTTTCGCTGATCACCGAGTCGGTCGGCGGCAAAAGCCTCGCGCACGCGATCGAACGCGTCGCGCCTGGCGGGACCATCGTCATGTTCGGTTCGAGCAGCGGCGAGCTCACGCCGGTCGGCTTCCGCCAGTTCGTTCCGGGCCACGAGGGGGCCAGGCTTCAGACTTTCGCTTATTACACGTCCGGTTCAGGCATTGGCGCCGACATCGCCTGGCTGCTTGGCTTGGTCGCGGCCGGCCGGCTGGAAACCCGCGTGGCCTTGACTGTGCCGTGGACCGAGATCGGGCAAGCGCTCGACGCGCTGCGACAGCGCAGCTTCAGCGGCAAGGCCGTTCTCACCATGACCGGATGAGCAGTCCTTGCCTGAAGTCCGTCGGTCACACGTGCTGGCCGCCGTTGATGTGGATCTCCGAGCCGGTCACGTAGGACGCCTGGCCCGAGCACAGGAAGAAGATGATATCGGCCACTTCCGATGTGGCGCCGAGGCGGCGCATCGGGATCGTCTCGACTATTCTGTCGGTGCCGGGCGACAGGATCGCGGTGTCGATCTCGCCCGGCGCGATCGCGTTGACGCGGATGCCGTGCGGGCCGAAGTCGTGCGCCATCTCGCGCGTCAGCGAGCCAAGCGCCGCTTTCGACGTCGCATAGGCCGTGCCGGCGAATGGATGCACCCGCGTGCCGGCGATCGAGGTGACGTTGACGATCGAACCCTTGGCCGTGGCCAGCTCCTTGAACAGGCCCCTGGCCAGCATGATCGGCGCGAAGAAGTTGACCTGGAACACGTCGCGCCAGACATGCATCGGCGTCTCGATCGAGTTCATCCGGCCGCCGTCCTTCAGCTTCGGCGAGATGCCGGCATTGTTGACCAGCGCATGCAATTGCCCGCCATGCGCCTCCAGCCGGTGCCGGATCTCCGAAATGGCGATGCCGACATCCTCCTGGTCGGCGAGATCGACCTTGATGTGGTCCTCGGGTCCGGCCGGCCATGGACAATCCTCGGCGAAGGCCTGGCGCGAGCAGGTGATGACGCGCCAGCCCTCGCGTGAAAAGCGTTTCACCGTCGCATGGCCGATGCCGCGGCTGGCGCCGGTGAGCACGATGGTTTTTCTGCTGTCGATTTCGGCCATGTCGCGGTCTCCGGCGCGTGATCTAGCCGAATATGGTTACAATGGCGAGAGGCCGCTAGGAGATCGCAAGATCGGCCAGCAATTGCCATTCAATAGCAAGTCGGGCACGCCGCGCGCAGGCCGAGATTGAGAAGAAAAACCAGACCCGACAACGTCCAGAGCACCGCTAGAAAAGTTCCCCGCGACCGTCTGGCTACGCGTGCAATGCCCAAGGCCAACCCATAAGGCAATAGAAACCCCAGGATGACGGAGCCGTATATCGCCCCGACTCTTTCCTGATCGAGGTATCGAGGATCGGGGTAATAGAGATATGGCAGGTGTCGAATGGCCACCACACTGACCGTCATCCCGGCCAGCAAGAGCCACTGCCACGTGCTTAGACGCTTGTATTCTTTCCCATCAGTCGACTCAGCCGGTTCGCCTGCCATTGTCTAACCCCCGCTCAATATGTCGAGGATCGAGGTCTGGCGCTTCTTGGTGGGGCCGCCGACGTCGCCGGGCGGCACGGGATGCTTGATCGAAGCGGTCGATCCGCTGTCGCTCGGCATGCCGAAGCCGTCGGCATCGACCGTCTGGGCCGGACGCGCCTGGCGCGCGGGCGCCTGGGCGACGGGCGCCGACTGGCCTACGGCTGCCGGCGGTGTCGGCGGCGGCTGCGACGCGTCAGCCGAGGGTATCTCGTCCGGCACGACCGTATCGGACGGCGTCGATTTCCAGGTGCCGGGCAGCGGCCGCACAGGCACGCCTTCATGCGCGGCGACCATGAACTCGTGCCAGGCCTGCGCCGGCAAGGCGCCGCCGGTCACCTTCTTCATCGGGCTGCCGTCGTCATTGCCGAACCAGACGCCCGTGGTCAGGTTGGCGGTGTAGCCGACGAACCAGGCGTCGCGTGAATTCTGGCTGGTGCCCGTCTTGCCGGCGGAGGGCCAGTTGAAGGCCGCCTTCTTGGCGGTGCCGACCTCGACCGTGCCGGTCATCATCGAATTCATCATGCCGACGATCTCGGCCTTGAGGACTCGCGGCGCGCTGCCGCCATTGTTCTCGTAGAGCACCTTGCCGCCGGCCGTGGTGACGCGGCGGATGAAATGGATGTCCGGCTTGTAGCCGCCATTGGCGAAAGGCACGTAGGCGGCGGTCAATTCCAGCGGCGTCACTTCCGAGGTGCCGAGCGCGATCGAGGTGTTCGACTGCAGATCGGACTGGATGCCCATGCGGTGCGCCGCCTCGACCACCGCGTCGGGTCCGACTTCCATGGTGAGCTGCGCCGCCACCGAGTTGAGCGACTTGGCGAGCGCGGTGGCCAGCGTCACCTTGCCGTAATATTTGCCCCCGTAATTGTCGGGCGTCCATTTGCCGATTTTGATCGGCGCGTCGTTGCGCACGCTGTCCGGCGTGCGGCCGGCTTCCAATGCCGCCATGTAGACGAAAGGCTTGAAGGCCGAGCCCGGCTGGCGGCGCGCTTCCGAGGCGCGGTCGAACTGGCTGGTCGAATAGTCGTAGCCGCCGACCATGGCGCGCACGGCGCCGGAGTCGTCGATCGACACCAGCGCTCCTTGCGTGACGTTGAGCTTCTTGCCGCTCTCGTCGATCAGCCGGCGGATCGACTGTTCGGCAAGCTTCTGCAAGGTCAAGTCGACGGTGGTGTCGATGACGATGTCGCCGCGCACGTCGCCGATCAGGTCCGGAAGCTCTTCCATGACCGTGTCGGCGACATAATTCTCCGAGCCGGTCCAGTAGGACGGCGCGCGCGTCGCCGGCGCGCTTAGCGCTACCTTGTATTCCTTGTCGCTGATCTTGCCTTCCTCGCGCATGGCGGCGAGCACGAGCTGCGCGCGCTCTTCCGCCGCCTTCGGGTCGCGCGCCGGCGATAGCCGCGACGGCGCCTTGAGCAAGCCGGCGAGAAGTGCCGCCTCCGACAGCGAGACATCGCGCGCGCTCTTGCCGAAATAGCGCCGCGAGGCCGCCTCCACGCCATAGGCGCCGGAACCGAAATAGACCCGATTGAGGTACATTTCGAGGATCTGGTCCTTGCTGTGCTTGTGCTCCAGCCAGAGCGCCAGGAGCACCTCCTGCACCTTGCGCTCCAGCGTGCGGTCCGGCGTCAGGAACAGGTTCTTGGCGAGCTGTTGCGTCAGCGTCGAGCCGCCCTGCGAGAAATGCCCGCCGAGCACGTTGGTGACCATGGCGCGCGACAGCCCGATCGGATCGATGCCGAAATGCGAATAGAAGCGACGGTCCTCGATGGCGACGACCGCCTCGGGGATGTAGGGCGACATTTCATGCAGGCCGACGGCCTCGCCGCCCGACATGCCGCGATTGGCGATCAGCCCGCCGTCGACCGAGACGATCTTGATGTTGGGCGCGCGGTCGGGAATAGACCAGGTCGTCGCCGCCGGCATCTTGGCGCCGTAATAGACGACGATGCCGGCCGCCGCGATGCCGCCCCAGATGCAGAGCACGAAGCACCAGTAGAGCAGACGGCCGAAGATGGAAAACAGCCCGCGCCGGTTGCGATCGCGGCCACGGCCGCGCGATTTCGCCCTGGCGGATTTGCGCTTTGCTGCGGATTTGCGATTTGCCGGCACGACGCGATCCTCCTCGCTGACCGAAAAGCCATCGGAGGATTTCGCGCGCGGCGCCCCCTCGAAGCTCGGTTCGATGCGACTGTCTCTGCGGTTCGCCATGCGCTGTGCTTGCTGCCCCCGGTGCCGATGGCGCTCGAGTTGCAGAGTAGATGCGGCGGTTTAAAGGCGCGTTAAGTGGGGAAAAATCGAAGCGATTGAGAATCAAATGCCTCACAGTGGATCGAATTCCACCTCCGGCTGATCCGGCCCTATGGCCGGGCGCAACGATCCGCGCCGGGAGTGCCAAGGACGTTAGCACTGCGTCTGGGGAGCAACTGGCGACTCTGCTCGATATCAGACACCATTGCGTTCCCGATCTGTTCGGCGCACAGGGGACGGTGTATCCTCTGCGCATGGAATCATGCGCCGCCCAGACCCGCCGAATTGAAATGGTGCCGCAACGCCCAACAGCGCTCAAAAATCGCGCCTGCGTCTATTGCGGCGCCATGCTTTCGGCAAGCAACATTTCTCGTGAGCACGTGATCGGACGCCGTTTCGTGCCCAAAGGCAAATTGCACCGCCAATGGAATCTGATCTTGAATGCCTGCCAACGTTGCAACTCACGCAAGGCCGCCCTCGAGGATGACATTTCTGCGATCACTCTCCAGCCCGACGCCTGGGGGCGCTACGGCCATGATGACATGGATGCGATGGAGGAGGCGCGTCGCAAGGCGAACGACGCCCGCAGTCGTCGTACCCGAAAGGCGGTGAAGGATAGTGGCGAAGGCATAAATATCCGGGGCAGCCTCGGGCCGGGCATCAACATATCGTTTCAATTTTCCTGTCCGCCGCAGATCGACGACGAACGTGCCTTTGAACTGGCGCGCTTGCAGCTGATGGCATTCTTCTACATGCAGACCTATAGCCACGAAACCCGTTGTGGCGGGTACTGGCTTCATGGCTATCATCCCGTCATGGCGGCCATCCGCAGCGATTGGGGCAACGCCCTGATGAAAGGATTTATGCAAACGATCGAGCCCTGGGACTGTCGCTTTCTCGCGATATCCGCTGACGGTTTCTTCAAACTGATCACAAGGAAGCATCCGTCCGCAGAAACGTGGGCTTGGGCTCTGGAATGGAACTACAATCACCGCTTGATCGGCTTCTTTGGCGAACTCGAGCCCGCACAAGCGATCTTCGATAGCCTTCCGAAGTTGACGGCAAGGACTGTTTACCAAGCTCCCAATGAGTCACTCTCTTACCGACGCGATGCTGCGCTGAACGAAGATGAGGACACGCTGTTCTCGGTCTTCGAAGAGACAGAGCAATCGGAAGCCTGACAATATCGGCGGGTGCCGGCGGCGCGTTGGCCCCCTTAGCCACGCACCTTGCGCCAAGGCGGACTGTTCTGGAGGCGCGATGTCGCCGTAGTCCGGCGTCGAAAGCCTGCGCCCGTGTCATTGGTGTAGACGAAAGGCTTGTTCCGAAACTTGAGGAACGAGGGCCATCGTGGTGGCACCGGCCTGACGGCCCTCACGTGGACAAGCACGTCGTCGTGCTCGGCGATGTCCTTCGCATCCACGACAGCATAGCGGGTGTGGGTTGCGGTTTCACCGTCAGATACGGCCGCCATGACGTTGAACCGGCTTAGAGGCCTCAGCTGCGCCACTGAAGCCGCCATCGTTTGCACGTCATTACCGGAACTCCGATCGCCAAAATACAGATTTGCCGCACAGTTCAATACCTGGTGGTGATTGCAGGCAAGAATGTCTGCCGGTTTTGGCACATTGATCCACCCGCCCACATGCTCAGCTTGATAGACATCACTATCCAGGAAAATGGCCAGAAGTGTTGGCGTAAGCGGCAGGAACAACAAGGCTCCAGCACTGGAGACGCCGAAAGATCTGTCTCGGACGCGCTGTTGATGCCATCGGTTGGCGAGAACGGCGGGATCATCGGACGTGATGAACGGCACTGACGTGAGGTTTCGAACAACTCGTACCTTAAGATCGTCCACGACGGCCATCGTATGGGCGTAGTGGCGCATCGCAGCAATGACGGCGGTTTTCACAGCCTCCTTGAATGTCGGTTGTTTGCAGCTGACACCACTGACGTTCGTGGCGGCGAAAGCGAACTCTGCGGATCGACGCGCAGCGGCTTCTGTGCGGACATGCTGTAGGTAAGCGAAACGCCTCAAGATTGTGGCATGTGATTCGTTAACAAGGGCGCCCGGTTTATGGAGGGAAGCAACACACCGGCCATAGTATCCTTCGACGGCTTGGATCGCCTCTTCGAGCTTCGAATCCTGCCCATAGAAGTAATCCCTGGAACACTGATTTTTCACCGGCGCGTCGAAAATCACCTTCTTCCGATCAAGATTGAACAGGTGGATGGCTTTGCCTTCTGCGCAAACGCTGAAAGGCGTTAAGTGCACCCTGGGGACGAAATGCTGATTCTTGTTCTCGGCCATGCAATAGTATGATCCGCCGTTCCGATCCGTCTTCAGGGGTCTTAAGGGCCATGCTCGGTTGTTGCATATCACATGGGCTTCCTGCGGGGATCTAGCACTCGGCTGCGCTTTGGCAGCGTGCGGGGCTTCAATCGTAGAGACGTACCAACGCCCCGCTCGACGGCCGGGAACGGCTTCAAGTGGGAGAACCGAGACAATCGAAAATGCTTGGTGATTTCCCAGCTCTGGTCGCGCGGGGCGAAGCTCTCGCCCGTCGCGACCAAGCGACTCCGGGCGAGATCGCGGTCGTTTGAACCTTGTCGGAGCGCGGTCGGTGCGAGAAATCCGACCGCGCTCCTTGCCGGACTGCATCCGGCGGGCAAGTCGGCTGTGGACTAGTCGAGCACGGCGCGGACCGACAGCGCCGCTCTCGATGCCTGCATCACGTCGCCGACATGGCAATAGCAGACGATCTCGTGCAGCTGATAATCGGTCAGCTGGAAGAAACGCTTCGCCTCTCCATAGCTGTCGCCCTTCAAACCTTCATCGTGCAAAACCGGGTCTTCCAGGGCCACCGATATCGGCGAGCCGTCGCCGCGCATGACATTGCGTTCCGCCGGGGCGCGGTACTCGGTGCCGGTAAGCGCGGTCAGGAGCCGGCTGGGCTCACGTTCGAGAAGCTCCGCCCAACGCTCGAGGCGCTGGGTTCGGCTCATTGCGGGTTTAGCGGTGCGGACCTCGGCAACGGCGTGCAGCTGGTCCAGTGTTTGGTGCCTCATGGCAACCTCCTAGTGGCTAGGTTGGTCGGCCCCAAACTCCCTATGTCCGGAATGATATCGCCGAACCGCCCGGACGTCATCTTGTTTGCCGCCCGCTCCCGCAAGATTGATGGGAGCCGTCATCCGGAGCAGCCCGGTCAAGCCGCGAGATGCGGACGCGACCCGGCTCAATTCTGTTGGATCGAGATGCCCTTGTCGTCGATCTTGAGCTCCACGCCCTTCGGCCGGGTTTGCTCACGATAGATATAGATGCCGAGCGCGATGATCACGACCAGCAGCGCGCCGATGATCAGATAGAGCATGTTCTGCTTCATGGCGCGCCCTTGAAGCATGCCGGGCATCAAGCCTGCTTCACCAGTTTGATCAGCACCAGCAGGATCACCGCGCCGATGGTGGAGTGGATGATCGCGGCGAGAATGCCACCGCCTATGGCAAAGCCCAGCCTTGGGAAAATCCAGCCGGCGATCAAGGCGCCAACGATGCCGATGACGATATTGCCGATCAGCCCGAAGCCGAAACCCTTGACGATGAGGCCGGCGAGCCAGCCGGCGATGGCGCCAACGATGATGAAGACAAGGAGACTTTCGATACCCATGCAGGTTCCCTCCAGGCAAGCGGCGAGAGCGGAGCGAGGCTCCGAATCGCCTTCGAGATCAACGACTTCAAGCTATGCGAAAGTCCTTGTCGGCGCCAGCGACGGCGCTACCAACGTATGCCGCCCAAAAGTGAGCAGCGGTTTCGGGAAAACGACATGCGTAAAAAAGGCTAAAAGCGCGTCGCCTCAATCCGGCTCATAGCGACGCGCTTTTAGTCGTCTTCATCATCGCCCGATGCAGGCCGCCAGCTCGTCGGATCGACCTTTTTCTGGGTGTCGCTGTCGGTGTAGACCTACCAGCCGCCGTCGCGATACTGGCCGACGGACTCGTTGATCACGCCGTCGCTGTCTTTCCACATGACGGTGACCTTGGAGCCGTCCTTCGGCGCGCTCGCTATCGGTTTGCGCTCTGCCATTTCATTCCCTCCCAATCTCATTCCGACAATGGACCGGCAGGAACGTCGCTCGACGCGCCGGGTTCCGTCAGCTATGCGCGAAGATGTCTTCCTCCGCCCAGCCCATCAGGTCGAGCTTGGCGCGCGTCGGCAGGAAACGGAAGCAGGCGTCGGCCTCCTTGCTGCGGCCCTCGCGCGCCAGCCGCATGGCCAGCACCTCGCGCAGTCGGTGCAGGTAGAGCACGTCGGATGCGGCATATTCGAGCTGCTCGGGCGAGAGCGTTTCGGCCGCCCAGTCCGACGACTGCTGCGCCTTGGACAGGCCGATGCCGAGCAGTTCGCTGCAGATATCCTTCAACCCGTGGCGGTCGGTATAGGTGCGGGTCAGCCGCGAGGCGATCTTGGTGCAGAACACCGGCTCGGCCATCGCGCCGAAGGCGTGGTAGAGCACGGCAATGTCGAAACGGCCGTAGTGGAACAGCTTGGTGACGGCGCGGTTCCTGAGCAGCGTGACCAGGTTCGGCGCCTTCCTCTGGCCCGGCGCGATCTGGATGACGTCGGCGCTGCCGTCGCCCGGCGAGATCTGCACCACGCAAAGCCGGTCGCGATGCGGGTTGAGCCCCAGCGTTTCCGTATCGATGGCCACCGCCGCGACATTGTAGCGGGACAGGTCCGGCAGATCGTTCTTGTGGAAACGGATGTCGGTCATTCTCTTCTCCGGATCGCGGCCGCAATGCCGCGCATCCCTTGGGATGCGCAAGCATGCGGCAGCGCGTTGCGCTGGTAATCCGTCCTCGCCGCGATCCGGAGAAAAATCAACAGAAAGTTGGTTTTCAACCCTTCGACGATCTCGCCTCAGCGGGTCAGCGCGTCGAGGATGCGCGCCCAGGAACGCTGCCCCTTGTGGAAGGAGGTGAGCTCGTACTTCTCGTTGGGCGAATGGATGCGGTCGTCATCGAGGCCGAAGCCGACCAGCAGCGATTCCATGCCGAGATAGGTCTGGAAATCGCCGACCACGGGAATGGAGCCGCCGCCGCCGGTGGTGACGGCCTGCTTTTCCCATTCGTCGGACAGCGCATCCTTGGCCTTGGCGAGGAAAGGCGAGTCGTACGAAAGCTGGATCGCCGGCGAGCCGCCGTGCGGATGGAACTCGACCGAGCAGTCGCCCGGAATGCGCTCGCGAACGAACGCCTGGAAGGCGTCGCGGATCTTCTTCGGATCCTGCTTGTGCACGAGGCGGAACGACACTTTCGCCGATGCTTCCGCCGCGATCACCGTCTTGAAGCCCTTGCCGGTGTAGCCGCCGATGATACCGTTGAATTCGGCCGTCGGCCGCGCCCAGGTGAGCTCGAGCAGGGAGCGGCCCTTTTCGCCGGCGGGAATGGAAAGCCCGACCGGTCCGAGGAAGGTCTCGGCCGTTTCGCCGAGCCCCTCCCACGACTTCAGCACTTGGCTAGGCGTCTCCTCGACACCTTCATAGAAGCCCGGGATGGTGACATGGCCATCCTTGTCATGGACGTCGGCGAGTATCCTGGCCAGGATCCGGATCGGATTGGCGGCCGGGCCGCCATAGAGGCCTGAATGCAGGTCGCGGCTGGCGGCCTTGACGATGACCTCCTCGCCGACCATGCCGCGCAGCGAAACGCAGATCGAAGGCGTCTCGCGGTTCCACATGCTGGTGTCGCAGACCAAAGCGAAATCCGCTTTCAGCTCGGCTACGTTCGCCTCGAGGAACGGCTTCAGCGACGGCGAGCCGGATTCTTCCTCGCCCTCGAACAGGATGGTGACGCGGCACGGCAGGTTGCCGTGTACCTGCTTCCAGGCGCGGCAGGCCTCGACGAAGGTCATCAACTGCCCCTTGTCGTCGGCCGAGCCGCGCCCAGTGATCACCTTGCGGCCGGGCTCGACCTCCTTGATCGACGGTGCGAACGGATCGGTTTCCCAGAGCTCGATCGGATCGACCGGCTGCACGTCGTAATGACCGTAGAACAGCACGTGTGGCGCGCCGGCCGGCCCTTCGTGATGCGCCACCACCATCGGGTGTCCGGGCGTGTCGCGCACGCTGGCGTCGAAGCCGATCAGCTTGAGCTCGGCGACCAGCCATTCGGCACCCTTGCGGCAGTCGGCGGCATAGGCGGGATCGGTGGAGATCGACTTGATGCCGAGCAGGCCGAAAAGCCGCTCCAGGCTCTGGTCGAGATTCTGGTCGAGACGGTCGAGGACAGGGGAGATTCTGGACATTTCTTCAGCCTTTCGATTCTGGCCCCGACCCTAAAGGGGCGAGCCGAAAACGCAAAGCCGTGATCGTTGGACCAAGGGCTCTGGTTTCGGTAACACGCAGGCTGCAGGGCAAAAAAGAACCGCCGTGGTGGAGGGGGAACCACGGCGGTCTTTACTCGAAACGTTGCGGCAGCCCGGAGAGGGGGGATAGGCTGCCGCAGTTTGCCCGGGATAGGCGGGGGACGGGCCTTACTCCGGACTTCGGCGAAAACTGCCGATGACAGCTATTTGGGTCCGTGAACATGGCGATTCAAGGGCACGAAAATTACACTTTTGTAACATAGCCGTGAGCGGCCGGATTCTTATGCACGTCGCACAAAATGCGCGGCGGTTTTGGGACCCGGCATGCATCAAACATAGGCTGAAGGCGCGTCACCCGATTCCCTGTCGGCCCGATGCGCTTTGACGGACAGTATCTGTCAGGGGCGTTGCCGGAACCCGTGGGTTGCGCAGCCTTTGGCATGGACCGCGACGCCCTGCCGCGCTATCCCTGCCGGCATGAAAAAAGGCGATCATCTCTTTCTTGTCGACGGCTCCGGCTACATTTTCCGCGCCTACCACGCGCTGCCGCCGCTCAACCGCAAATCCGACGGCCTGCCGACCAGTGCCGTGCTCGGCTTCTGCAACATGGTGTGGAAGCTGATGCAGGACGCCCGCAACACCAGTGTGGGCATTGCGCCGACGCATTTCGCCGTCATCTTCGACTATTCCTCGAAAACCTTCCGCAGCGATCTCTATCCCGAATACAAGGCCAACCGCTCGGCGCCGCCGGAAGACCTCATCCCGCAATTCGGCCTGATCCGTCAGGCGACCGTGGCCTTCAATCTGCCCTGCATCGAGATGGAAGGCTTCGAGGCCGACGACATCATCGCCACCTATTGCCGGCTCGCCTGTGAAGTTGGCGCCGACACCACCATCGTCTCTTCCGACAAGGACCTGATGCAGCTCGTCGGCCCGACGGTCCGTATGTACGATCCCATGAAGGATCGCCGGATCAGCATCCCCGAAGTGATCGAGAAATGGGGCGTGCCGCCGGAAAAGATGATCGACCTGCAGGCGCTGACCGGCGACTCGATCGACAATGTGCCGGGCGTGCCGGGCATCGGACCGAAGACCGCGGCGCAGCTTCTGGAGCAATTCGGCGACCTCGATGGGCTTTTGGCCCGCGCCGGCGAAATCAAGCAGGACAAGCGGCGCGAAACCATCATCGCCAATGCCGACAAGGCGCGCATCTCGCGCGAGCTGGTGACGCTGAAGAACGACGTGCCGCTGAAGGAAGGGCTGGACGATCTCATCCTGCATGCGGCGGACGGCCCGAAACTGATCGGCTTCCTGAAGACCATGGAATTCACCACGCTGACCCGCCGCGTCGCGGAAGCAACCGGAACCGATATCGGCGACGTGCAGGCGGCGCCCGTCACCATCGAGCGCGCCGATACCGCGCACGGCCCCGATGTCGGCGCCGGCGCGCCGCCGGCCCCAAGGCCGGCCATGGCGACGCCGAACGGCGCCGCGAAGCCTGCCGCGCCAGTAAGGGCGGAAGACGCTCCGCCACAGGGGGACACTCCTTCCCTGCTCTCGGCGCTGCGGCTGGAGCAGGCGACGGCGCGCAAGATCGACCCTTCGGCCTATACGGCCATTCGCGATACGGCCACGCTCAAATCCTGGATCGCCGAGGCGAAAGAGGCCGGCATTCTGGCCTTCGACGCCGAGACCACCTCGTCCGACCCGATGCAGGCCGAGCTGATCGGCCTCTCCATGGCGGTTGCGCCGGGCCGCGCCGTCTATGTGCCGATCGCCCACATGAACGGCAGTGGCGACCTGCTCGGCGGCGGCCTGCTGGCCGACCAGATCCCGGTCCGAGAAGCGCTGGCGCTGCTCAAGCCGCTGCTGGAGGACAGGTCGGTCCTCAAGATCGTGCAGGACATGAAATACGACATCGTCGTGATGAGCCGGCACGGCATCGAGGTTGGGCCGTTCGACGACACCATGCTGGTCTCCTATGTGCTCGATGCCGGCACCTCCGGCGGCCACGACCTCGCCTCGCTGTCGGAGAAGTGGCTCGGCCATGCGCCGGCCTCGAAGAAAGAGCTTGCCGGCTCGGGAAAGAGCGCCGTCGGCTTCGGCCAGGTCGACATCGGCCGGGCCACCACCTATGCCGGCGAGCAGGCCGATCTGGCGCTGCGACTCTGGCAGTTGCTGAAGCCCCGGCTCGCCGCCAAGGGCCTCGTCTCCGTCTATGAACGGCTGGAGCGGCCGCTGGTGCCCGTGCTCGCCCGCATGGAGCAGCGTGGCATTTCGATCGACCGGCAGATCCTGTCCAGGCTGTCGGGCGAGCTGGCGCAGGGTGCCGCCCGCGTCGAGGAGGAGATATACGGGATCGTCGGCGAGCGCATCAACATCGGCTCGCCCAAGCAGCTCGGCGACATATTGTTCGGCAAGATGGGCCTGCCCGGCGGCTCCAAGACCAGGACCGGTCAGTGGTCGACCTCGGCGCAGCTTCTGGAAGACCTTGCCGCCGAAGGCCATGAGCTGCCGCGCAAGATCGTCGACTGGCGCCAGCTCACCAAGCTGAAATCGACCTATACCGATGCGCTGCCGGGCTTCATCAATCCCGGCACCAATCGCGTCCACACCTCGTATGCGCTGGCGGCGACCACGACAGGACGCCTGTCTTCCTCCGATCCCAATCTGCAGAACATCCCGGTGCGCACTGCGGAAGGCCGCAAGATCAGGACTGCCTTCATCGCCGAGAAGGGCCACAAGCTGGTCTCGGCCGACTACAGCCAGATCGAATTGCGCGTGCTGGCGCATGTCGCCGAGATCCCGCAGCTCAAGCAGGCCTTCGCCGACGGCGCCGACATCCACGCCATCACCGCGTCGGAAATGTTCAACGTGCCGGTCGAGGGCATGCCTTCGGAAGTGCGCCGGCGTGCCAAGGCGATCAATTTCGGCATCATCTACGGCATCTCGGCCTTCGGCCTCGCCAACCAGCTGTCGATCCCGCGCGAGGAGGCAAGCGCCTACATCAAGCGCTATTTCGAGCGCTTCCCGGGTATCCGCGACTATATCGAGGAAACCAAGGCCTATGCGCGCGAATACGGCTTCGTCGAGACCATCTTCGGCCGCCGCATCCACTATCCGGAGATAAGATCTTCCAACCCGTCGGTCCGCGCCTTCAACGAGCGCGCCTCGATCAACGCCAGACTGCAGGGCACGGCGGCCGACATCATCCGCCGCGCCATGGTGCATATGGAAGAAGCGCTGGAGAAGGCCAAGCTGTCGGCCCGCATGCTGCTGCAGGTGCATGACGAGCTGATCTTCGAGACGGTGGAAGCGGAAGTCGAAGCGACGATCCCAGTCGTGCGCCGGGTGATGGAGAACGCGCCGATGCCGGCAGTCTCGATGTCGGTGCCGCTGCATGTCGATGCGCGTGCTGCGGACAACTGGGACGAGGCGCATTAACGCCTCAGATTCGTTCGTCATCCACGGGCGGAGCAAGGAGCGAAGCGACGCGCGCAGACCCGAGGATCCATGCCGTGACGCTAAGGCGTTGCAACGGTTCAGAATTCTGCTCCGCTGCACTCTACGGCCAAGGTAACGGAATGGATCCTAGGGTTTCCGCGACGTCGCTTCGCGACTGCTACACCCTAGGATGACGACTCCAGGGGCTAAGCTGCTTCAGCTCTGCACTTCGCGCACACGCCGCGAAACTCGATCACCGCCTTCTTGGCGGCAAAACCCGTCGAGCGCACCCACTCGTCCAGGCGATGGTCGACATCATGGTCGGACATTTCGGTCACTTGGCCGCAACTGTCGCAGATCGCGAAGGCCGTCATCGAGTGGCTGTGGTCGTGCGGCTCGGCGCAGGCGACGAAGGAGTTGAGGCTTTCGAGCCGGTGCACGAAGCCTGACTTCACCAGCGTGTCTAAAGCGCGATAGACCTGCAGCGGCGCCCGGAAGCCGCGCTCGCGCAGCTGGTCAAGCAGCATATAGGCGCTGAGCGGCCCGCTGGCGGCCTCGAGCTTCTCGAGCACGCACAGCTGGTTCTTGGTCAGCGCATCCCTTGCCGTCATCTTGTCCGTCCGGTCGTCGCGTCGTTTCGCGTGCCGATTGCGCACATGAAACGCTCTCCGCCCATGAGATAGCGACGAATGCGCATTTTTGCCACTGTTTCCGCAGTTGGCTTGCCTGGCGCAGCCACTACTTGCGCGGCGGCCCCCTGCGCTCGGCGGAAGCCGCCCACAGGTTGATGTCGGCCTCACGGGCGTAAGTGTCGATCTCGGCGAGCTCGGCATCGCTGAACTCGAGCGTCTTGAGCGCGCCGACGCAATCCTCGACCTGCTCCGGCCGGCTGGCACCGATCAGCGCCGTCGTCACCCTGCCTTTGCGCAGCACCCAGGCCAGCGCCATCTGCGCCAGCGTTTGACCGCGCCGGCCGGCGATGGCGTTGAGCGCCTTGATGTTGGCGATCGACTGGTCGTTGATGAAGGCGGGCCTCAGCGACTTGCCCTGGGATGCGCGGCTGCCCTCGGGAATGCCGCCGAGATATTTGTCGGTCAGCATGCCTTGCGCCAGCGGCGAGAACACGATCGAGCCGATGCCCAGCCCCTCCAGCGTGTCGAGCAGCCCGTCCTCCTCGACCCACCGGTTGAGCATCGAATAGCTCGGCTGGTGGATGAGGCAAGGGGTGCCTAGCTGGCGCAGAATGTCGGCCGCCTCGCGCGTGCGCTGCGAATTGTAGGAGGAGATGCCGGCATAGAGCGCCTTGCCCGAGCGCACCGCATGGTCGAGCGCACCCATCGTCTCTTC
This sequence comes from Mesorhizobium sp. WSM4904, assembly GCF_029674545.1. Classification (NCBI taxonomy): domain Bacteria; kingdom Pseudomonadati; phylum Pseudomonadota; class Alphaproteobacteria; order Hyphomicrobiales; family Phyllobacteriaceae; genus Mesorhizobium; species Mesorhizobium sp. WSM4904. The sequence continues at coordinate 2,162,050 of NZ_CP121354.1, read as the reverse complement.
CAGCGGCGTCTCGGGATCGAAGCGATGGGAATAGAAGATGTCGACATAGTCGAGCCCCATCCGCTTCAGGCTCTGGTCGAGGCTCGCCAGCATATATTTGCGGCTGCCCCATTCACCGTAGGGACCTTCCCACATCCCGTAGCCCGCCTTGGTCGAGATGATCAGCTCGTCGCGATAGGCGGCGAAATCGGTACGCAGGATCTCGCCGAACGCGGTCTCGGCCGAGCCGGGTGGCGGGCCGTAATTGTTGGCGAGGTCGAAATGCGTGATGCCGAGGTCGAAGGCCTTGCGCACGATCGCCTGCTTGGTCCTGTGCGGCGTGTCGTTGCCGAAATTGTGCCACAGCCCGAGCGAGATGGCCGGCAGCTTGAGGCCGGACCGTCCGCAACGGTTGTAGATCATTTTCTCGTAGCGGTTCTCGGCGGCGACATAGGGCATGGGGAATCCTCGGGATCGAAGCGGCGCGGGGATCGCCGCTACTGACTTGAATCGATGCTTGCCCTCCATCCTTACCCTCTCCCCGCCGAAACGGGGAGAGGGGTCGCCACCTACTTTTTCTTCGCCAGGAGCGCCTTGGCCTCCTTGATGCCGAGCGCTGCCGGTCGCTCGCAAGTCGTCTGCATGGTGACGAACTTGCCGCTTTCGCCGGAGCGCAGGATGCCGGTCATGACATCGACGGCGTGCAGCGCCAGCTCCATCGAGCAGCGATGCGGCCGCCCTTCGGCGATGGCGATCGCCATGTCGGCAAGGCCTGCGGTGCGATAGTTGGCCATCATGCCCTGACTGTGCATCTCGTTGGGCACGCCGAACGGATGATCCCACTTGGGCAGCTTCTTCACCGGCTTGGTCGCATCGGTGAAGCGAACCTCGCCACCGAAGAAGTTCGGATCGGGCACGAAGACGGTGCCCGCCTCGCCATAGAGCTCCATCGGCGCGTGGCCATGGCTCCAGACGTCCCAGCTGGTGTTGAGCGTCACCACGGCGCCGTTCGCGAACTCCAGCAGCGCGTGGATGGTGGTCGGCGTGTTGACCGGGATTTTTTCGCCCGCACGGGGCTTTGAGCTGATCGTTCGCTCCTTGGCTGGCGTCGCCGCGAAGGCCGCAACCTGCTTCACCGGTCCGATCAGCTGGATCAGGTTGGTGACGTAGTACGGACCGATATCGAGCACCGGGCCGGCGCCCGGCTGAAAGAAGAAATCTGGATTGGGGTGCCAGTGCTCCATGCCATGGCCCATCACATGGCAGGTGCCGCTGGTGATCCTGCCGAGCTTGCCGCTGTCGATCAGCTCGCGCGCCAGCTGATGCGCGCCGCCGAAGAACGTGTCCGGCGCCGAACCGATGCGCAGCCCCTTCTTCTCGGCGCGTTTCTTGAGGTCGAGCCCTTCCTCGATCGACAGCACGAAAGGCTTTTCCGAATAGACGTGCTTGCCGGCCTCGAGCACCGCCTTCGACACTTCATAATGCACGGCCGGAACGGTGAGGTTGACGACGATGTCGATCTCGTCGTCCTTGAGAAGGTCGTTGACCGTCTCGGCGCGGAGCTTGAACTCCTTCGCCCGCATCTTCGCCGCGTCCATGTTGATGTCCGCGCAGGCGCGCATCTTGATGCCGCGAAACAGCGGCGCCAGCGAGAAATACGCCTTCGAGATGTTGCCGCAGCCGATGACGCCTACGCCAAGTTTGTTTGCCATGATGGTATGTCCTAGTAATTCTTGACGGATTCGATCGAGCGACGGGCGAAGCGCTCGATGTCGTTGGGGTTGTCCTGCTCCATGACGAAATACTTCGCCGCGCTTCTGGCGCGCAACGTCTTGACCAGGCCGGCCCAGTCGATGGTGCCGTGACCGACATCCGACCAGCCGTCCTCGTCGAGCCCCTCGCCTGGCTTGGCCATGTCCTTGACATGGACGGCATTGATGCGACTGCCGTGCCTCTCGATCCAGGGCAGCGGATCGGCGCCGCCGCGCACCACCCAGGCGACGTCCATCTCCCAGCCGATGTCGGGCGCCGCGGACAAGATATGGTCCTGCGGCAGCGAACCGTCGGCGAGCGCCTTGAACTCGAAATCGTGGTTGTGCCAGGCAAAGCCGTAGCCGCCTTTCTTCGTGGTCTCGCCGACCTTGGCGAGCCGCTCGCCGAAGCCGCGCCAGCCGGCAGTATCGCCGGGCCGCGCATCGGGCATGAGATAGGGGCAGATCAAGAGCGAGATGCCGAGCGCATCGGCTGTTCTGCGCACGCCGTCGAAGTCCTTTTCCAGCGCATCGATCGAGAAATGCCCGGTCGGCATGGCGAGCCCGTTCTTGTCGAGCTCGGCGCGGAAAGCCTTGGGATCGTCATAAACGCCGCCGAAGCCTTCGACTTCCTTGTAGCCGAGCTCGCCGAGCATCTTCAGCACGCCGTCCCATGGTTGGAAATTTCGGGCGCTGTAGAGTTGGAATGACCAGTTCATCTGTCCTGTCCGTTCTGCTTGGGGATGATTTTTCGGGTTAAAGGCGGCTGTCGGTCTCCGCGTCGAACAGCGAAGCGCGCGCCGGATCGAAGCCGATGCAGATCGCATCGCCATTGCGCAGCGTCTTGTCCGCTTCGACGCGGAAGGAGACGATCTGGCCGCCGAGCTTCGTCCAAACCAGGGTGTCGGAGCCCATCGGATCGACGATCTCGACGGTCGACTCGGCGGTGAAGGGCATCGCCTTGGCCGCTTCGCCCAGGGCAATGTGCTCGGGCCGGATGCCGAACACGCAGGGTTTGCCGGCACGGCCGTTGTCGCCATCGAACTGATAGCGCCCGAGCGGCACGGAAACACCATCGGCCTTGAACAGGGGAGCATCGCCCGCCTGCAACTCCCCTTTGAGGAAATTCATCGCCGGCGAGCCGAGAAAACCGGCGACGAAGCGGTTGACCGGACGGTTGTAGATCGTCTGCGGCGCATCGAGCTGCTGGATCACCCCGCCCTTCATCACCGCGATGCGGTCGGCCAGCGTCATCGCCTCGATCTGGTCGTGGGTGACGTAGATCATCGTGTTCTGCAGCCTGCGATGCAGAAGCTTGATCTCGACGCGCAGCTCCGAGCGCAGCTTGGCGTCGAGGTTGGAGAGCGGCTCGTCGAACAGGAAGACGTCGACGTCGCGCACCAGCGCCCGCCCGATCGCCACGCGCTGGCGCTGGCCGCCGGAAAGCGCCGAGGGCTTGCGCTGCAGAAGCGGTTCGATCTGCAGGATCTCGGCCGCGCGCGCGATGCGCTTGGCGATCTCCTCCTTCGGCACGCCGGCCACGCGCAGGCCGAAGGACAGGTTCTTCTCCACCGTCATCTGCGGGTAGAGCGCGTAGGACTGGAACACCATGCCGATGCCGCGGTCCTTCGGCTCTTCCCAGGTGACGTTCTTGCCCTTGATGAAGATGCGGCCTTCCGAAATGTCGAGCAGGCCGGCTATGCAGTTGAGCAAGGTCGACTTGCCGCAGCCCGACGGCCCGAGCAGCACGATGAACTCGCCCTCGGCGACGTCCAAGTTGAGCGTCTTCAGCACCGACATGACGCCGAAATTGAGCGACAGGTCCTGGATCGAGACGCTGGGATTGGCGATTGCTGCTGCCATCATCATCCTTTCACCGCGCCGGCGGCGATGCCGCGCACGAAGAGCTTGCCGGAAACGAAATAGACGATGAGCGGCACGAGGCCGGTCAGGATGGTCGCGGCCATGTTGACGTTGTATTCCTTCACGCCCTGCACCGAGTTGACGATGTTGTTGAGCTGCACCGTTATCGGATAGGTGTCGGGGCGGGTGTAGACGACGCCGAACAGGAAGTCGTTCCAGATGCCCGTCACCTGCAGGATGATGGCGACGACGAAGATCGGCAGCGACATCGGCAGCATGATGCGCAGATAGATGCCCCAGAAGCCGGCGCCGTCGACGCGCGCCGCCCTGAACAGCTCCTCAGGCATCGACGTGAAATAGTTGCGGAACAGAAGCGTCAGGATCGGCATGCCGAAGATCGAATGCACGATCACCAGGCCGGTGAGCGTGCCGTAGATGCCGATCTCGCGCAGGATGATGACGATCGGATAGATCATCACCTGATAGGGGATGAAGGCGCCGACGATCAGGATGATGAAGAAGCTGTCGGCGCCCTTGAAGCGCCAGTTGGCCAAGGCGTAGCCGTTCACCGAAGCGATCGCGATCGACAGCAGCACCGACGGCACGGTGATGCGCACCGAATTCCAGAAGCCGCGCGAAAGTCCGTCGCAATTGAGGCCGGTGCAGGCGGTCGCCCACGCCTTCACCCAGGGCTCGAAAGTGATCTCCAGCGGCGGCGAGAAGATGTTGCCGAGGCGGATTTCCGGCATGCCCTTCAGCGACGTGACGACCATCACGTAAAGCGGCAGCAGATAATAGAGCGCCACGACGATCAGCGTGCCGTAGAGGAAGATGTTGCGGCGGGAAAGCACATGCCGCGGCTTCGTTCCGCTCGGCCCCAATGTATCGGGCAACGGGGCCTCGCGCCGGAGGGCGTCCGCCTTAGCGGGGATGGAAGCAGCAATCTCAGCCATGCTTCTTGCCTCCGAATTCGAGATAGGCCCATGGCACGATCACGATGACCACCGAGAGCAGCATCACGGTCGAGGCGGCAAAACCCTGGCCGAGATTCTGGGCGAAGAACATGTAGTCGTAGACGTACTTCGCCGGCACTTCGGAGGCGATGCCAGGGCCGCCGCTGGTCTGGGCAACCACGAGGTCGTAGACCTTGACGATGCCCGCTGCGATGATCACCAGCGTGGTGATGAAGACCGGCCGCATCATCGGAATGACGATGAAGAGATAGGTCTTCCACATCGGGATGCCGTCGACCCGCGCGGCCTTCCAGATATCCTCATCGATGCCGCGCAGGCCGGCCAGCATCAGGCACATGATCAGCCCCGTGCCTTGCCACAGTGCTGCGATCGAAATGCCGTAGATGACGATGCTGGAATTGTAGAGCGGATCGAAGCTGAAGCTCGTCCAGCCGAGGTCGCGCACGACGCGCTGGACGCCGAAGTCCGGATTGAGCAACCACTGCCAGACAAGGCCGGTGACGATGAAGGACAGCGCGAAAGGATAGAGGAAGATGGTACGGAACGTGTCCTCGAAGCGGATCTTCTGGTCGAGGAGAGCCGCAAGCACGAAGCCGATGACCAGCGAGAACACCAGCGAGATCACGCCATAGATCAAAAGGTTCTCGATCGAGACGAGCCAGCGCGGCGTCGCCCACAGCCGGTAATATTGGTCGAGCCCGACGAAACTCAGCCGTGGCAGCAGCTTCGAATTGGTGAAGGAATAGAGCACCGTCCAGGCCGTGCCGCCGACGAAGACCACCAGCGCGGTCAGGATCATCGGGATCGACGCGACCTTGGCATTGAGATTGCGGAAAAGCTGGTTGGGGCGTTCGCTGTTGCTCATCTCGGCAGCCGCGCTGGGACAATGAGGACATCACGCTCCCGACCCCGGATAAGCAGGGGCCGGGAGCTGGCGGGGGCGCCGTCGATCAGTCGGCCGAAGCGATGATGTCGGCGAAGCGCTTCTGCGCCTCTTCGAGCGTCATGTCGGGCTTGGCGAAGAATTCGGAGAACAGATCCTCCTTCTGCTTCTGGCTGTCCTGCGAGAGCAGCTGGTCCGTCCACGGGATGACGGCGCCCTTGGCGAGGATCGCGAGACCCTTCTTCATGCAGTCGTTCGCCGTGTTGAGGTCGACGTCGCCGCGCACCGGCAGCGAGCCCTTCTTGAGATTGAAGGCGACCTGCGTCTTCGGATCGAGCAGCGTCTCGGCCAGGACTTCCTGCGCCTTGGCCTTGTCGGCGTCCTTCAGCAGCGGGAAGTAGAAGGCGTCGCCGCCGGTGGCGATGACCTCGTTCAGGCCGAGGCCGGGCAGGCAGGTGTAGTCCTTGCCGGCGGTCTTGCCGGCGACCTGGAACTCGCCCTGCGCCCAGTCGCCCATGATCTGGCCGCCTGCCTTGCCGGTGATGACGAGGTTGGTCGCCTGGTTCCAGTCCTGCACATTGGTGTTCTTGGCCATCTTGCGGGCGTCGTCGGCGGCCTTGAACACCTTGGCGATCTCGGGGCCGCCGGCGAATTTGGCGTCCTTTTCCTTGTAGACCTTGAGGAAGGCGTCGGTGCCGCCGACCGCGGCGAGCAGCACGTCGAAGGCGCCCGATGCCTGCCAGGGCTGACCACCGACGGCGAGCGGGGTGATGCCGGCCTTTTCCAGCGCCGGCGCAGCGGCCACGAACTCGTTCCAGTCCTTAGGCATCGGCACGCCTGCCTTCTGGAAGGCCTCGTTCGACAGCCACAGCCACTGCCAGGAATGGATATTGACCGGCACGCAATAGATCTTGCCATCGATGGTGCAACTATCGAGCAGGCTCTTCGGCCGCACGATTTCCGTCCACTTGTCCTTGGTGGCGATGTCGGTGAGGTCGCGCATCAGCCCGGCCTGGACAAGCTCCTCCGCCTGGCGGCCGTGGTTGAATTGGGTGGCGCCCATCGGGTCGCCGCCGGTGATGCGGCTGATCATGATCGGCCGCGCCGTGCCGCCGGAGCCGGCGATGGCGCCGTCGACCCAGTGATTGCCGGTCGCGTCGAAGGCCTTGGCAAGTTCAGCCACCGCCGCCGCCTCGCCGCCCGAAGTCCACCAATGGGTGACTTCGAGATCGGTCGCGGCCGCCGGTCCGGCGAAGTTGAGCGCGACCGTCGCGGCGAACGCGGCAGTCAGGAATTTGTATCGCATTTCGGTTTCCTCCCAGAATCTGAAACGTTACAGATTTTCGATACGGCAAATGACCGGCATAGGCAACCCCTCGAATGAACTTCGTCCAAGATTTTTTCGAGTCGCGAACAAAATCCTTCTGCTGGAAGCGCTCGGCAGTGTCTAGCTCAACCGAATGATGCCAAAACCCGCAGGAAACTGAGATTTCTTTGCGATTCCAGTGGCTTTCGGCCCACTTCCTCGCCACTGGCGGTGAAGATCGCGCTCAGCCGCCTAGTCTGGGGCGTTGGCAACCTGTAACGTTTCAGTATATTGAACCGCGTCACGGGCTGAAAGCCGCGCAAATGTCGACGCGAAGGATTGCCGGTCAGCCTCGCGGCTGTTATGCGCCTGATGGGCGGGACGAATGGACAGACGAACCAAGGACAAGGACGGCGGCACGTCGGCCAGGGAACGGCCGACGCTGAAGACGCTCGCCTTCATGACCGGGCTCGGCGTCACCACCGTCTCGCGCGCGCTGAAGGATGCGCCCGAAATCGGCGCCGAAACCAGGCGCCGCGTCCAGCTCGTCGCCAAGCAGATCGGCTACCGGCCGAACCGCGCCGGCGTGAGGCTCAGAACCGGCAAGACCAACGTCATCTCACTTGTGCTCAATACCGAGCACGAGCTGATGAGCTTCGTCTCGGACATCATCTACGGCGTCACCGAAGTGATCGCCGACACGCCCTATCACCTGATCGTCACGCCCTATTCGCGCTCGCAGGATCCGCTGGATCCGGTGCGCTACCTTGTGGAGACCGGCTCCGCCGACGGCGTCATCATCTCGCGCACGCAGCCCAACGATCCGCGCGCCCGCTACATGCTCGAGCGCGGCATTCCCTTTGCCACGCACGGCCGCACCGACATGGGGCTGGTGCATCCCTATCACGACTTCGACAACTACGCCTTCGCCGGCGAGGCCGTGCGCCACCTTGCCGGCATGGGCCGTCGACGCTTCGCTTTGGTGACGCCGCCGGTCGGCCTCACCTATTACGGTCATACGGTGAACGGCTTTGCCGACGCGCTGAGCGATGTCGGCGCCAGCGAGGTGCCGTTCAACACCGTCTCCATCGACCACACCATCGAGCAGATCCGGATGCGGACTGCGCAGCTCATGCGGCGGGAGGACCGCCCGGACGGCATCGTCAGCAGCGCCGCCGCAGCCACGCTTGCCGTCGTCGCCGGCATCGAGGATGCAGGCCTGAAGCTTGGCCGCGACGTCGACGTGGTCTCGAAACAGTCGTCGGAGCTGCTGCATCTGTTTCGGCGGGAACTGCTGGTCGTCAACGAGAATTTCCGGCTCGCCGGCTCCGAGCTCGCGCGCGCGGTGCTCGGCTGGATCGGCGGCGCCGACCCCGGATCGCTGCAGTCGCTCAGCACGCCGAGCGAGGTCTTGCCCTATCGGGGTTAGTGCTGGTTGCCGGTCAAGAATGGCCCTCTGCTCGACGCTGGAGATTGGCCAAGGCCACGCGGCTTCGTCATCCTCGGGCTTGACTCTAAGCAGCCCCGCTGCCCCAGGGCCCATGGAACGCGCCCTGCTCGCCGATGCGCTCGAAGCCATGCGCGCCGAAGAAATCGCGCTGCGCCTGGATCAGGTTCGAGGTACCGCGTCCCTGCCGGTAGCTGTCGAAATAGGCGAGCGCCGAGCACAGCGCCGGCACCGGCGAGCCGGCCTCCGAGGCTCTCGCAACGATCCGCCTGAGCGACGGATGCGCTTCCTTCATCATGGCGATGAAGGCCGGCGCCATCAGAAGGTTGGTGGAAGCGCCGCCGGAGCCGAAAGCTTCCGCCATCGTATCCAGCATCTGCGAGCGGATGATGCAGCCAGCGCGCCAGATCTTGGCGATGGTCGGCATCGGCAGGTTCCAGTTGAACTCTCTCGAGGCGCCGCTCATCACCGCGAAGCCTTGCGCATAAGCAGCGATCTTGCCGGCGAACAGCGCCAGCTCGAGATCCTTCAGAAGGGCTGCCTTGTCGCCGGAAATCTTCTCGACGCCGATATTGCCATAGGCCTTTTCCGCCGCCTGCCGCTCGTCCTTGATGGAAGACAGCACACGCGCCGCCACGGCCGCTTCGATCGCCGTCGCCGGAATGCCGAGCTGCTGCGCCTCGATGACCGACCATTTGCCGGTGCCCTTCTGGCCGGCGCGGTCGAGGATGACGTCGACCACCGGCTTGCCGGTCTTCGGATCGTCGGCCGCCAGAACCCTGGCGGTGATCTCGATCAGGTAGGAGTTGAGCCGGCCCTTGTTCCAGTCTTCGAAGACCTTGCCGATTTCCTTCGGTCCCATGGAGAGGCCGTCGCGCAGGATGCCATAGATCTCGGCGATCATCTGCATGTCGGCATATTCGATGCCGTTATGGATGGTCTTGACGAAATGCCCGGCGCCATCGGTCCCGAGCCAGGCGGCGCACGGCTCGTCCTTGAATTTCGCGGAGATCGCCGTCAGCACCTTCTCGACGCGCTTCCAGGACTCTTCCGTGCCGCCGACCATGATCGACGGCCCATGGCGCGCACCCTCCTCGCCGCCGGAGACTCCCATGCCGATGAAGGTCAGGCCCGAGCCAGACAGATCGGAGAAGCGCCGCATCGTGTCGCGGAAATTGGCGTTTCCGGCATCGATGACGATGTCGTTGTCGGAAAGCACGCCGCGAAGCGCCGCGATCTGCTCGTCGACCGGCTTGCCGGCCAGCACCATGATGATGATCGGCCGAGGCGGTCGGATCGCCGCGGCAAGTTCCTCCAGGCTGTAGCAAGGGACGACCCTGTCCTTCAGCGGACCGGCGCTCTCGACGAAGGCGTCGGTGCGCGATGGGGTGCGGTTGAAGACGGCGATGCGGTGCCCATGCTCGGCGATGTTGAGCGCCAGGTTGGAACCCATCGTGCCAAGGCCGATCAGGCCGATTTCGGCTTTTTCCATCGTTTCTTCCCTGCTTTCGAATGCTTTTGTTGGAGGCCGCGTTTTGCAAAGGATGATTGACGGGCCTTCGCGACCGCGTCAACCGCCTCGCCGAATAGTGTCACTCCGCTCTGATCTCGATCGGCGCCTCGATCTTCACCATCTCGAAATCCGAAACGAGAATATCGAGCCTGGCGTTCCAGCGGCCGGGCAGAGGGATGACGAGATTGTCCACCCGCCAGGTGCCATCGCCGGGCTTGGTCGCAGGACGCTTGATCGGCTCGATGCCCGAGTCCGGCTTGGACAGCACCAGAGTCACCTCTTTGGCGTCGAGCGGCCCGAAATCGCCGGTCATGATGACCATGGAAGCGGCGACCTGACCGGCGTGGCCGGGTATGATGCTGAGATCGGCCATCGCCTGCAGCGTATGGATATGGACCGATACCGGCTGCGCGGCGGCGATCGCCAGCGCGCGCGGCGGCGGCGTGAAGCGCCAGCCGGCGGCGACGCCGAAGATGGCGAGCACGATCAGCGTCTCGATGCCGATCGAACGCACCAGTCGCCGCTGCACTTCCGTGTCGCCCGCCTCGGCTGGCGCGGTGAGCGTCCAGCGGTTGACGGAGGCGAGCGTGAACAGGAACAGCAGCAAGGCAAGCTTCAAGAGCAGCAGGCGGCCGTAGGCTGTGTTGATCAGCGACGCCGGCTCCTGCACCTGGATGATCGCCAGCACGACGCCGCTTGCGGCAAGCACGGCAACGACAGGCAGGATCGCACGCGAGAACCGGCGTAGGAAAACCTTCGCCTCCGCCGGCTGGTATCGCAAGGCAAGGCCGAGCGGCGCCAGCGCGCCCGCCCAAAATGCGATGGCCGCGCTGTGCAGGAACACCAGCGACCGCGTCAGCCATTGCGGCTCGGCGGTGCTTGCATGGCCGCTGGCGGCAAGTGCCGCGCCCGCGCCGACGAGCCCGGCAAGCGCAAGCAGCTTGCGGAAAGCTCTGGGCCTGGCGAGGGACAGTAGGGCGAAGCCAAGCGCGATCAGGGCGACCAGGACCGTCCAGCCGAAACTGGTTTCAGCCGCGGTCGCCCAGACGATCGGCGCCGCAAACCGTGCGAGCGGCGCCCCGAGCGCGTCCAGCCCCTGAAAGCCGAGCGAAACCGGGGCGGCACCCAGTCCACAGAGCAGAGCGCCTGTGACGAAACGCCGGCCGCAGCGGCGGCTTTCGGCCAGCCAGGCGAGCGAGAAGGCGCCGCCGGCGCCGAGAAACAGGCCGACATAGAGGAAGAGCTTGCCGATCCAGATCGCTGTGCGCAGCGACCAGTCGACGGTTTCACCGGCGACAGGCGCCGCACTTGGCGCGCCGACGGAAAACAGCGCCGAGCCGCCGACCGGATGGCCGTCCTCCGAAATCACCCGCCAGCTCAGCACATGCGTGCCGGATTTGAGCGTCTCGGGATTGTCGATCTCGACGGTCCGGTCCGTGAGGCGGAAGGAGGTCAGGGCAAGCCGCGTGCCGTCCGGCCGCACGAGAGTAAGGACCAACGGCGAGACCGGCTCGCTGAAGGTCAGCGACAAACGGGCGGGACTCTGCATCAACACCGTGCCGTCGGCCGGATCGGTCGCGACAAGCGCCGCATGCGCGAAGGCGCGGCCAGGCAACACCAGCGCCAGCATCAGCACGAAAGCCGCGATCAGGCCGCCGGTGACTTGCCTGATGCGGCTGCCGCTCAGGCGGAATGGGTAAGATGCTGCGTTCATGCGGTCTTTCGAGAGGCGATGGCGCGCCCGAACGGGCGCGCCATCGAGAGATCATTTCTTCGGCAGCAATTTGATGCCGGGCGCCGGATTTTCCAGCGCATCCTCATCCTGGCCTGCCGCCGGAATTTCGATCCAGCGAGCCGCGGCATCGCCGCATTCCTGCACGACCGGGAAATAGAGCATCTGGCCGGCAGGCAGATCGGCAGCCAATGAGGCGCGGAAAACGAACTCGTCATAGAATTCGTCCGGCAGGTTGCCGCCGCTCCAGTCGACTTCCTTGACGCCGGTGGTCAGCGTCTCGCCATAGAGCTGATACGATTTCTCGTATCTGCCTTTCTTGGTCTGCAGCGCCCAGCCGGGCTTCGGCATCGGCTTCACCGAAATGACGCCGTCCGGGATCTGCACCCGCACCGCCGTCGTCGCCTTGCCTTCGCAGCCATGCGGCACGCGCAGAACGGCTTTGTAGGTCGAGCCGACGGCCGCTTCCTGCGTTTCCAGCGTGATGTGGGCGAGCGCGGCGTTCGTGCCGAGCGACAGCAACGCGCCGGCCGCCAAAAGATACTTCTTCATGAATTGTCCCTCTGATTTCTGGTGCGGGCGGGCGATCAATCGGCGTGCTCGTCCATCTCCGTCTCGCCCATGCCTTCGACGAGGAACTCGACCTTGACGCTGCCGGCCTTCTCGAAGGTCAGCGTCGCGGGGAACTTTTCGCCTTGCTTGGGCTGCCGCTTGAGGCCGATGAACATCAGGTGATAGCTGCCGGGCTTGAGCGCGACCTTGCCGCCGGCCGGGATTTCGAGGCCGCCGGTGACCGGCCGCATGGTCATGACGCCGTCCTTGACGCCCATTTCATGCAGTTCGGCCTTGTCGGAGATGTCGGAGGAAATCGACAGCAGCCGGTCCGGCGCGCTGCCTTTGTTGGTCACGGTGAAATAGCCGCCGGCCACCTTGGCGCCGGGCGGCGTCGCGCGCGACCACGGATGCCCGATTTCGAGATCGCCGGCCTTGAATTCATGCGCGAGGGCGCCGGGAATGCAGGCGAACAGGAAAAGGAGGGCGATCACGGCAAGGCCGAGGTGTTGGAAGCCACGCGGATGGGCCTGTGCGCGCGCTGCTGGAAAAGAATTGGACATGGTTGCTCCATGGCTATGAGATCGCGCCGGCCTCCGGTCGCGAGCAGTCTGATCTTGGATGAATGCACCCGCGAAAGGTTCCGCGGGGTCGTGCCGTCAGACCGTTGCCGGCGGCGCGCGCGGATTGGCCGGCGACCGGTCGCGGGCGAAATCGAGATGTCTGAAAGCCGGGGGCGGGAAAGCGACCGCTTCGAATGCCGAGGTCCTGGCAAGCGCGCCGCTGTCCGGCGGCGGCAGATGCGCCGGCGAAACCATGCTGCAGCCGAGCAAGCAGCAGGCCGGCATATGCTGCTGGTGCGGATCGTCGCCGGGAAGCTTGACCGCCCCGTCATGTGTGCAGATGACGTTGCCGAAGGCATCGAGCTGCGAAGGCGCGCCGAAGGCGAAGGCGCCGAGCGCCGACTGGAGCAACAAGAGCAGCGCCGCGACCAACGCGGCCGGCATGCTCCATCGTCTCAGCCGGATATCCAACGGTTTGCCTCTTCCAAGCAAGTTGGCGGACCCTAACACGGGGCCGGCGGCTGGAAAATCGGCAAAACCAGGCTGCGGCAACGCGGCGCGATGCGCCAGACTCAGGCGAGCTGCGCCTGCCGCCCTTCCGGAATGGAACTCAGCAGCGTCTGGCGCGCCGACTTCAGATGCTTGCGGCAGGCGGCGTCGACCTTTGCGGGATCGCGCGATTTCAGCGCCGCGATATAGGCCAGATGCTCCTGGACAGCGACCTCGTTGCGCTCGCGTTCCTGCGCCTTGTTCCACTGGTAGTGGTAATGGAAGATCATCGCGATCACATCGTAGAAATCGACGATGAAGCGGTTGTGCGAGGCGCGGTGGATCAGCCGGTGGAAGCGCTCGTCGAGTTCGGAGAATTCATTGAAGCGCGTTGCAATCTCGCGGGCCAACTGGCGATGTTCCTCCTCGAGCCTGTCCAGGTCCGCCCAGACTGCGCTCTCCTCCGGCAGAGCGGCGAAGGCAGCCGCCGAGCGCAATTCGAACATCTCGCGGATTTCGGTCAGCTCCAGCGCGAAGGCGCGGGTGAAACCTTTCAGCACCCAATGGCTGTTGCGCCGCTTCTCGATCAGGCCGAAGCGCGAGAAGCGAATCAGGAATTCGCGCACACTGGTGGTGCCGACGCCGATCTCGCGCGCGAGCTCCAGTTCGTTGATCTGCATGCCGGCCTCGGCGCCCTCGGCAAGCAGCCGGCGCATGAAGGAACGCTCGATGATCTCGGCCAGCGAGTCGGTCTCCTCCTCGGGGAAGAAATCTTCCGGCCGCGGCGACCTCAGCACCGTCTTGTTGCGCTTGTTCCAGGCGATCAGCCCGGTCTCCTCCATGCGCGAAAGGATGCTGCGCACCGTGGTGCGGCTGACGCCGAGTAGCGTTCCAAGCTCCGGCTCCGACGGCAGGCTCCTGGTCTCGTCGAGCAGCCGCAGGCCGCGGTTGAAGGCGTCCTTGTAGACGTTGTTGCTCTTCGACATGCCCCGTATCCCCCAACGCTTGCGGCGGCCCGCCGGAAGCGCGATATGATCGGTGTTCCTAGCGCAAGCCCGCGAAATGGGTAAATCGAATTTCGCCGGCTTTGCCAAACGGGCAACCGTGCGCCCAAAGGCGCACGACCCGCGCGATGAAAAAACAATTGACGCAAAAATGTTTTTTCACGATAAAAGACATTATCCTCAAACGGGCGCATGTCAATCCGCCCACATTCCCAGGTTTACCCAGGACAGCCGCCCGTGAACGCTGCAAACACCATTCTGCTTTCCCCCGCCGACAATGTCGCGGTCGCCAACGGCCGCATCGAGATCGGTGCTTCATTGCCGGGCGGCGTGGTCGCGGCTGCAACGATCGACCCCGGGCACAAGGTGGCGATCAAGAAGATCGCGGCCGGCGAAGCTGTGGTGAAATACGCGCAGGCGATCGGCCGCGCGACGCAGGACATCGCGCCGGGCGAGCACGTCCATTCGCACAATCTGGTGTTCGAGAGCGGCCGCCTGCCGGTGGTGCCGCCGAGCGAGGCCGAGCACGCCACCGAGGCCGACCGCAAGCGCACCTTCATGGGCTACCGCCGCGCCGACGGCCGCGCCGGCACGCGCAACTTCATCGGCATCATCGCCAGCGTCAATTGCTCGTCCACCGTCTGCCACGCGATCGCCGACGAGGCCAACCGCAGGCTGCTGCCGAAATATCCCGGCATCGACGGCTTCGTGCCGATCGTGCACGGCCAGGGCTGCGGCATGAGCGCCACCGGCGACGGCATGATGGTTCTGCACCGCACGCTCGCCGGCTATGCCCGCCACCCGAATTTCGGCGGCGTGCTGATGGTGGGCTTGGGTTGCGAGGTCAACCAGCTCACGCTTTACGGCCAGAAGGGCGTCGCCGCGGGAAAACGTCACTTCAACATCCAGGAGGCCGGCGGCTCGCGCAAATCCGTCGAAAGGGCCATGGGCGTGCTGGCCGAGATCGCCGAGGAAGTCGGCCAGCTGCAGCGCGAGCCTATCCCGGTCAGCGAGATCGTGGTCGGCCTGCAATGCGGCGGCTCGGACGGCATGTCCGGCATCACCGCCAATCCGGCGCTGGGTGCGGCCGTCGATATCCTCGCCGGCTGCGGCGGCATCGGCATCCTGTCGGAGACCACCGAGATCTACGGCGCCGAGCATCTGCTTGCCTACCGCGCCGCCTCGCCCGAGATCGCCGCCAAGCTCGACAGCTACGTCAAATGGTGGGAAGACCATACCGCCAAGCACGGCGCCTCGATCGACAACAACCCCTCGCCCGGCAACAAGCGCGGCGGGCTCACCACCATCCTTGAGAAGTCGCTGGGCGCCGTCGCCAAGGGCGGCCAGACGTCGCTCAACGGCGTCTTCGGCTATGCCGAGAAGGTCTCAGGCAGCGGCCTGGTGTTCATGGACACGCCCGGCTACGACCCGGTTTCGGCGACCGGCCAGGTCGCCGGCGGCGCCAATGTCATCGTCTTCACCACCGGCCGGGGCTCCTGCTTCGGCTGCCGGCCGACGCCGTCGATCAAGGTCGCCACCAACTCGACGATGTACCACCAGATGGAAGAGGACATGGACGTCAATTGCGGCGTCATCGCTTCCGGCGAAAAGACGATCGCCGGCATGGGCCGCGAGATCTTCGAGCTGATCATCGAGACGGCGTCCGGCCGCAAGACCAAGAGCGAGGCGTTCGGCTACGGCGACAACGAGTTCGTGCCCTGGCATCTCGGCGCGACGCTCTAACTATTTGTTTTTGCGCAATTCCGGACGGAAACCGCTACACACTTTCCTGGAATTGCTCTGGACACTGTCAAAATAGCGGCCGGTCGAACGGCAAAGGGGAGGCTTTGATGAACAAACGCCGGATCGGCAAGACCGCGCTCGAAGTCACCGAAATCAGCTTCGGCGGCGCGGCGATCGGCGGCCTCTACCGCGCCTGCCCGCGCGAGGCCGCCATGGCAACGCTGGAGACGGCGTGGAATGCCGGGCTGCGCTATTTCGACACCGCGCCCTTCTACGGCTTCGGCCTTTCCGAGCGCCGCACCGGCGACTTCCTGCGCGACAAGCCGCGCTCGTCCTATGTGCTCTCGACCAAGGTCGGCCGCCTGTTCCGTCCGGTGCCGGAGGACCAGGTTCCCGACCACTCCTATGTCGATCCGCTGCCTTTCGCGCTCGATTACAACTATTCCTATGACGGCATCATGCGCTCGGTCGACTTCTCCTACGCGCGGCTCGGCCTCAACAAGATCGACATCCTGTTCGTCCACGACATCGGCACGTACACGCACGGCGAAGAGGCAACGAAAATCCATTTCCGCCAATTGATGGACGGCGGGCTGAAGGCGCTGGAGGAACTGAAATCGTCCGGCACGATCTCGGCTTACGGCTTGGGCGTCAACGAGGTCCGGGTATGTCTCGACGTGCTTCGCCGCGCGCCGCTCGACTGCATCCTGCTTGCCAGCCGCTACTCGCTGCTCGACCGCAGCGCCGAGGCCGAACTGCTGCCGCTCTGCCGCGAGCGCAAGACCTCGCTGATTATCGGCGGCGTCTTCAACTCCGGCATATTGGCGACCGGCCCGGTCGAGGGCGCGCATTTCGATTATCTGCCAGCCACCGACGATATTCTCGACCGCGTCGGCGCGATGCAGAAGATCGCCGCCGAAGGCGGCTATCCGCTGGCCGCAGCAGCGTTCCAGTTTCCGCTGCACGAGCCGGTCGTCGCCTCGGTGCTGACCGGCACGGCCAAGCCCGCCAACCTGACGCGCAACCTGGAGCTGCTCGACATCAAGGTGCCGCCGACGGAGTTCGCCAAATACGATCCCTACACGATCGTCCAGCGGCTTGGCTGAGATGTCGGTGTCACGCTCCAGCCCGTATCACGCAATCGGCACCAAACAGCGCTTGCATAGGCCGTACCGTTGCACTATCAAAATAGAGCAAATGTTTTTTATTGATAAAGTTCCGTTTGGTTCTCGCCTATCCAGATGGAGCTTCCGCAACCTTCACCAGGCGACATAGGGAGGAACCTAATGAAATTCGTGACCAGCCTTCTCAACCGCCGCGCCTTCGTGGCACTGGCCGCCGCCTCGATGCTCGCCGGCGCGATGCATTCGGCGCCGGCCTCGGCGGCCGACGTGACCATCCCGATCATCGTCAAGGACACCACCTCCTTCTACTGGCAGATCGTGCTGGCCGGCGCCCGCAAGGCCGGCAAGGACCTCGGCATCAACGTGCCGGAGCTCGGCGCCCAGGCCGAGACCGACGTCAATGGCCAGATTTCGATCCTCGAGAACGCCGTCGCCGGCAACCCGGCTGCGGTCGTGATCGCGCCGACCGAGGCCAAGGCGCTCGGCAAGCCGATCGACGAGGCGGCAAGCAAGGTCAAGGTCATCGGCATCGACTCCAGCGCCGAATCCAAGGCCTTCACCTCCTTCCTGACCACCGACAACGTCCAGGGCGGCCGCGTCGCGGCTGACGGCCTCGCCGCCGCGATCGGCGCCGCCAATGGCGGCAAGGTCGAGGGCAAGGTCGCGCTGATCACCGCGCTGCCGGGCGCCGGTTCGCTCGAGCAGCGCGCGCAGGGCTTCAAGGAACAGCTCAAGGCCAAATATCCGGGCCTCGAGCTCGTCGCCGACAAATATGCCGACGGCCAGGCCACGACCGGCCTCAACATCGCGACCGACCTGATCACCGCCAATCCCGACCTCAAGGGTATCTTCGCGTCCAACCTGATCATGGCGCAGGGCGTCGGCCAGGCGATCGCCGAGAACAGCCTTGCCGGCAAAGTGGCGCTGATCGGCTTCGACAGCGACGAGAAGCTGATCAAGTTCTTGAACGACGGCGTCATCTCCGGCCTCGTCGTCCAGGATCCGTACCGGATGGGTTACGACGGCATCAAGACCGCTTTGGCCGCCTCGAAGGGCGAGAAGGTCGAGGCCAATGTCGATACCGGCGCCAATCTCGTCACCAAGGACAACATGAAGGATCCGAAGATCGACGCGCTGCTCAACCCGAAGCTCAACTGAGCGGCATCGCGACAATCGTTTCCGGGGCGTCGGCGCGCCCCGGAAACATCCGTCAGCGGCGGCTTGGCAATTTGCCCGCATGGTTTAGGCTCCGCCTTCTAGATGCGCGCTAGACGCATCGCTGCGTACCCACCGGTTGAGATCAATCTGGGAGGATTGCCATGACTTCGACGGCGCAGGAACTGCACCCCGCACCCACGCTGGAGCCCGGCAGGACGATCCTCGAACTCAAGGGCCTCGAGAAGCGCTATCCCGGCACCCATGCGCTGAAGCCGGTGAACCTTGCCTTCAAGGCGGCCGAGATCCACGCCATCGTCGGCGAGAACGGCGCCGGCAAATCGACGCTCATCAAATTGCTCACCGGCGTCATGCCGCGCACCTCCGGCGAGGTGATCTGGGAGGGCAGGCCTGAAGCGCTCGCCACGCCGCACGAGGCGATGGCGCTCGGCATCAATGCCGTCCACCAGGAGGTGGTGCTCTGCCGCCACCTCACCGTCGCCGCCAACATGTTCCTCGGCGAGGAGAATTCGCGCTTCGGCCTGCTGCAGCAGCGCGCCATGGTCAATGAAGCGCAGAAGATCATCGACGGCCTGGGCTTCGATCTGCCGGCGCATGTCGTGCTCGGCGACCTTACCATCGGCCAGCAGCAGCTGATCGCCGCCGCCCGCGCCACGGTCCGCGGCACCAAGTTCCTGATCTTCGACGAGCCGACCGCCTATCTCACCCGCAAGGAAGCCGACCAGCTGTTCAAGCTGATCCGCCGGCTGAAGGGCGAAGGTGTCACCATCATCTATATCAGCCATCGCATGGAGGAAGTGTTCGAGCTCGCCGACCGCGTCTCGGTGCTGCGCGACGGCACGCTCGTCGGCACCCGCGACATCGCCGAGACCAACGAGCCGGAACTGGTCAAGCTGATGATCAACCGCTCGATCGAGCAGATCTACCACAAGGAACATTTCACGCCGGGCGCGACGATCGTCGAGACGAGGAACCTCTCGGGCAAGGGTTTCGAGAATGTCTCGGTAACCGTCCGCGCCGGCGAGATCGTCGGCCTCTACGGGTTGATCGGCGCCGGCCGCAGCGAGTTCGTCACCACGCTCTATGGCCGCCACAGGAAGTCTGCCGGCCAGATCCTGTGGCAAGGCAAGGAGGTGCAGGTCAATTCCGAGCACGACGCGATCCGGCTCGGCATGGCCCTCGCCCCCGAAAGCCGCCGCGACCAGGGCCTTTGCCTCAACCTGCCGGTCGGCACGAACCTCAACCTGCCGATCTACAAGCGCATTTCGAGCAATCTTCTGATCTCCGGCTCGCGCGAAAAATCCGAGGCCGAGCGCCAGATCGCGGATCTCCGCATCAAGACGCCGACGCGTCATGCGCTCGCCTCCAGCCTGTCGGGCGGCAACCAGCAGAAGATCGTCATCGGCAAATGGCTGGCGCATGGCGCCAAGCTGTTCATCTTCGACGAACCGACGGTGGGCGTCGATGTCGGCACCAAGGCCGAGATCTACCGGCTGTTCTCGACGCTGTTGTCCAAGGGCGCCGGCATCATCCTGATCTCGTCCTATCTGCCGGAAGTCTATGAGCTCGCCGACACGCTGCATGTGTTCCGGCGCGGCAAGCTGGTCGCCACGCATGGCTTCCACACCGCCAGCCACGAGGACATTTTGGGTCAGGCACTGGCCGAGAAACAAGAAAAGTCGGGAGGACAAAAATGAGCACCGAGGCGATCCCCGCCGAAAAACCCAAGCGCAATTTCAACGCCCTGTTCGGGCTGACGCTGCTTGGCCTTCTGCTGCTGATGTGGATCGTGCTGGCGGTCGCCACGCCGTCCTTCGCCACGGCGCTCAACATCACCAACCTTCTGCGCCAGGGTTCGCTGATCGCCATCCTCGCCGTCGGCCAGACCTTCGTCATCATCACCGGCGGCATCGACCTTTCGGTCGGCGCCGTGGTCGGCTTCACCACCGTCGTCGTCGCGCTTCTGATCAATGCCGGCTGGCCGATCTGGGCGGCGGTGCTGATCACTTTGCTGGTCGGCGTCGCCATCGGCCTCTTCCACGGCTTCGGCATCGTCAAGATGGGCCTGCCGCCCTTCATCATCACGCTGGCCACCATGACCTCGCTGCGCGGCATCGGCTTGCTGATGACCAACGGCAACTCGATCTCGATCAACAGCGACCCGTTCCAGGCCTTCTCGCGCGGCTCGCTGCTCGGCATCCCCTATCTGTTCTGGATGGTGATCCTGGTCGCGATACCGTCTTACGTCTTCCTGCATCACACGCGCTGGGGCCGCTATTTGTTCTCGGTCGGTTCCAATGCCGAGGCCGCGCGCCTGTCCGGCGTGAACGTGCCGCGCACCATCTTCATGGCCTACATCCTGTCCGGCCTGCTTGCCGCCTTCGTCGGCGTGCTGCTCGCCTCGCGCATCGGCATCGGCAACCCGACGCAGGGCGACACCTATGAGCTGCAGGCCATCGCCTCGTCGGTGATCGGCGGCACCTCGCTGTTCGGCGCCATCGGTTCGGTGCACGGGCCGCTGATCGGCTCCTTCATCCTTTCGACGATCAACAACGGCGCCAACCTGCTCAACGTCAACACCTTCTGGCAGCGCGTCATCACCGGCATGCTGATCATCGTCATCGTCTACTTCGACGGCCTGCGCCGTCGCGGCAAATAACCGTCCCTGAAATGGCACCGGCCTCGATCGACCGAGGCCGGCGCTCTCGCAAGTACTGGATCAGCGCATGAAAGCCGTCGTCTGCCGCTCGCCCGGCGACCTTGTCCTCGAAGACCGTACGGAACCCGGTGCGCCGCGGCCCGGCTGGGCGCGGATCGCCGTCAGCCATGTCGGCATCTGCGGCACCGACTACCACATTTTCGAAGGCAAGCACCCTTTCCTCGCCTATCCGCGCATCATGGGCCACGAGGTCTCGGGCACGGTCGTCGAGAGGGGTGAAGGCGTCGACCTTTCCGTGGGCGAGCCGGTGATCATCAATCCCTATCTCGCCTGCGGCGAATGCATCGCCTGTCGCCACGGCAAGCCGAATTGCTGCGTCAGCATCGAGGTGCTGGGCGTGCATCGCGACGGCGCCATGTGCGACGAGATCCTGGTGCCGGCGCAGAACCTTTACCCGACGAACGGCCTGTCGCTGGCCGATGCTGCGGCGGTCGAATTCCTGGCGATCGGCGCGCACGCCGTGCGGCGCTCGCTTGCCTCACCCGGCCAGCGCACTCTGGTCATCGGCGCCGGGCCGATCGGCCTCGGCACGGCGCTGTTTGCCCGGATCGCCGGGCTCGACGTCAGCCTGCTCGACATGAGCACCGAGCGGCTCGGCTTCGCCGAAAGCGAGCTCGGCTTTGCGGCACTCGACGGCTCCAAGGCGCAGGCGACCGAACTGGTGCGTCAGGCGACCGGCGGTGAAGGTTTCGACCTTGTGTTCGACGCCACCGGCAACACGCAATCGGTGCAATCGGCCTTTGCCCATGTCGCGCATGGCGGCACGCTGGTGCTGGTCAGCGTCGTCAAGGACGACATCACCTTCTCCGACCCCGAATTCCATAAACGCGAGATGACGCTGGTCGGCAGCCGCAACGCTTTGCATGCCGATTTCGACCATGTCGCCGCCTCGATCCGCGACGGCGCCGTGCCGCTCGCCAAGCTCGTCACCCACCGCACGACTCTTGCCGGCACGCCACGCGATCTCGCGCGATGGGCGCATGAGAAGTCGGGGCTGATCAAGGCGGTTATCGAGGTCGGGTCATAACATGACGGGCGGTGAACCCGGCCCGAATTGACGGCGCGCCGCGCCGGTCGACCCCACTCCGTCGAGCTGCGCTCGACACCTCTCCCCCTATCGACGGGGGAGAGGAAGGGTGCGAGGCGATTCCAGCTGGCTCCCTTCCTCTCCCTCCGGAGGGGGGAGAGGTGGCGCCGCGAAGCGGCGACGGAGTGGGGGAAGGCGGTCCTCAAACGCCAGGCCGCTGACAAGTAGCGACCGGAGTTGGTCTGACATCAGTGCGAGTCAGATCAATCAGCTCTCGTATAAGGCCAGCATCTCCTACAACGCCGAAAGCCTCAACTCCACCCGCTCGGCGGGAAACCGCGACTCCGCGAACTGGATCGGCTGGCCGTCGAGCGTCACATTGATGGCAACCGTGACAAGCACGATGGCGCCCGGCTGCAGGTCGAGATCGGCAAGGTCGTCGGCGTCGGCATGGCGCGCCGACAGCACCGTCGAGTGCCTCAGATAATCGTTGATGCCGAAGCGCTTCAGCGAGGCCGTGATCGATCCCGTCTCGGTCATAGCGGCCTCGATGCCGGCGAAGCGCTTGGCATCGAACCAGGTCGTCGCGCGCGACACCGCATGCCCGTCGGCCTCGCCGCGCGTCTCCAGACGGATCACGGCCGCCCCCCTGGCGATGGCGAGCGCTTCGGCGATGCGGCGGTTGGCCGGCTCGGTCGATGACGACAAGAGCGCGATGTGCCGCTCGCTCGTCTGCCCTTGCAGACCGGTCGAAAAGCGAGTCCGCGCGCCGATCGGATAGGACAGGCGCTTGCGCGACAAAACGAAGGTGCCGCGCCCCTGCTCGGCCCTTAGCACGCCTTCCTGCACCAGCGCGGCAATGGCGCTGCGCACCGTATGGCGGTTGACGCCGTAGCGCTCGGCCAAGGCGACCTCGGGCGGCAGCGCCGCATTCTCGACGAAATCGCCATTGGCGATCCCCTGCAGAATCCTGTCGGCGATCTGCCGCCACAGCGACACGCCGTTGCGCCTTTCGATGCTGCTCGCCAGCCCAGTCATTTCCCCGCCCCCAACGTCTTGCCCCTAACTTTTGCGCCCCTTGTCATCCACGCGTCATGGACTCCGGTTACGTGATGAGTATAATTTGTATGGTTGTCTATATCAATAGACAAATCCATTCCATGCGAGGAGTGAAGCGATGCGAGGACAGGAAGCGCGCGAGCAGGCCGAGCGAAAAGCCGTTATGGCGACGCTGGCGCGCGCAGCGCCCGAAGAGATCGCGCGTCTTTGGAACGGCTCCGGCCTGCCCTTGGAGGCCGAACTGCTGCGCGGCCCGGAAACCGGACTGGTGACGGTGCGTGGCAGGATCGGCGGCGGCGGCGCGCACTTCAATGTCGGCGAGGCGACCGTCACCCGCGCCACCGTGCGGCTCCCTTCCGGACAGGTCGGCCATTCCTATGCGCTCGGCCGCGACAAGGGCAAAGCCAGGCTCGCCGCGATCGCCGACGCGCTCTGGCAGGACCCCGTTCATCGCGAGGCGGTCGAGACCAAGCTGGTCGCGCCGTTGCGTGCTGCGCTCAATGCGGCGCGCGAGAAACGGCGCGTCGAGACGGCGGCCACGAAAGTCGATTTCTTCACCATGGTGCGCGGAGAGGACTGATGGATATCGCCACGCAATCGATCGAAGGAGGCTTCGCCGATCCCGTCTTCAACGCTCAAGTCGTATTCCGCGCCATCATGGACGCCATGGCGCGCCCGGGCAGTGTCCAGGCGCTGCCGGCGCTCGCCCAACCACCGGCGCCGCTGTCGGCGACCGCCGGCGCCGTCGCGTTGTCGCTGTGCGACAACGACACGCCGATCTGGATCGATCCGCGGCTGCAGGCCGAAGCGTCTGTGAAAGCCTGGCTCGGCTTCCACACCGGCGCGCCGTTGGCCAACACGCCTGCCGACGCGCATTTCGCTTTGGTAGCCAACCCGGCGGAGATGGCGGCGCTCGACGGTTTCTCGCAGGGCACGCAGGAATATCCCGACCGCTCGACGACGTTGATCCTTTTGGTCGACGATCTCGCTTCCGGTCCGTCGCTGCTGCTCGAAGGCCCCGGCATCGAGAAGACGGCGATGATCGCGCCGACAGGCATGCCGCGCCATTTCGTCGAGCAGTGGAAGCAGAACAACCAGCGTTTCCCGCGCGGCGTCGACATCATCCTGGCGGCGCCCGGCCACCTCGCTTGCCTGCCGCGCACCACCCGCATCAAGACGATGGAGGCATGACATGTATGTCGCGGTGAAAGGCGGCGAAGCCGCAATCGCCAACGCCCATCGCCTGCTTGCCGATCGCCGCCGCGGCGACCGCTCGGTGCCGGCCCTGCGTCTCGATCAGATCGTCGAGCAGCTTGCGCTCGGAGTCGACCGGGTGATGAGCGAAGGCTCGCTCTACGACCGCGAGCTCGCCGCTTTGGCCGTCATCCAGGCGCGGGGCGACATGATCGAGGCGATCTTCCTGGTGCGCGCCTACCGCACCACGCTGCCGCGCTTCGGCTACACCAACCCGGTCGACACCGGCGCCATGCAGATCGAGCGGCGCGTGTCGGCCACGTACAAGGACCTGCCCGGCGGCCAGGTGCTCGGCCCGACCTTCGACTACACACACCGGCTGCTCGATCCGGAGCTTGCCGCCGGCGCCGAAGTCGAGACGCCCGCGCAGCGCTCGGCCGAAGCGGAAGCCATGCCGCGCGTCTCCGCGATCCTCGCCCATGAGGGCCTGATCGAGGCGGATGGCGACATGCCGCTTGACCATATCCCCGGCGACATCACCCGCGAGCCGCTGCAATTCCCGATGGCGCGCGACATCCGCCTGCAGGTGCTGTCGCGCGGCGACGAGGGTTTCCTGCTGGCGCTCGGCTATTCGACGCAGCGCGGCTATGCGCGCAATCACCCCTTTGTCGGCGAGGTGCGCATCGGCGAGGTCGAACTGGAGCTCGACGTGCCCGAGCTGCCTTTCGCCGCGCCGCTGGGCTCGATCCGCGTCACCGAGTGCCAGATGGTCAACCAGTTCAAGGGCTCGGCCAAGGCGCCGCCGCAATTCACCCGCGGCTACGGCTTGGTCTACGGCCAGAGCGAGCGCAAGGCGATGGCCATGGCGCTCTGCGACCGGGCGTTGCGCGCCACCGAGCTCGGCGAGGATGTGATTGCCGCCGCGCAGGACGAGGAGTTCGTCATCTCGCACTCCGACAACGTCCAGGCGACCGGCTTCGTCGAGCACCTCAAGCTGCCGCACTATGTCGACTTCCAGGCCGAGCTCGACCTGGTCCGGCGCATGCGCGCCGAATACGAGGCGCGGGAAAACGACGGCAACGGTGAAGAGAAAAGGGAGGCCGCGGAATGAACGTGCAACCGACAGAGATCGCCACCTACAACTTCGCCTATCTCGACGAGCAGACCAAGCGGATGATCCGCCGCGCGATCCTCAAGGGCATTGCCATTCCCGGCTATCAGGTGCCTTTCGCCTCGCGCGAGATGCCGATGCCCTATGGCTGGGGCACCGGCGGCGTCCAGGTCACGGCCTCGATCATCGGCCCGGATGACGTGCTGAAAGTCATCGACCAGGGCGCCGACGACACCACCAACGCCGTCTCGATCCGCGCCTTCTTCAAGAAGGTCGCCAAGGTCGCGGTCACGACGGAGACCGCCAAGGCCACGATCATCCAGACCCGCCACCGCATCCCGGAGCATCCGCTCAACGCGGGCCAGGTGTTGGTCTTCCAGGTGCCGATCCCTGAGCCGCTGCGCTTCCTCGAGCCGCGCGAGACCGAGACGCGCAAGATGCACGCGCTGGAGGAATACGGCCTCATGCATGTAAAGCTCTATGAGGACATCGCCAGGCACGGCCGCATCGCCACCACCTATGCCTATCCGGTCAAGGTCGAGGGCCGCTATGTGATGGACCCGTCGCCGACGCCGAAATTCGACAATCCGAAGATGCATCGTTCGCCGGCGTTGCAGCTCTTCGGCGCCGGCCGCGAGAAGCGCATCTATGCGGTGCCGCCTTTCACCGACGTCGTCAGCCTCGATTTCGAGGACCATCCCTTCGAGGTGCAGACCTTCGACCAGCCCTGCGCGCTCTGCGGCGCCGAGAACGTCTATCTCGACGAGGTCATCCTCGATGACCATGGCGGCCACATGTTCGTCTGCTCGGACACCGATCACTGCGAGAAGCGACGCAGCGATCCTACCTCCCCCTTGTGGGGAGGTCGCGCCGAAGGCGCGGGTGGGGGTCATGACCAATTTTCTTCTTCCTCAACCCCCACCCCGGCGCTGCGCGCCGACCCTCCCCACAAGGGGGAGGGTAAGGAGGCCCAATGACCGACGAACCGCTGCTGCGCGTCTCGGCGCTGTCCAAATTCTACGGCTCGCGTGTCGGCTGCGAGAACGTCACTTTCGATCTGTGGCCGGGCGAGGTCCTGGCGGTGGTCGGCGAATCCGGCTCAGGCAAGACGACGCTGCTCAACTGCCTGTCGACGCGGCTGCTGCCCTCCTCCGGCACGGCGAGCTACCGCATGCGTGACGGCCAGTGGCGCGAGCTCTACCGCATGAGTGAGGCAGAGCGCCGCTTCCTGATGCGCACCGACTGGGGCTTTGTCCATCAGAACCCGGCCGACGGCCTGCGCATGACGGTGTCGGCCGGCGCCAATGTCGGCGAGCGGCTGATGGCGGTCGGCGACTGCCACTACGGCAGGATCCGCGCCACTGCCGTCGACTGGCTGTCGCGTGTCGAGATAGACGAAGACCGCATCGACGACGAACCGCGCGCCTTTTCCGGCGGCATGCGCCAGCGCCTGCAGATCGCCCGCAACCTGGTGACGGGACCGCGGCTGGTGTTCATGGACGAGCCGACCGGCGGGCTCGACGTTTCGGTGCAGGCGCGCCTGCTCGACCTATTGCGAGGGCTTGTCACCGATCTCGGCCTCGCGGCCATTGTCGTCACGCACGACCTCGCCGTGGCGCGGCTTCTGTCGCAGCGCATGATGGTGATGAAGGACGGCCGCGTCGTCGAAAGCGGCCTCACCGACCGCGTGCTCGACGACCCGCGCGCGCCGTATACGCAGTTGCTCGTGTCTTCGATTTTACAGGTGTGATGATGGAACGCATTTCCTTGGCACCTACCCCCACCCCGCCGCTTCGCAGCGACCCTCCCCACAAGGGGGAGGGTGGAACGCCGGCGCCCTACCTCCCCCTTGTGGGGAGGTCGGACCGAAGGTCCGGGTGGGGGTGCTTCAGCCACCACGCAAACAGCGACAGGAGCACTTTCTGATGCCCACCCCTCTCGTCGTTTCCGATGTCGCCAAAAGCTTCACTATGCATCTGCGCGACGGCGTCACGCTGCCGGTGGTGGCGGGCGTCTCCTTCTCGATCCGCTCCGGCGAATGCGCGGTGCTCGGCGGCCCGTCGGGCGCCGGAAAAAGCTCGATCTTGAAGATGCTCTACGGCAACTATGCCGTCGACGCTGGCCAGATCATCGTCCAGCACGGTGGCGGGCTGATCGACCTCGCCTCCGCCGGCCCGCGCACCGTGCTCTCCGTGCGCCGCCACACCATCGGTTATGTCAGCCAGTTCCTGCGCACCGTGCCGCGTGTTTCGGCGCTCGACGTCGTCGCCGAGCCGCTGGTCGAGCGCGGCGAGGACAGAGAGGCGGCGCGGGAGAAAGCACGCACCTTGCTTGCGCAACTCAATTTGCCGGAAAAGCTCTGGGCGCTGCCGCCGGCGACATTCTCCGGCGGCGAGCAGCAGCGCGTCAACATCGCGCGCGGCTTCATCACCGAGCATCCGATCCTGCTGCTCGACGAGCCGACCGCTTCACTCGACGCCAGGAACCGCGATGTCGTGGTCGAGCTCATTGCCGCCAAGAAGGCGGCTGGCGTTGCTCTGCTCGGCATCTTCCATGACCAGGACGTGCGCGACGCGGTGGCCGACCGCGTCATCGATGTCACCGCCTTCGCCGCCGGAAAGATCGCCGCATGACGAAGAAGCTTTCGGAGGCGCCGCTGGTTCACGAGACGGCTGAGGTCGAGAACTCGAAGCTCGGCCGCTGGACCGAGATCGCCGAGCGCAGCCGCGTCTCGGAAAGCGAGCTCGGCGACTATTCCTACATGATGCAGGATTGCGCCGTCTGGTGCGCGACCATTCGAAAGTTCTCCAACATCGCGGCCGCAGTGCGCATCAACGCCACCAACCACCCGATCTCGCGGCCGACGCTGCACCACTTCACCTATCGCGCCTCGGACTACTGGGACGATGCCGAGCATGAGAGCGAGTTCTTTGCCCAGCGCCGCGCCAAACGGGTCACCATCGGCCACGACACCTGGCTCGGTCACGGCTCGACCATCCTGCCGGGCGTAACCGTCGGCGACGGCGCCGCGGTCGGCGCGGGCGCGGTGGTGTCGAAGGATGTCGCGCCTTACACCATCGTGGCCGGCGTGCCGGCAAAACCGATCCGCGAGCGCTTCGACCGCCGCACCGCCGAACGCTACCAGGCGCTCGCCTGGTGGGATTGGGACCATGCCCGGCTGCGCTCGGCACTCGACGATTTCCGCGAGCTCTCGGCCGAGGCTTTCCTGGAGAAGTATGGCGGCTAGTGCCGGCCTCTCGCGTTTTCGTCGGTGTTCAGGAAAATGCACCAATGCTAATATACGGAATGTTTGAGGGTTTTATGCAACCCTTGTGAAGGGACATTCCCGCACCTCCGGCCTCTGGCGTGAAGCCCGGATTCGTGACAGCCTTTGTCGTTCTGATCTTTTTCGGCATCCTCGCCACGATCTGGCTTTGATCCATCCTACGTGGGTTCTTGACCTTGCCGACCATTCGTCCCGCCACACCGGCCGATGCAGATGCGATCTGGTCCATACTTGAACCTGTCCTGCGGGCGGGCGAAACCTATGCGCTGCCCCGCGACTGGAACCGCGACCAGGGGCTGGGCTACTGGTTTTCCGAAGGCAACGAAGTATTCGTGTCCGAGGATGCAGGCGAAATAGCCGGATGCTACTTCCTCCATGCCAACCAGCGCGGCGGCGGCGCGCATGTCGCCAATTGCGGCTACGTCACGTCGGCCGCATCGACGGCACACGGCATTGCCACCGCGATGTGCGAGCATTCCCTGCAACGGGCCGCCGAACTTGGCTTTCGAGCCATGCAGTTCAACTTCGTCATCAGCGCCAACGAGCGGGCGGTGAAGCTTTGGCAGCGCCTGGGCTTCGCCATTGTCGGCACGATTCCGCAGGCGTTCGACCATCCGCAGCTAGGCTATGTCGACGCTTTCGTGATGCACCGCATGCTGGGAGATGCGAAGGTTTCACACCTTTGACATGTGACTCGGACAGGACGCCATCTCCGCCAAAGGAGATCGTCATGCTCGACAAAGCAAAACCCTCGCTCGCCTCCTTCTTCGAAGGCACCAACCCGACGCCGCCGGTGCATCTCGGCACGCGCTACGACAGATCGGGCAACTTCCTCCTCGAGCCCGGCAACACGGTCGTCAGCCACCTCGTCCCGGGCTCGCGATCGGAAGCCGCGGTCATCGAGGTGCGCGAGCGCATCCGCGCCATGCCCGACGCCGACCGCCTCGCCTTCACGCCGATCTCCAGCCTGCACATGACCCTGTTCCAAGGCATCATCGAGTACCGGCGCCGCCTTCCTTTCTGGCCGGCCGACGTGCCGCTCGACGCCAGCATCGACGACATGACCCGCCTCTATCTCGAGCGGCTGCAGCACTTCGAGGGCAAAGGCGCATTCAGGATCAAGGCCATCGGCGTCACCCCGAACGGCCTTACGGTCGCCGGTGCGTCCGCGGAGGACGATCGTATCCTGCGCCTGTGGCGCGACGCGCTCTCGGTCCCGTTCGGCTACCGCCATCCGGACCACGACACTTATGTCTTCCACATCACTTTCGCCTATCAGATCCGCCGGCTTGCCGACGAGCGAGTGTCCGCCTGGCAGGATCTGTTCGACGAGTGCCTGGCGTTCCTCGATCGCGAGGCTCCGGTGATCGAATTGCGCCCGCCGGCCTTCTGCAGCTTCAAGGACATGGAGCATTTCGAGGAATTGCTTGTCCTGGAATGACCCGCCAAGCCTGTGGGTCGTAACAAAACTGACATCAATCCGACACCCCAGCTTCATGGGGCTGCGCTAGCGAAGGTTAACGGACCTTCGAAACCGCGATGTACCGGAGTCTTGCCATGTCAGCATCATCGGCCACGCTGGAAATCCGCGGCGTAACCCGACGATTTGGCAAGAACACCGCTGTCAGCGACATCAACGTCTCGATCCCGCAGGGCCAGATGGTCGGCATCATCGGCCGCTCCGGCGCCGGAAAGTCGACGCTTCTGCGCATGATCAACCGTCTCATCGACCCTAGCCAGGGGTCGATTTTTTTTGACGGCGCCGAGGTTTCCAGCCTGCAGGGCTCGCCGCTGCGCCGCTGGCAGCGCGACTGCGCCATGATCTTCCAGCAGTTCAACCTCGTGCCGCGCCTCGACGTGCTGACCAACGTGCTGCTCGGCCGCCTCAACCATCGCTCGACGCTTTCAAACCTGCTCGGCATGTTCTCGCGCACCGAATGCGCAGAGGCGGTGGCGGCGCTCGAGCGCCTCGATATCGCCCGCACCGCGCTGCAGCCGGCCGGCACGCTGTCCGGCGGCCAGCAGCAGCGCGTGGCGATCGCGCGCGCCATGATGCAGCAGCCGAAGGTGCTTCTGGCCGACGAGCCGATCGCCTCGCTCGACCCGCTCAACGCCAAGGTGGTGATGGACTCGCTGCGCGACATCAATTTGCGCGAAGGCATCACCGTCGTCACCAACCTGCACACGCTGGACACCGCCCGCGCCTACTGCAACCGCATCATCGGCATGGCCGCCGGCAAGGTCGTCTTCGACGGCGCGCCGGAGGATCTCGACCGCGATGCCGTGCGCACCGTCTATGGCGCCGACGCCAACGGGGTCGAGATCTCCGAGGCCATCACGTCGACCGCCGTCAACATCAAGCCGAAGATCACCGCATCCGCCGGAACGCTCGAACCGGCCTTCCCTGGCTATTGAGTCCATCGCCCGGATCGTAGCCGCTCCGGGCAAATCGTGGATTTCGGCAAGAGCAACCCGGATCGCCCGCCCGCGTCAAAGGCTGAACTCAAAATTCGAACGCTGCCGGCGCGAAGCCGGCAAAACAGGAGAGAGATCAATGTTCAGGAAAATGGTTTTTGGCGCCGTATCGTTGCTGGCCATGGCGGCAAGCGCCGCCCACGCCGCCGACATCAAGGAGTTTCGCGTCGGCATCCTCGGCGGCGAGAACGAGACCGACCGCCTGCGCAACTACCAGTGCCTCGCCGACCACCTGAAGGCCGAATTCGGCTTCGAGAAGGTTTCGCTGTTCCCGGCCGCCGACTATGACGGCGTCATCCAGGGCCTGCTCGGCGGCACGCTCGACTTCGCCGAGCTCGGCGCGTCCGGCTACGCCAGCGTCTATCTCAAGGACCCGAACGCCGTCACCCCGATCCTCACCACCAAGCAGACCGACGGCTCGACCGGTTACTATTCGATCGGCTTGGCGCTGAAGACTTCCGGCATCACCGATATCAAGTCGGCCAAGGGCAAGAAGCTCGGCTATGCCGACCCGGATTCGACCTCGGGCTACCTGATCCCGCTGACCCAGATTCCGAAGGACACCGGCGCTTCCAACGAGAGCTACTTCGCCTCGACCCAGTTCAACGGCGGTCATGAAAACAACGTGCTTGCCGTCCGCGACGGCAAGGTCGACGTGGCGGTGGACGATTCCTCCGGCATCGGCGACTTCAAGAACGGCTACACCTCCGGCACCTTCCACAAGGAAGTCGCCAAGGGCGCCGTCGACCCGAACGACTTCGTCGAAGTGTGGCGCTCGGGCCTGATCCCGAACGGCCCGCTGGTCGTCCGCACCGCGCTCGGCGCCGACATGACCGCCAAGCTCACCGACTTCTTCACCCAGCTGCCGACCAAGGACAAGCCCTGCTTCGAAGGCGTCGAGGGCGGCGATTTCACCGGCTATGTCCCGGTGAAGCCGGACTTCTACAAAGTCATCGTCGAGGCCCGCAAAGCCGCGATCGGCGGCTGACGGCATCAGGAAAAAAGGGGCGGCGTAAAACAACGCCGCCCTTTTTGCATCCACCGATCATGACAACAGCGACAATTCATTCCGAAGCGACGCGGCAGCAGGCCGACGCCTGGCGGCGCCAGACGTCGCTGCGCCGCTTCTACACCGCGATCGGCGTCGGCCTGCTGCTGGTCGCCATGGTCGCGACCATGTGGTTCGCCGACGAAGCCAATGCCGGCCATTTCTTCGAGCGGCTGCCGCACATCCTCGACTTCCTGAGCTGGCTTATCCCGAAGGACTGGAACGACGTCTGGCGGGCCCTGTTCGACATCGCCTCGCCGCACGACAAGGGCACGCAGGAGTTCAACTTCCCGCTCGGCCGCGTCTATATCTCGGGAGGCTTCTACATCCCCGAATATTTCGAGCTGATGCTGACCACCGTGAACGTCGCGCTGGTCTCGACCTTCATCGGCTTCGTCTTCGCCGTGCCCTTCTCCTTCATCGCCGCGCGCAACCTGACGCCGAGCCCGATCCTGCGGCTCATCGTCAAGCGCTTCATGGAATTGCTGCGCGCCTTCCCGGAGATCGTCATCGCCGGCCTGTTCGCGGCCATCGTCTCGATCGGTCCGGTCGCGGCCATCATCGCAATCGGCCTGCATTCGATCGGCGCGCTGGGCAAGCTGTTCTACGAGATCAACGAGAACATCGACATGCGGCCCGAGGAAGGCCTGCGCGCGGTCGGCGCCAACTGGATCGAGCGGGTGCGCTTCGCCGACCTGCCGCAGGTGCTGCCCAATTTCATGTCCTATACGCTGCTCAGGATCGAGATCAACGTGCGCATCTCGACCATCATGGGCGCCGTCGGCGGCGGCGGCATCGGCGAGGAGCTGAAGCTTGCCATCTCGCGCGGATTCGGCGCCAAGACGCTGGCGCTGGTGCTGCTTCTCTTCGTCACCATCTTCTTGGTCGACCAGTTCTCCGCCTGGCTGCGCCGCAAGCTGGTTGGTGAACAAGCCTTCTTGATGAGTGCCTGAAATGGCCATGACAGTCGATGAAATCAAAGCCATCGAGGATCGTCACCCGCAGGTGTTCCAACGGCCTGCCTACAAGCGCTTCTGGCCGCTATTTCTAATCGTCGGCACCCTGCTTTATCTCGCCTACGCCTTGTGGTTCTTCAGCCTGCCGCAGGTGCTGAGGGAATCGCACTGGGAGCGCCTGCCGCTCTTCCTGTCGCAATGGATCAGCTACGACCTGCAGCCGGAATTCCGCCTCGACCAGCCCGAGATCACGCCGAAATATCCGCGCTTCTCCGCGCTCGGCGAACATCCCGATCCGGATTGGGTGATCAACAATCCCGACGGCACCTACACCGTGCAGATCGACGGTGAGGCCAAATCCGTCACCTTCGACAAGACCAGGGCGACGATCGTCGCCAACGGCCAGACCGTGCCGATATCGCTGACCGGCGGCAAGCCGGTGGTTACAGGTCCGGTGCCGGACTGGGTGACCGTGCATGACGACGAGGTCGTCGCCAGGATGGGCTTTGTTGGCGAGGTGCGCGTCACCGTCGACCGCGTCAAGGTGCGCAGGCGCTTCCTCGGCTGGGCGAATTTCGTCTTCGACACACGCTCGCCCTTCTTCGGCAAGCAGGCCGGCGAGGTGTTCTCGCTGATCCTCTCCGGTCCTGAGCTCCAGCCGGGCACGTCGAACCTCGCTTTAGCCGCCGACAACATCTGGAACAACGCCCAGTGGCAGCATGGCGACGTCTGGACGAAGCTGCTGCAGACCATCGTCATGGCGTTCCTCGGCACGCTGCTCGGTGGCATCGTCGCCTTCCCGCTCGCCTTCTTCGCCGCCCGCAACATCACGCCGAGCGGCCTGCTCAGCCAGGTCTTGAAGCGCTTCTTCGACTTCATGCGCTCGGTCGACATGCTGATCTGGGCGCTGTTCTTCACTCGCGCCTTCGGCCCCGGCCCGCTGGCCGGAAGCGCCGCTATTTTCTTCACCGAGATCGGCACGCTCGGCAAAACCTATTCGGAGGCGCTGGAAAACATCGACGACAAGCCGCGCGAAGGCGTGCTGTCGACCGGCGCCAACGGCATCCTGGTGCAGCGCTACGGCGTGCTGCCGGAAGTGGTGCCGATCTTCATCAGCCAGACGCTCTACCAGTGGGAATCGAACACCCGCGGCGCCACCATCATCGGCGCCGTCGGCGCCGGCGGCATCGGCCTGAAGCTGTGGGAAGCCATGCGCACCAACTCGAATTGGGCGAACGTCTTCTACATGGTTCTGCTGACGCTGCTCGTCGTCTTCATCTTCGACAACATCTCGAAGTTCCTGCGCCGCAGGCTCAGTCGCACGCTGCATGATTACAACAGGCTGCAGGCTGCGCAGGGGTAGTTTCGCGCCTTCGTCATCCTCGGGCGAAGCAAGGAGGGAAGCGACGCGGCGCAGACCCGAGGATCCATTCCGTGACATAGGCCATGCAATGCAGCGGTTCAAAAAGTGGCGCTTACTCGGGGTCCCGCTCTGCACCGTTGCGGAGCGTAGACATCACGGATGGATCCTCGGGTCTCCGCGTCCGCTTCGCTCCCGCTCCGCCCGTGGATGACGAAGGGAAGGCTTACGCCGCCTTCCTCCACCCATCCTTGATATGCCTGTACCCCTCGCGATAGACCGCCTCGGGGCTCTCGGCGAAATCCCGCCACACCTTGGTCGCCGCCGCCAGATCCTTCAGCGAACGCCCGAAGGATTCGATGGTCAGCCAGTCGTCATAGCCGCCCTTGCGAATGGCGGCGAAGGTTTCCTTCCACGGGATGTTGCCCCGCCCCGGCACACCGCGGTCGTTCTCCGAGATATGGATATGGACGATGTTTTTGCCGTTGCGCGTATAGGCGCCGATCGGGTCGATCTCCTCGATATTGGCGTGGAAGGTGTCGTACATCGCCTTGATGTGCGGGCGGTCGATCGCGTCGATATGCTCCGACAGATCGTCCATCGTGTTGAGCAGATAGCATTCGAAGCGGTTGAGGGCCTCAAGCCCGATGGTGACGCCTTTCTTGCCGGCATGGTCGCCGATGGCGCGCTGCGAAGCGATCGAACGCTTCTTCTCGGCCGCCGTCGGCCCGCTGCCGGAAAAAGCGCCGAGCGTCGAATGCAGCGGCCCGCTCAATCGGTCCGCGCCGAGCGCAGCGCTGCAGTCGATCGCCCATTTCATGTAGTCGATACCGGCCTTGCGCGTCGCAGCGTCCGGCGAGATCAGGTTCATCGCCGGATCGCCCATGGCCGAGACCGCCGTGCGCTCCAGGCCGATGCGATCGAGCATCGCGCCGAGCCTTTTGTAATCATCGGGCTCGCCGGAAAACACCGGTATCTCTACGCCGTCGAAGCCGGTCGCCTTGATGTCCTTCAGCAGCGCGTCGTGCTTCTTCGAGACGCTGGTCGTCCACAAGAACATGCACATGCCGATCTTCATCGACACCCCTCCCCCCTTTTGACAGCCGCCTGTTCCCTCCCGAGGCGTTGCCCCCTCATCCGGCCGCTTCGCGGCCACCTTCTCCCCGAGGGGAGAAGAGGTTGGCGCCGGCGCTGACAAGCTCCTCTCCCCTGGGGGAGAGGTCGGATTGCCCCGAATTGCCCTTGCAATTCGGGGCAATCCGGGTGAGGGGGACTCTGCCGATCGCCGCGACTACAATTTGGTCCACGCCCCATTCTTCTTCGACGACTTCACGCAGGCCTCGATGAAGGCCATGCCTTCGACGCCGTCCGCGATTGTCGGGAAGATCACATCCTTAGCCAGCTTGCCGCCTTTCTTGCGCGCCGCGCGAATGGCGCGGGCGGCTTCCTGGTAGATATTGGCGAAACCTTCGAGATAGCCCTCCGGATGGCCCGAAGGCACGCGCGTCACACGCGCCGCGACCGGCATCGCGCCGGCGCCGGCGCGCGTCAGTAACTGCTTCGGCTGGCCGAACGGCGTGTACCAGAGATAGTTAGGATCGGCCTGCACCCATTCCAGCCCGCCCTTCGAGCCGTAGATGCGCAGCTTCAGCCCGTTCTCGTGGCCAGGCGCCACCTGGCTCGCCCAGATCATGCCCTTGGCCGGATGCTTGTTGCCGACCGGCTTGAAGCGCAGCAGCACATTGACGTTGTCGTCGAGTTGGCGGCCCGGCACGAAGGCGTCGAGATCGGCCGAGAGCGCATCGAGCTCCAGCCCCGAGACGAAGCGAGCGAGGTTGTAGGCATGCGTGCCGATGTCGCCGAGCGCGCCGCCGGCGCCGGCCTGCTTCGGGTCGGAGCGCCAGGAGGCCTGCTTCTGGCCGGTGGCGGCGAGGTCTTCCGTCAGCCAGTCCTGCGGATATTCCGACTGCACGATGCGGATGTCGCCGAGCTGGCCCTTGGCCACCATCTCGCGGGCCTGGCGCACCATTGGATAGGCGGTGTAGTTGTGGGTGAGCACGAACACCTTGCCGGTCTTTTCGACCAGCGCCGCGAGCTTCTTCGCCTCGGCAAGCGACGTCGCCAGCGGCTTGTCGCAGATCACGTGGATGCCGGCCTCGAGGAAGGCTTTCGCCGCAGGCACATGCACATTGTTGGGCGTCACGATCGCCACTGCCTCGATGCCGTCCGGGCGCTTGGCTTCGGCCTTGGCCATCTCGGCATAGGAGCCGTAGCTGCGGGACGGATCGAGCCCGAGTTCTTCGGCCGAAGCCTTTGCCCGTTCCGGATTCGACGACAGCGCCCCGGCCACCAGCACGAAATCATTGTCCATGCGCGCCGCGATCCGGTGCACCGCGCCGATGAAGGCGCCCTGCCCACCGCCCACCATGCCGTAGCGGATCGGGCCGCCTCCCGTTTCCGACTTCGATGCGCCGACCATTTTTTGTCTCCCTCGTTGTCTCGGATATGCCTCCCCTCGGGGAGGGTGGCCCGAAGGGCCAGGTGGGGTCGGTTCATGCCGAGCTCCACGCCCGGCGACCCCACCCCGATCCGCTTTGCGGATCCACCCTCCCCTCAAAGGGGGAGGGAAAGTAGTGCTAGATTCCCATCATCGCCCGCAGCAGCTTCTTGTCGCTCGTGCCGCCGGCGAAATCGTCGAATGCCCTCTCGGTCACCCGAATGATGTGGTGCTGGATGAAGGGTGCGCCTTCGGCGGCGCCGTCCTCGGGATGCTTGAGACAGCATTCCCATTCCAGCACCGCCCAGGAATCGTAGTTGTACTGGGTGAGCTTGGAGAAGATGCCGCTGAAATCCACCTGCCCGTCGCCCAGCGAACGGAAGCGTCCGGCGCGATTCACCCAGCCCTGATAGCCGGAATAGACGCCTTGCCGTCCCGTCGGGTTGAACTCGGCGTCTTTCACATGGAAGGCCTTGATCCGCTCATGATAGATGTCGATGAATTCGAGATAGTCGAGCTGCTGCAACAGGAAGTGCGACGGGTCGTAATTGATGTTGCAGCGCTTGTGGCCGCCGACCGCGTCGAGGAACATCTCGAAGGTCGCGCCGTCGAAAACGTCCTCGCCCGGATGGATCTCGTAGCCGACGTCGACGCCGTTCTCGTCATAGACGTCGAGGATCGGCTTCCAGCGCTGGCCGAGCTCGGCGAAGGCCTCCTCGATCAGCCCCGGCGGCCGCTGCGGCCAAGGATAGAGATAGGGGAAGGCGAGCGCGCCACTGAAGCTCACCGACGCCTTGAGGCCGAGATTCTTCGACGCCTTGGCGGCGAACTCCATCTGCTCTACCGCCCATTTCTGCCGGGCTTTCGGATTGTTGTGCACCTCGGCTGGCGCGAAGCCGTCGAACTGCGCGTCATAGGCCGGATGCACCGCGACGAGCTGACCCTGAAGGTGCGTCGACAGCTCGGTGATCTCGACGCCGGCGTCGGCGCATATGCCTTTTACCTCGTCGCAATAGGCCTTCGACGATGCCGCCTTCTTGAGGTCGAACAGGCGCCCGTCCCAGGTCGGGATCTGCACGCCCTTGTAGCCCAGACCGGCTGCCCATTTGGTGATCGAGGCCAGTGAATTGAACGGCGCCGCGTCGCCCGCGAACTGCGCCAGAAACAGGCCGGGACCCTTCATTGTCGTCGGCATCGGCATCCTCCCTTCTCGGTTTTCGCGACCAAGCATAGCGCCGATTGGAATGAGGGCCAGCCTGTTTGGTCGTTCGGTGTCGGCGCCAAAACGGGGCGTCATTCTGGTATTACCAAATCCAGCCACCCGGTCAAGCCACAGCAAACGGCGGAAAGGCAGCGGCCATAACCGTGAGAGGAAGATTTAATCCATTTAAATCAACAAATTGCATGGAGAGCAGGCCGTCATGTGCGGTCTCCTTGCCGTTCATGTGAATTTGCTGTAGAGGTCATCTCAGGCCCAATTGGTCGAACCAGTTTTCAAGAAAAATCGCTGGAACGCCTTGGGGAGGAATCGTGCGGCGCGCTCTTTTCGGAGGCGTCGGGGCAAAAGTGACAGGCGAATTCTGGGAAGGATAGACCATGCATCTTTCGACGCACAACTGGATGCGGGCGGAGCCGCTGGAGGTGACGCTCAAGCGCATCAAGAAGTTCGGCTATGAGTCGATCGAGATTTCCGGCGAGCCCGAGCAGTACCGGATCAAGGAGACGCGCGCGCTGCTGAAGGAGCACGGCATCCGCTGCTGGGGCGCGGTGACGCTGATGCTGGGCGAACGCAACCTTGCCGCCAAGAACCAGGGCCAGCGCGAGCGCTCGGTGCAATACGTCAAGGACGTGCTGACCATGGTGAGCGAGCTTGACGGCGAGATCATCACACTGGTTCCCGCGACCGTCGGCAAGGTGGTGCCGGACGGCACCGAGGCGGAAGAATGGGGCTGGGTGGTGGACGCCACGCGCGAATGTTTCGCCCATGCCAAGAAGGTCGGCGTCAAGATCGCCGTGGAGCCGCTCAACCGCTTCGAGACCTATCTCTTCAACCGCGGCGCCCAGGCGCTGGCGCTCGCCGACGCGGTGAGCCCGGAATGCGGCGTCTGCCTCGACGCCTACCACATCCACATGGAGGAATTTAACGTCTATGACGCCATCCGGCAGGTCGGAAAACGCCTCTACGACTTCCATGTCGCCGACAACAACCGCTTCGCCGCTGGCCTCGGCCAGATCGATTGGCCGAAGATCGTCGGCACGTTGAAGGAGATCGGCTATGACGGCGCGCTGACCAATGAGTTCGTCGCGCCCGTCGACCGCACGCCGGCCGCTCCCTATCCGGAGATGGTGGAGCGCAACCCGGTCGACATCTCGCCCGAGCAGCTCAAATTTATCCAGGACCACGGCTCCAGTGTGCTCACCGAGAAATTCTACACCGACCAGATGCGCATCACCGCCGAAACGTTGCTGCCGCTGATCAAGTAGAGGATCCGATCGAAGCTTAGCCCTTCCGCCCTCGCCGGGCGGCGGGGCCGGGGATGAAGATGCGTATCAGAAACGTCCAAGCCTGGTGGGTTCGCATACCGATCGAAGCGGAGCGGCAGCACCGCAGCGACTTCGGTCAGGTGACGACGTTCGACGCCGCCATCCTGCGCATCGAGACCGAGGACGGCCTGGTCGGCTGGGGCGAAGGCAAGAACGCCGCCGGCAGCGCGGGCAGCTATGGCGCGCTGGTCCACATGCTGAACCATGAGATTGCGCCGCAGCTTATCGGCCGCGACCCGGCCGACATCGGCATCATCTGGGAGATGCTCTACAACGGCGTGCGCCATCAAACGGCGGCCCATGGCGGCCACGCCATGCCTCAGCTGGCGCGGCGTGGCATGAGCGTGGCGGCGATCAGCGCCGTCGACATCGCGCTCTGGGACATCCTCGGCAAATCGTTGGGGCAGCCGGTGTGGCGGCTGCTCGGCGGCCGCAAGGTCGAGCGCATGCAGGCCTATGCGTCGGGCGGTTGGGCAGGGGCCGACGCGATCGGCGAGCAGCTCAAATCCTACATCGCCAAAGGCGGCTTCAAGGCGCTGAAGATGCGCGTCGGCGCCATGGACGGCGCGCCGCATATTTCGGCCGCGCGCGTGCGTGCCGCGCGGCAAGCGATCGGCCCGGACGTCGAGTTGATGGTCGACGCGCACGGCACTTACACGGTCGCCGAGGCGAAGCGCTTCATCAGTCTCACCGCCGATCTCGATCTCGCCTGGTTCGAGGAGCCGGTGATCGCCGACGACAAGCCTGGTATGGCCGAGGTGCGCGCCTCGGGCTCGGTCCCCGTCGCCACCGGCGAGAGCGAGGCGACGCGCTATGCCTTCCGCGACCTCGCGGTGCTGAAATCGGCCGACATCTTCCAGCCGGACCCCGCGTTCTGCGGCGGCATCAGCGAGGCAATGAAGATCGGCACCATCGCCAGCGCCTTCAACCTGCGCTTTGCGCCGCATCTTTGGGCCGGCGCACCCTGCTTCTTTGCCGGGCTGCATGTCTGCGCGGCCTCGCCCGCGAGCTTCGTCGTCGAATATTCGCTGGGCGCCAATCCGATGATCCACGATCTGGTCGAGGAGACTGTCGAAGCAAAGGACGGTATGATAGCGATCCCTGAAAAGCCCGGATTGGGATTCACCATTTCGGAGCGCTTCCTGGAGGCGCACGCGCAACGCATCTGACGATGAAAGAAAAGAACCTTCTTGCGGAACTCGCCGCCTATCTGTTCTCCAACTCGGACAAGGAGTCGGGCCGCACCCCGTCGGAGCGCGAGCTGGCGGAGCATTTCGGCGTCAGCCGCGGCCAGATCCGTGAGGCGCTGGCGATCCTGGAAGCCATGCGCATCGTCGAGCGCCGCGCCAAGTCCGGCATCTATATCGACACCAAGCAGGCGAGCGTAGAAGCGTTGGCGCTTTTCGCCCGC
Source organism: Mesorhizobium sp. WSM4904 (assembly GCF_029674545.1). Taxonomy (NCBI): domain Bacteria; kingdom Pseudomonadati; phylum Pseudomonadota; class Alphaproteobacteria; order Hyphomicrobiales; family Phyllobacteriaceae; genus Mesorhizobium; species Mesorhizobium sp. WSM4904. The sequence continues at coordinate 2,121,264 of NZ_CP121354.1, read as the reverse complement.
GCCGGCCTGCCGCTCGATCCGGTGCAGATCTACGAGACCGTCGAGCTGCGCAAGATCCATGAGATCAAGGCGGCCGAGCTTGCCTGCTCGCGCGCAACGGAAGAGAATTTCGAGCGGCTGCGCGAGATCCTGAAGGCCTCCGAGGAGCGCATTGCCGCCGGCGAAGGCCTCGCCAAGGAAGACCGCGAGTTCCACCTCGAGATCGTGCGGGCGACCAAGAACGGCGTCTTCCACAATATCTGCAGCGTCTACTATCTGATGGGCGAGCAGCGCCTGCCGATCTATTTCAACGACCCCGAGCGCAGCGTGCGCTCGCATGCCGAGCATATCCAGATCTACGAGGCGCTGCTGCGCCGCGACGGCAACCTCGCCCAGGCGCTGATGAGCGCCCATCTGCAGGGCGCGGAGAGCTACTGGAAGGGGATCATCGAAGGTCGCTGGACGGAGCCGAAAAGCGCGACGCTCGAGAAGGCCTGAACGCTGATGCCCAAGATCCTGTCGACGCATCCGCTGCATCCACGCGCCACCAAAATGCTGGCCGGCGCCGGCAGGCTGGCTATTGCGTCCGCCCTCGATGCCAGGACGCTGGCCGCCGAGGCGAAGGACGCCGACATCGTCATCGTGCGCGCGCCGCTGCCGCCGGAACTCTTCGATGGCGCCAAAAACCTGCGCGCGGCGATCCGCCACGGCGCGGGTCTGGACATGATCCCGGTCGAGGCGGCGACCGCGGCCGGCGTGCTGGTGGCGAACGTGCCGGCCGTCAATGCCCGCTCGGTCGCCGAGCATGTGATGTTCACGGCGCTTGCGCTGTTGCGGCGCTTCCGCGTCATGGATCGCGACCTGCGCGCCAAGGGCTGGCTCGCTGGGCGCGAGCACGCCAATTCGACCAGCGAACTCGCCGGCAAGACGATCGGCATCGTCGGTCTTGGGGCGGTCGGTCAGGCCGTCGGCCATATCGCGGCGCACGGTTTCGACCTCAATGTCGTGGCGACCACGCGCGGCTTGCGTCCGGCGCCGGAACGCGTCGGCTTCCTGTCGATCGACGCGCTGGTCGAGCAGAGCGACATCATCGTGCTCTGCTGTCCGCTGACCGAGGAAACGCGCGGCCTGATCAGCGGCGAGCGCATCGCCCGCATGAAGCCCGATGCGCTTTTGATCAATGTCTCGCGCGGACCGGTGGTCGACGACGAGGCGCTGATCGAAGCCCTGCGGAAGGGTCGCATCGGCGGCGCCGCGCTCGACGTCTTCGCGACCCAGCCGCTGCCGCCGAACCATCCCTATTTCGGCTTCGACAACGTCATCGTCACCCCGCATATGGCCGGCATCACCGAGGAATCGATGATGCGCATGGGCGTCGGCGCCGCCGGCGAGGCCTTGCTGGTGCTGGCCAACAAGCTGCCGGTCAACCTGCGCAACCCTGAAGTGATCGAGCACTACCGGCAGCGCTTTCCGACCGACTGACGCCTGCCTCAATTTTCCCGGATTTGACGACGACCTTCCAGCTATGCCTAAAAGTGCCGCGAGAGCCCTGTTGATCGCTGGCTTCTGCCTGTCCGGGGCCGAAGCCCGTTCCGACGGACAGGGCAGCTACGTCCCCTGCGACAACGGCTTGCGCTGCGTGATGGCGCCCTGCCCTTCGAACAGCGCGCTCGACCTCGCCTCCGGCAAGATCATCAAGGGCGTCTCGGTCGACATTGACAGCCTGCCGCAACAGGACAAGGCGCTCGACCTGTCGGATAAGCTCTATGCTGGCAAGGTCGTCGTTGCCGGCACGATCGAGAGCCGGCCGCATAGTTTCAACGGCAAGCGGTACAGCCTGCCGACACTGGTCGCGACGGGCATCGAGAGGGCAGCGAAGGACAGCGAGCGCGGCCATTGCTCGGCACATTGAGGCTCGCCGCCCGGGCCATCAGCCTCAGCCCTTCAGCAAAGCCTCCACCGACGCGGCGATGCCGAGAAGGCGACGATCGTGCCCATGCCTCGCCACCAGCATCAGTCCGGCCGGCAGCTTTGTGCCGGGCATCGGCAGCGAGATGGCACACAGATCGAACTGGTTGGCGACCTGCGTGTTGCGTAAGAGCAGACCTTCCGTTCGGTCCCGAAGCGCTTCATCGCCGGCCATGGCGGCGATCGACGGCGCAACCATCGGCACGGTAGGCAGGGCAAGCACGTCGACCGCTTGCAGCCGGGCCTCCATGGCCGCAACCAGTTCTGTCCGGCGGCGGATTGTCCTGATGTAGGCGGAAGCGGGAACCGTCAGCGCGCGCGACAAAGGCCCGCTGACATGCGGATCGACCGGCACCGACGCGCCGGACGCCAGCCAATCGGCATGCACTTCCGCGCCTTCCATCGACGCGATCGAAGCCCTTTTGGTCGCTGCGCGCATCTCGGCGATGAGATCGCCGATCGGCAAGTCGGCGACGTGCCCGCCGACTTGTCCGATCTTGCCGATGCACTGCTCGAAGGCTGCGGCGAGCTCGGCTTGCGTGTCGTCAAAGAGCCGGCCGCGCGGAATGCCGACACGCAGGCCGGCGAGCGGGATCGGCTGGAGAGCAGTTTGCTCCTCGCCCGCCATGATCGCGTCGGCAGCCATGCAATCAGCCACGCTGCGGGCGAGCGGCCCGATCGAATCCAGCGTCGCCGACAAGGGAAAGGCGCCGGAGAGCGGCACGCGCCGTGCCGTCGGCTTGAAGCCGACGACGCCGTTGAGCGCGGCCGGAATGCGCACCGAGCCGCCGGTGTCCGAGCCGACGGAGATGTCACTGCTGCCCTCGCCCACCGCGACCGCCGCTCCGGACGACGAGCCGCCCGGGATCAGGCTGGCATCGGCGGCATTGCCCGGCGTGCCGTAATGCGGATTGTCGCCGATGGCGGTGAAGGCGAACTCGGTCATGCTGGTCTTGCCGAGGATCACGGCGCCTGCCTGGCGCAGCCGGCGCACGATCGCCGCGTCCCGCGCGGCTGGCTGGGCACCGGCGCGCATCAGCGAGCCCGCCCTCGTCGGCTCGCCGGCGACATCGAACAGATCCTTGATCGAAATGATTACGCCATCGAGCGGTCCGAGGCTTACGCCCGCCTTCCGGCGGGCATCGGCCGCATCGGCGGCGGCGGACGCCGCTTCGGCATAAAGCTTGGTGTAGACCTTCTCGTCGCCGGCGCGATTGGCAAGACGTGACAGGATGATTTCGAGACGGTCGCGGACGGATTGCATGTCGATGTCGGACTCCGCAAGGATGCAACGTCTTTAAAGCAATTCCAGGAAAAGCGTGTAGCGGTTTCCGTCCGGAATTGGGTGAAAACAAAGACTTGATGCGGCAGGCCAGGCCTGCGCAAGGGATAACCCGGCAAGCGTGCCTCTGCACCTGCCAGTGATAGGAAGAGACCGATGCTGTACAAAGGCAGCTGCCATTGCGGCAAGGTGGCGTTCGAGGTCGAAGGCGAGCTCGGCGGCGTCGTGCGCTGCAATTGTTCGATCTGCGCGCGCAAGGGCGCGCTGCTTTGGGCCGTGCCGCATGAAAGCTTACGGTTGGTCGCCTGGGGCGATGACCTCGGCAAATACACTTTTGGCAAGGGCTCGATCGCGCATCGCTTCTGCCGGACCTGCGGCATCCATCCCTTCGCCGAGGATGTCAGCCAAAGCAGTGAGCGCAGCGCCTACATCAACATCAATTGCCTCGAGGGGATCGACCTCGCCGCAGTGCAGGTCTTCGAATTCGACGGACGCGCTGCCTAGGGAGCGCCAGAACCTTGGGTCCGAGCAGGAAAGGGCCATTGCCGCAAGCGCTTTGCCGCTCGCTATGGATGCAAGCGCTTGCATGCCAGCATGGTCGACCAGCAGGCCTTGATGGAGATCAAAGGGTAACCTTCCGACTGGCACTATCTTGCCTGCGAGTTTGGCCAAGAGGGCACGATGAACAGGCGAACGATGCTCGTCGGCGCAGGCGCCTTGGTTGTCGCGGCGGGCGCCGGTGTAGCCGGCTGGCGATCGGCGGTCGGATCGATGGCCCAGTATGAGGCTTTCACCGCGCGATTGCATGGCCAACTGACGCCCGACCTTGAAGCCGTGGTCCGCTACGCCACCTTGGCGGCCAACAGCCATAATACGCAGCCCTGGCGGTTCCGGTTGGAAGGGCAAGCAATCGAGATACGGCCTGACTTTCGGAGGCGGACTCCTGTCGTCGACCCTGACGACCATCATCTCTATGTCAGCCTGGGATGCGCCATGACCAACCTTGCACTCGCCGCGGCGGCGACAGGCCGTCCGGGCGAGGCCTCGCTCACAGCCGACGGCGATGGTGTCCGTTACGATTACGTCATGGGCGCGCCAAACGTGGACCCGCTGGTCGACGCCATTTCAAAACGCCAATCGACGCGTGCCGAATACGACGGTCGTGCTGTCCCTGCGGCGGACCTCGTCGAAGTCGAGCGAACAGCTGCGATCCCAGGTGTAAGCCTCGCACTCGTCACCGACAGGACACGGATGATAAAGGTTCGGGATACCGTCCTTGCCGGCAACGAAGAGCAGATGAACGACCCCGCGTTCATGCGTGAACTGAAGCAGTGGATACGATTCAACCCGCGCAGCGCGATGGCTCGAGCTGATGGGCTCTTCTCTGCCGCGAGCGGCAATCCGGTGCTGCCGACTGGCTTGGGTCGGATCGCGTTCGACCGGCTATTCAACGTCGCGCAGGAAAATCAGAACTACGCCCGTCAAATTGACTCTTCCGCCGGGGTCGCGATCTTTTTTGGCGAGCGACCGGACCATGATCACTGGATCAGGGTCGGCCAGGCCTGCCAGCGCTTCGCTTTGGCCGCAACGGGTCTGGGGCTCAAGATCGCCTTTATCAATCAGCCCATCGAGGTCGCCCGCCTGCGCGCCGACCTGGCGGCGATCGTCGGCGAGACCCGCAGACCTGATCTTGTGATGCGGTTCGGGTACGGACCCACCTTGCCTTTTTCGCCAAGAAGGCCGGTGGCTTCGGTCATCGGTTGATCGCGTCGGATAACAGCGGCCAGGATTGCTGGCTTGTTCCGTTTGCCAAATCACCGACTTTCCAGCAGCCACAATGACAGCTTCGACCCGGAGCCGCCGAGGGCCCCGGGTCGAAGCGAAAAGCTCATACCGAGTTAAACTATTCAGCCTGTTTCGGCCCGATCGCGAAAGTCACCAGGGCCGCGAGCAGCGTCGCCGCGGCGCCATAGGCGAAGGCGCTGGCGACACCGGCATGGTCGACCAGCAGGCCGCCGAAGACCGCGCCCAGCGCGATCGCCACCTGGAACGTCGCGACCATCAGGCCGCCGGCGCTCTCGGCCTGGTCGGGCGCGGCGCGCACCAGCCAGGTCTGCAGCCCGACCGGCACCGCGCCGAAGGCAAAGCCCCAGGCGGCAACCGCGATGGCCGCGATCACCGGCGAGGCGCCGAGGATCAGCATGGCAAGCGCCGACAGCGCGATCAACAACGGCGCCAGCGCGACCGCAAGCTTCAGGTTGCGCTCGGCCAGGAAGGCGCCGGCGAAATTGCCGAAGAAGCCGCCGATGCCATAGGCGAGCAGCACCAGCGAAATGGTCTCGATCGGCATGACGGGAACCGTCTCCAGGAACGGCCGCACATAGGTGAAGCCGGCAAACTGTCCGGAGGCGACGAGCAGCACGACCAGGAGAGCGACGCGGATCGTCGGCCGCTTCAGCACGTCGATCAGGGTCCGGAAGCTCGCCACCGCCGTCGGCGGCAGGCTGGGAATGGTGGCAAGCTGAACCAGCAAGGTCAGCGCGCCGACGACCGCCGCGATCATGAAGGCCGTGCGCCAGCCCCAGATATCGCCGACATAGGCGCCGACGGGAGCCGCCGTCACGGTGGCCACCGAAACGCCGGTCAGGATGATCGACATGGCGCGCGGCATCAGCCGCATCGGCACCAGCCGCATCGCCATAGCGGCCGACATCGACCAGAAGCCGCCGAGCGCGATCCCCAGAACCACACGGGCCAGAAGCAACATCGCGAGCGAGGAAGCGAAGGCGGCAACGAGGTTGGAAACGATCAGCAGGACGGTGAGCATCCACATGACCAATCGGCGGTCGAGCCGCTTGGTGACGATGGCCATAGTGGGCGCGGCGATCGCGCCGACGACGGCCGTCGCCGTCACGGCCTGGCCGGCGGCACCTTCACTGACGCCAAGATCCTGCGCCAGCCGCGTCAGCAGGCTGGCGGGCAGGAATTCGGCCGTCACCAGGCCGAACACGCCGAGCGCCAGCGAGACCACCGCGCCCCACACAGGCTCGGTTCGTTCCTCCGGTTCGGTTCTGTCGAGAACAGCGTCGTCGATGACGCCTGTGGCGGGTTCGGTCATGGCAAATTCTCCGATCTGTCTGCGGCGCCACGCGGGGGATGACCAACTGTGGACCAACCCGTTACATGCTTGGCGGGCGGCTCCATCGGTCCGATTTGGTTGCGGCGCAACATTTGGCTGCGGTGCAACATAGGGAGTGACTGCCTGGAGTTTCCATGCTAGAAACGCCGAAATGAATTACAATTCGTCCAAAACCACATTGCCGGCATCCGGCGACCCGCTGACCGACATGTTGCGCGGCTTGCGGCTCGATGGTGTCGAATATGGCCGCTGCGTGCTGGGCGAGCCTTGGGCTGTTTCCTTCCCTGCGCAGAAGGCGGCGCGCTTCCATTTCATCGGCCAGCAGGGCTGCTGGCTGTTCTCGCCGGCTAAGGAATGGATCGAGCTATCGGTGGGCGACGCGCTGCTGATCCCGCGCGGCGACGAGCACGTGCTGGCGAGCGCTCCCGGCGTTCCGCCCGTGCCGATCGGCCGCTACACCATCGAGCCGGTCTGCGAGAACATCTACGATGTCTCCAACGGCTGCGACGGCTGCAAGACCTTGCTGTTTTGCGGCAGCATGCACTTCAATCTCGACGGCTCGCATCCGCTGCTCGACATGATGCCCGACCTGATGCGCGCGCATGAGCTGATGGCGAACGCGCCGGGCATCCAGCATCTGCTCGACGCGATGGCCGGCGAGGTGACGATGGACCGCGTCGGCTCCGGCGGGATTCTGGCTCGGCTCGCCGACGTGCTCGCCGCCACGATCATCCGCTCCTGGGTGGAGAACGGCTGCGGCGATGCCACCGGTTGGATCGCCGCCGTCCGCAACCCGGACGTCGGCAAGGTGCTCGCCGCCATTCACCTGCAGCCCGATCGCGACTGGTCGGTCGAGGCGCTCGCGAAGATGATGGGGGCGTCGCGTTCAGCCTTCGCGCAGCGCTTCGTCACAGTGGTCGGCGACACGCCGGCTAAGTATGTGCTGCGCGTGCGCATGCACCAGGCGCGGCAGTGGCTCGCCCGCGACGGCATGAGGGTGTCGGTGGCGGCTGCGAAACTGGGCTACGATTCCGAAGCCTCCTTCAGTCGCGCCTTCAAGCGGGTGGTGGGCGTCGCGCCGAGCCATCTGCGCAACAACGGCGACGACCATCCCTGACATCGCGGCCACGCCGCCACCTGGCTGGAGGAATTGCCAAATCTTTTGGACGAAGGGCCATTCCTCGCCCGCTGAGACGGCATAAGCTTTTGGTGGAGGAAACCGCCATGGCCAATTACTTTGCACCGCTCGCGCTGGCCGCGCTGGCCGTCCTTCCGGGACGGGCGTTCGCGCTCGAGGACAGCTACCTGCCCGCCGACAAGATCCCTTACCTCGTCGAAGCGCCGGACCAGCCCCAGCGCCTTGGTCCGCTGTGGGGCGAGCGCGCCAAAGGCCCGGCCGGCACGCTGCTCAAGGTCCCCGGCAACTGGCGCGCGCCGGTCCACGCCCACACCGCCGACTATCGCGCCGTCGTCATCAAGGGGCTCTGGGCGCATTGGCAGATGCAGGGCGGCGAAGCGACCAAGGTCGAGCTGCCGCCGGGCTCCTATTGGACCCAGAAAGCCGACGAGATGCATGACGACGCCTGTCTGTCGGACACCGAATGCGTGATCCTTTTGATCAACGACACGCCTTACGAGACGTACCTGCCGAAATAGCCCAAGCGGTAGCGGTTGGACGAACGGCTGGCCGCTATCCGGCGTGGCGCAGGCTAACCCCGCTGCCCTTGTCGAACATCACCACCTTGTCCGGATTCCAGGCGAAGCGGACCGGCTGCTCGATCTCGACGGCGGTCCTCGCCGGCACCGTGGCTCTCAGCATCGTGTCGCCGACCCTCAGCGTCACGATCTTCTCGACGCCGTGGTTTTCGACGTCGTGGACCTGCGCCTCGACCGGCGCACCGCTCTCCAGATAGACGTCCTCCGGACGGATGCCGAAGACGAGCGGGCGACCGTCGGTCGCACCGCCCGTCCTGGCTCCCCCAGAAAGCGGCAATTCGAAATTCATCGGCGCCATCACCGCGCGGTTTTCGACCATCCTGCCGTCGATGAGGTTCATCGGCGGCGAGCCGACGAAGCTCGCGACATAGGTGTCGCGCGGATTGTTGTAGATCTCCTGCGGCGTGCCGGTCTGGACGATGCGGCCATGGTTGAGCACGCCCACCTTGTCGCCCATCGACATCGCCTCGATCTGGTCGTGGGTGACGAACAGGAAAGTGGCGCCGAGCTGCATCTGCAGGTTTTTCAGCTCCGTGCGCAGCGCCTCGCGCAGCTTCGCGTCGAGCGCCGACAGCGGCTCGTCCATCAGGAACACGCGCGGCTTGCGCACGATCGCCCGGCCGATCGAGACGCGCTGCATCTCGCCGCCGGAGAGCCTGTCGGTCTTGCGGTCGAGCAGGTGCTCGATCCTGAGCGTGCGGGCCGCGCGCGCGACGCGATCCTTGATCTCGTCGTCCGGCAGGCGGCGGATCTTCGGCTTCAGCGGGAATTCGAGGTTCTCGCGCACCGTATAGCGCGGATAGAGCGAATATTGCTGCAGCACCAGCGCGACGTCGCGCTCGGCCGCGCCCCAGCTAGCAACATCGACGCCATCGATGAAGACCTGTCCCTCGGTCGGCTTGTCGAGCCCGGCGATCAGGCGCAGCGTCGTGGTCTTGCCGGCGCCGGTCTCGCCGAGCAGCACGAAGAACTCGCCGTCGGCGATCTCGAGATTGAGGCCCGTCAGCGCGGTATGGCCGCCGAACTTCTTGGTGATGTTCTTCAGTTCGATATGGGCCATTACAGCCTTACTCCGAGTGACTTGCCGCTTGCCGTGTCGAAGAAATGCGCCTGCTCCGGATCGATGCGGGCATGGACCTTTTCGCCGGGACCCGAGACGTAGCCGGCCTTGGTGCGGGCGCGCAGCATCTTGGAGCCGACCTTGAGGTCGACAATGTCGAAGGAGCCGAGCGGCTCAATGATCTGCGCCTCGACCGGCATGTAGCCGGGCGCGGCATCGTGCCGAACGAGCACGCCTTCCGGACGGATGCCGAGCGTCAAGCCACCGTTGGAATGCCCGTTGAGCTTGGACAGCAGCTCGCGCGGGAATTCGAAACCCTTGGGCGTGCCGCCGACGGTAACGGAGGCGATGCCGGCCTGATCCGCGACGGTGGCCTCGGCAACGTTCATCACCGGACTGCCGACGAATTGCGCCACGTACAGGTTGGCCGGGTGCGAATAGACCTCGTCCGGCGTGCCGACCTGTTGGATGAAGCCTTCATGCATGATGACGATGCGGTCGGCCAGGCTCATCGCCTCGATCTGGTCGTGCGTGACGTAGATCGTGGTCGAACCCTGCTTGATGTGCAGCCGCTTGATCTCGGCCCGCATCTCCTCGCGCAGCTTGGCGTCGAGCGCGCCGATCGGCTCGTCCATCAGCATCGCCTTCGGGCGCCGCACCAGCGCCCGGCCGATCGCCACGCGCTGCATGTCGCCGCCCGAGAGTGCCGACGGTTTCTTGTCGAGCAGGTCCGTGATGCGCAGGACCCTGGCGATCTCGCGCACCGACTTGTCGACTTCGCCGCTGCTCAGTCGCGTTGCGCGCAGCGGAAAGGCGATGTTCTCGAACACCGTCATATGCGGATAGAGCGAGAAGGACTGGAACACCATGGCGATGTCGCGGTCGGCCGCCTTGAGGTGCTGCACGGCCTTGCCGTCGATCAGGATGTCGCCCTGATCGATCGTCTCCAGCCCCGCTATCGCGCGCAGCGTCGTGGTCTTGCCGCAGCCCGACTGGCCAAGCAGCACGATGAACTCGTTGTCGGCGATGGCGAGGTTCAGATTGTGGATGACCTGGACGGCGCCGAAGAATTTCTCGATGCCGCGAAGTTCGATCTGCGTCACTGCCGAGCCCCCTCATGCGTCGCGGCGCCGGTTTCCTCACTCTGCTCCGGCGCAATCTTGGACGTGATGTTGAAGCCGATCAGCCCGGTCAGGATGATCGTCACGCCGTAGGAATGCAGCCCAAGGCTCCATGGCTGACAGAGCGCGATGATGCCGAGCACCATGAGGATCTGCGACGCCGGCAAAAGATACTTCTCGTTGATCGCGCGAAAGCTCATTTGCGGATCGCTCCGAAAGTCACGCCGCGAAGCAGGTGGTTGCGCAGCAGGAAGGTGAAGATCGCGACCGGCAGCAGGAACAGGAACGTGCCCGCCGCGATCGTGGTCCAGTCCGGCAGGCCGGAACCGATCTGGCTTGGGATGAAGGGCGGCGCCGTCTGCGCGCGCCGGTTGGTCATGATCAGCGCGAAGGCGTACTCGTTCCAGGCGGTGATGAAGCAGAACACAGCGGTGGCGGCGATGCCGGTCGCCGCTTCCGGCAGCACGATCTTGAAGAAGGCCTGCATGCGCGTATAGCCGTCGACGAGCGCAGCCTCCTCATACTCCTTCGGGATCTCGTCCATGAAGCCCTTCATCAGCCAGACCGAGAACGACAGGTTGAAGGCGACGTAGAGGATGATGAGTCCGATATGCGAGTCGTTGAGGCCGACCGCCCGGTACATCAGGAACATCGGGATGGCGACCACCACCGGCGGCAGCATGCGTGTCGACAGGATGAAGAAGAGAAGGTCCGCCTCGCCGGCGATCTTGAAGCGCGAGAAGCCGTAGGCAGTGAAGGTTCCCATGCCCACCGCGAGCACGGTGCTGATCACCGCCACGATCAGGCTGTTCATGAACCGGTCGGGATATTGCGAAAGCTGCACGTCCTTGCCGACTTTCAGCACCCGCTCGCCGCCGTCATAGATCTTTTTTTCCCACCAGGGCGCGGCCTCGTAGGCTTGCGGGTCGACCGTCTTCTGCATCTGCACGCGCTTGGTGAAGAGCCGCACGAACGGCGTCACTTCGGGTTCGAAGAGGACGGTGGGCGGCACGCTGACGGCGAGCTCCTTCGGCTTGAACGCCGTCGAGGCGATCCAGTAGATCGGCGCCAGGAAGATCAGCGTGGCGATCAGCACCGCGGCGATAGCGATGCGGTTGAGCGCGACCTCGGAAGAAGTGCGGACGGCGGCCATCTCAGCGCTCCTTCACCTTGTTGAGATACTTCACGTAGAGGTTGGTGATCGCCAGCACCATGATCAGCACGATGTAGGCGAGCGCGCAGGACTTGCCGGTATCCCACTGCTGGAATGCCTGCTTGTAGAGCCGGATCGCGATCAGCTCGGCGGTCGGCTGGGTCGTCATCGTGTAGGCGATGTCGAAGGTCTTGAAGGCTTCCATGGTGCGGAAGATCAGTGCGATCAGCAGGATCGGCGAGACCAGCGGCAAGGTGATGCGGGTGAAGGTGTACCACCAGCTGGCGCGGTCGATCGCGGCGGCCTCGTAGAGGTGCTGCGGCACGGCCGACAGGCCGGCGAGCGAAAGCAGCATGACGAAGGGCGACCACATCCAGATGTCGGTGATCGCGACGGCGTAGAGCGCGCTGTCGGGATTGGAAAGCCAGGCGAAGTCGCCAAGGCCGAAGACATAGTTGATCGGCCCCCAGGACGGACTGTAGAGCAGCTGCCAGAACAGGCCGACGACCGCCGCCGACATCATCATCGGCAACAGCAGGAGCGTGGTGATCAGGCCCTTCATCGGAAAGCTGCGGTTGAGCAGGAGCGCAAGACCGAAGCCCACGATCATCTGGCCGGCCACCGACACGATCACGTATTTCGCGGTGATGACGAAGTTCGACCAGATGTGGTCGTCGGTCAGCAGCTCGCGATAATTCTGCAGGCCGACGAACTGCCAGGGCTCGCTGCGGTTCGCGGCGAAGTTGGTGAAGGAATAGCCGAGCGAATAGATCAGCGGAAAAATGTTGAAGACGATCAGGAAAACCAGCGTCGGGATGATGAACATGTTGCGGATGGTCAGATCCGACCAGCCGCGCGCGGCGGCCCTGGATGCGGGATCAAGATTGGTGAGGGCTACCGAAGCCAACGGTCGTTCTCCCTGAAAACAGGAATGCCGGAGGGGAAGCCCTCCTCCGGCATTCTGACTGCGATGCTTACTTGTAGCGGTTGTATTTGGTGAACGTCGCCTTCCAGTCGGCGGCGGTCTTGTCGAGCGCTTCCTGGGCGGTGCCCTTGCCGCCGACCACGAACGGATAGATGTTCTGGTTCAGCTGATCGAGCACCTCGGCGTATTCAGGCGTTGCCCAGAAGTCCTTGACCATGAACATCGTGTCGTAGAACGCCTTGTTGTAGGGCGTGGCGTTCTGGAAGGCTTCCGACTTCAGCACGGCCTGGCTGCAGGTATAGCCGCCGAGCTCGGCCCACTTCTTCTGGGTCTCGTCCTTGATGAACCACTCGAGGAACTTCATCGCCTCGTCCTTGTTCTTCGAGTACGAGACGACGGAGATGCCCTGACCGCCGAGAGCGGCGAAGCGCTTGCCGTCCGGACCGGCCGGATTGGCGAAGAAGCCCGTGGCGTCGGCATAGGGGTTGGTGGCCTTGTTCACCAGCGGCGGGAAGAAGGCGAAGAAGTTCATGCTCATCGCGGCGAGGCCGCCGGTGATCGCCTGGTTGTCTTCCACGAAGAAGGTCTTGCCCCAGCCCGGAGGCGTGAACTTGTAGAGCTCCTTGTACATGTCGAGGCCGGCGGCGGCCTCCTTGGAATTGGTGACGCCGTCGACCTTGTAGGTTGCGTAGTCGCCGAGATCGCCGCCATAGCTGAAGATGGCGCTTTCCACGCCCATCGCCATCGCGTCATAGGAATTGTCGGTGTAGATGGCGATGCCGTAGCGCTTCTGGTCCGGACGGTGGAAGAACTCGGCGATGTCGCGCAGCTGCGCATAGGTCTTCGGAATGTCGAGGTCGTAGCCATATTTGGCCTTGAAGGCTTCCTTCTCCTTCGGGTCCTCGAACCAGTCCTTGCGGTAGGACCAGCCGATCGCGTCGCCTTCCAGCGGGATCGCCCAATATTTGCCGGACCCGCCGGGATATTCGGCATAATATTTGATGGTCGCGGGCGCCATCACATCGCCAAGCTTGTGCTGGTTGAAGAAGTCGGTGAGGTCGACATAGTGGCCCTGCGTCGAACCGGCGCCCAGCCATTGCGAGTCGCCCACCACCATGTCGTAGGCGTCGCCATGCGCGTTGAATTCGGTGAAGGCCTTGGTCTGGAAGTCCGGCCACGGCGTGGTCTGCACCGTGACCTTCACGCCCGTTTCGGCCGTGTAGTCGTTGACGAGTTCCTGCAGATAGTTCGCCGGATCCCATTCCGCCCAGAAGATGGTGAGTTCCTTGTCCTGCGCGCGGACGGATGTCCCGCAGGCAAGCGCCAGCCCGATACCAGCGATCACGCTGGTCACTATCTTGCGCATAGTTTTCCTCCCTTGTGCGCATTCTACCGTGTCATGCGGGCCGGCAGTGTGGTCGGCCCTGGTAGTTCCTCCCGTGATGGCACTTTTCCGGCTTTGAGCCTCCTCGCCCCTGCCGGAAAAAACGGATCGCAATCCGCACTTTCGATCCGCTTTATGCGTACTGATCTGGTATTACCAATTAAAGAGGGCCGTCAAGCTCTTTCTTGGACGCAGAAAAGCGGCTCGGCAAGCCAATCGAAGCGGTATCTGTCTGTTTTCTCTTGTTTTTCCTACTCCTTGATACGTTAAGGCCTTGTTTCTGGCGATGCACCACAATTATTATGCGTAACTGGCTCCCCAATCTGGTCGAACCAGATTTAAGACATTCCCGCTCCAGATGCCGCGGCAGCTCCGCTCGCTTTCGCTTCCGATTCCGCCATCGCCGCGCGCACCAGCACACCTGCCGCCCACCCGGCGACCGACATCGTGTCGCGGCTGTCCAACCCCCATATGTCCTTCAGCACGATCAGCACCTCGACGCCGAACATCAGCGACAGCGCCTGCGCCAGACGCTTGAACTGGCGCGGCTTCAGTTGGCCTTTGAGCGGCGCGATCGCGTCCTTCAGGAGATCGACGCGATGGCCGCGCTTGAAGGCCGGCTCGGCGCCCAGCGTGCCTGCCTGCCGCCTCGCCCATTGGTCGAGCGACAGCTTGAGCGCCGCCTTGAACGTCGCCTCGAAGGCCTCGATGCGCGGCATGGCTGAGGCGAATAGTTCGGCGACGCGCCGCTCCGGGTCTTTCGAATTCGACTTCCAGGTCAGGATCGGACCGAGCCCCTCGTCGACCACCGCCTGCACCAGTGCCGCCTGGCTTGGGAAGTAGCGATATGCGGTCGCGCGGGAAACTTCCGCCGCCTCGGCCACCTCGCTCACCGACGGTGTCACGCCGGACTGCATCAGCCTGGTCGCCGTCTCCAGCATCAGCCGCCTGGTGCGGGCGCGTGGTCCCTTTTCGGCTGCCGGCGCCTGCTCGGCATCGTCGTTGGAAGCGGCTTGTTGACGTGAGACATCCATGTCAATACGATACGCGCGTCTCAAAAAATTGCAATGGCTCCCTTTTTGGACTGGTTGCGTTGACACGTAAAGCACTAAGCCTTCAGGAATTGAGCATCGCCGCCTCTGGGCCAGCCAACATAGAGAGGCGTCAATGAAGCGCATCTATGTGGTCGGCACCGCCGACACCAAGGGTGAGGAGCTCGCCTTCCTGGCAGATGCCGTAACTGCGGCCGGCGGCACGGTCCTCCGCGTCGACATCGGCACGCGCGGCGCCACCGTCCCCGTCGATGTCGCGGCAGGCGAGGTCGCGGCGCATCATCCGGATGGAGCCGGCGCGGTGCTCGGCATCGACGATCGCGGCACCGCAGTTGCCGCCATGGGCGTCGCCTTTACCCGCTTCATCCAATCGCGTGACGACGTCGCCGGCGTGATCGGCATTGGCGGCGGCGGCGGCACCTCGATCGTCACCGCCGGCATGCGCGCGCTGCCGCTCGGCCTGCCCAAGATCATGGTCTCGACGCTCGCTTCCGGCGACACGGCGCCATATGTCGATGTCTCCGACATCGTCATGATGCCGTCGGTCACCGACATGGCCGGCCTCAACCGGCTGTCGCGCGTCGTGCTCCACAACGCCGCCCAGGCGATCGCCGGCATGGCCGCAAAACCGGCACCGGTCGCCGCCGGCAAGCCGGCACTTGGCCTCACCATGTTCGGCGTCACCACGCCATGCGTCACAACCATCGTCGAGCAATTGCGCGCCGACTATGACTGCATGGTCTTCCACGCCACCGGCACCGGCGGCCGGTCGATGGAGAAGCTCGCCGACAGCGGCCTGCTCGCCGGCGTTATCGACATCACCACCACCGAAGTCTGCGATCTCCTGTTCGGCGGCGTGCTGCCGGCAACCGAGGATCGCTTCGGCGCCATTGCCCGTACGAAACTGCCCTATGTCGGCTCGGTCGGCGCGCTCGACATGGTGAACTTCTGGGCGCCGCCGACGATCCCCGAGCGCTATCGCGGGCGGCTGTTCTACGAGCACAATCCGAACGTCACGCTGATGCGCACCACCGCTGACGAATGCCGCAGGATCGGCGAATGGATCGGCGGCCGCCTCGCCCGCTGCGACGGCCCGGTCCGCTTCCTGATCCCGGAAAAGGGCGTGTCGGCGCTCGATATCGAAGGCGGCGCCTTCTTCGATCCGGAAGCCGATGCGGCGCTGTTCGAGGCGATCGAGCGCACCATCGAGCCGGCCAGGAACCGCACCGTGACGCGCCTGCCGCTGCACATCAACGAACCCGCATTCGCCAAAGCCGCCGCCGAGGCCTTCCTCGACATCGCCAAGAAGTGAGACCGGACAAGCATGGCCGCCATTCCGCGCAGAGAAATCCTGGAAAAATTCCGCAAGATGATCGCCGAGGGCGTGCCGATCGTCGGCGGCGGCGCCGGCACCGGCCTGTCGGCCAAGGCCGAGGAGGCCGGCGGCATCGACTTGATCATCATCTACAATTCCGGCCGCTACCGCATGGCCGGGCGCGGCTCGGCGGCCGGACTGCTCGCCTACGGCAATGCCAACGAGATCGTCAAGGAAATGGCCTATGAGGTGCTGCCGGTGGTGAAGAAGACGCCGGTGCTGGCCGGCGTCAATGGAACCGACCCTTTCGTCATCATGCCGCTGTTCCTTGCCGAGCTGAAGACTATGGGCTTTTCCGGCGTGCAGAATTTTCCGACCGTCGGCCTGTTCGACGGCACCATGCGCCGGAGTTTCGAGGAGACCGGCATGGGTTTCGGGCTCGAGGTCGACATGATCGCCGAGGCGCGCAAGCTCGACCTCTTGACCACCCCTTACGTCTTCAACCCGGACGAAGCGCGCGCCATGACGCGGGCCGGCGCCGACATCGTCGTCGCCCACATGGGCGTGACGACGGGCGGCTCGATCGGCGCCACCTCTGCGAAGTCGCTTGAGGCCTGCGTGAAGGAGATCGACGCCATCGCCGACGCCGCGCGCTCGGTGCGCGAGGATGTCATCCTGCTTTGCCATGGCGGGCCGATCTCGATGCCCGACGACGCGCGCTACATCCTGGAGCGCTGCAAGGGACTGCACGGTTTCTACGGAGCGAGCTCGATGGAGCGATTGCCGGCCGAAGCTGCGATCGCCAGGCAGACGGCGGATTTCAAGGCCGCGGCAGTCGGCAAAGCGAATACTACCAGCAACTAGGGAGGGATGAGGCAATGGCCGACAAGAGCAAGGTGTTCGTCTACCCGAAGGATGTCAGCGCCTTCGGCTTCGACTGGGGCAGGCTGGCCCTCACCGTCGCGCCGGAAGTGAACGGCGCGGAACGCTTTTCCGGCGGCGTCGTCGACCTGCCGCCCGGCCAAGGGCATACTCGCCACAACCATCCGGGCGCGGAGGAGATCATCTTCGTCATCTCGGGCCATGGCGAGCAGATGGTCGAGGACGAAAAGGGCAATCCAGTGGTCGCCAAAGTCGGTCCCGGCTGCACCGTCTACGTGCCGGAAAGCCGCTTCCATTCGACGCTCAACACCGGCGACCAGCCGATGCAGCTTTTCGTCGTCTATTCACCCGCCGGACCGGAGCTGGCACTGCGGGAGCTACCGGATTTCAGGCTGCTGCCGGCGGGGCAATAGTAGACTTAATTCCTGTCCAGGGCAGCGCTGCCCCTCATTGTCCTGCCGGACATTTCTCCCCGTCACTATACGGGGGAGAAAGACGCTTTCATCTGCGCTTTCGCCAATTTTCGAAGTTGCAAGACGAGCACCAAGATAGCAGCAGCTCCCTTCTCCCCGTCACTATACGGGGAGAAGGTGCCGGCAGGCGGATGAGGGGCTGCGCCAGCCTTTCGCTTTATGCCGCCCCGCCCCTGTTCCACCCCCTGCCCCGATCGCCGAACATCACATAGCCGGCATCGGTCACCGCCACCGTATCCTCCAGCTTGATGAAGCCGCGCGTCGGATGAAGCATGGTGGTCTCGACCGAGAGCACCATGTTTTTTTCCAGCGGCTTGGCGGCATAGGTGCCTTCATAGGTGACCGGATGGTTGGTCATCAGGAACGGCGCCTCATGGGTGATCAGACCCATGCCGTGGGCGAAGAAATCCGTGTAGGCCGCAACCTTGGAAGCCTTCAGCACGCTTTCGGCATGCGCGATCATGTCGCCACCGAGCGTGCCCGGCTTGACCTTCGAGAAGGCCGCCTGCTGCACCGCCTCCACTTCGGCCAAAAGATCCTCCAGCTCGGCATCCGGCTCGCCAAGTACGCCCATGCGGCAGAGGTCGCCGATATAGCCGCGATAATTGCCGCCGGAATCGATCGACAGCACCTCGCCCTTCTTCCACGCCTGGTCTGAGGCGGCGCGGTTGTGGCTGGAGCCCAGCGTCAGCAGGCAATATTCGAAATGCGCGCCGCGATTGGTCTCCTCGCGCCTGAGCCGCTCGATGATGTCGGTCTTGGTCGTGCCCTCGCGCGCCCAGCGAATAGTCGTCAGCATGGAATCGGTGATCAGCTCGGAGGCGATGCGCAGTCTTTCGAGCTCGGCCTCAGTCTTGATTGCGCGCATGTTCTCCAGCATGCCGGTGGCGTCGACCAGCTTCGCGTCCGGCAGCGCCTTGCGGATCAGCGTGTAGGCGTCCGCCGGCAGGAAGCCCGGCTCGATACCGATGCGCGCCCCGGCCTTGCCGATCTTCCGCAAATGCTCCACCGCGAGATTTGCGGCGTCGAGCGTGCCCCAGCAGGCGGCATGCAATGTCGGCGTCCAGAACGGATGGTTCTGGTGCTCGCCGCCCTCCATCTTGTTGCCGATATAGGCCGCGTTCTCCGGCCCGCCCTTCTCGTATAGGACGATCGGCAGATAGCGGCTGTGGCCGATGGCATCCATCGCGGCAAAGAAGATGAACTTGTAGCCGCCGAGCAGATATTGCGTATTGTGCTTGGAGGTGGCGCAGAGCACGTCGATGCCCGCCTCCTCCATCAGCCTGTCCACCCGCGCCTGGTCGAACGGGATGCTGGTGACGTCGGTCTTGCCCGGAGCGATGTTCATCTGCCTCTCCCTGATCTTTTGGCTGCCTAAGCTTTCGCCTAAATCTGCACCATTTTTGCCACTTTGGTCCAGCCAGAACCAACTGCCTTCCGGTTGAACTTGCCACCGCGCCGATCGAAACGTATTTCCGATGCAAATCTGGTCCTACCAGATCTGCAATTGTCGATGGCTCGATATAACTGGTCCAGCGGACGAAAATTTCAAAGCCAAGCCAGCATGCGCCAAATCCGTCTCTGGCGAAACCTTTGCCGAAGGCCATAATCGCGCCCATTGTCCGCGCCCGTTGCGACGCGAAGAGGGGAGTTGAGCGATGTCCGAACTGACGATTTCACGCCGCGGCCTGCTTGCCGGTTCGGCGCTGCTCTTGGCGTCGACCGCGCTGCCGGCGATCGTCCAGGCGCAGATGCCGAAGAAGGGTGGCAGGCTGATCGTCGCCGCCGATTCCGAGCCGCGCAACCTCAACCCGGCGATCGTCGCCTCCAATGGCGTCTTCTTCATTTCCAGCAAGATCGTCGAGACGCTGGCCGAAGCCTCCTTCGACGGCAAGGACGGACTTCAGCCGCGCCTTGCGCTCTCCTGGGAAGGTGCGGCCGACGGCCTGTCGGTAACCTTCAAGCTGCGCGACGGCGTCAAATGGCATGACGGCAAGCCCTTCAGCTCGGCCGATGTCGCCTTCTCGGCGCTGCAGATCTGGAAGCCGCTGCAGAATCTCGGCCGCACCGTGTTCAAGTATCTCGTCGCCGTCGACACGCCCGACGAGCTGACCGCGGTGTTCAAATTCGCCAAGCCGACCCCGTTCCAGCTGATCCGTAACGCGCTGCCGGCGCTGACGAGCGTCGTGCCGAAGCATGTCTATGAGAATGGCAAGATCGAGGACAATCCGGCCAACAACGCCCCGGTCGGCACCGGTCCGTTCAAATTCGCCGAATACAAGGCCGGCCAATATTACCGGCTGGCGCGCAACGACGACTATTGGGGCAAGGACGAGCCCTATCTCGACGAGATCGTCTACCAGGTGCTGCCCGACCGCACTTCGGCCGCCGCGGCGCTCGAGGCGGAAGAGATCCAGCTCGCTGCCTTTTCCGCCGTGCCGCTCGCCGATCTCGACCGCATCTCCAAGGTGCCGGGCCTGAAGGTGATCACTAAGGGCTATGAGGGGCTGACCTACCAGCTCGTCGTCGAGATCAACCACCGCCGCAAGGAACTGGCCGACCTGAAGGTGCGGCAGGCGATCGCGCATGCCATCGACAAGGATTTCGTCGTCAAGACGATCTTCCTCGGCTACGCCGCGACCGCCACCGGCCCGGTGCCGAAGAACGATCCGCAATTCTATACCGCCGACGTTCCGACCTATCCGTTCGACGTCGGCAAGGCCAACGACTTGCTCGATGAAGCCGGCTATAAGCGCGCCGACGACGGCAAGCGCTTCACGCTGAAACTCTTGCCGGCGCCCTATTTCAACGAGACGAAACAGTTTGGCGACTACCTGCGCCAGGCGCTCGCAGCAATCGGCATCGACGCCGAGATCGTCAACAACGACTCGGCCGCGCATATCAAGGCGGTCTACACCGACCATGCCTTCGACCTCGCCGTCGGCCCGCCGGTGTTCCGCGGCGACCCGGCGATCTCGACCACCATCCTGGTGCAGAGCGGCATTCCGGACGGCGTGCCCTTCTCCAACCAGGGCGGCTACAAGAACGCTGAGCTCGACGCGCTGATCGCCAAGGCCTCGGAGACGCTCGACACGTCGGCTCGCACCGAACTCTATAAGGAATTCCAGAAAAAGGTCGCGGCCGACCTGCCGTTGATCAACGTCGCCGAATGGAGCTTCATTTCCGTCGCCCGCGACACCGTCGGCAACATCGCCAACAACCCGCGCTGGGCGGTGTCGAACTGGGCGGACACCTATTTGGAATCGTGACACAGTCGCGCGGATGAGAATTCGCCAAATCGTCGTAGACGCACGAGCAAACGTCGAGCTCTACGATACCCCCCTCTGTCCTGCCGGACATCTCCCCCTCAAGGGGGGAGATCAGCAGCTTGTCTGTCTCGCCAGTTCTGCAACGTCGAAGATTGGCGAAGCCAGAGATAACAGCCAATCTCCCCCCTTGAGGGGGAGATGTCCGGCAGGACAGAGGGGGGTGCCTGGGCGCAGCCCTAACCAGCATGTCGCCATGCCTTCGAGGGCGCCATGACCCGCGCCCTCATCCTCCTTCGCCGCCGCCTCGTCGGCAGCATCTTCGTTCTCCTGATCGTCGTCATCGGCAGCTTCCTCTTGCTCGAAGCCGCACCCGGCGACGCGGTCGACGCCTATATCGTCTCGACCGGCGGCGATGCCGGCATGATCGAATTGCTGCGCCACCGCTGGGGCCTCGACCAGTCGGAACTGACCCGCCTCGCCAACTACCTCTGGGCGCTGCTGCATCTCGATCTCGGCCAGTCCGTCACCTTCTCGCGGCCAATCCGCGATGTCGTCCTCGAACGCCTGCCGACCACGCTCATCCTGATGGGCAGCGCCACCGCGCTCTCCTTCGGCCTCGGCTCGGCGCTCGGCATCTACGCCGGCGCGCGGCCGGGCAGCTTTCGCGACCGTTTGCTTTCGATCGGCTCGCTGGCGCTTTATGCCGTGCCCGGTTTCTGGCTTGGCCTGGTCTTGATCGTGATTTTCGCCGTCGACCTGCGCTGGCTGCCGATCGGCGGCATCGAGACCATCGCCTCCGGCAAGACCGGGCTGGCGCGGGCCACCGACATCGTCACCCATCTCGTGCTGCCGGTCTCGGCGCTCGGTTTCATCTATCTTGCGCTCTATCTGCGCATGATGCGCGCCGGCATGGCCGAGGCATGGCGCCAGGACTTTATCCTCGCCGCCCGTGCCCGGGGCCTGGCGCGCCGCCGCATCGTGCTTGCGCATGTCGCCCGCAACGCGCTCCTGCCGCTGGTCACCATGCTCGGCCTGCAATCGGCGCAGATGCTGGGCGGCAGCGTCGTCATCGAAAGCGTCTTTGCCGTGCCAGGCCTCGGCCGGCTGGCGCAGGAAGCCGTCGCCGGGCGGGACACGCCGCTGCTGCTCGGCATCATCCTGGTGAGCGCCGTGCTCGTCGTCGCCATCAACCTCCTGGTCGACCTCGCCTATGCCTTTCTCGATCCGCGCGTCGGCGCCGGTGAGGCAGGCGCATGAGCCGGCTGCTTCGTTTCTTCCGCGCGCCGGAAGCGATCGCGGGCGCGCTCATCCTCGCCCTGCTGGCCGCAATGGCGTTGGCGGCGCCGCTGCTTTTCCCAGGCGATCCTCAGGCGATCGCCGGCCCGGCGCTGCTGCCGCCGTTCCAGGACTGGTCGCTGCCGCTCGGCACCGACCGGCTCGGCCGCGACGTGCTGGCCGAGCTTTTCCACGGCGCCCGCACCTCGCTGGCCGTCGGTCTGGCGGCGGCCGCCGCGGCGCTCCTTATCGGCGCGGTGGTCGGCACGCTGGCCGGCTTTGCCGGAGGCCTGATCGACGAGGTGCTGATGCGCGTCACCGACGCCTTCCAGACCGTGCCGAGCTTTCTTCTCGCGCTGGCCTTCGTCAGCATCGTCGGCCCCTCGCTTGGCGTGGTCGTCGCGGCAATAGCACTCGGCGCCTGGACCGGACCGGCGCGTGTCGCGCGCGCGGAAGTGCTGTCGATCCGCGAGCGCGACTATGTCGCCGGCGCCCGCGTCATCGGCATGCATCCGCTCGAAATCGCCTTTCGCGAGGTGCTACCCAACGCCTTGCCGCCGGTGCTGGCGCTGTCCTCGGTGATCGTGGCTGCGGCCATCCTCACCGAGGCGGCGCTTTCCTTCCTCGGTCTCGGCGATCCCAACCGCGTCACTTGGGGCGGCATGATTGCCGAAGGCCGGGCCGTGTTGCGCACCGCGCCGTATCTGTCGATCTTTCCCGGCATCGCGCTGGTGCTGACCGTGCTCGGCGTCTACCTCGCTGGCGAGGGCGTGGTCGAAAGCAGCGCGGTGCGCAGGAGCCTGTCGTGACGGCGCTGCTCTCGATCCGAGATCTCTCTGTCCGCTACAGCCGCGACGGCCTCGAGGTGGCGGCACTGAACGGTGTGTGCCTGGATGTTCTCGCAGGAGAGCGCCTCGCGATCATCGGCGAGAGCGGTTCGGGCAAAAGCACGCTGGCGCTGGCGATTGCGGGGTTGTTGGCGGGGTCCGCTGTGATTGGCGGAAGCATCGGTTGGCCGATACCGAAATCGCAAACCTCTCGTTCCTTCGCGCCCCCCTCTGTCCTGCCGGACATCTCCCCCACAAGGGGGGAGATCAGCAGTTCCGCTGCCGGCTCTCCTCCTGCAGCGCCGGCGATTGGCGAAAGCGGCAGCGACAGCTCAATCTCCCCCCAAGTGGGGGAGATGTCCGGCAGGACAGAGGGGGGCGCCGTAGAGCGCCAGCCTTTTCGTCCTCGCGATACCATCCCCCGCCTCGGCCACGACATCGGCTTCGTCTTCCAGGATCCCTCCTCCAGCCTCGACCCCGTCATGCCGATCGGCAAACAAATCGCTGAAGTCGTGCACACCCATCTAGGCCTCGGCTGGTCCCAATCCCTGGCCCGAGCCAAAACCCTCCTCGAACGCGTCCGCCTGCTCGACCCTGAATCCGCCTTGCGCGCTTACCCGCACCAGCTTTCCGGCGGCCAGAGGCAGCGCGTGGCGATCGCCGCGGCAATCGCCGCCGGACCGAAACTGCTGATCGCCGACGAGGCGACCAGCGCGCTCGACACCATCGTCCAGGCCGAGATCGTCACCCTGATCCGCAGGCTGGTGGCCGAGGATGGCATGACGTTGCTTTTCATCAGCCACGACATCGCGCTCGCCGCCACGCTTGCCGAGCGCATCGCGGTGCTGCGCCATGGCGAATTGGTCGAGATCGGCGGGACCCGCCAGATCGTCGAAGCGCCGCGCCATGCCTATACGCGCACGCTGCTCGATGCCCATCTCGGCCTCGACGCCGAGCCGCTGCTTGGCCGGCAGGGCGCTTCGGCATGAGCCTGCTCGCCGTCTCCAACCTTGCCAAGCGCTATTACCGCGGCGGCAAGCCTTTTCCCGCGGTTGACGATGTCTCATTCGAGATCGGCCCGGCCGAGACGCTGGCGCTCGCCGGCCCGTCGGGCAGCGGCAAGTCGACGATCGCGCGGCTGGTGCTGCGCCTGATCGAGCCGGACGCCGGGCGCGTCGAATTCGAAGGCGCGGACTTCCTTGCGCTGTCGGGCGCCGCGCTGCGCGCGCGCCGCGCCCGCCTCCAGATGGTGTTCCAGGATCCGCTCGCCGCCTTTAATCCGCGCGCCACCGTGGCGCGCGTGCTGGACGACCCGTTGCGCATTCATGGCATCGCCTCCCGCGCAGAGCGCCCGCGTCATATTGCGGCGCTGCTGGGGCGCGTCGGTCTTGATGCCGGCCTTGCAGCGCGCGCCATCCACGAGATTTCCGGCGGCCAACGCCAGCGCGTGGCCATCGCCCGCGCCATCGCCGCGCGGCCGTCCCTGATCGTGCTCGACGAGGCCGTTTCGGCGCTCGATGTGTCGGTGCGGGGACAGATCCTGGAACTGCTGCTCGACCTGCAAAGACAGGAACGGATCGCCTATCTCTTCATTTCGCATGATCTCGGCGTCATCCGAGCCGTCGCCCATCGCGTCGTCATCCTCGACGCTGGCCGGATCGCCGAAAGCGGCGATGCCCGCGCCGTCGTCGCCGACCCGCAATCGGCGATCGGCAAGGCGCTGGTGGCGGCAACGCCGAAATTGAGCAGGATCACAACGCCATGACCGATCCCGAAACAGCCAGAGCCGAAAAACTGTCGCGCGAGCTCGACTCCGCTTTCCGCAACCGGGCCGATCTCTATCGCCTCTTCCTCGACGAGCTGACCGCCGAGCTCGGTGCCGAGAAGGCCGAAGCGGTGATGATCCGCACCATCGAAAAGCGCGGCCGGGAGGTCGCGGCGGCGGCTTTCGCCGATTTCGGCCCCAACGACGCACCAGCGATCGGCGAAGCGTTCCTGGCCGTCAGCCCTGATGATGGCCGAATGTATCCGACCCATGTCGATCGCGGGCCGGACCACATCGCCTTCAAGGTCAAGCGTTGCCCGCTGAAGGACGCTTGGGTCGAGGCCGGCGTCAGCGAGGAAAAGCTGGCCACGCTCTGCCGCATTGCCGGCGCCTTCGACCGCGGCCTGTTCGAGGCGACCGGCGTGCGCTTCGCCAACGTCACCTGGACGCCCGGCCATGGCTCCGGCTGCTGCCATATCGCGCTGACCAACAGGGACGCTTAACCGATATCCATTCAGTCTCCGGCAAAGACGTGCAGTTCGCCGCCTGCCTCGTCGACGGCGGTGCGCAGCTCGGCCGCTGGCTCGCTGTCGGTGACGACGTCGGAAATATCGCTCAGCGCACAAACGCGTTCCAGGCTGCTGCGGCCGAATTTGTCGTTGGTGACGACCAGCATCGTCGACAAGGATCGGGCCATCATCGCGCGCTTCACGGCGGCCGCGCCCGAAACCATGTCGCTCGGCCCCTCGGCATTGACGGCCGACGCGCCGATGATCGCCACATCGGCATTGTAGCGGCGCACGAACTCGACCGTGTCCTCGCCAAGCACGGCAGCCTCGCGCCCGTCATAGGTGCCCGGGCAGAGGATGACACGGAAGCTCTGGTTGGCGCCGGCGACCGATGCGATGCCGACCGAGTTGGTGATGAGGGTGATATCTCGCCGCAACTGGGAAAGGCTGCGCGCGACCTCGTAGGTCGTCGATCCGCCATCGATCATCACGATGCGGCCGTTCTCGACCAGGCTCGCGGCACCGCGCCCGATGCGGGCGCGCTCCTCGACCAGGGTGAGGCCGCGTTCGGCGATCACCGGTTCGGACGTCATCAGCGAGATCGTCGCACCGCCATAGGTGCGGTTGATGAGCCCCGCTTCGCCGAGCTCGATGAGATCGCGTCGGATGGTCTCGCCGGCGACGCCGATGCGCCGGGCGAGCTTCGAGATGCGGATCGACGCCGAGCGCCGGACTTCCGACAGGATCAGCTCATGTCGCTCCTTCTTCGTCAGCCGTCCAGGCTCGATATTCATCGCTCTTCCTTCCCGGGATTTCGTTCCCGGCCTCAGGACATTAGCCACGCCGGGAAAGGGAAAGCCAGCCCAGGGTCTGTTGAGATTGAGGTCAGGCCGAGCCGAAAATGATGGCTTCCGAGAACCGGAGCGGAGCATACTCAAAGTACGTGAGCACCGGAAGCGCAGGAAGCCACCATTTGCAGGCCGCCTCACCTGAATATCAACAGACCCTAATGTCTCAGCCGATCGCGCATTGCATACCACAGCATGCCGAGCACATAGAGCGGGCCGCGCAGCGCAGTGCCGCCGGGGAACGGCAGCGGCGTCAGCGTCGAGAACAGGTCGAGCCGCGAGGCGTCCCCCGTGATCGCTTCCGCGAGCAGTTTGCCCGACAGCGTCGACAGGATGGCGCCCTTGCCGGAATAGCCATGCGCGAAATAGACCTCGCCGTAGTGCCCGACATGCGGCAGGCGTGACGTCGTCACCGACACCAGCCCGCCCCAGGCGTGATCGATCCGGCAGCCTCCGAGCTGCGGGAAGGTCTTTTCCATATGCGGCCGCACGAAACCGGCAATGTCGGCCGGCGGCGAAGGCGTATAGCGCTCGCCGCCGCCAAACAGCAGCCGGCCGTCCGCCGACATGCGGTAATAGTTGACGACGAAGAGCGTGTCCGAAACCGCGACATTGGACGGTATGACATTGCGCCCGCCCAAAGGCTCGGTGGCAACGATGTAGTTGCCGATCGGCATGATGCGGCTGTTGACGCGCGGCTCGAGCCCTTCCAGCAGCGCATCGCCGGCCAACACGACATGACGCGCGCGGACCGAACCCTTGTCGGTGAAGACCCGGATGGACGGCTCGCGCTCCAGCCGGACGGCGACCGAGTTCTCGTGGATCATAACGCCGGCGCCGACTGCGGCGCGCGCCAGCCCCAGCGTATAGTTCAGCGGATGCATGTGGCCGCCGAGCCTCTCGAAGACCGCGCCCTGATAGGGCGTGTCCACCATCTGCCGCGCCTGCGCCGCCGACAGGACCTCGACATCGGTAAAGTCCATAACCTTGGCGAGGCACTCTGCCTCTTCCTCGAAGTCGCGCATGTCGGAGCCGTTGACCGCGCCGACCAGATGACCGGTCAGGCGCAGGTCGCACTCGATGCCGTGGCGCTCGATGATGTCGAGCACCAGCCCGCGTGCCTCGAAGGCGAGGTCGAACAGCGCCTTCGCCCGTTCCGGCCCGAACGCCTTGACCAGCCCCTTGGCGCCCCTGCGCAAGCCGGGGATCATCTGGCCGCCATTGCGGCCGGAGGCGCCCCAGCCGATCTTGCCGCCTTCGAGCAGCACCACCTTCAGGCCGCGTTCGGCCGCGTGAAGTGCAGCCGAAAGCCCGGTGCAGCCGCCGCCGACCACTACGAGGTCAGCCTCGACGTCGCCGATGAGTGGCTGATGGTCCGGCGCCGGATTGGCGGTGGCGACATAGTAGGATTTGCCGATATCGAGACCGGAATTGAAACCTGTCGAACGAGCCATGGTCACACCTTGAGCAGCAGATGGTCGCGTTCCCACGACGTCACGACAGTCTGGAACAGATCGAGCTCGACGCTCTTCACGCGCAGATAGGTCTGGAAGAAATCCTCGCCGACCAGCGCCCGCACCGGCTCGCAGGCGGCGAAGCGGTCGAGCGCTTCCTCCATGGTTTTCGGCAGCGTGCTCTGGCTTCGATAGGCATTGCCGAAAGCTTCCGCCGAGCGGTCGAGCTTCTCCTCGATGCCGAGATAGCCGGCGATCAGCGAACCGGCCATGGCGAGATATGGATTGGCGTCGGCGCCGGGAAGCCGGTTCTCGACCCGCCGAGCCGCCCGCCCGCCTATCGGCACGCGCAGGCCGCAGGAGCGGTTGTCATGCGACCATTCGATGTTGGCCGGCGCGCTGTGCCCAGGCCGGATTCGGCGATACGAGTTCACGTTGGGTGCAAACAGCGGCATGATTTCAGGGATGTATTTCTGCAGGCCGCCGATGAACTGCGCGAACATCGCGCTATCCTCGCCGTCTTTGCCGGCGAACAATGGCTCGCCGCTTTCGTCGACGATCGACATGTGCAGATGCATCGAGCTGCCGGCCTGCGCCGCGATCGGCTTCGCCATGAAGGTGGCGTGCATGCCGCTCGCCTGCGCCGCCTGCCGCGCCATGCGCTTGAACAACAGCACCTTGTCGGCCAGCGCCAGCGGATCGCCGTGCAGGAAGTTGATCTCGAGCTGCGCGGTGCCGGATTCGTGGATCAGTGTGTCGAGCGGCAGGCCGGCGATGGCGGCGTGGTCGTAGAGGCGCCGCGTCACCGTTTCGAATTCCTCCAGCGCCTGCATGTCGTAGGGATGCTGCACGCTTTCCGGCCGGCCGTTGCGTCCGACCGGCGCGGTCAGCGGCCGATCCGGATCTGGATTTGGCGCCGTGAGGTAGAATTCGAGCTCCGGCGCCATCACCGCACGCCAGCCGCGCCGGCGGTAGAGATCGAGCACGGCCCGCAGCACATGGCGCGGCGAAGCCATCCAGGGCCGGTCGTCCATGTGGAACGTATCGGCAAAGACATAGGCCTTACCGGAGCCGCCGCCGGGCGCAAGGCTGAGCGTCGAAAGGTCGGGCACCATGCGCATGTCGGGGTCTTGATAGGCGAACCCCTCGTCGATGGAACCGGAATAGCGGCCGTCGATGGCGACCAGGAAGGCGCTGCTCGGCAAATAGAGCGCCCGGTCCTCGAGCGACTTGAGGAACTTGGCCGCCGGCAAAGCCTTGCCGCGCAGCACGCCGTTGACGTCGGGAACGAGGCACTCGACCTCGTTTATTCCATGCGTGGTCAGCCAGCTTTGCGGATCGGCGCTGCTGGAAAAGTCTTGTTTGTCAGGCATCGGTCATGTCCGTACGAAGGAGAAATCGCTTCGGCGGGCACGTCCGTTTCGGTTTGAGCGTTAAATAAGCTGCGTTATCTGAATGACGGACGCCCGCCTGATGGCCGGCCGAGAGGCCGGAATGAGCGTCCCTGCTACCCCCTCGGTCCAGCCGTCACGAACGACGTGCGAGCCGACCTTGGTCTCCTCGGCGCGTTGCAGGTTCTCGTGCCGGCAACAGCGCATGATTAGTGACACCCCGCCGAAGCGCGGTTTCTTGCGGCCGAAACTGAAAGCGGCCGAGAGCGGGAAAGCCTTTTTGCCACTTGCACGGCAAGCCTCGTCAAGGAACCTGGCCTATGGTTTGACCGATCGTCGCTCCCAGCGCAAGCCCGGCCCTCGGAACAAGGCCCGCATTAGCGTCGAATGGCCGTAAGGAACCGGATGCTGCCTTTGATGTTCCCGAACAGAACGATCTTCAACACGACCGGGAGCGACAGGATGGAAAGCAGAATCGAAACGGGGGCATGTTTTTGCGGTGCGGTCGCCGCCGAGATGCAAGGCGATCCTTTCTGGATCTGCTTCGACCATGATGACGACTGCCGCCGGGCGATCGGAAGTCCCATGACCATCTGGGTCGGTTACCGCCCGCGCCAGTTCCGGCTGACCCGCGGCCAGCCCCGGGAATTCTCGAAGACCCGAGGCGTCGTTCGCGGCTTCTGCGAAAAATGCGGCACCTCGATCACCTATCGCGACGAAGGGCTGAGCGACGAGCTCTATGTCACCATCGGATTCCTCGATCATCCGGAGCGGTTCCGGCCACAGGCGCATGCCTATTGGCGCCTGCGGCTGCCTTGGCTGGAATTCCCCGACCGTCTGCCGCGCATCGACACCTATTCGCGACGCCGCGATCCGGCGTTCCGCAATCCCGCCGACCGGTAGGAGCTTCGCCAAAGAACCTCAGCCGATGCTCTCGCCGCCATCGACGACCAGCGCCTGGCCGGTCATGAAGGACGAGCGGTCGGAGACGAGGAACAGGATGGCTTCGGCGATCTCCTCCGCGCTCGCCCAGCGCCCCATCGGGATCTTGGTGCGGACATAGTTTTCGATCGCATCGCGCCCGCCCATCTGGGCGATGAACGGCTCGTTGAACGGCGTGTCGACCCAGCCTGGGCAAAGCGCGTTGATGCGCACATTGTGCCTTGCATAGTCGAGCGACATCTGCCTGGTCATTGCCACCACGGCATGCTTGGACGTGGCATAGGCAATCATCTCGCGGTCGTAGAAGACGCCGGAATTCGAGGCCGTGTTGAGGATCACCCCGCCGCCCTGCGCGATCATCGAAGGCATGACGGCTTTCGCCGCCAGAAACTGCGCCCGCACATTGATCCGCCATGAGGCGTCCATGCCGCCGGTGCTCACTTCCGTCAGCGTGCCGCCGACCTGGATGCCGGCATGGCTGTGCAGGATGTCGATCCGTCCGTGCTTGTCGAGCGTTCCGGTTATGAGGCCCTCTACCGCCGTGTCGTCGCCGACATCGGTGGCGACCGCTTCGGCGCGGCCGCCGGCTTCGCGGATATCCGACGCCGTGGCTTCGCCGGCCGCCGGATCGCGGTCGGCGATCACCACGACCGCCCCTTCCCTCGCCATGATCATGGCGCCGGCGCGTCCGATCCCCGACCCGGCGCCCGTCACCACGGCAATGCGATCTTTCAAAATCATGGGCTTGTCTTTCAACGCGATGGTTTTCGTCGGCCGAGTTGCGATTGCGCGAGCAGGACGAGCAGGACCGAGGCGGCGAGCACGATCGTGGCGACGGCGTTGATCTCCGGCGTCACGCCGCGCCGGATCGAGGCAAAGACGTAGATCGGAAGCGTCGTCTGAGCGCCGGCGACGAAGAAGGCGATGATGAAATCGTCGAAGGAGAAGGTGAAGGCGAGCAGGAAGCCGGCGATCATCGCCGGCATGATCTGCGGCAGCACGATCGAGCGGAACGTCGTCAGCGGCGTGGCATAGAGATCGCTCGATGCCTCGACCAGGTTGCGGTCGAGGCTGCCGAGCCGGGTGCCGACGATCATCGTCACCAGCGCCATCGAGAACAGGCCGTGCGCGGCGATGATCGAGCCGTAGCCGAGCGCGAGGCGCGGCGGCTGGTCGGTCGGCCACAGCGAAGCAAGGAACGGATTGACGACGGCGAAGAGCTGCACCAGCGCCACCAGCGTCGAGATGCCGATGACCACGCCTGGAACGACGATGGCGGCGCCCAGCAGCGCATCGAAGAGCGCTCGCATCCGCGCGCCGACGCGCTGCAGCCCAAGCGCCGCGGCCGTGCCGCAGACGGCCGCCAGCAGCGCGCTGGTGGTGGCGATGAACAGGCTGTTCTTCAGCGCCTCGACCAGGAACGGATTGGACAGCGCCTTGCCGTACCATTGCGCCGAGAAGCCGGTGAACTCGCTGGCGTGCTGACCGGCATTGAAGGAGAACAGCACGACCAGCGCGATCGGCAGATAGAGGAAGGCAAAGACGGCAACGACGAAGGCGCGCATCAAATCAGGTCCACGCGGCGGGCGCCCGAAAGCCGGGTCGAGATGCGGTTGGCGACGATCAGCACCACCACCGAGACCGCAACCAGCGTGATGGCGATCGCCGATCCGAACGGCCAGTTGCGCGACTGCAGGAAGAGATCGACCAGCGCGTTGCCGATGAAGAACACCTTGCCGCCGCCGAGCAGCGTCGGGATCAGGTATTCGCCGAGCAAGAGGATCATCACCAGCGAGAAGCCGGTCATCACGCCGGGTAGCGACAGCCTGAGCGTCACGCCGAGGAAGGTCGACAAGGGCGTCGCGCCGAGATCGGCGGAGGCTTCCAGCAGCCGGCGGTCGAGCCGCTCGAGGCTGACATAGATCGGCAGGATCATCAGCGGCAGATAGCCGTAGACGATGCCGAGCAGCACCGCGCCCGGCGTGTTGATGAGTCTCAGATCCTCGATGCCGACATAGGCGAGCAGGGCCGGAATGCCGCGCCCGCCGAGGATGTACATCCAGGCATAGGTGCGCATCAGCAGGCTTGTCCAGAACGGGATGACGATCAGCGCGAGCAGGATCAGCCGCCAGCGCTGCGGCGCCCGCAGCGCCAGATAATAGGCGACCGGGTAAGCGACGATGAGGCAGGCGAGCGCGCCGACCGGCGCCAGCACCATGGTGTTCCAGAAGGCTGTCGCCCGCGCCGGCAGGTTGGCGTATTGCGCGAGCGTCAGCGCGGCCTGGTAGCCGCCCTCGGGCGCCCGCTCGCCGACGCTGAAGATGGCGATGGCCACGAAGGGCAGGACCAGGAACACGACAAGCCATAGCGTCGCCGGAGCGAGCAGCAGCGCCGTCAGGAAATTCTTGCGAAAGAGACTGCCGCGCATCGAGAAAGCCGCTTCGGGACCGGCGGACATTTGCCCGCCGGTGGTAAGAACTTGACTGGAGTTGGTCCCTTGCCTCACGCGGCCTTGAAGCGCGCCATCAGCTCGGCGCGACCCGGATCGGTAAGCGTCGCCGCGGCGCCGAACTCGAGCGGCTTCAACAGGTCGGCCGCCGGATAGAGGATCGGATTGTCGAGCACCTCTTTCGGCAGCAGCGCGTTGACCCGCGCGTCGGTCGAGGGCGCGCCGTTGGCCAGATGCTCCTTCACCGCGACCTTCGGGTTCATGAGATAGTTGAGCAGCGCATAGCCGGCGGGCTTGTTCGGCGCATCCTTCGGGATGGCGTAGAAGTCGGTCCAGATCTCGCCGCCCTCCTTGCCGAGCACATAGGCGATCTCGGGGATGTCGCGGTGAAGCTGCGCGCCGTCATTGGTCCAGCACATCGTCATCCAGGCATCGCCCGCGCGCATTCCCGGCTGGTAGTCGCTCGACACCGCGAACAGATGCGGCTTGACCTTGAGCAGCAATTCCTCGGCCTTGGCGAGCTCGTCCTGCTTCAGCGAGTTGAAGGAATAGCCGTAATATTTCAGCGCGTTGCCGATCGTGGTGAGCTGGTAGTCGTGCACCATGGTGCGGCCGTCGGCCTCGGTCATCGCCGTATCCCAGAACTCCTTCCAACTCGACATCGGCTTCGTGAGCTTCTTGGTGTTGACGGCGAAGCCGGTCGTGCCCCAGTTCTTCGGCACGGCGTAGATCGTGCCGTCGATCGTGCCTTCCGCGGTGAAGCGCGCATCTTCCTTGGTGCCGTCGAAATTGCCGAGCTTGGCCATGTCCAGCGGCTCGATGATGCCGAGCTTCTTGTAGGTCGAGATCGTATAGTTGGTCGGCACGAACAGGCTCCAGCCCGAGCCGCCGGCCTGCAGCTTGGCCAGCATCTCTTCGTTCGACCCGAAGACGTTGACCTCGACGGCCACACCCGTCTCGGCCTTGAAATTCTCGAACGTCGCCGGGTCGTGATAATTTGGCCAGGTGGCGATCGACATGCGGTCGCCGAGGCTCTCGGCGGCAAAGGCCGGCGTCGGCATGATGCCGAGCTCGCGCGCCATCACCGCGGTCGCGACGCCAAGACCGGTAAGGCCGAGGAAGTCGCGACGGCTGATCGAGCCGCGCTTCAGGCGCATCAATTGATCGACGAATTTTTCGGGGCTTATCGGCAGTCCGTCACGATAGGATTTCGACATGGTCTTCCCTCTGGTTGGTCCCGTTGTTCTCAGGCTGCGGAAACGCCAGCGGCGCTCCGACGGCAAAGCCGATGGCGACGGGTTCGCCCGGCTTGAAAAGATTGCCCTGGCCGATCGCGTGATCGGCCTTGGCGAGCAGTGATCCGATGCCCTGGACCTCGATCGCGTATTCGGCTGTCGAGCCCAGAAAAATCCGGTTGCGGACGACGCCCTTCAGGCTGCCGCCTCCCAGTGCCGAGAGGCTGAGCGATTCCGGCCGCAAACTGACGGATACCGCCTCGCCGGGGCTAAGCGGCGCCCGCTTGCGCGCGGAAATCACCGTGCCGTCGGCAAGCGCGACGTCGACGAGGCCGCGGGAGAGCCCGGCCACCTTGCCGCTCAAGAGATTGGTCTTGCCGACGAAGTCGGCGACGAAGAGATCGGCCGGCTCGTCATAGATCTCGCTTGGCTGGCCGATCTGGACGACGCGGCCGCCATTCATGACGCAGACGAAGTCGCTCATCGACAGCGCTTCCTCCTGGTCGTGGGTGACCAGCACGAAGGTGATGCCAATCTCGCGCTGCAGGTTCTGCAGCTCGATCTGCATGTCGGTGCGCAATTTCTTGTCGAGCGCCGCCAGCGGCTCGTCGAGAAGAAGCACCGCCGGCTTGTTGACCAGCGCGCGGGCGAGCGCGACACGCTGCTGCTGGCCGCCGGAAAGCTCGTGGATCTTGCGGCGTCCGTAACCGGCGAGTTGCACCATCGCCAGCGCCTCGCCTGCCTTTGAGGATATCTCGCGCGACGACAAGCGCGGCCTCGCCTGGCGCAGGCCGTAGGAGATGTTGTCCTCGACATCGAGATGCGGAAACAGCGCATATTGCTGGAACACCATGTTGACCGGGCGCCGGTAGGGCGGCGTTCCGGCCATGTCGCGGCCGCGGATCAGCACCTGGCCCTCGCTCGGCTGCTCGAAGCCGCCGATCATGCGCAGGCACGTCGTCTTGCCGCAGCCGGACGGACCGAGCAGCGCGACGAAAGCGGAAGGCGGGATGGCAAGGTCTATGCCGCTGACCGCCGTGACGGCGCCGTAGCGCTTGGTGACCGCGCGAAACTCGATATCGGGCACTGCAGTCAAGCCACGGGCTCCAGCGACAGCGTGAGGCAATGTCGTGACGCTAGCAGAGCCAATGGCAGCTAGTATATACCTCGCAGGTGGTATATTTAGCCGATTTTATCGTTCAGAGGGGTACGAATTGGCCACCTCCCGCAGTGATGACTACAACGCTTTAGCTGCCGTCATCGCCGCGACGCGCGAGACCGGCGGCGACCATTTCGGCGAGGCGATCGTCGGCTGGCTGCGCGGACATGTCCGCTTCGACCATTGCGTGATCTTCGGCTATCGGGGTTCGGCGCGGCCGCCGCTCTTGTTCGAGACCTTCTCGCCGGCCGAAAGCCACATCTTTGTCGCGCTCTATCAGGAAGGGCCTTATCTGCTCGACCCCTTCCACCACGCCGCGGTCGAGCGCAAGGAAGGGTTCTGGCGCATGCGCGAGCTGGCACCGGACCGCTTCTATGCCAGCGAATACTACCGCTCCTATTACAGCCAGACCCGGCTCGCCGAGGAGGTGGGCTTCTTCGTGCCGCTGGCCGGCAAGGATGCGCTGGTGCTGTCGCTGATGCGACTGCGCGCATCGGGGCCGTTCGGAACCGCCGACGCCAGGCTGCTGCGCGACATGGCGCCGGCGGTGGTCGGCTTCTGCAGACTGCGCTGGCCGACTTTGCCCGCCGACGAAGTCGCGGTTCCGCCGCCGGGCGAGACCGTCGCGACGGCCAATGAATTGGATCGCGCCCATATCTGGAAGAGCCTGTCGCTGACCTCGCGCGAAAAGCAGGTCGTCGACCTTGTGCTCCAGGGCCATTCGACGGAATCGATCGCCAGGGCGCTCAGGATCGTGCCCGGGACGGTCAAGGTCCACCGCCGCAACATCTACCGCAAGCTCAAGATAAAGTCGCAGGCAGGCCTCTTCGCGCGTTTCGTCGAAATCATCGACGCGCGGATCGGCTGACCTTCGGTTCCATCGGGTCGACGGCCGCGAACACCGCGCTCGCCTCGCTGACGATCGATACATGATCGCGGGCGGCCTTGCCGGCAGCCGCCGCATCGCCGCGCATGATCGCGGTAACGATCACATCATGCTCCTGCCAGGACTTGGCCAGCCGGCCCGGCAGCATGAACTGCGCGCGCCGGAACGGCGCCAGCCGGCTGCGGGTCGCCACGGTCAAATCGTGGATATGCGTGTTGTGGGCGCCGCGATAGAGCCTGCTGTGGAACTCGGTGTTGAAATACTCGTAGTCCTCCTCGGCGCGGAGCTGCACGAGCCGCGCCGATGCCTGATGCTCCATCTCAAGCGATCGACGCTCGGCAGCGGTCATGCGCTCGGCCGAGAAGCGCGCGCAGATCGCTTCCAGCTCGGCCATGCTCTCGAACATAGAGGCCAGATGTTCCTGCGTGATCACCGCGACGATGGCGCCCCGGTTGGGCCGTCTTTCGACCAGCCCCATCGCGCTCAAGTGACCGAGCGCCTCTCGGACGGGCGTGCGCGAGACGTCGAAACGGGCGGCGAGCGAGATCTCGTCGAGCCTTTCGCCGGGGCGCAGATAGCCGGTGACGATGCGGTCCGCGATCGCCCTCACCATCTGATCCACGGTCGTGCCCGACCTGACCAAGCGCTTTCCCGACACGCCTCCTCCCGTCCGGCTTCTCATACCCGGACCCGCGGCCTTGGGGGCCTGCGGGCTGATTTCGACTCAAGTCGCATCTCTGTATGCCTAGATTTTGGCCAACATGTCAAATTGGCCATTTCTCAGGCAAAAAGTGCATGCACTTGCCTCGCATTTATGCAGACCCGCTAAAGTCATCTATTGATTTTATTACATAAAATATCGCCATGAAACTGGCATAGCGATTGCATGCACTTTCTTGACGAGACGTTAACCGACCCGCGCCGGGTCCAAGAAAGGGGAGCATTCGAAAATGACCGAGAGATTCATGCTTAGCCGCCGCGACCTGCTCAAGACCTCCGCCGTCGGAGCGGCTCTCGGTCTGGCCTCGGCAGCCTTTCCGATCCGCGCCGCGCGCGCCGCCTCCGCGACCGTCGGCTTCATCTATGTCGGCCCGAAGGACGACTATGGCTACAACCAGGCGCATGCCGAAGGGGCTGCGACGCTGAAGGGCATCGAAGGCATTTCCATCGTCGAGGAAGAGAACGTTCCCGAGACGGTCGACGTCCAGAAGACGATGGAATCGATGATCAATCTCGACGGCGCCTCGCTGATCTTCCCGACTTCATTCGGCTATTTCGATCCGCATATGCTGGCCATGTGCGCCAAGTTCCCCGACGTGCAGTTCCGCCATTGCGGCGGCATGTGGAACAAGGACAAGCATCCGATCAACGCCGGCTCCTATTTCGGCTATATCGGCATGGGTCAGTACCTGAACGGCGTCGTCGCCGGACACACCACCAAATCGAAGAAACTCGGCTTCGTCGCCGCCAAGCCGATCCCGCAGGTGCTGCTCAACATCAACTCCTTCCTGCTCGGCGCGCGCTCGGTCGATCCGGCGATCACCTGCCAGGTGATCTTCACCGGAGAATGGTCGCTGGCGGTCAAGGAGGCCGAGGCCACCAACGCGCTGGTCGACCAGGGCGCCGACGTCATCACCTGCCATGTCGACAGTCCCAAGGTGGTGGTCGAGACGGCCGCCGGGCGCGGCGCCTTCGTCTGCGGCTACCACGCCAACCAAAGTCCGCTGGCGCCGGAAAAATATCTGACCGGCGCGGAGTGGAACTGGGCCAAGGTCTACAAGATGTTCGTCGACGATCTCGTCGCCGGCAAGCCGCTGCCCAATTTCACGCGCGGCGGCCTGGCCGACGGCTTCGTCAAGATGAGTCCGCTCGGGCCCGCCGTCGGCGAAGCCGCGCGCAAGCAGTTCGACGCCACGCTGGCCGAAATGATGAAGGGCGGCTTCTCCGTCATCAAGGGACCGCTGAAGAGCAACAAAGGCGCCGTCGTCGCCACCGAAGGCCAGGCCTTCGTCGAGACAGCCATCGAGCTCGAAAGCATGGACTATCTCGTCGAGGGCGTCGTCGGCTCGACCGCCTGAGCGGGCCAAGGGAGACGAGGCGATGACGGAAGCGGTGAGCGGTACGGACGTGCGGGCCATCCTCGATGCGAGGGGATACCGAACGGCGCTCGAATGGATCGCCAGGCGGGCAGAGGCCTTCGTCATTCCGCTCGCCGCGCTGGTCGCCGGCATGCTGCTGTTCAGCCTGTTCATCGCGATGGTCGGCAAATCGCCTGTCCAGCTCTACGAGACGATGTGGCGGGGCGGCTTCGGCTCCTGGTTCTCGATCCAGAATTCGCTGTCGCGCGGCGCGCCACTCTTGCTTGCGGCACTCTGCGTGGCGCTGCCGGCGCGCCTTGGCCTGGTCGTCATCGGCGGCGAGGGCGCGATCGTGCTCGGCGGCGTCGCCGCGGCCGCCATCGGCGTGGCGCTGAACGGCGCGCCGTCTTTTCTCGTCATCCTCCTCATGGGCGTGGGGGGCGTGGCCGCCGGCGGCATCTGGATAGGTGCCGTCGGCGCGTTGCGTCACTACCGCGCCGTCAACGAGACCATCTCCAGCCTGCTGATGGCCTATATCGCCATCGCACTGATGAACCATCTGGTGGAAGGGCCGCTGCGCGACCCCGCCTCGCTCAACAAACCCTCGACCCAGCCGCTGGCCGATATCTACCGCGTCGGCAACATCCCGGGCATGGAAGTGCACTGGGGCCTCGTCGTCGGCATCCTCGCCTGCGTGCTCTCCTGGCTGCTGATCGAGAAGACCCGCTGGGGCTTCGCCGCCCGCATCGCCGGCGGCAATGTCAGAGCGGCGCAGGTGCAGGGGCTTGCCGTCGGTCCGCTGATCGTCGGCTTCACCGCGCTGGCGGGCGGCTTCGCCGGCCTTGCCGGCATGCTCGAGGTAGCGGCCGTGCAGGGCAGCGCCAACGGCTCGCTGGCTGCCGGCTACGGCTATACCGGCATCCTCGTCGCTTTCCTTGCCCGCCACAATCCGCTTGCCATCATCCCCGTCGCCTTCCTGCTTGGCGGCATCGACGCGTCCGGCGGGCTCATCCAGCGCCGCATGGACCTGCCCGACGCGACCGTTCTGGTGCTGCAGGGCATGCTGTTCATCGTCATCCTGTTCAGCGAGACCTTCTACGGCCGCTTCAAGCTCTTCAATCCCGACCTCTGGCAGAGGCCCGATTCCTTGAAGGGGACTGTCTGATGGAAGCCATCGACATCGGCCTCTGGGGCGTGCCGCTCGCCATGCTGGGCGGCGCTATCCGCGTGTCCACCCCCTTCATCTTCGTCTCGCTCGGCGAAGCCATCACCGAAAGCTCGGGCCGCATCAATCTCGGCCTCGAGGGCACGCTGGTGTTCGGCGCCATGAGCGCCTATGCGGTGGCGGTGATGACCGGCTCGCCATGGCTCGGCCTTTTGGCGGCGGCGGTCGCCGGCCTCTGCTTCGGCCTCTTCCACGGCTGGATCTGCAAATTCCCGAAGGTCAACGATATCGCCATCGGCATCGCCCTGATGCTGTTCGGCACCGGTCTCGCCTTCTTCTTCGGCAAGCCCTTCATCCAGCCTTCGGCGCCGGACCTGCCGGCGATCCCCTTTGGCGCTTGGTCCGACATCCCTCAGGTGCAGGCGGCGCTCAACGTCAACGTGCTGTTCCTTATTGGTGCCGCGCTCGCGGCTTTCCTCTGGTGGGCGTTCCGCAACACGCGCATCGGCCTGATCGTGCGCGTGGTCGGCGACAGCGCCGATGCCGCGCGCGCCATGGGCCTCGACCCCAACACGGTGCGCCTGCTGGCCACCGGCGTCGGCGGTGCGCTGGCCGGTATCGGCGGCGCCTATCTGTCGCTCTATTATCCCGGCAGCTGGACCGAGCGCATCTCGTCGGGCCAGGGGCTGATGGCGGTGGCGTTGGTCATCTTCGCCCGCTGGAACCCGCTCGGCTGCTTTGCCGCCGCGCTGCTGTTCGGCGGCGCCGGCGCGCTCGGCCCGGCGCTGCAGTCGGTGGGCGTCACCCAGGGCTACTACCTCTTCTACGCCGCGCCCTACATCCTCACCCTCGTCATCATGATCGCCACCTCGTCGCCGAGCCGCACGCTCGCCGGCGCTCCAGGCGAACTGTCGATCACCAAATGACCGCGCACCACGTGCCGCTCGCGAGACCGGAGTTTTTGCCATGAACGCCAGAGCCGAGATCACCCAGCGCTACATCGACGCCGATCCCTATCCCTGGCCCTACAATGGCGATCTGCGGCCGGACAACACGGCGCTGATCATCATCGACATGCAGACCGATTTCTGCGGGCCTGGCGGCTATGTCGACCATATGGGCTATGACCTGTCGCTGGTCAGGGCGCCGATCGAGCCGATCAAATCTGTGCTCGCCGCCATGCGGGCGAAGGGCTACACCATCATCCACACGCGCGAGGGCCATCGCCCCGACCTCGCCGACCTGCCGGCCAACAAGCGCTGGCGCTCGCGCCGCATCAATGCCGGCATCGGCGATCCCGGCCCCTGCGGGCGCATCCTGGTGCGAGGTGAACCGGGCTGGGACATCATCCCCGACCTCTACCCGGCCGAGGGCGAGCCGATCATCGACAAACCGGGCAAGGGCTCGTTCTGCGCCACCGACCTCGAATTGATCCTCAACCAGCGCGGCATCGAGAACATCGTGCTCACCGGCATCACTACCGATGTCTGCGTGCACACCACCATGCGCGAGGCCAACGATCGCGGCTTCGAATGCGTGATGCTGGAGGATTGCTGCGGGGCGACCGACTACGGCAACCATCTGGCGGCGATCAAGATGATCAAGATGCAGGGCGGCGTCTTCGGCGCCGTCTCGAATTCGGCCGCCCTCGTCGCCCAACTGCCGTGAGGAGCCGGCGATGAGCGGAACTCTCCACCGCGAGGCGATCGGCGTCGAGACCATCGGCATGACCATGCGCTTCGGCGGCTTCACCGCGCTCGACGACGTCTCAATCAAAGTGCCTGCAGGCTCCTTCCACGCCCTGCTCGGCGAGAACGGCGCCGGCAAGTCGACGCTGGTCAAATGCATGATGGGTTTCTACCACCCGACGTCGGGCGACATGAT
The DNA here is from genome assembly GCF_029674545.1 of Mesorhizobium sp. WSM4904. NCBI lineage: Bacteria > Pseudomonadati > Pseudomonadota > Alphaproteobacteria > Hyphomicrobiales > Phyllobacteriaceae > Mesorhizobium > Mesorhizobium sp. WSM4904. Next base: position 2,080,679 of record NZ_CP121354.1, on the reverse strand, counting down.
GGTCGACGGACGCGAGGTGACGATCGCCAGCCCCAGGGATGCCTCGGCGCTCGGTCTCGGCATGGTCTATCAGCATTTCACGCTCGTGCCTTCGCTGACCGGCGCCGAGAACCTGGTCATCTCGCGCGAGAAGGTGCCGGGCGTCATCGACTGGCGCAAGGAGCGCACAGCACTTGCAGCCTTCATGGAGCGCATGCCCTTCAAGCTGCCGCTCGACGTCAAGGTGGCCGAGCTCGCCGCCGGCGAGAAGCAGAAGCTGGAGATCATCAAGCAGCTCTATCTCGGCCGCAATTTTCTGGTGCTGGACGAGCCGACATCAGTCCTCACCCCGGGCGAGGCGCAGGAAGTGCTTGGCCTGGTGCGCGGCATGACGAAGGCGGGCGACCTCACCGTGCTGATGATCTCGCACAAGTTCCACGAGGTCACGGCATTCGCCGACGACATCACGGTGCTGCGCAAGGGCAGGCTCACCGGAACCGGGAAGGTCTCGGATCTTTCGCGCAGCGAAATGGCGGCGATGATGATCGGCGACCAGCCGATCGCCGCGCTCGACAGCCGTGCCGAGCCGAAGCCGGATGCCGAGATCGTGCTCGAGGTCAGGGCGCTGAAGGCACCGGACCGAACCGGCCTCAAATCGATCAACATCGCCGAGCTCGGCGTGCGCTCCGGCGAGATCGTCGGCATTGCCGGCATCTCGGGCAACGGCCAGAAGGAGTTCCTGGAAGTGCTGGCCGGACAGCGCGCCAGCGAGGCGGGCGAAGTCGTGGTTCGCGGCACGGCCTATGCTGCGACACGCGCGGAGGCGCGTGCGCTCAACGTCCGCCTCATCCCGGAGGAGCCGCTGAAGAATGCCTGCGCGCCGAGGATGACGGTCGCCGAGAACATCGCCTTCCGCACCTTCGACGTCGATGGCAACGGCAAGCCGGTGAGCTGGATCAACGCCGGCGCCATCAAATCCTTCAGCGCCCGGCTGGTTGAGCAGTTCAAGGTCAAGACCGCATCGCTCTCCTCGCCGATCGCCTCGCTGTCGGGCGGCAATGTGCAGCGCGCCGTGCTCGCCCGCGAGCTCACCGGCGAGGTCGACCTTTTGATCGTCTCCAACCCTTGCTTCGGCCTCGACTTCTCCGCCGTCGCCGAAATCCGCGCCCGCATCATGAAGGCTCGCAACGCGGGGGCCGCGGTGCTCCTGATGTCGGAAGATTTGGATGAGCTCCTGGAGCTCTCGGACCGCATCCTCGTCATGTCCGACGGCGCGCTCGTCTACGAGACGCCGATCGCGCAGGCGAGCGTGCAGACGATCGGCGAGCACATGGCGGGGCACCACTGATGGCAAAAATCGAAGCGCTGCCTTTCGCCTTTGCCTTCGAGCCGCAGTCGACGGCGCTTATTGTCATCGACATGCAGCGCGACTTCGCCGAGCCCGGCGGTTTCGGCGCCAGCCTCGGCAACGACGTCAGCCGGGTGACCGCGATCGTGCCGACGGTGAAGAGGCTGATCGAAGGTTTTCGCGCCGCCGGCCTGCCGGTGATCCACACCATGGAGTGCCACAGGCCCGACCTTTCGGACCTGCCGCCAGCCAAGCGCAACCGCGGCAACCCGTCGATCCGCATCGGCGATGTCGGCCCGATGGGCCGCGTCCTGATCGCCGGCGAGCCAGGCACGGCGATCCTCGATGAGCTTGCGCCTCTACCCGGCGAGATCGTCATCGAGAAGCCCGGCAAGGGCGCCTTCTACGCGACCGGCCTCGGCGATGACCTGAAGCGGATCGGCGCCCGGCAGCTGGTCTTCGCCGGCGTGACGACAGAAGTCTGTGTGCAGACGACGATGCGCGAGGCCAACGACCGCGGCTATGAGTGTCTGGTCGCCGAGGACGCGACGGAGAGCTACTTTCCCGAATTCAAGACCGCCGCGCTCGCCATGATCAAGGCGCAGGGCGCGATCGTCGGCTGGACGGCGACCACCGACCAGGTGCTCGAGGGAATTGCGAATGCCTAATCTTGCCTTTGCCGGCCTTGTGGACGGTGGCTGGCGCGATCTGGCGTTCGAGCCTTTCCGCGACGGCGTGACGGTGCACTGGCTTCTCAAGGGCAGGCCGGTCGAACCGTCCGTGGCGGTCCTTAAATATCAGCCGGGCGCCGGTGTGCCGCGCCACCGCCATGCCGGGCTGGAAACCATCGTCGTGCTGGAAGGCACCCAAAGCGACGAGAACGGCGACTATCCGGCAGGCAGCGTGATCCTCAATCCGGTCGGCACCGAGCATTCGGTGTGGACGAAAGCCGGCTGCGTCGTGCTGATCCAATGGGACCTGCCGGTGATCATTCTGGGGGAGACGAAATGAGCGACATCCGCTTCGACATCGGCAGCCTGCATGCGGCCTACCTGGCTGGCACCGGCATAGCCGAGGTGATCGATACGGTGCTGGCCCGCGTCGAGGCGGCGGGCGATCCCGGCATCTTCATCCACCTTGCGACGAAAGCCGTGATGCTGGCCGAAGCCGAAGCGCTCGGCTCGTTCGACCCAGTGACCAAGCCGCTCTGGGGCATCCCCTTCGCCGTCAAGGACAACATCGATGTCGCCGGCATGCCTAGCACGGCCGCCTGCGCTGAATATGCTTACACGCCGGACAAGGATGCGACGGTCGTGGCGAAGCTCAAGGCGGCGGGCGCCCTGGTCGTCGGCAAGACCAATCTCGACCAGTTCGCCACTGGCCTCGTCGGCGTGCGCACGCCCTGGCCGATCCCGAGGAATGCGATCGATCCTAAGCTCGTGCCCGGCGGCTCCTCCTCCGGCTCCGCGGTGGCGACGGCGCGCGGCATCGTCTCCTTCGCGCTCGGCACCGACACCGCCGGCTCGGGCCGCATTCCGGCCGGCCTCAACAACATCGTCGGGTTGAAGCCAACCGTTGGCGCGCTGTCGACGGCGGGCGTGGTGCCGGCCTGCCGGACGCTCGATTGCGTCTCGGTTTTCGCGCTGACGGTCGACGACGCCTATGCGGTGTTCTCGGCCGCCGCGACGCACGATGCCGCCGATCCTTATTCGCGCGACATCGCCGTCCAGCCACTCGCCCCCCGCCCGCCGGTGCTGAATGTCGGCATCCCGGCCAAGGCCGACTTGAAATTCTTCGGCGACACATCGATGCAGGCGGGCTTAGAGGCCGCTCTCGCTGCCCTGGAGACGCACGGCGCCAGGCTCGTCGAGATCCCGTTCGGCGACTTCTATGCGACGGCCGACCTGCTCTATGAAGGCGCCTGGGTCGCGGAGCGCTATGCGGCGATCCGTGATTTCTTCGAGGCGAATGAAACAGCGCTCCATCCGGTGACGCGCAAGATCATCGGTGGCGCCAGAAACCTGTCGGCCGCCGACGCCTTCCGCGGACTCTATGCCCTGCAGGCCTGCAAGGCGCGGCTTGCCCCGGTCATCGCCTCCGTCGATCTTCTCTGCGTGCCGACGGCGCCGACCCACTACACGGTCGATGCCGTGCTTGCCGATCCGATCGCCACCAACAGCCGGCTCGGCACCTACACCAATTTCGTCAATCTCCTCGACATGTGCGGCATCGCCGTGCCGGCCGGCACGCGCGACGACGGCCTGCCGATGAGCGTTACGCTTCTGGCCGCCGCCGGCCGGGACGGCCTCGTCGCGGCGGTCGCGCGCGACCTGCATTCGGCGAGCGGCCTCGCCCTCGGCGCGACCGGGTGGCGGCAGTCGAGCGCGCGCCCAGCCAGCGCATCGGCCGAGGATGGCATGATCGAAATGGTTGTCGTCGGCGCGCATCTTTCGGGGATGCCGCTCAATTGCCAGCTCAAGGAAGCTGGCGCGCGTTTCTGCCGGGCGACGACGACGACGCCTTCCTACAAGCTCTATGAGCTTGCCGGCCAGACCACGCCAAAACCGGGACTGATCCGCGTCGCAGGCGGCGGCACCGCGATCGAGGTCGAGGTCTGGCGGCTTTCTGCCGAGGCATTCGGCCGCTTCGTCGCCGCCATCCCGCCACCGCTCGGCATCGGCACCATCGAGCTCGACGATGGAACATCGGCGAAGGGTTTTCTGGCCGAGACCGCCGGTCTGTCGGCGGCAACGGATATCTCCGCCTATGGCGGCTGGCGCAGTTTCCTCGCGAGGACCCAGTAAGCACAACGACAGCCGGGAGCCTTCCTTCCAGCTGAACGACAGCAATCTTGTTGGCCCGGAAGTCGAGGCCCCGCCTGCCGGCAGGCGTTGCGAGGTCCGCGTCAGGCAAAGGGGAATCGCTCCACCGCACGCATGATGCCGCTCCGTTGGGTCAGCCGGGATGCAACCCTGGCGGCCCTTGCGGCGGCGCGCGTTAACCGCCTATCGTGCGGCTCGAAACCGCCAGCTAAGTAATCCCGGCGGCGGATTGCTTGACGAAACGGATTTCAGGGCGGACGAAGCAGCGCATAGCCAATGGCCGACAAAACACAATTCGGACTGACTGCCCTCGACACGGTACCCCTGCATGAGAAAGTCTATCTGGAACTGGTGCGGGCGCTGATGTCGGGTCAGCTCCAGCCCGGCCAGAAGCTGACCTCGCGCAAGCTCGCCAAGGAGCTCGGCACCAGCGACATGCCGGTGCGCAGCGCCTTCATGCGGCTGCAGGCGCTGAGGGCGCTGAGCCCGATGCCGAACGGCAGCGTCGAGGTGCCGGTGATCTCGGCCGATCGCTTCCAGCAATTGACCGACGTGCGCACGATCCTGGAAGGCACGGCCACCGAGCTCGCCACCAAACGCATCAACGGCAACAACCTGCGCGCCATCCGCCGTCACTGCGCCGAGCTCACCCAGGCCGCCCGCAGCGGCGACATCGACGACTATCTGCGCACAAATCACGACTTCAAGTTCTCGATCTACCGCCACTGCGGCAACGAGCAGATGATCTTCCTGATCGAGACGGTGTGGATGCAGGTCGGGCCTTTCCTGCGCAACCTGCGCATCGGCTTCGAGGACGACCTCGCCGGCATTCTCGGCATCGACTATCATGAGGAGGTCGTGGCGGCGATCGAGGCCGGCGATGGCAAACGGGCACGCGCGGCCATCGTGCGCGACATCGGCGAAGGTGCAACGCACATTCTCAAGCAGGTCAGGTTCCCGGAACTGCGGCAGTAGGAAAAAGCCTTCGAGATTGGCCGAAGCCTCCGTGACGCCGTCATCCACGGGCGAAGCGGAGCGCAGACCCGAGGATCCATTCTGTGACTTTGATCGTAGGATGCTGAGGAGCAGAATTTTGCATCGTGGCAACGCCTCAACTTCACGGAATGGATCCTATGGTCTGCGCCGCGTCGCTTCGCTCCTTGCTCCGCCATAGGATGACGACGGGATAGGCGTTGCGGCCAATCCCAACTCCCGCTTGGCTTTCTCTTTGCTTGCCGCTATGTTGCGATCGCAGATCGCAGAAATCGGACCTGAAATGCCGCCCGATATCCCGGCTAATGATTTGAAAAAATGAAGCAAAGTCGTCTGGAAACATCCAGGGGCGACCTTCACGAACTCACAAGCTGTAGAATGGATATCGTAGCCTAAATGGCTACCGAAAGAACCAGGGGCTGGAAATTGGGCGATGCAATTGCGGACGTTTTGAACTGGCTTGATAGCAGGAGCGACATCCAGAGCCTGAGGGCCGCGGTGTGCGACCTCAACGGCATCATGCGCGGCAAGCGCATCCCGGTCGAGCAGGCGCGCAAGGCGCTCGAAGGCAAGCTGCGCATGCCCTTTTCGCTGATTGGGCTCGACATCTGGGGAGAGGACATCGAAGGCAACGCGCAGGTCTTCTCCACCGGCGATGCCGACGGCCTTTGCCACTGGACGGGACGCGGCATCCTGCCTGTCAACTGGACGGCGCATCCGACGGCGTTGTTGCCGCTGTGGCTGGCGGATGAGGTCGGCGCGCCCTATCTCGGCGACCCGCGCCGCGCGCTGGCCCGCATCCTCGACCGCTATGCCGCGCTTGGCCTGACGCCGGTTGCTGCAACCGAGCTCGAATTCTACCTCGTCGACCCGACATCGCAGCGGCCTGTCGGTCCTGTCTCGCCGGTCACCGGGCGGCGACTCGATTCCGATGCGGCGCTTTCGATCGACGAGATCGACGATTTCGAGGCCTTCGTTCACGATGTTTACGAGGCCTGCCGCATGCAGGGCATCCCTGTCGACACCGCGATCGCCGAGAACGGCGTCGGCCAGTTCGAGATCAACCTCAACCACGTTCCGGACGCCTTGCGCGCCGCGGACGACGCCGTGCTCTTCAAGCGCACCGTCAAGGGCATTGCGCGCAAGCATGGCTTTGCCGCCTGCTTCATGGCCAAGCCCTATGGCGAGCGTGCCGGCAACGGTTTCCACGTCCATTTCAGCGTCGTCGACAAGCAAGGCCGCAACATCTTCGACGACGGCAGCGACCAGGGCTCCGAGACCATGCGCCACGCGGTCGGCGGCCTGCTTGCCGCCATGGCCGAGAGCACGCTGGTGTTCGCGCCGCATTTCAATTCCTACCGCCGGCTTCGGCCAAGATCCTATGCGCCGACGGCCGTCGCCTGGGGTTACGAAAACCGCATGGTGGCGATACGCATTCCGGGTGGCCCATCTGCCGCGCGTCGCATCGAGCATCGCGTCTCCGGCGCCGACGCCAACCCCTATCTGGTGCTGGCGGCGATCCTGGGCGCCGCGCTGATGGGCATCGAAAAACAACTGTCACCCGGCGAGCCGACCGGCGGCGAGGGGCAAGGACTGACGCTCGCCAAGCTGCCCCCGGATTGGGCTTCGGCCATCGCCGCGTTCGAAACCGGGCCGCGCGTCGCGGAAATCTTCCCGGCTGTGCTGCGCGACGCCTTCATCGCTTGCAAGCGCCAGGAGCTCAACACCTTCGCGCTCAACGTCAGCGACTTCGAGATCGAGACCTATCTCGAAAGCGTTTAGTGCATGTCGCCCAAAACTGTGCATCGGCTTGGGAAAACGACATGCATCGAAACAAAGACTTGAGGCGCGTCGATCGAATCCGTTTCGACGCGACGCGCTTCAAGGAGGCGCTTCGGTCTGTCCGAAGGTCGGCGAACGCCTCGATGCGATGAAACAGGGCACGGACTTCTGGTGGCCTGGGCAACTTCCCTCGAAGGCCGTTCTGCGTCGCCGGTGTGCTTCTCCCGCGATTGATACGGATCAAGGTCGCCATGCCGGGCCTCTGTTTTGGTCCCGTTCAGCTCTCAGCCCGAACGGAGTCCCCCGCCATGATCGGCATCTCGTTGAGCCCTGAACAGATCCCTTTTGCGCCGCCCGCGCTCGTCCCCGCGTCGCGCAGCGCAGGAGGCCGCCAATGAAAGGTTCGTTACGGTGGCTGTCTCCCGTCATTCTGATCGCGCTCGCGGCAGCCGGCTATTACGCATGGCAGCGATCCGAGGCCGGGGCGTTGCCGCAAGGCATCGCCAGCGGTAACGGCCGCATCGAAGCGGTCGAAATCGACGTCTCCACGAAGGCGTCGGGGCGGATCAAGGAAATCCTGGTCGGCGAAGGTGATTTCGTCAAAGCCGGCGAAGTGCTTGCCCGCATGGACACCACGCAGATCGAGGCTCAGCGCCGCCAGGCCGAGGCGCAGCTTCAGCGCGCCACCATCGGCGTCGAGACCGCCGGCAGCCTGGTGACGCAACGCGAAGCCGAAAAGACGGCAGCCGCCGCGGTCGTCGCGCAGCGCGGGGCCGAGCTCGACGCCGCCGAGCGGACCTTGGCGCGCTCCCAGCAGCTCGCGGTCAACAACACCGTCTCCCAGCAGGTTCTCGACAACGATCGCGCCGCCGAGCAGAGCGCGAAGGCCGCCGTTGCCGCGGCGCAGGCCCAGCTCGCCGCCAGCGAGGCGGCCATCAACGCTGCGAGGGCACAGGTGGTCGATGCCAAGGCCGCGGTCGATGCCGCGCAGGCGGCGATCGAAAGCATCGATGCCGATATCGACGACGCCACGCTGAAATCGCCGCGCGATGGACGTGTCCAATTCCGGGTGGCGGAACCCGGTGAGGTGCTTGCGGGCGGCGGGCGCGTGCTCAACCTCGTCGATCTCGGCGATGTCTACATGACGTTCTTCCTGTCGACCGCGCAGGCTGGGCGCGTCGCCATCGGCTCCGACGTACGCCTCGTGCTCGATGCCGCGCCGCAATACATCATCCCCGCCAAGGTGACCTTCGTCGCGGACGTCGCGCAGTTCACGCCCAAGACCGTCGAGACGGAGGAGGAGCGCCTGAAGCTCATGTTCCGGATCAAGGCGCATATCTCGCCGGAGCTGCTCCGCAAATACATCCAGCAGGTCAAGACGGGTTTGCCCGGCGTGGCCTATGTGCGGCTCGACCCGCAGGCTGAATGGCCGGCCGGCGTCCAAGGAAAGCTCGTGCAATGAATGCCCGGGCGGACGGCGCCGCTGCCTTCTCGCCGAAGCGGGTCGCGCGGCTGGAGAACGTCGGCCATGTCTATGGGAAGGTCCGGGCTCTCAATGACATATCGCTGGACTTCCCGGCCGGCTGCATGGTCGGCCTGATCGGGCCGGACGGCGTCGGCAAATCCAGCCTGCTTTCCCTGGTTGCCGGAGCGCGGACGATACAGGAAGGGCATATCGAGGTGCTGGGCGGAGACATGGCCGATCTCCGCCACCGGCAGAGCGTCTACCCAAGGATCGCCTATATGCCGCAGGGCCTTGGCAAGAACCTCTATCCGACGCTGTCCGTCTTCGACAACATCGATTTCTTTGGCCGCCTTTTCGGGCACGACCGACGGGAGCGGGAGCGCCGCATCGGCGAGCTCCTGAGGCGCACCGGGCTTGCGCCTTTCGCCGATCGGCAGGCCGGCAAGCTTTCGGGCGGCATGAAACAGAAACTCGGCCTCTGCTGCGCCCTGATCCACGATCCGGACCTTTTGATCCTGGATGAGCCGACCACCGGCGTCGACCCTTTGTCGCGCCGCCAGTTCTGGGAACTGATCGATGAGATTCGCAAGAGCCGCGACGGCATGAGCGTCATCATCGCGACGGCCTACATGGAGGAGGCCGCGCGCTTCGACTGGCTGGTGGCGATGGATGGAGGCCGGGTGCTGGCGTCCGGAGCCCCGGCCGACCTGCTCGCACGCACCGGCGCGCCTGACCTCGACGCGGCTTTCATCGCTCTTCTCCCGCCGGAGAAGCGAGGCAGCCACGAGACGGTGAAGATCCCTCCACGACCCGCCGATGCCGACGGCGTATCCGCCATCGAGGCTGAACATCTCACCATGCGCTTCGGCGATTTCACCGCCGTCGACGACGTGAGCTTCCGCATCGGCCGCGGTGACATCTTCGGCTTCCTGGGCTCGAATGGCTGCGGCAAGACGACCACCATGAAGATGCTGACCGGGCTGCTCGAGCCGAGCGAGGGCAAGGCGCGGCTGTTCGGACGCGAGATCGACTCGCGCGACATCGAGGTGCGGCGGCGCGTCGGCTACATGTCACAGGGATTCTCCCTCTACTCGGAACTGACGGTTCGGCAAAACCTCGAGCTGCATGCCCGACTCTTCGGCATGGCCGACGCCGCGATCCCGTCCCGGGTCGAGGAGGTCGCGCGGCAGTTCGGTCTGGCCAACAACGTCGACGCGCTGCCCGAAGCACTGCCGCTCGGCATCCGCCAGCGGCTGTCGCTGGCGGTGGCGATGATCCATTCCCCCGAGATACTGATCCTCGACGAGCCCACTTCCGGAGTCGATCCGGTTGCCCGCGACGGGTTCTGGCGGATTCTCGGCGATCTCTCCCGCAAGGAGAACGTGACGATCTTCGTCTCCACGCATTTCATGAATGAGGCGGAACGCTGCGATCGCATCTCGCTCATGCACGCCGGCAAGGTCCTGGTCAGCGACACGCCCGCTGGCATCGTCGGGAGCCGCTCGGCGGCAACGCTGGAAGAAGCCTTTGTCGGATATCTGGAGGAGGCGACAGGGCCGGAGCAGCGCGGCACGCCGGGCTCGGCCGCTGAAACAGTGCCGCTCGCGGAAGCGCTCGGCGCGCCGCACAGCCAACCCCAGGAGAGCCGCGACGGCCGTTTCTTCGATCTGCGCCGCATGTTCGCCTACACCCGCCGCGAGGCGATGGAGCTCGCACGCGATCCGATCCGCGCCACGCTGGCTACCATCGGCAGCCTCATCCTGATGTTCGTCGTGGGCTACGGCATCAACATGGACGTCGAGAATCTCTCCTTCGCCGTCCTCGATCGCGACGACACGACGATCAGCCGGGACTATGTGCTGCAGATCGCCGGCTCGCGCTATTTCACCGAGAAGACGCCGATCACCGACCATGCCGATCTCGATCGGCGTATGGAGGACGGGGAGCTCAATCTCGCCATCGAAATTCCGACCGGGTTCGGGCGTGACCTCGCGCGCGGTCGCCACGTCACGATCGGCGCGTGGATCGACGGCGCCATGCCGACGCGCGCCGAAACCGTGCTGGGCTATGTCTCGGGAATGCATGCCGGCTGGCTCGCGCGGAAGGCGCGCGAACTCTACGGCGACACCGCCACCGCCAGCGCCTTTCAGCTCGATATCCGCTACCGCTACAACCCCGACGTCCGCAGCCTCGACGCCATCGTTCCGGCTGTCCTCCCGATGCTTCTCCTGCTGATCCCGGCAATGCTGGCCGTGCTGAGCGTGGTGCGGGAGAAAGAACTCGGCTCCATCATCAATTTCTACGTCACGCCGGTCACCCGGCTCGAATTCCTGGTCGGCAAGCAGATCCCCTATGTGGTCCTCGCGATGCTGAACTTCGTGCTGCTGACTGCCTTTGCCGTCTTCATTTTCGGCGTGCCGTTGACCGGCAGCCTTCCGGCATTCGCAGCCGCCGCCCTTCTTTACGTCATGGCCACGACGGCAATGGGGCTCTTTCTGTCGACCTTCATGAGCAGCCAGATCGCGGCAATCTTCGGAACCGCGCTGCTCACCATGATCCCCGCCACCCAATATTCGGGCATGATCGACCCGGTGTCGTCGCTGCAGGGCGTGGGTGCATTCATCGGCCGGATCTATCCGACCACCTATTTCGTAACGATCTCGCGCGGCGTCTTTTCCAAAGCGCTCGGCTTTGCCGACCTGTCCGGCGCGTTCGTGCCGCTGCTCGTCGCCATTCCGGTGCTGCTCGGCCTTGGAGCGGCTTTCTTGAGAAAACAGGCCCGCTGATGCACATCGCCAACATATACGAGCTCGGCATCAAGGAACTGCGCGGTCTTGTACGGGACCCGATGATGCTTGTGCTGATCGTCTACGCCTTCACCCTCGCCATCTACACCGAATCCAAGGCGATGCCCGAGACGCTCAATCATGCTGCGATCGCCATCGTCGACGAGGATCAGTCGCCGGTCTCATCGCGTATCGTCACGGCATTTTACCCGCCTTACTTCACCGCGCCGCGACTGATCTCCCAGCCCGAGATGGACAGCCGCATGGATTCAGGAATGGACACATTCGCGCTGGACATTCCGCCGAGCTTCCAGCGCGACCTCCTGGCCGGTCGCTCTCCAACGGTTCAGCTCAACATCGACGCCACCCGCATGTCGCAGGCCTTTACCGGCGGAGGCTATGTTCAGTCGATCGTTTCGGGGGAAGTGAACGAGTTCCTGAACCACTATCGCTCCCAGACTTCGCTCCCCGTCGAGCTCGACCTGCGGGCGCGATTCAACCCCGAACTCAACAAGGGCTGGTTCGGCGCCATCACCAATGTCATCTCCTCCATCACCATGCTTTCGATCGTGCTCACCGGTGCCGCGCTGATACGCGAGCGCGAGCACGGCACGATCGAGCATCTGCTGGTGATGCCGGTCACCCCGTTCGAAATCATGACGAGCAAGATCTGGTCCATGGGCATCGTCGTCCTCGTGGCGTCGGGCCTTGCGCTCGTCTTCGTCATCCAGGGGCTGCTGTCGGTCCCGATAAACGGATCGATCGCGCTTTTCATGGTGGGCGCGGCCCTCGACATCGTCGCCATGACCTGTCTGGGGATCTTCCTTGCCACCGTCGCCGGCTCCATGCCGCAATTCGGCCTGCTGTTGATGATGGTGCTCCTGCCCCTGCAGGTGCTGTCCGGCGGCGTGACGCCGCGCGAGAGCATGCCCCTCGCCATCCAGGCCGTCATGTTCGTCGCGCCCAACACGCATTTCGTCATGCTGGCCCAGGCCGTCCTGTTCCGCGGCGCGGGCCTCGATGTCGTCTGGCCGCAGCTTGCGGCGCTGCTGGTCATCGGCATGCTGCTGTTTGTGTTCTCGCTCCGCCGCTTCCGTCAGTTCCTGAAATAGAACCGCAATCCAATGCTTCGAGATTGAGACCTGCATCGCAAGCGTGTAGCGGCCGATCTGCGCACACGGCCTACTCTCCCGCCCGCGCCCGCTGGCGCTCCTGGACGATGACCGCCAGGATCAGCAGCGCGCCCTTGGCAAGCAGCTGGTAGAAGGTCGGCACGCTGGTCAGGATCATGCCGTTGTTGAGGACGCCGATGATCAGCACCCCCAACATGGCGCCGACGATCGTGCCCTTGCCGCCCTGCAGCGCGCAGCCGCCGAGAATCGCGGCGGTGATCGCCTCGAGCTCCAGTCCCTGGCTGCCGGAGGCCGGCTGTCCGGACATGGTGCGGCTGGCGAGCACCAGGCCGGCCACCGCTGCCGCGAAGCCGCTCATGGCGTAGATCGAGATCTGGTAGCGGCGGATCGGGATGCCGGCGAGCCGCGCCACCGTCGGATTGCCGCCGAGCGCGTAGATGTTCCTGCCGACCACCGTCTCGCGGGTGAAGACGATGAACGCCGCCATAGCGGCGATCAGCAGCCAGATGGCAAAAGGCAGGCCAAGAAAGGTGCCGATGCCGAGCGCGCGCAGGCTGTCGCCGGTGATCGGGATGGAGTTGCCGTTGTTCATCAGATAGGCGAGGCCGCGGAAGGCCGACATCGTTCCAAGCGTCGCGATCACCGCGTTGACCGGGCCGTAGACGATGATCAGCCCGTTGACCGCGCCCGCTACAAGTCCGGCGAGCAGTCCGGCCAGGATACCGGCCGAAATCGAGCCGGTTTCCTGTGCGGCGACGGCAAGCACCATGGTGCTCAGGCCCACGATCGATCCGACCGAGATGTCGAGCCCGCCGGAGACGATGACGACGGTCTGCGCCATCGCCAGGATGCCGAGGATGGTGACCGCGAGCCCGATATTGATCAGATTGCGCGGCGTGAAGAAGACGTCGGGCCTGAGCGCGCCGAAGATCGCCAGCAGCACGATCAGCGCGATCAGCAGACTGATGTTCTGCGCGCCGATGCGGCCGAACAGACTTGCCGGCGCGCGCTCGCGGCCGGCGGTCGCGGTATCGGTCACGATACTCTCCTCTCGATTGTCTCTTTCCCCGAGCGCATGGCCAAGGCCAGCACCGCTTCCTCGCTCGCTTCCTGCCACGGAAGCTCGCCGCTGATGCGCCCGCTCTGCATGACCAGAACGCGGTCGGCGAGGCCGAGCAGCTCCGGCATCTCGGAGGAGATGAGCAGGATGGCGAGGCCCTGGTCGGCCAGGCTTTCGATGAGCCTATAGATTTCCGCCTTGGCGCCGACATCGATGCCGCGCGTCGGCTCGTCGAGGATGAGCACGGCCGGCCCCCGCGCCTGCCAGCGCGCGAAGACGACCTTCTGCTGATTGCCGCCGGACAGTTTTCCGACGGCCTGTTCGATCGACGGCGTCTTCACCCTGAGCTCCGCGACGTGGCGGGCGACCAGCGCGCGCTCGCGCCTGCGGCTGAAGAAGCCGAAGCGCGACACCTTGTCGGGCACCACGAGGCTGACATTGTCGCGCACAGCCTGCATCAAGAGCAGCGCTTCCTGCTTGCGGTCCTCCGGCACCAGCCCGATTCCGGCCGCGACGGCATCGGCCGGTTCGCGCGGCTTGTAAGGCCGGCCGCCGACCGTCATCCGTCCCGACAGCAGCGGATCGAGGCCGACGATGGCGCGCGCGACTTCCGTCCGTCCGGCGCCGACCAGTCCGCCCAGCCCGACGATCTCGCCGGCCCTCACCTCGAAGCTGATCCCGTCGACACGGCGTGTCGTGACAGCTTCCAGCGCCAGCCGGACCGGCCCCAGCGTGCGTTCTCTTCGGTTGAACAGGTCGCTCACCGGCCTGCCGACCATCAGCCGCACCATGCGCTGCTCGTCGAGCGCCGCGATCGGCTCGTCGGCGACGCGGCTGCCGTCGCGCATCACCACGCAGCGATCGGCAAGCTCGATGATCTCGCGCAGGCGGTGCGAAATGTAGATCACGGCGACGCCGTCGGCTTTCAGACGCCGGATGACGCGGAACAGCCGCTGCGCCTCGTCCTCCGTCAGGGACGAAGTCGGCTCGTCGAAGGCAAGGAGCCTCGCGCCGGGCCGCAGCGCCCGCATGATCTCGATGAGCTGCCTGAGCGCCGGGCTGAGCCCATGGCAGCGCTGCCCGGGCGACAGCACGTCGACCACGCCGAACGTACCGAGCAGATCGAGACTGCGCCGCTCCAGATCCGCGCGGTCGAGGAACAGGCCGCCGCGCGCCTTGATGTCGCCGATGAAGATGTTTTCCGCCACCGTCAGCTCCGGAATGATCTCCGGCTCCTGATGGATGACGCGGATGCCAGAGCCATGTGCGACGCGCGGCGAGCTGAGCTGGACCGGGTGCCCATCGACCAGAACCCGACCGGCATCGGGCCTGTGCTCGCCCTCCAGCACGCGCATCAGCGTGGACTTGCCGGCGCCGTTCTCGCCGATCAGGGCAGTGATCTCGCCGGCATTGAAGGCGACCGACACATCTCGCAGCGCCTGCACGGCGCCGAAACGCTTGCAGACGCTCTCGACGGAAACGACGGGCACGGTCATCGGCGGGCGGCTCCGCAGGAAGCCGCCCGCCCAAAGGCCACCCGCCGTGAGGCGGAAAGAAAGCCTAGGACTTGCAACCGAGCGTATCCTTGAACTTGGCGAAATTCTCGCCGCTGATCAGGGTGGCGTCCTGGAAATAGTCCTTCTGCATCTCCTTGCCGGTGGCCTGGTCGTAGAGCGCCTGGATCGCGGCCGCGCCATGCTTGGCGCTGTCCAGCCACATCGTGCCGCGGAAGCCCGAAGGCTTGCCGGCGCCGAAGGCCTCGCAGGAACGCGACCCGTCGATGCCGATGCCGATGACGTTCTCCGGCTTCATGCCGGCATTCTCGGTGGCGCGCACGCCGCCGAGCACGCCGTCGTCGTTGCAGGAGAAGAATATCCACTTCTCGGCATCCGGATTGGCTGTCAGCGTGGTCGAAACGACGTCGATCGAGTTGACCATGGTGTTGTCGTAGGGGATCGAGACGATGCGCGACTTGATCTCCGGGATCGCCGCGACCAGCGCTTCCTCCGCGCCCTTGTTGCGGCGCATGCAGGTGTCGGCCTTCTGGTCCTCGATCGAGCCGACGCGCACCTTGGAGAGGTCCTTGTCCCAGCCTTCGGCCTTGGCGATGCGGGCGATCTCGGTTCCGACCTGCTTGCCGATGTTGAGCGCGTTCATGCCGACATAGGCGACCGGCGTGCCGTCGGCGAAGGCGATGTCGTCGTCGACCGCGATCAGGCCGATCTTGGCTGCCTTCGCCTTGTCGGCGACGACCGGGCCGAGCGAACGATCCGGCACCACCACGGCGATGCCCTTGACGCCATCGCCGACATAGGTGTCGAAGGTGGTGACGGCGAGGTTGGCGTCGAACTGGACGTCCTGGACAAGCAGGTCGACGCCGAGCTCGGCGGCCTTGTCCTTGGCGCCTTTCACCTCGCGCACGAACCAGGGATGGTCGCCCATCTTGTTGATGTAGCCGAACTTCATCTTGTCCTGCGCGCCGGCGCCATGGACCGTCAACGCGACGGCTGCGGTCGCCGCCACCGCAAGGCATATCTTGATCATCTTTTTCATTGGCTTTCCTCCCTATCGATCCCGGGCCGGCGGGACGTGATCTGCTTTGAAGACGTTTCCGGCGACCGGCCGCCGGTGCGAAACCTCATTCGTGGTAGAGAACCGAGCGCCCGCCATCGATGACGATGCAGGCCGCGTTGATGAACGGCGCCTCGTCTGAGCCGAGGAAGACGGCGGTCATCGCCACCTCCTCCGGCCGGCCGATACGGCGCGGCGGGTGCAGGTCGTAGATGCGCTGGCGCTCCGCCTGCGGGTCCGCAAATGTATTCCAGTAGTCGACCGCGATCTGCGTCTCGATGTAGCCGGGCGCGATCGCGTTCACACGGACACCTTCGGCGGCGTATTGGATGCCGAGCGACCGCACCAGGCCGAGCAACCCGTGCTTGGCGACAGGGTAGGGAAAGGTGGACGGGATGATCGCGAAGGAATGGCAGGACGCGATGGCGACGACCGACCCCTGCTTCTGAGCCCGCATCGCCGGCAGAACCGCGCGCGCCGAATACCACACGCCGTCGAGATCGACGGCAAAGCAGCGCCGCCATTCCTCCTCCGTGGTTTCCAGCGGCTCGTGGAAAACATTGATGCCGGCATTGGCGACCAGCACGTCGATGCGGCCGAAGGCGGCGAGCGCTTGTTCCGCCATCGCTTCGCAGGATCTGCTGTCGGCGACGTCGGTTTCCACGAACAGCGCCCGCGCACCGCTTTCGACGAGCGAGGCGACGACCTTCGCCCCCGCCGAAGCGTCCTTTTCCGCCACCACGATCGCGGCGCCTTCGGCCGCCATCGCGCGCGCCGTCGCCTCGCCGATGCCGCGCCCGGCGCCGGTGATGATCGCCACCTTGTCCTTGAGACGCCCGGCCATCGTCACCAGTCCACGATGGTGCCGTCGGCAAGCACGGCGTTGGTGGTGTGCATGACTTCAGGCTTGTAAGGATGCCGCTCTGCGACCGCTTCGTCGACCTCGACGCCGAGCCCCGGCGCGTCCGGCACCTGCCAGCAGCCGTCGACCATGCGGATCGGCCCCTTCACGACCTCGAAATACCAGGGCACGGCGCCGACCATCTCCTCCTGGATCAGGTGGTTGGGGGTGGAGACGGCGAAATGCAGCGCCGCGGCGCCCGCAATCGGGCCGAGCGGATTGTGCGGCGCCACCCCCACGGACACCGCCTCGGCCATCGCCGCGATCTTCTTGGCCTCGAGCAGGCCGCCGCAATGGCAGATGTCCGGCTGCACGATATCGACCGCCCCTGCCCGGAACAGATCGTCGAATTCGGGACGGTCGACCAACCGCTCGCCGGTGGCGATCGGCACGCGCGATTTGGCGGCAAGCTGCGCCAGCGCGCCGGTCTCGCCAGGCGGCAGCGGCTCCTCGACGAACATAGGCCGGTGCGGCGCGAGCGCGTCTATATAGGCGAGCGCGGTCGAAGCGGAGGCGGGACGGCCGTGGAAGTCAACCATGATCTCGACTTCCGGCCCGACCGTCTTGCGCAGCGCCTCCATGAGCCGGCCGACCTTGTCGACCTCGATGAGCGGAGCGTGATAGTGGCTATAAGGGATGAAGACGGCCTTCAGCGCGCGATAGCCTCTGGCTACCACCTCGGAGGCCCGCTGCACCAGCGGCTCGGTGTCCAGCGTTTCATAGACGGCGCGCATGTCGCCGAGGCCGAGATGGGTATAGACCTTGACCCGGTCGCGCACCTTGCCGCCGAGCAATCGCCAGACCGGCTGATCGAGCCATTTGCCGAAAATGTCCCAGAGCGCCAGCTCGATGCCCGAGACGGCCGACATGCCGATGACGCCCAGCCGCCAGAACGAATGCTTCTTGAGGATGCGCACCGCCTGCTCGATGTCGCGCGGATCGCGGCCGATCAGCAGCGGCGCCAGGTCGGCGACGGCGCCGACGACGGCCTGGGTCTTCCATTCCAGCGTCGCCTCGCCCCAGCCGTAGAGACCCGGCTGGTCGGTCTCGATACGCACGAACACCCAGTTGCGCATATCCGCGTTCACGACGCGCGTGGTGATCGCCACGATTCTCAAGCGCAACTCCTCCCAGACGGCTTTTAGATCATATGAAATCCGATTATCATACGATCTAAAATGGCGTCAAGAAGGAGTGTCAGGCTTTTGTGTGGAGGTCGTCGGCGGCGATGTCGAGCAGCCTGTTCATGGCGGCGCGGGCGCCGGCGGTATCGCGGATGCGGATCGCCTCCAGCACTGCGACATGCGCCGAGAGCGCGCGCGACTGTGCTTCCATCAGCGGGTTGGTGACGAGGAATGTGGCGCGCAGCGCAGCCTCCAGCATGCCGACCAACCCCTTGAGCACGACATTGTGGCTGGCGGCGATGACACCCTTGTGGAAGGCAAGATCCGCCTGGCAGACGGCGTTGAGATCGCGCGGGATGTTGTCGCGCATGCCGACCACCGCGCGCTCGATATCGGCGAGATCGGCAGCGGTGGCGCGCCTGGCGGCGAGTTCCGCGGCCGCCGGCTCGAAGATTCTGCGTGCCTCCAAAAGGCCGGAGACCAGTTCCTCGTCGTCCTGGATCGCCGGGTGCCAGCCAAGGACCACCGGGTCGAGCAGCCGCCAGTTGTCGCGCGGCAGCACGCGCACGCCGGCGCGCCGCCTGGCCTCGACGAGGCCTTTCGCCGACAGCACCTTGACCGCTTCCCTGACCGAGGTGCGGCTGACGCCCAGCATGGCGCAGAGCTCGTCCTCGCGCGGCAAGGCGTCACCGGGAGCATAGTTCCCGCCCAGGATGCGGCTGCCCAGCACGCTGACGACGGCGTTGTGCACGCTCGCCCCGCCCTGGTCGACCGAAGGCATCCAGCCGATTGCATCCGAAGGAACGATGGTTTCCACGCAATCCTCTCCCGTAGAGCACTCTGCCGCCAGCTGTTGTATGGAAGGCTAGATCTTATGTAAATCACAATTCATATGATCTGTGCCAGCTCAGCGTGCCGCCCAGATCAGGCCGCGGCGCAGGATCGTTCGCATCTGCGGAACCTCGAACTCCTTGGCTACATGGCCGAGTGACGAATAAAACACCCGGCCCTTGCCATGCCGGCGCTTCCACACGACCGGCATGACCACGCCGTCGATCCACGGCGCGTGTTCGCCCGAGAAGGTGGTGGTCGCCAGCACTTCGTTCGATGGATCGACATGCATGTAATACTGCTCGGAGCGGTAAGCGAAATCCTCGATGCCGGCCATGATCGGATCGTCGCGCCGCACGATGTTCACCCGGTAATCGATGATATTGCCGGGATGCGCGACCCACTGGCCGCCGCACATGAACTGGTATTCCGTCGATTCGCGAAATGCATCGCCCATGCCGCCATGATAGCCTCCGAGACCGACGCCGCTCTCGACGGCCTTGGTCAGATTGGCCGCTTCGGCCTTGGCGAGCTTGGACATGGTGTAGATCGGCACGATCAGGCTGAGCTCTGCGATGGCCGGATCGGCGAACACCGCGGTCGTGTTTTCCACGCGCACGGCAAAGCCTTCTTCCTCGAGCATCGTCTTGACGACGTTGGCCCCGGCTTCGGGTTCGTGGCCTTCCCATCCGCCCCATACGATCAGCGCCTGCCGCATCTTTCTCTCCGTCGGTTTGATTTCTTCATTCAAAATCGCCAAGGGCGAATACTTGCCGAGATTTCGGACGTTAACGCATGTCGCCCAAAATCAAAGACTTAAAGCGCGTCGCCTGGCCGGCGGCCATCTCTAATGGAATGGGAATCCAGCCGGACGGATTAAACGAAACAGGCGACCCACTCGAGGTCCTGGCGAAGACCACCTAGCTGGCGAGAGCGCGTAATTCGGCCGGAGCTGCCCAGACAGAAAGAGCCCATCCTAGCTGTCGGCCTTAGCCAAAGTCTCGAAAAGCAATCGGGCTACCGCCGCCGCAGAGACTGCGGCGATGATATGCCAGTTGTCATCCTTGTGGGCATCGCAATAGTCCACGATGCCGCGAATAACGCCAACTTCGCAGGAGCGAGACCAGGCCGCGTCGCGTATGCCCGCACTTTCCATCTCGACAGCCATTACAGAGTGTTCGTCGCGGAGCTGGTCCCGAAACACCGGATCCTTAAGAAGGCTGTCGCCGGCGCCAATCCGGCCCCAATGCACGATGGACGGCGACAGTACGCGCCTAGTATCCGACGGATGTTGGAGTTGAATGCCGTCAGCCCCATAAAGGATATCGGGCGGCAAATTCTCGGGATCGATATTGAAATGACGCAGGGCCAGATCCCTGGAAGCAATCCAACCAGTGTCAAACCCCGTTCGTTCCGATCGCAGCGCAGCGACGATTTGGGCGATAGTGTATGAAAGGCGCTGCGGGGAATCCCTGAATTCTACCGTCCCGTCCGACAGGCGTTTCACGTGGTCATACTCCAGGACTGAGCGAGCCACGACAACGTCACCGAGCCGAACATGCTCGGAAAAATGCGAGGGGTTGGGGCATCCGCCGGCGATACCGACCATAAGCACCATGGAGGGCGAAAAGGACCTTAGGAGGTCAGTGCCCGTCACCCCTGCCCGTACGTTTCCCATCTCCGACAGGACGGCGACGACGACCTTCTTTACCGTTCCTTGGATTTCAAAGTCGATCATTTTGTAAATGTGAGGATCGCCGTCAACGCGAAATGGGTGCCCTGTTCCGAAGACGGCTTCAACGGCCTCTCGTTCCTTCGGCAGAGCCGTCAATATCGCCAGGTCGACCCGCATAGGGCTTGGCGAACGATCGTTCGAGCCTTGAACGTATCCGCCCGTCTGCGACATCGCGAATGCCTCCTGGAATGTTTGCTCGAAACAGAGACTCTCCAGTTCCTGGACGTGACAGCCCCGAATCCTTTTTAGAATCCCCGATGCCCGGCATACCTTCACCAGGCTCCCGAAGTCTATGTCATCATGCCTACGCCCGGACGGGACCACGTCGCCCCCCAAAACGCTCATGTTCTGGAATACGGCCGCCCCGAAATCCTTGGCGTAGCTTGCGAAATATTCGCGATTGACGATGCGGTGCAAACGGTTCTGCGTCGAGATATTGCGCGGGTCGACAGGAAGCCTCTCAAGTACGTGCGGAACGATGAAGGCTTCCTGTCCAAGGCGCTCCGGGACGTCGAGCCACGCGCGCTCGAATTCCCCGTCGGTCATGGCTTGCGGTCGTGCCCGGCGAAAATCCAGCAAAGTCGCTTCCGAGGCGATGCGCTCCCGCCACCCCGCGGCTATGTCCTTCGTGGCGCTCCTGGTGCGTTGTTGCCAGCCGACCAACTGCTCCGGAGAGGCGGAATAGATCGTGTGCTGGGGCGAACCCGGTCGGTACTGCTCGATCTTTTCAAAACTGAATTCCGCAAGCGAACTGCCGCTACCGACGAACCTGAAAAGATCAGCGACATCGGACTCAAGGAATTGCTTCAGAACTTTGGGCGCGACTTCGGTCTCATAGAAGGAAGCAGCCGGAACCAAGATGCGGGACCCGAGCATGACTGCGAAGCGCACGGCGAGGTCCATTTCGGCGAAAGCTCGCTGTCCTCGAACGAATGCGCCTCGCTCTTCAAGGAAGTGCAGATCGAAGAAATGGAGAAAGATGGCTCGTCGATACGTAGAGCCCGGCCTTAGGACCAAGGAAGCTTGAGCTGGCTTCGATCCTGTCGACATAGATTGCGACACTGCTCTGCAAGTGATCCCAAGTCGCCCGCTAGATCGGTCACCCCCCAAGCGGACAGTTCGTCTGCATACATACTGGGAATGCCGTTTAGAACATACACTCGCTTTCGGTCAGCGAAAGCCACAGCTATTTCCGCGAATGTATTTGGCCCAATATAGCTTCTCACCCCGTGCTTGTCGAAGTTTATGACCAGGATCCCTATGGTCCTAGGGTCTCTCACCTTCGCAATATGCGCGCGCGAAACCGCACGCTTGAATTGATAGTAGCTGGATTGGCTGCCAAACTCCGCTGCGACATCGACCTCCTCGGGCGTTACCGCACGAACCCCATCTTCCGCAAGCAGGCGGGCAACGCGATCCATCTCGTTGGCAAAGGCCATGCTCCCACAGATCACTAGCCTACGGTCGAAGCTCTTCCTTGTTTCTGACGAGCTGCTTACAGCCGGCGAGGCGACGTTCTCCATCAAACAGTTCTCCAGTGCCCGTCTCGAAAAGCCAGGCCAGTGGCTCACGGTTCCGCACAAAGCGTAGCACGAACTCCTCCGGGGTCACCACATGGCTTGACCCGATGTGAACAGGGATGTCGTCCGGATACGCTGAGAAGTAGAGGGGCTGCTTCCGCTGTAAGACACGACCAATCTCGTAGCACGTGGTCCTGCCCACATACCCATTCTCGCCGGTGACGACGTAAACCGCATCGGCCGAAAAAATGCGCTCAAGAGTCGCGGTCTGTATCTCCGCGTCTGTTTTGTGCTCCAAATCGGTTGTGAATCTCACGAATTGCTCGCCGGACGCGATCTCCGCCCCTGAAGGCGAGGTAACCTCAAGGCCCGCCGCACCGAATACCTGCAGCGCGCTCTGAACTCTCCCATAATTGGGCCGTCGAAAACTTCCGATCAGCGCGATTTTCGCCAGTGGCATATCCCCTCCCGCTCAAAAAATTCCGGTATGCGGAACCAGTTCTGAAGTTCTGATTTAGCACGCACCCTGTTCCGAACCACCTGTCCGCAAAACGGCCAAATCCAGACTTTCCCACCGCAGAACGCAAAAAAACCGCCCCGGTTAGACCGGGACGGTTATTGATTTATGACAAACTTGGTTGCGGGGACAGGATTTGAACCTGTGACCTTCAGGTTATGAGCCTGACGAGCTACCGGGCTGCTCCACCCCGCGTCAACCATAGAGGTAAGCTTGAGCTTACCGAATTCAAGTGGCCACCAAATGAAAGGGCCGCTTGCGCGGCCCAGGATCCCGTTAGGCGGGCCTTATCGTAAGGAGAAGACTTTGTCTCCATCCGGATGATGGGATGTGAGACGAACGTGCGCTTGGCAGACCTGGCAGCGACCTACTCTCCCGCGTCTTGAGACGAAGTACCATCAGCGCTGGAGCGTTTCACGGCCGAGTTCGGAATGGGATCGGGTGCAGCCGCTCCGCCATAACCACCAGGTCGGCAAAACGCACGTTCAAATCGAGAAGCTGTCTATTCGTGCCGCCTACAATGGGCACAAGTAATGAGAACGATCAAGCCGATCGAACTATTAGTACCGGTAAGCTTCAAGCGTTGCCGCTCTTCCACACCCGGCCTATCAACGTGGTCGTCTTCCACGGTTCTCAGGGAATACTCGTTTCAAGGTGGGTTTCCCGCTTAGATGCCTTCAGCGGTTATCCCGTCCGGATATAGCTACCCTGCAATGCGGCTGGCGCCACAACAGGTCCACCAGAGATCCGTCCATCCCGGTCCTCTCGTACTAGGGACAGATCCTTTCAATATTCCTACACCCACGGCAGATAGGGACCGAACTGTCTCACGACGTTCTGAACCCAACTCACGTACCGCTTTAAATGGCGAACAGCCATACCCTTGGGACCTGCTCCAGCCCCAGGATGCGATGAGTCGACATCGAGGTGCCAAACAACCCCGTCGATATGGACTCTTGGGGGTCATCAGCCTGTTATCCCCGGCGTACCTTTTATCCGTTGAGCGATGGCCCTTCCACGCGGGACCACCGGATCACTATGACCGACTTTCGTCTCTGCTCGACTTGTCAGTCTCGCAGTCAGGCAGGCTTATGCCATTGCACTCAGCGAACGATTTCCGACCGTTCTGAGCCCACCATCGCGCGCCTCCGTTACTCTTTAGGAGGCGACCGCCCCAGTCAAACTACCCACCATACATTGTCCCGGACCCGGATAACGGGCCGCGGTTAGACATCCATAGTAATAAGGGTGGTATTTCAAGGGTGGCTCCACCTGAGCTGGCGCCCAGGCTTCAAAGCCTACCACCTATCCTACACATGCCACTACGAATGCCAATGTAAAGCTATAGTAAAGGTGCACGGGGTCTTTCCGTCTAACCGCAGGAACCCCGCATCTTCACGGGGAATTCAATTTCACTGAGTCTATGCTGGAGACAGCGGGGAAGTCGTTACGCCATTCGTGCAGGTCGGAACTTACCCGACAAGGAATTTCGCTACCTTAGGACCGTTATAGTTACGGC
Organism: Mesorhizobium sp. WSM4904; assembly: GCF_029674545.1. Taxonomy (NCBI): domain Bacteria; kingdom Pseudomonadati; phylum Pseudomonadota; class Alphaproteobacteria; order Hyphomicrobiales; family Phyllobacteriaceae; genus Mesorhizobium; species Mesorhizobium sp. WSM4904. Next base: position 2,056,593 of record NZ_CP121354.1, on the reverse strand, counting down.
CGCCGTTTACTGGGGCTTCGATTCAGAGCTTGCACCCCTCCTCTTAACCTTCCAGCACCGGGCAGGCGTCAGACCCTATACGTCGCCTTGCGGCTTCGCAGAGCCCTGTGTTTTTGATAAACAGTCGCTACCCCCTGGTCTGTGCCACCCTCCTCTGCTTGCGCAGAAAAGGGTCACGCTTCTTCCGAAGTTACGCGTGCAATTTGCCGAGTTCCTTCAGCATAGTTCTCTCAAGCGCCTTGGTATACTCTACCAGACCACCAGTGTCGGTTTCGGGTACGGTCTATAAGGAGGAGCTATTTCCTGGAACCACTCCGCTGCCCTTTCAATCCGATAAGATTGGACAACTTGTGTGATCCGTCACTACCTCCAGGCTCACGAATATTAACGTGATTCCCATCGACTACGCGTTTCCGCCTCGTCTTAGGGGCCGGCTAACCCTGCTCAGATTAACTTTAAGCAGGAACCCTTGGTCTTTCGGCGGGGGAGTCTCTCACTCCCCTTACGTTACTCATGTCAGCATTCGCACTTCTGATACCTCCACCGCCCCTCACGGGTACGGCTTCATCAGCTTACAGAACGCTCCGCTACCGCTCGTGATTGCTCACGAACCCTAAGCTTCGGTGTATGGCTTTAGCCCCGTTACATTTTCGGCGCAAAGACCCTTATTTAGACCAGTGAGCTGTTACGCTTTCTTTAAATGATGGCTGCTTCTAAGCCAACATCCTGGTTGTTTTGGGATCCTCACATCCTTTCCCACTTAGCCATAACTTGGGGACCTTAGCTGTAGGTCAGGGTTGTTTCCCTTTTCACGACGGACGTTAGCACCCGCCGTGTGTCTGCCGACTAGTACTCCCAGGTATTCGGAGTTTGGTTAGGTTTGGTAATCCGGTGAGGACCCCTAGCCCATCCAGTGCTCTACCCCCTGGGGTATTCGGTCGACGCTCTACCTAAATAGATTTCGCGGAGAACCAGCTATTTCCGAGTTTGATTGGCCTTTCACCCCTAGCCACAAGTCATCCCGAACTATTGCAACAGTTATGGGTTCGGCCCTCCAGTAAGTGTTACCTTACCTTCAGCCTGCTCATGGCTAGATCACTCGGTTTCGGGTCTAATGCGACGAACTGAACGCCCTGTTCAGACTCGCTTTCGCTGCGCCTACACCTATCGGTTTAAGCTTGCTCGTCACACTAAGTCGCTGACCCATTATACAAAAGGTACGTGGTCACCCTTGCGGGCTCCCACTGTTTGTAGGCAATCGGTTTCAGGTACTCTTTCACTCCCCTTGTCGGGGTGCTTTTCACCTTTCCCTCACGGTACTAGTTCGCTATCGGTCATGCACGAGTACTTAGGCTTGGAAGGTGGTCCTCCCAATTTCAGACAGGATTTCACGTGTCCCGCCTTACTCAAGGACGATTGATCGCATTACGCGTACGGGGCTGTCACCCGCTATGGCCCAACTTTCCAGAAGGTTCCGCTTGTCTCTCAATCGCCACTGGCCTGGTCCGGGTTCGCTCGCCACTACTTCCGGAGTCTCGGTTGATGTCCTTTCCTACGGGTACTTAGATGTTTCAGTTCCCCGCGTTCGCCACT